>NZ_JBQENX010000003.1:0-481286 GCF_052044775.1 Enterobacter sp. 22466 | reverse complement strand
CTCGCGGAGGATACTGATGATCTGTTCATCGGAAAAACGCTTCTTCATGGGGATGTCCTCATGTGGCTTATGAAGACATTACTAACATCGCGGTGTATTAATCAACGGGGAGCAGGTCACATGTTCTGATAATTGGATGCATCTCCCTCACGCTATAGTGACGTTTTTTGCAAGTTATCACCTCTGTTTTATTTTAACCTTAGTTAAGCTAAATAAGAGGAGTGAAACATGCCTGAGCTAAGCCCAGTTCACCAATCGTTATTGCCTGATGTGATGACAAGATCACAATCTGGAGGCCAGTATGAAGTGGTGGGGGTAATACATAATTTGCTCACCGTTACTAATATGTCGGGCACACCCAAAGTTAAAAAAACAACTGAAAATAATGTGTGCAAGACAAGTTCAGCGCTGAAAAGACGGAGTGACATCATATCGTTGAGGGATCGTATATTTGGTTGTGCACATGCTCATTCACTTAAGCACCTGATGGTATTCGCAGGTGATAGGATAAAGTCAATTCAGGCTACGTCTCATAATCAAGAGGCCGTTCTGCTTATTGCTCTGGCAAGGGTAAAAAGCGGAGAGCACATCGGTTCTGTTATGTCCGCTCATGGCCTCTCTTCTCCGGAGGACAGACTACTTCTGGAGCATGCTGCGCTCCATGGGCGGGCAGGGGAAATCGCTTCCGGTGATAAAGCTAACTGCAAAGAAATTGCACTTCAATATGGGATTGAATCAGACTCTGCTCGTGAACATCTGGAGATGCTTGCTGTGACTGGTCGTGCGGGACAAAAGGTGGCAGACGGTGACAGTTGTATTTATATTGAGGTACTTTACGGAATCATATCTCCGGTTGCTCGCCAGGCTCTGCAATTTAAAGCAGTCGAGGAAGGGAGTAAGGCGGTAAGAATAGTCAGGGATAGGGTAGGTGTGCCTGGTGTTTTAAAGGCTGTATGCCTGACAGCAGGAATATATAATGAGGAGGCCATAGATATACTGAGTAAATTACAACATATAAAACCTGATACGCAACACTCCAACCTGGGCACGGAGGGTAGCGTTTTGGGGTTTACGCAAAGCTCATCACAGTAGAGTTAAAATATATATTAAATAACATGTTAAGGTAACGAAGTGGATCACAATCGTTACCTTGACCATGATGGCTCTGACTCTTTTACCTGCATCAGGACACAATTCTGACACCTAGACTCACACATATGGTATATAACACCAGCAAAACTCAGCTACAATCCCTGGCATTTTCGTTAAATACGGGAACAATTATGAGGTGATGAGTAATTTTTATTTCCAAATATTTTCAATGTGATTCGCATGATGTTACATCATCACCTTTCTGGATATCGGGTATGTCTACACGTCCCAAAATGCTATTTCATCCACACTTGGATGCTATATCTCGTTCCACGCGTTTTTGAATCGCCGCATTTTCCTGTCGGTTTTTAGTGTAGGTTGCTATCCGGACTGAAGTTTTGCAAAGTCAAACGGGCTCACTGATTTCTCGGCGTTCGCATTCAGAAAATCAGCCCACCATTGCAGCATCAGTCTGCGTTCATCCAGAAATTCCGCTTTATGGATATAAGCCGCGCGTACGCCATTACGTTCCTGATGGCTCATCTGGCGTTCTACTGCATCCCTGGACCACAATCCTGATTCAATCAGTGAACTGCAGGCCATTGCCCGGAAGCCGTGACCGCAGACATCGACCTTTGTATCGTAGCCCATCAGACGTAATGCGTTGTTCACCGTATTTTCACTCATGGGTTTCCATGGATTGTGGTCGCCGGTGAAAATCAGTTCATGTTCTCCGCTGATGGCGTGGATCTGCTGCAGAATATCCAGCGCCTGAGTAGAGAGTGGCACCAGATGCTCTGTCCGCATTTTTGAGCCTCGATGGGAATACTTCACCCCTTCAATAGGTTTCCGCTCTGGGGGAATGGTCCACATGGCTTTCTTGAAGTCGATCTCAGACCACCTGGCAAAGCGAAGTTCACTGGAACGGATGAAGATAAGCAGGGTAAGTTTAGTTGCCAGCCGGGTGAGAGGTTGTCCCCTGTATGCATCCAGTCGTTCAAGGAGCTCTGAAATGCGATTTAAGGCGAGGGCCGGGCGATGCTGGCGTTTCACCGTCGTTAAAGCGCCAGCCATATCCACGGCAGGGTTATAGCTGATAATGCCTGACTGGGCAGCATAGCGCATGATTGCAGTGATACGCTGCTGAAGGCGCGCTGCGATTTCATATATCTCCTTTGCTTCGGCTGCTTTAACGGGAACAAGTAAATCGGGAGTCCGGAGGGTGGTTATTTCACGTGAGCCGATAAAGGGAAACACATGCGTTTCGAGGCTTTTCAGTATCTTCTCACTGTGTGATTCAGACCATTTTTTGTTGCTCTTATGCCACTGTCTTGCGATGGCTTCAAATGTCTGAGCTGTTTCAGGCACAGATTTTTTGATCCGTTTCTGTTCGCACGGGTCAGTTCCCTCAGCTATCTGCTTTCTCGCCGTATCGCGTTTTTCCCTTGCTTCAGATAACGAGACTTCAGGATAGACGCCCAGAGCAAGTGTTTTCTCTTTGCCCAGAAATCGGTAGCGGAGCCGCCAGTAACGGGAGCCATTTGGGTGAACGAGCAAAAACATATTGCCGCTGTCGGCAAGTTTGTACGGTTTTTCATCCGGTTTAGCTGCACGGATTTTAGCGTCAGTGAGCGCCATTGGTGGGGTCTCCTGATAGTAAAAAGGGTATAAATTTTATCGAATCAGACTATACCCTCAGTTGTACCCTCGCAAGGGACTTGATACGGGTTGAAGTTGATTGAGTTAGGTGGAATTAAGGGATTGTAGAAGTATTGATTTTTGTGGGCTCAGAATGCAAAAACGGACCTCCGTGGAGGTCCGTTGATATGAATTTGGTGCCCGGACTCGGAATCGAACCAAGGACACGGGGATTTTCAATCCCCTGCTCTACCGACTGAGCTATCCGGGCAACGGAGCGCATTAAACCGCAATCCCACCCGATCGTCAACACTATTTCTGGAAAAGCTGTTCAACTGCTTAAGTTTGCGGCAATGTGCTGACTTCTGAAGCAAACAGGTCAAATTACGCTTACGTCAACGCGCCGCCCATACGGCACTGGGCAAAGCGCAGAATGTCCTCTGCCAGGCGGTGAGCGGTATCCACATCGGCCTGACTCCGGTTCACCAGCATACGGCTCAGGCAGCCTTCCAGCACCAGCTCCATCTGCTTTGCCACCATTGCCGGATCATCCACTTCAAGCGTGGTCAGCAGTTCGTGGGTAAAGTCATGCGCCGCGCGTTTTTGCTGATCCGCCAACTGATGGATGGGATGGCCGGGATCGGGGTAGTACGTGCAGGCGGCGATAAACAGACAACCCGGATAGCGGTTGTTACTTACACATTCCGTCAGCGCAGTATAGCGCGCCAGCAGCTTCTGTTCGGCGGTCAGCTCTTCATTCAACATCAGCTGCCTGCGCCAGACATCAACCTGCTGGCTGAGATAGCGCAGGGCATCATAAAGCAGCGCCTCTTTATCGGGCCAGAAGCGCGTAAGCTCATCCAGAGGGTAATCGATACGGTCGGCTACCATCTCAAGCGTGGTGCTGGCGATCCCTTGAATCTCAAGTAATTGCAGGGCTTGTCCCAGTACGTCTTCGCGTTGCACGGTTCTCTCCTCCGTTATTCCCAACGGTTGTCCCGTTTAAAGTGTTGTTTACGGTTGGCGATCGCGCAAATGCGCGCTGAAAGCCGCCGCGTCCATAAACCCGGTTACACGCTGTCCCGGCTGTTCTTCACCCTGTTCATTGAAGAACAAAATGGTTGGCAGGCCGAGCACGTTAAGTTGCTTCAGCAGGGCTTTATCCTGCGCATTGTTGGCGGTCACGTTTGCCTGAAGCAGAACGGTCCCGTTCAGCGCGCCCTGCACCTGCGGGTCGCTAAAGGTGTATTTTTCAAACTCTTTGCAGGCGACACACCAGTCTGCGTAGAGATCGAGCATCACCGGTTTGCCGTGCGCCTGCGCCAGGGCGCTGTTAAGTTCATCCACGTTCTTAATCTGAGTGAAATTCAGATGCGCCTGGGTCTGACCCACGGGGGTGCCAAATGCCCAGTCCTGTAGCGGACGCACGCTTACCAGAGCGCCAGCGAGCAGGAGGATTTGCACCAGACGCATCCAGGCTCTTTTTGCCCCCAGACTGACGATAAATGCCCAACTGAAGAACGCCACGCCGAGCATCGCCCACAGGCGCATACCCCAGACATCACCGACAATACGCTCCAGCAGGAATACCGGCAGCGCCAGAATGACAAAGCCAAACGCGGTTTTCACCGTCTCCATCCACGGCCCGCTCTTCGGCAGCAGGCGGTTACCAAAGACCGTGACCAGGATCAGCGGCAGACCCATCCCCAGCGCGTACAGGTACAACGTACCGCCGCCCAGCCACATATTACCGCTCTGGGCGATATAGAGCAGGATCGCGCTGAGCGGTGCGGTAGTGCAGGGCGAGCAAATCAAACCGGCAATAGCCCCCATCGCAAACACCCCACCTGCTGAGCCCCCCTGTTGGCGATTGCTGAGCAGCGTTAAGCGGGTTTGCAGGGAAGACGGCAGTTGCAGGGTGAAGAGGCCAAACATCGACAAGGCCAGCAGGATAAACACCACCGACAGGCCGATAAGCACATAAGGATGCTGGAGAGCCGCCTGGAATTGTAAGCCGGCCGCCGCAACCACGAGGCCGAGTGCCGTATAGGTTAACGCCATTCCCTGCACGTAAATAAAGGCCAGCAGCAGCGCGCGGGTGGTGGTAAGACGCTGCTTTCCGCCCAGCACTATTCCGGAGATCAGCGGGTACATGGGCAGCACGCATGGCGTGAAGGCGATGCCGATACCAATCAGTAAAGCCCAGAGGGCGGAGAAAGGAAGGCCTGCAGCAGGCTCACCTTCACGTTTCGCCTCTGAAGGGGCAACGGTAGCGGCAGACGCGTTAACTTCGCTGAGCGGAACGATCTTCGTCTCAGGGGGATAGCAGAATCCGGCATCGGCGCACCCCTGGTAAGTGACGGTAAGCGTGGCGCCTTTATCCGCCTGATTCACCGTGACGGGCACGCTTAAACGCTGGCGATAGATTTCACTTTTGCCGTAAAACTCGTCCTTGTGCCATTCACCCGCAGGCAGTTGCAGCGCGCCCACGCTTGCCTGAGCGGGTGTGATACTGACCTGCTTACGGTACAGGTAATAGCCCTCTTTCACCTGCCAGGTGAGGTTGAGGTCATGCTGATTTTGCTGGAAATCGAAAACGAATGCCTGATCGGCAGGAATAAAGTTCGAACGGCCGGGCGCGTCAAACAACCCGGCAAAGACTGACGTGCTGCACAGCAGCAGGATCAGCGTAAGGAAACGTTGAGCCATGAGAGATAATCGTTATCACCGTGGAGAACTGGCAATACGAGCAGTTCCGGAGTTTGGTAAGGATGATGAGATTTGAGGCAGTCGAGGAGCGCCTGCTGATTTGCCGGGTTGGTTTTGAGCAACATCTGGACTTCATACTCCTGCTCCAGTTTGCCCTCCCAGTAGTAAAGGGAAGTCGCTCCGGGGAGAAGTGTCACACAGGCGGCCAGTTGTTCGGCCAACACTTTAGCGGCGAGATCCTGGGCGGAAGCTTCATCAGGGGCGGTACACAGTACGACAACAGCATCAGGCGTGTTCACAAGTCGACCTCCTCATCACGAAAGGGATCACTATATCACGCAAGGCGATTGGTCATTAATGAAACGGGCCGCAGAGCGGCCCGATTTTAACTATTTTTACAACAACGCGCGGTTTACAGCACGACGCCGCCGATGATAAAGCCGAGGATCACGCACAGCGTAATGGCGACCACACCCGGGATCAGGAACGCATGGTTAAACACATACTTACCGATGCGGGTTGAACCGGTGTCATCCATCTCAACCGCCGCCAGCAGGGTTGGGTAGGTTGGCAGAACGAACAGGGCAGAAACGGCAGCAAACGAGGCAATGGCCGTCAGTGGCGTTACGCCCAGCATCAGCGCTGCAGGCATCAGTGCTTTGGTTGTGGCGGCCTGAGAGTAAAGCAGTGTCGCGGCAAAGAACAGCACCACCGCCAGCAGCCATGGGTAGTTATGCAGCAGGTCACCCGCAACGGTCTGAATGTCGCTGATGTGCGCTTTCACGAAGGTGTCACCGAGCCATGCCACACCCAGTACGCACACGCAGGCGCTCATACCAGATTTGAAGGTGCTGGCATTCAGCACTTCGCTGGTGTCAATTTTACAGGTGATGCTAATCAGCGTCGCAATCGTGAGCATGAACACCACAATCGCTTCGTTACGCGGCAGAACCGGGTTCTGAATGAGGCCTACTGTGTCACTGATGGCCGTCGCGTAGAACATCACCGCCACGATACCGATCAGGAACAGCACCACGGAGCGTTTCGCATGCGGCTTCAGTTCGAAGACCTGGCTACCGCGCAGGCTCACTTCGCCCTTGGCCAGACGTTCCTGATAAACCGGATCGTCTTTCAGTTCAGCGCCGAGGAAGTTACACAGCACGGCGGTGATCATGACTGCAATCAACGTTACCGGAATACAGATCGCCAGCAGCGTCAGATAGCTTACGCCCATGGGTTCCAGGATACCGGCGAAGAACACCACTGCCGCGGAGATAGGCGAGGCGGTAATCGCAATCTGGGAGGCCACCACCGCGATAGAGAGCGGGCGAGATGGACGGATACCCTGTTCTTTTGCCACTTCGGTAATTACCGGCAGCGTGGAAAAGGCAGTGTGACCGGTACCGGCGAGAATGGTCATAAACCAGGTCACCAGCGGGGCAAGGAAGGTAATGTATTTAGGATGACGGCGCAGCATACGCTCCGCCAGACTCACCAGGTAGTCCATACCGCCAGCCACCTGCATGGCGGCGATAGCGGCAATAACTGCCATGATGATTTCGATAACGTCAAACGGGATTGCGCCGGGTTTAATCTGAAAGATAAGGGTAAGAACGAGCACCCCGAGACCGCCGGCAAAACCGATGCCGATACCCCCGAGTCTTGCTCCCAAATAAATCGCCAACAGGACGATGACGAGTTCTGCTCCAAACATAAGGACCTGCCTTGCTTATTAACAAGTTGATATTGAATTGTTGTATTTTGGTAACGCCTAAAAAGAAAAAAGGCACGTCACAAGTGACGTGCCTTTCGGAAGCTTAGCCTGAACGGTTACTGTTCGCTTTCATCGGTATATCGTTTCGCTTTATATGCCGGGTGCATCAGGTTCTGGGCCGAGAAGATATCGTCCAGCTCGGCTTCGGTCAACAGTCCGCGCTCCAGTACGACTTCACGCACGCTCTTACCGGTTTCGGCACAAATCTTACCGACGATATCGCCGTTATGGTGGCCGATGAACGGATTGAGGTAGGTGACGATCCCGATGGAGTTGTACACGTAGCCTTCGCAGACTTCTTTATTCGCGGTAATGCCGTTAACGCATTTTTCCAGCAGGTTGTAGCAAGCGTTAGTCAGGATGTGAATGGATTCGAACATCGCCTGGCCAATCACTGGCTCCATGACGTTCAGCTGCAGCTGACCGGCTTCAGAGGCCATGGTCACGGTCGTATCGTTACCAATAACCTTGAAGCAAACCTGGTTCACCACTTCTGGCACGACCGGGTTCACTTTGGCTGGCATGATGGATGAACCGGCCTGCAGTTCAGGCAGGTTGATTTCGTTCAGGCCAGCGCGTGGGCCGGAAGAGAGCAGGCGCAGGTCGTTACAGATTTTGGACAGTTTCACCGCCAGACGTTTCAGGGCGCTGTGTACCATGACGTAGGCGCCGCAGTCGGAGGTGGCTTCAATCAGATCTTCTGCTGGCACGACCGGCAGGTTAGAGACTTCGGCCAGTTTCTGAACCGCCAGTTGCTGATAGCCGTCCGGCGTGTTCAGACGTGTACCGATGGCGGTGGCGCCCAGGTTCACTTCCAGCAGCAGCTCGGAAGTGCGCAGCAGGTTTTTGGTTTCTTCATTCAGCAGCACGTTAAACGCGTGGAATTCCTGACCGAGGGTCATTGGTACCGCGTCCTGCAACTGGGTACGACCCATTTTCAGAATGTCCTGGAACTCAACCGCTTTGCGCTGGAAACCGTCGCCCAGCTGGTTGATGGCGTCGACCAGTTTCACAACGGAGGCATAAACCGCGATGCGGAAGCCGGTTGGGTAGGCGTCGTTAGTGGACTGACATTTGTTGACGTGATCGTTCGGGTTCAGGTACTGGTATTCACCTTTCTGGTGGCCCATCAGCTCCAGGCCGATATTTGCCAGTACTTCGTTGGTGTTCATGTTGACGGAGGTGCCCGCGCCGCCCTGATAGACGTCAACCGGGAACTGGTCCATGCATTTGCCGTTGTTCAGCACTTCATCGCAGGCCGCGATAATCGCATTTGCCGCGCTTTTAGGAATGGTTTGCAGCTCTTTGTTTGCCAGCGCTGCCGCTTTCTTCACCATCACCATGCCACGGACAAACTCAGGAATATCGCTGATTTTGCTGTTGCTGATGTAGAAGTTTTCAATCGCTCTCAGAGTGTGGACACCGTAGTAGGCATCCGCTGGAACTTCCCTGGTACCCAACAAGTCTTCTTCGATACGAATGTTGTTTAACATGTGAACCTTCTTTTCAAGCTGCCGATGGATTGTACTAAACACACAGTATTTATGTGGTTTTGAATATTTTCTGACCGACGATTATTCCCTCAATCGGCCAATTGCTCGAGATCATATGCTGATGATAGCGAATTGCCGTAAGCTGGATCACTTATTATCGACCCGATTCCATGATAATTATTAATCTGTGAAATGGGTCACCGCTTTAATATTTCCAAAAAAAATATCCGTGCAAACCGATTGAATTTTAGCTAACCGTCCTCATCTCTTACAGACGCGTGTCGCGAACACATTCAGACAGGGGCCAAAAGGCACCTGCCACACAGGAGACGCCAGTGCGCTGGATACCGTTTATTGCTTTCTTTCTCTATGTTTACATTGAGATTTCGATTTTTATCCAGGTCGCCCATGTGCTGGGCGTCCTGCTGACGCTGATTCTGGTGATTTTCACCTCCGTCATCGGCATGTCGCTGGTACGCAATCAGGGTTTCAAAAATTTCCTGTTAATGCAGCAGAAGATGGCCGCAGGCGAGAGTCCGGCGGCAGAGATGATCAAAAGCGTATCGCTGATTATTGCCGGTTTGCTGTTAATCCTGCCGGGCTTCTTCACCGACTTCCTGGGTCTGCTGCTGCTGTTGCCGCCGGTGCAAAAACACCTGACCCTGAAGCTGCTGCCGCATCTGCGTTTTAGCCGGATGCCGGGCGGCGGGTTCAGCACCGGGCCTGGTGATACCTTCGAAGGGGAGTATCAGCGTAAGGATGACCAGCACGACCGTTTAGATCATAAAGACGATCGGTGATGTTGTTGCCCGGTGGCGCTTCGCTTACCGGGCCTACTACAGCGCCACCCACAGCCCGGCCAGCATGACGACGGCGTACACACTCTTCCAGCCCACCATCGCCAGTAGCAGCAGGCAAAGTATTCCCCCGACAACCGCCAGTGCTTTATAGCGACCTTTCAGCAGACGACAACCCGCCAGCATGCACAGCAAGTAGATCATAATAAATATGCCGTTGGCGTAGATGATTAGCGCGTCCAGATTGATCTTCAGCGCGTAAATACACAATGTGCTCAGGACGCAACTCCCCAGCACGGTATTAAGCGCATTCAACGGCAACTGACGTTTAGACAACTGCGCAAGACGACTCGCCGGTTTATCGCGCGCCTGTGACCACACCAGCCGCGCAAAGCTCTGGATGTAAATATTCAGGCTGGCAAAACAGGCCAGATAGCCAATCACGCAGGCCACCCAGAGCGCTTTTACACCAAACAGCTCCACCACAATCCCCGGTAGCGAAGCGGCGGCCGCGTTATCTGCACCGTATGCGTCAAAGTGCAGCACCAGCACGGTACAGGCCCAGTACACGGTGCCTGCCAGCAACAGGCCAATCATCAGGGCACGCGGAAAATCGCGCTCGGGATGCTTGAACTCAGAGGCCAGATGGGCGAACGCTTCCAGGCCGACAAAACACCAGAACATGACTGAAAGCGCGGCGAACAGCTGCGAATGATCAATATCTTTCACTGCCGGGAACGGAATTTCTGCCACGGTAATATCACCCGCCCACCAGATTGCGGCAATCAGCGCGACAATCAGCACCGCAACGATCGTTTGCAGGTTGGCGCTGGAACTGGCCCCGCGTGAGCCAACCCACCAGACTAGAGCCAGTGTACCCAGCTCGGCCAGGAGCAGAGCTTCGTCGCGCCAGCCAAAAAGCGCCTGACCAAAACCGGTGGCGATATGCAGCGCCGCAGGCAGACCCACCGGGATCACAGAAAGGAACAGCCAGCCGGTGACACGTTGCAGACGAGGGCCAAACGCCATGCCGACAAAGTGCGCCACACCGCCCGCGCTGGGAAAATGTCGCCCCAGTACGGCGAACACAATCGCGACCGGGAAGACGAGCACAATCAGCACCGGCCATGCCCACAGGCTGTTATTTCCGGCAACCATCGCCGCCAGTGCAGGCACCGCAAACACCCCTGTACCTAACAAAGAGGTTGAGAGCAGACCAACCCCCTGCGCCAGCCCCAACTCCTGCTTGAGTCCACTCATTGACATCGTCCCGCCACCACTCAAAGAGAGGCGATGGTAACACTTTCGCAAATTTTTTTTCGACTGCCCCTTGAAGGGGGAAAAAGCTATCCCCATCTCTCAGGGCACTAGCCGGAAAACCGCGTGCGGCCCGGCGTCATCCATAACTGATAATGACTTTCTCAAAGGAGAGCTATCAATGAGTATTCGTCCGTTACATGATCGTGTGATCGTCAAACGTAAAGAAGTTGAAACCAAGTCTGCGGGCGGCATCGTTCTGACCGGTTCTGCAGCAGCAAAATCAACGCGTGGCGAAATCATCGCTGTCGGTAAGGGCCGCATCCTGGAAAACGGAACTGTGCAGCCACTGGACGTTAAAGTTGGTGACATCGTCATTTTCAACGATGGCTACGGCGTGAAATCCGAGAAGATCGACAATGAAGAAGTGTTGATCATGTCCGAGAGCGACATTCTGGCAATTGTTGAAGCGTAATTTACGCACGAGAATTTGAGGAAATAAGAACATGGCAGCTAAAGACGTAAAATTCGGTAACGACGCTCGTGTAAAAATGCTCCGCGGCGTAAACGTACTGGCAGATGCAGTTAAAGTGACCCTGGGCCCGAAAGGCCGTAACGTAGTGCTGGATAAATCTTTCGGCGCGCCAACCATCACTAAAGATGGTGTTTCTGTTGCACGTGAAATCGAGCTGGAAGACAAGTTCGAAAACATGGGCGCGCAGATGGTGAAAGAAGTGGCCTCTAAAGCGAACGACGCTGCAGGCGACGGTACCACCACCGCGACCGTACTGGCGCAGGCGATCATCAGTGAAGGTCTGAAAGCCGTTGCTGCGGGCATGAACCCAATGGATCTGAAACGTGGTATCGACAAAGCTGTCGCGTCCGCTGTTGAAGAACTGAAAGCGCTGTCCGTACCATGCTCTGACTCTAAAGCCATTGCTCAGGTTGGTACCATCTCCGCTAACTCCGACGAAACCGTAGGTAAACTGATCGCTGAAGCGATGGACAAAGTCGGTAAAGAAGGCGTGATCACCGTTGAAGACGGTACCGGTCTGGAAGACGAACTGGACGTGGTTGAAGGTATGCAGTTCGACCGCGGTTACCTCTCCCCATACTTCATCAACAAGCCAGAAACTGGCGCTGTTGAGCTGGAAAGCCCATTCATCCTGCTGGCTGATAAGAAAGTCTCCAACATCCGCGAAATGCTGCCAGTGCTGGAAGCCGTTGCGAAAGCAGGCAAACCGCTGGTTATCATCGCTGAAGACGTTGAAGGCGAAGCGCTGGCGACCCTGGTGGTTAACACCATGCGTGGCATCGTGAAAGTGGCTGCGGTTAAAGCACCTGGCTTCGGCGATCGTCGTAAAGCCATGCTGCAGGATATCGCTACCCTGACCGGTGGTACCGTGATCTCTGAAGAGATCGGTATGGAGCTGGAAAAAGCGACCCTGGAAGACCTGGGCCAGGCGAAACGTGTTGTGATCAACAAAGACACCACCACCATCATCGATGGCGTGGGTGAAGAATCCGCTATTCAGGGCCGCGTTGGTCAGATCCGTAAGCAGATCGAAGAAGCGACCTCTGATTACGACCGTGAAAAACTGCAGGAGCGCGTAGCGAAACTGGCAGGCGGTGTAGCGGTCATCAAAGTTGGTGCGGCTACCGAAGTTGAAATGAAAGAGAAAAAAGCACGCGTTGACGATGCCCTGCACGCGACCCGTGCTGCGGTAGAAGAAGGCGTGGTTGCGGGTGGTGGTGTTGCGCTGGTGCGTGTTGCCGCTAAACTGGCTGGCCTGACCGGTCAGAACGAAGACCAGAACGTGGGTATCAAAGTTGCGCTGCGCGCGATGGAAGCGCCTCTGCGTCAGATCGTTTCCAACGCCGGTGAAGAACCTTCTGTTGTCACCAACAACGTGAAAGCGGGCGAAGGTAACTACGGTTACAACGCGGCGACGGAAGAATACGGCAACATGATCGACTTCGGTATTCTGGACCCAACTAAAGTGACCCGTTCTGCTCTGCAGTACGCGGCTTCTGTAGCGGGTCTGATGATCACTACCGAGTGCATGGTAACCGACCTGCCTAAAGGCGATGCGCCTGACTTAGGTGCTGCTGGTGGTATGGGCGGCATGGGTGGAATGGGCGGCATGATGTAATCGTGCGCTTTACGTCGTAGAATGTGAAAAACCCCCGGGCAGAAATGCTCGGGGGTTTTTCTTTTGGTCATCTTTTTAGTATAAGGTTTACACACGGACAACTATTGTCCAGCTTATTGAAAACGAGGAATAACATGCGCGTAAAAGTCTGTGCAGGGATCGTAGGAGCAGCATTGCTGCTGGCGGGTTGTAGCTCCAGCAATGAGCTGTCTGCAGCGGGTCAGGGCGTTCGCTTTGTGGAAGATAAGCCGGGTAACGAGTGCCAGTTTTTAGGCACGGCAACCGGTGAGCAAAGCAACTGGATGTCGGGCCAGCATGGCGAAGAGGGTGGCTCTATGCGTGGTGCAGCAAATGCCCTGCGTAACCAGGCTGCAGCGATGGGTGGCAACGTGATTTACGGGGTAAGCAGCCCGACGCAGGGTATGTTGTCCAGCTTTGTGCCAACCGCCAGCCAGATGAATGGCCAGGTCTATAAGTGCCCGAACTGATTGCCTTTTTCCCTCTCCCTGTGGGAGAGGGTTAGGCTGAAGGGAAACTAGCTCTGCCTTAGCTGTAAATCCAGCGGCGTCTTGCTCGGTTCACCGCCAATCTCACGTGCCAGCTTCGGCACCATATAGCCTGACACCAGCGTTAACAGTTCACGCACGATCTGCCGCGCTTCTTCATCCGTCACCATGAAATGCGCTGCGCCCTGAACGCGATCCAGTACGTGCAGGTAATAGGGCATCACCCCCGCATCAAACAGGGCGTTGCTGAGGTCCGCCAGCACGCGGGCATTATTATTCACGCCGCGCAGCAACACGCTCTGGTTCAGCAGCGTCACGCCTGCCTTACGCAAACGCACCATTGCGGCACGAAAAGCATCATCAATTTCATTGGCGTGATTGATATGATTCACCAGCAGCACCTGCAAACGAGACTGCTCCAGGCGGGAGACCAGTCCGTCAGTGATTCGCGCCGGAATGACAATCGGCAGACGGCTGTGAATGCGCAGACGCTTAATATGCGGGATGGCTTCAAGCTGGGTCAGCAGCCAGTCCAGCTCATGATCTTTCGCCATCAGCGGATCGCCGCCGGAAAAAATAATCTCATCCAGTTCCGGATGGGCGGCGATATAGTCCAGTGCGACCTGCCAGTTGCGTTTATTGCCCTGATTTTCGGCATACGGGAAGTGTCGACGGAAGCAATAACGACAATTTACCGCACAGCCGCCTTTCACCAGCAGCAGAGCGCGATTCAGATACTTGTGCAGCAAACCCGGTACCACACTGTTCTGCTCTTCCAGCGGATCGGTGCTGTAGCCCGGTGCCGTAATGAACTCTTCCTGCGAGGTAAGCGTCTGTTTTAATAATGGATCGTCAGGATTACCTTTCTCCATACGGGCAACAAACGCGCGGGGAACACGCAGGGCGAAAAGTCGCTTCGCCTCCCGGCCGGCCAGCAAATCGGTATGCTGTTCGAGCTCAAGAAGACGTAGCAATTCATCAGGACTGGTGATTACATCGGCAAGTTGCGATAACCAATCTTCTCTGGACGGGGTGTTTAGGGTTACAATATGCGCCATTTTGTGGCTAAGCTACCAGTTAACAAATTTAGAGGGCCTTATGGCAACGTACTATAGCAACGATTTTCGTGCTGGTCTTAAAATCATGTTGGACGGCGAACCGTATGCGGTTGAAGCCAGCGAATTCGTTAAACCAGGTAAAGGCCAGGCATTTGCACGCGTTAAGCTGCGCCGCCTGCTGACCGGTACCCGTGTCGAAAAAACCTTCAAGTCTACTGACTCCGCTGAAGGCGCTGATGTTGTCGATATGAACCTGACTTACCTGTACAACGACGGTGAGTTCTGGCACTTCATGAATAACGAAACGTTCGAACAGCTGTCTGCTGATGCTAAAGCCATTGGCGATAGCGACAAATGGCTGCTGGACCAGGCTGAGTGCATCGTGACCCTGTGGAACGGCCAGCCTATCGCGGTTACCCCACCGAACTTCGTTGAACTGGAAATCGTTGAAACCGATCCAGGCCTGAAAGGTGACACCGCCGGTACGGGTGGTAAGCCTGCGAAACTGTCTACCGGTGCCGTGGTTAAAGTGCCACTGTTCGTACAGACTGGCGAAGTGATCAAAGTGGATACCCGCTCCGGCGAATACGTATCTCGCGTGAAGTAATGGTTAAGGCGCAGCGTTGCTGCGCCTGATTTCTGCAGGCAGGGATGATGAAACGTACCATTAAAATTCTGCTTCTGTTAGCACTGTCCAGCGCGTTGCTTTCCGGCTGTAATACCACACGTGGAATGGGGGAGGATATCCAGGATCTCGGCCATATCATTTCTCACGCCGCCAGCTAATCCCGTCTAATTTTCCTAAAAATGCTTCCTTTTCCGTCAACTGACGGGATCTTGTCTATTCTTAAGTTGCTATACACAAAACAACTCTGGCTATAAAAGGAAGATATTATGGTTAAGAAGACAATTGCAGCGATCTTTTCTGTCCTGGTACTCTCTTCAGTTTTAACGGCCTGTAATACCACGCGTGGCGTTGGTCAGGACATTTCTGAAGGTGGTAGTGCAATCTCAGGTGCGGCAACTAAAGCTCAGCAGTAATTTAAAAACGGTACGGACCCGGATGGGTTTCGTACCGTCAGTTTTCTGATTCCTGCAGGGATAAAAACGGGGAAAAGCGTGTATCCATATGCAGTTTCATGCGGATATTTCGCTTATAGGTATACACCGTTTTACCATTAATGCTCAGATGAGTGGCAATCTTCTGGTTGCTGGCGCCATCCATCCACAACGTCAACACCTTCTCCTCCTGGCGAGTCAGCAGAGGTGTAGCCACTGCGGGGATCTCCACGCTCGCGCGAGTGGTTAACGCATCATTGATGACCGTTGCCAGTGCCTCCAGTTCGGCATTTTTTTTAAGCGAAGCCCAGATGGGGAACTGTGCCAGATAGCCTGCCATCTCTTTATCCTCACCCGACTGCAGCAAAATGAACGGCACGTTTTCGCTGGCGTTCAGCAGGGAAGAGAGTTGCTGGAAATGGTGAATATCCTGCATGAAGCCGTGCAGGTCAGCGATAACCACCGACGGTTTCCACTGCAGAATATGCTCTCTGGCGAGGATGAGATTATTCAGCCCGGTCACGACGAAGTGCCCAGGAAACAAACCGGAATGATTGAGCCACGCTTCAAACCCCGCGCGGGTGAAGTGACAACGGTCAATCAAAAGAATTTTGAACATAATAGATTCGCAGTCGGCTAGTGGTTTGGCTTCCTGCCATCAGAAAGCACATCATGATAGAGAAGTCGGATGAGTGATAAATGCCTGAACTACGCGCCATACTGAGGCTATTTCTTGCCTTAACATGTTCAGCACAAAGGGATTGAAAAAAAATCGTTCGTTAACCAAAATATGACGCTTAATCTTTGCCTTACGGGACGACCCGTAAGGGTTTCGTTCACCGGGGACGGCCCCAACTTACCGTTAAGTTAAGGAGCCTGATATGTCCTGGATTATTCTTTTTATTGCCGGCCTGCTCGAAGTGGTCTGGGCAATTGGTCTGAAGTACACCCACGGCTTTACCCGCCTGACTCCCAGCGTGATTACCGTTACCGCGATGATCGTGAGTATCGTCCTGCTCTCATGGGCGATGCGCTCGTTACCTGTGGGGACGGCCTATGCTGTCTGGACGGGCATTGGTGCGGTGGGGGCGGCGATTACCGGGATTTTGCTGCTGGGAGAGTCGGCGAGTCTGGCGCGTATCGCCAGCCTCGCGTTGATTGTGTGCGGCATTATCGGGCTTAAACTCAGCACCCACTAATGCGGTTGTTCTACCCAGATGAGTTTTGACACATCAAACCCTTGCCGGGTCGCAACGTCCAGCATCTGCTGTTTCATCTCTGACGAAATGGTCGGCGTGCGGGAGAGTATCCACAAATAGTCGCGATCCGGCCCGCAGACCAGCGCATGGCGGTACTCTCTGTCGAGGGCGATGACATTGTATCCGCCATAGAACGGGCCAAAGAACGAGACTTTTAGTGCGGCCCGTCGCGGGTCGCCGGTAAAGTACGCTTTTCCCGTCGTCTGTTGCCACATCTGCCGATCCGGATTGTATCCGCGATTGATCACCTGAATACCCCCGTCGTCCATCGAACTGTAATGTGCTGTGACTTTCTCTAACCCCCGCTCAAACCGATGATCGAGGCGGGCAATTTCATACCATGTTCCAAGGAATCGTTGGGCGTCGAAATTGCTCACAACAGTGACGCCGGAAGGAGGGGTAGGGGAGCTGCAGGCAACCACTAAAAACGCGGCTGTCACCGCGGCGATAACAGGCAGAATGCGCATAGGAGTTTCCTTACTGTTTTTTGTTAAGTGTAGATGACAGCAGGGAAATTGCGGAAGATTGTGCGGCGTGTTTCGCCGGGTAAGCGAAGCCGCTACCCGGCAATGTTTTACTGCAGCGTGTCGAGGATACGGTAAGCCGTTTCCACCCGTAGCGGGTTCGGATAGCTTTTATTCGCGAGCATCACAATACCGATCTGCTTTTCAGGAATAAACGCCACGTAGCTGCCAAACCCCCCCGTAGAGCCCGTTTTATGCACCCATGAGGCTTTCACTGGCGGAGCCGGAGGATTCACTTCTGCTGCCGGTAACGGCGCCAGTGCAACCTTATTGTCGCTGCCATCCACTACTGTTTTGGCCTCCACCGGCCAGTTGAGCATCTCCCAGCCTAACCCTTGATACATGGCACCCACGCGCCAGTAGCGAGACTGCGCCAGCGCAATACCCTGCTTCAGAGAGGGCTGCTGGATTGTGTCCGGTGCCATATTGGCCATCACCCAGCTCGCCATATCTTTGACGTTAGATTTCACGCCATAGGCTTCTGCATCCAGCAGACCCGGCGAAACGTGGACCGCTTTACCCTCACGATAACCCCATGCGTAATGCGGCTCTTCAGCGTGTGGAATGTTTATCCACGTATGGTTGAGTTTCAGGGGCTTAAAGACCCGCTCCGTCATGGCCTCCTCAAAGTGCATGCCGGAAGGTTTAACCGCCAGTGAGCCAAACAAACCGATGCTGGTGTTGGCGTACAGACGCGTAGTACCCGGGGCCCACTTTGGCTGCCAGGACTGGTAGAAACGCAGCAGAGAGGCGTTATCGGTGACAGCATCCGGCACCTGCAACGGCAATCCACCTGCGGTATAGGTTGCCAGATCGAGCAGGCGAATGCCCTGCCACTGCTTGCCCGTCAATTCAGGCCAATATTTCGTGACCGGGTCGGCCAGCGAGATCTCTTTGCGGGCAATGGCATCGCCACCCAGCACGCCGGTGAAAGTTTTGCTGACGGAGCCCAGCTCAAATAAGGTTTGCGGTGTGACAGGCTTATTCGCTGCAACGTCTGCTTTACCAAAAGTAAAATAGTGCGGCTGACCCTGATAAATGACAGCCACGGCCATACCGGGTATGGCCTGCGCTTTCATCAGGGGCGTAACGTTACGTTCCACGGCGTTAGCCAGCTGTTTTTCTGACATTGGCGCGGCAAAGGCAGAGCAGGCAACGCTGAGCAACAGGGCACAGCTTAGGGATTTTTTCATCATCAGTTATCTTCCGTAATAGCGAGTCAAGGGGGATGTCCGGGCCCGTCAGACGTTCGTAGTCTGGGTGATTTGACTGTGGCTGACAAACGGTTAAATTTAGCATTAGCTGTTAATTTTTCTAACGGATGGGACTATGACGCGCAGCTATCTTCCTCTTAATTCGCTTCGGGCGTTCGAAGCCGCCGCCAGGCACCTCAGTTTTACTCATGCCGCTATTGAACTGAATGTCACCCATTCAGCGATTAGCCAGCACGTGAAGGCGCTGGAGCAACACCTTAACTGCCAGCTGTTTGTCCGCGTTTCGCGCGGGTTGATGTTGACCACCGAAGGCGAGAATCTGCTGCCGGTGCTGAATGACTCCTTCGATCGTATCGCAGGCATGCTGGATCGCTTTGCTAACCATCGGGCGCAGGAGAAGCTGAAAATTGGCGTGGTGGGGACCTTTGCCACTGGGGTGTTATTCTCACAGCTGGATGATTTCCGTCGCAGTTATCCGCATATCGATCTTCAGCTTTCGACCCACAACAATCGCGTCGATCCGGCAGCGGAGGGGCTTGATTACACCATTCGCTACGGCGGGGGAGCGTGGCACGGCACGGAGGCGACGTTCCTCTGTTCAGCGCCGCTGGCACCACTTTGCACGCCGGACATTGCAGCCGCGCTGCACACCCCTGCCGATATCCTGAAGTTTACCCTGCTGCGCTCTTACCGGCGCGACGAGTGGACCGCCTGGATGCAGGCCGCCGGAGAAAACCCGCCTTCACCCACGCATCGGGTGATGGTGTTTGATTCGTCGGTCACTATGCTGGAGGCCGCACAGGCAGGCACAGGCATTGCTATCGCCCCTGTCGATATGTTTACCCATCTGCTGAACAGCGAGCGCATTGTGCAGCCGTTTACGACGCAGATTGATCTTGGCAGTTACTGGCTAACGCGGCTGCAGTCACGCGCGGAAACCCCGGCAATGCGTGAATTTGCTCAGTGGCTGGTGGGGAAGATGCAGAAATAACAGGCCCGCCGGATGGCGGGCCTGGTGTATCAGATAGTGACCACGGCAATCAGCGTTACCACGGTCAGGATGGTTGCCAGACCGTAGAACACCCATTTACCGCTCGGTACGTGGATCTTCAGATCATGCATCGCATGATGGATACGGTGCAGGCCGCACCACAGCGGCAGGACAATCATCAGGAAGATGAATACCCGGCCAATAAAGCTACCTGCAAAGGCCAGGACGCGCTCATAGCTCAGCGCGTCGCCAGGGAACAGCCCCAGCGGCAGCATAATGCCGACCAGCAGGATAATGACCGGCGCAATAATGGCACTCCACATGCCGCCTGCGCCAAACAGTCCCCAGAAAACCGGCTCGTCAGAACGTTTTGGATTTGGATTGATCACAGGTGTCTCCTTACCAGAACAGTGCGACAAACAGAATCACCACAGTGACAATGGCTGTCACTCCCCAAAGCCCTTTAATGACCGGCTCCGGCCCCATTTTCTCGCCTTTTACAATAATATTCGCCGCTTTTGGCGCCAGTTCAAACCAGGTTTTGGTATGAAGCAGGGCGGCCGCGAGCACAATCAGGTTCAGGATCACGATGATGGGGTTTTGCAGGAACCCGACAAAACTGGCCCAGGTTTCAGGGCCATGTTTGAGGGCAAAGACGCCATACATCAGTTCAAGGCTGAACCAGACCGCGGGCACCGCAGTACCTTCACGCAGCATATAAAAGCGATAAAACGGCAGTTTCTTCCACCAGGTGGACGGCATCGGCCGCACGTAGGCTTTGCGTTTAGTCGTCATCATGCACTCCTTAGCGTGGTTTCAGGGTGGCGATAAGAAAGTCTTTCGAGCTTTCCACTTTACCCTGCTGAATAGCGGCGGCCGGGTCGACGTGCTTCGGACAGACTTCGGAGCAGTAGCCCACAAAAGTACAGCTCCAGACGCCGTTCTGGCTGTTAAGCTGCGGCATACGTTCTTTTTTACCGTGGTCGCGGCTATCCTCGTTGTAGCGGTGCGCCAGCGTAATCGCCGCCGGGCCGATAAACTCAGGGTTCAGACCAAACTGTGGACATGCGGCGTAGCAAAGACCGCAGTTAATGCACCCGGAGAACTGATGGTATTTCGCCATCTGGGCGGGCGTCTGGGTATTCGGTCCCTGATCCGGCGTACGCGGGTTGCCAATGATGTACGGCTTAATGGCTTCCAGGCTTTCGATAAAGTGGGTCATATCGACCACCAGATCGCGCTCAATCGGGAAGTTGCCCAGCGCTTCAACCTTGATCCCCTTGGTGTAATCACGCAGGAAGGTTTTACAGGCCAGCTTCGGCACCTTGTTTACCATCATGCCGCAGGAGCCGCAGATGGCCATGCGGCAGGACCAGCGGTAGCTCAGGTCCGGTGCCAGGTTGTCTTTGATATAGCCGAGCGCATCCAGCAGAGAGGTTTGCTCGTCATAGGGCACTTCATAGAAAGCGCTGTGCGGCGCGGTGTCCACTTCCGGGTTGTAGCGCACCACTTCAACTTTCAGGGTTTGCATCTCAGCCATTCGCCTTCTCCTTCTTCTCGGCGGCTTCTGCTTCTGCGCCGTAAACGCGTTTAGCCGGTGGCAGCGTTGTGATCTTCACGTCGCTGTAGTCCAGACGAGTGGTGCCATCCGCGTCGCGCCAGGCGAGGGTGTGTTTCAGGAAATTGACGTCGTCACGTTCGGTACAGCCCTCATCAAGACGCTGATGCGCCCCGCGTGACTCTTTGCGTGCCAGGGCGGAGTGCGCCATGCATTCCGCGACGTTCAGGCCGTGACCGAGCTCGATGGTATAAAGCAGGTCGGTGTTGAATACGCTGGAGGTATCGGTGATGCGCACGCGTTTGAAACGCTCCTGCAGTTCCGCCAGCTTATCGACGGTTTTCTGCATCAGCTCTGGCGTACGGTAGATACCGCAGCCTTCTTCCATCGACATACCCATTTCGTCGCGTATTTTCGACCAGTTTTCGTTACCTTCCTGGTTGACCAGGTCTTTCAGTCGTTTCTCGACGTCAGCGACCTGCGCGTCCAGTGCTGCGCCGTTGGCTTCGCCCGTTGTTGCGGCACGCTCCATCGCGCGTTCGCCCGCCATGCGGCCAAAGACAACCAGCTCAGCCAGCGAGTTTGACCCGAGACGGTTGGCACCGTGCAGGCCGACAGAGGAGCACTCGCCGACGGCGAACAACCCTTTGATGCGCGTTTCACACTGCTGGTCGGTTTCAATCCCGCCCATGGTGTAGTGCGCTGTGGGGCGTACCGGAATTGGCTCTTTCACCGGGTCGACACCCACGTAGGCTTTTGCCAGCTCGCAGATGAACGGCAGACGTTCCAGCAGTTTCTTCTCGCCGAGGTGACGCAGGTCGAGGTAGACCACATCGCCGCGTGGCGTAGCGATCGTGTTGCCTTTGCGCCACTCATGCCAGAAGGCCTGAGACACTTTGTCGCGCGGGCCGAGCTCCATGTATTTGTTTTTCGGCTCACCGAGCGGGGTTTCCGGGCCCATGCCGTAATCCTGCAGATAACGGTAGCCGTTCTTGTTGACCAGAATACCGCCTTCGCCGCGGCAGCCTTCCGTCATCAGGATGCCGGAGCCTGGCAGGCCGGTGGGGTGATACTGGACGAATTCCATATCGCGCAGCGGCACGCCGTGGCTGAGCGCCATACCCATACCGTCACCGGTGACGATGCCGCCGTTGGTGTTGTAACGGTAAACCCGGCCCGCACCGCCCGTTGCCATCACCACCGCGTTAGCGCGGATCTGGACGAGCGTGCCTTCCATCATGTTCATCGCCACCAGACCGCGCGCATGACCGTCATCGACCAGAATATCGAGGACAAAATGTTCGTCAAAGCGCTGAATTTGTGGGAACTGAAGGGAGGTCTGGAACAGGGTATGCAGCATGTGGAAGCCGGTCTTATCGGCGGCAAACCAGGTGCGTTCGATTTTCATTCCGCCGAAGCGGCGAACGTTAACGCTGCCGTCCGGACGGCGGCTCCACGGGCATCCCCACTGTTCAAGCTGGGTCATCTCCGTTGGACAGTGGTGTACAAAGTAGTCAACGACATCCTGTTCGCAAAGCCAGTCGCCCCCTGCAACCGTGTCGTGGAAATGGTATTCGAAGCTGTCATGATCCTGCGCAACGGCGGCGGATCCTCCTTCTGCGGCAACCGTGTGGCTGCGCATCGGATAGACTTTTGAAATCAGTGCGATTTTAGCGTTGGGATTAGCCTGTGCTGCAGCAATCGCAGCACGTAATCCAGCCCCGCCAGCGCCTATTACGGCAAGATCGGCTTGAAAAGTTTGCACGACATTCCTCCAGATTTTTGTTATTTCGCAACGCGATAAACTAAAGGTAGCCCACCTGTCCGTAAGGACGATTGCGAAAGCGTTTCCACTGCTCCTTTATGGGTAAAACAGTATAACCGCGTGAACGACAGGGAAATTTGACGTGTTCGATTTTTTTGCTGTTCTGTGCGGTGATTTATCATCGTGAATAATGAATTCCGTCACATGATAGTTGCCCTAAATGAAATGCAATTTTTACTGTGCAAAATTTGTCTCTGTGCGTGCTAACGAGTAGACTTCGTGCCCTTGTCTGAAATCGGAGAATTACCCATGAGCGAAACGGCCACCTGGCAGCCGAGCGCATCCATCCCTAATCTGCTGAAACGCGCTGCAATTATGGCGGAGATCCGCCGCTTCTTTGCTGACCGCGGAGTCCTTGAGGTGGAAACGCCGTGCATGAGTCAGGCAACGGTAACGGATATTCATCTGGTACCGTTTGAAACCCGTTTTGTTGGCCCCGGCCATTCACAGGGCATGAACCTCTGGCTGATGACCAGCCCGGAATACCACATGAAACGCCTGCTGGCGGCAGGGTGTGGCCCGGTGTATCAGCTGTGCCGCAGCTTCCGCAATGAAGAGATGGGGCGTCACCATAATCCGGAATTCACCATGCTGGAGTGGTACCGTCCGCATTACGATATGTACCGCCTGATGAACGAGGTGGACGATCTGCTGCAGCAGGTTCTGGACTGCTCAGAAGCGGAAACGCTCTCTTATCAGCAGGCTTTCCAGCGTTATCTGGAAATTGATCCATTGTCAGCGGATAAAACCCAGCTGCGCGAAGTGGCGGCAAAACTGGATCTCAGCAACGTGGCGGATACCGAAGAAGATCGCGACACGCTGCTGCAACTGCTCTTCGCCTTTGGGGTTGAACCGCAGATTGGCAAAGATCGTCCCACTTTCGTCTACCACTTTCCGGCAAGCCAGGCTTCTCTGGCGCAGATCAGCACTGAAGATCACCGGGTGGCGGAGCGTTTTGAGGTCTATTACAAGGGTATTGAGCTGGCGAATGGTTTCCACGAACTGACCGACGCCCGCGAACAGCAGCAGCGTTTTGAGCAGGATAACCGCAAGCGCGCCGCGCGCGGTCTGCCGCAGCAGCCTATTGATACTAACCTGCTGGAGGCCCTGAAAGCGGGTCTGCCGGATTGTTCCGGCGTGGCGTTGGGGGTGGATCGTCTGGTGATGCTGGCGCTGGGCGCGGAACAGCTGGGCGATGTGATTGCTTTTACCGTCGATCGAGCCTGACGGCAGTACCCCCTCTCCCCTGGGAGAGGGGGTGCGGACTGGCTTACAAACTCCCCGCCGGGCGTTTACGCGCCGCAGAGGTTAATGTTTTTCCTGTCTTAAGTCCGTCCAGGCTTTCCAGACGCATCTGGAACGGTGGGAACGGCATATCAATACCGTGCTCACGGAAGCCAGCCAGAATCAGCTGGTGGATCTCATGGCGCAATGGCATACGGTGCCCCATTTCGGCGGCGTAAATACGCAATTCGAAAATCTGGATACCCTGCTGGAGATCGACCAGGAACACTTCCGGCGCCGGGTTATCAAGGACCAGCGTGCAGCGTTCGGCGGCGGTGTAGAGGATCTGCGTGACCTCTTCACTGTTGGCATCCGATGGCGCCGGTACCGTCAGCACCACACGCGTGACGGAGTCTGACAGCGACCAGTTGATAAACTGCTCGGTGATAAACGCCTTGTTGGGCACGATGATCTCTTTGCGATCCCAGTCGCTGATCGTGGTGGCGCGGGTGTTGATCTTCGTGATGCTGCCCGTCAGATCGCGGATCGTTACCGTATCGCCAATACGAATCGGTTTTTCAAACAGGATAATCAGGCCGGACACAAAGTTAGCGAAAATCTCCTGCATGCCAAAGCCCAGACCAAACGTCAGCGCGGCAACCAGCCACTGCAATTTAGACCACTCAATACCGATCATGGAGAACCCAACCATCCCGCCAAAGAGCAGAATCAGGTACTTAGTGATGGTGGTAATGGCATAGCCCGTACCGGGGGTTAAATCCAGGTGCTGCAACAGCGCCAGCTCCAGCAGCGCCGGGAAATTACGCACCAGCTGCGTGGTGATGATCAACACCAGAATGGCAATCAGCACCGCACCTAAGGTTATGGGCTCCAGGCTCTCCACACCCTGCACCGTGGACGTCACATCCCACAGCGAGATGTTCTCCAGGAAACCAAACGCGGAGTGGATTTCCGACCACAGGAAGATCACCGACAGCAGCGCAATCAGCATCAGGATGGAGCGTACCAGACGCAGAGACTGGGTGCTGATAGCGTCGAGATCCAGTTCAACCTCGTCCGCATCCATCGTGCCTTCAGTGCTGTTGACGTGGTTTGGTTCATCCTCACCCCGCGCACGCTGGGCGAGGATCTCTGCCCGACGGTGCTTGGCCCGGTCAAACGCCAGACGGCGTCGCTGGATCAGCATCCCGCGGCGGATGACGTGATAGATCACCAGCAGCAGGAACCAGATGGCAACGGAGGTTTCCAGTCGCGCCAGCAGAGCCTGCGAGGTCGCCAGGTAACCCACCGCCGCTGCCAGCATGGCAATCAGAGGGGCGCACAGCAGCAGGTTCCACAGCATGCGGTTAAACATGTTGTCGCCGCTGCCGGTTTTATCCAGATAGAGCGGTATTCCAGCCCGTTTCAGGCTAAGCGTGACGATGGCCAGCGCGCCGCATATCAGCATAAAGCAGAGACGGCCCAGCGAGCCCGAGAACTCCCGATCATTGAGATTATCAAACATGATCAGCGCCATAATCAGCGGCACAATCAGCCCGATGCTCATCAGGTAGTAACGCATGGCGCGCGCCACGCGATTACGCGGCCAGCCAAAGTGGGCGATGAACAGACCATTTGGTCGCGCAAACGTGGCGCAAATCATCACTACCCACAGCAGGGGAACGGTGGCGGTGACGCCATCGCCAATGGCGACCGCGAGCGGATAGGGCCAGGCCTCCCGCAGGCCGTATCCGAGCGTCATCCACAGGACCGGCAGCGGAGAGGCGACAAGTATTGACCAGAATACGGTACGCAGCGTCAGCCAGAAGTGATCCTGCGTGACCTTACCCACCCGGGCGCTGGAGCGCTCCAGGAAGCGGGTGAAGTGCCTGCGCGAGTAAATACTAAAGCCCACCAGGATTAACGCGCCCAGAAGAGGGAAAATGGTCTCTTTGCTGGTGAGCATCATCACGCTGGCTTTTCCAAGCTGGCTGAAGGTATCCAGCGAGATCAGACGGCGCAGATCCTGGACGATGTCGATCGGCCACGAGAAAGTCAGTGGGCGCACGTCAGAGGTCCAGAAGAGATAACGGTGCGTTGCCTCGTTGACCTCTTTCAGCGCATCTTCCAGCTGGCTGTTGGAGACCTTCAGCTTGGTCAGCTCCAGAATCAGCGTGTCCCCACCCTGTAACAGGGAGTTCAGCAGCTCGCGCTGGGTCCGCAGCTGGGCTTCCAGAATACGGTTCTGCTCGCTGGTAAGAGGTTGTCCATCGGCCTGACGGATCTGGCGGATTTGCGGCTGTTTATTGAGAAGGTCTTCATAGTGCAGGCGTTGCACACGCAGTTGCGCCATCTC
Organism: Enterobacter sp. 22466; assembly: GCF_052044775.1. Lineage (NCBI taxonomy): Bacteria > Pseudomonadati > Pseudomonadota > Gammaproteobacteria > Enterobacterales > Enterobacteriaceae > Enterobacter > Enterobacter sp. 22466. Next base: position 454,799 of record NZ_JBQENX010000003.1, on the reverse strand, counting down.
GGTATCCAGCTGCTGCGGTTTTGGCATCTCCGGCAGGCGTGAAACCTGGGCGCGTAACGCCTCACCCAGCAGGTTGGACGAGCCCAGCCACTGAGACTGCTCGCGCAGGGTATTGAGCGCCTGGCGAACCTGAAGGGTTTGATTGGTGGCCTGACGCTGCTGCGACGCCACCAGATCCATACGCTGTGCCTGCTGATTCAGTGCTGCAGACAGCTCACGGTTAACCTTGAACTGGTCAACGATACCCGCAGGCAGGTTAGCGCTGTTTTCCGCCAGCAGTTCGGTACTTTCCAGCGCGCGCTCGGCTTCACGCTGGCGCTGGCTGTTGAGCAAATTACGAAGTGCCTGCAGATAAGCATCGAGCTGTTCGCTCTGCTTTTGTGCAAGCTCAGAGCGCATCCGCGACAGCTCCTGGCGGTTATTTGCCGAGAGTTGCGCCAGCTCCAGTTCATCGACCAGCGCTTTGAGTCTGGCTGATTCCGCCTGAAGCGACAGATTTTGCGCCTGGTTTTGCGGCGTGTTACCCGTTTGGGTACCGACGCGGCGCTCAACCTCGTTGAGCTGACGGCGGGCATCGGTTTGCTGTTGCGGAAGCTGGCTCAGCGAGTCGGCAATTTCGCGGGCGCGTTCCTGCTCCTGCTGTGCCAGACGGCTTTTTTCCAGAAGCTGACTGCTGACCTGCAGGATCTCCTGATTCAACGCGTCGGACGTCATGCCAGCAGGCACATCGCGCGGTTCATCGCGCAGATTGTTCAACTGGGTACGTAGCGTTTGCGAGAGTTTGGGGAAGTTGTCGATAACCTGCTGATATTGCTGAGCGCGCTCAAGAGAGCCTTTCCGCTCCTCAAGCGCATTCAGTGCAGACTGGAGCGACTCAACGGTCTCTGGCTGAGCGGGTTTTGCCGCTTTCGCCTGCTCCAGTTCCTGAGTTATCTGTTTTGCGTCGGGGGCTGTCGCTGCGTACGCCCCCATGCTGAGGCACCAGGCCATCAGTAGTACGATAATCGGGCGCACGTCAGCGTTCCTTCTGTTGTTAGCCTTCGTCTTTTTTGTCGTCAACCAGCGGGCTGGCGTCGTGTTCGGCCTTGATCTCTTCTTCCGGGAGCGGTGCAGGCTCTGCATCCGGCGTCATGAAAGGTTCAGTCGAGACCGCCAGCGGCTGGCCGAGTTTGGTGACTGACAGACTCTGCAGCTGTTCAGCCAGCTTCACTTTACCAGGGGCGAAGAGGTTGATAACCGTGGAACCCAGTTTGAAGCGCCCCATCTCCTGGCCTTTCAGCAGAGCGACCGCGCCTTCCTCCTCACCGGCAGGCCAGGTCCAGCGTTTGATCACGCCTTCACGCGGCGGGGTGATGGTTCCAGCCCAGACGGTTTCGATGCTGCCGACAATCGTTGCACCCACCAGAATCTGTGCCATTGGGCCAAATTCAGTATCAAACAGGCAGATGACGCGTTCGTTACGCGCGAACAGGTTGGGTACGTTTTGCGCGGTCAGGTGGTTCACGGAGAACAGATCGCCCGGCACGTAGATCATTTCACGCAGGATCCCGTTGCACGGCATGTGCACGCGGTGATAGTCACGCGGAGAGAGATAAGTGGTAGCGAAGGTACCGTTGCGGAACAGATCCGCCATCAGGTAGTTACCTGCCAGCAGCGCTTCCAGGCTGTAGTTATGGCCTTTCGCCTGCAGGATTTTGTCGTCTTCGATGTTACCCAGCTGGCTAATCACACCATCTGCAGGCATCACCAGCACGTTAGGATCGGTATCAACCGGGCGGACTTCGTCGCGCAGCGGGCGCACGAAGAATTCGTTGAAGGTGCGATAGCTGGCGGTATCTGGCTTCTGCGCCTCTTTCATGTCGACCTTGTAATATTTTACGAAAAGGTCGATGACCAGTTTGGTCAGCCAGCCCGCTCGTTTGCTCGCGCCCCAGCCCGCCAGGCGAGTGAGCCACAGTTTTGGCAGAATGTATTGAAGCGAAAGTTTAAATGCGTTTAACAAGGTAGCCTCCAGGCCATTTTTTGTCGTTCCTGATCCGGCTGTAATCAGCCGGAACCTGAAAAAAGGGGGACGATTTTAGCGATGCTTAGCTTAGTTGTCAGTTATCAGAATCAGAAAAGTTTTTACGCGTTTTTACCTGATCCATGCTCTCAAGAATGCGGTGGTAGTTATCAAAGCGGGTCTCCGCAATCTCACCTTTCTCGACCGCTTCGCGGATGGCACAGCCCGGGTCGTTATCGTGTTTACAGTCCCGGTATTTGCAAGCACCTAAATAATCATGGAATTCGACAAATCCGTTGAAGATTTGTTCCGGCTCAAGGTGCCACAAACCGAATTCGCGCACCCCGGGGGAGTCAATCACATCGCCGCCATGCGGGAAGTGGTAAAGACGAGAAGCGGTGGTGGTGTGCTGGCCCAGACCCGAAACATCAGAAACATCGTTGGTCAGGATCTCTTGCTGGAGACCGAGAAGATTATTCAGCAGGCTGGATTTCCCCACGCCGGACTGACCGGCAAAGATGCTGATGCGCCCGGTCAGCGCTTCTTCTAATGGTTTCAGGCCATCTTTGGTGTAGCTGGAGACCATCAGCACGCGATAACCGATCTTACGGTAGATATCCATCTGCTCATTTACGAAGTCCATACCTTCGTTATCCAGCAGATCGATCTTGTTCAGGACGATGATGGGCTCAACCTGTAACGTTTCGCAGGCGACAAGATAGCGGTCGATAATATTGAGCGACAGCTCGGGTAAAATCGCCGAGACGATGACGATCTGGTTGATATTGGCGGCAATGGGTTTCACCCCGTCGTAAAAATCGGGACGGGTAAGTACCGACGTACGCTCGTGTACCGCTTCAACGATACCTTTGACCGTTACGCCTTCTGCCGCCTCTTTACCCGGACGCCAGACAACGCGATCGCCGGTGACCAGCGAACGGATAGTCCGTCGAATGTTGCAACGGTGGATCTCACCGTCGGCGGATTCCACGTCGGCATGCATACCGAAACGGCTGATGACGACGCCTTCCGTCGGCTCACCAAACAGGTTGTCGTCGTAATCGACCTTCTCCGAAGTGGTTTTAAGACGGCGCTGGTGGTTGGCATTCACGCGGCGCTGCTGCCCTTTGGAGAGTTTATTTTTACTCAATCGCGCTGGCTCCTGGTCGCCCGTAAGGGGCAAAACCTCTATGATACACTCTAATTAATACTAGTTAACCTGCTACAGCCGGTTATGCGAGAAGGGTGGAAAATAACATGAGCGCGGATGAAAACAACCTGATTTGGATCGATCTTGAAATGACCGGGCTGGATCCCGAGCGCGATCGCATTATTGAGATTGCCACGCTGGTCACCGATGCTAACCTGAATATTCTGGCTGAAGGGCCAACCATTGCGGTGCATCAGTCCGACGATCAGCTGGCGTTGATGGATGAGTGGAACGTGCGTACCCACACCGGCAGCGGGCTGGTTGAACGGGTGAAGGCGAGCACCATGGGTGACCGGGAGGCAGAGCTGGCGACGCTTGAGTTTCTGAAACAGTGGGTTCCGGCGGGCAAATCCCCTATCTGTGGTAATAGCATTGGCCAGGATCGTCGTTTCCTGTTTAAGTACATGCCGGAGCTGGAGTCTTACTTCCACTACCGTTATCTGGACGTGAGCACCCTTAAAGAGCTGGCGCGCCGCTGGAAACCTGAAATCCTCGATGGCTTTAAAAAGCAGGGGACGCATCAGGCGATGGACGATATCCGAGAGTCCGTCGCGGAGCTGGCGTACTATCGCGAAAACTTTATTAAGCTGTGATTTTTAGACCTGGTGCCTTGCGTGGCCGGGTTTTTGTCGTTAAATTGTTCAGCTTGCCGATTTAATAAGCATTTGAACTGAATTTCGAAAAAATCGCGTTGAGGGGGGTTGCAGCTAAAAGGATTTCTCGTATAATGCGCCTCCCGTAACGACAGAGAATTACGCGTTACGACAGCAACAAATTTGCGGGAATAGCTCAGTTGGTAGAGCACGACCTTGCCAAGGTCGGGGTCGCGAGTTCGAGTCTCGTTTCCCGCTCCAAAATTTGAAAAGTATCGCAAGATACGCCAGCACCAGAACACCCAAGCGGGAATAGCTCAGTTGGTAGAGCACGACCTTGCCAAGGTCGGGGTCGCGAGTTCGAGTCTCGTTTCCCGCTCCAAAATTTGAAAGTATCGCAAGATACGTACAGCTTCAGAACACCCAAGCGGGAATAGCTCAGTTGGTAGAGCACGACCTTGCCAAGGTCGGGGTCGCGAGTTCGAGTCTCGTTTCCCGCTCCAAATTCTTCTTGATATCAAAAATATCCACAGCGATAAGATGCGTTGGGGACGTTTTCTATTACTTCCGAAATACTCTTGTAAACAGAGTTATCCACAGATTTCGGGTCTGGCTGAAACCTCGCAAAAAGTTAGCAGGGTGAATAGTATCTCTGTAACTTGCTGTATCTGCTTGAGAAAATTTGATTTCAAAATGTTATTGAGATCACTTGACCTCATCTCCAGCCCTGATGCTGCTTGAGTTTGTAATTTTATTCACAGGCTGTGAATGGTTCACGCATCCCGCGGAAGCCCTTTTTCGATCACCCTCACCAGGCGTTGTTTTTGCGGTGGTTGTACCTCAACCACGCAGGCATTTCGCTTCTCGATCTGCTGCGCAATCGCCCACTCTATGTGTTCATCGAGAAGTGGGTGCTCACCTCTACGGCTCTCAAGCGCCCGGATATTCGCTTCATCCCACGGGGCATTCCCTAGCGCAACGGCGACATTACGCAGCCAGCGCAAATGGCCAATACGGCGAATGGCCGAACCTTCCGTCACTTTCAGAAACCAGGCTTCACTCCAGGCGAACAGTTCAATGAGCTGTGGGGCATGCAGCGCCTTACGCGGGCTGAAATCCTCTTCGTCCGTGAGTTGCGAATAGCGGTTCCACGGGCAGATTAACTGGCAGTCGTCGCAGCCGTAGATGCGGTTGCCGATAAGTGGCCGAAATTCTTCAGGGATTGCCCCTTCCAGCTCAATGGTGAGATAGGAAATGCAGCGCCGGGCATCCACCGTATAGGGCTCCACGATAGCGCCCGTCGGACAGATGGTCATACAGGCCACGCAGCGCCCACAGCCTTCTTCTACCGGGCCATCTATCGGCAGCGGTAAATCAATCAGCAGTTCACCAAGGAAAAAGAACGATCCGGCGTCGCGGCTCAGAATAAGTGAGTGCTTACCCGTCCAGCCAAGCCCGGCTTTTTCAGCGATCGGGCGCTCAAGAACAGGCGCAGAGTCGACAAACGGTCTAAAATTCAGCGAAACACAGTGCTGCTGAATAGTTTCGCCGAGTTTTTTTAGCCGGTTACGCAGAAGTTTATGGTAATCACGCCCCAGGGCATACCGGCTGACGTAACCCAGAGAGGGATTTTTTAACGTACGCGCAAAGGCCGCATTGGCAGGCAGGTAGTTCATGCGTACGCTGATAACGCGTAATGTACCCGGCAACAGCTCGTGTGGACGGGCCCGCATCATGCCATGACGCGCCATCCACTCCATTTCGCCGTGGTATTGTTTGTCCAGCCAGGCCTGCAGTTTCGGCTCGCTGGCGGAGAGGTCGGTGTCGGTGATCCCCACCTTCTGGAAGCCAAGCTCAGCACCCCACTGTTTTATATTTTGCGCTAATTGATTGAGATCGAGGGGCTGTGACATGACGGACCATACAGTGAAGAAAAACCCCGCAAGTATACCACATTCCATCTGGCATGCGGATGACCTCAGACGCGCCGAAAAAGAGGCCGCGGACAGCCTTGGCATTACCCTTTATGAACTCATGCAACGGGCGGGCGAGGCGGCATTTAACGTTGCCCGCAGCGCGTACCCGCAATCCGCTCACTGGCTCATTTTATGCGGACACGGCAATAACGGCGGTGATGGTTACGTCGTCGCCCGTCTGGCGGTCGCGACAGGTCTCCGCGTTACGTTACTGGCGCTGGAGAGCGATAAGCCGCTGCCGGAAGAAGCCAGCGCCGCGCGGGAAGCCTGGCTGAATGCAGGCGGAGTGATTCATGCATCCGATATCGTCTGGCCAGAGGATGTTGATCTGATTGTTGATGGCCTGCTGGGCACCGGGTTACGTAGTGCGCCCCGTGACAACGTTGCCGCTCTGATTGCGCGCGCCAATGCCCATACTGCGCCGGTGGTGGCCCTGGATATTCCCTCTGGCCTGATGGCAGAAACCGGTGCGACGCCGGGAGCGGTGATCCAGGCTGCGCAAACCGTCACGTTTATTGCCCTGAAGCCGGGGTTGCTCACCGGGAAAGCGAGGGATGTGGTGGGCATGTTGCACCATAACGCCCTGGGGCTGGAGAGCTGGCTTGCCGGGCAGGAGACACACCTTTCCCGCTTTGATGCCACGCAGCTTAGCCACTGGTTGCCGCCGCGTCGGCCAACGTCGCACAAGGGCGACCACGGCAGGCTGGTCATCATTGGCGGCGATCGCGGTACGGCCGGCGCTATCCGGATGACAGGGGAAGCGGCGCTGCGCAGTGGCGCGGGGCTGGTACGGGTACTGACGCGCGGTGAAAACATCCCCCCCATTATTACAGCCCGACCGGAACTGATGGTGCATGAGCTTACGCCGCAGACCCTTGAAGAGAGCCTTGAATGGGCGGATGTGGTGGTGATTGGCCCGGGCCTGGGGCAACAGGCCTGGGGTAAGCAGGCGCTGCAAAAGGTCGAGAATTTTCGTAAACCGATGCTCTGGGATGCCGACGCGCTGAACCTTCTGGCAATCAACCCGGATAAGCGTCACAATCGCATCCTGACGCCACACCCCGGCGAAGCCGCGCGGCTGCTTAACTGCAGCGTGGCAGAAATTGAAAGCGATCGCTTACTTTCTGCCCGCCGTCTGGTAAAACGTTACGGAGGTGTTGCGGTTCTGAAAGGGGCGGGAACCGTTATCGCAAGCGATGAGGCACTGGGCATTATCGATGCCGGAAATGCGGGCATGGCGAGTGGCGGAATGGGCGATGTGCTTTCAGGCATTGTCGGCGCATTGCTTGGACAGAAACTTCCCCTTTATGATGCAGCCTGTGCTGGCTGCGTGGCTCACGGTGCGGCGGCTGACAGCCTGGCTGCACGGTATGGCACACGCGGGATGCTGGCCACCGATCTTTTTTGCACGCTGCGGCGTGTTGTTAACCCGGATGTGATTGACGTAGAAAATGACTAATCGAGCGATTCCTTTACCTGATGAACAAGCCACTTTAGAACTCGGCAAGCGCGTGGCGCAGGCCTGTCAGGGGGCGACCGTCATTTATCTTTATGGTGATTTAGGTGCGGGTAAAACCACCTTCAGCCGGGGTTTTCTGCAGGCGTTAGGCCATAACGGGAATGTGAAAAGCCCAACCTACACGCTGGTAGAGCCGTACACTCTTGAAAATCTCATGGTGTATCACTTCGATTTATACCGACTTGCGGATCCTGAGGAGCTGGAATTTATGGGGATCCGTGATTATTTTGCCAATGATGCCATCTGCCTGGTGGAGTGGCCGCAACAAGGTGCGGGTGTGTTGCCTGACCCGGATGTCGAAATTCACTTAGATTACCAGGCACAAGGGCGTGAGGCGCGCATCAGTGCTGTTTCCTCATCAGGCAGTTCCTTACTGGCGCGTTTAGCCGGTTGAGCGTAGGGATGACGGGATGATAAATCGCGTTAAAGGTTGGTTAGTGGCTGCCACAGTGCTGCTGTGCGCGCAGGCTGGTGCGGCAAGCCTCTCGGATATTCAGGTGTCGAACGGGGAGAGTCAGGCCCGGATCACGTTCAGTTTTATGGGCGACCCTGAGTATGCTTTTTCACAACCAGACAGCCGCAGTGTGGCGCTGGATATCAAACAAACCGGTGTGATCCAGGGGTTGCCGTTGCAGTTCAGCGGGAACAACCTGGTCAAAAGTATCCGTTCGGGGACGCCAAAAGACAGCCAGTCATTGCGCCTGGTGGTCGATCTGACCGAAAAGGGTAAAACGCGGGCGGTGAAGCAGCAAAACGGCGCAAATTATACGGTGGTGTTTACCATCAACGCTGACGCGCCACCGCCACCGCCACCGGTTGTGGCGAAGCGCGTGGAAGAGCCGGTTTATACCCCGCGTCCATCTCAACCTGCGCGTAATCCGTTTAAAACCGACAACGATCGCATGACCAGCGTCACCAGCAGTAACACCGTGACGCGCCCGGCGGCCAGCGCGCGTCGTGTGGTCAGCGGTGATAAAGTGATTATCGCCATTGATGCCGGTCACGGTGGGCAGGATCCTGGGGCAATTGGCCCGGGCGGTACGCGCGAGAAAAATGTGACCATCGCCATTGCCCGTAAGCTACGGACCCTGTTGAACGACGATCCGATGTTTAAAGGCGTGTTGACCCGTGACGGCGATTACTTTATCTCCGTGATGGGACGCTCAGACGTGGCGCGTAAGCAAAATGCTAACTTCCTGGTCTCCATTCATGCGGATGCCGCGCCAAACCGTAACGCCACGGGGGCATCGGTATGGGTGCTTTCGAACCGTCGGGCGAACAGTGAAATGGCCAACTGGCTTGAAGAGCATGAGAAGCAGTCCGAACTATTAGGTGGTGCGGGCGATGTGCTGGCCAACAGCCAGTCTGACCCGTATCTCAGCCAGGCGGTGCTCGATTTACAGTTCGGTCATTCCCAGCGCGTCGGGTATGATGTCGCCACTAATGTACTGAACCAGTTGCAAGGCATCGGGGCATTGCACAAGCGCCGCCCGGAGCATGCGAGCCTCGGGGTTCTGCGTTCGCCGGACATTCCATCGATCCTCGTGGAAACGGGCTTTATCAGCAATAACAGCGAAGAGCGTTTGCTGGGCAGTGACAGCTACCAGCAGCAAATTGCCGAAGCGATTTATAACGGTCTGCGTAAATACTTTGAGGCACATCCGCTGCAGTCTGCGCCGCAGGGCGGTGCAGCCCAGACGGCCAGTGCCGTGCTGCCGGGTGAGATGACCGCGACCAACTAAGGAGAATTCATGCCGATTCAGGTTCTACCGCCGCAGCTTGCGAACCAAATCGCCGCCGGTGAGGTGGTGGAGCGCCCTGCGTCGGTGGTGAAGGAGCTGGTCGAAAACAGTCTCGATGCGGGAGCCACCCGCATCGACATTGATATCGAACGTGGTGGCGCAAAGCTGATTCGCATTCGTGACAACGGGTGTGGCATAAAAAAAGACGAGCTGGCGCTGGCGCTGGCGCGTCACGCCACCAGTAAAATCGCCTCTCTGGACGACCTTGAAGCGATCATCAGCCTCGGATTTCGCGGCGAGGCGCTGGCCAGTATCAGCTCGGTTTCCCGTTTAACGCTGACCTCCCGTACGGCCGAACAGCAGGAAGCCTGGCAGGCCTACGCCGAAGGGCGTGATATGGACGTTACGGTCAAGCCTGCGGCGCATCCTGTCGGCACGACGCTCGAAGTACTGGATCTCTTCTACAATACTCCCGCCCGCCGTAAGTTTATGCGCACCGAGAAGACCGAATTCGGTCATATCGATGAGATTATCCGCCGTATCGCGCTGGCGCGTTTCGATGTCACCATCAACCTCAGCCATAATGGCAAGCTGATGCGTCAGTACCGTGCGGTAGCGGAAGGTGGGCAGAAAGAACGTCGTCTGGGCGCTATCTGCGGTACACCGTTTCTGGAACAGGCGCTGGCCATTGAATGGCAGCACGGCGATCTGGCCCTGCGCGGTTGGGTTGCCGACCCGAACGCCAGCAGTGCCGCCTTCGCGGAGATCCAGTATTGTTACGTGAATGGTCGTATGATGCGCGACCGTCTGATCAACCACGCCATTCGTCAGGCCTGCGAGGATAAGCTTGGCGCGGATCAGCAGCCTGCGTTTGTGCTTTATCTTGAAATCGACCCGCATCAGGTTGATGTTAACGTCCATCCCGCCAAGCATGAAGTTCGGTTCCATCAGTCGCGACTGGTGCACGATTTTATCTATCAGGGCGTGCTGAGCGTCCTGCAGCAGCAGGTTGAACCCACGCTGCCGCTGCAAAATGAAGAGCCCGCTCCGCGTCCGATACCGGAAAACCGTGTTGCGGCGGGGCGCAACCACTTTGCCGAGCCTGCCGTCGCGCGTGAAGCGGAAGCGCCGCGTTTCTCATCGGCGGGGAGCGCGCCGCGACCCACCGGCGCAAACTATCCCAACGCCCAGCCCGGCTATCAAAAGCAGCAGGGGGCGTTGTACCGTAAATTGCTGGAAACCCCCGCAGTTACGCGTAAAGAGCACATTGAGGTGCAAACGCCTTCGCTGGAAGGGCATAGCCAGAGCTTTGGCCGGGTGCTGACGATTATCGCCCCGGATATGGCGTTACTCGAACGTGAGGGCAAGCTTATGCTGCTGGCTCTGCCGGTTGCGGAACGCTGGCTTAAACAGGTGCAACTGACCCCGGGTGAAAACGCGGCTTGCGCTCAGCCGTTACTGATCCCGGTTCGGCTAAAAATATCCGCTGACGAAACAAGGGTATTGCAGCGCGCAGAGGCCCAACTGGCGCAGATGGGGATAGAAATGGTACTGGAATCACAGCATGTGACAATTCGTGCAGTGCCTTTACCCTTACGCCAACAAAATTTACAAAACTTGATTCCTGAACTGATAGGCTACCTGGCGCAGCAAACGTCGTTTGATGCCGCCAACACCGCGCAGTGGATCGCCCGCCATTTGGCCAGCGAACATACGCCGTGGAGTATGGCGCAGGCGATTAGCGTGCTGGCAGAGGTGGAACGCCTTTGTCCGCATCTGGTGAAAGCACCGCCGGGTGGATTATTACAACCTGTTGATTTACAAACGGCGATGACCGCCCTGAAACATGATTGATATCAGTAAGGCGAGCCTGCCTAAGGCGATTTTTTTGATGGGCCCTACGGCCTCCGGCAAAACGGCGTTAGCTATTGAGCTTCGTAAAGTTTTGCCCGTAGAGTTGATTAGTGTCGATTCTGCCCTCATCTACCGAGGAATGGACATCGGCACAGCGAAGCCAGACGCAGACGAACTGCGCGCGGCACCGCATCGTTTGCTGGACATTCTCGACCCGGCTCAGGCCTACTCCGCAGCGGATTTTCGCCGCGATGCCTTAGCCGAGATGGCCGAGATAACGGCGGCGGGACGTATACCGCTGTTGGTTGGCGGAACCATGCTCTATTTCAAGGCGTTGCTGGAGGGGTTATCTCCTCTGCCATCAGCGGACCCTGAAATAAGAGCAAAAATTGAGCAGCAGGCGGCAGAGCAGGGATGGGACGTTTTGCATCAGCAACTGGCAGAAATTGACCCGGTTGCCGCAGCACGGATCCATCCAAATGATCCGCAAAGGCTTTCCCGGGCACTGGAAGTTTTTTTCATTTCGGGTAAAACTTTAACGGAACTGACGCAAACGTCAGGAGACGCTCTGCCGTATCAGGTGCATCAGTTCGCCATCGCCCCGGCGAGCCGTGAACTGCTCCATCAACGAATTGAGCAGCGTTTTCATCAGATGTTGGCTTCAGATTTTGAAGCAGAAGTGCGGGCGCTATTTGCCCGTGGAGATTTGCATACGGATATGCCTTCCGTTCGTTGTGTGGGATACCGCCAGATGTGGTCATACCTTGAAGGCGAGATTTCATATGATGAAATGGTTTATAGAGGTGTTTGCGCCACGAGACAGTTAGCGAAGCGCCAGATCACCTGGTTGCGCGGTTGGGAAGGTGTTCACTGGTTAGACAGTGAAAAACCGCAACAGGCGTTAAACGAAGTGATTGAGGTTGTTGGTGATATCGCTCACTGAATGTGTACAATTGAGACGTATCGTGCGCAATTTTTCAGAATCGCAAGGTTCTAAGTACAAAACAAGCATATAAGGAAAAGATAGAATGGCTAAGGGGCAATCTTTACAAGATCCGTTCCTGAACGCATTGCGTCGGGAACGTGTTCCAGTTTCTATTTATTTGGTGAATGGTATTAAGCTGCAAGGTCAGATTGAGTCTTTCGATCAGTTCGTGATCCTGTTGAAAAACACGGTCAGCCAGATGGTCTACAAGCACGCTATTTCTACTGTTGTTCCGTCCCGTCCGGTATCCCATCACAGCAATAACGCTGGCGGCGGCACTGGTAGTAACTACCATCATGGCAGCAACGCGCAGGGTTCTTCTGCTCCTGCGCAGGACAGCGACGAGACCGAATAAGGTTTCGCACTGTTATCCACACGGGGAGCCAGGGATCCTGCGTTCCCCGCTGATCTTTTTAGAGGGTTTTACGCTTGTTTGACCGTTATGATGCCGGTGAGCAGGCGGTGCTGGTACACATCTATTTTTCGCAAGACAAAGATATGGAAGACCTCCAGGAGTTTGAATCTCTGGTCTCTTCCGCCGGTGTCGAAGCAATGCAGGTGATTACCGGTAGCCGTAAAGCGCCGCACCCAAAATATTTTGTTGGTGAAGGTAAAGCAGTAGAAATTGCGGATGCCGTAAAAGCAACCGGTGCGTCAGTCGTGTTGTTTGATCATGCGCTGTCTCCGGCGCAGGAGCGTAACCTGGAAGCGCTTTGCGAATGCCGTGTTATCGATCGCACGGGGTTGATTTTAGATATTTTTGCTCAGCGTGCACGCACCCATGAGGGTAAGCTGCAGGTTGAGCTGGCGCAGCTGCGCCATCTGGCCACGCGTCTTGTACGTGGCTGGACCCACCTTGAACGACAAAAAGGCGGGATTGGTTTGCGCGGTCCGGGTGAAACCCAGCTCGAAACCGACCGCCGTTTGCTGCGTGGCCGTATTACCCAGATCCTCTCACGTCTGGAAAGAGTCGAGAAGCAGCGTGAGCAGGGACGTCGGGCGCGCACGAAAGCCGACATCCCGACGGTGTCGCTGGTGGGGTATACCAACGCCGGTAAATCCACCCTGTTTAACCAGATTACCGAGGCCCAGGTCTATGCCGCAGACCAGCTGTTTGCGACCCTGGACCCGACGTTGCGTCGTATAGACGTGGCGGATGTGGGGGAAACCGTGCTGGCGGATACCGTAGGGTTTATCCGCCATCTGCCTCATGACCTGGTGGCCGCGTTTAAAGCCACCCTGCAGGAGACGCGTCAGGCGACCCTGCTGCTGCACGTGATTGATGCTGCAGATGTTCGCGTGCAGGAAAACATCGACGCGGTGAATGTGGTGCTGGAAGAGATCGAGGCCCACGAGATCCCAACGCTGTTGGTGATGAACAAGATCGACATGCTGGATGAATTTGAGCCGCGTATCGATCGTGATGAAGAGAACAAACCGATTCGGGTCTGGCTTTCTGCCCAGACCGGTATTGGTGTGCCACTGCTTTTCCAGGCTTTGACAGAACGTCTTTCCGGTGAGGTAGCCCAGCACACGCTGCGACTGCCGCCACAGGAAGGCAGGCTGCGCAGCCGGTTTTATCAGCTTCAGGCGATAGAAAAAGAGTGGATGGAGGATGACGGCAGCGTGGGGATGCAGGTGCGTATGCCGATCGTTGACTGGCGTCGCCTCTGTAAACAAGAACCTGCGCTGGTCGACTATATCGTCTGATCGGAAAGGGTATGCCTGAATAATTCGCCCTTGCATAACAAATATGGAGCATATACATGGCGTGGAATCAGCCCGGTAATAACGGACAGGACCGCGACCCGTGGGGAAGCAGCAATAATCAAGGCGGCAACTCTGGGGGAAATGGCAACAAAGGTGGTCGCGATCAGGGGCCGCCGGATCTGGATGATATCTTCCGCAAGCTAAGCAAGAAGCTTGGTGGGCTCGGTGGAGGAAAAGGGTCTGGCTCGGGTGGCAATTCTACCCAGGGCCCGCGCCCGCAAATGGGTGGCCGCATTGTGGGCATTGTGGCCGCTGCCGTGGTCATCATCTGGGCTGCCAGCGGGTTCTACACCATTAAAGAAGCCGAGCGCGGCGTGGTCACCCGTTTTGGTAAGTTCAGCCATCTGGTTGAGCCGGGCCTGAACTGGAAACCGACCTTCATTGACGACGTGACCGCAGTGAACGTGGAATCGGTGCGTGAGCTGGCCGCTTCCGGCGTGATGCTGACCTCTGACGAGAACGTGGTGCGCGTTGAGATGAACGTACAGTATCGCGTGACCGATCCAGAACGTTATCTGTTTAGCGTGACCAGCGCAGATGACAGCCTGCGTCAGGCCACCGATAGCGCCCTGCGCGGCGTGATCGGTAAATACACCATGGACCGTATTCTGACCGAAGGTCGTACCGTTATTCGTAGCGATACCCAGCGTGAGCTGGAAGAGACCATTCGTCCGTACAACATGGGGATCACCCTGCTTGACGTCAACTTCCAGGCCGCTCGTCCGCCGGAAGAGGTGAAAGCCGCGTTTGATGATGCGATTGCCGCGCGTGAAAACGAACAGCAGTACATCCGTGAAGCAGAAGCGTACACCAACGAAGTTCAGCCTCGTGCTAACGGTCAGGCGCAGCGTATTCTTGAAGAAGCACGTGCCTATAAGACTCAGACGATCCTGGAAGCACAGGGTGAAGTGGCTCGTTTCGCGCGCATTCTGCCGGAATATAAAGCGGCTCCGGAAATTACCCGTGAGCGTCTCTATATCGAGACCATGGAAAAAGTGCTGAGCCATACACGTAAAGTGCTGGTTAACGACAGCAAAGGTGGAAACCTGATGGTACTGCCGCTGGATCAGATGCTGAAAGGCGGTTCTGCACCGGCAGCGAAAGACAACAGCGGTGCCAATAACCTGCTGCGTCTGCCACCTGCATCGTCCGGTAGCTCAAGCGCAACAACCACGCCTTCTTCGAACGATGGTGACATTATGGACCAACGCCGTGCTAACGCGCAGCGTAACGACTACCAGCGTCAGGGGGAATAAGGATGCGTAAGTCAGTTATTGCGATCATCGTCATCGTACTGGTCGTACTTTATACCTCTATCTTTGTGGTGAAAGAGGGCGAGCGCGGGATTAAGTTCCAGTTCAGCAGCGTCGTCCGTGACAGTGACAAGCGTCCGGTGATTTATGAGCCGGGTCTGCACTTCAAGGTGCCTTTTATCCAGTCTGTGAAGACGCTTGATGCGCGTATCCAGACCATGGATAACCAGGCTGATCGTTTCGTGACCAAAGAGAAGAAAGACCTGATCGTTGACTCCTACATTAAGTGGCGTATCAGTGATTTCAGCCGTTACTTCCTGGCAACAGGCGGTGGTGATGTTTCTCAGGCGGAAGTGCTGTTGAAACGTAAATTCTCTGACCGTCTGCGTTCTGAGATTGGTCGTCTGGATGTGAAAGACATCGTGACCGACTCCCGTGGTCGTCTGACCCTGGAAGTACGCGATGCGCTGAACTCCGGTACTGCAGGTACGGAAGATGAAGTGGAAACGCCAGCGGCGGACGATGCGATTGCCAAGGCGGCTGAACGTGTTCAGGCTGAAACCAATGGCAAGGTACCGGTGATCAACCCGAACAGTATGGCTGCACTGGGTATCGAAGTGGTGGATGTGCGTATTAAGCAGATCAACCTGCCGGCAGAAGTGTCTGAGGCGATCTACAACCGTATGCGTGCAGAACGTGAAGCGGTAGCCCGTCGTCACCGTTCACAGGGTCAGGAAGAGGCAGAGAAACTGCGTGCAGCCGCGGACTACGAAGTGACCAAGACGCTGGCGGAGTCTGAGCGTCAGGGCCGTATCCTGCGTGGTGAAGGTGATGCGGAAGCCGCGAAGCTGTTTGCCGATGCGTTTAGCCAGGATCCAGACTTCTACGCCTTTATCCGTAGCCTGCGTGCTTATGAGAATAGCTTCAAGAGCAACCAGGATGTGATGGTGCTCAGCCCGGACAGCGATTTCTTCCGTTATATGAAGACGCCAACTAACGCAACGCGATAAACTCAGGTTAGTTTGAGTATTCAAACCACCGCTCCCAACGGAGCGGTGGTTTTCTTTTATAAGGATTAAAAATGAATTCAACGATCTGGCTGGCCCTGGCGCTGGTTTTAGTCCTGGAAGGCCTGGGGCCGATGCTTTATCCGCGCGCCTGGCGTCGCATGATCGCCACCCTGAGTCAGTTGCCGGATAATATTTTGCGCCGATTCGGTGGCGGTCTTGTGGTTGCTGGCATTGTTATCTACTACATGTTGAGGAACACGATTGGCTGATCAAAAAGTGATCGGATTTGGCATATTTTGGGGTCAAAAAGTGCTGTATATCTGAAAAAGCGATGGTAGAATCCATTTTTAAGCAAACGGTGATTTTGAAAAAAATGGGTAACAACGTCGTCGTACTGGGCACCCAATGGGGTGACGAAGGTAAAGGGAAGATTGTTGATCTTCTGACTGAACGGGCTAAATATGTTGTGCGCTACCAGGGCGGTCACAACGCAGGCCATACTCTCGTAATCAACGGTGAAAAAACCGTCCTCCATCTTATTCCATCAGGCATTCTCCGCGAAAACGTCACCAGCATCATCGGTAACGGCGTAGTGCTGTCTCCGGCTGCGCTGATGAAAGAGATGAAAGGTCTGGAAGACCGTGGTATCCCGGTTCGCGAGCGTCTGCTGCTCTCCGAAGCCTGCCCGCTGATCCTTGATTATCACGTGGCACTGGACGTTGCGCGTGAAAAAGCGCGTGGCGCGAAAGCGATCGGCACCACCGGTCGTGGTATCGGCCCGGCTTATGAAGACAAAGTAGCTCGTCGCGGTCTGCGCGTGGGCGACCTGTTTGATAAAGCGACCTTCGCTGAAAAACTGAAAGAAGTGATGGAATATCACAACTTCCAGCTGGTGAACTTCTACAAAGCTGACGCTGTTGACTACCAGAAAGTGCTGGATGACGTCATGGCGATTGCTGACATTCTGACCGGTATGGTTGTTGATGTGTCCGATCTGCTTGACCAGGCACGCAAGCGTGGCGATTTCGTCATGTTCGAAGGTGCGCAGGGTACGCTGCTGGACATCGACCACGGTACCTATCCGTACGTAACCTCCTCCAACACCACCGCAGGTGGCGTGGCGACGGGTTCTGGCCTGGGTCCGCGTTATGTGGATTACGTTCTGGGTATCATTAAAGCGTACTCCACTCGCGTGGGTGCGGGTCCATTCCCGACCGAGCTGTTTGATGAAACCGGCGAGTTCCTGTGCAAGCAGGGTAACGAGTTTGGCGCGACCACCGGTCGTCGTCGTCGTACCGGCTGGCTGGATGCGGTTGCTGTGCGTCGTGCAGTGCAGATCAACTCCCTGTCTGGCTTCTGCCTGACCAAGCTGGACGTACTGGACGGCCTGAAAGAAGTGAAAATCTGCGTCGGCTACCGCATGCCAGATGGCCGTGAAGTGACCACCACGCCGCTGGCTGCTGACGACTGGCAAGGCATCGAGCCAATCTACGAAACCATGCCAGGCTGGTCTGAGACCACCTTTGGTGTGAAAGAGCGTAGCGGCCTGCCGCAGGCGGCGCTGGATTACATCAAGCGCATTGAAGAACTGACCGAAGTGCCGATCGACATTATCTCTACCGGCCCGGATCGTACTGAAACGATGATCCTGCGCGACCCGTTCGACGCATAATCTTCGTGACTGCTGGCCTGCGGGGAAACCCGTAGGCTGGATAAGCGTAGCGCCATCCGGCGACCGCTCCTGGATCTCCGCTTTTTCGCCCCGTCTGTCAAATAAATTAGCCGCTAACTATCTGGCTGGTTTATCATCATTAATGAATCACTTTGCGGTCTATCCGCGTTTTCCTTTTTTCCTGAGGTTGATGTGCAGTTAACAAGTTTCACCGATTACGGCTTACGTGCGCTGATCTACATGGCGTCGTTACCCGATGGGAAAATGACCAGTATCTCTGAAGTAACAGAGGTCTACGGCGTGTCCCGTAATCATATGGTCAAAATAATCAATCAACTTAGTCGTGCCGGATACGTTGCTGCCGTCCGCGGGAAAAATGGTGGGATCCGTCTCGGTAAACCGGCGCAAAGTATTCGTATCGGGGATGTGGTACGTGAACTGGAGCCATTATCTCTGGTGAACTGCAGCAGCGAGTTCTGCCACATTACGCCCGCTTGTCGCCTGAAACAGGCGCTTTCTCTGGCCGTGCAAAGTTTTCTCAAGGAACTGGATAACTACACGCTGGCCGATTTGGTTGAAGAGAATCAACCGCTTTATAAATTATTGCTGGTGGAATGAAGAAAATTTCCACCGGAGCTGACAACGGAGGAACCGATATGTCACATGATCCTTTCCAGGAACGCGAAGCTGAAAAATACGCGAATCCTATTCCCAGCCGCGAGTTCATCATTGAACACTTAACAAAACGCGAAAAACCCGCCAATCGTGAAGAACTTGCTGTTGAATTAAACATTGAAGGTGAAGAGCAAACTGAAGCCCTTCGCCGCCGCCTGCGTGCGATGGAGCGCGACGGGCAACTGGTCTTTACCCGCCGCCAGTGCTATGCGCTACCAGAACGCCTCGACCTGCTGAAAGGGACCGTCATTGGTCACCGCGACGGTTACGGTTTTCTGCGCGTAGAGGGCCGTAAAGACGATCTCTACCTCTCATCCGAACAGATGAAAATGTGTATCCATGGCGACCAGATCCTGGCGCAGCCGCTGGGTGCCGATCGTAAAGGTCGTCGCGAAGCACGTGTGGTTCGTGTGCTGGTGCCAAAAACCAGCCAGATCGTTGGCCGCTACTTTACCGATGCCGGTGTAGGCTTTGTGGTACCGGATGACAGCCGTCTGAGCTTCGATATCCTGATCCCGCCTGAAGAGGTGATGGGCGCCCGCATGGGCTTTGTGGTGGTGGTGGAGCTTACCCAGCGTCCAACGCGTCGCACCAAAGCGGTAGGGAAAATTGTGGAAGTGCTGGGCGATAACATGGGTACCGGCATGGCTGTTGATATGGCCCTGCGTACGCATGAGATCCCTTACATCTGGCCAAAAGCGGTTGAAGAGCAGATTGTGGGCCTGAAGGAAGAGGTTCCGGAAGAGTCCAAAGCGGGACGTGTGGACCTGCGCAGTCTGCCGCTGGTCACCATTGATGGTGAAGACGCCCGCGACTTCGATGACGCCGTATACTGCGAGAAAAAACGCGGTGGCGGCTGGCGTCTGTGGGTTGCTATCGCGGACGTGAGCTATTACGTTCGTCCCCACACGCCACTCGATAACGAAGCGCGCAGCCGTGGTACGTCGGTCTACTTCCCGTCTCAGGTGGTACCGATGCTGCCGGAAGTGCTCTCCAATGGCCTCTGTTCCCTGAACCCGCAGGTTGATCGCCTGTGTATGGTTTGCGAGATGACCATCTCCAGTAAAGGTCGCTTAACCGGTTACAAGTTCTACGAAGCGGTGATGAGTTCCCATGCGCGCCTGACCTATACCAAGGTCTGGCATATGCTGCAGGGGGACCAGGATCTGCGTGAGCAGTATGCGCCGCTGGTCAAACATATCGAAGAGCTGCATAACCTCTACAAAACGCTGGATCAGGCACGCGAAGAGCGCGGTGGGATCTCGTTTGAAAGCGAAGAGGCGAAGTTTATCTTCAACGCTGAACGCCGCATTGAGCGTATCGAACAGACCCAGCGTAACGATGCACATAAGCTGATCGAGGAGTGTATGATCCTGGCGAACATTTCGGCGGCCCGTTTCGTCGAGAAAGCCAAGGAACCCGCGCTGTTCCGTATCCACGATAAACCGTCGACGGAAGCGATCACCGCGTTCCGCTCCGTACTGGCTGAACTCGGTCTAGAGCTGCCTGGCGGTAACAAGCCAGAGCCGCGCGATTATGCCGAGCTGCTGGAATCCATTGGCGATCGCCCGGATGCAGAAATGCTGCAGACCATGCTGCTGCGCTCCATGAAGCAGGCGATTTACGATCCGGAAAACCGTGGTCACTTCGGTCTGGCGCTGCAGTCTTACGCCCACTTTACATCGCCGATCCGCCGTTATCCGGACCTGTCTTTGCACCGTGCGATCAAGTATCTGCTGGCGCAGGAGCAGGGCCATAAAGGTAACACGACTGAAACCGGCGGGTACCACTATTCCATGGAAGAGATGCTGCAACTGGGTCAGCACTGTTCCATGACCGAGCGCCGTGCCGATGAAGCGACGCGCGAAGTCTCTGACTGGCTGAAATGCGACTTTATGCTGGATCAGGTCGGTAACATTTTCAAAGGCGTCATTGCCAGTGTGACCGGGTTTGGTTTCTTTGTTCGTCTGGACGAGCTGTTTATCGACGGTCTGGTGCATGTCTCCAGTCTGGATAACGACTACTACCGTTTCGACCAGGTCGGGCAGCGTCTGATTGGCGAATCGGGTGGACAGACCTATCGCCTTGGCGATCGGGTGGAAGTGAAGGTCGAAGCCGTCAACATGGACGAGCGTAAGATTGACTTCAGCCTGATCTCCAGCGAGCGCGCGCCGCGTAACGTAGGGAAAACCGCGCGTGAGAAGGCGAAAAAAGGCGGTAACGGCAACGCGAGCGGCAAACGTCGTCAGGCGGGCAAGAAAGTAAACTTCGAGCCAGACAGCGCATTCCGCGGTGAGAAAAAGCAGAAGCCAAAAGCGGCGAAGAAAGAGGCTCGCAAGGCGAAAAAGCCGTCCGCGAAAACGCAGAAAATTGCTGCTGCGACCAAAGCGAAGCGCGCAGCGAAGAAACAGCAGGCGGAGTAAATCCTCCCCTCACCCTGACCCTCTCCCCAACGGGGAGAGGGGGAATTACCTATTATGAGAATCATCAATGAGTGAAATGATTTACGGCATCCACGCGGTGCAGGCCCTGCTGGAGCGCGCACCGGAGCGTTTTCAGGAAGTGTTTATTCTGAAAGGGCGTGAAGACAAACGTCTGATGCCGCTGATCCACGCACTGGAAGCGCAGGGCGTGGTGATCCAGCTGGCCAATCGCCAGTTCCTGGATGAGAAAAGTGAAGGTGCGGTTCACCAGGGAATTATTGCCCGCGTGAAGCCAGGTCGTCAGTATCAGGAAAACGATCTGCCGGATCTGATCGCTGCACTGGATAACCCGTTCTTCCTGATCCTTGATGGCGTGACCGATCCGCATAACCTCGGCGCGTGTCTGCGTAGTGCTGATGCGGCAGGCGTTCATGCGGTGATCGTGCCGAAAGATCGTTCTGCACAGCTGAACGCGACGGCGAAGAAAGTGGCCTGTGGTGCAGCGGAAAACGTTCCACTGATCCGCGTCACCAACCTGGCGCGCACCATGCGTCTGCTGCAGGAAGAGAATATCTGGATCGTCGGTACCGCCGGTGAAGCGGATCATACCCTGTATCAGAGCAAAATGACCGGCCGACTGGCGCTGGTGATGGGGGCGGAAGGTGAAGGCATGCGTCGCCTGACGCGCGAGCACTGCGATGAGCTGATCAGCATCCCGATGGCGGGCAGCGTCTCGTCCCTGAACGTCTCTGTGGCAACGGGTATTTGCCTGTTTGAAGCGGTACGTCAGCGCGCAGAATAAACAGCAAGGCCGTCCTCTGGACGGCCTTTTGTGTTTTCTCCCTCTCCCGGTGGGAGAGGGCCGGGGTGAGGGCACCAGACGGTGACAACCTCACTCCTCCAGCGCCCGCAAATGGTCATCCTTCCTGAGCGTCATCAGCGCCACAATACTCACCACCGCAGTCGCCATGACGTAATATGCCGGAATATCGAGGTTTCCCGTCTCTTTAATCAGCCCGGTAATGATCAGCCCCGCACACCCCGAGAAAATGGCATTCGACAAGGAATACGCCAGCCCAAGTCCCGTATAGCGCACGCGCGTCGGGAACATCTCTGAGAGCATTGCCGGTCCTGGACCTGCGAGCATGCCCACCAGACCGCCCGCAATCAACACCACGATCGCTTTCACCGCCAGGGTACTCGACTCCGCCTGCAGAATTTTCAGCAGCGGCAGGGCGAGGATCAGCAGTAACGCGGTGGCGATAATCATTACCGTGCGGCGGCCGATCCTGTCGCTCAGGATCCCCGACGGAATAATGGTGAGCGCAAAGCCGATATTCGAAATCACGGCTATTAACAGTGCCTGGTTAAATCCTGTGTGCAGTGCCGATTGCAGATAGGTCGGCATAATCACCAGATAGGTATAACCCGCCGCCGACCAGACCATCACCCGGCCAATTCCCATCACGATCGCTTTAATTGTGGCGACGGTACTGGCCTGTGCGATGAGCGGTTTTTCCTGCTGCTGCACGAAGCTCGGCGTCTCTTCCATACTCACCCGCAACCAGAGCGCCACCACACCCATGGGTAACGCCAGGAAAAATGGAATGCGCCAGCCCCAGTCATGCAGGGCTTCCGGTGTCAGTAAAGCAGAAAGCAAGGCGACAATACCCGCGCCCGCTAACAGCCCCAGCGCCACCGTGAACGACTGCCATGCGCCATACAGACCACGTTTACCGCGTGGTGCAAATTCCGTCATCAAGGAAACGGCACCACCGTACTCACCCCCCGCGAACAATCCCTGCAGGATGCGCAGCAGCGTAACGATCAGCGGCGCAGCGATACCGATGCTGGCATAGACTGGCACAACACCGATGGCGGCGGTGGCGAGCGTCATCAGCACCAGCACAATGATCAGCGTCGGTTTGCGGCCAATACGGTCGCCGATGCGGCCAAACACCACCGCCCCCAGTGGGCGGAAGAAGAAAGCGATGGCAAATGAGGCGTAGGTGAGGATCAGGCTGGTCAGCCCCGACTCACCTTCAAGCTGGAAGAAGTTTTTCGCAATCACGGTGGCCAGAAAGCCGTAGACCGCAAACTCATACCACTCGATGAAATTACCAATGGAGCCTGCAATTAACGCACGCTTATGCGCATTCGGTTGCATAACTTTCCTCACTGAAAGGGGTAAGAATAAATTATTCAATAAAAGTGAAGTGATGAAATAGTTTATTCTTATGTTCTGTGAGCTATTTCACGAATGATATCAGCGGGATCGCTACCGTGTGACCTTACTCCCATGCAGCGTGCACGCGGTCTGTCCATACTTATCTTCATTGCCACTTAAGGAGGGAGACAGCATGCACTGGCAAACACATACCGTTTTTAACCAACCCGCACCGCTTTCGAACAGCAACCTTTTTCTCTCTGATTGTGCCCTGCGTGACGCGGTGGCTCGCGAAGGCGCGGAGTGGGATAGCGAGCTGCTGGCCAGTATCGGCCAGCAGTTAGGTACGGCGGAGTCACTGGAGCTTGGCAGGCTGGCGAACGTCAATCCGCCGGAGTTACTCCGCTATGACCCCACCGGTGAGCGGCTGGATGATGTCCGTTTTCACCCCGCCTGGCATCTTCTGATGCAGGGGCTGTGTGCTAACCGGGTGCATAACCTGGCGTGGGAAGAGGAGGCGCGTAAAGGCTCCTTTGTCGCTCGCGCCGCGCGCTTCGTATTGCATGCTCAGGTTGAGGCCGGAACGCTGTGTCCCGTTACCATGACGTTTGCCGCCACGCCGCTGCTGCAACAGGCGCTGCCTGAACCTTTCCAGAACTGGCTCACGCCGCTACTGAGCGATCGTTATGATCCTCACCTTGCCCCTGGAGCCCAAAAGCGCGGCCTGCTGATCGGCATGGGGATGACGGAAAAACAGGGCGGCTCGGACGTGCTCAGCAACACCACCAAAGCGGAAAAGTGCAGCGACGGCAGCTACCGGCTGGTGGGTCATAAGTGGTTTTTCTCCGTGCCACAAAGCGATGCGCATCTGGTACTGGCGCAGGCGAAAGGCGGGTTGTCCTGCTTTTTTGTTCCTCGCTTTTTGCCTGACGGGCAGCGCAACGCCGTGCGCCTGGAGCGGCTGAAAGACAAGCTCGGTAACCGCGCTAACGCCAGCAGTGAAGCGGAGTTTCTGGATGCGTCCGGTTGGTTGTTAGGGGAAGAGGGGGAAGGGGTACGACAGATCCTGCGCATGGGCGGGTTAACGCGTTTTGACTGCGCTCTGGGCAGCCATGGGTTGATGCGTCGGGCATTATCCGTGGCGCTGTACCACGCCCATCAGCGACAGACGTTCGGGAAAAACCTCATCGATCAGCCGCTGATGCGCGACGTTCTGAGCCGCATGGCGCTGGTGCTGGAGGGGCAAACGGCACTGCTGTTTCGCCTTGCCCGGGCGTGGGATAAACGCGCCGATCCGCAAGAGGCGGCCTGGGCGCGGCTTTTCACACCAGCCGCGAAATACAGCGTCTGCAAAGCGGGTATCCCGTTTGTGGCAGAGGCGATGGAGGTGTTGGGCGGCATCGGGTACTGCGAGGAGAGTGAACTCCCCCGCCTGTATCGCGAGATGCCGGTGAACAGCATCTGGGAAGGCTCAGGGAACATCATGTGTCTGGATGTTCTGCGCGTTCTGGCGAAGCAGCCGGGTATGTTCGATCTGCTGGCAGAGGATTTTGCGCAGGTAAAAGGCCAGGACAGGCACTTCGATCGCAGCTGGCGACAGTTGCAGCAAAAGCTGCGTAAACCGCAGGAGGCGCAGGGCCGGGAGATTGCGCATCAGCTATTCCTGCTGGGCGCCGGAAGCCAGATGTTGCGGCACGCATCCCCACCTGTCGCGCAGGCCTGGTGCCGTATGATGCTGGATACCCGTGGCGGCACACTGATGACAGAGCAGGTTCAAAGTGACCTGCTGCTGCGCGCCACGGGCAGAGTGGGCTAGTTTTTAAGCTGGAACAGGCTCACCAGCTGGGTCAGGTGCGACCCTTTCTCGCGCAGCGATTGTGCCGTTTGCTCGCTGCGCGAGACGCGATCGGCGTTGATGTGAGAGGCTTCACCAATATGGGTCATGGCCAGATTCACCTGACGGATCCCCGCCGACTGTTCGCGGGATGCATGGTTGATCCCGGTCACCAGTTGGTTGATGTTATCGATGTGCGCGATGATGGCATCCATCGCCAGACGCGTCTGCTCTGAGAGCGCATGGCCTTCACTCACCTTGTTCAGCGTGTCGCCAATTAACTGCTCAATCTCTTTCACGGCGTTAGCGCTGCGTGCCGCCAGGGCGCGCACTTCCTGCGCGACTACAGCAAACCCTTTTCCGTGCTCGCCGGCGCGTGCAGCTTCAACTGCCGCATTAAGCGCCAGAATATTGGTCTGGAAAGCAATCGACTCAATCACGCGCGTGATGTCCTCAATGCGTTTTGAGGCGTCGCGAATAGCATCCATGGTGGAGACTGCGTGCGTCACCGTCTCGCCCCCCTGATGCACCGCGCGTGAGGTTTCCCCCACCAACTGCTGCGTCTGTTCCATATTGGCCGCGTTTTGCTGCACGGTTGCGGCGAGTTGTTCCATACTCGCAGAGGTCTCTTCAACGCTGCTGGCCTGTTTGTTGATCTGCTCTGAGATCTCACCGGTATCAGAGGCCAGGGCGTTAGTCCCCAGATGGATCTCGCCTGCGGCCTCGCGTACCTGCAGGACAATTTTTTCCAGACCACCGCCGATCCCATTGATGGCGTCGATAAGCTGGCCAACCTCATCCTGGCGGGTAACGGCCAGGCTGGCACGCAGATCGCCTGCCGCATATTGTCGGGCAAGGTGAATGACGTTACGCAGCGGGCGCGTCAGCATGCGACGAATGATGATGACAAACAGCGCGGCAAACAGGACTGACAGCGCCACGCCTGCCAGCAGGAAGCGATCCCGCATCGTGGTGACGCTTGAGAGCAGGACCGATTTATCCACTTCCCCCACAATGGTCCAGTTCCAGCCCGGCAGCGGCGTGTAGGCCATTTTCACGATACGACCGTCCTCACTTACGCGTTCCAGCGTACCCGGGGTATTGCTCAGCAACTGCTGCTGGGTGGCGCTGTCCCACTCAGGCAACTGGCCTTCTCTGCTCGTGTGGAACAGGAACTGTCCGCGCGTTTTACCGTTGCTGCGATCCAGCACGAAGAAGTGTCCACTGTCACCTAAACGGCGATTGAGGATTTTTTCGCGCATTACGTTCCAGGAGTGGGTGATATCCACACCAACAAAAATGATCCCAATGACCTGGCCGTCTGCGTTTTTGAACGGCTGATACTGGGTGATATAGCGCTTGCCGAACAGCAGCGCCAGACCGCGATAGACCTCGCCTTTAGTGACGGCCGCATAGGCCGGGCTGGCAGTGTCCAGAACGGTACCCATTGCCCGATCGCCGTTCTCTTTGCGCAGGGAGGTGGCGACACGGACAAAATCATTACCGCTACGCACAAACAGGGTCGAGATTGCCCCTGTACGCTTGAGGAAATCGTCAGAAAGGGCATTGTTTTCATGCAGGCCCGTTTCTCCCCCTTTCAGAAGGGGCACGCTAAGCCCGTTAATGGTCTGGAGTTGACTACTGTCGACGCTCAAAGGCTGCGGTAAAAAGGTGGTGAACAGCCGGGTATAGCTCTCGACCTCTTCGCTCAGACTGGTGTTAAACATCTGTACCATATCAACCATACCGGTGGACTGGTTATGCAGGTCTTCTACCGCAAGGGCTTCAAGCTGCTGGCTGGCTTTATGGCTGAGCAGAAAAGTGAAAAGCAAAAACAGCGTGGCGACACTCACACCGGTAAGAAGCGATAGCTTTGCGCCCAGACCCGCACGGCGAAAAAAGGTGATCATAAATTGCTCATTATTGAAAAGGTATGGCTTTTCAACGGCAGGGCAGAGCTAACATTTACTTAAAAAATGTAACAAAATGTTATCAAGTTGTTTTTTATGGCTTTGAAGGGAGATAAAAAATTTGCAAAAACGAAAAGCCACTAAAAATAAGTGGCTTTTATCGGAGATGATTAGACATAGAGAATAGCTTGTACGCGCCAATGATCGCTACGGTTATCTTCCTGCATCTGTACAATGCGATACCAGGAAGCGCCCTGTTCATCGGCTTTTAATGCCACGACACGTTCAACATCTTGCGGGCTCCCCGAAATGTTATTGACGGAGATCTGGCCAATTTCATTAAGGCCAGTGACGCAATCAGCACTGGCGAATTCTGCTGACTGTGCAGTCGTGCTCACAAGGCCTGCCGAGAGCAACAGAGAGGTCAAAGCAAGAGTTCGTTTCATTGTCAGCTCCATTTCACATTTCTCCGGTATCCGCCGGGCACTCCTTCGCAAATAAACTCACTTCCATTGTCGCGGGCATGGAGTTTATTGTGGACAGGAAAATGTCTATGGACGCAAAGCAGTGTAAATGTCGTTCAAATGAAGATCGTTATTTACGGTACAAAATAGCCTGTGAGTACCACTGGCCCGTAATGATGGTTTCATCGATCATAATGATGACGTAATAATCTGCTTTAGCGGCGGCAGCTTGCGCCTTTATTGACTCCTCTGCGTCATCCGGGGATCCGCGAACCAGCGCGGAGACGGTACCCATTCGTTGTAATCCTTCCGTCTGATTACGACGAATCTCCTGCGGATGATCGGCGACCGGGGGAGCGGGTTGCGGTGTCCCCTGTAGCGCACTACAGCCACTGAGCAGAACCAGCAACAATAAAGTAGCAAACCTGCGCATAACCATATCTCGTTTCCTGATAGCCATAGTGTAGTTGTCTGCGAATTTAGTTTTGGGGGAATGTTCCCGAAGTGTTATCTGGTACGTATATTTCGAATGAAAATATCGTGAAAGCGTAATCCAGTTCTCAACATTATGAATCATTCATCAGCACAGGGTCGACAATGATTGAAATTGAAACTCGCCGCCTCGGCAATCATGAAATATTACACGCTCTCCCTGCGGGGAAACATGCGCAACCGCTGCCTGTTGTGGTTTTTTATCATGGCTTTACCTCATCAAAGCTGGTTTACAGCTACTTTGCGGTGGCGCTGGCGCAGGCCGGTTTTCGGGTAGTGATGCCGGATGCGCCCGATCACGGTGCACGTTTTACCGGTGATGAACAGGTGCGACTGGGGCAGTTCTGGCAGATTTTACACGGTAGCCTGAGCGAATTTGCCGGGCTGCGCGATGCGCTTTACCAGGCGGGGCTGGTGGCGGATCAACGGCTGGCGGTGGCCGGCGCATCGATGGGGGGAATGACGGCGCTCGGGATCATGGCCCGTCACCCTGAGGTGACCTCCGTGGCGTGCCTGATGGGCTCGGGCTATTTTACGTCATTGTCAAAAACGCTGTTTCCACCGCAAGACGCGACGGAGATTGACGCGTTGCTGGCCGAATGGGAAGTGACCCGGGCGTTACCGCGTCTGGCCGATCGCCCGTTGCTGTTGTGGCATGGTGACGCGGATGATGTGGTGCCCCCTGGCGAAACCTTCCGTCTCCAGCAGGCACTACAGCGCGAAGGGCTGGACGGCAACCTGACCTGCCTGTGGGAAGCGGGGGTTCGCCACCGTATCACGCCAGCGGCGCTGGACGCGACGGTGGATTTTTTCCGCCAGCATCTTTAAACGCGCAGAATTTTGACGCCCTGATCTTCCAGCTTCTGGAGGATCTCTGGATTGGCATGTTTGCCGGTGATCACCATGTCAATCTGCTCGGCGCGGCTGAACAACATCCCTGCACGCTCGCCGACTTTGCTGCTGTCGACCAGTACGACGAGCTTGCCCACGACGTTAAGCATATTTTGCTCTGCCATCGCAGTTAACATGTCGGTTTTGTAGAGCCCATCCGCTGTCAGGCCTTTGCCGCTGGTAAACATCCAGTGCCCGGCATAGAGGCTGTTTTCACTGTCCTGCGGGCTGAGGGTAATGGACTGGCTCTTATTATACTGGCCGCCCATGATCACCACGCTTTCATGTTCCTGATCGATGAGATAGTTAGCCAGTGGCAGATAGTTGGTGATGATTTGCACCGGTTTACCGCACATCTCGCGGCCCAGCAGAAATGCCGTGGAGCCACAGTTGATCACCACGCTCTCACCCGGGTTGACCAGCTGCGATGCGGCTCTGGCAATGCGCACTTTTTCATCGTGGTTTTGTGCCTGATGGATGTTCATCGGCGTCCAGCGAGGGCGCTGCTGGCTAATGGCTTCCGCGCCGTTACGGACTTTTTTCAGCTTACCGCTCTCATCCAGCTTATTGATGTCTCGTCGCGCCGTCGCGGGGGAAATCCCTAAACGTTCGATCACTTTCTCGACGGTGATAAACCCTGTTTGCGCCAGGAGTTCCAGTAATATTTGATGCCGTTGCGCTTCCGTCATGAGCTATTCCGATAAGAATTGATTTGAAAAGATGATATTTGAAATAGCGTGAAATTACTAAAATAAATATGAAATCGCCAGACGCAAGGTCTGGCGATGGGGTTTCACAATCAGAGGAATGACTTGAACGGCAGGTCTGGCTCAATGGTGAAGCAATCATCGAAACCGCGTGGGTAGTGATACTCGAAATTGTCTTTGTCCAGCGGCCAGGTGAACTTACCGCCTACCTGCCAGATAAATGGCTTGAAGCCATACTTCAGACGGTCTTTTTTCATCTCCTACAGTACGCGGATTTCCTGCGGATCGGCCTGGAAGTTTGACCAGATATCGTGGTGGAAAGGAATCACCACTTTGGTGTTCAGTGCTTCCGCCATGCGCAGCATATCGGCGCTGGTCATTTTGTCGGTAATGCCGCGTGGGTTCTCGCCGTAGGAGCCCAGCGCCACGTCAATCTGATGCTCGTTACCATGCTTCGCATAGTAGTTGGAGTAGTGAGAATCACCGCTGTGGTACAGGGAACCGCCAGGGGTTTTAAACAGATAGTTTACTGCTCGCTCATCCATGCCGTCTGGCAGGACGCCTGCGGCTTTCTGGTCCGCCGGCAGAGTGATCAGCGCGGTGCGGTCAAAGGCGTCCAGCGCGTGGATTTCAATGTCTTTAATTTTTACCACGTCGCCTGGTTTCATGACGATGCAGCGCTCTTTCGGCACGCCCCAGCCAATCCAGAGATCCACGCAGGTCTGCGGCCCGATAAACGGCACGTCGTCCGCACAGTTTTGCATCACCGCTGCCGCCACGTTTACATCGATGTGATCGTTATGATCGTGGGTGGAAAGGACGGCGTCGATCTGGCGAATGGCAAAAGGATCAAGAACAAACGGCGTGGTACGCAGGTTCGGCTGCAATTTTTCTACACCTGCCATGCGCTGCATCTGATGACCTTTTTTCATTAGCGGATTGCCGTGGCTCTGTTTGCCGGTACCGCACCAGAAATCAACGCAAATATTGGCGCCACCCTCGGATTTCAACCAGATGCCGGTGCAACCCAGCCACCACATTGCAAACGTACCAGGAGCAACCTGTTCCTGCTCAATCTCTTCATTCAGCCAGCTGCCCCATTCCGGGAAGGTGCTCAGAATCCATGATTCACGGGTGATAGTGTTCACTTTACTCATCGTTTTGACTCCTGGTTTAATCAAAAGTAATCATTTGGTGATTTGCTGTGATTAATGCTGGCACTCTTTGAATCGGTTTGCAACGAGTAAATTGAGGAAATTTATCTTCTCCATGTCACAGATAATCCATTTTTACGTTGTTGGAATATCCGCTATCAATGATTAATTGCATGAATTGTAAGAAATAATTTATTCGTCAGAATCGGTAGTGAAAATCATTACTAACAGCATGGAAATAATTTGCGTGATACGTCACAAATAATCAAATGCAATCTTGTGGTGATTATTTGTGATTAATAGAGTGATGACACCAACCGAACAGGGATTACCCCTCGTGTTCTCATTTCTGGAGAGAGTTATGGAGATCCTCTACAACGTCTTTACCGTGTTCTTTAATCAGGTAATGACTAACGCCCCGCTTTTGCTGGGTATCGTGACGTGCCTGGGCTACATCCTTCTGCGCAAAAGCGTCAGCGTCATCATCAAAGGCACAATCAAAACCATCATTGGTTTCATGCTGTTGCAGGCGGGTTCAGGCATTCTGACCAGTACCTTTAAACCCGTTGTTGCCAAAATGTCTGAAGTGTATGGCATCAACGGTGCCATCTCTGACACCTACGCGTCGATGATGGCCACCATTGACCGCATGGGCGATGCCTACAGTTGGGTGGGCTACGCGGTACTGCTCGCGCTGGCGTTGAACATCATTTACGTTCTGCTGCGCCGCATTACCGGCATCCGCACCATCATGCTGACTGGTCACATTATGTTCCAGCAGGCCGGGCTGATTGCGGTGTCTCTCTATATCTTCGGCTACCCCATGTGGACCACGATTATCTGCACCGCTGTGCTGGTATCGCTTTACTGGGGTATCACCTCCAACATGATGTACAAGCCGACGCAGGAAGTGACTGACGGCTGCGGTTTCTCCATCGGCCATCAGCAACAGTTCGCCTCGTGGATCGCTTACAAGGTTGCGCCATATCTGGGCAAAAAAGAGGACAGCGTTGAAGACCTCAAGCTGCCGGGCTGGCTGAATATCTTCCACGACAACATCGTCTCCACGGCGATCGTAATGACCATTTTCTTCGGGGCCATTCTGCTCTCCTTCGGGATTGACGTAGTACAGGCGATGGCGGGTAAAACGCACTGGACGGTCTATATCCTGCAGACCGGTTTCTCCTTCGCGGTGGCGATTTTCATCATTACCCAGGGCGTGCGCATGTTTGTTGCCGAGCTCTCTGAAGCCTTCAACGGGATCTCTCAACGCCCGATTCCTGGTGCGGTACTGGCCATTGACTGTGCGGCTATCTACAGCTTTGCGCCAAACGCGGTGGTATGGGGCTTTATGTGGGGCACCATCGGCCAACTGATTGCGGTAGGCATTCTGGTCGGCTGCGGCTCATCCATTCTGATTATTCCTGGCTTTATCCCGATGTTCTTCTCCAACGCCACCATTGGCGTCTTTGCTAACCACTTTGGCGGCTGGCGTGCAGCGCTCAAGATCTGTCTGGTGATGGGCATGGTGGAGATCTTCGGTTGCGTGTGGGCGGTCAAGCTCACCGGTATGAGCGCCTGGATGGGCATGGCGGACTGGTCAATCCTGGCCCCGCCAATGATGCAGGGCTTTGCGTCCGTCGGGCTGGCCTTTATGGCCGTCATTATCGTGATTGCCCTGGCTTATATGTTCTTCGCTGGCCGTTCTCTGCGAGCTGAAGAAGATGCGGAAAAACAAACAGCAGAAGTTTCTGCTCACTAAGGAGTTTCGATTATGACCGTACGTATCCTGGCTGTGTGTGGCAATGGGCAAGGTAGCTCCATGATCATGAAGATGAAAGTGGACCAGTTTTTAACCCAGTCAAACATTGACCACACGGTGAACAGCTGCGCGGTGGGTGAATACAAAAGTGAACTGAACGGCGCCGATATCATCATCGCGTCTACCCATATCGCCGGTGAAATTAGCGTTTCTGGCAACAAGTATGTCGTGGGGGTACGCAATATGCTCTCCCCTGCGGATTTCGGCCCAAAACTGCTGGAAGTGATCAAAGCGCACTTCCCGCAAGATGTGAAGTAAGGACGCCACATGAAACTACGTGATTCGCTGGCAGAGAATAACTCCATCCTTTTACAGGCCGAGGCCAGCACCTGGCAGGACGCGGTGAAGCTGAGCGTGGATCTGCTGGTTAAGGCCGATGTTGTCGAGCCGCGTTATTACCAGGCCATTCTTGATGGTGTGGCGCAGCATGGTCCTTATTTTGTGATTGCGCCAGGACTGGCGATGCCACACGGCCGCCCGGAAGAGGGCGTGAAGAAAACCGGCTTCGCGCTGGTAACGCTGAAAACGCCTTTGGTGTTTAACCATGAAGATAACGACCCGGTCGACATCCTGATCACCATGGCGGCCGTCGATGCCAATACCCATCAGGAGGTTGGCATCATGCAGATCGTTAACTTGTTTGATGACGAAGCGAATTTTGATCGTTTACGCGCCTGCTGCACCGAGCAGGAAGTGCTGGATTTAATTGATAACGCCACAGCGGCGGCAGTTTAAGAAGGAATTGAAAATGTCATTACCAATGTTGCAGGTCGCGCTGGATAACCAGACTCTGTCCGATGCGTATGAAACCACCCGCTTGATTGCGGAAGAGGTGGATATTATCGAAGTTGGCACCATTCTGTGCGTAGGTGAAGGCGTGCGCGCCGTTCGCGATCTGAAAGCGCTCTACCCGCATAAAATCGTGCTGGCCGATGCCAAGATTGCCGATGCAGGCAAAATTCTCTCCCGCATGTGTTTTGAAGCTAATGCCGACTGGGTCACCGTGATCTGCTGTGCAGATATCAACACTGCGAAAGGTGCGCTGGATGTGGCGAAAGAGTTCAACGGCGATGTGCAGATTGAACTGACCGGTTTCTG
This sequence comes from Enterobacter sp. 22466, assembly GCF_052044775.1. Taxonomy (NCBI): domain Bacteria; kingdom Pseudomonadati; phylum Pseudomonadota; class Gammaproteobacteria; order Enterobacterales; family Enterobacteriaceae; genus Enterobacter; species Enterobacter sp. 22466. The sequence goes on along the minus strand of NZ_JBQENX010000003.1, from coordinate 421,576 downwards.
GACCTGGGAACAGGCCCAGGCGTGGCGCGATGCTGGCATTCAGCAGGTCGTTTATCACCGCAGCCGTGATGCGCAGGCCGCCGGCGTGGCGTGGGGAGACGCAGATATCAGCGCCATTAAACGTCTTGCTGACATGGGCTTTAAAGTGACCGTTACCGGTGGCCTGGCGCTGGAAGATCTGCCGCTGTTTAAAGGTATCCCTATTCACGTCTTTATCGCGGGTCGCAGCATTCGTGATGCCGCGTCTCCGGTGGAAGCGGCACGTCAGTTCAAACGTTCAATCGCTCAGCTTTGGGGCTAAGGAGCGGGTATGTTGTCTAAACAGGTCCCGCTTGGCATTTATGAAAAGGCACTCCCCGCGGGGGAGTGCTGGCTGGAGCGGCTGAAACTGGCGAAACAGTTGGGCTTCGATTTTGTCGAAATGTCCGTGGATGAGACCGATGAACGTCTTTCTCGCCTCGACTGGAGCCAGGAGCAGCGTCTGGCGCTGGTGAGTGCGGTCGCCGAAACGGGCGTGCGCGTGCCGTCCATGTGCCTTAGTGCCCACCGTCGTTTTCCGCTTGGCAGTGAAGATGATACGGTGCGCGCGCAGGGGCTGGAGATCATGCGTAAAGCCATTCGTTTTGCGCAGGATGTGGGTATTCGCGTGATACAGCTTGCCGGGTATGACGTTTACTATCAGGAAGCCAATGACGAAACGCGTCGTCGTTTTCGTGACGGCCTGAAAGAGAGCGTTGAGATGGCTAGCCGCGCGCAGGTGACGCTGGCGATGGAGATCATGGACTATCCGTTAATGAACTCGATCAGCAAGGCGCTGGGCTATGCGCATTACCTGAACAATCCGTGGTTCCAGCTCTATCCTGATATCGGCAACCTGTCGGCGTGGGATAACGACGTACAAATGGAACTGCTGGCGGGGATGGGCCATATCGTCGCGGTTCATGTCAAAGATACGCGTCCTGGGGTATTCAAAAACGTTCCGTTCGGCACCGGGGTGGTGGATTTCGAACGGTGCTTCCAGACGCTCAAACAGGCGGGGTATTGCGGACCTTACCTGATTGAGATGTGGAGCGAAACGTCAGATGACCCGGCAGGTGAAGTGGCTAACGCTCGCGACTGGGTACGGGAACGTATGGCACGGGCCGGCTTACTGGAGGCTGAACATGCGTAACCTTAAGCAGCAGGTCTTTGACGCTAATATGGATCTTCCGCGCTATGGACTGGTGACCTTCACCTGGGGAAACGTCAGCGCCATCGACCGTGAGCAGGGGCTCGTGGTGATTAAGCCCAGCGGCGTGGCATATGACGCCATGAGCCCTGACGATATGGTGGTGGTTGATCTTGAGGGTAACGTTGTCGACGGCAAATGGCGCCCTTCTTCAGATACAGCCACCCATCTGGCGCTCTACCGGCGTTACCCTTCTCTTGGCGGCGTAGTGCATACGCACTCTACGCATGCCACAGCCTGGGCACAGGCGGGGCGGGCCATTCCGGCTCTGGGAACCACGCATGCGGACTACTTCTTTGGTGACATTCCCTGCACGCGGGCACTCACGCAGACAGAAGTGGAAGGCGAGTACGAGCTCAACACGGGTAAGGTCATTATCGAAACGCTGGGTGAGAGCGAACCGCTGCACACGCCGGGCATTGTGGTCTATCAGCACGGTCCGTTCGCCTGGGGTAAAGATGCGCATGACGCTGTCCATAACGCGGTAGTCATGGAGGAGGTGGCTCGTATGGCGTGGATTGCTTGCGACATCAACCCACAGCTTCAGGGCATTGATGATTACCTGATGAACAAACACTTCATGCGCAAGCATGGGCCTAATGCTTATTACGGGCAGAAGTGAGTCAGAACCAAAAAAAAAGCCCCCGGGCAGGGGGCAAGTCAAACTATGGCTATGTTCTCTTTGTTGGCTTTCCTGGTGCTAGCGTTAAAAGGTTATCGGTAAATATCTGCACTGGCGTGCATATTGCCGTTGCTGCCGGGCTCACGCATCAGTATGACGTGATAGTAATTTGCCCCCTGAGCATCGGTTTCTTTATTAAGAGCCTGATCTGCTTCGCTCTCTGTGGCGAAATTATGATTGATGTAAATTACGCCTAAGCTCTGCACATCATCCATGTTTCTGGCCTGTCGGCTGTCTATCTTGATGGCTGCCATCGCGTTTGCACTGAGCAAAAGCGCAGCCATTACGGCAATTGCGATTTTTTTCATGATATGCGCTCCACGACTGCGTGCTGTGAGACGGTTGATTGCTCTCCTTCGGTGTTTAAATGGTCTCTGATTAAAGTGTAATCACTTATCCGGCGAGGATGCGTGACCATTTCTGATGCAGTTGTTCAAAAAAACAACGCCTCCTGATGCGATTAATTTTAAATCACCCACTTAGACCAGCTTTGCGGTTTGTGCGAATTATTTGTGCAATCAGCTTGAGTTTCCAGGGGCGCGCAAGTATTATGACGCGTCAATTTTTCAGCCGACCTTTAACACGTTCCTTGCCTCCCCGGGCCTCGGCTGACCCAGACAGGAGGCTGAATAATCCGTAAGGAGCAATTCGATGCGTCATTACGAAATCGTTTTTATGGTCCATCCTGACCAGAGCGAACAGGTTCCGGGTATGATCGAGCGCTACACTGGTGCAATCACTGCAGCAGCGGGCACGATCCACCGTCTGGAAGACTGGGGCCGCCGTCAGCTGGCTTACCCGATCAACAAACTGCACAAAGCACACTACGTTCTGCTGAACGTTGAAGCTCCGCAGGAAGTGATCGATGAGCTGGAAACTAACTTCCGCTTCAACGATGCCGTTATCCGCAGCATGGTTATGCGTACTAAACACGCAGTTACCGAAGCATCTCCGATGGTTAAAGCGAAAGACGAGCGCCGTGAGCGTCGCGATGATTTCGCAAACGAAACCGCAGATGATTCTGATGCTGGGGATTCTGAAGAGTAATTTCTGATGACCAACCGTCTGGCGTTGTCCGGCATCGTATGCAGGGCTCCCCTTCGAAAGGTCAGTCCATCAGGAATTCCGCATTGCCAGTTCGTGCTTGAGCATCGTTCTGTGCAAGAGGAAGCCGGGTTTCACCGGCAGGCGTGGTGCCAAATGCCCGTTATCATTAGCGGACACGAAAACCAGGCCATTACTCACAGTTTAACGGTCGGTAGTGCAGTAATCGTTCAGGGGTTCATCTCTTGCCACAAGGCAAAGAACGGTCTGAGCAAAATGGTTCTGCATGCCGAGCAGATTGATTTGATAGATTCTGGAGACTAGCCATATGGCACGTTATTTCCGTCGTCGCAAGTTCTGCCGTTTCACCGCGGAAGGCGTTCAAGAGATCGACTATAAAGATATCGCAACGCTGAAAAACTACATCACCGAAAGCGGTAAGATTGTCCCAAGCCGTATCACCGGTACTCGTGCAAAATACCAGCGTCAGCTGGCTCGCGCTATCAAACGCGCTCGCTACCTGTCTCTGCTGCCGTACACTGATCGTCATCAGTAATCGGGCACGGTCCATTAATACGACTTTAAGAGGATAAGGTAATGCAAGTTATTCTGCTTGATAAAGTAGCAAACCTGGGCAGCCTGGGTGATCAGGTAAACGTTAAAGCGGGCTACGCTCGTAACTTCCTGGTTCCACAGGGCAAAGCTGTTCCTGCTACCAAGAAAAACGTAGAGTTTTTCGAAGCACGTCGTGCTGAGCTGGAAGCCAAACTGGCTGACGTTCTGGCGGCTGCTAACGCTCGCGCTGAAGCAATCAACGCACTGGGCACTGTTACCATCGCTTCCAAAGCTGGCGACGAAGGTAAACTGTTCGGTTCCATCGGTACCCGCGATATCGCTGATGCAGTTTCTGCAGCAGGCGTTAAAGTGGCTAAGAGCGAAGTTCGTCTGCCGAACGGCGTTCTGCGTACCACTGGTGAGCACGAAGTTGACTTCCAGGTTCACAGCGAAGTGTTCGCTAAACTGGTTGTTAACGTTGTAGCTGAGTAATTTTTTACTCTGCTCGCGTCGAAGCGCCGGCCTTGTGCCGGCGTTTTGCTTTTTAAAGCCTGCAGAACGTCACTTTACATCTTGTATGGTAGCTATTCCTGACGCATTCTCTGATAATAAAATGAAACGCAATTTTATCTTTGAGATTTGCCATGGATACTGCTCTGCCCACGCCCGTCTTTGCCCGTCGCAATGTAGCCTACGCCTGCGCCACGCTCTGCTGTCTGCTCTGGGGTAGCTCTTACCCGGCCATTAAAAGTGGCTATGAACTCTTTCAGATCGCAACCGATGATATTCCGTCAAAAGTCGTCTTTGCCGGGTACCGTTTTCTGTTCGCCGGGGCATTGCTGCTGCTGTTTGCGCTGGCTCAGCGTAAACCCATCGCCAGGCTCACGCCCACGCAGTTTGGTCAGCTTACGATCCTGGGGCTGACGCAGACCACCATTCAGTACACCTTCTTTTATATCGGGCTGGCGTACACCACGGGCGTTAATGGCTCGATCATGAACGCCACCGGCACCTTCTTCAGCGTACTGCTGGCGCATTTTATCTACCTCAACGATAAGCTCAGCTATAACAAAACGCTGGGCTGTATTCTGGGGTTTGCCGGGGTGATGCTGGTGAACTTCCACAGTGGTCTCAGTGATTTCCGTTTTGTCTGGAATGGTGACGGGTTTGTGGTGCTGGCGGCGTTCATCCTCTCCGCCGCCACGCTGTACGGAAAACGTATCTCCCAGACGGTCGATCCGACGGTGATGACCGGCTGGCAACTGGGTATTGGTGGTCTTGCCCTGGTGGCAGGGGGATATGCCACGGGTGGGACGCTGGAAGTGCATAGCCTCACCGCGGTGGCGGTATTGGGGTATCTGACGTTGCTCTCATCCGTCGCCTTCGCTCTGTGGAGCGCCCTGCTGAAAGTGAACCGCGTCAGTATGATTGCCCCGTTCAACTTTGTGATCCCCGTCGCCGGGACGGTACTGTCCGCTATTTTCCTGGGGGAAAACATCCTGGAGATTAAATACGCGATTGCGCTGGTGCTGGTCTGCTCGGGGATCTGGTGGGTGAATAAACGAAGTGCCTGAGAACAAAAGTGCCGGGTGGCGGCTTCGCCTTACCCGGCCTACGCCATTACCGTGCTCTGATAAAACTGCCGTCTGGCTGGCGGGTAAACAGCACCTGTTGGCCATTACCCGTATCAATCGTTAGCCCGGTGACCACGCCGCTGGCATTCTGACGGATCTGCACCATCTGGCCGTTCTGCAGGTTACTGAGCGGCTTGCCCGCACCTTCTACCTGGGCCATCGCATAGACATCGGTTGGTGGCAGGTTGTGGTCGCGGAACAGCTGAGCAAGCGTTTTACCCGGCTCTACGCGGTAGGAACGCCACTGCTGCTCAATACCGGTGGGCTGCTGTGTCTGTGGTTCAGACGGGGTGACGGCCTGCTCCTGCGGTTGTTCTTCCTGAATCGGCTCTGGCTCAACCGGAGCAACCTGACCCGGATCGTTAGACGGCGTCACAAGCTGTGTCTGCATAGGCTGCGCGTCAGGTTGCGGACGCGTTTGCGACTGAAGATCCAGTTGCGCATTGCGGGTGACTGGCGCGGTGTCGACATCATCGCCGCCAGAAGGGAGCAGGAAACCGACGATCACCAGCAGCGCACCAATGATGATCCCTCTGCGATGCAGGGGAGGTAGCGGGTCCATAATGCGAAAATTGTCCGGCGCCTGCCAGATTTTCGCCAGGGTAGGTTTCAGTTCAAATCGCCCGGGCATGGCTCTCCTCCTGCTCCGCGTCTTTTTTATCCTGTGCTCCGAAGTATAGTTCGCTAACTGCCTGAACGGCGTAGCAAACCCGACATCCGTGACATCCGTTCGGGATTAATCCTGGTTACCTCTATTGTTTCTGTTTCGTCGCAGTTTGTCACCTTAACTTCAGACAAAGTTTTACCCATAAGGGCATGGCTGCTATGCTGCCCGCTACTTTAAATGTGATGGAAGGAAAACCCATGACCACCCCGACTTTTGACACTATCGAAGCGCAGGCAAGTTACGGTATCGGCTTGCAGGTAGGACAGCAACTGAGCGAATCCGGCCTGGAAGGTCTGTTACCAGAAGCGCTGGTGGCGGGTATCGCTGACGCGCTGGAAGGCAAACAGCCAGCCGTTCCGGTTGATGTTGTGCACCGTGCGCTGCGTGAAATCCACGAACGTGCTGACGCAGTGCGTCGCGCGCGCTTCGAAGAGATGGCGGCAGAAGGCGTGAAATATCTGGAAGAGAACCGTGAGCGTGAAGGCGTGAACAGCACCGAGTCTGGCCTGCAGTTCCGCGTAATCAATCAGGGCGACGGCGCTATCCCGGCACGCACTGACCACGTTCGCGTGCACTACACCGGTAAACTGATCGACGGTACGGTGTTCGACAGCTCTGTTGCACGCGGTGAACCGGCTGAATTCCCGGTTAACGGCGTTATCGCAGGCTGGATTGAAGCCCTGACCCTGATGCCAGTCGGCTCCAAATGGGAACTGACTATCCCGCACAACCTGGCGTACGGTGAGCGTGGCGCTGGCGCATCCATCCCGCCATTCAGCACCCTGGTGTTTGAAGTCGAGCTGCTGGAAATCCTGTAATCGGCTTTTCTTATTTCCTCTCTCCGTCCGGGGAGAGGAAAATAGTGTTAAAACCTATAGTTACGAAGGAATCAATATTTTATCTTGCAAACGAAACTGTTGCGTGTATTTTTGTGAGCTGTTTCGCGCTGTATGAGTGATATGACACTCACTTCCAACATATTATTAACATAATATCTAAATCATAGTATTCATCCCGCCGATTCTTACCTAATATCGATAAACCCTTACAGAGGGACCGTCATTTATTTGACGTTTTAAAGGCCAGAAGAGCCTTAACAACACAGACAGGCATAAACAGGAAAATTACATGGTAGATCAGGTCAAAGTCGCCGCGACAGAAGAGGCGACGTCTGAACAGTCGCTACGGCGCAATCTCACAAACCGTCATATTCAGCTTATCGCCATCGGGGGTGCCATCGGTACCGGGCTGTTTATGGGCTCAGGCAAAACCATCAGTCTTGCCGGGCCGTCGATCATTTTCGTTTATATGATCATCGGTTTTATGCTCTTTTTCGTGATGCGTGCAATGGGTGAATTGCTGCTCTCCAACCTCGAATACAAATCTTTCAGCGATTTTGCTTCCGACCTGCTCGGCCCCTGGGCGGGTTATTTCACCGGCTGGACCTACTGGTTCTGCTGGGTCGTGACCGGCATGGCGGATGTCGTCGCCATTACCGCTTATGCGCAGTTCTGGTTCCCCGGTCTGTCGGACTGGGTCGCCTCGCTGGCGGTGATTGTTCTGCTGCTGAGCCTCAACCTCGCCACCGTTAAGATGTTCGGTGAGATGGAGTTCTGGTTCGCGATGATCAAGATTGTCGCTATTGTGGCGCTGATTGTGGTGGGCCTGGTAATGGTGTTGACGCATTTCCAGTCGCCAACCGGCGTACAGGCTTCGTTTACCCATTTGTGGAATGACGGCGGCTGGTTCCCGAAAGGCATCAGCGGCTTCTTTGCCGGTTTCCAGATTGCGGTGTTTGCCTTTGTGGGGATTGAGCTAGTCGGAACCACCGCTGCGGAAACCAAAGACCCGGAAAAATCCCTGCCGCGCGCAATCAACTCCATTCCGGTTCGTATCATCATGTTCTACGTCTTCGCGTTGATCATTATTATGTCCGTGACGCCGTGGAGCTCCGTTGTGCCAAGCAAGAGCCCGTTCGTTGAGCTGTTCGTGCTGGTGGGACTGCCTGCGGCAGCGAGCCTGATTAACTTCGTGGTGCTGACATCTGCAGCGTCGTCGGCGAACAGCGGTGTGTTCTCAACCAGCCGCATGCTGTTTGGCCTGGCGCAGGAAGGCGTTGCGCCGAGCGCGTTTGCCAAACTCTCTAAGCGTGCCGTACCGGCGAAAGGGCTGACCTTCTCCTGCATGTGCCTGCTGGGTGGTGTGGTGATGCTCTACGTGAACCCGAGCGTCATCGGTGCGTTCACCATGATCACCACCGTCTCGGCGATCCTGTTTATGTTCGTCTGGACGATCATCCTCTGTTCGTACCTGGTGTATCGTAAACAGCGCCCACACCTGCACGAGAAATCAATCTACAAGATGCCATTGGGCAAGCTGATGTGCTGGGTGTGTATGGCATTCTTCGCGTTCGTGCTGGTTCTGCTGACGCTGGAAGATGACACCCGTCAGGCGCTGATCGTCACGCCGCTGTGGTTCATTGCGCTTGGATTGGGCTGGCTGTTCATTGGTAAGAAACGAATGGCAGGCGTAAGGTAAAAGCAAAACGGCAACTTCGGTTGCCGTTTATAGTTTTTGCACCCTCTCCCTGTCATCAGGCTTCAGTGGCCTTTTTTATTCCCCTGCCAATGCTCGCGGGAACAGAACGTTGTTCTCAAGACTGATGTGTTCCATCAGGTCGTCGATCATCTCGTTAATACCGTTGTACATCGCTTTCCATGTGGTGCAGGCTTCTGGCGGCGGCGTGACGTTATTGGTGGTGTGTTTGATGACTTCCAGCAGCTCACCCGCGTCGTCATGTTCGCTTTCCATCACGCTAATTGGCCCCATCGCCTGGCTGCCCATTCCCTGTTTGACCATCGGGAAGAGGATCTGCTCTTCTTTCATCATGTGGCTGGTGAGTTCTTCATGCAGCATGGTCAGGTATTTCGCCAGGCCGCGCGGCACGGAAGGTTTGTCGGCGTGTACGCGCTCCACTTTGGTCGCCTGCAGGATCAGCTCCGGCAGCTGTTCACGGTGGTGGTCGTGGTAACGCACGATAATGTGGTCGATGATTTCGGCAAGCGGGGCCGTGCGCCAGTCTTTGTCGATGGGCTGCTCTGCCAGCTGCGCCAGTTCCGCTTCAATGAGCCCGACATCCAGCTCTTTGCGCGAGGCCGCACGTGCCAGGGTTTGCTTACCGCCGCAGCAGTAATCCATGTCGTATTTACGAAACAGCGCAGAAGCGCGAGGGATGGAGAGCGCCAGCTCGCCGAGGGGTTGGTCGCGGAAGGCCATAGCAGTTACCTCATCATCAAGAATATAAGATGCATATTAAATGCATCTTTATGGCAGTGCTATAACCCTTTAGAGGCAAGGGTGAAAATGCGATGTGGATCACAAAAAAATTCCCGCGTTTAACTCACTGAATGAACGCAGAAAATGACTTTAGAAACTTTTTTACAGTGGAGAAACAGTAAACAACCCGCCGCGCCTGCCGATATATCCACGTCAGACAACCTGCATATAACAAAGGCAACGCATGTTTAAACGTATAAAAGTCATTACCCTTTTGATTTCGGTGCTGCTTGTGCTCGGCATCATGCAACTCGTCTCCGCCGGTATCTTTATTAACGCGCTGAATAACGACAAAGATAACTTCACCGTGTCGCAGCTATCCAGCAAGAACGTGGCGGAGTTTACCGATGCATGGATTAGCCTGAACCAGGCGCGCGTCACCCTGAACCGCGGCATGCTGCGTCTGCAAAGCAGCATGGCCTCGCAGATTAACGGCGGGCAGCTCAACGAGCTGGTGAACACGGCGAAAAACCTGCTGGCCAATGCCCAGTCTCATTACGACAAATACTATGCCTTACCGAATACCCCAGGGCTGGATCCCAACCTGGCGAATCGCCTGGAAGAGCAGTATCGCAATTACTCCGCGACGCTGACCCAAATGAACGTTTTGCTCTCTCAGGGCAATCTGGAAGAGATGTTCAAGCAGAATGCAGAGCAGAAACAGACTGCGATGCAAAACGTGTACCGGGAATGGCGTGAAGCCCAGGCCGTGCTTACGGACAAAGGGATCAAAGATAACGAAAGCGATTACAAGCGTATCCTGTGGATCCTCTCTGCGGTCATGCTGCTGGTGATTGTCGTGATTATCTCCAGCTGGATTGCCATGCGCCGTGTGCTGCTGTTGCCGCTGCAGGATGTGATAAGCCATATCCGCGCCATTGCCGCCGGTGATTTAACCCAGCCGATCCATGCTGAGGGTAAAAACGAGATGGCCGTGCTGGCGCAAAACGTCCAGGAGATGCAAACCGCGCTGGCAAACACCGTGGGCGTGGTGCGTGAAGGTGCGGATACCATTTACACCGGTGCGGGGGAAATCTCTGCGGGCAGTAACGATCTCTCTTCCCGTACCGAACAGCAGGCTGCCTCGCTGGAAGAGACGGCTGCCAGTATGGAGCAGCTGACGGCAACGGTGAAACAAAACGCCGACAATGCCCGTCAGGCTTCCCGTCTGGCGCTTGATGCCTCCTCAACGGCGAAGAAGGGCGGTAACGTTGTGGAAGGCGTCGTCCGTACCATGGACGAAATCGCCACCAGCTCCAGCAAAATTGCGCAAATTACCAATGTCATTGACGGCATTGCCTTCCAGACGAACATTCTGGCCCTGAACGCGGCGGTTGAAGCGGCGCGCGCCGGTGAGCAGGGGCGTGGCTTTGCGGTGGTTGCGGGTGAAGTGCGTACGCTCGCTCAGCGCAGCGCCCAGGCGGCGAAAGAGATCAAAGCGCTGATTGATGACTCTGGTGAGCGGGTTAACGCAGGCTCGCAGCTGGTGAACGAGGCCGGAGCGACCATGGCGGAGATTGTTAACGCCGTGACTCGCGTCACTGACATTATGGGCGAAATCGCCTCTGCGTCTGATGAGCAGAGCCGCGGGATCGATCAGGTGGGCCAGGCGGTAGCTGAGATGGATCGTGTTACCCAACAGAACGCCTCGCTGGTGGAAGAGTCTGCGGCCGCAGCGGCCGCGCTGGAAGACCAGGCGGCACGCCTGAACGAAGCGGTAGCGGTGTTTAAAATTGCCCGCAGCCAGGCGGTTAAGGCGGCTCCGGTAAAAACCTATACGCCAAAGGCGCAGCCCGTCGCTTCTGCGTCTGAAGCTAACTGGGAAACGTTCTAAAGGCCTGCCCGGTGGCGGCTACGCCTGACCGGGCCTACGTTTTTGCAGGCCCTGCAAACGCCTCACATCTCCGACGCCGGAACGACCATCGGTTTTTCCGGCTTCGCTCTTACCGCCATCACTACCCCCATCACCAGCAGCACTATTCCGCAGGCCGTTAACAGCGGTGGTACGCTCTGGCGCATCAGGAAGGTGTACAGCAGCCCGGCCAGCGTTTCGAAGACAATCAGCGGCCCCAGGATCACCGTTGGCAGTTTCTGGCTGGCGATATTCCAGCACAGTGCCCCCACCCAGGAACAGAGCACAGCGATAGCGATCATCAGCCCGACAAAGACCCACGGCCGCGGCCCGAAGGGCAGGGCGAAGTCCGGCTGTTGCTGAGCAGACCAGATACACGCCCCGGCATAACCCACCAGCGAGACTGGCAGCGTCACCAGCGCCTGCGCCGTTGCCCACATCATTGGATGTTTATCCGGATTCTCCCGCAACCAGCGCGCATTACGCAGGGCATACCAGGCCCAGCAGGCGACGGAAATAAACGCTAAACCGATCCCCGAGCCATAACGCCAGACGCTGAAATCAGTGAGCCCGTGGCGAAGCTCGGCAATGTTCACACAGACCAGCCCGACACCCGTGCAGATCAGCGCGGGCACCATTTTTGACCATGCCAGTTTGCCATCGCGCTGGCTGTACAGCAGGTTTGCAAAGACGGGGATGACGACGGGCAGCGTGCCGATAATCATGGTCGACACCGGGGCACCGGTACGCTGAATGGCGCTCGCCAGACAGACGTAATAGATAAGGTTGCCCATCATGGTCAGCGCCAGCGCGGTCATCCAGTCCTGGCGGCTGAGCTGACGTAAACGCGTACGACCCAGCCATGCCAGCGGCAGGGCAATCAGCCCCAGCGCCAGATAGCGGCCGGTCGATTGCAGGGCTGCCGGATACTCGGGCACAATCAGCGGGCCAACAAAAATCAGCCCCCACATCAGCCCTGCCAGCAGGGCATACAACACGCCACTAATCATTTTTCCATCCACATCGGTTTACTTTGTACTCAGTGTAGAAGGGGGGATTGCACGCGTATTGTATGAGATTGCGCATCAGCGCCGGGTGACCTGCTTCTGGTAGCGGACGGGGGTGATGCCGTAGCGGCGGGTAAAGGCGCGGGTTAAATGCGACTGATCGGTCAACCCGGTCGCGGCGGCCACTTCAGCGGCAGGCATGCCGTGCGTAAGAAACACTTTGGCGCGCCACAGGCGAATAGCCATCAGCATCTGGTGCGGCGTAACGTGGAAATGGGCTTTGAACTGGCGCTGAAAATGGTAAGGGCTGAGGGAAACCACGTTGGCCAGCTCGTCCAGCGTCACGGCGTGCATATAGTTGTCGTGCAGATACTCGCGCACCCGTTCGAACCGGTGCGCGCCTTCCTTAATTATTGGGGCGTGATGGGCCAGCGGCTGGAAGGTCTCAATCAGATCCAGCAGCAGTCCTTTTTGCGCAAGCGGGTCCTGGGTATGCCACAGGCCGTAAATCAGCTGGCCGATTTGCTGCGAACGCAGCGGGTCGTGGCGGGTCACGTCGCTAAACCACCAGTGACGCAGGCCAGTCACCTCTTCCAGTAAAGCGGGTTCGATGTAGACCATCCGGTAGCGCCAGCCGCCTTCGGTGGCCGATTCTCCGGTGTGGATCTCGTCCGGGTTCATGGTGACAACGGATTTTTCAGCGGCCAGGTGCTGGGTACCGCGATAGCGAAAGCGCTCGGCACCGGTTTCGATGGTGCCGATGCCGAAGGCTTCGTGCGTGTGAGGCTCAAAGGCGTAGTCAGCGATATGCGCGTGATAAAGTTCCAGACCCGGCAACTGCGCCAGATGGCGAAAGCACGCGCTGTCTCTCTCATCGCTAAATTGTTCCGGTACGCCTTGCACGCTGATTCTCCTCGTGGGTCATCGCTTCATTATCAGAGATGACCCGAGGGGATGCCACAAAAAATAACCAATCCGTAACAATTACAGGATGGTCTTGACGCTCTCCGCCAGTGAGGTCGTTGGTCGCCCAATCAGTTTGCTCAGCGTGTGGCTATCGTCAAAGAGCCCGCCTTTAGATGCGCCCACATCAGAGTCCGCCAGCATATCCGCCAGCCCGGCAGGCAGGCCGACACTCTTCAGCGCAGCGGCGAAATCCGCTTCGCTCATGTTCTGATAAACCACCGGTTTACCGCTCTGCTTGCTCAGTTCAGCCGCCAGTTCGCTCAGCGTCCACGCGCTGTCGCCTGCCAGTTCATAGACCTTGCCAGCGTGGCCCTCTTCCGAAACCACTTTTGCCGCCGCCGCCGCGTAATCCGCTCGGGTGGCTGAGGCGATTTTGCCTTCACCTGCGGCACCGATAAACACGCCGTGTTCCAGCGCAGGCGGCGCGCTCGCCAGGTAGTTTTCGGTATACCAGCCGTTGCGCAGCAGGGCATAAGGAATGCCGGATGCCGCCAGCGCTTTTTCAGTGGCAACGTGCTCAACGTGCAGGCCCAGCGGTGAGTTATCCGCATGCAGCAGGCTGGTGTAGGCGATAAATGTCACGCCAGTCGCTTTGGCAGCGTTGATGACGTTCTGGTGCTGCGTGGCGCGCTGACCCACTTCGCTGGATGAGATCAGCAGAAGTTTCTCCACACCCTTCAGTGCCGTGGTCAACGCGGCCTGGTCGGTGTAATCGCCCTGACGAACCACAATACCCTGCTGGCTCAGAGCTTCCGCTTTCGCCGGGTTACGCACAATAGCCACAATCTGGTTTGCCGGGACGGTTTTTAACAGCTGTTCGATAACGAGGCGGCCAAGCTGGCCGGTAGCGCCGGTAATCGCGATCATGATCAATCTCCTTCGTTTTTGTCTGGTGTTGTGGCACACTAGCACCATAACTAACTTTTAGTAAGTACGTACAAAAAGGTAAGTATTAAATGACGATACCGACACTCAGCGAACAAATGCGCGATGGTAATCTCTTCGCGGAGCAGTGCCCGTCCAGAGAGGTGCTCAAACATGTCACCAGCCGCTGGGGGGTTCTGATCCTGGTGGCGCTACGTGAGGGAACGCATCGCTTCAGCGATCTGCGCCGTAAAATGGGCGGTGTGAGCGAGAAGATGCTGGCCCAGTCGTTGCAGGCACTGGAGCATGACGGTTTTGTCGATCGCGTTTCGTATCCTGTTGTACCGCCGCACGTTGAGTATAGCCTGACGCCGCTTGGCGTAGAGGTGAGCGAGAAAGTGGCCGCGCTGGCGGACTGGATAGAGGTGAATACGCCGAAGGTGATGGCGAGCCGGGATGAGCGGGCAGCGTAAAAGCCGGGAATGTGCGGTCTGATACCCTCACCCTAACCCTCTCCCACAGGGAGAGGGAATAAACACTAAAAACGGCAACGTGCGTTGCCGTTTTGCTTTTACTTACTTAAATCCACCTGATAAATGGCGAACCCGATATCATCCGTCGCCACCTTCTTCATCGGATACTGCGCCTTCTCCTTAATAAACGCCGCAGCCTTATCCGACGGGGACGTTTCAATGCGAATATCCAGTGGGGTATCGCTGTGGATCGGGGCCAGACGCCAGTTGTTATCGACCGCCGGATGAATCTCTCCCGCCTTTTTCGACTCTGCGCTGATCCAGGCGGCCAGCACCGAGCGGTTCTCATCCGGGGATGCAAAGGCAATGTGGCTATCGCCGGTGCCGGCAAATTTGCCGCCATACGCGCGATAGTTATTGGTCACCACCAGGAAGGTGGCCGCCGGATCGACAGGCTTGCCCTTGAAGGTCAGGTTTTTGATGCGCTCTGCCTGCGGATGAATGGCCTGACACTCGCCGTCATATTTCGCGGGCTGGGTGACATCAATCTGATACTCCACCCCGTCGATAACGTCGAAGTTATAGGTGCGGAACCCGTCCCAGTTAATCAACGACTGCGGCTTGCTGCTCTTCGGATCGATCTGGTTAAACTGCCCGGCGGAGCATTCCAGCCACTCTTTCACCTCTTTACCCGTTGCTTTAACCACGACCAGCGTGTTCGGATAGAGATAGAGATCGGCGGCGTTACGGAACGTCAGCTGGCCTTTTTCCACTTCAACGTAGCTGGCCGGGTCATTCTTACGTCCGCCCACTTTGAACGGTGCGGCGGCGGAAAGCACCGGCAGGTTGGCTAAATCCGGATCGCCCTGAACAAAATGTTCGGCATAGGCTTTCTGCGCCATATTGACCACCTGAACGGTTGGGTCATCCTGTACCAGCGCCAGATAGCTGTACATGTTGTCGGCGGATTTGCCGATCGGCTTGCTGACGAATTCGCGGGTGGCGTCGTGGTCATGTTTGAGCACGTCGAGAAGTTTTTGGTCTTCAGCCGCCAGTGATTTTTTGGCGGCAGCATCGTAAATGGGGCGCGCTTCGGCTTTGGATCCGGTCACCTTCCAGCTGCCGCTGTCGTTATTGAGCACCAGATCCACCACGCCAAGATGGTCGCCCCACATGCCGGGCATTACCGCCGGCACGCCGTTGAGCGTTCCCTTGTCGATGTCTGCCCCTTTGATGCTGGCAAAATCCTTACCCGGGAAGACCGCATGAGCGTGGCCGAAGAGGATCGCGTCCACGCCCGGCACTTCGCTCAGGTAGTAAACTGAGTTTTCCGCCATCACCTGGTACGGATCGGCCGAGAGGCCCGAGTGGGCGACAACGACCACAACATCCGCCCCTTTTTCACGCATCTCCGGTACGTATTTACGCGCCGTTTCGGTGATGTCGTTAACGGTGACTTTGCCGGTGAGATTGGCTTTATCCCAGGTCATGATCTGGGGAGGTACAAAGCCGATGTAGCCAATTTTCAGCGTCTGCTTTTTACCGTCCTGATCAACAACCTCGGTCTCTTTAATCAGATAAGGGGTGAAAAGCGGCTTTTTGGTCTTAACGTCGATGATATTGGCGTTAACGTACGGGAATTTTGCACCTGCCAGCGCATCGTGCAGGTATTTCAGACCATAGTTGAATTCGTGGTTCCCGAGGTTGCCGACGGTATAATCCAGGGTGTTCATTGCTTTATACACCGGATGGATCTCGCCTTTTTTCAGCCCCTTTGCCGCCATGTAGTCACCCAGCGGACTCCCCTGAATCAAATCACCGTTGTCGACCAGAACGCTATTTTTCACTTCATCGCGGGCGGCATTGATCAAACTTGCCGTGCGTACCAGTCCGAATTTTTCCGTAGGGGTATCTTTGTAGTAATCGAAGTCCATCATATTGCTGTGCAGGTCGGTGGTTTCCAGAATACGGAGATCGACCGTCGCCGCCTGTACGCTCGCTGCAATCAGCGTCGCCAGGAGCGTTGCGCTAAACTTAATCATCAGAGGAGTCCTTTTTTCGATCCAGGCCACAAAAGAATATGTATCTATCGTTTGTTGCTTACAGAAGTGTGAATCCTGCCAGAAAAAAGGGCGATGAAACCGGAATTGCTTCACAGATAGCGGAATTGTTCACATTACGATATAAATAAAACAACGAGTTATGCCCACTGCGTTAACGAAGAGGTGGATAATGTTAGATAAAATTTGTCAGCTCGCACGGGATGCGGGTGATGCCATTATGCAGGTGTATGATGGCGCACAACCGATGAATGTCGTCAGCAAGGCGGATGATTCCCCGGTCACAGCGGCGGATATCGCGGCGCATGGCGTGATCATGAAAGGGCTACAGGCACTCACGCCAGAGCTCCCCGTGCTTTCCGAAGAAGCGCCGCAGAGCTGGGATGAGCGCCAGCACTGGCAGCGTTACTGGCTGGTCGATCCTCTTGACGGCACCAAAGAGTTTATCAAGCGTAACGGTGAATTCACCGTGAATATCGCCCTGATCGACAAGGGCAAAGCGGTGCTTGGGGTGGTCTACGCGCCGGTAATGAAAGTGATGTACAGCGCTGCGGAAGGCAAAGCCTGGAAGGAAGAGTGCGGCGTGCGTAAGCCAATCCAGGTGCGCGATGCGCGTCCTCCGCTGGTGGTTATCAGCCGCTCGCACAGCGACAGCGAGCTGGAGGAGTACCTGCAACAGCTGGGTGAGCACCAGACAACGTCGATTGGCTCATCGCTCAAATTCTGCCTGGTGGCGGAAGGGCAGGCGCAGCTCTACCCGCGTTTCGGGCCGACGAACATCTGGGACACGGCAGCCGGCCATGCGGTAGCCGCGGCCGCGGGTGCGCATGTTCATGACTGGCAGGGCAAGCCGCTGGACTACACCCCGCGCGAATCATTCCTCAATCCAGGCTTCCGGGTCTCTCTTTACTGAGCCAGTAGCTTGTGCAGCAGATCAACCACCTGCTGCACCTCTTCCTGGGTCAACGCCCCGTCTTTTACCCACTGCACCTGGCCATTTTTATCCAGCACGATAATCGCGGAACTCTCTTCCTCAAGCTGCCAGGCTTTGCGCGTCACGCCGTTGCTGTCGACAATAAACTGCGACCACGGGTAGAGCTTTTTGTTGCTCTCAAGGCTTGAGCGCACAAACATCCCGGAGCCAGGGATGGCATCGTCGGTGTTCACAATGGTGGTGGTCTGATAGCGGTCATGCGGGAATTTTGCGGCCTTGATCGCTTCCACCAGGTTTGCGTTTTTCTCTTTTGCAGATGTACGACCGGCAATATGTTGTACAACTCTCACTTTGCCCGCGAGTTGCGCGCTATTCCACGGTTTGTAGCTAAACTTATCATTGTCGAGAATCAATTCTCCCCGGTCAGCAATGCCGACTGGCGGTACGCGTTGTCCTTTTTCAATGTTGTGGGCACTCGCCCACAGGGGCAGGAGCAGGCATGCGGCTGCAAGAATGTTACGTAGGGTCATGGTGTTTCCTTATTGTATGCAGGTGATCCGACCACTTGGTCTTACGCTTTTAATCATAAGTGCGATCAATGGGCTTTTCCCGCAATCCCGATGCCAGTTTGCGGGCGAACGCACATATCCATGAAAAAATGACGGCTTATACTGCCTGTCGTCACAGTTTGAAAAGATTATTCTGAATAATTGTAATCAAACGGTAAATAAACTTATGCACACTGGGTAACAACGTAGTTCTGGTCTATAGTCATTGGGCAACAAAATTTGCGCTCAGAACAGTCGGGCCGATTGTGGCGCCGCAAGAGCGTATGATTCGCAGGAGATACAAGAATGAAAATTTTCCAACGCTACAACCCGCTTCAGGTGGCGAAGTACGTGAAGATCCTGTTCCGTGGACGGTTGTATATCAAGGATGTTGGCGCTTTTGAGTTTGATAAGGGCAAGATCCTTGTCCCAAAAGTGAAGGACAAACAGCACTTGTCTGTGATGTCCGAAGTCAACCGTCAGGTTATGCGTCTGCAAACTGAGATGGCTTAACCAACGTGCTATGCAGTAGTTAAAAAAAACGGCTCCCGATGGGAGCCGTTGATGTTTGTGGGGGGAAGTATAATTCTGACTCTGTTGTATCGGTAAATTTCTGGTTGCCACTTTCCAGAGGAAGTATGCGTTTGTGTAGTTATTCTTAAACGCTCTTTCAGTGCTCTCGCTTTGATATAAAACAATAAAAAATTGATTCTCTATTGGCCTTATTGAATAACGCATAAAGAATGCTCATCTCATTAACGAAAAGGAGTTATAAGGATGGCTATTCCTGCTTATTTATGGCTGAAGGATGACGGTGGTGCGTTAATAAAAGGTGCTGTTGACGTACAAGATAGAGAGTCAAGTATAGAGGTAAATGGGTTTTCACATAATGTATCTATTCCAACAGATCCATTGACAGGAAAAATTACCGGAACAAGGAAGCACTCAAGTATCCTCTTTATGAAAGAATTTGATTGTTCATCTCCCTATCTGTTCAAGGCGGTTTGTAGCGGTCAAACGTTAATAAGCGCAGAGTTTAAATGGTATTGTATTAACGATGCGGGTCAGGAAGTTGAGTATAACAACATGTTTCTTGAAAACGTAAAAATTGTCGGTGTTTCGCCTGTCATGCATGATACGAAAGATGCTTCGAAAGAGAAACATAATCACCTTGAATGTGTTGAGATGCGATATGAAAAAATAACATGGAAACACTGTGATGGGAATTTGCTCTTTTCCGATAGCTGGAACGAAAGGGCATAACATGAGACGTCCAGCGATCGCTGTTAAGCCTCAACCTCCTTATGATATTTCTTCATTTTCTCCACCTGGCGTTTCGTTATCAAACAACATGATGATTGCGCGGTTCCATTATGGCCCGTCAGCGCTGACCTACTTATGGTTTTATAAGCAAGTAAGAGGGCATGGCCCTTGGGATTATAAAAACATATTAGGCAGGCAATACGAAAATTTTGGGAATTTTCATTTCGGAGCGGTAGGCATTGCCGCCGGAATTCAACCCGAGATATTATTGCGGGCAGCTGGACTTGCTCAAATTCTTGCAGGGACCAGCGACCCTGGTTTTAAAAATTATCAAGGGCCAGATTCACATGGGGATGATCCAACCGATCAGACATGGATTAGAGCAGGAATAGACTATGCTCAACGCTCTGGTTTTTAAAAAGAAGTGGCTATATATAATCGTCATGATTATTTTGTTAGGGTGTGGCATATGGCGTGTAGTTGATGAGTTTCTTTACCTTGAACAGGATATTATACGTCGAGAAAAAGTTGGTGACTTGTCAACTTTAATTATTACTGAAAGTAGTGCTGGAGCAACCACTCCATATGTATACCAATATTACCTATACTCTGCGAAAAAATCGGATGCGGATTTTTTAAATGATCTAAGAAGTGGCTATGAACCTTTCCTGGTGACTACCGCCTCAGATGTGTATGTAAAAATTGAAGATAATTCTATCCATCTTAAGGTTAGTGGTGACATCTTTAAATTTAAGAACGTTGCAGGCTATAGTTTTATATATATGGATTCATCACCGTTCTAAATTTTTTTATCATTGTCAGATACGTACTGCATATGAGTGAAAAAAGAAAGGGCAGTTAATCACTGCCCTTTTGTTATCACGCTGACACCTTCTCTTCCGCATCCGGCAGTTTCGGCACCAGCACGGTCGGTTTGTTATCAATACGCGTCACCAGCAACTGGTCGATGCGGTAGTTATCAATATCCACCACTTCAAACTTGTAGCCGGAGAACTTCACCGAGTCGGTGCGCTTTGGGATTTTACGCAGCATAAACATCATAAAGCCGCCGATGGTCTCGTAGTTGCCTGACTGCGGGAACTCGTCGATATCCAGCACGCGCATCACGTCGTCGATTGGCGTTGCGCCGTCAATCAGCCATGAGTTCTCATCACGCGCCACAATCTGCTCTTCCAGACCCTGGCCGACCAGGTCACCCATCAGCGTGGTCATGACGTCGTTGAGGGTAATGATGCCCACCACCAGCGCGTATTCGTTCATGATAACGGCGAAGTCTTCACCGGCGGTTTTGAAACTTTCCAGCGCTTCAGAGAGCGTCAACGTGTCCGGTACAATCAGGGTATTGCGGATCTGCACGCCGCTGTTGAGCGCCAGGCTTTGGTTCGCCAGCACGCGGTTCAGCAGATCTTTGGAGTCCACATAGCCGATGATGTGGTCGATATCTTCATTACAGACCAGGAATTTAGAGTGCGGGTGCTCCGCGACTTTATTCTTCAGGCTCTGCTCGTCTTCATGCAGATCGAACCAAATCACGCTTTCACGGCCCGTCATGGAAGAGGGCACGGTACGGGATTCCAGCTCGAACACATTTTCGATCAGCTCATGCTCCTGCTTACGCAGCACCCCGGCCAGCGCACCGGCTTCTACAACGGCGTAAATGTCGTCGGAGGTGATGTCATCTTTACGCACCATCGGCAGTTTAAAGATGCGGAAGATGACGTTCGCCAGGCCGTTGAAGAACCACACCAGCGGACGGAACACGAACAGGCAGAAGCGCATCGGGTTGATGATACGCAAAGCCACAGCTTCTGGCGCAATCATACCGATGCGTTTCGGGGTCAGGTCAGCGAACAGGATGAACATCCCGGTGACCAGCGAGAAGGAGAGAATAAAGCTCATCTGCTCGGCAAGTTCGGCGGACATGTACTGCACGAACAGGCTGTAAAAGGCCGGAGAAAACGCTGCATCCCCCACGATACCGCCGAGAATAGCGACCGCGTTCAGGCCAATTTGTACCACGGTGAAGAACGTTCCAGGATTTTCCTGCATCTTCAGGATACGGGAAGCATTGATGTTGCCTTCGTCGGCAAGCAGCTTAAGTTTGATTTTACGGGACGCGGCCAGCGAGATCTCGGATATCGAGAAAAATGCGCTGACGGCTATCAGACAAAGTATTACTAAAATACTGTTTAACATAGTTTATCCGGCTTCTCGCCAGATCCTCGGAAGGGAAGTTGATACCATTTGTGTGGAAACACATTGAACGTCAGCTCGTAGCGTTGAGCTGATTATTTCAGCGGCTAGTATAGCGTAAAGAGATGTAAACCTGCCAGAGGTCACATTTTGGTGTACTCATGGGAAACCCGCGGGGAGCAGACAAAACAATCATTTGTTTTCAATACGTTGTGGTTATAAAATGCGCAGATCGTTACCAAAAGGAGTTGGTATGAGTTTTAGCTTACCGGGATTTAACGTGTTTTACCTGTCCAGGGATAACCTTGAACCAGAGAAGTATGAGTTGATTACTCGCCCTTCTGTCACATGGGATTACATCAGACAGTAGTATGAATTCGATGACAGGTACCGTGATCATTATCATGTCGAAGGGCTCAGGCCACGACCATCCTGTTCACGCAGCTACGCTTATCAGAACAATCATGCTAATGGATTCAACACAGAAAGGCGGCTGAGATACCTTGTCTTCAGAGGTGAAGTTGTGATGTTAAACCGTTACGGTTCCCCTGGAGAACTTTTCTATATTGATGAAGAAGGCCAGCTTATCTGCAGGAATTTCCATGTGTTTGAAATGAACGGGGCTGAACGGATCCTGAGAGAGTACAGGAATTCTGTAGGGTGCAGATACTACCGTTCAGGAAAGCCCCGCCCAACTTCGTTTGCTTTATCTTTCTCAGGTGGCATATCAGCCCCCGCTTCTGAGCCGACATACCAGGCAATTAACAGCAAGGCTGCAGGACGTCTACTGGCGGCTGGCGGTGTCTACAATGGTAACGTTGAAGGTTTCAGGAAAACAGCTGAGCAGTTAGGTGGAGATGCTGTTAAGGGATATGAACAAGTATTGAATGAACAGACAGCAGGTACAGCTATTGCGGCGGCTTCAATTCTGTTAGCGAAACGACCTAATAGTGAGTCTTTTGGAGAAGTGTATAACTACTTAGGTAAAGTAAGGGGAGAGACAAAACTATTAAACAATATAGAAGTGAAAGAAATAAATTACATAAAACGTGATCCTTCTGAAACTATGTTGCTGAGGAAAGAATTTAATAATACAGTGAGGAAGAAATTTCTTAATCAATTATCCAATTCTTCAGATGCAGCTAACGTCTTCGAACCTTCAGATTTGTTCAAAATGAGTAAGGGTACAGTACCAGATGGCTGGGAAGTTCATCATAAACTACCATTGGATGATGGTGGCACAAATGCCTTTGATAACTTATCATTGATTGAAAAAGAACCGTTTCATAAGGTGTTAACAAATATGCAGAGAACATCGACAAGAGGTATGCTACCGGGAGACAGCAAAGTAACTCCATGGGTTATGCCTACTGGCTCGATTTATCCGCTTAAATAATTTGATGGGTATGAAAATGAAATCAAATGTAACAGATCTACTAATAGAATTAAGAAAGATGATGACTGATTTAGAATACCCAGTACAGCAACCTATTAACACATCATTTCTTGATAGTCTAACAAAAGGACATAGAAATACTGCATCACCAATACTGGATCAAATCGGGAATGAAACTTGTCTTCTTTTAGTGAATCAGCCTGATTATACTACATTCATCAAAACCATGGATGGATTTGAGTATAATGGGCTGACAATGTTTAGTTTATCAATTCCAGAACCAATAGTTAAAAATTTGTTCATTATGAATGAATTTTATCGCAATAATGATTATTTAGATCCCGAATTACAAGAACGATTAGTTATTGGGGAGGATGGAATGTCATTGTTTACTTATGATACAAAAATGAATTTATTTGAAATTCGCGACAATGCCTCTACAGAGTCGATATATGGTTCCTTTGATAATTTCAATGACTTTTTAAGTGAAATACTTGACTCTGTAAAATAAAAATTATTTCAATGAATCTAAATCCACTTATAGGTCTAACATTACAGCTAGTAAGAGGCCGGGCAGGCGGGGATCCGGCCCGGCGAGACGCTCTATTTTGCGGCTGATAACCCGACGTTGTTCACCGCACGACGGGCAGCATCGCCTCCCCACACCTGATCGTACTCATAGCCTGTGAGCTGTTTTATCACCACACGGGTATTGGCATCACAGTCGCGGTAATCACCGCCCAGCTTACGGCGGGCAATCTCCTTGAGAAGCAGTTTATGCGTCTCGCGGGTGAGCTTGAACTTATAGGTAGTGAAGAAGCTCACCGCCAGCAGGGCTGCCGTCGCGAAGATCATCAGGCCTATAATCGCCCCCAGCGCGCTTTCAGGCTGTGCGCCGCCGCCCTTCACAAAGCCGGACTCCTGCAGGACCAGGCCAATAATCATGATGGCGATCGCCACGGTGCTTTTGCGGGTCAGGACCATCACTCCGGCAAAAATCCCTTCGCGGCGCTGCTGCGTCACCATCTCGTCAATATCCGGAATGAAGCTGTAGATGTTCCACGGTATGTAATAGAGGCCAGAGCGCGCGGCACCGAGCAGGATAAAGACCGCCGAGAACAGCAGTGTGGGCACCTGGGTTTTGGTCAGGTAGACCGTAAACAGGAACGCCAGGACCAGGAAAATACAGCTGTAGGAGAGACGCAGGGCGCCAGACGGCGTCATGTTCAGCCGGTTCAGGAGCAGCATAAATCCATACGTGCCAGGTACCGAGGCGAAAGCCGCAACGCTCAGCCAGCCCGACACGGCTGCCGCGTCCTGGCTCAGGCAATACACGACATAATACGTAAACACCGAACCGAATACGTCCATCGCCGTAAACGAAAAGATATAAATAATAATATGCAGGCGAAACGCACGAATACGGAAAGAGGAAAAGAGATCCAGCACCAGATATTTCAGGTGATTAACGATTCCGCTGCTGCGCTGATTATCCACTTTAAACGTGGACTCCTGTTGCACATCTTTCGCTTCCCAGGTGGTGTACCAGGTAATAAATACCGCAATACAGAAGACGCAGGAGAATATCAGCCCGGTGAGCGTATAGGTAAACGGATTATCTTTACCCGTGAACTGCATAATGACGCCGGGTACGGAAACCGCAAGAAAGCCGCCGAGCTGGGAGCAGATCATGCGCACGCCGGAGAGACGGCTACGCTCTTCATACCGGTTAGTCATTTCTGCGGCCAGGGTTTCCCAGGGCACCAGCACCATCGCTGACAATAGCTCAATAGAGAGGTAAGTGCCCAGGTAATACCAGTAACCCATGTCTGTCAGCCACAGCAGGGCATACAGAAACATCAGCGGCGAACTAAGTAATAAAAAGAAGCGGCGACGACCAAATTTACGCCCGAGCCAGGTATCACCGAAATTATCAGTAATATAACCCATAATCGGACTTAATAACGCATCAATGACGCGGGCAATAGCAAAGATCGAACCCGCTTCGACGACAGAGAGCCCGCAATAGGTGGTGTAAAAAAATAAAAGCCAGGTGCCGATAATGGCGAAAGCGCCTCCGCCAAACAGATCGGTTATACCGTAGCCGAGCGCCACGCCATAACCCACTCTACGTTCAGTTGGTTTGACCATAATAATATCCAGTGTAGGGTAATGATTAACCCGTTCTGCCGGGTCGTTTTTTATTTACTGCTGGAATACAAATTACGTTCTATTTAGTGATTTCTATCCATTGCCGTAATTGAGATGAACGATAAATAGCCTCCACAAGGGTGAGTGATTTCCCGGCTTCACCGACATCGGTGTAATCCGTGTAACCGGGGTGAGTGATAGCCTGATAAAAACGACGGATCGCCTGCTGGTGGCCCAGCCCCCAGTAGCTTTTGACCGAACCGTCCGGGGAGTCGTCGCAGGTGAGCCTGACGCGCTCGCCCGGCGTCACGCGCCAGAGCGTGTTGTCGTTCAGCAGCAGCGAGCCCTGCTCGCAGTGGATCTCCATCAGAAGCGGGGAATCGGTGGTATTGCAGTTGCTGGCGTAAAACAGGCCGCGCGCGCCGTTGCCAAAGTGCAGCGTGGCCATCGCGCTGTCTTCGCCTTCCGTCACGTCCGCCAGCTCACCGCTATCCACCACGCCTTTCACATGCGTCACGCCGCCGGCGAACCACTGCATCAGGTCGAGGGTATGAATGGCCTGGTTGATCAGCAGGCTGCCCCCTTCCGTAGCCAGTCGCCCACGCCACGGACTCCGGGTGTAGTACGCACCCGAGCGCGACCACGTCAGCACCGCTTTGATGCTGAGCATTTTTCCCAGCTCGCCTTCGTCCAGCGCCTGACGAATGCGCAGGCTGGTGGGGTTGAGCCGGTTCTGATAACACACGCCGAGCAGACCCGACGCCTGGTCAGCGGCGCGGGAGATATCCACCAGTTCGCTGCTGTTCATGCCCACCGGTTTTTCGCAAAAAACATGCTTTCCGGCGGCGAGGGCCGCCAGAACCATGCTTTTATGCTCAAAGTGCGGCGTGCAGATATGGACCACGTCGATGGCATCATCCAGCAGCATTTCCCGGTAATCCTGGTAGAAGCGGCACTGATAGCCCAATGCCAGCTTCAGACCTTTGACGCTGTCGATATCTGCCAGCGCACGCAGCGCAACGTTGGGGAGCTGGCGCAGCGCATTCACGTGGCAACCGTGAATCGCTCCGGCGCCTATCACCGCCGTGTTCAGGAGCTTCATTGTCGCCTCCTGTTAGTTCGTGGCGTTGGCCAGCATCTGTGCCTTCACGCAGAGCTCCGCCGCCTTAAAGGCGTGAGCCTGGGTCATGGCATGTTCAGTACGATGCAAACAGTCGAGGATCAGTTCGCCAAAGAACGGGAAACCGACCTGGCCGGCGACCGGATAACGGAACTCTCCCTCTTTATTGACGAGATACACCACGTCCTGTTCGCCACGAGTAAGATCGACATACTTGCGGATCTCGATATAGCCTTCGGTGCCGAGCAGCGTCAGGCGGCCATCGCCCCAGGTCGAGAGCCCGTCAGGAGTAAACCAGTCGCAGCGGAAATAGCCGCTGGCGCCGTTTTCCCCTTTCAGCATGGCATCGCCAAAATCTTCGAAGGCGGGATACTGCGGGTGTTTCACGTTGCGCACCTGGCTTGCCACCACAGAAGCGTCGCTGTTGCCGGTGTAAAACAGGAACTGCTCAATCTGGTGGCTGCCGATATCGCACAGAATGCCGCCGAAATAGCGCCGATCGTAGAACCAGTCCGGGCGGCCGGTCCCTTCCCGGTGCGGGCCCGTCCCCAGCGTTTGTACGACGCGGCCAATGGCCCCTTGCTGCACCAGCTGTCCGGCAAAGACCGCGCTCTCAACGTGCAGGCGCTCGCTGTAGTACACGGCGTATTTCCGGCCCGTTTTTTCCACCATGGCTTTGGCATCCGCCAGTTGTTCGAGGGTAGTAAGAGGCGCTTTATCGGTGAAGTAGTCTTTGCCTGCGGCCATCGCTTTTAGCCCCAGCGCGCAGCGCTCCGCGGGAATGGCGGCGCCAGCCACCAGACGCACCTCGTCGTCGGCGAGTATGACATCCAGGGAGTCTGCAACCCTGGCCTGCGGATACTGCTGAATGAATTTGTCTACTTTTGCCGGATCGGGGTCGTAGACCCATTTCAGCGTGGCGCCCGCTTCAATCAGGCCGTTGCTCATGCCGTAGATATGACCGTGGTCGAGCGCGGCAGCGGCAAAGACAAACTCTCCTTCCCTGACAACGGGCTGAGGTTTACCCACCGGCGCGTAGTTCATGCCGTCATTTTTGTTCATGGTGTTACTCCTTCATCCAGATCTTTGCCCAGGGGAATCGCCCCGACTTCGCTGAAGTTGGCGACGCTTGCGGATTTTTCATAAAAACGGGGGGCGAGGGCGTTGGTCCCACCGGTACGGTAAAACGGGTCATCGCATTGAATCGGCAGCGAAACCACGGAGCGGGTGATGGCGGATTTATAGGTCGCGGTTATCAACTCCAGCGAGCGTTTGCCCTGCAGGCCATCCACTAACGGCGCCGCGCCGTGCTCAATGGCATAAAGCAGGTCGTTAATCTGCCCGGTGTGTAACGTCCATTCGAGCTTCGGTGTCTCGTGAAAAACGGCGTTAAGCTGCGCTTCCCGCTCCAGGTCCCGATCCTCCTGGGGGAAGCCGTTATCAGCGCTGACGCTGGCAAAGGCCTGCCACGGTGCGGAGATGCGCGCCTTTTCACCCTGGATAATGATTTTTTGATCTTCCCCGTGGTGCACGACCGAGGCGGTTAGCTGGGTGAGTGCGCCGCTGGGGTATTTAAAAATTGCGGCGCTGAGATCTTCGACTTCAGCGTTGTCGTGCGCCACGTTGGTCATCATAGCCACCACCTCGGACGGAAAGCCCAGCATCCACTGAATGGCGTCGATGTGGTGCACCGCGTGGTTAAGGGTGCAGCCGCCACCCTCTTTTTCCCAGGTGCCGCGCCACCACAGGTCGTAGTAGCAGTGTCCGCGCCACCAGAACGAGTCCACCTGGGCATGGCACACCTTGCCCGCAAGGCCCGAATCCAGCGCCGCTTTTAAACGCCAGAAGGCATCGGTAAAGCGATTTTGAGCGATGATGGCGAGCAATTTCCCGCTGGCCTGTTGTGCGGCGATCATGGCGTCGCACTCCTCCAGCGAGGCGGCCATCGGTTTTTCGCACAGCACATGGCAACCCGCATTGAGGGCATTAATGCTTATCTCTGCATGAACGTAGGGCGGCGTGCAGACATCGACGATATCGATATCTGGCTCTGCCGCCAGCATCTGCTGGTGGCTTTCATACACGCGTGCGTCCGTCAGGTTGTAGCGTGCTTTTTTCTCGTGGGCTTTTTCCGGGTAAATATCGACCAGCGCGACGATCCGGCAGCGTTGGCCAAACTGCAAATAACCCTGAATATGGTTATGCGAGATATTTCCTGTTCCCACGATAGCGACATTTAACATCGTTTCTTCTCCTGAGTTACCAGGTGCCGGAGGCATCCAGCGTGACGCTGGCGGTCTCTTTAGCCACTGAGGTGCTGATACGCTGTTGAAGCAAGCGCAGATACTGTTTCTCGTTGAGCGGGAGGTCGACCCAGTCGTCGGTCCAGGTGGAGAGGTGCATGGCGTTGGAGAGCGTTAACCCGTGGATCCCTTCCAGCCCCGGGGCAATGAGTGGCTCGCCGCGCAGGATAGCGCCGCAGAAATTGGCGGTAATGACGTGGTGTTCGCTGCATTCCGGGCCGACGGGAAGCGTGACCTCCCAGCATTCCGGTTCACCAAAGCCGTTTTGCCAGCGGGCGTTGAAGGCGGTTTCGGATTCCCGCAGCCGCCAGTAGCGCAGTTTCCCTTCTTCGACGACCACCTTGCCGCGATCGCCGACGATCTCCAGCCGGTTGGTCCCCGGTGTTTCTGCCACGGTCGTGATAAACACGCCCGTCGCACCGTTGGCATACTCAGCGTAGGCGGTGACTTCGTCTTCCACTTCAATGTCGCGGTGCTTACCAAACTGGCAAAACGCGCGCAGACGGATCGGCATACCAACCAGCCACTGCCAGAGATCGAGCTGATGCGGGTCCTGATTGAGCAGTACGCCGCCGCCTTCCCCTTTCCAGGTAGCGCGCCAGCCGCCGGAGTTGTAGTAGCTCTGCGAGCGATACCAGTTGGTAATGATCCAGTTGGAGCGGCGGATCTCACCCAGCTCACCGCTGTCGATCAGATCTTTCACCTTCTGATAGAGCGGGTTCGGGCGCTGGTTGTACATGATGCCGAACACCACATCACACTCCCGGGCGCAGGCGTTCATCTCCTGAACCTGGGCGGTATACACGCCCGCCGGTTTTTCACACAGGGTGTGGATGCCGTGGCGCATCGCCAGCATCGACAGACGCGGATGCTCGTAGTGCGGCGTCGCGACAATCACCGCGTCGATAAGCCCGCTCTGGAGCATCTCCTGCGCGTCGCTGAAGAGGGGGAGGGAGCCGACCAGCTGGCGAATGGCCGGATGCTTTTCCGGTGCATTATCACAAACCGCCGCCAGGCAGGCGTCACTGACCGTACCCGCCAGTAAATAACGCGCGTGGACCGTACCGATATTACCTATTCCGATAATGCCAAAACGTACCTTCTCCATGTCACACCTTAATTTCAGTTGAAATGAGGGATGACCGGAAAATAGGAAAGGGGAGCCGCAGCGACAATGTGTTTTTGTGAGAATACTCGCAAGCTGTTTAAGTAATCTCCAGGCTCTCTGAAATTTGGTTTTAAAATCAAAGCGCTGTTTCTGCAAATATTTGCAAAAACTGATTGAGAGCGAGGTCACACTATGCCGGGCAGGTTAAAAATGGAGGAGATTGCGACCCTGACGGGGTATTCCGTCAGCACGGTTTCGCGGGTATTAAGCGGCAAGTCTTATGCCAGCGATAAAGCCCGTGACGCGATCGTTCGCACCGCGCGCGAATTAGGTGTTCTGGAGGCAATGGCATGCGGACGGCTGTTAATTAACGGTATCGCTGTTTTTGCTCCGGAAAGAACCTTTCAGGGACGTGGAGACATTTTTTATCTGGAAGTGACCAAAGGCATTGCAGAAGCGTGCGCCCCGCATAACGTGTGGGTCAGTTGCTGTGGCTTAGAAGAGCAGCACGCCGACGTGAAATTATTTATGGAAAAGGCCAGCCATAAGAATATCAACGCGATAATTATTATTGGGACTGATGATTCCACCATCTTTAAACTGGCGAGCACGCTGAATAAGCCCTGCGTATTGATTAACTCCGTTGATCGGGATCGGGTGCTGGACGCCGTGTCACCCGATCACCGGGCGATTGGTTTCACCGCCATGCAGTACCTTTTTGAGCAGGGGCACCGCCGTGTGCTCACGCTCACCTGCCTGCGGCGTGAGACGCTGTATGCGCGTCTGGACGGCATTAAAGAGGCGTACCGCCATTTTCACGTGGCCTTTGATCCCCAGCGTGATTTGCTGGTAACAGAGTGGTTTACGGCAGAGGAGGCCGAGCGGGCGCTGGATGCATGGCTGTTAAGTCATGACAGATCGCAGTGGCCAGAGGTGATTTTCCCGAACAGTACCAGCATGACGGAGGGGGTGATCAGGGCGCTAACGCGCCACGGGCTGCGCATTCCGGAAGACATTTCGCTCATTACGACCGATTTTGCATGGAATTTAGCGCACCGTCTGGAAAAGCCGATCACGGGCGTCACGGTGCCCTGCCGTGAACTGGGGATAGAGGCCGTACACCTGCTGCAAACGCGGCTCAACCGACCACAGGCGCCGGTCTATAACCTGCTGTTGCAGGGCAAAGTCATGGATTACGGCTCAGTCAGTAATGCCACGCGCCACGCGGCTCGCGTGGCGCTGGATCAGTAATCAGGCAAGCTGCGGCGGCAGGCACACGCCGATGCCCCCGATACCGCAGTAGCCGTACGGATTTTTGTGCAGATACTGCTGGTGGTCGTCCTCGGCATAGTAGAACGGCTTCGCGGTGGTGATTTCCGTTGTCACCTCGCGCGTATCACCTGCGTCGCGCATGGCCTGCTGGAAACGGTCCTTACTGGCAAGTGCGGCGGCTTCCTGCTCCGGCGTGAGCGGATAAATCGCCGAACGATACTGGGTGCCATGGTCATTACCCTGACGCATACCCTGCGCCGGGTCGTGGTTTTCCCAGAACACCTGCAGCAGCTGTTCATAGCTGATGACGGACGGGTCGTATACCACGCGTACGGCTTCAGCATGACCGGTCTCGCCGGAGCAAACTTCGCGGTAGGTGGGGTTTGGCGTATATCCGCCGGTGTAGCCCGCCGCGGTGCTGTAGACGCCAGGCAACTGCCAGTAGAGGCGTTCCACGCCCCAGAAGCAGCCCATGGCAAACAGGGCGATTTCCATACCTTCAGGTACGTTGGTCATGGAATGGCCATTCACGGCATGTAAGGTTGCGACTGGCATAGGGGTGTTGCGTCCCGGTAATGCATCTGCTTGTGAAACCAGATGCTTTTTGTCGAATAAACTCACGATGGGGCCTCCCGGGGTGCGATGTTTCGGTTAAGGTTGTCACGAAGCGTTTAATTGAACACAATAAATGCGCTGAATGAGTCTAGATTTAATCATAAGAAATATTTGGGTGTTACACCCTTTTTCAACCCGAGAATTGGGTTTTTTGGCTAACAGGCCGTCTTTTGCCGCGGAGCGGCACTTCATTTGCTTCCAGGGTGGAAACAGGGATATTCAGGAGAGAACGTGACAAAAATCCGCCAGTTATGTTTGGTCAGTGTGTTGCTGACAAGCGGGGTTGCCAGCGCGGCGAATGTCCGTTTGCAGGTTGAGGGGTTATCCGGGGCGCTGGAAAAAAACGTGCGCGCACAGCTGTCGACGATTGAAAGTGACGAAGTGACGCCAGACCGGCGTTTTCGCGCGCGCGTGGATGATGCTATCCGCGAGGGGCTAAAAGCGCTGGGATATTACGAACCTACCATCGATTTCGATCTCCGCCCGCCGCCAAAGAAGGGGCGGCAGGTGCTTATTGCCCGCGTTTCACCGGGGGAGCCGGTGTTGATTGGTGGCACCAATGTGGTGTTACGCGGCGGCGCGCGTACCGATCGCGATTACCTGGATCTGCTCAGCACGCGACCTAAAATCGGTACCGTACTGAATCACGGTGATTACGACAGTTTCAAAAAATCGCTAACCAGCGTCTCCTTACGTAAGGGCTACTTCGACAGCCAGTTCAATAAAAGCCAGCTGGGCATTGCGCTGGACCGACGCCAGGCCTTCTGGGATATCGACTACGACAGCGGCGAACGCTACCGCTTTGGCGATGTGACGTTCGAAGGCTCGCAAATTCGTGAAGAGTATCTGCAAAACCTCGTGCCGTTCAAAAAGGGTGACTACTACCAGTCACGCGATTTGGCCGAGCTGAACCGCCGCCTGTCGGCAACCGGGTGGTTTAATTCGGTGGTTGTCGCACCAGAGTTTGAAAAATCACGCAAAACCAAGGTATTACCACTGCACGGTGTGGTTTCACCCCGCACCGAAAACACCATTGAGACCGGGGCTGGCTATTCGACGGACGTGGGGCCGCGCGTGAGGGCGACCTGGAAAAAGCCGTGGATGAACTCGTACGGCCATAGCCTGACCACCAGCGCCAGTATCTCTTCGCCGGAACAGCAGCTCGACTTCAGCTACAAAATACCGCTGCTGAAAAACCCGCTTGAGCAGTACTACCTGGTTCAGGGGGGCTTTAAGCGTACCGATCTGAACGATACCGAGTCTGATTCCACCACGCTTGCTGTATCCCGCTTCTGGGATCTCTCCAGCGGCTGGCAGCGCGCCATTAACCTGCGCTGGAGTCTTGACCACTTTACCCAGGCCAACGTCACCAACACCACCATGCTGCTCTATCCTGGGGTGATGATCAGCCGTACCCGCTCACGCGGCGGCCTGATGCCGACCTGGGGGGATTCCCAGCGTTACTCTATCGATTACTCCAACACCATGTGGGGTTCCGATGTGGATTTCTCGGTGATTCAGGCGCAAAACGTCTGGATCCGTACGCTGTATGACAAACACCGCTTTGTGATGCGCGGCAACCTCGGCTGGATTGAAACCGGCGACTTCGACAAAGTCCCGCCTGACCTGCGCTTCTTCGCCGGGGGCGACCGCAGTATCCGCGGCTATAAATACAAATCCATCGCGCCTAAAGATGATGACGGTAAGCTGATCGGGGCCTCCAAGCTGGCGACCGGCTCGCTGGAGTACCAGTACAACGTCAGCGGAAAATGGTGGGGCGCGATGTTTGTGGACGGCGGCGAAGCGGTAAGCGATATCCGCCGCAGCGATTTCAAAACCGGCGCGGGCGTAGGCGTGCGCTGGCAGTCACCCGTCGGGCCCATCAAGCTCGACTTCGCCGTGCCGGTGGGTGACAAAGAAGAACACGGTTTACAGTTTTACATCGGTCTGGGGCCTGAATTATGAGTTTATGGAAGAAGATAAGCCTCGGAGTACTGATTTTTATCGTGCTGCTGCTCGGTACGGTGGCGTTTCTGGTGGGAACGACAACCGGCCTGCATCTGCTGTTTAACGCGGCGAACCGCTGGGTACCCGGGCTGGAAATCGGCCAGGTCACGGGCGGCTGGCGCGATCTACGTCTGAAGAATATTCGCTACGAGCAGCCTGGCGTTGCGGTCAACGCGGGCGAGTTTCACCTTGCCGTCAGGCTGGGTTGCCTGCGGGACAGTAAGCTCTGCGTCAACGATCTGTCGCTAAAAGATGTGAACGTGGCGATTGATTCGAAGAAAATGCCGAAATCAGCGCCGGTTGAAGAAGAGGACAGCGGCCCGCTGAATCTCTCTACACCGTACCCCATCGCCTTTTATCGGGTGGCGCTGGACAACGTGAATATCAAAATCGACGACACCACCGTGTCGGTGATGGATTTCACCTCCGGCCTGCGCTGGCAGGAGAAAAACCTCACCCTGACGCCAACCTCCTTGCAGGGATTGCTGATCGCGCTGCCGAAGGTAGCGGACGTAGCGCAGGAAGAGATTGTCGAGCCGAAGATCCAGAACCCACAGCCGGAAGAGAAACCGCTGGGTGAAACGCTGAAAGATCTGTTCTCAAAGCCCGTCCTGCCGGAGATGACGGATGTGCATCTGCCGCTGAACCTGAATATCGAAGCGTTCAAGGGCGAGCAGCTGCGTCTGACCGGTGACACCGATCTCACGGTCTATAACATGTTGCTGAAGGTCAGCAGTATCGACGGCAACATGAAGCTCGACGCGCTGGATATCGACACCAACCAGGGCTCTGTCAATGCCTCGGGTCATGCCCTGCTGCGTGACAACTGGCCGGTGGATATTACCCTGAACAGCGCGCTCAACATCGACCCGCTGAAAGGCGAAAAGGTGAAGGTGAAAGTGGGCGGCGCGCTACGCGACAAGCTGGATGTCGGGGTGAATCTCTCCGGCCCGGTGGACATGGTCCTGCGGGCGCAAACCCAACTGGCGGAAGCCGGATTGCCGCTTAATCTTGAGGTGGTCAGCAAGCAGCTGTACTGGCCGTTCACCGGCGAAAAACAGTTCCAGGCCGATGACCTGAAGCTGAAGCTGAGCGGCAAGATGACCGATTACACCCTGTCGTTCCGCACCGCCGTGAAGGGGCAAGGTGTGCCGCCAGCCACGATCACGCTGGATGCAAAAGGCAATGAACAGCAGGTTAATCTCGACAAACTGACCGTAGCGGCGCTGGAAGGCAAAACCGAGCTGACCGCGCTGCTCGACTGGCAGCAGGCGATCAGCTGGCGCGGTGAGCTGAAGCTCTCGGGGATTAACACGGCGAAAGAGGTGCCGGACTGGCCGTCAAAACTGGATGGTCTCATCAAAACCCGTGGCAGCCTGTACGGCGGCACGTGGCAGATGGATGTCCCGGAAATTAAGCTCACCGGTAACGTGAAGCAGAACAAGGTTAACGTTGAAGGTTCGCTCAAAGGCAACAGCTACCTGCAGTGGATGATCCCGGGTCTGCACGTGGCGCTGGGGCGCAACACGGCGGATATCAAAGGCGAGCTGGGCGTGAAAGAGCTCAACCTGGACGCCACTATCGACGCACCAAATCTGGATAACGCCCTGCCGGGCCTTGGCGGTACGGCGAAGGGGCTGCTTAAGGTGCGCGGCACGGTGGATGCACCGCAGTTGCTGGCGGATATCACGGCCAGTAACCTGCGCTGGCAGGAGCTGTCCATCGCCCGCGTTCGCGTTGACGGGGATGTGAAATCCACCGACCAGATCGGCGGCAATCTGAACCTGCGCGTGGAGCGCATTTCTCAGCCGGACGTGAACATTAATCTGGTGACCCTGGATGCCAAAGGCAACGAGAAGCAGCACGACCTCCAACTGCGCGTGCAGGGCGAGCCGGTTTCCGGGCAGCTTCACCTGACGGGGAGCTTCGACCTCAAAGCGGAGCGCTGGAAAGGGACGCTCGACAACACCCGTTTCAATACCCCGGTTGGGCCACTGGTGCTGTCACGCGCTATTGCCCTGGACTACCGCAATGCCGAACAAAAAATCAGCATCGGGCCGCACTGCTGGACTAACCCGAATGCGGAACTGTGTGTGCCGCAAACCATTGACGCCGGGGCAGAAGGGCGTGCGCAGATCACCCTCAATCGTTTTGATCTGGCGATGTTAAAACCGTTCATGCCGGATACCACCCAGGCGAGCGGCGTCTTTAGCGGGAAGGCCGATGTGGCCTGGGATACCACCAAAGAGGGGCTGCCACAGGGCAGCGTAACGCTCTCTGGGCGCAACGTGAAGGTGACCCAG
Organism: Enterobacter sp. 22466; assembly: GCF_052044775.1. NCBI lineage: Bacteria > Pseudomonadati > Pseudomonadota > Gammaproteobacteria > Enterobacterales > Enterobacteriaceae > Enterobacter > Enterobacter sp. 22466. The sequence continues at coordinate 385,974 of NZ_JBQENX010000003.1, read as the reverse complement.
GAGGTCAACAACGCGCCGCTGCCGGTGGCGTTTGATACCCTGAACCTGAGCGCCGATCTGCACAACAACCGGGCCGAGCTGGGATGGCTTATCCGCCTGACCAACAACGGTCAGTTTGACGGTAAGGTGCAGATTAACGACCCACAAGGGCGACGTAATCTGGGCGGGAACGTCACTATCCGCAACTTCAACCTGGCGATGGTTAACCCGATTTTCTCGCGCGGTGAAAAAGCGGCGGGGATGCTCAACGCGAACCTGCGGCTGGCGGGGGACGCGCAAAGCCCGCAGCTGTTCGGGCAGATGCAACTCAACGGCGTGGATATCGACGGTAACTTTATGCCGTTCGATATGCAGCCAAGCCAGATTACGATGAACTTCAACGGGATGAGCTCAACGCTGAACGGTTCGGTGCTGACCCAGCAGGGGCAAATCAACCTCAGCGGTGACGCCGACTGGAGCCAGCTTGATAACTGGCGCGCCCGTATCGCCGCGAAAGGCAGCAAGGTGAGGATCACCGTGCCGCCAATGGTACGCCTGGACGTGTCGCCGGATATCGTCTTTGAAGCGACACCAAGCCTCTTTACCCTCGACGGCAACGTTGACGTGCCGTGGGCGCGCATCGTGGTCCACGAGGTGCCGGAAAGCGCGGTAGGTGTCTCCAGTGATGAGGTGATGCTCGACAACAACCTCAAGCCGGTTGATCAGAAGAGCGCGGGCATCCCGATCAACAGCAATCTTACCGTGCACGTGGGGAACAACGTGCGTCTGAACGCGTTTGGGCTGAAGGCACGTCTGACGGGCGACCTGAAAGTGGCGCAGGATAAACAGGGGCTTGGCCTGAACGGGCAGATCAATATTCCTGAGGGGCGCTTCCATGCCTATGGTCAGGATCTGATTGTGCGTAAAGGTGAACTGCTGTTCTCCGGTCCACCGGATCAGCCGCTGCTCAATATTGAAGCGATTCGTAACCCGGAAGCGACAGAAAACGACGTGATTGCGGGCGTGCGCGTCACCGGTTCGGCCGACGAGCCGAAGGCGGAGATCTTCTCCGACCCGGCCATGTCACAGCAGGAAGCGCTCTCTTATCTGCTGCGTGGCCAGGGCCTGGATAGCGGCCAAAGCGACAGTGCGGCAATGACCTCGATGTTAGTGGGTCTGGGGGTTGCACAAAGTGGTCAGGTTGTGGGTAAAATCGGTGAGACGTTTGGCGTAAGTAATCTGGCGCTGGACACCCAGGGCGTGGGTGACTCCTCGCAGGTAGTGGTCAGCGGTTATGTACTGCCGGGTCTGCAGGTAAAATATGGCGTGGGGATCTTTGACTCGCTGGCAACTCTCACGTTACGCTATCGCCTGATGCCTAAGCTATATCTGGAAGCAGTGTCCGGCGTAGACCAGGCACTTGATCTGCTCTATCAGTTTGAGTTTTAGCAATGCGAATATTTGTCTACGGCAGTTTACGAACCAAGCAAGGCAACAGTCACTGGATGACCAATGCCCTGCTGCTGGGGAATTACAATATCGAAAACTACCAGTTGTACAGCCTGGGCCACTATCCAGGCGCGGTTCCCGGCGAAGGAACAGTACACGGTGAAGTTTATCGTATTGATAACGCGACACTTGCCGAACTTGATGCCTTGCGCACCAGGGGCGGTGAATACGCGCGCCAGTTGATCCAGACGCCGTACGGAAGTGCGTGGATGTACGTCTACCAGCGTCCGGTCGAAGGGTTAACGCGGATTGTAAGCGGTAACTGGTTAGACAGAGACCAGTACTGAAAAGACAACGCCACCGTGAGGTGGCGTTGTTTTTTGTGCCTCTTGCCGGGTAAGCGTAGCGCTGCCGGGCAAAACTCTCCAGCCACAAAAAAGCCCCGACCAGCGGGGCTTTATCGATGTGCAGTGAGAATTACTTCTTAGCAGCGCGTTCGAAAGAGGCGATGATTTCTGCTTTCGCCGCTTCTGCGTTGTCCCAGCCGTCAACTTTAACCCACTTGCCTTTTTCGAGGTCTTTGTAGTGCTCGAAGAAGTGAGTGATCTGCGCTTTCAGCAGTTCTGGCAGGTCGTTCACATCTTTGATGTGATCGTACTCTTTGCTCAGCTTGGTGTGCGGTACCGCAACCAGTTTCGCATCTTCGCCGGATTCGTCGGTCATTTTCAGCACGCCAACCGGGCGGCAGCGAATGACAGCGCCTGGCTGCAGTGGGTATGGCGTTGGAACCAGCACGTCAACCGGGTCACCGTCCAGAGACAGGGTGTGGTTGATGTAACCGTAGTTGCATGGGTAGAACATCGCGGTAGACATGAAACGGTCTACAAACAGCGCACCGCTCTCTTTGTCCACTTCGTATTTGATAGGATCTGCGTTAGCCGGGATTTCGATAACAACGTAGATGTCTTCTGGCAGTTCTTTACCCGCAGGGACGTTGAGTAAGCTCATGTCTGTGTCCTTTAAAATGGATGGTAAACAAGTGGCAGGTATTATAGCCAACTGGCGCTGAATGTCTCCGCCTGTTTTCGTCTTCTCACCGCGTTCGTCTCACTTTTCAGACCGATTCCATGACAGAAAAATCCATAAACTCAGCCGCATTTTTCATGGAGAAATGAAAGCGATTACAAACTTGTGATTAACGTTTTATTCACTTTTCTGAAGTGTGATGTAACGCAATTCGTTACATATTTCATTGGCTATAGTCATTTCGCAGAACATCTTTTAACCAACAATAACTCACCCTACGAGGACGTTCATATGTGGAAGCGCTTACTTCTTGTCACAGCAGTTTCGGCAGCCATGTCGTCTATGGCGATGGCCGCACCTTTAACCGTAGGATTTTCGCAGGTCGGCTCTGAATCAGGCTGGCGTGCGGCAGAAACCAACGTTGCGAAAAGCGAGGCCCAGAAACGCGGCATCACGCTGAAGATCGCCGATGGTCAGCAAAAACAGGAAAACCAGATTAAAGCCGTGCGTTCGTTTATCGCGCAGGGTGTGGATGCCATCTTTATTGCGCCCGTTGTGGCGACCGGCTGGGAGCCTGTCCTGAAGGAAGCGAAAGATGCTGAGATCCCGGTCTTCCTGCTCGATCGTTCCATTGATGTAAAAGACAAATCTCTCTATATGACCACCGTGACCGCCAACAACGTTCTTGAAGGGCAATTAATTGGTGACTGGCTGGTGAAACAGGTGGATGGCAAGCCGTGTAACGTCGTTGAACTGCAGGGGACGGTCGGCGCGAGCGTGGCCATCGACCGTAAGAAGGGGTTTGCTGAGGCCATCGCCAAAGCGCCAAACATTAAAATTATCCGTTCTCAGTCCGGCGACTTTACCCGCAGTAAAGGTAAAGAGGTCATGGAGAGCTTTATCAAGGCTGAAAACAACGGCAAGAACATCTGCATGGTTTACGCCCACAACGATGACATGGTGATCGGGGCGATTCAGGCGATTAAAGAAGCGGGCCTGAAACCGGGCAAAGATATCCTCACCGGCTCTATCGACGGCGTGCCAGACATCTACAAAGCGATGATCGACGGCGAAGCCAACGCCAGCGTGGAGCTCACGCCAAACATGGCCGGTCCGGCATTCGATGCGCTGGAGAAATTCAAGAAGGACGGCACGATGCCTGAGAAGGTGACGGTCACCAAATCCACCCTCTACCTGCCGGATACCGCCAAAGAAGAGTTAGAGAAGAAGAAAAATATGGGCTACTAAGCCTCTCGCCCCTCACCCCAGCCCTCTCCCGGAAGGGAGAGGGAGAAAGGCAGGGCGGAGCTGGAAATTAACAATTGGCACGATCAATCCCCTCTCCCCTCCGGGGAGAGGGTCAGGGTGAGGGGGAACCATGACCACTGAACAACACCAGGAAATCCTCCGCACAGAGGGCTTGAGTAAATTCTTTCCCGGCGTAAAAGCGCTGGATAACGTTGATTTTAGCCTGCGACGCGGCGAGATCATGGCGTTGCTGGGCGAGAACGGTGCGGGGAAATCGACGCTGATTAAAGCCCTGACCGGGGTTTATCACGCCGATCGCGGCACCATCTGGCTGGAAGGTAATGCCATATCACCCAAGAATACCGCCCATGCGCAACAGCTGGGGATCGGGACGGTGTACCAGGAAGTGAACCTGCTGCCGAATATGTCGGTGGCGGATAACCTGTTTATTGGCCGGGAGCCACGACGCTTTGGTCTGCTTCGCCGCAAGGAGATGGAAGCGCGGGCGACAAAACTGATGGCGTCTTACGGCTTCTCTCTCGACGTACGCGAGCCGCTGAACCGTTTTTCCGTCGCCATGCAGCAGATTGTCGCGATTTGTCGCGCGATCGACCTCTCGGCAAAAGTGCTGATCCTTGATGAGCCCACCGCCAGCCTCGATACCCAGGAAGTGGAGATGCTCTTTACCCTGATGCGTCAGCTGCGCAATCAGGGCGTGAGCCTGATCTTCGTCACTCACTTCCTCGATCAGGTGTATGAGGTGAGCGATCGCATTACGGTGCTGCGCAATGGCAGCTTTGTCGGTTGCCGCGAAACGCGCGAGCTACCGCAGATTGAACTGGTCAAAATGATGCTCGGCCGCGAGCTGGATACCAATGCACTCCAGCGCGCCGGGCGTACGCTGCTGAGTGAGAAACCGGTCGCCGCGTTCAGCGATTTCGGTAAGAAAGGGGTCATCTCACCGTTTAACCTGGAGGTGCGCCCCGGTGAAATTGTCGGTCTGGCGGGGCTGTTAGGCTCGGGTCGTACCGAAACCGCCGAGGTGATCTTCGGGATCAAGCCAGCAGACAGCGGCACCGCGCTGATCAAAGGTAAACCGCAAGCCCTGCGCTCGCCGCATCAGGCTTCCTGCCTGGGGGTGGGCTTCTGCCCGGAAGACAGAAAAACGGATGGCATTATTGCCGCCGCCTCGGTGCGGGAAAATATCATTCTGGCCCTGCAGGCACAGCGTGGCTGGCTGCGGCCGATCCCACGGAAAGAGCAAAACGCCATTGCCGAGCGCTTTATTCGCCAGCTCGGTATCCGTACCCCGAGTGCGGAACAGCCAATAGAGTTTCTCTCCGGCGGCAACCAGCAGAAGGTGCTGCTTTCCCGCTGGCTGCTGACCAAACCTCAGTTCCTGATCCTCGATGAACCGACCCGTGGCATTGACGTGGGGGCGCACGCCGAAATTATCCGCCTTATCGAAACCCTGTGCGCGGACGGGCTGGCGCTGCTGGTCATCTCGTCTGAACTGGAGGAGCTGGTGGGCTATGCCGATCGCGTCATCATCATGCGCGATCGCAAGCAGGTGGCAGAGATCCCGCTGGATAAACTGTCCGTTCCGGCAATCATGAATGCCATCGCGGCGTAAGGAGTGAATCGTGATGTCTCGTTCGCTTTCGCAAACTGGCGAAACAAAGCGCCGCTTCAGCTGGCCAACCGGCACGCCGCAAATCGCCGCGCTGCTGGTGGTGTTGCTGGTCGATAGCCTGGTCGCACCGCATTTCTTCCAGATAATCGTGCAGGATGGCCGTCTGTTCGGCAGTCCGATAGACATTCTAAACCGTGCTGCGCCCGTGGCGCTGCTGGCCATTGGCATGACGCTGGTGATCGCCACCGGCGGGATCGACCTTTCCGTTGGCGCGGTGATGGCGATTGCCGGGGCGACGGCGGCCTCGATGACCGTCGCCGGGCACAGCCTGCCGGTGGTATTGCTGGCGGCGTTAGGCACCGGCGTGCTGGCCGGGCTGTGGAACGGCATTCTGGTGGCGGTGCTTAAAATCCAGCCGTTTGTTGCCACGCTGATTTTGATGGTGGCCGGGCGCGGTGTGGCGCAGCTTATCACCTCGGGGCAGATTGTTACTTTTAACTCGCCGAACCTGGCGTGGCTCGGGAGCGGTAAGCTGCTCTTCTTCCCCACGCCGGTCATCATTGCGCTGGTGACGTTGGTGGTGTTCTGGCTCTTCACCCGCAAAACGGCGCTCGGCATGTTCATTGAAGCGGTGGGGATTAATATTCGCGGCGCGCGCAACGCAGGCGTCAACACCCGGCTGATGGTGATGTTGACCTACGTGCTGAGCGGCGTGTGCGCCGCCATTGCCGGGGTGATCGTCGCGGCAGATATTCGTGGGGCCGATGCCAACAACGCCGGGCTGTGGCTGGAGCTGGATGCGATCCTGGCGGTGGTGATTGGCGGCGGGTCGCTGATGGGCGGGCGTTTTAACCTGCTGCTCTCGGTGATTGGCGCGCTGATCATTCAGGGGATGAACACCGGGATCCTGCTTTCCGGGTTCCAGCCGGAGCTCAACCAGGTGGTGAAAGCGGTGGTCGTGCTCTGCGTGCTGATCGTTCAGTCACCGCGCTTTGTCAGCATCATTAAGGGGATCCGTGGCCATGATAAAACGTAATTTACCGTTAATGATCACGCTGGGCGTGTTTGTGCTGGGTTATCTCTACTGCCTGACCCAGTTCCCGGGGTTCGCCTCGACGCGTGTGATTTGCAACATTCTGACGGATAACGCCTTTTTAGGCATCATCGCGGTCGGTATGACCTTTGTGATCCTCTCCGGAGGGATTGATCTCTCTGTCGGGTCGGTGATCGCCTTTACCGGCGTGTTCCTCGCCAAAGCGATCGGTTTCTGGGGCATCTCGCCGCTGGTGGCCTTCCCGCTGGTGCTGGTGATGGGCTGTGCGTTTGGCGCCTTTATGGGGCTTCTGATTGACGCGCTCAAGATCCCGGCCTTTATCATTACCCTTGCCGGGATGTTCTTCCTGCGCGGCGTGAGCTACCTGGTATCAGAGGAGTCGATCCCGATCAACCATCCGGTGTACGACACGCTCTCCAGCCTGGCGTGGAAAATCCCCGGCGGTGGCCGCCTGAGCGCGATGGGGCTGCTGATGCTGGGCGTGGTGGTGATTGGGATCTTCCTTGCCCATCGCACCCGGTTTGGTAATCAGGTTTATGCCATTGGCGGCAACGCGACCTCGGCCAACCTGATGGGGATCTCCACCCGCAGCACCACCATTCGCATCTATATGCTCTCCACCGGGCTGGCGACGCTGGCGGGGATTGTCTTCTCCATTTACACCCAGGCGGGTTACGCGCTGGCCGGGGTTGGCGTTGAACTGGATGCGATTGCCTCTGTGGTGATTGGCGGCACGCTGCTCAGCGGCGGGGTGGGGACGGTGCTGGGAACACTGTTTGGCGTGGCAATCCAGGGGCTGATCCAGACCTATATCAACTTTGACGGCACGCTCAGCTCGTGGTGGACGAAAATCGCCATCGGCATTTTACTGTTTATTTTTATTGCCCTGCAGCGCGGTCTGACGGTGCTCTGGGAGAACCGCCAGAGCTCGCCTGTTACCCGCGTGAACACATCAGTAACAGAGCGATAACATACTGAATTTGCTTAAAGTCTAAACATTTTCCGGTAGCGGCCGATACTCTTTTTTTATGCCCAGAAATATCTCGCTACCGGAAATAACATCATGCTTAAAACGCTATCGATTCGTACCGGCTTGCTCTCTTTACTGGCCGTTATGACCCTTCTGCTGCTGATTGTCAGCGGCATTGGCATTTATGCCCTCACACAGAGTTCTTCGTCACTTCAGCGCATCAACCACCTTCAGGGTGAGCAGATGGTGCAGCTCAATTCTGGCTATACGCTGATCCTTCGTGCGCGCAACGAGGCGGGCCAGGCCGTCAGAATGATGGAAATTGGTCTGCTGGACGATGCCGCGAAATCGGTGAAAAGCATTAATCAGGAGATCGCCCTGGCGCAAAAAACGCTGAAAGGCGTGATCGACGCAGGCGTGGCCGATCCCCAGGGACAGCAGTTGCTGGATAAGGTGGCGGCCAGTCTGGCGGCTTATAACCAGCAGGGGATCAACCCAATGCTGAAAGCGCTGAACGAACAGAGCGCAGACAGCTATTACGATCTGCTGGAGAGTAAGCTCATTCCGGTGGCAAAGCAGTTTGATAACGATATGCAGGCGTTCCAGATGTGGAGCGACGCGCGCGGGAAAGCGGAAGTCAGCGCCGTGCAGTCGAGCAAAACGCGGGTTCTGATCCTGATCGTTGTCGCGGCGCTGCTGACGGCAGGTATCATTGTGCTGGCCTGGCTGGTGTTGCGCCACATGCTGCTCAAGCCGCTGTCGGCGTCGATTGCGCAGCTGGAAAACGTCGCCGCGGGGGATTTAACCCACACGCTGAATGCCCCGGCGAGCCAGGAGTTCAACCGTCTGAACGCTGCTATCGAAGGGATGCGTCAGTCGCTGATGCACTCGGTGCTGCGGGTCCGCGATGCCAGCTCGCAAATTGATACCGGCAGCCGCGAGCTGACGGCGGGAAACAGGGATCTTGCCGAGCGCACGGAATCCACCGCCACCTCGCTGGAGCAGACCGCCGCCAGCATGGAACAGATCACCGCCACGGTGAAACTCAACGCGGATAACGCCGAGCAGGCGCACCAGCTGGCGAAATCTGTCTCGGATACCGCCGATCACGGCAGCGAAATGGTCTGCTATGTAATTGAGAAAATGCGTGATATCTCCGGCAGCTCGGCGCGCATTGCTGACATACTGAGCGTTATTGACGGTATTGCCTTCCAGACCAATATTCTGGCGCTGAACGCCTCCGTGGAAGCGGCGCGTGCGGGCGAGCAGGGGCGCGGTTTTGCCGTCGTTGCGGGCGAGGTGCGCAATCTTGCCAGCCGCAGCGCTGATGCGGCAAAAGAGATCCGCTCGCTTATCAGCGACTCGCAGACTCACGTCAATGAGGGCAGTGAGCTGGCGCAGCAGGCAGGCGAAACGATGGATGAGATCGCCACCGAAGTGCTGCGCATGACCAAACTGATGCGCGAAATTGCTACCGCGTCTCAGGAACAGAGCCGTGGCATTGAACAGGTGAATATTGCGGTGAATCAGATGGATGAAACCGCGCAGCAGAATGCGGCGCTGGTGCAGCAATCCTCTGCCGCGACGCGCTCGCTGGAGGAGCAGTCGCGCCAGCTGATGGAAGCCATGTCATCATTCAAACTGACGACGCAGACTGCCGCATAATATTTCCCGGCCCTGGTGCACTCTGCGCCAGGGTATTATTCTCCGGCGAATTAATTGCGCTAATATTTTCGTGAATATTCCCAAGTAATATTTCCAGCGAGCGGGTTAAGGTTAACGCTTTTTCAGTCGGTTCAAGATATAACCCTTTGCGGAAAAATAGCGGCTCAGCAAAAAGCTGGCTAAAGCGCTTTAACGCCAGGCTCACGGCCGGGCGCGACATCTCCAGACGGACAGAGGCCTTCGCCATGCTGCCGCAGCGGATCACTTCAATAAAGACAGGAATAAGATTTAAATCAATGCCGGTATTGGCACGGGAATAGTTTTTCATCACGATTACGCTCCAGGAAATATCCGTCAAACTGTTATGGAAATAATGCAGGAGCGAATCTGAATATTAAAGCGTGTTTTTTATAAACACTTATACGGTAAAATATATAAATGGGTTGGGGAGCCAGACGGGCTCCCCGGGAGAGTGGTATTACGCGTCCGGATACTCACGGATAAAACGTTCAACGTCTTCAACCATATGGTTGTTGCCGACGAAGAAGGAACGACGCTGGTGCAGACTTTCTGGCACGATGTCCAGAATACGCTCTTTACCGTCGCTCGCCTTGCCGCCCGCCTGTTCAGCGAGGAACGCCATCGGGTTGCATTCATACAGCAGACGCAGCTTGCCGTCCGGGTGGCTGGCGGTGCTTGGGTAGAGGTAGATGCCGCCTTTCAGCAGGTTACGGTGGAAATCCGCAACCAGGGAACCGATATAGCGGGAGGTGTAAGGGCGCTGGGTGGCTTTATCTTCTTCCTGGCAGAATTTGATGTACTTCTTCACGCCAGTCGGGAACTTGATGTAGTTACCTTCGTTGATGGAGTAGGTGTTGCCCTTCTCCGGGAAGCGCATACGTTCCTGACACAGGCAGAAGACGCCCAGCGACGGATCGTAAGTAAAGGCATGAACGCCACAGCCGGTGGTATAGACCAGCATGGTGGAGGAGCCATACACGACATAACCGGCAGCAACCTGCTGACTGCCCGGCTGCAGGAAATCTTCTTCTGTCACCGGCGTGCCAACAGGCGTGACGCGGCGGTAGATGGAGAAAATGGTACCGACAGAAACGTTAACGTCGATGTTGGAGGAGCCGTCCAGCGGATCCATCAGAACAACGTATTTCGCGTGTTCACACCCTTCGAATACGACAATTTCATCTTCTTCTTCAGAGGCGATACCCGCAACGATGTCGCGCGCGCGCAGTGCAGCTTTCAGTTTTTCATTTGCGAACAGATCGAGTTTCTGTTGAACCTCGCCCTGAACGTTCTCGGCACCGCTGGCACCCAGGATATCGACCAGACCGGCCTTGTTGATATCACGGTGGATGATCTTAGCGCCCAGCTTTATTGCCGACAGTAAAGCAGTGAGTTCACCGGTAGCATGAGAAAACTCGTGCTGCTTTTCGACAATAAATTCACCTAACGTTTTCATAACACTTTCCCTGCATCTTTGTGAGTAGAGCGATTGTATGTTCACTAAAACGACTAATGCCCAACAATCTTAACAAATATTCAAATAGTAGCGCAGTGGTGAATCGCGCCAGCAATATACGGATTTACCTGAAATGCGTTTCACACCCGCTAACATGTGAGTAAAATGTGCGCCACATTGAAGAAGGATAGTGACGTATGCGCATTCATATATTGGGGATTTGTGGCACTTTCATGGGCGGACTGGCAATGCTGGCGCGCTCGCTGGGCCATGAAGTGACAGGTTCGGACGCCAATGTGTATCCGCCGATGAGCACGCTTCTGGAGAAACAGGGCATCTCTCTGATTCAGGGTTATGATGCCAGCCAGCTGGATCCCGCGCCGGATCTGGTGATCATTGGCAACGCCATGACGCGAGGTAATCCGTGCGTTGAGGCGGTACTGGAACGCAATATTCCGTTCATGTCTGGCCCACAGTGGCTGCATGATTTCGTCCTGCGCGACCGTTGGGTTGTCGCCGTGGCCGGTACGCACGGCAAAACCACCACCGCCGGTATGGCGACCTGGATCCTCGAAGCCTGTGGTTACAAGCCGGGCTTTGTGATCGGCGGCGTTCCGGGTAACTTCGACGTGTCTGCGCGTCTCGGTGACAGTCCGTTCTTTGTGATCGAAGCCGATGAGTACGACTGTGCGTTCTTCGACAAGCGCTCCAAGTTTGTACACTACTGCCCGCGCACGCTGATCCTCAACAACCTTGAGTTCGATCATGCGGATATCTTTGACGACCTGAAAGCCATTCAGAAACAGTTCCACCACCTGGTGCGCATCGTTCCGGGCCAGGGCCGTATTATCCTGCCGGAGAACGACATCAATCTTAAGCAGACCATGGCAATGGGCTGCTGGAGCGAGCAGGAGCTGGTGGGCGAGCAGGGCCACTGGCAGGCGAAAAAACGCAACGTGGATGCCTCGGAGTGGGAAGTGTGGCTCGACGGCGAGAAAGTGGGTGAGGTGAAGTGGGGCCTGGTTGGCGAACACAACATGCACAACGGCCTGATGGCGATCGCGGCCGCACGCCATGTGGGTGTTCAGCCTGCGGACGCGGCGAATGCACTGGGCTCGTTTATTAATGCCCGTCGCCGTCTGGAGTTGCGCGGTGAAGCACACGGCGTGACGGTGTATGACGATTTCGCACATCACCCAACCGCTATTCTGGCAACACTTGCAGCGTTACGCGGCAAGGTCGGCGGTACTGCGCGCATTCTGGCGGTGCTGGAGCCACGCTCTAACACCATGAAAATGGGCATCTGCAAAGACGATCTCGCGCCTTCCTTAGGACGTGCTGACGAAGTCTTCCTGCTGCAGCCACAGCATATTCCATGGCAGGTAGCTGAAGTGGCCGATGCCTGCATTCAGCCTGCGCACTGGAGTGCGGATGTTGATGCTCTGGCGGATATGGTGGTGAAAGCCGCTCAGCCGGGTGACCATATTCTGGTGATGAGTAACGGCGGTTTTGGTGGGATCCATCAGAAGCTGCTGGACGGTCTGGCGAAAAAGGCCGAGGCTGCAGAGTAAAAAAAGCCCGGTGGCGCTAGCGCTTACCGGGCCTCCATTCTCTCTTCTCCCTCTCCCCTTTGGGGAGAGGGCCGGGGTGAGGGGAACAGATTACTCTTCGTTCTCAGACAGCTCACGCAGATACTGGAAAATCAGTCGCGCGGACTTCGGCGGCTTATTCCCTTCTTTCTCTTTCTTCGCGTTACGGATCAAGGAACGCAGCTGCTGGCGGTCGGCATCCGGCCACAGGTTCAGGACTTCCGGTACGGCGTCATCACCCTGTTCAATCAGACGATCGCGGATCTGCTCCAGCTTGTGGAACAGCGCAACCTGCTGGTTGTGGCGGTTTTTCAGTTTATCCAGCGCCTGGCGGATCGGATCGACGTCGCGCTGACGCAGCATTTTACCGATAAGCTGAAGCTGGCGACGACGGCCTTCTTTTTTGATTTTCTGTGCCAGTTCAATGGCATCACGCAGATCCTGGTCGAGCGGGATCTTATCCAGCGCGTTTTTACCCAGTTCCACCATTTCTGCGCCAAGCTGTTTTAACTCTTCGGCGTCGCGTTTAATTTCACTTTTACTGACCCAGATGATCTCATCATCTTCGTCTTCGATGTCATCACCGGGAACGTCGTCGAGCCAGTCTTCGGGCTGCTTAGTCATGTCAGGCTCCTTAAAAAAAGAGGCTAATGTTACCAGTTAAGACGCGCACTGAAAAACGGTTCTCTGTTAGACTTCAGTTAACTCTCTCTTACAGTATGGCATTTGCGATGAAAGTAACCTCACAAGTTGAAGCGCAGCGTAAGATTCTGGAAGAAGCCGTCTCCACCGCGCTGACGCTCGCTTCAGGTAAATCAGATGGCGCCGAAGTGGCGGTCAGCAAAACCACCGGCATTAGCGTGAGCACCCGCTATGGCGAAGTGGAGAATGTAGAATTTAACAGCGATGGGGCGCTGGGGATCACGGTCTATCACCAGAATCGCAAAGGCAGCGCGTCGTCTACCGATCTCAGCTCCGATGCCATTGCCCGTACGGTGCAGGCGGCGCTGGATATTGCGCGTTACACCTCCCCGGATCCTTACGCTGGCGTGGCGGATAAAGATCTGCTGGCGTTTGACGCCCCGGATCTCGATCTTTTCCACCCGGCGGAAGTCACCCCGGATGAAGCCATCGAGCTGGCCGCGCGTGCCGAACAGGCGTCTTTGCAGGCGGATAAACGCATCACCAATACCGAAGGCGGCAGTTTCAATAGCCACTACGGCATCAAAGTCTTCGGCAACTCGCATGGCATGCTGCAGGGCTACTGCTCAACCCGTCACTCGCTCTCCAGCTGCGTGATCGCCGAAGAGAACGGCGATATGGAGCGGGATTACGCGTACACCATCGGCCGTGCGCTGGGCGATTTGCAGTCGCCGGAGTGGGTGGGTAAAGCGTGTGCCGAGCGCACGCTGTCTCGCCTGTCGCCGCGTAAGCTCTCCACCATGAAAGCCCCGGTCATTTTTGCCAATGAAGTGGCGACCGGTCTGTTTGGTCATCTGGTGGGGGCGATTGCCGGGGGATCGGTTTACCGTAAATCGACGTTCCTGCTCGACTCACTGGGCAAACAGATCCTGCCCGAATGGCTGACCATTGAAGAGCACCCGCATCTGCTGAAAGGGCTGGCCTCCACGCCATTCGACAGCGAAGGCGTGCGCACGGAACGCCGTGATATCGTCAAAGACGGTGTGCTGACCCAGTGGCTGCTGACCAACTACTCCGCGCGCAAGCTTGGGCTGAAAAGTACCGGGCATGCAGGCGGCATTCATAACTGGCGGATTGCCGGACAGGGCCTGAACTTTGAGCAGATGCTTAAAGAGATGGGCACCGGTCTGGTCGTCACAGAACTGATGGGCCAGGGCGTGAGCGGCATCACCGGGGATTACTCTCGCGGGGCGGCGGGTTTCTGGGTCGAAAACGGCGAAATTCAGTATCCGGTAAGCGAAATTACCATTGCCGGCAACCTGAAGGATATGTGGCGCAATATCGTTACGGTCGGTAACGATATTGAAACACGTAGCAATATACAGTGTGGTTCTGTATTACTGCCGGAAATGAAAATCGCCGGCCAGTAATACCCGAAAAGCGTTTTAATAATAAAAAAAGGAAGTGAGCAATGCGTAAACATCTGTTAGCGATCGTCGCGGCTTCAACGCTGGTTCTTGGCTCTTCTGCGTTTGCTGCCGATCTTGAAGATAACATGGATATCCTCAGTGAAAACCTGAAGGTCGTTCAGAAGACGGACAATGCGGCGGAAATGAAAGGCGCTTTGACCAAAATGCGTGAAGCGGCGCTGGACGCGCAAAAAGCGACACCGCCAAAGCTGGAAAGCAAAGCGGCAGACAGCGCAGAGATGAAAGACTACCGCCACGGTTTTGACGTGCTGGTTGGTCAGATTGACGGCGCGCTGAAGCTCGCTAACGAAGGCAAAGTGAAGGAAGCCCAGGCGGCAGCCGACCAGTTTGTCGCGACGCGTAACACGTATCACAAAAAGTATCGTTAATTGGGTGCCTGAGCTGTACGTCCTTTCCCGTATGCGGGGGCGCAGTTAGCGCCCCCGCATCTTTGCTCCCTACTTGCCGGAGCGACACTCCATCCGCGCGGTCACTTCAAGCGAGCCGTTTCGAAAACGGATCTCGCACAGTGTTTTCCTCGTCACCAGCGTTAAGATGATTATCGTCAAAGAAATAATCATCAAAACCCTGATACTTGGGGATTGGCGTTTCATGGATGCCTCCTTGCTGTAAAGCGGGCGAGGTAGCGAACTCCACGGTCCGACGTGTCGTTTCGAGCCCCCGCCCTGATTTTTTATCAGGCGGGGCTTTCCACTTTCCGTCCCATGCCTGAGACGGTCAGTCTCAAGCACCCGCCGCCACTCTAGCGAATCCCCATAAGAAAACCTTATCCACGTCACATTTCTACGAGTCGGCTCGTAATCTTTTCCGCTTCGCTCTCCCCATATTTGCCGTCAGATAACGTGATATTCATCACGTAAATACAGCGATTTATCCAGATTCAGCCTATTTATGTGGCACAGATCACTGCTGCGGCTCGCCTTTCCACTTCGAAGTGGAAAACAACTCGCTACAAACCCGCCATCGCCAACGTTAGTTTTATTCCAGAGCCATTAACGGGGTAAGACCAGTGAGTAACGGAGCGGTAATGAACGACGTTGGGGATCAGGCGGAGCAAACAGAAAAGCTCGCGAACACCATGCTGCAGCAGGTTTATGCCCTGCTGGCCCGGCACAACATCATCCCCAATGCAGTACAGGAACAGATGCTCACCTCCCATGTCCGCGCGATGGCGCACCGGTCCGTGACCGGCGAGCCGCTACCGGAAGTGGAGGCAGAGCTGTTCGACGAAATTTCACCGGATTCAATGCGGCTCGCCCGTGAAGTGGTAGCGCAGTTTGGCAATCTTCCTGACGAAGAAGCCTGGCTGCTCTCCGTTCACTTTGAAGTCGCGAAAGACAACCTTTAAGGAGCAACACATGGAACAGATTACAGTCGTGATTGGCGATCGCCTGGGTAAAGGCCAGAAAGTGGCTGCCGGTGTGGAAAAAGCGGGTGGACGTGCGGTTGTCGTGCCGGGTATGGCGGCAGATATGAAACTCGGCGACGTCATGAAAGCGGAAAACGCCACCTTCGGCATCTCCTTCTGCGGCAGCGGCGGCGCGGGTGCCATCACGGCGCAAACCAAATATGGCTACAAAGCGAAATACGGCATGCGCTCCGTGGATGAGGGGGTGACCGCCATCAACGAAGGCTGCAACGTGCTGGGCTTTGGCTTTATGGATAAAGAAGAGCTGGGTGAGCGTCTGGTGCAGGCGTGGCAGAAGAAGCACGGCGCATAAGCATGAAAGAACAGTTCACAACCACGGTGAGAGTGAAGGGGAAGGGCGACGCCAAAGCGCGCGCCTTTGCCGACGCGCTCAACCACGTTCAGGCCGCGGTGATGAAAGCCTCACCGCATATCTTACTGCGTATTGAGCCACAGGATGTGCAGGTCGTTCAGGCGCAAGAAGCGGTGCGTAAAGAAGCCTTTCTGTTCTTCTTTTTGCGCCGGGAAAGACGCACCTACAGCGTGGAGCTGGATGTGACCGTCAACGTGACCGCCATCAATCTTGACCAGGTGGATTTCGTCACGCAACGCTGATTATTCATAAAAGGGCAGACTGATGTTCTTAATTATATTAATAAAATCGCTCATCATTGGCGGCCTGGTGGGCGTCGGTGTGGGGGCCGGGGCTGCACGCATGTTTCATGCGCCTACCACTCAGGGGATGGGCGCGTTTCGTACGTTGGGGGAACTGAACTCCTGCGAAGGGGATCCAGCGTCCCACTTCTCCTTTGGGTTAGGCTTCTTCTTTAACGCCTGGGCCTCTTCCGTGGCCGCAGGTGCCTTCACACAGGACGTAGACCACCGCATCATCCCAAACTGGGGTGCCGCAGCCTTGATGATCAAAAACCGTAACGTCGGCGAAACGCTGCACGATCCCCGCAAAATGGCGATTGCCTGCGGCATCATCGGCATGATTGTCGTCACCTTCCTTAACCTGACTGCCTCCTCCGTGCCGGCCGCGCTGCAGGTCACCGCCGTGAAGGTACTGGTACCGGCGGCGAACCTGCTGGTGAACACCGTGATGCCGGTGATCTTCTGGCTGGCGGCCATCGACGCGGGTAAAAAATCCGGCTTCTGGGCCACCATTTTCGGCGGCGCGGCGCAGCTGATCATGGGCAACGCCGTACCGGGCCTGGTATTGGGGATCCTGATCGGTAAAGGCGTGGAAGAGAGCGGCTGGAACCACGTCACCAAAGTGATGATGGCGGCCATCGTTCTGCTGTTCGTGCTGAGCGGCTTCTTCCGCGGCTTCGACATGAAGATGATCGAATCCTTCCATCTGACCGTGCCGAACTGGCTCGACATGATCCACAACTCGCTCAGCGGTAAATAACAGGAGCCTCTGAATGGAACAGAATAAAGGTTTTTGGTATGCCGACTGGTCGTTCCCGATCTTCGTTGGCCTGCTCTCCTCCGGCGTATTTGCCGGGACGCACATGTACTACCTCTACGGCATTGGTGCGTTTAACGAAGTGGCCTTCGTGGCGATGCTGAAGGCGGGGATTGATACCGGCGTCTACGGCGCGGTGGCGGCGTTCGGCGCGAGCTTCCTGTTCGCCCGTATTATCGAAGGCTCGCTGGTCGGTATTCTTGATATCGGCGGGGCGATCCAGACCGGCGTGGGTCTTGGTGTGCCGGCACTGCTGTTGGGCGCGGGGATCATGTTCCCGGTGACCAACTTCATTGCCGCGCTCATTACCGGCCTGGTGATTGGTCTGGCGATCGGCTACGTCATCATCCTGGCGCGTAAGTTCACCATCAACCAGAGCAACTCCACCTACGGGGCGGACGTGATGATGGGCGCGGGCAATGCCTCCGGTCGTTTTCTGGGGCCGTTGATTATCCTCAGCGCCATGACCGCTTCCATTCCGATTGGCGTCGGTTCCCTGCTGGGCGCGCTGCTGTTCTACATCTGGCAGAAGCCGATCACCGGCGGTGCCATCCTTGGCGCCATGATTTTAGGCTGGCTGTTCCCGGTCGCCCTTTAATACCTGCGGGCGCGCTGGCGCCCGCCTTATCAGGAGAACCCCATGTTTGATTTACTCCTGCGCCGTGCGCGCCTTAGCGACGATACCCTGACCGATATCGCCATTCTGGACGGGAAAATTGCCGCAACAGGCGACATAGACGCTCCCGCCCGCAAAACGGTGGAGCTGAACGGTGACGTATTCGTCAGCGCAGGCTGGATCGACTCCCACGTCCACTGCTACCCGAACTCCCCCATTTACCACGACGAACCGGACAGCGTGGGTATTGCCACCGGCGTCACCACCGTGGTGGATGCGGGCAGTACCGGTGCCGACGACGTGGACGATTTCTACGACATCACCCGCAAAGCCTCAACCGAGGTCTTTGCCCTGCTGAATATCTCCCGCGTGGGGCTGATTGCCCAGAACGAGCTGGCCAATATGGCGAATATTGATGCCGATGCCGTGAAGCAGGCGGTGAAACGCCATCCTGACTTTATCGTCGGGCTGAAAGCGCGCATGAGCAGCAGCGTGGTGGGTGAAAACGGTATTACGCCGCTGGAGCGCGCCAAAGCCATTCAGAAAGAGAACGGCGACCTGCCGCTGATGGTGCACATTGGCAATAACCCGCCGAATCTGGATGAAATTGCCGAGCTGCTGAGCTCGGGCGACATCATTACCCACTGCTACAACGGCAAGCCAAACCGCATTCTGACGCCCTCCGGCGAACTGCGCGCCTCCATTACCTCTGCCCTGAAACGCGGCGTGCGGCTGGACGTCGGTCACGGTACGGCGAGCTTCAGCTTTGAAGTGGCGAAACGCGCTATCGCGATGGGCATTCTGCCGCACACCATCAGCTCGGATATCTACTGCCGCAACCGCATCAATGGCCCGGTGGGCTCGCTGGCAAGCGTGATGTCGAAATTCCTCGCCATCGGCATGTCATTGCCGCAGGTGATTGATTGCGTCACCGCCAACGCCGCCGACGGCCTGCGCCTGACGCGCAAAGGGCGTATCGAACCCGGCCTCGACGCCGACCTGACGCTGTTCACCCTTAAACGCCAGCCAACGCTGCTGGTGGATGCCGAAAACGACAGCCTGCAGGCTGAACACATTCTGGTGCCGCTTGCCGCGATCCGCGCGGGCAAGGGCTACATGACCGAACAAGGGAGCACGGAACATGCCTTCGATTTATGAGAAGTACCACTTAAAGCAAGTCATCAACACCTCTGGCCGCATGACGGCGCTGGGTGTCTCCACGCCACGCCCTGAAGTGGTGCAGGCGGCGATGGACGGCATGAATCACTATTTCGAGATGAAGGATCTGGTCAACAAAACCGGGGAATACATCGCGAAGCTGCTGGAGGTGGAAGGGGCGACGGTGGTCTCCTGCGCGTCGGCGGGCATTGCCCAGTCCGTGGCGGCGGTGCTGGTAAAAGACAGCGACTGGCTGCTGGAAAACCTGCACGTCACTCCAGTTGAGAACAACGAAATCGTGCTGCCGAAAGGCCACAACGTTAACTTTGGCGCGCCGGTGGGCACCATGGTGGCGCTGGGCGGCGGCAAGCTGGTGGAAGCGGGTTACGCCAACGAATGCTCAGCCGATCAACTTGCGGCGGCCATCACCCCGCGCACGGCGGCGATCCTCTATATCAAATCACACCACTGCGTGCAGAAAAGCATGCTCAGCGTTGAGCAGGCAGCGGTTGTGGCGCGCAAACACGATCTGCCCCTGATCGTCGATGCCGCAGCGGAAGAAGATCTGCATACCTATTACCGCTCCGGTGCCGACCTGGTGATCTACAGCGGCGCGAAGGCAATTGAAGGGCCAACCAGCGGGCTGGTGATCGGCAAGACCCAGTACGTTGAGTGGGTGAAGCGCCAGACGGCGGGCATTGGCCGCGCCATGAAGGTGGGTAAAGAGGGGATCCTCGGCCTGACCTGCGCCATCGAACACTATCTGACGGCGACCAAAGAGAGCGGGGCGGAGATGGTGGCGAAGATGACGCCGTTTATCGATGCGCTCAACACCCTTAACGGCGTCACCGCGCGCGTGGTCTGGGACAGTGCCGGTCGCGATATCGCGCGTACCGAGATTAAGTTTGACGAAGCCGTAACCGGCATCGGCACCGGCGAGCTGGTGAATGCCCTGAAGCAGGGCGAATACGCCATTTATTTCCGCGGCTACAAGGCCAACGAAGGGATTATCGAAGCGGACGTGCGCAGCGTGAACGCTGACCAGCTGAACATTGTGTACCGCCGCATAAGCGAAGTGTTAGGACAGGAGAAAAAGGCATGAAACTGACCCCCAATTTTTACCGTGACCGCGTCTGCCTGAACGTGCTGGCAGGCTCAAAAGCGAACGCCAGCGCCATTTACGAGGCGGCGGAAGGTCATGTGCTGGTGGGCGTGCTCTCCAAAAATTACCCGGACGTGGCCAGTGCGGTTGCTGATATGCGTGAGTACGCGGCGCTGATTGATAACGCGCTCTCGGTAGGCCTGGGGGCGGGCGACCCGAACCAGTCGGCGATGGTGAGCGAAATCTCCCGTCAGGTGCAGCCGCAGCACGTTAACCAGGTTTTCACCGGCGTGGCCACCAGCCGTGCGCTGCTGGGGCAGAATGAATCGGTGGTCAACGGTCTGGTCTCCCCAACCGGCACCGTCGGGATGGTGAAAATCTCCACCGGCCCGCTGAGCAGCGCGGCACCGGACGGCATTGTGCCGGTTGAAACGGCGATCGCCCTGCTGAAAGACTTTGGCGGCAGTTCAGTCAAATACTTCCCGATGGGCGGCCTGAAGTGCCGTGACGAATACCAGGCCGTGGCGGAAGCCTGCGCCCGTCACGACTTCTGGCTGGAGCCGACCGGGGGGATCGATCTGGAAAACTACGAGGCGATCCTGCAGATCGCCCTGGACGCGGGCGTGAGCAAAATCATTCCGCATATTTACAGCTCGATTATCGACAAAGCCAGCGGCGATACGCGTCCGGATGATGTGCGTACGCTGCTTGCGATGACGAAGACGCTGGTGAAGTAAAAACTGCCCCTCACCCCGGCCCTCTCCCTTTGGGAGAGGATTAGGGTGAGGGGAAACACACCGCACCAACCTGAAGGAGCCACCATGC
Organism: Enterobacter sp. 22466; assembly: GCF_052044775.1. Lineage (NCBI taxonomy): Bacteria > Pseudomonadati > Pseudomonadota > Gammaproteobacteria > Enterobacterales > Enterobacteriaceae > Enterobacter > Enterobacter sp. 22466. The sequence continues at coordinate 365,172 of NZ_JBQENX010000003.1, read as the reverse complement.
ACACCCGTACCTTGCTTGTCGCTTCACTCTCTTTACTGGCTAACGCCGCTATCGCCCAGACGCAGTACGCCTGGGTCGGCACCTACAACCCCAACGGGGAAGGGCTGTACCGCTTTACTGTGGACCCGCACACCGGTGCGCTCAGCGATAAAATGCTGGTCAGCAAGCTACCGAATGCCGCGCAACTGACCGTCTCTCACGATGGCAAAATGCTGTATCTGGCAAGCGAAGTGGAGCAGGGCGTAGTGCAGGCGCTGCGTATTGGTGCCAGCGGCGAACTGAGCGAGATGAATCAGATCTCCTCCGGTGGTGCGGGACCGGTGTATCTGTCGCTCACGCCGAACGGGCGTCATCTGCTGGTGGCAAACTACGTAAGTGGATCGATCGCCGTGCTGCCGATCAAAGCCGATGGCAGCCTGGGTGACGCCACGGACAAACGTCAGGATCAGGGCGAACCGGGGGCGGCAAAACCGGAAGCCGCTGTGGAGGGCAGTTTTGCCATCAGCGATCATAATGGCCCCCATGCGCACATGATCGCCGCCGATCCGAGCGGGAAATATGTGTTTTCCACCGATCTGGGGCTGGATCGTATCTACCAGTACCGCTTTGACGATCGAACCGGCAAGCTGACGCCGAACGATCCGCCGTTTATCAGCGCCTCCTCAAAAGGGGCCGGGCCGCGGCACTTTGTCTTTACGCCGAAGGGGGATGCGCTGTGGCTGATTAATGAAGAGGCGTCAACGCTCACCCATTATACGCTGGACAGCAACGGCAGGCTGAAAGAGGGCAAAACGCTCTCCGCGCTGCCAGAAGGTTACAAAGGCACCAGTTTTGCGGCCGGGCTGGTGCTGAGCTCAGATGGTAAACAGCTGTATGTGGCTAACCGTTTGCATAACAGCATCGGCCACTTTACCGTAACAGCGGAGGGCACGCTGACGCATCAGGACGATGTCTGGACGCGTGGCGACCACCCGCGCACCCTGACGCTCGATAAACAGGGGCGCTGGCTGTACGTCATGAACCAGCGCAGCGACAACATTACCCGTTTCCGCGTCGGTCAGGACGGCAAGCTAAGCTTTGAGTCAGACTATACCCCGGTCGGCAGCCCATCCCAGATGGTCATTTCACCCTGAGCAGTAAGAGGACAACGACGTGCGATTTCCGAACCAACGTTTAGCGCAACTTTTCGATCTGTTGCAAAACGAGACGCTGCCGCAGGACGAGCTGGCGCAGCGGCTGTCGGTCTCCACGCGAACCGTCCGGGCGGATATTTCCGCCCTGAACGCGCTGCTGGCAAGCCACGGCGCGCAGTTTATCCTTAGCCGTGGCAATGGCTATCAGCTCAAAATTGACGATGCGGCGCGGTATCAAGAGCTGCAGGCTTCCCATCCGCGCGCGCTGCGTATCCCCCGCACCGGGCCGGAGCGCGTGCATTATCTGGTGGTGCGTTTTCTCACCTCGGCGTTTTCACTCAAGCTGGAAGACCTGGCCGATGAGTGGTTCGTCAGCCGCGCCACGCTGCAGAGCGACATGGTGGAGGTGCGGGAGTGGTTCCACCGCTACAACCTGACGCTGGAAACGCGTCCACGCCACGGCATGAAGCTGTTTGGCAGTGAGATGGCGACCCGCGCCTGTCTGACCGATCTGCTCTGGGAGCTGGCCCAGCAGGACAGCCTGAACCCGCTGGTGACCGACGTGGCGCTCAATGCCGGAGTAGCAGAGCAGATGGTGCCCGTACTGCACGAGGCGCTGACGCGTCATCACATCCGCCTGACCGATGAAGGCGAGCTGTTTCTGCGACTCTACTGCGCGGTGTCGGTGCGCCGCATCAGTGAAGGTTACCCGCTGCCGGAATTCCACGCCGAAGATGTGGAAGAGAACGTGCGTGACGCGGCGAAAGATATCGCGGTGACCATCCAGCAACTGGCGGGCAAAGCGCTTTCCCCTTCGGAAGAGAGCTGGCTGTGCGTGCATATCGCCGCGCGGCAAATCCAGGATATCGCACCGAGCGCCATCAATGCGGATGACGACGAAGCGCTGGTCAACTACATCCTGCGCTATATCAACACCCACTATAACTACAACCTGCTCAGCGACGAGCAGCTGCATGCGGATCTGCTTACCCATATCAAAACCATGATCACCCGCGTGCGGTATCAAATCATGATCCCGAATCCGCTGCTGGATAACATCAAGCAGCACTATCCGATGGCGTGGGATATGACGCTGGCGGCAGTCTCAAGCTGGGGCAAATACACGCCGTATGTGATCAGCGAAAACGAGATTGGCTTCCTGGTGCTGCATATTGGCGTCGGGCTGGAGCGCCACTATAACATTGGCTACCAGCGCCAGCCGCGCGTGCTGCTGGTGTGCGATGCCGGTAATGCCATGGTGCGCATGATTGAGGCGGTGCTGCAGCGCAAATACCCGCAGATTGAGGTCACACGCACGCTTACGCTTCGCGAGTACGAGCAGACGGAAACCATTAGCGAAGACTTTGTGATCTCAACCGCCCGCGTCAGTGAAAAGTCTAAGCCGGTGGTGATGATTGCCCCGTTCCCGACGGACTACCAGCTGGAGCAGATTGGCAAGCTGGTGCTGGTGGACAGAACCCGTCCGTGGATGCTGGATAAATACTTCGATGCCGCGCATTTCCGCATTCTCAACACTCCGGTGGACCAGCAAACGCTGTTCCGCGAGCTCTGCGTTCAGCTTGAAGAAGAGGGCTTTGTCGGGGCGGAGTTCCTCGACTCGGTCGTTGAACGTGAAGCCATCGTCAGCACTATGCTTGGCGACGGCATCGCGCTACCGCACTCACTGGGTCTGCTGGCACATAAAACGGTGGTCTATACCGTGCTCGCCCCGCACGGCGTCCTGTGGGGCGACGAAACCGCCCACGTCATCTTCCTGCTCGCCATCAGCAAAAGCGAATACGAAGAGGCGATGGCGATCTACGATATTTTCGTCACCTTCCTGCGCGAGCGTGCGATGTCACGGCTCTGTAGCTGCGGTGATTTTGCCGGGTTTAAGGCAGTGGCGATGGAGAGTTTGAGCCGGTTTTGAAAAGAGGGCGGATAGAGGATATCCGCCGTCGATCACCGTAGATGATGCACAACCTGGTTACTGCTGCCGCGCCAGATAAGCGCCGGGTCTTTTAAATCCTGCACAAATTTGCCGTCAACCAGCACGTTAATTAGATCCACCACTTCCTTTTGCTGAGCATTCAGTTCATCCAGCTTATAGCCCGTCCAGACCCAGATATCTTTTCCTGCGCACTCGCGGCGAATGCGTTTCACCAGCTTCAGGATCTCCGGCACGTTTTGCGGATGCAGCGGATCGCCGCCGGAGAGCGAAATCCCCTGGCGTTTGATGCGGGTGTCGTTGAGATCGTTAATGATCCGGTCTTCCATCCCGGCGGTAAACGGCATGCCGGAATTGAGGCGCCAGGTACTTTTGTTGTAGCAACCAGGGCATTCGTGCACGCAGCCTGAGACAAAAAGAGTGCAGCGGGTGCCGGGGCCGTTAACGATGTCGACGGGGTAGTACTGGTGATAGTTCATAGTGTTAACCTGATGTGATGCCTTTAACCCTCATCCCGGCCCTCTCCCACGGGGAGAGGGGGAAGAGTTCCCTCTCCCTTGAGGGAGAGGGCCAGGGTGAGGGGGAGAACACGGAACTTACCCGATCTGCCCATTCCCTAAATGCTTCACGCGGCGTTTCACCTCTTCCTGCTTGCCGGCGTTGAACGGACGCGCATCCGGGCTGCCAAGATAGCCGCACACGCGGCGGGTCACCGATACGCGGGCCGCATCGTGGTTGCCGCATTTCGGGCAGGTAAAGCCTTTACTGGTACACTCAAACTCGCCGGTAAAGCCGCACTCGTAGCACTCGTCGATAGGCGTGTTGGTGCCGTAATACGGCACGTGCTGATAGCTATAATCCCACACGTCTTCCAGCGCCTTCAGGTTATGCTGGATGTTCGGATACTCGCCGTAGCAGATAAAGCCGCCGCTGGCGATAGGGGGATAGGCCGCTTCAAAGTCGATCTTGTCGTACGGGTTCACCTTTTTCTCCACGTCCAGGTGGAAGCTGTTGGTGTAGTAACCTTTGTCGGTCACCCCTTCCACAATACCGAACTCGGCGGTGTCCAGACGGCAGAATCGGTCGCACAGGTTTTCGCTCGGCGTGCTGTACAGGCTAAAGCCGTAGCCGGTCTCTTCTTTCCACTGGTCAACGGCATCGCGCAGACGCTGAACAATGGCGATGCCTTTCTCGCGCAGGGCGTCGCTGTCATACATATGCGTGTTACCAAACAGCGCGTTGATGGTTTCGTGAATGCCGATATAGCCCAGCGAGATCGACGCACGACCGTTTTTGAAGATCTCAGACACGTCGTCGTCCGCTTTCAGACGCACGCCGCAGGCCCCTTCCATATAGAGGATCGGCGCCACGCGCGCCTTGACTCCTTCCAGACGGGCGATGCGGGTCATCAGCGCTTTACGCGCCAGCTGTAAACGCTCATCCAGCAGCGTCCAGAAGGCCGCTTCATTCCCTTTCGCCTCCAGCGCGATGCGCGGCAGGTTCAGGCTGATCACACCCAGGTTGTTGCGGCCGTCATGCACCTGCTCACCGTTTTCGTCCTCATACACGCCGAGGAAGCTGCGGCAGCCCATCGGGGTTTTAAACGAACCGGTGACTTTCACCACCTGGTCGTAGTTCAGAATGTCCGGATACATGCGCTTGCTCGCGCACTCCAGCGCCAGCTGTTTAATGTCGTAGTTCGGGTCACCAAACTTATGGTTCAGGCCGTCGCGGATGGCGAACACCAGTTTCGGGAACACTGCCGTTTTGCGGTTTTTGCCAAGACCGGAGATACGGTTACGCAGAATAGACTGCTGAATCAGGCGCGATTCCCAGCTGGTTCCCAGACCAAAGCCGAACGTGACAAACGGCGTCTGACCATTAGCGGTATGCAGCGTGTTCACCTCGTACTCCAGCGACTGGAACGCGTCATAGCACTCTTTCTCGGTGCGGGAATGGGCGTAGCCGTCGGCATCGGGGATCTGCCACTCTTCCGCCGTTTTACGGTGCTTCTTAAAGCTGGCGGTGACAAACGGGGCCAGCACTTCATCTATGCGGTTAATGGTGGTGCCGCCGTAAATGTGGCTCGCGACCTGGGCGATAATCTGCGCCGTGACGGCCGTCGCCGTGGAGATGGACTTCGGTGGCTCAATTTCGGCGTTACCCATTTTAAAACCGTGGGTCAGCATGCCTTTCAGGTCGATCAGCATGCAGTTGAACATCGGGAAGAACGGCGAGTAATCAAGATCGTGGTAGTGGATCTCACCGCGCTCGTGCGCCGACACCACGTCGCGCGGCAGCAGATGCTGACGGGCGTAGTGTTTGGCGACAATACCGGCCAGCAGATCGCGCTGGGTCGGGATCACCTTGCTGTCTTTATTGGCGTTTTCATTGAGCAGGGCGGAGTTGGTCTGTTCGACCAGGCCCCGGATCTCCTGATTCAGGCGGCCGCGCTTCTCACGCTGGACGTCGCGGTCGTGGCGGTACTCAATATAAGCGCGCGCTAACTGCTTGTAAGGACCAGACATCAGCTGGTTCTCAACCGCAGTCTGGATCTCGCTGATATCCACCTGGCTGCGTTCGTTCATCTGGCGGCTAACGACGTCTGCGACGGTGGCGCAGTAATCTGCGTCATCGACTCCCGCTGCTTTCGCTGCACGCAGAATGGCTTCCTGAATGCGCTCTGATTTAAACGGCACTTTACAGCCATCACGTTTCATCACATGCGGTGTCATGATCACTCCATTTTAAAAACAGGTTATCCACAGAGGTGGGGAAGTATGCACCGGATGGATTATCAGCCAGCCCAATGACTTCCCGCGTTCCCGACCCTTGTTATCCACAATTCCGGAGAGCGGAGTCGCCGTCTTGTTGTTGGAATAGTAGACGATAAATACAAGATGTTGGGTCGGCCAGCATTTTAAGTTCTATATATAGTGATTTGCATCAAACATGTTTGCGATTTTTTTGATTCAGAACAAAGTAAAAAGACGAGAGTACACACGGCGGGCGCTGGAGCGAATGTAAATCCGCAAAGGAAAAATCTGATTAATTATTCAACAAAAACAGTAAAGTACACCGGGCGCCGCTGTCGCGCCCGGCGGGAGATTACGCCTGTAGCCACCAGACGGCTTCAAACGGACGTAGCGTGGTGGGGTGGGGGGCCGGGTAGTTACTCATGACGGCTTGCCACTCACCGCTGAGAACGTCGGATTCCCATTCATGAGACTGATGGCTGAGGTTAGCCACCACCACCAGGGTTTGCCCCTGCCACTGGCGGCGATAACACCACAGGGACGGATGTTCCGGCAGCAGATCCTGATAATCGCCCCATGTCAGCACCGGCAGGGTTTTGCGCAGGCGAATCAGCGACTGGTAGGAATAAAACACCGAATCAGGATCGTCCAGCGCCGCGCGGGCGTTGACCGTCTCGTAGTTGTCGCAGACGCCAATCCACGGCTCACCTTCGGTAAAGCCCGCATTGTGCGAGGCATCCCACTGCATCGGCGTGCGCCCGTTATCACGCGACTTACTCGCCAGAATCGCCAGTAATTCGTTCGGATCGCGGCCGTTAGCCCGCAGTTCGGCGAACATGTTCAGGCTTTCCACGTCGCGGTAATCGGTGATGCGGCTGAAGTGCGGGTTGGTCATGCCCAGCTCTTCCCCCTGATAGATATACGGCGTGCCCTGCATCCCGTGCAGCACCATGCCGAGCATCTTCGCCGCCGGTACGCGGTGTTCGCCTTCATCGCCAAAGCGCGACACAATGCGCGGCTGATCGTGGTTACACCAGAACAGCGCGTTCCACGCTTTGTTATGCATCCCCTGCTGCCAGTGGTTGAAGAGGGTTTTTAGCGCCACGAAATCCGGTTTTGCCAGCGTCCATTTTTCGCCGCCGGGGTAATCCACCTTCAGATGATGGAAGTTAAAGGTCATCGACAGTTCGCGCCCGTCGAGAGACGCATACTGCTGGCAGTTCTCCAGCGAGGTGGAGGACATCTCGCCCACCGTCATCAGATTACGCGGCGTAAAAACGTCGCGGCTCATCTCCTGGAGATATTCATGAATGCGCGGCCCGTCAGTATAGAAGCGGCGACCGTCGCCAATATCGTCATTCGGGAAAGCCTGATCTTTCGAAATCAGGTTAATCACATCCAGACGCAGGCCGTCCACGCCGCGATCGGCCCAGAACTCGCACACCTTTTTCAGCTCGGCGCGCACGGCCGGATTCTCCCAGTTGAGATCCGCCTGCTCCGGGGCGAAGAGGTGCAGATAATACTGCTCGCTCTCGGCGTGCCAGCGCCAGGCGTTGCCGCCGAATTTGGAGCGCCAGTTGTTGGGAAGCTGCTCCAGCGTGCCATCGCGCCAGATATAAAACTGGCGGTACGGGCTGGCTTTATTCAGTGATTCACGGAACCAGGCGTGCTGGGTCGACGTGTGGTTAAACACCATATCCAGCACGATGCGAATGCCGCGTTCATGCGCCTGGGCGACCAGCTCGTCAAAGTCATCCAGCGTGCCGTACGCCGGGTCGATGGCGGTGTAATTCGCCACGTCGTAGCCATTATCCACCTGCGGGGAGATGTAAAACGGCGTCAGCCAGATGGCGTCAATACCCAGGGTTTTCAGGTAGTCCAGCCGCTGCGTCACGCCGCGCAAATCGCCGGTGCCGCTGCCGGTCGTGTCCTGAAAACTTTTTGGGTAAATCTGATAGATGACGCCGTTCTGCCACCAGTGAGGAAGGGTATTCATAATGCGTTCCTGCAAATGCGAAGGGGCGCAACTGCGCCCCGAAAGATGAAGTTAAACAATCTGCAGCGCGCCCTGACGGAACTTACGCTGGTAAACCACGGTGGTGAGCGCCATAGGGACGATGATCGCGATGGCCATCGCCAGGGCAAACACCTGCCAGAAAGTAGGCTGAATGGAGAGAATACCCGGCAGGCCACCGACGCCGATACCGTTCGCCATCACGCCGTTGAGACCACACACGAGACCCGCCAGACCCGAGCCGATCATGGCGCAGAGCATCGGGAAGCGGTATTTCAGGTTGATACCGTACATCGCCGGTTCGGTAACGCCGAGATACGCGGAGATGGCGGCCGGAACGGAAATTTCACGCTCGTTATGCTTACGGCTGACCAGAATAATGCCCGTTACGGCAGATGCCTGAGCGATGTTAGACAGCGCGATAATCGGCCAGACCGGCGTGCCGCCAAGGCTCTGGATCATCTGCATATCAATCGCCAGCGTGGTCTGGTGTACGCCGGTGATCACCAGCGGGGCGTACAGGAAGCCGAACAGCGCGGCACCAATCGGCGCGAAGCTGCCGGTCATCAGGTGACGGACGGCAAAGGCCACGCCGTCGCCGATCATGCGGCCAAACGGACCGATAAAGGCGTGCGCCAGGAACACCGCCAGGATCAGCGAGCAGACCGGCACCACCACCAGATAGAGGTAATCCGGCACAATGCGTTTCAGGCGCGTCTCAATAAAGCCCAGCGCCAGACCCGCCAGCAGTGCCGGGATAACCTGCGCCTGATAGCCCACTTTGGCGATGGTGAACAGGCCAAAGTTCCACACTTCCGGCGCCTGCTGACCAAGTAAGTAAGCGTTCATTAACTGCGGAGAGACCAGCGTTACGCCGAGTACGATACCCAGAATCGGGGTACCGCCCATTTTGCGTACGGCGGACCAGCAAATCCCCACCGGCAGATAGAAGAAGATCGCTTCACCAATCAGCCACAGGAAGTCGTAAATGGTTTTCAGCGCCGGGTACATCTGCGCCAGGGTTTTGCCGTCGCTCATCGGCACATCACCGATGACGTTACGGAAGCCTAAAATTAAGCCCCCGCTGATCAGCGCCGGCAGCAGCGGGAAGAAGATCTCTGCGAAGTGGGAGATAAGCTGCTCGTGCCATTTCATATTCTGGCGCGCGGCCTTTTTAGCCTGCTCTTTATCCGCCGCGCTATGCCCGGTAGTGGCGAGCAGAGCCTGATAGTAATCGCCCACTTCGGTACCAATAACCACCTGGAACTGCCCGGCGTTGGTGAAGCAGCCTTTCACCATCGAAAGCGCTTCAATCGCTTTCGGATCGGCTTTAGCCGGATCGTTCAGCACGAAGCGCAGGCGGGTAATGCAATGGCTGACCGTCGCGATGTTTTCGCGACCGCCCACCAGGACGATCAGCTGATCGATATCTGCTTGTTTGACTTTACTCATCATGAAACCTCATGACAGATGGGAAGGGTGTAATGACCTGAGCGCAAGCCTACTCCTTCAGCGGGACGGCGAAAATGGGAACGTTCCCGAAACCGGGCGAAGATCACAATAAACCGATTTATGGCGGTTATGAAAGGTGGGCGGGAATGACGATTTGGCGGGGCTCTGCGCGCCCGTTGATCTGCTCAATCAGCTGTGCGGCGGCCTGACGGCCGGACTCGGCGTAGCCCGGATCGACGGTGATGATCTCCGGGTGCAGGAACTTCATCAGCGGGGTACTGCCTACGCTGGCGACCTGCAGCTCGTCGATGCGCTGTTCCTGTAAATATTTACTTGCACCCAACGCCAGGGTATCGGTCGCGCACACCAGCGCGGTGGTCTGTGGGGTCAGCACGCTGGCGACCTGCTCATAGCCCTGCTTCATGCCAAGCCCGGGCAGGGAGGCCACGGCAGAGAGGTTGTGCTTTTTGCAAAACGCCAGATAGGCTTCATGACGGCGTTTGCCGGTGGTGACGTCCGCGTGCGGTACGCCAAGATAGCTGATATGGCGATGGCCTTTTTCGTACAGGCGCTGCATCAGGGTAATAATCGCCCCTTCATCGTCATAGCAGACGGACGCAAAGCCGTGGGCATCGCGTGCCAGCAAGACCAGCGAGGGTTGCCAGGGTTTGAGCATCTCCTCTTTAATGCCGGTAAAGCCAAACAGCACCACGCCGTCGATGTTGCGTCGCTCAAGCATCCCCAGATGCTCTTCCACCAGCTGTGGCGAGAACTGGCTCTCCATCATGATCGGATCGTAACCCTGCTCATAGAAGGCGGGCAGCATGGTCTGTACGGCGAGGTTTTCAGACAGGGAATCCAGACGCGAGACAATAATGGCGACCACTTTATCGCTCTGTCCGCGCATGGCGCGTGCGGAACGGGAAGGGGAAAACCCGTGCTGATTCATCACCGCCTCGACGCGCTCGCGCGTGCGTTCACTGACACCGCTCTCGTTGTTCAGCACGCGCGATACGGTGGATTTCCCCACGCCGCTTAAACGCGCAATGTCTTTAATCGTAAGGCGGTTTTGCATGCTGTATTCCCTGTAACAACGATAATGGTGTCAAATGAGCCTAATGCTATAGCGCTAATTCGCTATGGGCAAAGTCTGGTTTACGTTCGGTTTATTTGAGGGTGGGTATAATACCGCCCGACGCGCCGCTAAGGGTACGGTTAAATCCTTATACTGCGCGGCGTACCCCTTATTTTTACTTACCGGAGGCGACATGGATCCCGATCCCACACCTCTCCTGACCAGGAGACCCCCTTCTTTCCGGTAAGCCAGCCTTGTGCTGTCTCACCGGTGATGTGAGGCAGCAACGTTCTGAACGTTCCTGCTTGAAAATTTAAGTGCCTGTCAGGTACGGCTTTGCCACGCCTGCAGGAAAGACTGCGTCCGCCCAGGCGGATGCGGGGGAATGACTATGTTTAAAAATATCACCCGGCAGCTACAGGCGCTGCTGAGCCGCCACCTGCCACACCGTCTGGTTCAGCGCGATCCGCTGCCAAACGGCAAAAATCTGTCCGGCGCCACTATTCCCGCCAGCCTCACCGAGCGCTGCCTCAACGTGGCGGCGATGGATGAGAACGAAGTCTGGCGCGCCTTTAACGGACACCCGGAAGGGCTGAACGCGGCTGAAGTGCAAAAAATCCGGGCCGTGCATGGCGACAACCTCATCCCGGCGCAAAAACCGGCGCCGTGGTGGGTGCATCTGTGGATCTGCTACCGTAATCCCTTCAACCTGCTGCTGACCGTGCTGGGCATTATCTCTTACGCCACTGAAGATCTGTTTGCCGCGGGCGTTATCGCCCTGATGGTGGGGATCTCCACGCTGCTGAACTTTATCCAGGAAGCGCGCTCCACCAAAGCGGCGGATGCCCTGAAAGCGATGGTCAGCAACACCGCGACCGTGTCGCGCGTGATTAACGATCTGGGTGAAAACGCCTGGGTCGAACTGCCCATCGACCAGCTGGTGCCGGGCGATCTGGTGAAGCTCGCCGCCGGGGATATGATCCCGGCGGATTTACGCATCATCCAGGCACGCGATCTGTTCGTGGCCCAGGCCTCGCTCACCGGGGAGTCTCTGCCGGTGGAAAAGGTGGCGCGAACTCGCGATCCGCAGCAGATGAACCCGCTTGAGTGCGACACCCTGTGCTTTATGGGCACCACGGTGGTCAGCGGCACGGCGCAGGCGATTGTCACCGCCACCGGTGGCAATACCTGGTTTGGTCAGCTTGCCGGACGTGTGACGGAGCAGGAGAGCGAGCCGAATGCGTTCCAGAAAGGCATTGGCCGCGTCAGCATGCTGCTGATCCGCTTTATGATGGTGATGACGCCGATTGTGCTGCTGATCAACGGCTACACCAAAGGCGACTGGTGGGAAGCTGCGCTGTTTGCGCTCTCCGTGGCGGTTGGCTTAACGCCGGAAATGCTGCCGATGATTGTCACCTCCACCCTGGCGCGCGGGGCGGTGAAGCTGTCAAAACAGAAGGTGATCGTTAAACACCTCGACGCCATTCAGAACTTTGGCGCGATGGACATTCTCTGCACCGACAAAACCGGCACGCTGACGCAGGATAAAATCGTGCTGGAGAACCATACCGATATCGCCGGTAAAACCAGCGAACGCGTGCTGCACAGCGCCTGGCTTAACAGCCACTACCAGACCGGGCTGAAAAACCTGCTCGATGTCGCGGTGCTGGAAGGGGTGGATGAAGAGTCTGCCCGCTCACTCTCTGGCCGCTGGCAGAAGGTGGATGAGATCCCGTTCGATTTTGAGCGCCGCCGGATGTCGGTGGTGGTCAGCGAGCAGCCGGATGTGCACCAGCTGATCTGCAAAGGCGCGTTGCAGGAGATCCTCAATGTTTCCACCCAGGTGCGCTACAACGGCGACATCGTGCCGCTGGACGACACCATGCTGCGCCGCATCAAACGCGTCACGGATAACCTGAACCGTCAGGGGCTGCGGGTGGTGGCGGTGGCGAGCAAATTCCTGCCTGCGCGCGAGGGGGACTATCAGCGTATCGACGAATCCGATCTGATCCTCGAGGGTTATATCGCATTCCTCGATCCGCCGAAAGAGACCACCGCTCCGGCGCTGAAAGCGCTGAAGGCCAGCGGGATCACCGTGAAAATCCTTACCGGCGACAGCGAGCTGGTGGCCGCCAAAGTGTGCCACGACGTGGGGCTGGACGCGGGTGACGTGGTGGTAGGCAGCGATATCGAACACCTCAGTGACGACGAGCTGGCTCAGCTTGCCCGGCACACCACGCTGTTTGCCCGCCTGACGCCGATGCACAAAGAGCGTATCGTCACCCTGCTGCGTCGCGAGGGGCACGTGGTGGGCTTTATGGGCGACGGCATCAACGACGCGCCCGCGCTGCGTGCGGCGGATATCGGTATCTCCGTGGACGGGGCGGTGGACATCGCCCGCGAAGCGGCAGACATCATCCTGCTGGAAAAGAGCCTGATGGTGCTGGAAGAGGGGGTGATCGAAGGGCGTCGGACTTTTGCCAACATGCTTAAATACATCAAAATGACCGCCAGCTCCAACTTCGGTAACGTCTTCAGTGTGCTGGTGGCGAGCGCGTTTCTGCCGTTCCTGCCGATGCTGCCGCTGCATCTGCTGATCCAGAACCTGATGTACGATGTCTCTCAGGTCGCCATCCCGTTTGATAACGTCGACGACGAGCAGATCCAGAAGCCGCAGCGCTGGAACCCGGCGGATCTGGGGCGTTTTATGCTCTTCTTTGGCCCGATCAGCTCCATCTTTGACATCCTGACCTTCTGCCTGATGTGGTTTGTGTTCCACGCCAATACGCCGGAACATCAGACCCTGTTCCAGTCCGGCTGGTTCGTGGTGGGGCTGCTGTCGCAAACGCTGATTGTGCATATGATCCGCACCCGTCGTATTCCGTTCATCCAGAGCCGTGCCGCCTGGCCGCTGATTGTGATGACGGGGATTGTGATGGCGCTCGGCATCGCGCTGCCGTTCTCACCGTTGGCCAGCTACCTGCAGCTGCAGGCCTTACCGCTGAGCTACTTCCCATGGCTGGTGGCGATCCTCGCGGGCTATATGGTGCTGACGCAGATGGTGAAAGGGTTTTATGCGCGTCGGTATGGGTGGCAGTAAAAACATACCCTCTCCCCTTTGGGGAGAGGGGACTGGCTTTCCTCTCAAATTCAACAACCTGTGATCTCCGTCGGCGCATTCGCTTGACGACAAATTGAGCGCATGTTACCAGAATGTTTTGCCTTTATACCCTAAATAATTCGAGTTGCATGACAAAACGCCTATAGCGTTTTGAACAGCGCTTGCGCTGACCCCGTAGGGGCGAGGCCACAGGCCGAGTCACGCGGCAGGGGAGTGAATCCCCGGGAGCTTACATAAGTAAGTGACCGGGGTGAACGAGTGCGGCCAACGCACAGGCAACTTGAAGTATGACGGGTATATTTGGCCCGTCAGATAAGGAACATTCATGTTACGGTACAGTCTCTTAACCGCCGGGCTGCTGCTCGGCGCGTCAGCGTTTGCCGCCCCGGCAGGCGATCTTCCCCTGATGCCCTGGCCTGCGAAGGTTGAACGCCCGACCACTCAGGGCGCGCTGGTGCTTAATAATCAACTCTCCGTAAGCGTCAGCGGAGACGATCTCGGTGACGCCGTTAACCGCCTGCGCCAGCGTATTGCCCTGCAAACCGGCTGGACGCTGCAGCCGCAGACCGACAAACCCGAAAAACCGACCATCCGCATTGCCATCGCCAAAAAAGTGAAGCCGCAGCCGCTGCCGGACAGCGACGAAAGCTACAGGCTGACGGTGGATGCCAACGGGGTGGATATCTCCGCCAACACCCGCTTCGGCGCGCTGCGCGCTATGGAAACGCTGCTCCAGCTGGTGCAAAACGGCGCGGAAAACACCTCTGTACCGTGGGTGACCATTGAAGATTCCCCGCGCTTCCCGTGGCGCGGGCTGCTGCTGGACTCGGCGCGCCACTTTATCCCGCTGGCGGATATCAAACGCCAGATCGACGGTATGGCCGCGGCAAAACTCAACGTGCTGCACTGGCATTTAACCGACGATCAGGGCTGGCGCTTCAGCTCAACGCGCTATCCTAAGCTGACCCAGCTTGCCAGCGACGGGCTGTTCTACACGCCGAAGCAGATGCGCGAGATTGTCCGCTATGCCGCCGCGCGCGGTATCCGCGTCGTGCCGGAGATCGATATGCCGGGCCACGCCTCGGCCATTGCCGTGGCCTACCCGGAGTTGATGAGCGCGCCGGGGCCGTACGAAATGGAGCGCCACTGGGGAGTCTTAAAGCCGGTGCTGGATCCGACCAAAGAGGCCACTTATGCCTTTGCTGACGCGATGGTCAGCGAACTGGCGGCGATCTTCCCCGATCCCTATCTGCACATCGGTGGCGATGAGGTGGACGACAGCCAGTGGAAAGCGAATCCGGCCATTCAGCAGTTTATGCGCGACCACAAGCTGGCGGACAGCCACGCGCTGCAGGCGTATTTCAACCGCAAGCTGGAAACGATCCTTGAGAAACACCACCGGCAGATGGTGGGCTGGGATGAGATCTACCATCCCGATCTGCCCAAAAGCATTCTGATCCAGTCCTGGCAGGGGCAGGACGCGCTGGGACAGGTGGCGCAGAACGGCTACAAAGGGATCCTCTCGACGGGCTTCTATCTCGATCAGCCGCAGTCCACCGCTTACCACTACCGCAATGAGATCGTTCCGCAGGCCTTAAACGGCGTGGACGTGATTGCCGACACCGACAGCGCCCAGAGCTGGGCCTTCTCCATGCCGCGTCTGAAAGGCAAGCCGGTCGAAGGCAGCTTCACGCTGGTGAAAGGGGAGTCCGGCTGGCGCGGATTTATTGATTTTGCCGGCAAGTCCCGCCGCGCGGTGGATAACATTGCGTGGCGCGATGACAATCAGGTGACGTTTACCGTTGATACCTGGATGGGCGAAACGCGCCCGGTGGTGTCGGTTGATAACGATACGCTCACGGGGGATTTCCTGGTGGGGAACGTCCGCTACCCGATCAGCGGCACGCGTCTTGACGAGATCCCCAAGGGCACCCCGCCGGTAGTGCCGGATACCGCAAATCAGGCCAACCTCCTCGGCGGCGAAGCCGCGCTGTGGGCGGAAAACGTGGTCGCGCCGGTGCTGGATATCCGCCTGTGGCCGCGTACCTTTGCGGTGGCGGAGCGCCTGTGGTCCGCGCAGGACGTCAACGATGTCGACAACATGTACACCCGCCTGCAGGCGATGGACAGCTGGTCGACGGTCTCGGTCGGGTTGCAGCAGCACACCCAGCAGCAGGTGCAGTTCACGCGCCTTGCCGGGAATGCCGATACGCTGCCGCTGCAAATCCTCGCCCAGGCGGTGGAGCCTGCGCAGTATTACACCCGCCAGCACCTTAAGTTCCAGGCCGGAAACTACCATCAGTTTGAGCCGCTCAACCGCTTCGCGGATGCGCTGAACGCCGAAAGCGTCACCGTGCGCCAGATGAACAAATGGGCCGACCGTCTGGTGAGCGACGCCGAGGATACCGAAAGTGCCGACGCGCTGCGCCATGTGTTTAACCGCTGGCAGAGCAATACCAGCGACGCGCTGGCACTGAGTGAAAACAGCTATCAGCTGAAGGCGATCAAGCCGGTGATTCAGGAGGTGGATAAGCTGGCCTCGATTGGCCTGAGGCTCACCGATCTGGTGGCGCGTCAGGGCACGCTGGACGATAAAGAGATCGCCTCGATTCAGAGTGAGTTGGATAACGCGGCGAAGGTTCAGGACGAAGTGGTGATTGCGGCGGTGTACCCGCTGGAGACGCTGCTGCGCGCGACGCGGAATCAGTAACCCTCTCCCAGGGGGAGAGGGAATTTATACACCCTCTCCCTTTGGGAGAGGGCCGGGGTGAGGGAATCAGACGACTCAGTGCTTAAGCACCCACGCCTCTTTCCAGTGTGAACCTGTGCCCGGCTCAAACTGGGTCGCATACTTGCTCCACTGCACGCAGTAGCCGCTGTACGGGAAAGGCTTACACTGGTAGGTCTTACCGTCTTTTGGCTGCAGCACCACGGTGCCTGCCTTGTACGACGCGATGTTATCCGGGAAGATGTAGTCATGCTGACCGGTGCTGTTGTCCGCCGCGGCTTCCTCTTCCAGCATCAGGTTCAGCACATCCTGCGCAAACAGCGTGCCGTCTTTATTGGTGGCGTAGTACTTCAGCATGTGGTGACCCGCCTCAACGCCGGTCAGCGTCAGGGTGATGTCCTGATTAGCGTTGTTCATCTCCTGCTTCAGATACGCTTTTTCCGCCCCGTGATGGTTCATGACGTGGGCTTCGAAATCGACGTTACCGTGGGTATTCACATGGAAGGTGACGGTCGCATTGCCGTTCTCGATTTTGCTGTAGTGCAAATTGCTGACGGCGATGGTTTCGTTGACCTCCTCCTTCTGCTCTTCGTAAGAAATCGCAACGGACTGCAGGGCGCTGCCCTCTTTGACGAAGACGCTGTTCGCGCCATGAACCGGGCTAATCTCGCCACCCTCATCCTTCACCCCGACGCGAATGTCCTGGTGCGCGGTGTTAATTTTCTGCGCCAGATCGTACGACCACTGGTTGGCATCCCCCTGCGCGGCCGTGGCGATCGTCATTTCCGTGCGCAGGGACGTCACTTCACCGTGCGCATCGAAGAAGCGGGCAATGATCTTATCGCCGACGTTCAGGTTATTTCCCGCAATCTGACCGCTGAGGACTTTGCTCCACTCTGATTCGATGCTGGCACCGTCATCCGGGGTAACATTGCCGCCGTTACCGAAATCAACGTCAATGGCCTGGTAGAAACTGTTCGAGGTATCCGCTATTTCCCAGACACCATAAATCACCTGGTAACCCGTTCGCGCAGGTACATTACAGGTCATGGCTTTCCGCATCGCAGGGGCCTGGCCATTTCCATTCACGGTACAGAACGGGGTTAATTCAAACTGATCGCGGGTCAGGGGTTTATTCGGATCCCAGTTTTGTTTGGTGATGTAGTAACGCCAGTTGGTGGTTTTGTGCGGCGCGGTGTGATACCAGACAAACTCATGTGGGCCGGCAGTCATGGGGCTTTTCGTCCACGCGTTCAGGCTCTGTTTATCCAGCTGGGAGTAATTCGCAATCCCCGCGCTGGCAAGCTGGCCGTCTGGCGGCATCGCACCGCCCGGGAAGCCGGAGGTTTTCTCCACGCTCTGCGGTTCATACTGAACGGAGCCACAGTCAATGTTTTGACCGAGCTTGCACATATAAGCGCGGCTGGCAGGAGACTCAATATATCCGTGCGCTAAAGCGGATGAGGCAACGGTCAGGGTAGCCATCGCAAGGGCAATCTTTGATAATTTCATTGTTAGTCCATTAATAATAAATACGCAGGGTGATGTTATTAATGGCGGGTGGGGAAGGTCATGCTGTGGTGAGAGGAAAAATAACCAAAAAAAATGGACAGCCGAAGCTGCCCATTCTCTGCTGCTATCAATCAGCGACGTACGGCAATCGCTTCGATTTCAATTTTCACGTCTTTTGGCAGACGAGCCACTTCCACGCAGGAGCGCGCCGGGAAAGAGGCGTTATGCTCGGTGAAGAACGCTTCGTAAGTGGCGTTAACGGTGGCGAAATCGTTCAGATCTTTCACGAAAACGGTGGTTTTCACGATGTCGCCCACTTTCAGGCCTGCGGATTCCACGATCGCCTGCACGTTTTCCAGCGACTGACGCGCCTGCGCCGCTACGTCGGCTGGCACTTCACCGGTCTTCGGGTTCACCGGGATCTGGCCAGAGGTAATAATCATGCTACCCAGATCAACGCCCTGAACGTATGGGCCGATAGCCGCTGGTGCATTTTCCGTCGCGAGTACTTTGGTCATGATTTCTCCAGAATAACAGCTGATTTAAGAGTCCCGGCCATTATAGGGAGGCCGGGATCCTTTACCAACCTCAATTAGTTGGCCAGCACCACATAATGAGAAAACTCTTTTTCGCAGTATTTGCATTTGAGTGCGATGTCATCGGCGCGTTTTTTCACTGCGAAGCTGGAGGAAACCGGCTCCGCGTGGCTGATGCAGTTGCTGTTCGGGCAAACCAGCACGCTCTCAATTCGCTCCGGCAGGCTTGGGCGTGATTTACCCACCACGTCGTAATCGTCGATGCGGTTCACCGTGGCGTCCGGCGCGTACAGCGACAGCTGGTTAACCTGCTCGTCGGTCAGGAAGGTGTTCTCGATCTTGATCAGGTCCTTGCGGCCCATTTCGCCTGACGGCAGGTTCAGGCCAATGGTGATGCGCTGGTCGGTTTCGGTCAGTTTGAACAGCGTCAGCAGCTTAAAACCAACCTGCGCAGGGATGTGGTCAATCACGGTGCCACGTTTGATGGCTTCAACCTGGAGTTTGTTATCGTGTGTCATTGTTGTTTCCCCTTACAGAGCCAATTCGCGATTCAGAACCAGTGCCAGTAACGCCTGGCGGGCGAAGATGCCGTTTCCGGCCTGCTGGAAGTACCAGGCGTGCGGCGTTTTATCCACGTCTGTGGTGATCTCATCGATGCGTGGCAGCGGGTGCAGCACCTTCATGTTGTCGCGCGCGCCCTCGAGGTCGCTGGCGCGCAGCACAAACTGCGCCTTCACGTTGGCGTACTCGGACGGATCCAGACGCTCTTTCTGCACGCGGGTCATATACAGAATATCCACGTTGCCCATCACCTCTTCGATGCTGGCGTGCAGGCTCCACGGGATGCCTTTTTCGTCCAGCATGTCGAGAATGTACTGCGGCATCGCCAGCGCGTCCGGGGCGATGAAGAAGAAGCGGTTGCCGTTGAATTTCGCCAGCGCCTGGGTCAGGGAGTGAACCGTGCGGCCATATTTCAGGTCGCCAACCATGGCGATGTTCAGGTTTTCCAGACGGCCCTGGGTCTCCTGAATGGTGAACAGATCCAGCAGGGTTTGCGTCGGGTGCTGGTTGGCGCCGTCACCGGCGTTCAGCACCGGGATACCGCCGGAGAACTCGGTCGCCAGACGGGCTGCGCCCTCCTGCGGGTGACGCATTACAATCGCGTCAACGTAGGTGCTGATCACTGAAATGGTGTCCGCCAGGGTTTCGCCTTTTTTACCCAGCGACGTGTTGCTGCTGTCTGAGAAGCCCACCACGCTCGCGCCCAGGCGGTGCATGGAGGTTTCAAAGGAGAGGCGGGTGCGGGTCGAGGCTTCAAAGAAGCAGCTCGCAATCACCTTGTGCTTCAGCAGCTCCGGTTGCGGATTGGCCTTCAGTTTTGCCGCGGTTTCCAGAACCAGTTCCAGCTCTTCGCGGCTGAGGTCGTTTATGGAAATGATGTGTTTTTGATAAAGCGGATTCATGTTTATCTCCTGACGCCGGGCAAAAAAAAGCCCCTCAAATGAGGGGCTCTGGGAATAGGTTTAGCAACGGGAAGAAAAACGGCAGGCCAGCGTCTGATTTCAGACGCGGTAAGACGTTATGTCGAACACGCTTGACCATGCTTCCTCCCGGCAAATTGTCGGGCATTATACGCACCCCGATGTCCGGATCAAGCAATTTAATGCACGCTTTACTCAATGCAAACGGTTCTTTATGAATATTAATGCGTTCTGAGTAAATAATTAATTTGCTTATGCACCAGCGCGGTACGCTTCACCACCCGGGGGGCGACCCAGACAATACTGCTTCCGGCAACCACGCCTAAAATTTCCGGTAACTGGTGATAATCCAGAATGCGCGCCACCGCGCGGCCATATCCGGCCACGGTATGAATAAGGATAAATTCGCTATTATGCTCCACGCTGACCACCATTTCGGAAACGGTACGCGCGGCGTCGGGGGCAGGGCGCAGAAGAGGATTCAACGAATAAATCTTTAGCCCTTTGGCATTTCGAATTTTTATGACACCAAGCAACTTGAGCAGACGTGAAACGGTGGACTGGCTGATGGTCTCAAAACCACGCTCCTGCAAATCGCGGCGAATCTCTTCCTGGGAGAGATAGCTCTTTTCCGCGATCAGACGCTGGCACACCGTAAGCTGCAGTTGCTCTTTGGGAGAGTACTCTTCGTAATCCATCATAGTTCCCATATTAGTTCCCGAAATAACCGGTGGCACCGCACCGATCCGTAGGCCGGATAAGCGCAGCGCCATCCGGCAAATTACAACAATGCCCCCAGACTTAACGCCACCATGATCACCACCGTCAGGATCGCCAGCAGCGGCGCCACCCATTTCAGGTAGCGCACGTAGGGCACGCGGGCGATAGCCAGCCCGCCCATAACCACCGCGGAGGTGGGCGTCACCAGGTTAACGATACCGGAGGCTGACTGGTAAGCCGTGACTACCAGGTCGCGGTTGACGTTAGCGAAATCGGCAAGCGGTGCCATGATCGGCATCGTCAGAACGGCCAGGCCGGATGAAGAAGGCACAAGAAACGACAGCACCACCTCCAGCCAGTACATCACGTTGATAAACGCCACCGTGGACAACCCGCTGACCAGCCCTTCCGCGCTGTGTAAAATGGTGTGGGTAATCATGCCCTTATCCATGATGACTACGATACCGCGGGCAATACCGATAATCAGCGCGACGCCCAGCAAATCTCGTGCGCCGTTGATAAACGTTGAGGTCAGCTCCTCTTCACTCATGCGGGCGATCAGGCCGACGATAATGGCGCTGGCGAGAAACACCGCCGAGATCTCCGCCATCCACCAGCCCAGCACCGCCACGCCGTAAATCATCACCGCGAAGGCGAGGGCGAAAATCACCAGGATGATTTTGCGCACCGGGGTAAATTCCAGCGACTGTTCCCCCTTGTTGCCAAGGAAATGGGCGCGGTTCTCTTCCTGTTTGTCTGCGACGATGGAGAGAGACGGATCCTGGCGCACCTTACGGGCGTAACGCATTACCCACGCCACGCAGATGATCCAGCCGATGACCAGCAGCGCCACGCGCAGGGCGATCCCGTTGGTGAAGGGGATCCCGGCGGCGTTGGCGGCGATCACCGTGGCGAAGGGGTTGATGGTAGAGCCGAGCGTGCCGATCCCCGCGCCGAGCAGCACGGTGGAGGCCGCGACAACCGGATCAAAACGGGCGGCAAGCATTACCGGCACCAGCAGGGTGTAGAACGGCAGTGACTCTTCGGCCATGCCGTAAATGGTGCCGCCTGCGGCAAACAGCGCCATCAGGATCGGGATCATCCACTCCTCGCGGCCGCGCAGTCGGGTGGTGACGCGCTCGATCCCGGCGTCGATCGCCCCGGTTTTGGTGACGATCCCGAGAAATCCCCCGATGATCAGGATAAACAGCGCCACGTCGATCGCCCCGGCCTGGCCGGACTCCGGATCGTACAGCCCGGCAATGGGAGCCATCAGGACGGAAACCAGCCCCTGCGGGTGGGCCGCCACGTGCGCGTAGGTCCCGGCAACCGGCACGTCCTTACCGAGCGCCTCGTTCATTGCCATATGGTACTGTCCGGCCGGAATAATCCACGTCAGCACGGCCACGACGGCAATCAGAAAAAAGAGAATGGTGTAAGCGGAGGGAAACTTAAACTTGCCCATGATGTTCTCCTGAACCCCGGCGCACCCCGTGGCGCGCCGGGCGGTGATTAGTCGCCGAGTGTCGCCACCATGACGGCTTTTATGGTGTGCATACGGTTTTCTGCTTCGTCGAAGACAATAGAGTTTGGTGATTCAAAGACCTCTTCCGTCACCTCCAGCCCTTTCAGGCCGTAAGCCATCTCAATTTCGCGGCCCACTTTGGTGTGTTCGTTGTGAAACGCCGGCAGGCAGTGCATAAACTTGACGTTCGGGTTGCCGGTGGCCTTCATCACCTGCGCGTTAATTTGATACGGCTTCATCAGGCTGACGCGCTCGGCCCAGGCCTCCTTCGGCTCGCCCATGGAGACCCACACGTCGGTGTAGAGGAAATCTGTTCCCTGCACGCCTTCTTCCACGTCGTCGGTAAGGGTGATGCGTGCGCCCGTTTCTTTGGCGATGGCGCGGCACTGTTCAACCAGCCCCGCTTCCGGCCAGAAGGATTTTGGTGCCACCAGGCGAATATCCATCCCCATCTTGGCCGCGCCGACCATCAGCGAGTTGCCCATGTTGTTGCGCGCGTCGCCCAGATAGGCAAAGCTCAGCTCCGGCAGGGTTTTGCCCGGCGAGTGCTCCAGCATGGTCATCAGATCGGCGAGGATTTGGGTGGGGTGGAACTCGTCAGTCAGGCCATTCCACACCGGCACACCCGCGTACTCGCCCAGCTCTTCGACGATGGTCTGGCCGTAACCGCGATATTCGATGCCGTCATACATACGGCCCAGCACGCGGGCGGTGTCTTTCATCGACTCTTTATGGCCAATCTGCGAGCCGCTTGGGCCGAGGTAGGTGACCTGCGCGCCCTGGTCGAACGCGCCCACTTCAAAGGCGCAGCGGGTGCGGGTGGAGGTTTTTTCAAAAATCAGGGCGATGTTTTTCCCGACCAGAGTTTGCTTCTCACGCCCGGCTTTTTTGGCCGCTTTCAGTTCGATGGCGAGGTCAATCAGGTACTGGATCTCCGCCGGGGTGTAGTCCAGCAGTTTGAGGAAGTTGCGGTTTTTCAGGTTGATGGTCATGGGTAAATCCTTTTTAAAATTTAGCTGTCTGGTGCCCTCACCCCGGCCCTCTCCCACGAGGAGAGGAAGAGTCGGGTGAGGGGAAAACGACTCAGTTACGAATCAACGTGCCTTTCTCGCCCGCGAGGATCTCCGTGCCGTCGGCCAGCGCGCCGATCCCGGCAATCCCGTTGCAGGCCTCAACAAACTCGCGACAGGCGGCCACTTTCGGCCCCATCGAGCCGGCGTCGAACGCCATGCCCTTGAGCAGTTCCGGCGTCACCTGCGCCAGCGGGCGCTGGGTTGGTTTGCCCCAGTCGAGGTACACCGCGTCGGCGTCAGTGAGGATCAGCAGGGCATCCGCCTCAATCTGGCGCGCCAGCAGGGCGGCGGAGAGGTCTTTGTCGATCACCGCCTCAATGCCGTGATAGCCGTTGGCGTTTTCCACCACCGGCACGCCGCCGCCGCCGTTGCAGATCACCAGGTGGTCGCGCTGGATCAGCGCCGCGATGGCATCGCTCTCAACGATCCGCTTCGGCTGGGGAGAGGGCACCACGCGGCGGAAGTAGCTGCCGTCGGCCCTGAACACCCAGCCTTTTTCCGCCTGTAGCGTTTTTGCCTGGGCTTCGCTGTAGACCGGGCCGATGTACTTGGTCGGGTTGCTGAAGGCCGGATCGTCGGCGTCCACCTCCACCTGGGTGAGCAGGACGCTCACCTCGCGCTGGGGCAGGCTGTTTTTTAGCGCCTGCTGGAGCATGTAGCCGATCATCCCCTGGCTTTCGGCGCCGAGAACGTCCAGCGGGTAGGGGGCGACTTTGTCGTAGGCGCTGTTCTGCAACGCCAGCAGCCCGACCTGCGGCCCGTTGCCGTGCACCAGCACCACGCGCCACTGCGCCGTCAGCCCGGCGATGGTGCGGGCGGCCTGCTCGATGTTCTGGCGCTGGATCTCCGCTTCCAGCGGCTCGCCGCGTTTGAGCAGCGCGTTGCCGCCAAGCGCCACAACCAGAGTGGGTTTTCGTTCCATAGTGGCTCCTTTAAATTCCGTCGCGTTCCAGTGGGCAGCTCATGCAGCGCGCGCCGCCGCGACCGCGTCCCAGTTCGTCGCCCGGGATTGGCAGCACGGCGATCCCCGCTTTGTCGTATTTCTCGTTGGTCCAGACGTTGCGCTCGTAGCCGATCACCACGCCCGGGCGGATGGTGAGCACGTTGTTGGCGTCATTCCACTGCTCGCGCTCGGCTTCAAAGGCGTCGCCGCCGGTGGTGATCAGGCGTACCTGATTAATGCCGAGCGCTTTCTCGATGGCGTGCAGCAGGTCGGTTTCCTGGGTGCGCAGCAGGCCGCCGCGTCCGTCCGGGGTGAGCGTCCAGCACTGGGCGTCTTTACGCACCACTTCCGGGTAGACGGAGAAGGTGTCCACGTCGATGTGGGTCATGACGGTGTCGAGGTGCATGCAGGAGCGGTGTTTTGGCAGCTCAACGGCGATCACGCGCTCGGCCTGGCGATGTTTGAACAGGCTGTTGGCGAGAAACTCCACGCCCTGCGGGGTAGTGCGTTCGGACATGCCGATCAGCACCGCGCCGCGGCCAATGACTAATACGTCGCCGCCCTCCAGGGTGGCGTGGTCATAATTAATATTCTCGTCGCCGAAATACTTAATAAATTCGCCATCGGCGAATGCCGGATGCCAGCGATATATGGCCCGCAGGTTATTGGTTTCACGCTGGCGGGCCGGTTTGGCCATCGGATTAATGGAGACGCCGTTATAAATCCAGCACGAGGTATCGCGGGTAAATAAATGGTTTGGCAGCGGCTTCATAATAAAATCATTCGCCGTGTGGGTATCCACCACCATATTTTTAATCGCCGCCGGAATTTCACCGTAGGTTAATCCGCCGCTCAGTCTGCGCGCCAGTTCCCGGTGCGGCATATCTGCCAGCCAGCCGCGCACGTCGCTGGCAAAGGTTGGTCCGAGACGGTAGTCGGAGATTTGCGTCTCCAGCAGCCAGGCCTTCGCCTCTGCAATATCAAGCGTTTGGGTGAGAAGGTCGGTCAACAGCAGGACTTCCACACCCTGCTCGCGCAGCGTGTTTGCGAAAATGTCATGCTCCTCACCCGCCCGCTCAACCGAGAGCACATCATCAAATAACAGCTCCTGACAGTTTGATGGGGTTAAGCGTTTCAGACTTAAATTAGGGCGGTGCAGCATCACGCTACGCAATTGACCAATTTCAGAACCGACATAATGCTTTTCCATAATTATTCCTTTAACTGTTTTTCAGAATAAAAAGGGCATGCGCCATATTCGTGTAATGATATGGCGGCTAAGCTCAATTGATTTCGTGGTCAATAGTAGGCGCTTAAATAAACCGTATTGTGACGTTGCTCACGTGAAATTAGGTATTGAGGGGTTTGTTTTCATTTGCATGATTCGCATCAGATAATGATTAATTTAATATTATTAACCGGTGAATAGCTAAGCAGGATCCGTTGGCATTATTTGAAGTTGTTATTATTTTGTAGAATTTAATGTTTTGACATATTTGGTTATGCTATTGATTTTAAATGATTTAATTCCGGTCTAGGAATGGCTATGCAGAATAGCCAATTAACTATTTTTGACTTAAGAAAAATCAATAAATAATTATGGAATTTAATAGCAAATAAACAAAATGATAAAGTGTGAAGCTGACGCGAGTTTTATGATGAAGGCAGTACGATCAGTGAGTTAGCGCCACGGCATCGTCACGGCGCGCTGAGGTTATGCATAACAACTGCATAAATGCCTGTGAGGGATTAACAGCAGATTAACACCTTTCCCGATAAACATGCGTTCGCGCAACTCTCCGCGAAAAAGGGCTGGTATGGCAGTTTGAATTCTCGTATAAAAGATAAAAATGAAACAATGTTTTATAATGAGGGTTTGATTATGATTATCGGCAACATCCACCATCTGCAAGTCTGGCTACCAGAACCCCTGCGTCAGGCCATTGAGCACGTTAAAGCCCACGTCACCGACGCCACGCCGCTGGGCAAACACGATATCAACGGCAACAACCTGTTTTATCTGGTCTCCGAAGACATGACCCAGCCGTTTGCCGAGCGCCGCGCGGAGTACCATGCGCGCTATCTGGACATTCAGATTGTGCTCAAAGGACAGGAAGGGATGACGTTCAGTACCTTGCCGCACGGCACCCCGGACACAGACTGGCTGGCGGATAAAGACATCGCGTTCCTGCCGGAAGGCGAGCAGGAGAAAACCGTGGTGCTGAGCGAAGGGGATTTCGTGGTGTTCTGGCCGGGTGAAGTGCATAAGCCGCTGTGCGCGGTGGGGGCGCCTGCTAAGGTCAGGAAAGTGGTTGTTAAGATGTTGGTGGGGTAACCCCTTACCCCTCACCCTAACCCTCTCCCCGTGGGAGAGGGCCGGGGTGAGGGCACCAGACCGCACCCTCTAATATGTGATCCAGCTTAAACTTCCCACACTCCCTCTTCCCTTCCCATTTACCTGCGCTTTTTCTGCGTCATAGTATGATCGTTAAATTAATGAACGCTGTTCTATAATGTAGAACAAAATGATTCAGCAAGGAGATCTCATGCCGCAGTCCGCGTTGTTTACGGGAATCATTCCCCCTGTCTCCACCATTTTTACCGCCGATGGCCAGCTTGATAAGCAGGGCACCGCCGAGCTGATCGACGATCTGATTGCGGCTGGCGTTGACGGCCTGTTCTTCCTGGGCAGCGGCGGCGAGTTCTCCCAGCTCAACGCCGAAGAGCGTAAAACCATTGCCCGCTTTGCTATCGAGCACGTCGATCGTCGTGTGCCGGTGCTGATCGGCACTGGCGGCACCAACGCCCGGGAAACCATTGAACTGAGCCAGCACGCCCAGCAGTCGGGGGCGGACGGCATCGTGGTGATCAACCCCTACTACTGGAAGGTGTCGGAAGCGAACCTTATCCGCTACTTCGAGCAGGTGGCCGACAGCGTTACGCTGCCGGTGATCCTCTACAACTTCCCGGCGCTGACTGGACAGGATCTGACGCCGGCGCTGGTGAAAACCCTGGCCGACTCGCGCAGCAACATCGTCGGCATTAAAGACACCATCGACTCCGTGGCCCATCTGCGCAGCATGATCCACACCGTCAAAGCCGCCCATCCGCACTTCACCGTGCTGTGCGGCTATGACGATCATCTGTTCAATACCCTGCTGCTCGGCGGCGACGGGGCGATCTCGGCCAGCGGCAACTTTGCTCCGCAGGTGTCGGTGAATCTTCTGAAAGCCTGGCGGGATAAAGACGTGGCGAAAGCGGCTGAGTATCATCAGACCTTACTGCAAATACCGCAGATGTATCAGCTGGATACGCCGTTTGTGAACGTCATTAAAGAGGCTATTGTGCTCTGCGGCCGCCCGATTTCTACCCACGTGCTGCCGCCCGCCTCTGCGCTGGACGCGCCGCGTAAGGCGCAGCTGAAAACCCTGTTGCAACAGCTCAAGCTCTGCTGAGCCGGACGATAACCATGACCATCGAGAACATTTTCACCCCGCAGGATGATGCGTTTTATGCGGTGATCACCCATGCGGCGGGGCCGCAGGGCGCGCTGCCGCTGACCCCGCAGATGCTGATGGAATCCCCCAGCGGCAACCTGTTCGGCATGACGCAGAACGCCGGGATGGGCTGGGATGCCAACAAGCTCACCGGCAAAGAGGTGCTGATTATTGGCACCCAGGGCGGCATCCGCGCCGGGGACGGACGCCCGGTTGCGCTGGGCTACCACACCGGGCACTGGGAGATCGGCATGCAGATGCAGGCGGCGGCGAAGGAGATCACCCGCAACGGCGGGATCCCGTTTGCGGCCTTCGTCAGCGATCCGTGCGACGGCCGCTCGCAGGGCACGCACGGCATGTTTGATTCCCTGCCGTACCGCAACGACGCGGCGATCGTGTTTCGCCGCCTGATCCGCTCCCTGCCGACGCGGCGGGCGGTGATCGGCGTGGCAACCTGCGATAAAGGGCTGCCCGCTACCATGATTGCGCTGGCCGCGATGCACGACCTGCCGACCATTCTGGTGCCGGGCGGAGCGACGCTGCCGCCGACCGTGGGGGAAGACGCGGGCAAGGTACAGACCATCGGCGCGCGCTTCGCCAACCATGAACTCTCCCTGCAGGAGGCCGCCGAGCTGGGCTGTCGCGCCTGCGCGTCGCCGGGCGGCGGATGTCAGTTCCTCGGCACGGCGGGCACCTCGCAGGTGGTGGCGGAAGCGCTCGGTCTGGCGCTGCCGCACTCCGCGCTGGCGCCGTCCGGTCAGGCGGTGTGGCTGGAGATCGCCCGCCAGTCGGCGCGGGCGGTCAGCGAGCTGGATAACCTCGGCATCACCACGCGCGATATCCTCACCGATAAAGCCATCGAAAACGCCATGGTGATCCACGCGGCGTTCGGTGGCTCCACCAATTTACTGCTGCACATTCCGGCCATCGCCCACGCGGCGGGCTGCACGATCCCGGACGTTGAGCACTGGACGCGGGTTAACCGCAGGGTGCCGCGCCTGGTGAGCGTGCTGCCCAACGGCCCGGACTATCACCCGACCGTGCGCGCCTTCCTCGCGGGCGGTGTGCCGGAGGTGATGCTCCACCTGCGCGATCTCGGCCTGCTGCACCTCGATGCCATGACCGTCACCGGCCAGACGGTCGGCGAGAACCTCGACTGGTGGCAGGCGTCCGAGCGCCGGGCGCGCTTCCGCCAGTGCCTGCGCGAGCAGGACGGCGTGGATCCGGATGACGTGATCCTGCCGCCGGAGAAGGCAAAAGCGAAAGGGCTGACCTCGACGGTCTGCTTCCCGACGGGCAACATCGCGCCGGAAGGATCGGTGATCAAGGCCACGGCCATTGACCCGTCGGTGGTGGGTGCCGATGGCGTTTACCGTCATACCGGCCGGGCGAGGGTGTTTGTCTCGGAAGCACAGGCCATTAAGGCCATCAAGCAGGAAGAGATTAAACAGGGCGATATCATGGTGGTGATCGGCGGCGGGCCGTCCGGTACCGGCATGGAAGAGACCTACCAGCTCACCTCTGCGCTCAAACATATCTCGTGGGGCAAGACGGTGTCGTTAATCACCGATGCGCGCTTCTCGGGCGTGTCGACGGGGGCCTGCTTCGGCCACGTGTCGCCGGAAGCGCTGGCGGGCGGGCCGATAGGCAAGCTGCGCGACAACGACATCATTGAGATTGCCGTGGATCGCCTGACCCTGACGGGCAGCGTCAACTTTATCGGCACCGCAGAAAACCCGCTGACGCCGGAAGAGGGCGCGCGCGAGCTGGCAGTAAGACAGACGCACCCGGACCTGCACCCTCACGACTTTTTGCCGGACGATACCCGCCTGTGGGCGGCATTGCAGTCGGTGAGCGGCGGCACCTGGAAAGGCTGTATTTATGACACCGATAAAATTATCGAGGTAATTAACGCCGGTAAAAAAGCACTCGGACTTTAATTATTTTCTGAGCAATACCGTCTACGGGAAATATTCCGTGGACGGTTTTTTCGTATCTTAAATTTATCAATATAAACAATGCGTTGTGATATATCGTTGGCGTCACAAAAGCAAAATATCGTAATTCGGAAATAAGATATGACCATTGCTGGTTAATTGAACAGCTCATTACACTCCATTAACACGATGTTGTGAAATCAGCATACGAAAATAAAGGTGCGATGATGATGCAATTAACCATGAAAGATAAAATTGGCTACGGGCTGGGTGACACCGCCTGCGGCTTTGTCTGGCAGGCCACCATGTTTCTGCTGGCCTACTTTTATACCGACGTGTTTGGCCTGTCGGCGGGGATTATGGGCACGCTGTTTTTGGTCTCCCGCGTGCTCGACGCCGTGACCGACCCGTTGATGGGGCTGCTGGTGGACCGCACCCGCACGCGTCACGGCCAGTTCCGCCCGTTCCTGCTGTGGGGGGCGATCCCGTTTGGCATCGTCTGCATGCTGACCTTCTACACGCCGGATTTCTCCGCGCAGGGCAAAATCATCTACGCCTGCGTGACCTACATTCTGCTGACCCTGGTCTACACCTTCGTTAACGTGCCGTATTGCGCCATGCCGGGCGTCATTACCGCCGACCCGAAAGAGCGTCACGCCCTGCAGTCGTGGCGTTTCTTCCTGGCGGCGGCGGGCTCGCTTGCCATTAGCGGCATCGCGCTGCCGCTGGTAAGCATCATCGGCAAAGGGGACGAGCAGGTGGGCTATTTCGGCGCCATGTGCGTGCTGGGGCTGACAGGCGTGGTGCTGCTCTACGTCTGCTTCTTCACCACCAAAGAGCGTTACACCTTTGAGGTGCAGCCGGGCTCGTCGGTGGCGAAAGACCTTAAGCTGCTGCTGGGCAACGGCCAGTGGCGGATCATGTGCGCGTTCAAGATGATGGCGACCTGCTCCAACGTGGTGCGCGGCGGGGCGACGCTCTACTTCGTCAAATACGTGATGGATCACCCGGAGATGGCGACCCAGTTTTTACTCTACGGCAGCCTCGCCACCATGTTCGGCTCGCTCTGCTCCTCCCGCCTGCTGGGCCGCTTCGACCGCGTTACCGCCTTCAAGTGGATCATCGTCGCCTACTCGCTGATCAGCCTGCTGATTTTCGTCACCCCGGCGGAGCATATCGCCCTGATTTTCGCCCTCAACATCCTGTTCCTGTTTGTCTTTAACACCACCACGCCGCTGCAGTGGCTGATGGCCTCTGACGTGGTGGATTACGAAGAAAGCCGCAGCGGGCGACGCCTGGACGGGCTGGTGTTCTCCACCTACCTGTTCAGCCTGAAGATTGGCCTGGCAATTGGCGGGGCGGTGGTGGGCTGGATCCTGGCGTACGTCAACTACTCCGCCAGCAGCAGCGTGCAGCCGGTTGAGGTGCTGACCACCATCAAAATTCTGTTCTGCGTGGTGCCGGTGGTGCTCTACGTGGGCATGTTCATCATGCTGTCGTTCTATAAGCTCACCGATGCCCGCGTGGAGGCCATCAGCCAGCAGCTGATCAAGCACCGCGCGGCGCAGGGCGAGGCCGTTCCCGACGCTGCGACAGCCGCATCCCATTAACCGGAGGCAATATGGAAATCACCAACCCAATACTCACCGGCTTCAACCCGGATCCGTCTTTGTGCCGTCAGGGCGAGGACTACTACATCGCCACCTCGACCTTCGAGTGGTTCCCGGGCGTGCGCATCTACCACTCCCGCGACCTGAAAAACTGGTCGCTGGTCAGCACGCCGCTGGACCGCGTGTCGATGCTCGACATGAAGGGCAACCCGGACTCCGGCGGCATCTGGGCACCGTGTCTGAGCTACGCCGACGGCAAATTCTGGCTGCTCTACACCGACGTGAAGATTGTCGACTCGCCGTGGAAAAACGGCCGCAACTTCCTCGTCACCGCGCCGTCCATTGAGGGACCGTGGAGCGAGCCGATCCCGATGGGCAACGGCGGGTTTGACCCGTCCCTGTTCCACGATGACGACGGCCGCAAGTACTACCTCTACCGTCCGTGGGGGCCGCGCCACCACAGCAACCCGCACAACACCATCGTGTTGCAGGCGTTTGACCCGCAGACCGGCACGCTCTCGCCGGAGCGCAAAACCCTGTTTACCGGCACGCCGCTCTGCTACACCGAAGGCGCGCACCTGTATCGCCACGCGGGATGGTACTACCTGATGGTGGCCGAAGGCGGCACCAGCTACGAGCACGCGGTTGTGGTGCTGCGTTCAAAAACCCTCGACGGGCCGTACGAGCTGCACCCGGAGGTGACGATGATGACCAGCTGGCACCTGCCGGAGAACCCGCTGCAGAAGAGCGGCCACGGCTCGCTGCTGCAGACCCACACCGGGGAGTGGTACATGGCCTACCTCACCAGTCGCCCGCTGCGCCTGCCCGGCGTGCCGCTGCTGGCCTCCGGCGGGCGCGGCTACTGTCCGCTGGGGCGCGAAACCGGTATCGCCCGCATTGAATGGCGCGACGGCTGGCCGTACGTGGAAGGCGGCAAGCACGCGCAACCAGCCGTGAAAGGCCCGCAGGTGGCGGAACAGCCTGCATCCGTTCAGGGCAACTGGCGGGAGGACTTTGACGGCAGCACGCTTGACCCGGAACTGCAGACCCTGCGCATCCCGTTCGACGACACCCTCGGCTCGCTCACCGCGCGGCCGGGCTACTTACGGCTCTACGGCAACGACTCGCTCAACTCCACCTTTACCCAGTCGACCGTGGCGCGCCGCTGGCAGCACTTCACCTTCCGCTCCGAAACGCGGATGCAGTTCTCGCCGGTCCACTTCCAGCAAAGCGCCGGACTGACCTGCTACTACAACAGTAAAAACTGGAGCTACTGCTTTGTGGACTACGAGGAGGGGAAGGGGAGAACCATCAAGGTGATCCAGCTCGACCACAACGTGCCGTCGTGGCGGCTGCACGAGCAGCCCATTCCGGTGCCGGAGAGTGCGGAGAGCATCTGGCTGCGGGTGGATGTGGATACGCTGGTCTACCGCTACAGCTACTCGTTCGACGGCGAGACGTGGCACACCGTGCCGGTAACGTATGAGGCGTGGAAACTGTCGGACGACTACATCGGCGGGCGCGGCTTCTTCACCGGCGCGTTTGTGGGGCTGCACTGCGAGGACATCAGCGGCGACGGCTGCCACGCGGACTTCGACTACTTCACCTACGAGCCGGCCTGACGGCTCAGGCCGGGTAGCCCAGCGCGCGTGACAGCTGGAGCCCGGCCTGCTGAAGCTGCTCGCGGAAATTAGCCAGCTCTTCGTCGTCCACGCGGGAGGTCAGCGTCGACAGGCTCAGGGCGGCAATCACGCGGGATTCATGGTTCCACACCGGTACCGCCACGCAGCGCACGCCCTGCTCGTTCTCTTCGCTATCCAGGGCATAGCCCTGCTCGCGGGTCTGCGCCAGGGCGCTCATTAAGGCTTCGCGAGAAGCAAGGGTAGAAGGGGTATAGGTTGTGTACTGATAGCCCTCCAGCAGAGCGTTCAGCTCGGGCTCGCCCAGCCAGGCAATCAACACCTTGCCGATGGCGGTGGCGTGAACCGGCAGGCGGCGACCGATGCGCGAATAGGCGATGGCGGCCAGCTTGCCTTCAATCTTCTCGATATAGACCCCTTCACGCCCGTCCAGGATCCCCAGATGGGTGGTCTGCCCGGTCCGCCGGGACAGCTCCGTCAGCCAGCCTTTCGCCTTCTGTCGAATATCGATGGAGCCCACGACGAAATGACCGCGCTCGACCAGCTTCATGCCGAGGCGATACTTGCCGTTCTCCGGGTTCTGATCGATATAGCCATGAAGCTGCAGGGTTTTCAGCAGCGAGTGGAGGGTACTCTTGCTTAGCCCCATCAGTTTGCTGATGTCGGTGATCTTAAGCTCGGTGGCCTGCTCGTTGAACAGGTCGAGGATCTGCAACGCACGTTCAACAGACTGAATAATCGGCATAATGCTGGTATGTCCACGCTGGAATTAAGGCGAAAACGTACCTTTTTCGGGGTGAAAAATCAATGAAATGGAGCCGGTGTTCTCCCTCTCCCTGTGGGAGAGGGCCGGGGTGAGGGCACCAGCGTGCAGAGGACCCAATCACTCCCCAAGCGTCGCCACCATCACCGCCTTAATCGTATGCATCCGGTTTTCCGCCTGGTCAAACACGATGCTCGCCGCCGACTCAAACACCTCGTCCGTCACTTCCATCCCGCCGTGCAGGTCGAACTCCTTCGCCATCTGCTTGCCGAGCGTGGTCTGGTCGTCATGGAACGCCGGCAGACAGTGCAGGAACTTCACGTCCGGGTTGCCGGTCAGCGCCATCATCTGCGCATTCACCTGATACCCGCGCAGCAGCGCAATCCGCTCCGCCCACTTCTCTTTGGCTTCGCCCATCGACACCCACACGTCGGTATAGATAAAGTCTGCGCCCTTCACGCCCACCGCCACGTCTTCCGTCAGGGTGATCTTCCCGCCGTGCTTCTCCGCCAGTGCGCTGCACTCCGCCACCAGGCTCTCTTCCGGCCAGCAGGCCTTCGGAGCCACCAGACGCAGATCCAGCCCGGTCAGCGCCGCTGCTTCCAGCATTGAGTTGCCCATGTTGTTGCGCGCGTCGCCCGCGTAGACCAGCGTCATTTCGTTAAACGCCTTGCCCGGCAGGTGCTCCTGCATGGTCAGCAGGTCCGCCAGCAGCTGCGTCGGGTGGAACTCGTTGGTCAGCCCGTTCCACACCGGCACGCCCGCGTACTGCGCCAGCGTCTCGACCACTTCCTGGCCGTGACCGCGATACTGAATACCATCGTACATCCGCCCGAGCACCCGTGCGGTGTCTTTAATTGACTCTTTATGCCCAATCTGGCTGCCGCTCGGCCCTAAATAGGTGACGCGCGCGCCCTGATCAAATGCGGCAACTTCGAAAGAGCAACGTGTACGGGTCGAGTCTTTTTCGAAGATGAGCGCGATGTTTTTACCGGTAAGCTTTTGTACTTCCTTGCCATTTTTTTTATCGGCTTTGAGCTGTGCGGCAAGAGTCAGCAGAGAATTGAGCTGTGCAGGGGTAAAGTCGAGCAATTTCAGAAAGTGTTTCTTGTACAGATCAGACATTTTATCCTCACATGGCGAACGCCACTTATTGAATTAAAATTCACTTTATATGTGTAATTATTCATTTGCAACCCCGTTTAACAAATCTTTCTTACAAAGGTGGAGGCAAACCCGTCCGTGTGTGAAAATAGAAGTATCTGCCGCACTTTAAAGAGGAATGAGCCATGGCAAACCCGGAACACCTGGAAGAGCAACGCGAAGAGACGCGTCTGATTATTGAAGAGCTGCTGGAAGACGGTAGCGATCCGGACGCGCTGTACACCATCGAGCACCATTTCTCTGCGGATGATTTCGACGCGCTGGAAAAAATGGCGGTGGAAGCTTTTAAACTGGGTTACGAAGTCACCGAGCCGGAAGAGCTGGAAGTGGAAGAGGGCGACACTGTCATCTGCTGCGACATCCTGAGCGAAGGCGCGCTGAAGGCGGAGCTGATCGACGCGCAGGTAGAACAGCTGATGAACCTGGCCGAGAAGTTTGACGTGGAGTACGACGGCTGGGGAACCTACTTCGAAGATCCGAACGGTGAAGACGGCGAAGAAGGCGACGACGAAGATTACGTCGACGAAGACGACGACGGCGTGCGTCACTAAGCGTTTCAGGCGGTGGCCCGCGCCACCGCTTTTTCAAGGCAGAACCATGGATTACCCGCAGATACTCGCCCCCGTACTCAACTTCCTCCAGTGCCCGACCCCGCAAGCATGGATTGATAAAGCCCGCGACCCGGCGAACCTGCCGCTGCTGCTCACCGACCACATGGTGTGCGAGCTCAAGGCCGCCCAGACCGCGCTGCTGCTGGTGCGTAAATACGTCGCCAATGAAAGCGGTGCCGACACGCTGCTCGACTGGCTCAAGCCCTACGAACTGTTCACCTTCCGCGACGGCCCGGAGCCGGACTTTATCGCCCTGCATAAGCAGATTGGCAAAAGCGTGATGCCCAAAACCGACGACCCGTGGGGCCAGGCGCTTATCGACAGCATGGTGTTGCTAATTAAGGAAGAGCTGCACCACTTCTGGCAGGTGCGCGAGGCGATGCTGGCCCGCGATATTCCGTACGTCAAAATCACCGCCAGCCGCTACGCCAAAGGGATGCTGAAGGAAGTGCGCACCCACGAACCGCTGACGCTGATCGACAAGCTTATCTGCGGCGCCTACATTGAAGCCCGTTCCTGCGAACGCTTCGCCGCGCTGGCTCCGTTCCTCGACGACGACCTGCAAAAGTTCTATCTCTCGCTGCTGCGCTCGGAAGCGCGCCATTATCAGGATTACCTGACGCTGGCCCAGCAGGTGAGCGACGACGATATCTCACCGCGGATAAAGCTTTTTGGCGAAATTGAAGCCACACTTATCTCGACACCGGACAACGAGTTTCGCTTCCACAGCGGCGTGCCGGTGTAAACCGGCATAATTCAAGGATAAGGATGCGAGATGAATAAAAAGTGGACCCGTATTGTGATTGTCGTCATTGCGGCTGCCGCCGTGGCGTTCTGGGTGTTTTTCGACAGGCAGCGCGCCCCGGAACGGCAGATGGATAACGCCCTCAACGCGATGCCCGCCTGGCAGGTGATTAAGGAGCAGGAGCCCGCGCTGCATCAGCGCATCCTCGACCAGATGGCCGCCCTGCAAAAAGCGGGCGAGCCGGAGCAGCAGATTATCGACACCATCCAGCCGCAGATCCTGCATCTGCAGATGACGCGCCTGCAAAACGCCCCGGACGCCAACGTGGTGAACTACATGACCATCAATATGGAGCAGACCGCCGCCATCCAGAAGGTGAGCGACGACGCCTGCTTCCGCTTCCTCTACCCGATGGTGAAGGGCGGCATCAACCCAATGCGCATGCTGGATAAAGACCTGATGGCGCGGCGCATGCAGGCCGACGCCGACATGATGCGCGCGGCCTACGGCAAAAACCGCCACACCGTGACCCCGGCCGAACGCGAGGCGGCCGTCGAGGATGTGCGGCCGATTATGAAGCAACTTGCCGACAAGTACGGTGAGGACATCCAGCTGCTGCAGATGCCGGAGAAGGCGGCGGGCAAAGAGAAGCTCTCCTGCGATATGGTGCAGGAGATGTGGGCGAAGGTGCTGGCGCTGCCGGAGCTGAAGGCGGCGAGGGTGATTCGGCTGGCGGTATCTGAGTTGGACTGACGAAGGGCGCTGGTTTTTTGGGCACTTAGCGCGGGTTTCGCGCGTCGTCGCTTGCATGGCGGCGCGCGACAGGTATAATCCACAACGTTTCCGCATCCCCTTCAGTGCCGAAGTGGCGAAATCGGTAGACGCAGTTGATTCAAAATCAACCGTAGAAATACGTGCCGGTTCGAGTCCGGCCTTCGGCACCAATCTACGCTGAGCGCGCAGCTCCGGCGGCACGTCTGTCTCATCGAAGCTGAAGATCTTAGGGATGATGCGCATAGGGCAAGTGGCGATATAGAATGGTCGTCCAGCCTGGACACCCCTTACGGCGGGGAAAGAGTAGCAATAATCTGCATCAAAGTTAGCCATGTTCTAGTCCCTGTATTAAAGACGCAATTACGTTACATTTTACGTAAAAAATTTCTTAGAACGAAATTTTTATGATGATAAAACACGAATTGTTAAAGTTTTACGTATGGTTTGACGTAACTCTTTGCTGTGTTTGGTTCTTTTTGAATGTAAACCTCGTGCCAAAATTTGAAGTAACAACGTGGCCTTATGAGCTCTGGATTGATACCAATTGCTTTGGCATGGAAGAAGTTTACTTTGTTCCACGGTCTTTCAAGAGCGTTAATCGTTGTGTAGGAGCTGACACCGAAGTTGGCGAGCGAAACCTCGTTCCTTTTCGAGAGCCGCTAAAACATATGCTTTGTACCAAACCATTCTTCATATCCTCTTGGAAAAAATGATTAAACCAGACACTACGATATTCGTAGCTCCTTTGGAATCTATAAAACTACGTTTTACGTAGTTTTGCGAGGGTGCTCGAGGATTTGTGAAATCCTTACGTGAAAATCAATCTAGTGTTTGCACTACGTAAAACGTAGTATCTTCCTTGGGCGTTAACTACGATTATCGTAGTTATGAAAACATCCAATTCCCACAATCAGCTCTTCAGTCGACGCCTCAAAGAGGTGCGCTTAGACATGGCGTTATCGCAAAAAAACCTGGGTATTTTGGCTGGCATAGATGAGTTTGCAGCAAGCGCGCGTATCAACCGCTACGAGAAAGGAGTTCACCAGGCAAGCATTGAAGTCGTCCGTCATCTCGCTAAAGTTCTCGAAGTGCCTGTAGCATACTTCTACACAGAAGATGATGAACTGGCCTCTTTAGTCCGTCTTTGGCCGAAATTGGACTCGGAGAAGAAAAAAAACATCCTTCAGCAGCTCTAAACAAAAAAGAGTGCTTCGCTGTGCTTTCTCGTCTCGAAAGGCTTTCCAGTGATTTAGAACCAAAACCTTGAGTTAGAATCTTGCTTCAGTTCGTCTGATTTCATTTCCTGAATCCCCCTCGCAAATTCCAAATTTCCCCCACACCAAACTGCTGTATTTATATTCAGCCCTGTATAATGAGCACCAGAAATTACGCCGAACGGCAAAGGAAGTATCAAAGAATATTTAACGAGGAATTCGCGATATGAAGGTGCTGCAACACCCCCATACCGCTAACCACAAACAACTATGAAGGAGTTGAAAATGGCTGCGACGAATTTTAAGCCAGAGTTTACTGTTTGCAAAACAGAATCAGACGCTTTCACCGGCATGATTGAAAACCGCGTGCTGGTACGCAAAAACAGCGCCCGCCGTCTGCACGGCAACCAGACCAATGCAGCCCCCGTCCATCCTCGCGCGGAAACGCCGCAGGACAGTGCAGCCTGTTGCGAACTGTATGCACGCATAGACATGAAATATCTTCTTCTGGGCGGAGAGTGGTTAACCCGCGCGGGCTTTATCAACGGCATGCCTGTGAAAATCCGCGCCATGAAAGACTGCATTGTGATTACGCCACAGCATACAAGAGAATTATGGGGATGCCTGGAAGGTATGAGCGTGGTGAATATAAATAAACAGAAAGTCGTGCAGTGGTTAAAAACGTTTCCGGGCGCGTTGAATGATACAGGGGATATACCGGTGATAAAGCGTGGGAATGGGCAGACGAAAGCGTAACGTTTAGAAAAAATAATTTTTTTTGCCCCTCATACTGACAGGCAAGTAATGCTCTTCGGTAAATGCTGCTAACAGTTCCGGTCCAGGCATCCTGCTACGATGGATGAATCTGCATCTTACTCAGTTTGGTGTTCAACTTTTGGGATGCAGTTCATTGTTATGGAGGGGTATGTTTGCCCTGAATTTCCGTAACAGCAAAAAGTGGAGTGATCCTATGTTTGTGACTGGCATCACACTTATCGATTTTTATTAGCACTTTTTAGGGATAGTCCAGAAATGGACATAAATATTACGCTTTTTATCACACCCCTGCGTAACATCTGGCGGTGCGGTGGTATTTAAGGGTTATTCGTTGGCGTAATTTATTGAGATATTTCTCTAATTGATTGCAAAACATTACCACGTTGAGATGGATCAACTTTTAGCGCGTTTTACAAATTTAATTGCCGAGCGACTGCATTTTTCATCTTCTTTGGATAGTTGTTCTGGGAATTAAACAAAATCTGGAGGATTTTGCGAGCTTTCTGGTGCCCCTCGTTTTTATTTTTTCGGATTAATTCCTGTTGTCTGAAGGAATATTCTTAAGAATTTTCCTGTTGAAAAACAAAGATCTGCGTATTTGATTTTGTTCAGCCATTTACCCTGTTATCCGCGTGTAAAGAAATGTAGTCAGGAAACTTTCACACAGTGGTGATAAGAGGGGTTTATGAGCGAGAAAAGCTTCCAGAATGAGATTCCGAAGGCGCGCGTTAATTTAAAACTGGATTTACATACCGGGGGAGCCCAGAAGAAAGTTGAATTGCCGCTTAAATTGCTGGTGACTGGCGATTTCAGTAATGGTGCAGAACAAAGACCGTTATCAGAGCGTGAAAAAATCGATGTAAATAAAAATAACTTTAATGCTGTGCTTTCCGAATATTCCCCAAAAGTGAATCTCACTGTTGAAAATACACTGGCGGGTGATAGCAGCGAAGAGAATATCAGCCTGACATTTCGCGACATCAAGGACTTTACGCCAGAAGAGGTCGCGCGCCAGATCCCCCAACTGAAGGCCATGCTCGCCATGCGCAATTTGCTTCGCGATTTGAAAGCGAATCTGCTGGATAACCAGGGCTTCCGAAAAGAGCTGGAAAAAATCCTGCTTGACCCTGCGCTCAGCCGCGAACTGCGTGATGAATTGTCTGCTCTGGCACCGAAACAGCCGTAACGGTCGCAATGAATTAACGGATTAATGAGGAAATGCTGATGTCTGTAGAAAATCAAAATGCCGTTACGGGCGAAAGTGTTGTGCTGGAACGCCCGCAGACGGGCGGTGTTTATGCTTCCCTGTTTGAGAAAATCAATCTCAGCCCGGTTTCTGAACTGAGCGCGCTGGATATCTGGCAGGATGCGCAGGCCATGTCTGATGCGAGCGCTGACGAGCGTCTGACTGCCGGGATGCAGGTATTCCTGGAATGCCTGAGTAAATCAGGTGCAAAAGTTGAGAAGCTGGATAAGACCCTGATTGACCATCATATTGCCACGCTGGACTACCAGATTAGCCGCCAGCTGGATGCCGTGATGCATAACCCGGAGTTTCAGCGGGTATCGTGCTGGCTCTGCCATTGCTCAGCGCAAACGGTGGCAATCTTGATGACGGCAGCGACAGCGAGCGTCCGCGCCGCTGGAAAGCTGAACGGGTTACCGTACAGGAGCTCGCCGGACATGAGCGCAGTGAACTGGCTGT
This sequence comes from Enterobacter sp. 22466, assembly GCF_052044775.1. NCBI lineage: Bacteria > Pseudomonadati > Pseudomonadota > Gammaproteobacteria > Enterobacterales > Enterobacteriaceae > Enterobacter > Enterobacter sp. 22466. The sequence goes on along the minus strand of NZ_JBQENX010000003.1, from coordinate 324,718 downwards.
CCTGCGTCACAGCCTGACGTTGCGTATGGCCCATCAGGAAAATGCGGCGTACCTGACCTGTCCAGTCACCCGGCTGGTACGGGATGCGCAGGGACTGTGGCGGCGCGACAGCAGCTTTATTCCGCCACTGCTTGCCCTGTCGGCCTGCCCGGCACTGGTCTGTGACCTTGCCGATTTACTTCATCGTCTTCAGGCCCGCCGTCAGCGGTTGATGTCCATGCGCCGGGAAAGCAATGCCAGGCTTGCCGATTTTGCCGTGGCTGATGTGTCGCTGTTCTGGCTGCTGAATGCCCTGAACAGCGCAGAACCCGTACTGGCCGAACTGCTTGCTGTACCGGACCGTCATCCGGAGCTGGTTTACCGTGAACTTGCCCGGCTTGCCGGCAGCCTGTTGACCTTCTCTCTGGAGCACGATACGCGTGATATTCCTGCGTACCGTCATGATGCACCGGAGCAGGTTTTCCCACCGCTGCTCTCCCTGCTCGACAAACTGCTGGAAGCCAGCCTGCCGTCCCGGGTCGTCTCTATTGAACTGAAACAGGATGGCGTGATGTGGAAAGGCGCTCTGCATGATGCTCGCCTCAGGGAAGGTGCCGATTTCTGGTTATCGGTTCGCTCCGCCATGCCCGCTCATGAGCTGCAGACGAAGTTTCCACAACTTTGCAAGGCCGGGAGACCGCGCTGGTCGAAGGGCTGGCGCTGCGCATCGCCGAAGGGAATGTACCGGAAACCCTGAAAACGGTGAGCCTGCGCACGCTGGACCTCGGTCTGTTACAGGCGGGGGCGGGCGTGAAGGGGGAGTTTGAACAGCGCCTGAAAAACGTCATTGACGCGGTGCAGCAGTCTCCGTCCCCGGTGCTGCTGTTCATCGACGAAGCGCACACCATTATCGGTGCGGGTAATCAGGCCGGGGGCGCGGATGCGGCCAACCTGCTGAAACCGGCGCTCGCCCGCGGCGAACTGCGGACCATCGCGGCCACCACCTGGAGCGAGTACAAGCAGTATTTTGAGCGCGACGCGGCACTGGAGCGGCGTTTCCAGATGGTGAAGGTGGACGAGCCGGACGACGACACCGCCTGCCTGATGCTGCGGGGGCTGAAATCCCGCTACGCGCAGCACCACGGGGTGCATATTACCGATGACGGCAAATATAAAAATAACGAATTGATGGGTGTTATTTTGCTAAAAACAGGTCATACCTGGGTTTGAGTATTTTTCTTTTAAGATAAATCTGAGTTAATTCGCTTTGGCAAAAAACGGTTCTGAATCAGAAGGGAGGGTTATATAAAGTGATTTAATTCCCCTGAGAAAATACAGGTGTTTTCTCAGGGGCGGGATTATTATTCTGGCGCACTACTGAATATTGACGGCTTTGCCGTCCACCCAGACGCGGCTGATATTATTGCGTCTGGCGTTATAGATAATTTTCTGCAGCCTGTCTTCCGGCGCGTCCTCAGCCGTATCAATATAAATGTCGCTCCCGGCGGCCCGGGTATCGATCACAATGGCATCGAACTGGTAGCCGACCGCCAGTTTGCCCACACGCAGATCAAGCACCTCTCCCGCGCCGCCAGTCGCCAGCCAGAACGCTTCCCGGAAGCTGATTGCCGAGCCGGGTCTGCCGCGTTGTTCCGCGGCGATACGGGCATCGACGCCATCATTCAGGGCTTTACTGGCGGTCATGGCGTGGCGGCAGGCATCAAATACCGAAGGGCTATGGCCGCCCGCAATATCGGTCCCTAAGCCAACGTTAAGCCCGCGGTCCAGCATGGCGCGCAGGGGGAAGACCGCATTGGCAAAGTAGAAGTTGGACAGTGGGCAGTGTGCGACGCCAGCCTGAGTTTGCTTGATCAGGTCGGCATCGTCATCTTCGATGTGGTTTGAATGCGCGAGTACGGTCTTTCTGGTCAGCAGGCCAAAATCCCGCAGCGCCGTGGTATCCGTTTTACCCAAACGCTGCTTAACGTAAGCATGTTCCCAGTCGCTTTCCGAGCAGTGGGTCTGCACGTGGCAGCCCGTCTCTGTGGCAATCTCTCCAAGACCTTCCAGCAGCGCATCCGTACAGGACGGAATAAACCGTGGGGTGATGACCGGCAGCACGCGTTTTGCCGTATTGCCGGGAAGCTGTGCAACCGCGTGAATAAATGCCCGGGTTTCGGCGAGGGCCGTCTCCGCGCTTTCATCCCGGTAGTATTCAGGACACTGGGAGGGATCATCCATAGCCACCCGGCCAACCAGCGCCCGCTGACCCTGCGCCAGACAGATACGGGCCAGCTCCACGCTGCTCTCCGTGTGCAGGGTGGCGAAATAGACGGCGGTGGTGGTGCCATTCGCCAGCAGTGCATTGACCAGTTCCGTGTAGTTGCGGCGGGCAAAGGCGATGTCGGCGTATTTTGCCTCCAGCGGGAACGTATAGTCATTCAGCCACTCTGCCAGCGGCTTATCCAGAGCCTTGCCCATCTGCGGCCACTGCGGGGCATGAACATGGAGATCGATCAGGCCCGGCAGCAGGTACTGATCTGAAGAGAGTTCGGTCAGCTTGCCAGCCTTGCGGGCAGCGTCCCGCACGGGGCTGAACGCACCATCGTCACCTCGTATAATATCGACAATGGTGCCGCTGCCATCGATACAGAACAGCGTGTCGCTAAAGTGGGTCACACGGTCTTTCGATTCCGCCGTGTAGCCCTGAGCGCTGACAACCTGCTGCCAGGGGAATGCGTGTAGGGTGTTCATATCGTCGTCCTTTTTCATCATCACGCTGAAAGGGAAATTGCCCCAGAGTCAGGCATTATTATTCGCTCAAAAAGCCTGGCATAAAACCAAAATACATCAACTGATTGATGGGTTAATAAGATGGCATTGATTGCGGTATTTGCAGGGATAATAAAGGGAGGCTGTAATGATAAACGGGAACTGCCTGGAGTTTATTTGGCAAAATAGTTAAATAGCCGACGTGTTATCAACTCTTTGCACCTCTTTTTTATCACGCTCTTTTTATTATACTTTTTATTGTGGTGAATCCCCCTGTGCGGTGGGGCATAATTTATGGGTTAACGTCATTATGCGGGCTTTGCTCACCGGGAGGCACCCGGCACCACAGTTCTTTTTTTGCAGTATTTCATATAATGATTGTGAATAATAACTGCGAATAGTTGTTTTCAGATGAATGTTTGATTTTTTATGAAAAATAAGCTGTGTCTCTCAAAATAAATTTTTATCAGATTTTATTATCTCTTCCTGGAGCAATCCTCGGAGGAAGAATGGACACAACTGAAGAACTAAATGGAACGTATTTTTATGCTGGCAGAACAAATCTTACCGCTGGCGGCCTTTTCTTTATGATTTATTGCGAATCAATTGCCGATCATTTTGGTATTGACGATGTTGCTGGAATTGCTGCGTTATATAGCGGTGCTAATAATCAGAAGACCAGAAAGAAACCCGCGGGAGCGAAGGAAGGAACGTCCCGAGCCTCGAAAGCCATGAGGCGCTATTTCAAACAAGCTAAGTTCCCGTATGGCATTAGGCTCCCGACATGGATTGGCGGCTACACGCCATGGACTGTACGCTGTAGGATGGTTTCACAAATCAGTACATTTATCGGAAGAACGATTCCATTAGTGGGTATGGTGATATTAGTCGCTGATGTATCACTAATCACCTATGCTGCAATACGTGATTATAATCGAATCGCGCGGGGCAGCGACAAACTATGGTAGAGGATATTGAGCAGCGCATCTACGCCTTAGCCAGACGCTATAACGGCGTTTATCTGATGAATAACGAAGCGAAGCAAAAATTACTGAATGCTAAAACTGATTTGGATACTGACATGCAGCTTGATGTCACTGAAGCAGAAGATTTAATGGAAGAGTTTTTTAAAGAATTTGATGTTGATAGAGGGAATTTTAACATAATCACCTACTATCCTGATGAGCCTTTTTCATTGAATCCATTCAAAAAATTCCCTGTGGTGATGGTTCCTGATTTCACCATTGGAATGCTTATCGAATCCGCAAAAGCGGGCAAATGGTTATACGACTAAAATGCAAGGAGCAATAGAATGGCCGTACCTGTACATCTTTTTTTAACTAATGACGGCGGCACAATGATTCGTGGTTCCTGTGACGTTGCAAACAGGGAAGGAAGTATTGAGCTAAGAGGATTACAACATAACCTCAGCCTGCCAACCGACTCGGCAACGGGCAAGGTCACCGGCACTCGCCAGCATTCACCGTTTCAGTTTACTAAGGAACTGGACAGCTCTTCGCCCTATCTGTTCAAAGCGGCAGCAACGGGTCAGACCCTTAAAACGGCAGAATTCAAGTTTTACCATATTAACTATTCCGGGCAAGAGGAGGAGTATTACCGAATCACGCTCGAGAACGTTAAGGTCATTTCTGTGAGTCCAGTAATGTACGACACCCGAGGCTGTCCGGGGACGGGGCATATGGAGGAGGTGGCGTTTAATTATGAGAAGATTACCCATTTGTACAAGGACGGTAACTTGTTAGCGCACGATGCGTGGAATGAACGTCCAACCTCTGGCTCTGCTGCATAACGTTATATTGAACTTGCCCGCCAGCGTTTCGTTTGTGCGGGCAGAGAATATCATTCTTTATTCCTTTTCGTAAATGATGGCCGAAACATCATAAAAATAACCCACGCAAACATCCCAATAATCTTCATTGGCCAGGGTTCAAACACATCCAGACACAAAATTGCGCCAATAACTAATAGCGGACCTTCTATCAGTTCAGCTATCCTTCCTAAAATATATAACTTATGAGGCAGTACCCGATTAAGTAATGTCGCAATAAGCTGTGCACTTCCTAATATGATTGTTATTGCGATTGTACGGTCCTCCCAGTTATCAAAACTAACCAAAGAAATGGGGCGTATAGTCACTATATAACCACAAAAAATATATTCAGCATGTAAATGATAAACTTGCTCATAACATTTGCTACGACGTTCGAAAAATATAAAGAGTCTATGAATATAGCGCTCTCAACAGAATGACAAACGACATTGGCTAATAATGCATTTAAGAATTGTTGCGCCTCGCTTATTTTCGTAATAAAAGAGTTAGCGGCTTCATGCCGGTACCATACACTCCACCGCTAACTCTCTTAACTCACACTCTCAAAACACCGGCACCCCCAGCCCAACCTTCACCTCCCTCAACGTCCCTTGCGTCACCCCCTGCGCCCGTTCGGTCCCGCGCTTCAGCATCGCCATCAATTCCCCCTTATCCCGCATATACATCGCCCTCCGCTCCCGCATCGGCGCAATCAGCTCCTGCAGGCACGCCTCCAGCTCGTTCTTGCACACCCGGTCGCCCAGCCCGCCCGCCTGATAGTGCGCCTTCATCGCTGCCACTTTCTCCTTGTCCGGATGAAACGCGTCGAGGTAAGTAAACACCACGTTCCCCTCAATCTGCCCGGGGTCGCTCACCTTCAGGTGGTTCGGGTCGGTGTACATGGCGCTGACCGCACGATGAATGGTCTCTTCGCTGGCCGAAAGGTGCAGCGTGTTGCCCAGCGATTTCGACATCTTGGCGCTGCCATCGATGCCGGGCAGGCGGCTGGTGTCGCTCAGCATCGCTTTACAGTGGCGCAGCACCGGGGCGGGCAGCAGGCTGTTCATCTTGTGCACAATCTCGTTGGTCTGCTCAATCATCGGCAGCTGGTCGTCGCCGACGGGCACGCACTCGGCCTTAAACGCGGTGATGTCCGCCGCCTGGCTGATGGGGTAGGCCATAAAGCCGACCGGCAGCGAGCGGGCGAAACCTTTCTGCGCAATCTCGTTTTTCACCGTCGGGTTACGCTCCACGCGGGCGACGGTGACGATGTTCATATACAGCATCGTCAGCTCGGCGAGGGCGGGCAGGGCGGACTGCAGGCAGATCGTGGTCAGGTTCGGGTCGATGCCGGCGGCGAGGTAATCGGCCAGCACCTCGGGGATGTTGTCGCGGATCTTCTGCGGGTTACTGCCGTTGTCGGTCAGCCCCTGCAGGTTGGCAATCAGCACAAACTGGTTGTGCGTCTGCTGCAGCGCCACGCGCTGGCGCAGCGATCCGACAAAGTGGCCAAGGTGCAGCGGGCCGGTTGGGCGGTCGCCGGTGAGGATGGTTTGCGGGTTCATAAAGACTCCTTAACGTTGTAATGCCGAAAGGGGTCTTAGATGTGAGAAAGCCGCCTTTCGGCGGCTATCTGAAAATGGGGAAAACTACTCCGCGCCGCCTTTAAGAAGGCAGCCACCAGCGGTTTACGGTGAGTACGGCGTGGTTTATGTTCATCTCTTTACCGTACCACGTCCGGCGCGAAAAACAAAAGGGCACGTCATGCTGCAATCTCTCAACCACCTGACCCTCGCGGTCAGCGACCTGCAAAAAAGCGTCACCTTCTGGCACGAGCTGCTGGGGCTTGCGCTGCACGCCCGCTGGAATACCGGGGCCTATCTCACCTGCGGCGATCTGTGGGTCTGCCTGTCGTACGACGAGGCGCGCCGGTACGTGCCGCCGCAGGAGAGCGACTATACCCATTACGCGTTTACCGTGGCGGAGGCGGATTTTGAACCGTTCTCACAGAGGCTGGAGCAGGCGGGCGTCACCGTCTGGAAGCAGAACAAAAGCGAGGGGGCGTCGTTCTATTTTCTCGACCCGGACGGGCACAAGCTGGAGCTGCACGTGGGCAGCCTCGCCGCGCGGCTGGCGGCGTGTCGCGAGAAGCCCTATGCGGGCATGGTGTTTACCTCAGACGAGGCTTGAGGCGCGCACCTTCAGCCTGCCCGCCAGCGTCACGTGCGTGGCGGCATCTTCCTGATTACACAGGTACTCCACCGCCAGTCGTCCCAGCTCGCTGTAGGGCAGCTGGATACTGGTCAGCGGCGGGGTGAGCTGCTCGGATATCTTCTGGTCGTCGTAGCCCGCCAGCAGCATGTCCTGCGGGATGCGCACACCGTTCACCGCCAGCGCCTGATAGCAGCCAATCGCCAGCCAGTCGCTGGCGCAGAAGATGGCGTTCGGGCGCTCGGCCAGTTCCAGCAGGGCAGTTGTGGCGGTAAAGGACTCGCTGAACTGCCAGTTGGTCTGGCGCACCAGGCCGTCGTCGCACGCGAGTCCGGCCTGCTGTAATGCCGCCTGGTAGCCCGCCAGACGCTGGCGCGAGGCCTCCATCCAGCTCTCGCCGGTGATGTGGGCGATGCGCGTGGCCCCGCAGGCGATGAGGTGTTTAGTCACCTGGAAGGCGTTGGCGTAGTCGTCCGGGATAAACGACGGCAGCAGCGGCGAGCCGGGGTCGCGCTGGTTAAGCAGCACCAGCGGGATGCGGGTGCAGTCCTGGAATGCCGTCATGTCCACCAGCGTGGTGACCGGAGACGCGAGAATAATCCCGATGCAGTTGCGCTTCTCCAGCTGGCGGATGATGTTCAGCGCCAGCTCGATGTCGTCGCCGTAGTCGTAGACGGTGAGCAGGGTTTCGTTGCGCCACGCCGCTTCCCGCGCCTGGCTGATGGCGTCGATAAACGGGTCGAAGCTTTGCATGGAGCTCACCAGCAGGGCAATCTCTTCCTGGTTGCGCGGGGCGTGAACGGCGGGGAGGCGGTCGTAGCCGAGCTCGGTGGCCACATTAATCACCCGCTGGCGGGTGTCGTCGCTGAGCTTGATGTTGCGGGACTGGTTAAGCACAAGCGATACCGTCGCCTGCGACACGCCTGCCGCCCGCGCAATATCGTTCATCGTTACTTTCGTTTTTCGCTTCATCCATCCTCTCCCTTTCGCGATTTCGCATCATACCCTAACCGCACGCTTTAGCGCCGTCGATCACGTTTCTCATTCATCGAAGCGTGAACTTTGTGAGGGTCGTCGCTTTTCTCAACGCCGTGATTTGCGCATTTATCCTGCAGCTAATATTTATTAGCTAAATATTATCAGTAAGAGGACGCGTAATGAAAGAGCAGTGGAGCAGGGAGCAGGCACAGGCGTGGTATGAACAGAAAGGCTGGCTGTGCGGGTTTAACTATCTGCCGTCGACGGCGGTGAACTGGACCGATATCTGGCAGGCAGAGACCTTCGATGCCGTCACCATCGAGCGCGAGCTGGGCTGGGCGGCGGAGGCGGGCTATAACACCCTGCGCATTAATCTGCCGTTTATCGTCTGGGAGCACGACCGCGACGGGCTGATGGCGCGCATCGACCGGTTTTTGACGATTGCCGACGGTCGCGGCTTCAGCACCATGCTGACCCTGATGGATGACTGCGGCTTCTCCGGCGACGAGCCGTACCTTGGCCCGCAAAAGCCGCCGGTACCGGGCAAGCACAACAGCCAGGCGGCGGCGAGCCCGGGGCGCGACAAGGTGTGCGAGCCCGACTGCTGGCCGCAGATTGAGCGCTATATCCGCGACGTCGTCCGCCAGTTCCGCGACGATAAGCGCGTGCTGCTGTGGGATCTCTATAACGAGCCGGGCAACCGCGGCATTTTCGCGACGGGCACGCAGGAGGTGCAGTACGACGCGAAGCTGGAGACTTGCGCGCACGAGTTGATGAAGCTGGCGTTCCAGTGGGTGCGTGAAGAAGACCCGACCCAGCCGCTCACCGTCTGCGCGTGGCGTCTGCCGCCGGAAGAGGAGGGCGAGACGTTCTTCCAGCATCCGCTGGACCAGACCGCACTGGCGCTCTCGGACGTGGTGAGCTTCCACGCCTACACCCACACTGGCCGCATGACGGCGATTATTCAGCAACTGCAACAGCTTGGTCGGCCGCTGTTCTGCACCGAATGGCTGGCGCGCCACGTGGGCAGCACGATGGAAGAGCAGCTTCCGCTGATGTACGCGGCGAAGGTCGCGCCGTATCAGTGGGGGCTGGTGCGCGGCAAAACCCAGACGTGGCTGCCGTGGCCAGTGGTGATGAAGGAGTCCACGGACTACTGCCGCCTCTGGTTCCACGACGTGTTCGAGGAGAACGGCATTCCGTTCTCACGCCGTGAAATCGCCCTGATGCAGCAGCTGCGCAAGATCGCCCCGAAAGTGCAGGGCTAATAATATCGACCCGGCGGCCGACCGCCGGGCAACCAGGCAGGCATATAACAATGGCAACGACAATGAAAATACCGTCTCGCGAGTTGTGGTCTTATTTTGGCTATGGTTTAGGTCAGTGTTTTAGCTTTGGTTTAGTGGGTTCGTTTATTAACTATTTTTACACCGACGTGCTGGGGATCTCGGCGCTGGCGGCCAGTACCATCTTCCTGATTGCCCGCGCGTGGGACGCGGTTCACGATCCGCTGTTTGCCAGCATCATGGACACCATTAACAGCCGGTTCGGCAAGTTTCGCCACTTTTTGCTGATCGCCCCGCTGCTAATTACCGGCGTCACGCTGCTGTCGTTCTATAAAATCGAAGCGGACATGACCACCAAAATCCTCTACGCCGGGGTGACGTATATCCTGTGGGGGACGCTGTACGCCATCTCTGATATCCCGTTCTGGTCGATGTCGTCGGTGATGACCAACGACTCCGCCCAGCGTACCCGCGCGGTGACGGCGGCGATGCTCGGGGTGAACGCCGGGATTGCCTGCGCCAACATCTTCTTCCCGAAGCTGGCGGCCTACTTCGCCCAGTACAGCAACGATAAAGGCTATTTTATGGCGGCGCTGGTGATGATGCTGGTGGGCCTGCCGCTGATGCTCAACGGCTTTATGCAGATCAAAGAGCGCGTGCCGCCGAGCCCGGAGAAGGTGACCATCCGCGACACCTTCCACAACCTGCGCCAGAACAAGCCGCTGTTTATCGTCCTGCTGTCGTTCTTCTTCTGCGTGTTTCACAACGTGGCGGGCGGGCTGTATATCTACTTCTTTATCAACAACCTGGGCGACGGCAGCCTGCAGATGGCGATTGGCGTGATGGGGATAGTCGCGGCGGTGCTGTGCCTGGTCGCGCCGATGCTGACGCGCCGGATGCAGAAGCGGAAGCTGTTTATGATCCTCTGCGGGCTGGACGTGGCGGTGCGCGTGGTGATGTGGTTTGTCGGGTATCAGCAGGTGACGATGCTGTTTATTCTGCTCGGCCTGAGCACGCTGTTCGTGATGATGACCAACATCCTCACCTCGTCGATGATTGCCGACACCATCGAGTACGCGGAGTACCACACCCACAAGCGCTGCGCGGCGATCACCTTCTCCGGGCAGACCTTTACCGGCAAGATGTCGGTGGCAGTGGGCGGTGGGCTCATCGGCGTGTTTCTGACGATGATCGGTTACGTGCCGCAGGCGCAACTTCAGAGCGAAGGCGTGCTGTCGGGGCTGTTCTTCGGGATTTGCCTGCTGCCGGCGATAGGGTCGCTGATCCGCATGGGGTTTATGTCGCGCTTTTCCTTTACCGAGGAGAAGCACGCGGAGATTTGTCGGCTGCTGGCGGAGCGGAACGCGTCTGCGAAAGCGCCGGGTGGCGGCTGCGCCTTACCCGGCCTGGAAAAAATTACAACGACTTCACAAACGTCAGCAGATCTTCGTTGAGCTGGTCCTGGTGGGTCAGCGCGAAGCCGTGCGGTGCGTTGTCGTACACCTTCAGCGTGGCGTTTTTGATCATCTCTGCCGCCAGCTTGCCGGTGCTTTCAAACGGCACGATCTGGTCGTTGCTGCCGTGGATCACCAGCGTCGGCACGTCGATTTTCGCCATATCCGGGCGGAAGTCGGTTTCGCCGAACGCGGTCACGCAGTCGATGGTGCCCTTCAGTGACGCCAGCAGGGCGATGTTCAGCGTCTGGGTCAGGGCACCTGCAGAGACGGTCTGCCCGGCATTGATGCCGTAGAAAGGCGTCGCGAAGTCGCTGATAAACTGGGCGCGATCTTGACGCAGCCCGTCGCGAATACCGTCGAATACGCTCTGATCCACACCCTGCGGGAAGGAGTCGGATTTACCGAAGATTGGCGTGACCGCGCCCAGCAGCGCCAGACCGGCGACGCGTGCGCTGCCGTAGTTGTTGATGTAACGGGTCACGTCGCCGCCGCCCATGGAGAAGCCCACCAGCGTGACGTCCTGAAGGTCCAGGGTGGTAATCAGGTCGTTGATGTCGGACGCAAAGGTGTCGTAGTCGTAGCCGTTCCACGGCTGATCAGAGCGGCCAAAGCCGCGACGGTCAAAGGCGATGGCACGGAAGCCGCGCTCGGCCAGGTAGTTCAGCTGGCTGTCCCACATGTCGCCATCCAGCGGCCAGCCGTGGCTGAACAGAACCGGTTTACCCGCGCCGCAGTCTTTGTAGTAAATCTGCGTGCCGTCTTTTGCCTTAAACGTTGCCATAGTGTCTTCCTCTACAGGTGATTGTTATGTTTAAACCGGCGCGACCAGATAACGAATAGCCGGTGATGTTGTGCCCTGATGAAAAGCCAGAACGCGGCTCTGCAGCAGGAGGTCATTCATGGTGTGGCGCTCCTGCTGGCGCAGATGCTCAATCCACGAGCCCATCAGGAAGGTCTCGATAAACAGACCGGGGCGCTCAATATCTTCGTATACCGCCCAGCTCATCGCCCCGGCGCGACGGCGTACCCGGCGCAGCTCGTGCACCGCCTGCAAAAACGCTTTCGCGTTGTGCGGCTCGACGATGTACTCGTGCGACACCAGCACCGGGCCGCGCTCGTTCGGCAGGTCGATCTCCACGCCGTCCAGCGGCTGGCCGCTGAGGTCGAGATTTAAATCAGGATCTTTCTCCAGCTTCCAGCGGAACACCGTGGTGCTCGCCAGCACCATCCCCAGCGTGGCGACCACCAGCGAGGTCGGGGTACCAAACTGCGACGCGATCTGTCCCCAGAGGGCGCTGCCTGCGGTCATCGAGCCGAAGAACACCGTCAGATAAACCGCCAGCGCGCGGGCCTTCACCCAGCGTGCGGCACTGCGCTGCGCGCCGAGGTTGAGGGTGGAGAGCACCGCAATCCACGCGAAGCCGGTGAAAAACTCAAACAGGTTCAGCAGCCAGAAGTGGCGCACGAACGCCAGCGCCAGCATGGTAAGAGCAAACGTCAGGCTGGCAGCCACCATCAGCCGATCAGCATTCAGCCGCTGGCGCAGACGTGGCAACAGGATCGCCCCGGCAATCGCCCCCAGGCCAATGCACGCCAGCATCACGCCGTAGCCCGCCGGGCCTAAACCCAGCTCGCGGCGCGCCACCAGCGGCAGCAGGGCCCAGCCCGCACTGCCGAAAACGAAGAAGGCCACCGTGCGCACCAGCACGTTGCGCAGCACCGGCGCGGCGTGCACGTAACGGATGCCAGAGCGCACCGCCGAGAAGAAGTGCTCCGGCGGCAGACGCTGCACTGTCGGTGCGGGACGCCAGCGCCACAGCACCCACGCCACGCCGACCACGGAGAGCGCGTTCAGGGCAAACACCATCCACGGCCCGGCCAGCGACAGCAGAAAACCGCCCAGCGCGGGGCCGATGGCCCGGCTGATGTTCACCCCAAGCGAGTTGAGCGCCACGGCGGCCCCCAGCTCTGGCTTGCTCACCAGGTCGGGCACCACCGCCTGGAACGGCGGCGAGCTCATCGCCGCGCCCACGCTCAGCAGAAACGTTGTTACCAGCAGAACCGCAGGCGTGACGTGGCCGGTGAAGGAGAGCACCGCCAGCCCGGCGGCGGCGATAAATACCCACAGCTGGGAGAAGAGCAGGTATTTACGTCGGTCGACGATGTCCGCCATCACCCCTGAGGGCAGGGCGAAGAGGAACATCGGCAGGCTGCTGGCCGCCTGTACCAGCGCGATATCCAGCGGATCGGCGCTCAGGCTTAGCATGCTCCAGTTGATGCCGACGTCGCTCATCCATGAGCCGACGTTAGAGACCACCGTGGCGATCCACAGCATGCGGAACACCGGCTGGCTCAGCGGCTGCCAGGGCGAGACCGTCTGCGCGGATGTCGGCTCAACGTGTGCGTCGCGAACGTCGTTAACCTGAGTCATGCGAACCTCTCCGTGGCGTTACGCTGCAGCCGCCACTGGCCCGGCCCGGTCAGGGCAAGAGTGGTGAAGATGATCAGCAGCAGCCAGCCAAACTGCCCTTCGGCAATCGACCAGTCCGGGTGCACCGCCAGCATCGCCACCAGCAGCACGGCGATGATTGGCAGGCAGGCCAGGCGGGTGTAAACGCCGACCATGATAAACAGCGGGCAGATCACCTCCGCGACGATCGCCGGGATCAGGCTCATATACGGCCCCAGGCCAAACGGATCTTCGATGCGCGTCAGCTCTTCACTGAAGTGCAACACCTTCGGCAGGCCATGCACGTACAACAACAGCAGGCTGCCGGTCAGGCGCAGGAAGAACAGCCCCAGGTCGATCCGGGGCGGAGCAATGGTATTTTTCATCAGAATGCAAAGCAGCTGCAGCCCAGCGCCCCCCAGAAAGCGTTATCGTCGGACACCGGCATCTCTGACGTGCGCGCAAAGTCATGCTGGTGGCTGTGAACCCCGCACGGGCCGCTGCAGTGGTGGACGGCGTTCATACCCACGCGGGTGGCCTGTGGCGGTGCGCTGCGGTAGTGGCCTGGGACTTTTACCACCGGTGACCACTCGGGCAGAACCGGAATGGCTGGCGGGGCCAGCGGGCCAAAGGTACCTGCGGCGTAAACGATATCGCCGTTGACCACCGTCAGGACGGATTCGATGCCCTTGATCTCCTCTTCCGGCACGCGGAAGTAGTCTTTGCTCAGTACTGCCAGGTCGGCGAGCTGGCCGACTTTGATCTGCCCTTTCTGATTTTGCTCGCTGGAGAACCACGCGCTGCCCTGGGTCCAGAGCATCAGGGCGGTGTCGCGATCCAGACGGGCGCTGTGATCGAACATCTGCATCCCGCCGACGGTGCGCCCGGAGACCAGCCAGTAGAGGGCGGTCCACGGGTTGTAACTCGCCACGCGGGTGGCATCGGTGCCTAAGCCCACCGGTACGCCGGTCTCGAGCATTTTTGCCACCGGTGGCGTATGGCGGGTGGCTTCAATGCCGTAACGCTCGGCAAAGTATTCGCCCTGGAAGGCCATGCGGTGCTGCACGGCAATGCCGCCGCCGAGCGCTTTGATGCGGTCGATGTTGGCCTGGGTGACGGTTTCCGCATGGTCGAAGAACCAGTGCAGACCGTTGAACGGAATGTCGCGGTTTACTTTTTCGAACACATCCAGCATGCGGCTGATGGATTCGTTGTAGGTGGCGTGCAGGCGGAACGGCCAGCGGTGCTCTACCAGATGGCGCACCACGCGCTCCAGCTCATCCTCCATGCCCGGCGCGAGGTCCGGGCGCGGCTCGAGGAAATCTTCAAAATCGGCGGCGGAGAAGACCAGCATCTCGCCCGCGCCGTTATGGCGGAAGAAGTCGCTGCCCTGGCCCGGCGTGAGCATGTCGGTCCATTTCTCAAAGTCTTCCAGTTCGTGGCCCGGACGCTGAGTAAAGAGGTTGTAGGCGATGCGGATGGTCATCTGCTTTTTCTCGTGCAGCTCGGCAATCACCTCGTAATCTTCCGGGTAGTTCTGGAAGCCGCCGCCCGCGTCGATGGCGCTGGTCAGCCCCAGACGGTTCAGCTCGCGCATAAACTGGCGGGTGGAGTTGACCTGCTGCTCCAGCGGCAGCTTCGGCCCTTTGGCCAGCGTGGCGTAGAGGATCATGGCGTTAGGACGGGCAATCAGCATCCCGGTCGGGTTGCCGTTGGCGTCGCGCTGGATCTCACCGCCCGGCGGGTTCGGCGTGTCTTTGGTATAGCCCACCACCTTCAGCGCCGCGCGGTTGAGCAGGGCGCGGTCGTACAGGTGCAGGATGAAGACTGGGGTATCCGGCGCGGCGTCGTTGATCTCATCCAGAGTTGGCATGCGGCGCTCGGCAAACTGGAACTCGGTCCAGCCGCCCACCACGCGCACCCACTGGGGCGACGGCGTGCGCAGGGCCTGCTCTTTCAGCATCCGCAGGGCATCGGCCAGCGAAGGGACACCTTCCCAGCGCAGCTCGAGGTTGTAGTTCAGCCCGCCGCGAATGAGGTGCAGGTGGGAGTCGTTCAGGCCGGGGATCGCGGTGTGGCCTTTTAAATCGACCACTTTGGTGCCGTCGCAGTGGTGTTGCATCACCTCGGCGACGGTACCCACTTCCAGGAATTTACCGTCGCGCACGGCGACGGCTTCGGCGACAGGATTCTCGCGATCGACGGTGTGAAACAGGCCATTAACCAGAATGAGATCGGCTTTTCCAAGGGTAACCATAACTGCTCCTGACTGAGAGGGGAATGGTCAGGATTATGGGAACCGGTTTCGGCAAAGATCCAGTTATACAATAGGATAGGTATACCAAAGTATAACTATACCTAAGGTTAACTATACGAAGAGATAATTACGCACAGGGACGGAAAACCGCAGGATGAGGGTGACTTTATCGTCGTGGCACTCACGGCGATTTCACCCTTAACCACTGGAAAATGCTATGACCACTTCAAAGCTCGAAGTTTTAACCCCTGCGAACTGTCAGATTATTTTCATCGACCACCAGCCACAGATGGCGTTTGGCGTGCAGTCTATTGACCGCCAGGTGCTGAAAAACAACACCGTGGCGCTGGCGAAAGCGGCCAAAGTGTTCAACATCCCGACCATCATCACCACCGTAGAGACCGAAAGCTTCTCCGGTAACACCTACCCGGAGCTGCTGGACGTGTTCCCGGGCCAGGACATCCTGGAGCGTACCTCCATGAACTCCTGGGATGACCAGAAAGTGCGTGACGCGCTGAAAGCCAACGGCAAGAAGAAGGTGGTGGTTGCCGGTCTGTGGACCGAAGTGTGCAACAACAGCTTTGCCCTGTGCGCGATGCTGGAAGGCGATTACGAGATCTATATGGTGGCGGACGCCTCCGGTGGTACCTCAAAAGAAGCCCACGACTTCGCCATGCAGCGCATGATCCAGGCGGGCGTGATCCCGGTGACCTGGCAGCAGGTGATGCTGGAGTGGCAGCGTGACTGGGCGCGTAAAGAGACCTACACCGCGGTGATGGACATCGTGCGTGAGCACTCCGGCGCGTACGGCATGGGCGTCGATTACGCTTACACCATGGTGCACAAAGCGCCGTCTCGCCAGAAGAGCGAGCACCGTACCTTAGCGCCAGTTCCGGCCCGCTAAGTCCCGGCGGCAGGCTGGTCCCTCATCCGGCCTGCCACTGACTGCTTTCTGGAGTTCTCTATGAGTACAGGGTTGATATCCCTTGCGGCAGGCGTGTTGATCGGCCTGATGTATGCCGTGCTGAAGGTACGCTCTCCC
The DNA here is from genome assembly GCF_052044775.1 of Enterobacter sp. 22466. Lineage (NCBI taxonomy): Bacteria > Pseudomonadati > Pseudomonadota > Gammaproteobacteria > Enterobacterales > Enterobacteriaceae > Enterobacter > Enterobacter sp. 22466. Next base: position 308,456 of record NZ_JBQENX010000003.1, on the reverse strand, counting down.
GCGCCGCCTGCGCTGGCGCTGATTGGTCTGCTGGGGATGCTGGCCGGGGAGCAGGCGACGCGCCATCTGTTAGCCCGCGACAGCGTAGCCAGTGTTCTGGTAGTGGTTCACCATCCGGCAGGAGAGTCGTCATGAAGGCCTGGATAATTTCGCTGGTGTGCGGCGTAGTGGCTGGGGTAATTTACGCTCTGCTCGATGTCCATTCTCCGGCACCGCCGGTTGTCGCCCTGCTTGGCCTGTTTGGTATGCTGGTCGGCGAACAGTTGATCCCGGTGGGACGTCGGCTGATGAGTCGCGAGCCGCTGACCCTTGCCTGGTTTCGTCACGAATGTGTGCCGAAAATCAGCGGCACGGCGCCTCCCGCGCCTGCGAAGGAAAATCGCGACGTTTAATGATTTGTTTGAGGAAAGACCGCATGACGCTGCCGTGGCGCATTGCCATCATTGATGACGAACGTTCTGTCCGCAGCGGGCTGAGTAACCTCCTGGAGTCGGAAGGGTATGCGACCCATGCCTTTGATTCGGCAGAGGTGTTTCTGAGCCACCCTTTCGCGCTGCCGAATGCGGCCCTGGTGATCACCGATATCAAGCTGCGGGGCATGAGTGGCCTGGAGCTGTTCGAAAAGCTGCGGCTGCTGGCCGCACCGCCACCGCCCGTGCTCTTTATCTCCGGTCATGCTGATGAAAATATGCAGCGGTACGCCCTTAGCCTGGGCGCCGCTGCATTTTTGCGTAAGCCCATTAACATCGATATTCTGCTGGATCATATTCAGCGGGAGCTGGCCCGCCGACAATAAGGATCGCGGATGAACGAAAACGAGCTGCCTGCATTCTGGCCCGCCCAGGGAAATCTCCATGATGGGCGGGTTTTTGTCCTGAAAGAGGATGTGATTTTTACCGTGCTGGCGCAGGAGGGCGGGATCTCCTGGATGAATGCGCGACATCCCCATTCTGGCGGCTCCTTTATCATTGCCACCGCGGTCAGCGACGAAGAGGAAGAGCGGGCCACCCGGCTGCTCAAAAATGAGTTCGCGTTGCGCGATCACCTGCAGGACAACTGGGCCATCCGCGCCGTGGCCTCCACCCAGTACCGGGGGCGTTTTGCGCTGGTCTATGCGCCGTTTTCGTTTGAGCTGCTGGCGCGACGCGCGGGCAGGGCGATCTCCGGGATCGCGCGGTTTATCGAGCTGGCGATCCAGATCTGCGCGCCGCTGCGCCAGATGCATCTGCAAAACCTGATTCATGGCGATATCAAACCCGGCAATATCTTCGTTCATCACGATGCCACCTGCCGTCTGGGCAGCTTTGGCCTTTCATGCAGTATCTCCGGGGCCTTTTCCCAGACCCGGCTGGCCGTCTCTGGCGGAACGCCCGCCTATATGTCGCCGGAGCACACCACCCGCACACAGCGGGCCGTCGATTGCCGCAGCGATCTCTACAGCCTCGGCATTGTGCTTTATGAGCTTTTGACCGGACGCCTGCCGTTTGAGCTGGGCGCGGACGAGCAGACCAACTGGGCGCATTACCACATTGCTTCTGAGCCACTTTCTCCTGACGTGATGCGTCCGGATGTGCCCGGCATGCTGTCAACCATCATTCTCAAGCTGCTGGAGAAGAATCCCGATAACCGCTACCAGACCGTCGACGGGCTGATTGCCGATCTACGACGCTGTCAGGCAACGTTAACCTCGGAGGGCGAAATCGTCGCCTTTACGCCCGGCCAGCAGGACCGGACGCCGGCGATCCATCTGGCGGACTCTCTCTTTGCGGCGCATCCGCAGGCAAACGACGTGATCGCCGCGTTTGAGCGGGTGGCGCAGAATATGGTTCCGGAGCTGGTGACGATCGGCGGGCCCTCAGGGATTGGTAAATCGTCGATCATTGCGACGGCGCTAAAAACGCTGCAGCAGCGCAAGGTGCTGCTGGCAGTGGGTAAAGTGGATCAGTTCTCCCCGACGTTACCCTACGGTGTATTAAGCTCGGCGTTTCGCACCCTGACGCTGCACCTGCTCGGGCTGCCCGCGGAAGAGGTGGCGAAGTGGAAAATCCGTCTCTCACGCGCCCTGGAGGGGTATGAGGAGCTGGCCGTCAGCCTGGTGCCGGAACTGGGTCTGCTGCTGGAGAGTAAACCCCGCTTCTCGGCAGATACCTTTTCCATCGATGCCCGGGCGCGCTTCAGCCATATGGTACTGGCGCTGGTGAAGACCTTTGCCTCTCAGGGCTGTCCTTTGGTCTTGCTGCTTGACGATCTCCAGTGGAGCGACGCCGCCAGCCTGCAAACGCTGAAGCACCTGCTGGTGACCTGCGGTGCCATCCCGCTGCTGGTGGTGGTGGCGCACCGGGACATCGCGTCGTTATCCGACCCGACGCTACAGCAGCAGCTCGCGAGCCTGCCGGCGTCGGCGCAAAACACCATCGAGGTTATTCCGCAGCCGCTGACGGTGAAGGCGGTAGCACGCTGGCTGGGCACGCTATTTCGCGTCCGCAGCGCTACGACCACCGATCTCGCCACGCTTATTCACGAAAAAACCGGCGGTAACCCGCTGTTCGTGCATGAGTTTTTCCGCCGCATTGTCGATGATGGTCTGGTGGTCCACAACAAGTACCAGGATAAATGGCAGTACGATCTGCAGGCGATCCGAGCCCGGCATTACACCGAAAACGTCGTCACCCTGGTGCTGGAAAAGCTCGAAGAGATGCCCGACGAAACGCGTCGACTGCTGGGCAGCATTGCCTGTCTTGGCGGCACGGGCGAGCTGGAGATGCTGTGCCGGGTGGTCGGGATGTCGGTGGCGGAAATCCGTTACGCGCTGCACCCGGCGGTGATGGCGCAGCTCATTGTGCTGACGGAAAAAGAGTACGCCTTTACCCACGACAGGGTGCAGGAAGCCGCCTTTGCGCTGCTGGACCCGGGTGAAAAAAGCCACCTGCACCTGACCACCGCCAGCCTGCTGGCCGAGGCCGCGCGCCAGGCGGCGGGGAACGAACTGCTGTTCCGCGCCGTGCACCACGTGTCGGCTGCTCTGGACAGCATCCAGCCCGCTCCGCAGCGGCAGATGTTCCGCGAACTCAGCCTGCTGGCCGCACGGCGGGCGAAGCGCACGGGCGATTATCATTCGGCACTGAGCTACATACAGACCGCCAGGGCGTTGGGCAATACCGGGACGGTGTCTGACTTTATGCTCGACATCGAAGAGGCGGGCTGTGAATTTGCGCTCGGCCACCTGGAGCGTACCCGAGAACTGTGTGATTTGATCCTCGGCTGCCCCGGCGGTCTGACCGAAAAAGCGCTGGCGGCTAACCTGCTGGTGGAAGTGTATATCCGAAAGTCCGACAGCCGTCTGGCGCTGGAGGCGGCGCTGTGCTGGCTGGGGATTTTTGGTATCCAGATCAGCCACTACCCGGAAGACAACGAATGCGACGAGGCCTGGGAACAGTTCTGCAACCGCGCGGGTGACGCGCCGCACCCTCTTTTTGTTCAGCTCTCGCAGATGGACAACCCGGAAACCGAAGCGGTGATGAATCTGCTCTACAGTGCCAGCATTTGCGCCAGCTTTATTTGTCCGCGCCTGCACTTTTTGCTGCTCTGCCGCATGATGCACCTGACCCTCGACCATGGTATCACCGGCGCCTCCACCACGGCGATGGCCTGGTTTGGGGTGTTGATTGGTCAACGCTACGCCGAGTATCGCCTTGGGTTCCAGTACGGCACGCTGGCCCGCGAGCTGGTAAACCGTCACGGCTACGATGCCTTTGAAGCCAAAACCCTGCTGCCGCTCGATCAGCTCAGCGTCTGGACCCAGCCGCTGTCGTTCACCATTGAGTGCGCCAAGGCCTGTTTTACCGCCGCCGTCACCCACGGTGACATGACGGTGGCCTGCTTTGCGGCCTGTCACCAGGTGATCAACTTCCTCTCGCGGGGCGATCATCTGGATGGGGTGCTGACCAGCATCGATCGCGGTCTGGCCTTTGTCCGCAAAACCCACTTCCAGGACATCGAAACGATTTTGATGCTCCAGCGCGGCTATGTTGAGTTTCTGCGTACGCCGGTGATCGGCACCTGGAGCGCCGCGCAGGTGCTGCCTGAAGCGATGCTGCCGGCGGCGCCTGAGCAGGCCCCGGAGCAGACCTCGACCATGCTGTTCTGGTACTGGCTGTACCGCGGGATGGCGCACTTTACCTGCGGGGAGTATGCCGCCGCGCAGGCGGAGCTGGAGCAGGCGGGCTGGTTCGCGTGGTCTGCGCCCGGCCATATTCACCTGCTGGATTACCATCTCTACAGCGCCCTGTCGCTTTCCAGACAGCTGACGCCGGAGACCTTCTCGGCGGATCACCGGCGCAGTATTCACGCCCATTACGACAAAATTGCCCTCTGGGCGCGGATTAATCCGGGCACGTTTGCCGACAAAGAGGCACTCATCTACGCCGAAATCGTGCGTCTGGACGGGATGAACAGCATTGCGCTTGAGCAGTATGAGAAAGCGGTGCGCCTCTCGCGGGAGGGCGGTTTTAATCCCCTGAATGCCCTGGCCCACGAGCTGGCGGGACGCTTTGCCCTTGCCTGCGGCTACCCGACGGCCTCGGACGCTCACTTTCGCGGGGCGATCGCCGCCTGGGGTCGCGCCGGCGCACAGGCCAAAGTGCGCCAGCTTGAGCAGGATTTCCCGCATCTTCTGAGCTCCGCGCAGGCCAGCGCCTACGACACGGTGGCCTTCGCACAGAATGAAGTGATCCGCGATCTGCAAAGCGTGATCAAGGCGTCACGCGCGCTGTCTGAAGAAATTAACCTTGAGCGGTTGATCGAAAACCTGATGACGCTGCTGCTTGAACGGGCCGGGGCGCAGCGCGGTCTGCTGCTGCGCGTGAGCGACAACCATATCCCGGAGATCGAGGCCAGCGCGTGGACCAGTACCGACGGCGTGCGGGTGCGGATCCTGAAAGAGGTCCCGATGGCGACCGATATGCCGCTGTCGGTGCTGGCGGCGGTGATCCGCACCGGGCAGGAGATCCGCACCGGCAAGCCGGAAGAGTTCCACCCCTTCAGTCAGGATCCTTATCTTGTGACCTCGGGGGCGGCCGTGATGTGCGTCCCGATGTTCAAACAGGCGCGGCTGGTGGGCGTGCTCTACCTCGAAAACCGTCTGATGCCGGAGGTCTTTACCGCCGAGCACTCCCGCGTGGTGAGCCTGCTGGGGGCGCAGGCGGCGGTCTCGCTGGAGACGGCACGTCTTTATGCCGAACTGCTGGCGGAAAACATCCAGCGTCGCCGCGTGGAGAAAGAGCTGCGATCCAGCCAGACCTCGCTGATGCTGGGCGAGCAAATCAGCCACACCGGCAGCTGGCGCTGGGAGCTGGAGCAGGATCTGATGTTTATCTCTGAGGAGTACGCCCGCATCCTCGGCCTGCCTGAACAGCAAAAAATGATCTCGATGGCCGAGTTTCTGACCTTTGTGCATCAGGACGATTACGCCCGGATCAGCGCCATTGTCACCCAAAGCGTAGGTGAAGGGCTCTCCATGCGGGCGGAGTTCCGCATCAACCGTACCGATGGCTCAATCCGCTATATTCTCGGCATTGGCGATCCGGTGGGTGTGGGCAGCGAGGTGAATGAGTATTACGGCATCATCACCGACATCACCAGCCAGCGTGCGGCGGAGGATGCGATGCGGGTGGCGCAGGCAGATCTGGCGCGCGTTTCCCGGGCCACCACCGTCGGGCAACTGACCTCCTCCATCGCCCATGAGATCAACCAGCCGCTGATGTCGATCGTCTCCAACGCCGGGGCGAGCCTGCGCTGGCTCAGCCGGGAGCCTGCCCGGCTGGATAAAGTGCGGGAAGGGCTGGAGGAGATCGCCGCTGAAGGCGCGCGGGCGGGGGAGATCATCCGCAGCATTCAGTCTCTGACGCGTAAGCAGGATCCGACCTTCTCACGCATCGATCTGCACTACCTGATCCACCATATCATCGCACTCTCGCGCAGCGAGCTTGAGCAGCGACACATTAGCGTTGATTATCTGTTGAAGGCCAGTGACAGCTTTATCACCGGCGATAGCGTGCAGATCCAGCAGGTATTGCTCAACCTGGTGATGAATGCAGTAGAGGCGATGGCCGAGGTGAAAGATCGCCCTTGCACCATCACCATTACCACCAGCAACGCGGAAGGGAGAGTGCTGGTTGAGATAGCCGATACCGGCAGCGGCATTGAGCCTGAGCGGCTGGAGAAGATTTTTGACTCGTTCTATTCCACCAAAGCGCAGGGCATGGGGATGGGGCTGACCATCAGTGCCAGCATCATTGAGCGGCACTGCGGGAAACTGAGCGCGCGCCGCCGGGAGCCGCACGGCACCGTCTTTGCCTTTGCGCTGCCGCTTGCGGCACAGGAAGGGTAACGATTACTCCGTCGGCAGACTTTTGCTCAGGCGTTCCACGACCCTGACCAGCTCTGCCACGGAGCGCACCTGCATCTTCTCCATCACGCGGCGGCGATGGACTTTCACCGTGATTTCGCTGACGCCCAGCTCGGCGGCAATCTGCTTGTTCAGCATGCCGCTAATCGCCAGCTGGAGCACTTCATGTTCGCGCGGCGTGAGGGACATATGGCGCTGCTTCAGAGCATAGTGCTCTTTATTGCGTGCGGCGTTGTTTTCCGCCAGCCGGAGCGCGGATTCAATGGCGTCGATAAGCGCGGCGGATTCAACCGGTTTGGTCAGAAACTCGTAGGCTCCGCCTTTGATGGCGCGAACCGACATGGGAATAGTACCGTGGCCGGTGAGAAAAATAATCGGGATCTCGCGTCCGCTGTCCCTGAGGGCATCAGCAACCTCGAAACCGGAGATGGTGGGCATTTGCATATCGAGGATCACGCATGAGGGCAGGTCCTCGAAGCGGTGCTGAAGAAACGCTTCTGCCGAGGAAAATCCGATGGCCTGTAAGCCTGCCGATTCCAGCAACCCGGCGACCGAGTGCCTGACGGCGTCATCGTCATCAACCACATACACAATGTGTTCCATTCACCGCCCCGGTGTGTGATCAGCAAAATTTGAGAGTAAAAACAGTCCCTTTCGATGGAAAGAGACGGTTTGCCATGCTCATTTATACTAACACATTAGCGACCATTATCATTTAACAATATGATAATGATATGAATATGAAGTGTAATCAAAATGTGGCCAGGTGGTGAGTGACGAAGCGCTGTTTTTATGCACCAACAAGCTCAATCCGGTTACCGTCGGGGTCGGCAATCACCGCCTCATAAAATCCGTCTCCCGTCATGCGCGGCGCGCTGAGCAGCGTGCCGTTTGCCCGTGCCGTCTCCGCCATGCTGTCCACCGTGGCTTTGCTGCCAACGTGCAGGGCGATATGCGCCCAGCCGATAAACTCCGGGAGCGCGGGCGCGTCGGGCAGCTCCGGGACGGTCATTAGCTCAATCGTTGGTCCGTCACCCAGGGTAATAAAATGGGATTCAAAGCCCGGACGATTTTTACTGACGTAGCGTGCGTTGCTGCGGCCATTAAACACCGTTTCCCAGAACTGAACCTGCGCGTCCAGGTTTCGGGTCCAGAGTGCGACATGTGCAATATTCATTATAACCCTCGTTGTTTGTGTTGCGCGGTTATGCAACATTATGCGCATTGATACTCGATTAGAATTCTTAAAGGACTTTAAATGCTCGATTATGCAGCTTTTCCTGAACAGCGACAAGAGCGGATCCGCCAGATCCTTCAGAAGAGCGGAAGGGTGGTCTGTACCGAGCTGGCGAGCCAGATGAACGTATCCGAACACACGATTCGCCGTGATTTACATGAACTTAGCAAAGAGGGCTATTGCAAAAAGGTCTACGGCGGCGCGGTGCTTCAGCTTCCGGATGCGGGTAATTTTTTAAGCCGCGAGCAGAAAATAAGTGCAGAAAAGCACACAATCGCGCATAAAGCAGCAACGCTGGTTCAGGCGGACGGGTGCATTTTTATCGACGCGGGGACAACAAACCTGGCGCTGGCGAAAGCCCTCCCGGCGGATCTCCACGTCACGGTGGTGACCAACTCCCCGGCCATCGCAACGGAGCTGCTGCGCCATCCCCTGTGCGAGGTGATCATCACCGGCGGGCAGATCCAGCGGGCATCCGGCGGGTCGGTGGGCGCCACGGCCGCTGGTCAGATCCAGGGGATTATCTTCGATCAGGCCTTTATTGGCGGCTGCGCGATGGATCCGCAGATGGGGCTCACTGGCTTTGACTTTGCCGACTGCGAATTCAAAAAAGCGGTTATCGCCCAGAGCAACCAGACCATCGTGGCCCTGACGGCAAATAAACTTCCCGGCGTGGCGCGCTTTGTGGTGGCGACGTGCCAGAACATCGATATGCTGGTGGTGGAAGAGGCGATGGCGCAGGACCTTGTCGACGCGTTTGCGGCACAGGACATTCGCATTGTGTGCGCCTGAGGACTTTCACGGGTAAAACAGGCTACACTCTGGTTTTGAGCGCTAAATGCTGAGGACATAACAATGCACTACACACTGAAAGACGGCGACAAGGATAAAGCGGAAGGGACACAGGGCGCACTGCAGCAAAAGCTGCTGGAATCCCGCTCGATTGTTATCTCCGGTGAAATCAACCAGGCGCTGGCAGAGAAAGTCATCACCCAGTTGATCCTGCTGCAAAGCGTGAGCAACGATCCGATCAAACTGTACATCAACAGCCAGGGCGGTCACGTGGAAGCCGGTGATACCATTCACGACTTCATCAAGTTCATCCGCCCGGACGTGCACGTGATCGGCACTGGTTGGGTGGCGAGCGCCGGGATCACCATCTTCCTGGCGGCGAAAAAAGAACATCGCTACTCGCTGCCAAACACCCGCTTTATGATCCACCAGCCGCTGGGCGGCGTGCGCGGTCAGGCGACGGATATTGAGATTGAAGCGCGCGAGATCATCCGCATGCTGGATCGCGTGAACAAGCTGATCGCTGATGCCACCGGCCAGCCGCTGGAAAAAGTGAAAAAAGATACCGATCGCAACTTCTGGATGTCTCCTGCAGAAGCGCTGGATTACGGCATTGTGGGTAAACTGATTACCCATTATGACGATCTGAAGCTGGATTAAGTTTTTATCGCCGTGTACGTGTCGGGTGGCGGCTACGCCTTACCCGACCTACGCGTGCTGGTTTGACCCATGACAAGTTCCCCCTCTGCCTTCTTGCCTATAATCGCGCCTGTTTCCCCTCTCACTGGTGCTATCCATGGCGTATCAACTGAACCTGAACTGGCCGGAATTTCTTGAGAAATACTGGCAAAAACAACCCGTTGTGCTGAAAAATGCCTTCCCGAATTTTGTCGACCCGATTACCCCGGACGAGCTGGCAGGCCTGGCGATGGAGCCGGAGGTCGATAGCCGTCTGGTGAGCCATTTCAACGGCAAATGGCAGGCCAGCAATGGTCCGTTTGAGCACTTCGACGGTCTGGGCGAAAGCGGCTGGTCGCTGCTGGCGCAGGCGGTAAACCACTGGCATATGCCGGCGGCGGAGCTGGTGCGCCCGTTCCGCGTGTTGCCGGACTGGCGTCTGGATGATCTCATGATCTCCTTCTCCGTGCCGGGCGGCGGCGTGGGGCCGCATATCGATCAGTACGATGTGTTCATCATTCAGGGGATGGGCAGCCGTCGCTGGCGCGTGGGTGACAAGCTGCCGATGCGTCAGTTCTGCCCGCATCCGGCGCTGCTGCACGTGGATCCGTTTGAACCGATCATCGACGAAGATCTGGCCCCGGGCGATATTCTCTACATTCCACCAGGATTCCCGCACGACGGCTTCACCCATGAAACCGCGCTGAACTACTCTGTGGGTTTCAGGGGGCCAAACGGCCGGGATCTGATCAGCAGCTTTGCCGATTACGCGCTGGAAAACGATCTGGGCGGAGAGCATTACAGCGATCCGGATCTGACCTGCCGCGAACACCCTGGGCGCATTGAGCAGTACGAGCTCGATCGCATTCGCCAGATGATGATCGACATGATCGGTAAGCCTGAGGATTTCACAAAATGGTTCGGCAGCTTTGTCTCCACGCCGCGTCACGAGCTGGATATTGCCGCCGCCGAGCCGCCGTATGCGCCTGAAGAGGTGCTGGACGCGCTGCAGGGGGGTGAGAGGTTGTCTCGCCTGAGCGGCCTGCGCGTGCTGAATATCAACGGCAGTTTCTTTATCAACAGCGAACAGCTGGAGACGGTAGACGCGAAGGCGGCGGATGCGCTGTGCCGCTACACCGAGCTGGGCCAGGCCGAGCTGGGCGATGCGCTGAACAACCCGGCGTTTGTCGAGGAGCTCACCGGGCTGATTAACCAGGGGTACTGGTACTTCGACGAGTAGTGCTGTACGGTTTTCTCCCTCTCCCTGTGGGAGAGGGCCGGGGTGAGGGCATCAGGCCGCACTAGCCCTCCTCCATCGCAATCACAATCGCTTCACCCATCTTCTTCAGCGCCTCGCGATGTTTCTCCGTCGGCGGTAGCGCCACGTTAATCCGCAGGCAGTTGCGGTACTTTCCGGAGGCGGAAAACAGCGACCCGGCCGCGGCCTGGATCTTCAGGCGACACAGCTGCTTGCTTACGCACACCATATCGACCTTCTCCGGCAGCTCCACCCACAGTAAAAAACTGCCCTGCGGGCGCGTCACGCATATGTCTGCCGGAAAATACTGCCGTACCCAGCAGGTATAGGTTTCCATATTCTGCTGATAAATCTGGCGCATACGCCGCACGTGGCGATGATAATGGCCGTCGCGGATAAACGCCGCCACCGCCATCTGCGTACCCGGCACGTTAAACCCACCCGCGGCGTATTTCATGTGCATCACCCGGTCGTAGTAGCGTCCCGGCACAATCCAGCCGACGCGTAACCCCGGCGCCACGGTTTTGGTAAACGAGCTGCAGAGGATCACGCGGCCATCAATATCCATGGAGTGAATGGTCCGCGGGCGCGGGTATTCCGCCGCCAGCTCGCCGTAGATATCATCCTCAACAATCACGATATCGTGCCGCTGGGCCAGAGCCAGCACCTGCTTCTTACGCGACTCCGGCATGATAAACCCAAGCGGATTATTGCAGTTGGGCACCAGGATCACCGCTTTGATGGGCCACTGCTCCAGTGCCAGCTCCAGTGCCTCAATGCTGATCCCGGTTTGCGAATCGGTCGGAATTTCTATCGCCTTGATGTCAAACCCGCGCAGCATCTGCATGGTGCCGTGGAACGACGGCGACTCGACCGCCACAATGTCTCCTGGTTTACAGACCGACAGCAGGGCGATGGAGAGCGCGCCGTGGCAGCCGTTGGTGATCACAATCTCGTTCGCCGCCACGGTGGAGCCCCCGTCCAGCATCAGCCGGGCGATTTGTTCGCGCAGCTCCAGACGGCCGTCGAGTACGTCATAGCTCAGCATTTCGGCGGGGTTGTGCTGTGCGATGCGGCTCATCTCACGCCACAGGGGCTTCAGGCTCGGCTGGTTAACGTCTGGCGAACCGCCGCCAAAGGAGATCATCTCTTTGTCGGCGCGGGCATCCAGCAGCATCATCACCTCATCCCACTGGGTGACGTCCACCGGGCGCTGCACCGGACGCGTCATGGCCGGCACCGGCGGCTGGGCCTTGCGCTTAGACACAAAATAGCCGGAGCGCGGCTGGGGGGTGATGAGCTGCAGGTTTTCGAGGATCTGATAGGCCTGCTGTATGGTGCTGATGCTCACGCCGTGCTCCTGGCTCAGCGCACGTACCGACGGCAGACGTTCACCGCTGCGATACAGCCCTTGTTCAATGCGTTCTGCCAGTAGATTGGCCAGATGTTGGTAGCGCGTCATGCTGTATCCTTTGTTGTCACCATACAGATTACAAAACCAGTACAGATTGCCGCAAAAAACGGCATGCAGATACTGTTTTAGCGGATCTGTATGTTAAACAAAAGTTGTTTTTGAGTCTGTATTGCTAAAGCCGTTTTCCACGATCATAGCCCCACTGACACGGTGAGGAGAGCATCATGGAATTCTACGAAAATCGTTCAAAACGTCCGTTTATCGCGTTTGTGTGGGTAGCGAAAACGCTGCGTAACTGGTATCGCGTCAACCGTACCCGCCGCATTCTGAGCCAGATGAGCGACGAGCAGCTCAAGGACGTTGGATTGTCCCGCAATGATATTTAAACCGTAAGCCGGGTAAGGCGCAGCCGCCACCCGGCAATGCTCAGCTGAACAGTTCAAGCGTCTGCTGTTTCGGCCTTTCCAGCAGTTCAACCGCCTCCTGATATGACCGCACGTTGTTATAGCCCATCACCAGCCCGTAGCGTTTGCCCGACCCGCGATACCACTCTGAAAGGGCATTCACCTGCAGCTGCTGCGCTTGCCAGCAGCACGCCACCTCCCGATCGTTGCTGCCTTTTGCCAGAAACGCCACGATATGCATTCCGCCGTCGTTTTGCTCGGTGAAAAACAGATCGCCATACACCTCACGCAGGGCGGCAATCATCCACTCCCGGCGGGTCTGGTACAGCGTGCGCATCTTCTTGAGATGACGGAAAAAATGTCCTTCGTTGAGAAAGGTCGTGAGGATTTTTTGCGTCAGTACCGGCTGGCCGCTGGCGACGATGTCGGCGCAGTCGGTAAACGCCTCAACCGTGCTGGCGGGCATCACGATGTAGCCCATGCGTAAGGACGGCATAATGGTTTTGCTGAAGGTGCCCATAAAGATCACCCGGTCATGGCGGTCGAGGCTTTTCAGCGACGGCAGCACCTTGCGGGTGTAGTGAAATTCCCCGTCATAGTCATCCTCAATGATCCACGCCTCATTCTGGCTCGCCCAGTCGAGAAGCTGCTGTTTACGCGGCAGCGAGAGCGTCACCGCCAGCGGGCTCTGGTGCGACGGGGTGACGATGGCAAAACGGGCGTCGCGGTGATGGCGCAACAGGTACTCCGTGTCGATACCGCTGCGATCGACCGGTACGGTGTGCAGACGCGGGACGATCCGCTTAAGCAACTGCTGGCCCATAAAATAGCCCGGATCTTCAAACACCACTTTGTCGCTGCGACTGGCGAGCGTATCAAGGATCAGGCGCAGGCTGCCGCTGTAGCCGCTGGTGATCGCGACCTGTTCGGCGGTACACGAAAGCCCACGCGAGATATTCAGATAGCGGGCAATAGCCTGGCGCAGCGGATACCAGCCCAGAACCGGCGGGTTGAGCATCTCTTCCGGACGCATGGAGCGCGTCGCCTGACCTGCCAGCAGCAGCCATTTTTTATAGGGAAAGCTGTCGAGAGAGGGAATGCCGGGGCGCAGAAAACCTGCCCGTTCACGCTGGCTGATAAGCGAGGCCGGGAGCGTACCGGTGGTCTGTTCCGTTGGCGCTGGCGTCGCCGGCAGCAAGAGATCCGGATTGACCCGCGTGCCGCGTGCGCCCTGGCTCACCAGATAACCTTCGCCGATCAGAATGGCATACGCCGTTTCGACGGTTTTGCGCGCCACTTTCAGCTCTTCGGCCAGTACGCGGATGGCGGGCACCTTATCGCCAGGCTTCAGCACGCCGCGGGTAATATTGTCGCGATAGCGGGTATAAATGTCGTGATAGCCCGGCTTCATGTCCTACCTCATTTCACGCTTTTTGTACCTTTTTACTATGTCATGATCCGCGTAGATTGTCCTCATCGCATGACACATGCTACACAAAAAGAGGAAAGACAATGAGCACTCGCGTAAACCACCATAAAGCCACCCCTGCCCTTGCCAACGCGCTGTCCGCCCTGAGCATGGAAGTGGCGAAAACCTCCATCGACCCGGCGCTGAAGCACCTGATCGACATTCGCGTTTCCCAGCTGAACGGCTGTACTTTCTGCCTGGACATGCACTCGAAAGAGGCCAAAATTGCCGGTGAGCGCGAACTGCGCCTCTACCACCTGGCGGCCTGGCGTGAGTCGCCGCTGTTCAGCGCCCGCGAGAAAGCGGCGCTGGCCTTCGCCGAAGCGTTGACCCAGATTGGCGTTCACGGGGTGAGCGACGCGCTGTACCGCAGCGTGGCGGAACACTTTTCTGACGTGGAGATTTCAGAGTTGAACTTCGCCATCGTGGCGATCAACGCCTGGAACCGTTTAGGTATCACCTCGCGCATGGCGCCCGGCTCGCTGGACGCGGCTTACGGGCTGAACAAGGCTAACCTGGAATAATCCCGCGCTCGCGGATCATCGCCACCAGCGCCCGCAACCCCGGCGGGATGTGGCGATGGCCCGGATAGTAAAGACGCAGCCCGGCAAACGGCTGCGTCCAGTCGTTTAACACGCTCACCAGTTCCCCGCTTTTCAGTTCATCCCGGATATAGAGTTCCGGCAAGAAGCCAATCCCCAGACCCGCTTTGACCGCGCGGATCGAGGCAAAAAGATCGGATGTCGCAAAACGCGGCGGCACGGCCAGAGCATACTCTTCTCCCCGGCGGGCCAGCTCCCAGCGGTAGATCCCGCCGTGGGCCATGCGCATCCCGATCCCCTGATGCAGCAGCAGATCCTCCGGCGTGTGCGGCATACCGTGGCGGGCAAAGTAGTCCGGTGTGGCGGTCACGAGCTGGCGGATCTCACCGGTCAGCGGCACGGCGATCATGTCCTGCGGCACCGCCTCTTCAAGGCGGATCCCGGCGTCGTAGCCTTCGGCGACGATATCGATCATCCGAGCCTCGCTCACCGTTTCAACACGCATTTTCGGGTAGCGGATCATAAAGTCGATCAGCAGCTGGTCCAGAAACAGGGTGCCAATATTGTTCGGCACGTTCAGGCGCAGGGTGCCTGCGGGTTCGCCGGTGTCGCTGTGGATCTCTTCCCCGGCCTGACGTATTTCCTGAAGCGCCGGGCCGATGCGCGCCACATAACGCTGCCCGGCGTCGGTGAGCGCCACGCTGCGGGTAGTGCGGTTAAAAAGACGCGTCTCGAGGCGGCTCTCCAGCCCGGCGATGGCATTGCTGACCGCCGTGGCGGACATGCCCAGCTCCAGGGCCGCACCGCGAAAACTGCCGCGTCGTACCACCGCCATCACCACTTCCAGCTCTGTTAACCCTGAACGATGCATAGATTATCCTGAAAATCGGAATAACCCTTGCAGCATAGCGTGGATTATCGCAACAGAGAAGCCGTGCCAGACTGTGCTCACACAGCCTGAGGAGGTTTATATGCACCACATCGAACAGATCTTTATTAACGGCGAGTTTGTTACCCCGCATGGCACCGAGCGTTTTGATTTATACAACCCGGCGACGGCACAGGTCATAGGGCAGGTGCGTCTGGCAGATGAGGTCGACGCTGAACGCGCCATTGCGGCAGCCAAAGCCGCTTTTCCGGCGTGGTCGCAGACCACAAAACAGGAACGCATCGTCGCGCTGAAACGCATGCATGCCGCTGTGGCCGCCCGTCATGACGAACTGCTGGAGGCGATTATCGAAGAGTACGGCGCACCGGCCGCGCGCTCGGCGTGGATGGCCAGTTATCCGGCCGATGTCATAGCCCAGGCGATTGAGGCCCTGGAGGCGTTTGAATTTTCATTTTCAGCAGGCGCGGCATCGGTGCAGATGACGCCGCTAGGCGTTGCGGGCCTGATCACGCCGTGGAACAGCGATGCGGGGTTTATCTGCGGTAAACTGGCGGCGGCGCTCGCGGCGGGCTGCACGGCGGTGATCAAGCCCAGTGAAATGAGCGCCCTGCAAACGCAGATTATCACCGGGGCGCTGCGTGATGCCGCATTGCCACCGGGCGTGTTTAATATCGTGACGGGGCGGGGTGATACGGTTGGTGAGACCATTAGCCGTCACCCGGACGTGGCGAAAATCTCGTTCACGGGGTCGACAAATACCGGCAAAGCGATTCTGCGTAACGCAGCGGAGAGTTTTAAGCGCGTCACGCTGGAGTTAGGCGGTAAATCGCCGACGATTTTGCTGGATGATGTCGATCTGGCCCAGGCGATCCCGCTGGTGATTCAGGCCGGATTTATGAACAGCGGCCAGGCGTGCGTGGCCGGCACCCGTATTCTGGTGCCGCAGTCGCGCAAGGCCGAGATGGAAACCGTCCTCGCGCAGGCGGTGGCGGCGGTGAAATCGGGCGATCCGCGCGATAGCGCGACAGAGATTGGCCCGATGGTCAGCGAAAAGCAGTGGCTGCGGGTACAGGGGTATATTCGCAAAGGGCTCGACGAAGGCGCGCGACTTCTGGCGGGGGGAGAAGGACGTCCCGAAGGCACGCGAGACGGCTGGTTTGTGCGCCCGACGCTGTTTACTGATGTGAACAACCAGATGACCATCGCGCGTGAGGAAATTTTTGGCCCGGTGCTGTGCATTATTCCTTATCAGGACGAAGCGGAGGCTGTCGCGATGGCCAACGATACCGAGTACGGCCTGAGCGCGATGGTGCTGGGTCGTGATACCGGGCGTGCGCGTCGCGTGGCGCAGCAGATTGTTTCTGGCCGCGTGCTGGTGAACACCCTCGCGCATGAGCCAAAAGCGCCGTTTGGCGGGTTTAAACATTCCGGGATGGGGCGTGAGATGGGGGAATGGGGGATCGGGGCGTTTATGGAGCCGAAGTCGATTGTGGGTTAAATCCTGCCCGGTGGCGCTACGCTTACCGGGTCTACAAAAACCGTAGGCCGGATAAGCGCAGCGCCATCCGGCACAACACTTCGCTCCATACCGAAGCATCCTTGTTATCTGTCCTGCATTCTCTCCACACCATCACAACGGAGAGACCTTCATGATCGCAGTCATTTTCGAAGCCAACGCCGCGCCGGCGCATCAGGCGCGCTACCTGCAGCTCGCGGCCGAACTTAAACCCCTGCTGGCAGATGTTGACGGTTTTATCGATATCGAACGTTTCCAGAGCCTGACCACCGACGGCAAAATTCTCTCGCTCTCCTGGTGGCGGGACGAAGAGGCTATCCGCAACTGGAAGCAGAACGTCTTTCATCAGGCCGCGCAGGCCGAGGGGCGGGAGTCGATTTTTACCTACTACCGCATTCGGGTGGCACAGCTGGTGCGGGAATACAGCGCCGAAAACGGAGGGCACGCGGATGTATGATGTTCATGTGATTTTTAACGATACGCCGGGTGAACTGGCGCGCTTTGGTCAACTGTTGGGCAGTAAGGGGATTGGGCTGGAAGGCGGTGGCGTATTCGGCGTTGAGGCACATTTTCTGGTGGAAGACGGCGAAAAAGCCCGCCATGTTCTGCTTGAGGCCGGATTTAACCTGAAAGCGGTTCGTCGGCCCATCATCAGAAAACTGCGGCAGGAGCGCCCCGGCGAGCTGGGGGAGATAGTTGCCGCTCTGGCGGCTCGCGGGGTGTCTATTCTTACCCAGTACAGCGACCACGCGAATCACCTCATTCTGCTGACGGATAATGATAAGCTGGCCGCAGCGATCACCGAACCCTGGGCAACCTATGTTAAAGACGAGCTTACCGCCAGATAACAGCGCAGCGCTGGAGCAGGCCATTGCCGCAGTGGCAACCGCAATGGCCGATCCGTCGCGCGTGAAAATGCTTTGTGCGCTGATGGACGGACGGGCGTGGACGGCCACCGAGCTGAGCGCGGCGGCGGATGTGGCACCGTCTACCGCCAGCGGGCACCTTGCGCGGCTGCTGGACGGAAAGCTCATTACCTGCCTGTCGCAGGGGCGCCATCGCTATTATCGCCTGGCAGGGCATGACGTAGCGGAGCTGGTCGAGCAGATGATGGGGCTGTCGTGGCACCGTATTTCCCCGCCGGAAACCAGCGCGCCAAAAGCCCTGCGTGAAGCCCGCACCTGCTACGACCATCTGGCGGGCGCGGTGGCGGTGCAGATCTACGATTTCATGCAGGCCGAGAGTTGGCTGGAGCCAGACGGTTCGGCACTGACCCTGTATGGCCGGGAGCAGTTCCTGAAACTCGGTATTCCGTTAAGCACGCATCCCCGCCGAAAGGCCTGCTGCGCCTGTCTGGACTGGAGCGAGCGGCGGTTTCATCTGGGCGGCGAAGCTGGTGCGGCGCTGCTCATGCATCTGGAAAGCAAGGGCTGGATCCAGCGGGTAGCGGGGTATCGGGAGGTGGTGCTTACGGCTTCGGGGAAGGGGGCCATTACCCGACATTTTAGCCGCTAAACTCCGCTGCGGGCTGTGCCCTCACCCCAACTCTCTCCTGCCGGGCTGAGGGTTCCCATAAATAATGTCTGCACAGACGGCTCCCTCTCCCTTTGGGAGAGGGCTGGGGTGAGGGGGAACATACGGCTGTGGAGGTCATTCCGTTCACTTTATGTTCCTTGCTACTCTGTAACAACATGACCCGTGAACGTGCCAGGGCGGCTCAATCGCCGCCGCCCTAGCGACCCGGGCTCCCGGCGGTAAATCGCCGCTTCGCGGTGCCCTCGGCTTATTCCTTCCGGCTTATCGGGGACGGGCGGATGTAACGTCCCTGTAAAGCCGCCCTCTCGGCGCATCCATGCGCCTCGCCCCGGCCTGCAGGAAACGCCTCAGCGATTTACAGCCGGACCAGGGCATCGCTGAATGCTCTCAGTCATTCTGAGAGCAGCGTTATCGCTTATAGTTAAAAAATTACTGGGGATCCCTCAGCCCGCCGGGAGAGTGAGATATCCTTTCGCAATTCCTGCGCTTTTGCCTCTCGTTTCTTGATACTTACCCTGATAACTATTATCTTGACGACGTGTTTCGAGAGGTCCCCCCATGAGTGAAGAACAACTGTTTTGCCGCAGGCCGATGGGCATGCGGATGGCGATGATCGTGCGTCAGTGGCGCGCCGTTATTGACGACGCCATTCTTGATACCGGGTTAACCCAGTCGAGCTGGACAGTGATGATGCAGCTTCATCAACTGGGGGATAACGTCTCGGTGAGTGAGCTGGCGGAGGTGCAGGGCATTGAACTGCCCCCGCTGATGCGCACCCTGACACAGCTGGAAAAGCAGGGATACCTGCTGCGCACCGTATCGCCGTATGACAAGCGCATCCGGCTTCTGACGCTGACGCCTGAGGGAAAAGCCATACTAAAAAGGCTCACCCAGGTGATTGAGACGTACCAGACGCGCGTATCGCAAAACATCGCGCCTGAGCATATCGAAATTTTCAGCGCCACCTTGAATCAAATCGCCTGCAATTTGCGGACAATCCGCGAAGAAGATAACAAGACCGAAAAATAATGACTCCTGAACAAAAGTTTGCCCGCTGGGTAAGGGTGAGTATTGCCTCTTTCCTGCTGATGTTTGTCTACTTTGTCGTCGCCGATATCTGGATCCCGCTGACGCCGGACTCCACTGTGATGCGCGTGGTGACGCCGGTTTCACCGCGCGTCTCCGGCTATGTAGCGGCCGTGCACGTACACAACAACAGCCAGGTGAAGCGGGGCGACCTGCTGTTTGAGCTGGATGACACGCCGTTTCGCAATAAAGTGGAAGCGGCGCAAATCGCGCTTGAGCAGGCACGTCTGTCCAATGAACAGCTGGACGCGCAGATCGCCGCCGCTCAGGCCAGCCTGAAAACCGCCGTGCTGACCGCGCGTAACGACAAAGTGACCTTTGACCGCTACCAGAAGCTGAGCACGTTACAGAACGTTTCGCAGGCGGATCTGGATAAGGTCCGTACCACCTGGCAGAGCAGCGAGCAGTCCGTGAGCTCGATTCAGGCGAACATCCATAACCTGCGCATCCAGCGCGGCGAGCGGGAAGAGCACCGCAACGTGACGCTGCAAAAATACCGTAACGCACTGGATGAGGCGGAGCTGAACCTCGGCTGGACGAAAGTTTACGCCCAGGCGGACGGCACGGTCAGCAACCTGCAACTAAGCCCCGGGTTTTATGCCTCGTCCGGCTCGGCCGCGCTGGCGCTGGTGAATAACCAGACCGATATTGTGGCGGATTTTCGTGAGAAGAGTCTGCGTCACACCCGTCAGGGGACCGATGCCGCCGTGGTGTTTGACGCCTTTCCGGGCCAGGTTTTCCGCGCCCACGTGACCAGCAGTGATGCGGGGATCCTTGCCGGACAGGAGGCGGTGAGCGGCGAACTGTCCGCCCCGGAAACGTCCAACCGTTGGGTGCGCGATGCCCAGCGAATGCGTATTCACGTGGCGCTGGATGAGGCGCTGCCGAAGCCGCTCCCGACCGGCGCTCGCGCCACCGTGCAGCTCTACAACAGCGAAGGGCCGTTTGCGCGCTTCTTCTCCGGGATGCAAATCCACCTGGTGAGCCTGCTCCACTATGTCTATTAGCACCCTGGCGCGGGTCTTTACCCCGCACGGCAACATCGTTTACACGGCCAATGACTTCCGCCAGACCCTGCGCATCGTCTTCGCCGGGATGATCGCCCTGAGCATTTCGAGTTTCTACAACACCAGCTACGGCGTGTTTTTTGTAGTCTACCCGATCATGCTCCTTTCGCTGGTGCCGGTATTTAACCGCCACGTGGCGAAGCAGTTTATCTTCAGCGCGTCGCTGAACTGCGTCGAAATGGTGATTATCATCGGCTATTTATCGCAATAGCCGGTCATTATGACGCTGGTGGTGTTTGCCCTGTACGTGATGCGTTTTCGTTTTATGAGCAAGGGGCCGCTGTTCCTGTTCGGCTCAATGGGCGTGGTATGCCAGAGCGTGATGCTCAACTTTATGAGCTACCCCACCACCAACTGGCACACGCTTTTGTTCTCCAACATCGAAGCGAGCGTAATGGCGGTGTGTCTGAGCGCGTTGATGAACTACCTGCTGCCGGATGTTGAGCCGCGTAGGCCCCCGCCGCTGATCGAAAAAGACGCCGCCCGGGTTCGCCATGAGTCGCTGCTCTCCGGCACCGTCGCGACGATGATTTTCGTCGTTTTTCAGATGAGCGATTTGAGCGATTCACTCTCGGCGCTGATGGCGGGGATTTTGATTCTGTTCCCGATGCACTATCGTGGCGCGGTGATGAGTTCTATCTGGCGCGTGGTCGGCGTGGTGCTGGGCTGTCTCTATATTCTGGTCGTCCAGCTTATCCTCTACGATCACAGCAGCCATATGCTGCTGATGATGCCGCTGATCGGACTCGGTCTGGCGTTTGGCGCGCGCCTGCATGTGATGGAGAAGGTCGGTGCCGGAGTGGGGTTTTCCAGTATTACCACCATCGGCATTATGTTCGGGCAGAACATGCACCCGGACAGCGACCTTGTGTTCAGCGATCTGTATCGCATCACGTCCGTCACTTTTTCGCTGGTGGCGACGCTGACGATGGTTTTTCTGGTGCACTTGATCCTCAATCGCTTTGAGGCGACGCGCTACGTCATTGCGCCGCCCAAAGCGGATTAATGCGTAAGCACAGTGGGCAACTGCGAGAGTAAAAACAGGATCAGACCAATCGTCCCGCCCACCAGCGTGCCGTTGACGCGGATAAACTGCAAATCTTTGCCGATATTAAGCTCGATCTGGCGGGACATGTCTTTGGCATCCCAGCTTTTGACCGTGTCGCTGATATGGCGAGTGAGAAACACAGCGAAATCCGGTGCCACGCGGTGCGCCGCCTGCTCCAGGTGCTCGTTCAGCGATGCCCGCAGGCTGGCGTCAGCGAGCAGCGTTTCGCCAAACCACAGCCCGGCGTTGGCGATGCGCTGCTTCACGCGTGAATCCTCACGTTGCATATCCGCTTTCAGCCACTGACGCAGGTCGGCCCACATTTCACCCAGATAGCGGTTAAACGCGTCATCGTTCTTCAGGTAGTGCTTGATGTTCTCTGCCTTCGCGGCCATCTCCGGATCGTTTTTCAGGTTGTCGATAAACTTCAGCGTGGCGCGGTCAAACGCCTGGCGGATCTGGTGCGTGCGGTCGTGGCTGATATCGTCCAGCAGGGTATTCACCGCGTTCGACACCATCTCCGCGCTCTGATCGCCCAGCCACTCGGTGGGCAGCACCATCGCCTTGCGCGGATGCTCGGTCTTGAGCCAGTGGACAATCTGGTCGGCAATAAATTCCCGCGTGCTGTCCCGCTGGATAAGCGTAATCAGTCGGTTGATGATGGCGTCCAGCATTGCCTGATGACGATTGTTACGGGTCATGCTCTCCAGCATCACCGCGCTGGTTTCGGTGAAGTCCACTTTGTCGATGGCCTTATGCACCGCCCGTTTGAGCAGGCGCTGAATGCGCCCGTCATCGGTCAGCTCCAGAAAACCGCCCATCACCTGCATCAGATGCAACCCGACACGCTGGGCATTGTCGGGCTTGCTAAACCAGGTGCCAATCATCTGCGCCGGTTCATAGCGGCGGATCAGCGCCACCAGCGACTGGGTATCGAGAAACTTCTCCTGCACGAACTGGCCGAGATTATCGCCAATCCGGTCTTTATTGCGCGGGATAATCGCCGTATGGCGCGAGATAAACGGAATGGGCACCCGGCGAAACAGCGCGACGACCGCAAACCAGTCTGCCAGCGCGCCAACCATCGCCGCCTCGGCAATGGCCTTCACGCCGCGTACCCAGAAGGTTTGCGGCAGAAACAGGGTGGTGATAAACGCCGCGACGGCAATCAGCAGCAGCGACAGCGCCAGCAGCTTGGCGCGTTTGAGTTCAGCGATTTTTTCCATGGGTTAAGGATAGAGGGAGACGGGGGGAAAGTGCAAAGACGGGAGCGTTATGCCATCTTCGCTTCTGGAATCTGTCTTCAGAAATTAAACATCGCTTTTGCTTATTTGGTTTAATCCTTGCGCAGTTTGTATATGCTTTTTTGTATATACAATCAGGGAAGGGTACACTATGCCAACGGAGTATGAGTGGGATAGCGATAAGGCGAAAAGTAACCAGCAAAAACATGGCATACGCTTTGAGGATGCCGTTTTGGTTTTCGACGATCCTTATCATTTGTCTGTTCAGGATCGCTATGAGAACGGTGAGTTTCGCTGGCAAACCATCGGCCTTGTGCAAGGCGTCATTGTTATCCTGGTCGCACATACGGTACGTTTCGAAAGCGGAGGCGAAATTATTCGTATCATTAGCGCACGTAAGGCGGACCGTAAAGAGAGGAGCCGTTATGAGCATCGTTAAACATAAACGAGGTAGTTCGTCTGAGGTTAGCGCTCGTCGTGACGCTGAGCTAAAAGCATTAGCTGAAAAACCAGAAGCAGAAATCGATTACAGCGATATTCCTGCCACGGACGATAAACAATGGTCCGGGGCGGTGCGAGGGAAGTTCTATCGGCCACTTAAAACTCAGGCATCGGTACGCATTGACGCCGACGTGATGGAGTGGCTTAAACGGCCTGGAAAGGGTTACCAGACGCGGCTAAATGCCATTTTGCGTGAAGCGATGCTGCGCGATCAAAACAAAAAATAAACCACGGGCAGCGTTGGGCTGCCCGTTATTTCAGCTTATCTGCTCCAGCAGCCGCCACAGCACCCACCCGCCAAACGCCATCAGCACGACCCCCGCCGTGCGCTCAATCAGCCACAGCGCACGGCTGAGCTTCTGTTGCACCGCGGGCAGCCCCATCAGTGATACCAGCGCCAGATCCCACACCAGCACCACCATCACCATCCAGACACCGCAGGTCGCCTGCTGCAGTAGCGTGACGTCCGGCCCCAGTAACGCCGTCATCAGCGCCAGATAGAACAGGGCGTTCTTTGGATTTAACAACGCCGAGCCAAGTCCCAGCAGGATCTGCTTACGCAGTGAAGGGAAGCGCTGGTGGGTTTCATTCAGCGCCAGCGCTTGCGGGCGGCTGCGCACCAGATGCGAGCCAATCCACAGCAGGTACAGCGCCCCGCAAAGCTCGATAAGGGTAAACAGCCCCGTAAACTGGCGCAGCGCGCTCCAGCCAATAATCACCAGAAGGATATACAACCCGTTGCCCGCGGCGATGCCGATGCACAATCCAGCACTGCCGCGCACCCGGTAGCGCGCCGCGTAGCCCACCAGCAGGAAGAAATCCGGGCCCGGGCTTAACAGGGCGACAAAATGCGCCAGCGCCAGAGCGAGAAAAGCGGAAGGGAATAACAGTTCCATAGCAACCTCTGTGTAAAAAACCGAGGTCAGACTACGGCGATGCAAACGCTATTTATTGTCCGATATTGATCGGCCCGTGGCGTACTGGCGCGGCGTGGCGGCGGTATAGCTTACAAAGGTCTTATGAAAATGGCTCTGATCGGCAAACCCGCTCTGGTAGCCGACATCGGCAATATCATCCCCGGCGCGCAGCCGCGCTTTGGCGTATTCCACGCGGGAGATGTTGAGAAAGCTGCCCGGCGTGAGGCCAGTATCCTGCCTGAAGTTGCGGATCAGCGTCTCTTTGCGCAGCGAGAAGCGGTGGGCAAGGTCGTCGAGTGACGGCGGGCTGGTTAAATCGGCAAGAAACGCCTGCTGGATGTGCTGGCTGGTTGAGCGTAGCTCACCCGTGCGGCTGGCGCAGCGCGGAAGGGCAGCAATCAGCATGTTCAGGGAATTAGCCGACATGTTCTCAACAACGTTCAGGTAAAGAGCAAACAGCGTGCTGTCGCGAATGACCTGTTCTGCCAGGGGATAATCCGTGTCGATATAGAGCATATGATAGCTGCGGGGCTGTCCCGCAACGGGGTTGCAGCTGTGCGGCACATGCGCCGGGATCACGATGAGATCGCCTGGGCGGAGGATGTACTGCGTGTCATTGCACCGGCAGCAGGTCTGGCCTTCCATTATCGCGCCAATCGAGAGTTGGGGGTGACAATGACGTTTATACGCCACGGTACTCTGCCAGGTGCTGCGCAGCTCAAGGCCCGGAAGGCGGTTAAAGGTCTGGCGGATGTGTCGGGTATGGGTCATAGGCGCTCCTGTCAGGAACATTTTTATACCATGCCCTGGCCCCACTAAGAACCTTCCGGATATACCCAACTTTACGTCCATCACCCGTCATGTTGTCTACCCTTACTACCCTAAGCGGTAAAACATGGAGATTCGATATGGCTTATCAGACAGTAAATCCTGCCACCAACCAGCTCATCAAAGAATATCCCTCTCATACCGACGCGGATATCGAAGCGGCGCTGAAAGCGGCCGACGCCCTTTACCATTCGCAGTGGGCGAAAGGTGATATTGATCAGCGCCTGCCGGTGCTGCATAAGCTTGCCGACCTGATCGACGAACGCACCGAGGAGCTGGCTAAAATTGCCAGTCAGGAGATGGGTAAGCTCATCGAACAAAGCCGCGGCGAGGTGAAGCTGTGCGCGCAAATCGCCCGCTACTATGCCGATAACGCGAAGCAGTTCCTGGCCCCGGTGAAGTACCCGTCTGAACTCGGGGAAGCGTGGGTGGAGCATCACCCCATCGGCGTGCTGATGGCCGTGGAACCGTGGAATTTCCCGTATTATCAGCTAATGCGTGTTCTGGCACCGAACCTGGCGGCGGGTAATCCGGTTCTGGCTAAACATGCCAGCATCGTGCCGCACTGTGCCGAAACCTTCGCCCATCTGGTGCGTGAGGCAGGGGCACCGGAAGGGGCGTGGACCAACCTCTTTATCTCGTCTGAGCAGGTGGCGAACATCATCGCTGACGACCGCGTACAGGGGGCCGCGCTAACCGGCTCTGAGAAAGCGGGCAGCGTGGTGGCCGCGCAGGCGGCGAAGCACATCAAGAAATCCACCCTTGAGCTGGGTGGTAACGATGTTTTCGTGGTGCTGGACGACGCGGATCTCGATAAAGCGGTGAAGACAGGCGTGAACGCGCGACTCAACAACGCCGGTCAGGTCTGTACCGCAGCGAAGCGCTTTATCCTGCATGAGAAAATTGCCGATGCCTTCCTGAGCAAATTCACCGACGCCTTTAAGCAGGTGAAAATTGGCGACCCGCTGGATGAAAGCACCACGCTTGGGCCACTGTCGTCTAAAGATGCGCTCGAAACGCTGACAAAACAGGTCAACGAGGCGGTGAAAAAGGGCGCGACGTTACACTATGGTGGTAAACCGGTGCAGCGCGACGGGAGCTTCTTTGAGCCGACGATCCTGACGAATATCTCCCGCGACAACCCGGCGTACTTCGAGGAGTTCTTCGGCCCGGTGGCGCAGATATATGTGGTGAAAAACGATGACGAGGCGGTCGCCCTGGCGAACGACTCTCACTACGGACTGGGCGGTGCGGTGTTCAGTCAGGATATTGAACGCGCGAAGAAAATGGCGTCGCGGATTGAGACCGGGATGGTGTATATCAACTGGCTCACCGATACCGCGCCAGAGCTGCCGTTCGGCGGCGTGAAGCGCTCCGGTTACGGACGCGAGCTGTCGGATCTGGGGATCAAAGAGTTTGTGAACCAGAAGCTGGTGGTGGTGCGTAAGTAAGCGGTAATAAAAAACCTGCCAGCCGGCAGGTTTTTTTTAGAGATTATTGCACTTCAATTTTATCCCAGCCGCTTTTGAACATACAGCTGTCTACGAGGGTCGCCCTGCGATCCTCATTGGCGTCTTCAACCGTGTAGCTCGTGGAAATATCCTTTTTCTTGTTCTTCAGATCCGTTTTTTCCGAGTCCGAACCGGTTACGACGTTATCCGGGGGCAGATCGATCAGCGCCTGCGCTTCACATTCCGTGAGCTTTTTGTTCATTTCAGCGTCGCTGACGCCCGGTTTCACCCATTTGTACTGGACGCAGCCGGTGAGCAGAAGCGTGAGGCTCAGAACGCAAAGCGCGGTAATGCGGTGTTTCATCAGAAGGTGACTCCACCGCCAACATAGGCACCGTCAATCAGGGTGTGGCCTGGACGACCGTCTTTACCATCAACGCTCACGTGGCGGTAACCCACTTTCAGGGTCACAGGTGTAACTGGCGTCCAGCTTACGCCGCCGTTGGCTTCAACGTAGTTTTTCACGCTGTTGTTCATCCCTTCTGGTGCCACGTAGCCTTCACCATACAGATGAATGCTGTCGGTCAGGGCAACGTTTACGCCGCCACCAATCGGGAACGCCACGCCGTTATCGCCTTTTTTCGGGCCGATATAGATAGCTTTTGCGCCCGCGTTCAGCATGACCGGGCCAAGACCCAGGTTATAACCTGCACCCACCCCGCCGGTCTGCGTACCGTCATCGGTGTTTTTCAGCCAGTTGCTTTCCACATACAGGCCGGATGAGGATTTACCCATCTCCAGGTTGAGGTTGGTGAAGTTTTTACCCTGCTCAACGCTGCCACCCAGAGCCAGTGCGGAACCTGATACAGCAGTCAACGCAGTCAAAAGAAGGATATTCAGTTTTTTCATCTCATATGCCTCGTCATCAATTTAATCTGGGCGCACCTTAACAAGCGATGTTAATGACTGCAAATGTGATGAAAGTCGCCGTTTTATGCTGAGTTTGTTAATTTTTTAATTTGGAGGTGTTGCGAGAGTGTTGGGTTGCGAGGCCGTCAACGGGTAATGATTTGGCGTTTAGAAAGTGTTTATTTTTTTAGCTAAACATAATCTGAACGAGAGCAGAAAGAGTGGTTCGCAGCGAATTAATTGGGTTTCTAATAATTTCCGGAAATGTTTCCACTGTTACAGATAACAACAGAGCTTTACATTTCTTTGGCGCTCCGGCCCGCGCAATGTTGCCATTCGATGTCATTTTCCTGACACGTTTCTTCTTTACGGTGTGAGCTTCACTTTATGGATGCTAACAATATGAAAAGAAAAATTATTCCTGTGCTAATCGGTTGTGCGCTCTCTTTCTCGGCCCTCGCGGCGCAGCCTACGGCTGAGCGCTATGTCGTCAGTTTTCCTGAAGGTACGCACGTGAACTACACCGGCGCGTTTGCCAGTGCCTTCCCGAACGGCCTTCCGGTTGGGATAGGTTCTGGCCTGCTGTTTACCGGTAAACAGGGTGATGCCCTGACCTTCGCCACCATTACCGATCGCGGTCCGAACGCGGATTCACCGAAAGTGGGTAAAAACGAAGCCAAAATTTTCGTTACGCCAGATTTCGCGCCGCTGCTGATGACGATTCGTGTTCAAAACGGCAAAGCGGAGGCCATTGATGCCCGTCCTTTGCATGACGATAAGGGCGAGATTAACGGGCTGCCGCTGCAAAGCGACGTGATTGGCTCCACCAATGAAGTGGCCTTCAGCGACACGCTAAAGAGGCTGAAGGGGGATAATCGCGGGCTGGATACGGAAGGTATCACCCCGGACGGTAAAGGCGGTTTCTGGCTGTGCGATGAGTATGGCCCGTTCCTGATTAACATCGACAGTAAAGGGAAAATCCTGGCGATCCACGGCCCGCAGGCGGCGGAAGGGGAAAAAGCGATTGCGGACGGTTTGCCAAATATCCTCAAATGGCGTCAGGCGAACCGGGGCTTTGAGGGCCTCACCCGTATGCCGGACGGGCGCATTATTGCTGCCGTGCAAAGTACGCTGGATATCGACGGCAAGAGCAAGAAAAAGGCGCTGTTTACGCGTCTGGTGAGCTTCGACCCGGCAAGCGGAAAAACCGCGATGTACGGTTATCCCATCGACAGCGCGGCCTACAGCAAAAACAGCGACGCTAAAATCGGCGACATCGTGGCACTCGATAACCAGCACATCCTGCTGATCGAACAGGGGAGTGATAAAAACGACGGAATGCGTAACCTGATTTACAAGGTCGATCTCAGTAAGGCGAGCGACCTGTCAGGCTTCGACAAGCCGGGCGAATATCCAGAGTTTGATGATGAAAAAACTCTGGCACAGCGCGGCATTACCCTTGCGCAGAAAACGCAGGTTGTTGATCTGCGTGCCCTGGGCTGGCAGCAGGAAAAGGCCGAAGGGCTGGCGCTGATCGACAGCAAAACGCTGGCGGTGGCGAACGATAACGACTTTGGCGTGAAAGTGGCGATGCAACATCCGGTCGAGGGCAAGAAGCTCAAGGATTATCGGGTGAACGCGGAAGGAAAGTTGACGCTGGATGATAAGCCGGTTGAGACGACCCTCAGCGTGAAGCCGCTGGAGAAACCGGAGTCTGACAGTGAGCTGTGGATTGTGACGCTGCCGGAGGCGGTGAAATAAGGTTTGCCCCTCATCCCTCACCCTGACCCTCTCCCACAGGGAGAGGGATCCCCATAAAATAATGCCTGCACGGAGGACTCCCTCTCCCTTGAGGGAGAGGGCTGGGGTGAGGGGGAACATATGGCGGTAGAGGTCATTCCGTTCACTTTATGTTCCTTGCTACTCTGTAACGGCATGACTTGTGAACGTGCCAGGGCGGCTCAATCGCCACCGCCCTGGCGATCCGGGCTCCCGGCAGTAAATCGCCGCTTCGCGGTGCCCTCGGCTTGTTCCTTCCGGCTTATCGGGGACGGGCGGAGGTAACATCCCTGTAAATCCGCCCTCTCGGCGCATCCCTGCGCCTCGCCCCGGCCTGCAGGAAACGCCTCAGCGATTTACAGCCGGACCAGGGCATCGCTATAAGTCATTTATTTTCCTGAAACAACTTTCGTCGCTTTCGGTAAAAAAATTACTGGGGATCCCTCAACCCAAAGGGAGAGGGGATTGTTCGGTGCGCGTAGTTAAACGGAGAGGCTATTTCTTCAGACCCGCAAACGCCGCCCGAATTTCTTCTTCCGGCAACTGGATGCCAATAAACACCATCACGCTGCGCGGTGTCTCATCGCCCCAGGGTCTGTCCCAGTCCGCGCTGTACAGCCGCTGTACGCCCTGGAACAGCAGGCGGTTTGGTTCGCCGTCGATCCACAGCATGCCCTTATAGCGCAGCAGCTTATCGGCAAACGACAGGAGCAGGTTCTCCATCACGCGGGAGACCTCACTGATATCCACCGGATAATCCAGCTCCACCACAATCGACGCCACGTCGTTCTGCTTATCCGCCATAAAGTGAAAACGCGGTGTTGAGGTGACATGCTCTTCCAGCATAAAACCGTTGGTGTTGAACAGCTGAGACAGGTCGATATCGCCGTGCGTCACGGTGTAAACCGGTGCGCGGGCGTTGATACGTGCCAGGCGCTCGCGCAGTTTTTCGCTCTCGCCCGCCACGTCGGTTTTGGTCAGCAGAATACGGTCGGCGTAGCCCACCTGAGACTGGGCGATGGTGAACTGGTTCATCTGATCGTCGGCGTGAACCGCGTCGACCAGGGCAATCACGCCGTCCAGCAGGTAGCGCTGGCAAAGGATGTCATGCGAGAAAAAGGTCTGAATAATCGGGCCGGGATCGGCCATGCCGGTGCATTCAATCACCAGGCGGTCAAAGTGGATGTCCCCACGATCGCGGCTGTCGAGCAGGTCCAGCAGGGCATCTTCCAGTTCGTTAGAGCGGGTACAGCAGATGCAGCCGTTGGTCAGGGTTTTGATCTGCGTGGCGCGATCGCCAATCAGCTGGTCGTCAACCGAGACTTCGCCGAATTCGTTTTCGATCACGGCGATTTTGAAACCGTGCTGCGCGTTGAGAATGTGGCGCAGCAGGGTGGTTTTACCGGCGCCGAGGAAACCGGTCAACAGGGTGACGGCAATCGGGGTCATGGTCTCTCCTTTAGCAGCAGCGGACGCCGCCTTCTCCACTTCCGCCGTAGCGCGCTTCCTGACGCTCGCGGAAGAATTCAGTGTAGGTCATGTAAGGCTTATCCGGGTGGTTGGTTTTCATATGCTCAACGTAGTTGTCATAGTCCGGAATGCCAATCAGCATTTTCGCTGCCTGACCGAGGTATTTTTTTGCTTCGCCTAAGTTACCAAACATAACCTGTCCTGATAAGAAAAAGCCCGGTGGCGCGCAGCGATCCGGGCTTACAGTTACATGCTGGATTAATGGTGTGAAGAGGTCTTCACGCCGCCTTCCGGCACCGGCACGTACGGGGTCTCTTTGTCCGTACGACCTTCAGCGTTACGCACTTTCATCCAGGTTTTGATGCCGTAGAAGATGATGCTGTACACCACCACCAGGAACAGAATGCTCAGACCCGCGTTGGTGTAGTTGTTCACCACGATATGGTTCATGTTGGCAATCTGCTGAGCGGTGAGATCCGCGCCACCGGCGGCAATTTTCGCTTTGTACTGGTTAGCCATGAAGAAGAAACCTTCCAGCTGCGGGTTGGCGCTGAACAGTTTCAGACCCAGCGCCCAGGTGGTGCAGAGCAGCAGCCATAGTGCAGGCACCACGGTGACCCAGATGTATTTGGTGCGTTTCATCTTCACCAGTACCACGGTGCCGAGCACCAGGGCAACGGCGGCCAGCATCTGGTTAGAGATACCGAACAGCGGCCACAGGCTCTTCACACCGCCGAGTGGGTCAACAACGCCCTGGTACAGCAGGTAACCCCACAGGCCAACGCAGCCCGCGGTACCCAGCACGCCCGCCACCAGAGAGTCGGTTTTCTTCAGGAATGGCACGAAGTTACCCAGCAGATCCTGCAGCATAAAGCGACCCGCACGGGTACCGGCGTCCAGCGCGGTGAGGATGAACAGCGCTTCGAACAGAATACCGAAGTGGTACCAGAAGCCCATGTCCGCCCACGGCAGCACTTTGTGGAACACGTGTGCAATACCTACCGCCAGCGTCGGTGCGCCACCGGCGCGGTTCAGCACGGACGGTTCGCCGATGTCTTTCGCCGTCTGCATGATCTGCTCAGGCGAAATCACAAAGCCCCAGGAGCTGACGGTCGCCGCCGCGTGGGCGCTGGCGTCTTTCAGCTGCGCCATGATCAGCGCCGCATTGTCACCGCCCATCTCATGCAGGTTTGGCATGGTGATGCCCAGGCCCGCCGGCGGGGTGTTCATCGCGAAGTAGAGACCCGGTTCGATGATGGACGCAGCAACCAGCGCCATGATCGCCACGAAGGATTCCATCAGCATGGCGCCGTAACCGATCAGACGCGCGTCTTTTTCGTTCGCCAGCAGCTTAGGCGTAGTACCGGATGAGATCAGGGCATGGAAGCCAGATACCGCACCGCAGGCAATGGTGATGAACAGGAACGGGAACAGAGCCCCTTTCCACAGTGGACCGGTACCGTCGATGTACTGGGTCACCGCGGGCATTTTCAGATCCGGGTTAATCAGGAGGATGCCGATCGCCAGACCGACAATCACGCCGATTTTCAGGAAGGTCGCCAGGTAGTCACGCGGGGCCAGAATCAGCCAGACCGGCAGCAGCGCGGAGATAAACGCGTAACCAATCAGCGCGAAGGTGATGGTGGTGTCTTTGAAGGTCAGCGCCGGGCCCCAGTATGGGTCATGCGCAATCACGCCACCAAAGTAGATAGAGGCCACCAGCAGCACAATACCGATTACCGACACTTCGCCCACGCGACCCGGGCGGATAAAGCGCATGTAGATCCCCATGAACAGCGCAATCGGCACGGTAGAGCAGACGGTGAAGACCCCCCACGGACTTTCCGCCAGCGCTTTCACCACGATTAATGCCAGCACCGCGAGGATGATGATCATAATCAGGAAGCAGCCGAACAGCGCGATGGTACCCGGCACGCGGCCCATCTCTTCTTTGACCATCTCACCCAGAGAGGCACCGTTACGGCGAGAAGAGATAAACAGCACCATAAAGTCCTGCACCGCACCTGCCAGCACCACGCCGGCCAGCAGCCACAGGGTGCCAGGCAGGTAGCCCATCTGCGCAGCCAGTACCGGGCCGACCAGCGGGCCAGCGCCTGCAATAGCGGCAAAGTGGTGACCAAACAGCACATAGCGGTTGGTTGGCACATAGTTCAGGCCGTCATTGTTAATGACTGCCGGGGTGGCACGCGTCGGGTCGAGCTTCATGACCTTCTGCGCAATGTATAAGCTGTAGTAGCGATAAGCCACAAGATAGACGGAAACCGACGCCACCACGATCCACAGGGCGCTTACGTGTTCGCCCCGGCGTAATGCGACAACCGCCAGACAGAAAGCGCCGAGGATCCCGAGTAAGGCCCAGGGCACGTGCTTCAGTAGTTTTTTAGTATCCATAGTAAGACCTGGTTTTTTATGTAAAGAAAAAAGGGTCAGGGTTCGTTGTGAGGAGGTATTGAGTAATGCTGCTGCGATCGTGCCAGAAGGTTGCGCGCGTAAAGGCGGGAAAATGGGTGAGTGGTTGAAAGTGCCAGGTGAGCGGTCAAAGGGGGCGGCGAGTGGTTCAGGCTCGCCGCCAGCGGCAGAAATAATGTGATACAGATCACCCGGTTACCGGGGCGGTGCTCCCCGCCAGATAGCTTTCCAGCGTTTTAACCAGCTTCTCCTTCAACCAGGCAGGCTCCAGGATCTGAATGTTGGGTAACCAGTAGAACAGCAGCGGCAGGATCTGATTCTCATGGGCCGCCTGACAGCGCAGCGTGACCCCGTCCTGTTGCTCCCCCAGCAACTCTTGCGCCGGCAGGAGATCGCGGCGCAGGAAGTAATGTGAAATATTATCCCTGATAAATATTTTCACCTCGAAAGTATTTTCCGATACCCACGGGTCGAGGCTTTTTTCCAGCAGCCCGATCACATGCTCATCCGGCGTAAAGGTAGTTTTCTGAATATCGAGCCAGCGAATCTGACTCAATGAGAAGGATTTTAACTGGCTATTTTCGGTGGCTTGTAAATACCATATATTTTTTTTGTTAATGAGTTTATAGGGATGAATCAGGCGGGTTTTGCCTTTATAAACGATCTGACAAACATTACAGTTTTTAATCGATTTTTCGATGTTCGATAAATGGCGACGAATATCACGTTCCACCGTGTGTTCCGCCTCGTTGGCCAGGATAAGAATATGATTATCGTCAACGCGGGTTTCGAGTTTCTCCCAAAATTCCGCATTTCTTTCAGGGAAAAAGCTATCAGCATTCAGGAAGTTAGCAAGGGTATGGTGTAATCCTTGTCCGCCGGGAGATTGTGCGGAATGGATCAGACGATATAACCCGTTTCCGGTGTGTTCAACAATCGGGGAGAGGGCATTTAAATCCCGGTAGACGGTACGCTCGGTAATATTAAATTTCTCCATTAGCGCACTGCGGTTTATCACACCGTTTAAATGTAGCTCAAGGAGAATATCGACCAGACGTTCAGCCGAGCGGCTCCGCGTCGTTTTAGCCATAAGGTCTTCCTGTATATTAGGGTATGCGCTGAATGATGCGGATAGCACTGACACAAAATGTCAGTATTCAGGCACAGAAAATTTCTCTTATGGTTATATAACGGCGTGATTTAGCGGAAACCTTAGGAATTTTTGCAGAAAGCCGCGCTGGCCGAAGCATAGCCAGCGCGAGGAGGGATCAGACAGCCGCTTCCGGCTCCATCATGACCGGGTGGAAACGGCGTTTGAAATAGATCAGGCCGTGCCCCTCTTCACTGAGAATGATATTTTTAATTTCAACAAGATAAACCAGATGCGTGCCGATGGTTTGCACCTGGCTTATCTCGCCTTCCAGACTTGCCAGTGCCCCTTTCAGTACCGGTTGCGCCAGCGGACCTTTCTGCCAGCAGGAGAGGGAAAAGCGCTCCTCCATGGTCATACCGGTCATCCCGGCGAAGTGGCGGGCCATGATCTCCTGCTCGTGGTTGAGCACGTTCACGCACAGTCTGCCGTTGCCCTGGAACACCGGGTTCATGGCGCTGTTGGCGTTGATACAGACCATGACCGACGGCGGGGAATCGGTAACCGAGCAGACGGCGGTGGCAGTGATCCCACAGCGTCCGGCATCGCCCTCGGTGGTGATGACATTCACCGCGGCCGACAGGCTGGCCATGGCGTCGCGAAAACGCAGGCGTTGTTCATCTGAATGCATTGAAAACCTCCCGCTGCGTTATTTCAGCAGCTTGTCCAGCATGTTGATATCGCTGTTGTTGTGCAGGTGTGGCACCGTCCAGCCGTGTTGGTCGTACTCGGACATACAGCGGTCGACCATCGCCATCATTTTGTCCATGTTGCCGGAGCTCTGCGCCTGACGCAGACACTGCAGGCGAATTTCATCCTGGCTGCCGGAGTAGTTGATCTCATACAGCTCGTGACGGCCGCCAAACTCGCTGCCGATGGCATCCCACATCAGCTTCAAAATCTTGATGCGTTCAACGTGATCCAT
Source organism: Enterobacter sp. 22466 (assembly GCF_052044775.1). NCBI lineage: Bacteria > Pseudomonadati > Pseudomonadota > Gammaproteobacteria > Enterobacterales > Enterobacteriaceae > Enterobacter > Enterobacter sp. 22466. The sequence goes on along the minus strand of NZ_JBQENX010000003.1, from coordinate 273,511 downwards.
CCCGTTGGAGCCGCGCACATATTTCGCCAGATACTGGTCGATCTGCGGATTATTCAGATCCCGCGCGCTGGACGGCAGATAGATCAGCCCGCTGGTGACGTTACGTTCAATGATGTTCTTAATCTTCGCGTAGGCCATTGGCGCCATTACGCGGTAGGTTTGCAGCGCCGCGTGATCCGGCAGGTACGCGCCATTCACCCACGGCGTGGCTTCGGAGCACATGGAGTCGCTCAGCGCCCAGAACATATTGCGCCAGGCCACCACTTCCCCGAGATCCGCCTGCACACCGCGGAACTCCAGGGTGCCGGTGCACTCCAGCGATTTTTTCAGCAGGGCGGTGATGAAGTCGAGCTTCACCGCCAGACGCACGCAGGCCTGCAGCGGGTACATGCGGGCAAAACCGCCTTCCATGGTCCAGCGACGGCAGCGGTCGAAATCGCGGTAGATCAGCACGTTTTCCCATGGGATCAGCACATTATCCATCACCAGGATCGCGTCGTTCTCGTCAAAACGGCTGGAGAGCGGGTAGTCGTACGGCGAGCCGGTGGCACCAGCCACCATCTCGTAGGAGGCGCGGGAGATCAGCTTCACCCCTTCGGCGTCCATTGGTGCGACGAACATCAGCGCGAAGTCCGGGTTTTCGCCCATCACCTGTGCGGAGCCAAAGCCGATCATGTTGTAGTGGGTCAGGGCCGAGTTGGTCGCCACCACCTTCGCGCCGCTGACGATGATCCCGGCGTCGGTCTCTTTTTCCAGCTTGATATAGACGTCTTTCACCTCGTCAGCCGGTTTGTGGCGGTCGATGGGCGGGTTGACGATAGCGTGGTTAAAGTACAGACCGGTCTCCTGAATGCGGGTGTACCAGTTACGGGCATTCTGCTCGAACTGGCCGTAGAAGGCCGGGTTGGCACCGAGCGCGCTGCCGAACGCGGCTTTGTAGTCCGGCGTGCGGCCCATCCAGCCGTAGCTCAGGCGAGACCAGCCGGCGATGGCGTCGCGCTGCTGACGCAGGTCGTCGGCGCTTTTCGCCACGCGGAAGAACTTGTGGGTGTAACCGCCGCTGCCGGTGTCGGTGCCCCAGCACAGCGTGTCCTGCATGTCCGGTTTGTGCAGCGCGTCGTACATCTGCGCGATGGAGGCCGCCGCATTGCGAAACGCCGGATGGGTGGTGACGTCTTTAACGCGCTCGCCGTAGATATAAATCTCGCGGCCATCCTGCAGGCTTTTTAAATACTCTTCACCGGTTAACGGGCGTTTGGTATCAGCGCGGAAATCTTCAGGTTTCATAGGGACCTCGTATCGGAATTGGTTTGTTAAATTTATGTTTTGTTTTTGTTGTTTAATTGAATCGTGAGAGGGGCGGAACGTGAAGGGACGATTGGGACAACGGCAGGTACTTTTCGCGAGAGATCGCAGAGTGTGATTTCCCTCACCCTAACCCTCTCCCAAAGGGAGAGGGCACGGTTACTCCCTCTCCCGTTGGGAGAGGGCAGGGGTGAGGGGAACAGGGGAAACCGGTACTTTCTGCGCCCGATAGGCGCTGGGCGAGCAGCCCGTCAGGCGGTTGAAAAAGCGGGCAAAATAGGCCGGATCTTTAAAGCCCAGCTGCCACGCAATCTCGCTGACCGTACTGTCGGAGAAGAGCAACAGCCGTCTGGCTTCGCGCAGCTGGCGGTCGAAGATCAGCCGCTTCGGCGGGCGGTTGGCGAAGCGGCGGCAGATATCGGTCAGGCGGGATTCGGTCAGGTGTAGCTCGCAGGCGTAGTCCGGCACCGTCCAGTGCTGGTGGTAGTGGGCATCTATCAGCTGGGTAAAGCGCTGGAACAGTTTTAGTTCGCCGCGCATGCCGCTGGCGGCGTGGTCGTCGAGCCTGGCGTTACGCAGCAGCAGGGTAAAGACCGCCTGCGCGAGCAGAGCCAGAGTATGCTCGCGCCCGGGAAGTTGCGCTGTGGATTCCCGGGCAATCAGCTGCCAGTAGTGCCTGAGCGCCGCCAGCTCGTCGGGCTTATCGGCAAGCGACAGGCAGATCCCCGGCAGACCAAACGCTTCCCGCGTGCCGGGGTAGAGCACCTCCAGCATCGGCCAGATCAGATCCTCGCGCACCGTCAGAACGTGACCATCGCTGTCGGATTCGGTGATAAACGCGTGCGGCACCGAGGGCGGCGTGATGACAAACAGCGGTGCCTGCACCGAATAGCGATGATCGTCGAGCTGCAGCTCTATCTGTCCGGTATCAAGAAAGTGCATCTGAAAATACTGGTCGTGACGATGCGCCTGCATGTCGCGGCCAAAAAAGGCCGCCATGCGGGCGAACGACTGATAGTGCACATCGTCGGTGCCCAGACTTTCGTCGTACTCCTTGCTGATATCAATGTTGGCGATAGAGCTCTGGCACATGATCGTTCCTCTGTTGATCCCGCTGCGTCATCGGAATGCGCGTCAGCACCAGCGCACCTACCACCAGCAGCCCGGCGACGAACCACAGCCCGGAGCTGAAGCTGCCAGTGGCATCACGCAGAATGCCGATCAGCAGCGGACTGACGGCGGATCCGACGTTGCCGATAGCGTTGATCACCGCCAGCGCCACCGCACGGGACTGCAGGCTAATAACCTGATCCGGCGTGGTCCAGAATATCGCCATGGCGGTAAACGATCCGGTTGAGGCCATGATGATGCCAAGCAGCTGGATCAGGCTGTGATCGGTGGCCGAGGCCAGCATCCATCCCGCCGCCGCGAAGAGATACGGCAGGATGGTGTGCTTTTTTCGCTCTTTCAGCCTGTCAGAGCGACGGCTCCACCAGATCATGCCGAGGATGGTGCAAAACTGCGGGATCGCCGCCAGCAGGCCGATCACAATGTTGCTGCTGCCGGTATTGAAGCTTTGCAGGATCTGCGGCGTCCAGATGTTGATCGCACTCAGCGTGTTCGTCAGGCAGAAATAGGCCAGCGTATAGAGCAGTACCGCCGGGGTTAAGACTTCACGTAGCGTTGAACGCGGCGTGGCGGCATGCGCCACCGCCAGCTCTTGCTCACGGGCGATCATGGTTTTCAGCGTTTGCTTTTCTTCATCATCCAGCCAGCTGGCCTGATCCGGGGTGTCGTTAAGATAGAACCAGGTCACCACGCCGAGCACCACCGACGGCAACCCTTCCAGCAGGAACAACCACTGCCAGCCTTTCAGATTCCACAGCCCGTCCATCGCCAGGATGTAGCCGGAAAGAATAGAGCCGAGCATCATGGTTACCGGCATGGCAATCATAAACAGCGCGTTGGCGCGGGCGCGGTGATAGGCCGGGAACCACCAGGTGAGATAGACCAAAATCCCCGGCAGGAAGCCGGCTTCGGCAATGCCCACCAGCATGCGCAGCACATAGAGCGTTTCCGGGCTGGTGGCGAACATGGTGCAGGTGGAGGCGATCCCCCACACCACCATGATCCCGGCGATCCAGCGCCGGGCGCCGATCTTCGCCAGCATGATGTTGCTTGGGATCCCGCACAGCACGTAGGTGACGTAAAACAGCGTCGCCGCCAGGCCAAACATGGTGGAGGTGAGGCCCAGATCTTTGCCCATCGTCAGCCCGGCAAAGCCAATGTTGATGCGATCGAGAAACGAGAAGACAAACAGGATAAAGAGAAACACGATCAAACGACGGAACAGCTTATTTATAACGCGATGTTCAACAGCTTTATTATCTTGCAGGGTAGAGGTCGTCATGGTGCGCTCCAGATCTTACGTTAGTAGACGGATTTATTGTTATTAACTGACGTAACCGGGTGATCGATAAAACGTGCCGCCAGCGCTTCGGCGCTACGGGCAAGCAGGGTGGTGTCGACGCCGACGGCGACAAACAGCGCCCCGAGTTCGAGATAGCGTTTTGCCAGCGGCTCGTTGGCCATCAGGATGCCGGGTGCTTTGCCTGCGCTCAGGATCTGCGCGATCGCCTGTTCAATGGCCGCCTGCACGTCCGGGTGCTGCGGATTACCGGCAAAGCCCATGTCGGCGCTCAGATCCGCCGGGCCGATAAACACCCCGTCGACGCCGTCCACATCCAGGATCTGCGGCAGGTTTTTCAGCGCCTCCCGGGTTTCGATTTGCACCAGCACGCACATGGCGTCGTTGGCCTGGTGTAGATAATCCGGGATGCGGTTCCAGCGCGATGCCCGCGCCAGGGCGCTGCCCACGCCGCGGATCCCGGCAGGCGGATAGCGCGTGGAACGTACCGCCTGACGGGCTTCATCGGCGTTTTGTACCATCGGCACCAGCAGGGTTTGCGCGCCCACGTCCAGCAGCTGTTTGATCTGCACCGGATCGTTCCACGACGGGCGGACGACCGGCTGGCTGGCATACGGGGCGATGGCTTGCAGCTGGGTTAAGACAGTCTGCACGGTGTTCGGCGCGTGTTCGGCGTCGATCAGCAGCCAGTCAAAGCCTGCCCCCGCCAGCAGTTCAGCGCTGTAGCTGCTGGTCAGCCCCAGCCATAAACCAATCTGCGGCTTCCCGGCTTTCAGCGCCGTTTTGAATGCGTTTTGCATGGTTCTCTCCTAGACAAAGCGGCAGCTGATGGAGCCCATGCTGCCGTAGTCCACGTGGAAGGTATCGCCTTTACTGGCCGCGACCGGGCGGGTAAACGAACCGCCGAGAATGATCTGGCCCGGCTCAAGCTGAACGTCGTAGGGCGCCAGCTTGTTGGCCAGCCACGCCACGCCGTTCGCCGGGTGGTTGAGCACGCCAGCGGCCACACCTGTCTCTTCAATCACGCCGTTGCGGTAGAGCAGGGCAGAGATCCAGCGCAGATCCAGCGCGTCGGGCTTAATCGGACGGCCACCGAGGATCACGCCCGCGTTGGCGGCGTTATCGGAGATGGTGTCGAACACCTTGCGCGGGCGCTGGGTCTCCGGGTCGATGTTATGGCAGCGGGCGTCGATCAACTCCAGCGCGGGGATCACGTAATCCGTGGCGTTGTAGACGTCAAAGATCGTGCAGTTCGGGCCGCGCAGCGGTTTTGCCAGCACGAACGCCAGCTCCACTTCAATGCGCGGGACGATAAAGCGATCGACGGGGATGTCGCTGCCGTCATGGAAGAACATATCGTCCAGCAGCGCACCGTAGTCCGGCTCGCTGATCTGCGAGCTGGCCTGCATCGCTTTTGAGGTGAGGCCGATCTTGTGGCCTTTCAGCACGCGGCCTTCGGCGATTTTCAGATTCACCCATTCGCGCTGTACGGCGTAGGCGTCTTCAATCGTGATCGCCGGGTACTCCAGCGAGATCGCGCGGATCTGCTCCCGGGACTGCTCCGCCTGATGCAGACGATGAGCGATCAGGGTATGGGTGTGTTTGTCGAGCATGGCGATATCCTGTTTTATGTTTTTATCTCCCTCTCCCAAAGGGAGAGGGGACAGACCGTGCCGGTACTACGTAAACAACGCGTGTACGTTGTTTTGTTTGTAATTGAGCGTCGGGTGCAGCTCGTCGAGCTCAAACGACAGCGCCAGATAGCGGGCGGCCATGAGGTCGGCAAAATGCGTTTTGATCAGCGCAAACAGCATCTCCCCCACGGCCTCGCGGCTCTCCAGGCTGCGTCCGGCGCCAATCTTCAGCGTCATATGCACAAAGGCGTAATCCTGCTTGCCGTCCGCCATCTGCCAGGTATCCAGCCAGTGGGCGCGGCTGCGGATGCCGCCGGGGGGGAAAATGCCCGTGGCGGCCAGCGCCTCGTTCACTTTGGCGAACAGCCCCGGCAGGTCGGCCTGCTCGCGGATGTTGTCGGTACATTCAGCAATAAAATGCGGCATGGTGGCTCCTTATGCGGGTAGCGGGAAAACGGCGTTCACCTGGCCGGTACCGGAGCTGGCGAACAGCTCGGTGAGAAACTCCACCTTGCCGTCGTATTTGTCCCAGCCGAGCATCCCCAGCAGCATCACCGTGTCGTGCATGTTGCCCTCGCCGTAGCAGTAGTCGGCGTACTCCGGCAGCATGCTGCAGAATTCTTTGAACTGGCCTTCGCGCCACAACTTCACCACCCGCTCGTCCATCTGGCGGTCGAATTCGCGGGTGTAGCTGTTCATCCCTTCTTCCGCGCGCTGGTCGTCGATAAAGCGGTGCGACAGCGAGCCGCTGGCCAGCACCGCCACGGTGCCGTCATACTTTTCGATGGCGCTGACGATGGCCTCGCCCAGCCGGCGGCTATCGGCGAAGTCATGAACCGTGCAGAACGCCGAGATGGAGACCACTTTGAAGTGCTTATCCGCGTTCATATAGCGCATCGGCACCAGCGTGCCGTACTCCAGCTTCAGGCTCGGGATGTTGTGCGCTTTGGCGCGCACGCCGAGCTTCACCGCTTCGTCGGCGATCAGTTGCCCGAGTTCCGGGTTGCCGTCGTAGTCGTAGGTCATGTCGCGGATAAAGTGCGGCAGCTCGTTGCTGGTGTAGACGCCAGAAAAATGGTCCGCACAGTTGATGTGATACGCGCTGTTCACCAGCCAGTGGGTGTCGAAAACGATGATGGTATCGACGCCCAGCTCACGGCAGCGCTTGCTAATCTCTTTATGTCCGTCGATGGCACCCTGACGGCAGCCGTGGTTTTTGCCCGGCAGCTCAGAGAGATACATCGACGGCACGTGGGTGATTTTTGCCGCTAACGCCAGTTTACCCATGATCAGATCCCCCATTTTGGAATCGGGTGGTCGCCCATCGAGATGCAGACGTTCTTCATCTCCGCAAACACCTCGAAGCTGTACTCGCCGCCTTCGCGCCCGGTACCGGAGGCCTTCACGCCGCCAAACGGCTGGCGCAGGTCGCGCACGTTCTGGGTATTCACGAACACCATGCCCGCTTCGATATTGCGCGCCAGACGCAGCACTTTGCTGACGTCCTGGGTCCAGATGTACGACGCCAGGCCGTACTCCACGTCGTTGGCCAGACGCAGGCCCTCCGCTTCGTCCTTAAACGGCAGCAGGCAGGCTACCGGGCCGAAGATCTCCTCCTGCGCCACGCGCATGCGGTTGTCGACATCCGCCAGCACGGTCGGGCGCAGGAAGTTACCGCCTTTCAGGTGGGCGGGCAGATCGGTCGGTTTGTCCGGGCCGCCTGCCAGCAGGGTTGCGCCCTCCTCAATGCCCAGGCGGATATAGCCGGAGACTTTCTCCCAGTGCTGTTGGCTAATCAGCGCGCCAATCTGGGTGTTCGGATCGGTCGGGTCGCCCACGCGCAGACGGTTGGCGCGCTCGGCGAAGCGTTTGACGAATTCCGGGTAGATACTCTGCTGGATGAAAATGCGCGAGCCCGCGGTGCAGCGCTCGCCGTTGATGGAGAAGATGGTGAACAGGGCGGCGTCCAGCGCGCGCTCAATGTCGGCATCGTCAAAAATCAGCACCGGGGATTTGCCGCCCAGCTCCATGGAGTATTTCTTCAGCCCGGCGTTTTTCATGATATTGCGCCCGGTGGCGGTGCCGCCGGTGAAGGAGACGGCCCGCACGTCGTGATGGCGCACCAGCGCGTCGCCCGCCGTGGCGCCGTAGCCCTGCACCACGTTCAGCACGCCCGCCGGAATACCCGCCTCCAGCGCCAGCTCGCCCAGACGGTCGGCGGTCAGTGGGGAGAGTTCAGACATCTTCAGCACGGCGGTATTCCCCAGCGCCAGGCACGGTGCGACCTTCCAGGTGGCGGTCATAAACGGCACGTTCCATGGCGATACCAGCGCGCAGACGCCCACTGGCTGCACAAGGGTGTAGTTCAGCATCTTGTCGTCAACCGGGTAGGTTTTGCCGTTCATCTGCTGGCACACTTCGGCGAAGAATTCGAAGTTGTGCGAGGCGCGCGGGATAAGCACGTTTTTGGTCTGGTGGATGGGCAGGCCGGTGTCGGCGGTCTCCATGGCGGCAATGTCCGGCACGTTCTGGTCAATCAGATCGCCCAGGCGACGCATCAGGCGCGCACGCTCTTTCATCGGCAGGTTGGCCCACTTTGGAAATGCCTCTTTTGCTGCCGCCACGGCCTGATGGATTTCCGCTTCCCCGCCGGAGGCGACTTCTGCCAGCACCTCGCCGGAAGCCGGGTTGGTGGTGTGGAAGTAGTCGCTTCCCGCCACATTCTTGCCGTTGATCCAGTGGTTAATCTTTTTCATTTTGCCGTCTCCTCACTCACAATCCGGTTTACCAGGCGACCCACGCCTTCCACTTCCACCACCACTTCATCCCCCGGCACCACGTCGGATAACCCTTTCGGCGTGCCGGTGGCGATCATGTCGCCCGGCTGCAGGGTCATGAAATCGCTCAGGTATGCAATCAGGTACGGGATGCTGAAGATCAGATCCGCCGTGGTCCCTTCCTGACGTAATTCACCGTTGACGAAGGTGCGCAGGGTTAAGTTGTGCGGATCAGGAATGGCCGCTTTCGGCACGATGTTGGGGCTGATGGGGGTTAACCCGTCGCGGCTTTTGACCCGCAGATTCGGGCGGTAGTAGTTTTCGAGATAGTCACGAATGGCGTAGTCGTTGCAGACCGTGTAGCCCGCAACAAAATCCATCGCCTCGGCTTCACTGACCTTATGCGCGGTTTTGCCGATGACCACCACCAGCTCAGCTTCGTAGTGCATGTACTCAACGTTGTTCGGGCGCACCGAGGTCTGGTTGTCGCCATTAAAGGTGTTAGGTGCTTTGATAAACACCAGCGGCTCGGTCGGAGGCGTGAATGCCAGCTCGCTGGCGTGATCGGCGTAGTTCAGGCCGAGGGCGAACAGCGTGGGGTGAGGATGTGCACCGTGTGCGATGGCCACGTCGCGCTCATCCACCACCGGGTTTTCCAGTGCCGGGAACCCTTTCGCCAGGATGCGTACCCGATCGCCCGGGCGGATCTCGACGCGGCTTTGCGGCGTACCGAGCAATATCGCATCCCCCGGATTCAGGGTAGCGAACTCGCTCAGGGCACTCAGCAGTTCGGCGGCGCTGCGCTGCAGCCCGGCGGTGTTCCAGTGGTCCGCTTCGCGACCGTTAATTTCAGTGATGATGGTCAGGTTGTCCACGTTGTCCACGTTGTCCACGTTGTCCACGGAGACCAGCTCCCCCAGCGGACAAAACCCGTCCCGGCATTTGGCTTTGATTGCCGGGCGATAAAAGCTCTCTTCCGGCAGGCTTACCTCGTTGGCCAGCGCGTACCCGGCGATGTAGGCCGCTGCCTCTTCCACACGGACTTTGCTGGCCGTTTTGCCCACCACCAGCGCGACCGTTGCGCCACTCAGCACTGTTTCGCCCTGCGGGAACGGGATCGGTTCACCTGCACGGATCACCGTGTTGTGCGGCTTGATAAACCACACCGCAGTTTTCGGTGGGGTGTTGTAGGGGGCTTTTTCAAACGCCTCCGCCCAGGCATCGCGCTGGCTTTGGTGGTTCAGCGCCACGGCAAAAACAGTACCTTTCATTGACATACTCCTCAGACCGGAAAGCCGGTTTTTGATTTCGTTAATATGTTAATGATCTGGTTTTATGCTTTTGCTGTTTATTTCGCAATCAGAAGTGAAGAATTTGTGATATGAATAACAATAAATTTACAATTTATTTTGAAATGATATATTTATCATCGGGTTAAAAAATGGTGTTGTTTCTGTTAGACTTTTCGAAGCTAAAATGGCTGTTGATAAAAACATCAATTTTCAATTGTTTATTTGTTAACAATGAGCGGGAGTGGCTATGCATGATTCATTAACTATCGCCCTGTTGCAGGCGCGGGAAGCGGCGATGTCCTACTTCCGCCCGATTGTGAAGCGGCATAACCTGACCGAGCAGCAATGGCGCATTGTGCGTGTGCTGGCTGAACATCCCTCGATGGATTTCCACGATCTGGCGTTTCGGACCTGCATATTGCGCCCGAGCCTGACGGGCATTCTGACGCGCATGGAGCGCGACGGTCTGGTGTTGCGCCTGAAGCCGGTCAATGACCAGCGCAAGCTGTACGTGTCGCTGACCAAAGAGGGCAACGCGCTGTATGCGCATGCCCAGGCGCAGGTGGAAGAGGCGTATCAGCAAATTGAGGCAGAGTACACGCCGGAGAAGATGAAACAGCTCACGGCGCTGCTTGAGGAGTTTATTGAGCTGGGAAATCGCCATATCGCAGCGCGTGACGAAGAGTAAAAACCACAAATTAAAGGATGATTTTCGTAAAGTTTTCCCTTTCCAGGCCGAAAATTCTGTATCTGTCTGAAGGAAGAGAAAACATGTTAAACCGTATCAAGATTGTCACCAGCTTAATGCTGGTTTTAGCGATATTTGGCCTTTTACAACTGACCTCCGGTGGCCTTTTCTTCAATGCCCTGAAGCATGACAAAGAGAATTTCACCGTCCTGCAAACCATTCGCCAGCAACAATCCACGCTGAACGCCAGCTGGGTGGCATTGCTGCAAACCCGTAACACCCTGAACCGTGCGGGCATCCGCTACATGATGGATCAGAACAATATCGGCAGCGGCGCGACCGTGAACGATCTGATGCAAATTGCCTCTGTGTCTCTGAAACAGGCGGAAAAAAACTGGGCTGCCTACGAGACCCTGCCGCGCGATCCACGTCAGAGTGACGCTGAAGCGATGGAAATTAAGCGTAACTACGACATTTATCACGGTGCGCTGGCGGAGCTGATTCAGCTGCTGGGCGCTGGCAAAATCAACGCTTTCTTTGATCAACCGACCCAGAGCTATCAGGATGGTTTTGAGAAGCAGTACGTGAACTACCTGCTGCAGAACGACAAGCTGTATCAGATGGCGGTAGAAAACAGTAACAGCTCTTACAGCCAGGCGATCTGGGTGCTGATTAGCGTGCTGATTGTGGTGCTGGTGGTTATCGTGGCCGTGTGGCTGGGTATCAAGCAGGCGTTAATCTCTCCGCTGACCCGTCTGATCGACAATATCCGCCATATCGCCAGCGGCGATCTGGTGAAGCGCATTGAAGTGGAAGGCGCTAACGAGATGGGGGAGCTGGCCGACTCGCTGCGTCATATGCAGGGCGAGCTGGTGCGTACCGTCGGTGACGTGCGTAACGGCGCAAACGCCATCTACAGCGGCGCGAGCGAAATCGCGATGGGCAATAACGACCTGTCTTCCCGTACCGAACAGCAGGCCGCTTCCCTGGAAGAGACTGCAGCCAGCATGGAGCAGCTGACGGCGACCGTGAAGCAGAACGCCGAGAATGCCCGTCAGGCGAGCAACCTGGCGCTGAGCGCGTCTGAAACCGCGCAGAAAGGCGGTAAAGTGGTGGATAACGTGGTGCAAACCATGCGTGATATCGCCGGCAGTTCGCAGAAAATTGCCGATATTATCAGCGTGATTGACGGCATTGCCTTCCAGACCAATATTCTGGCACTGAACGCCGCGGTTGAAGCGGCACGTGCCGGTGAGCAGGGGCGCGGATTTGCCGTCGTGGCAGGCGAAGTGCGTAACCTGGCCCAGCGCAGCGCCCAGGCGGCCCGTGAGATCAAGAGCCTGATTGAAGACTCGGTGGGTCGCGTGGAAGTGGGCTCAACGCTGGTGGAAAGCGCCGGTGAAACGATGGGTGAAATCGTTAATGCGGTGACCCGCGTGACCGACATCATGGGTGAAATCGCCTCTGCGTCTGACGAGCAGAGCCGCGGTATCGATCAGGTCGGCCTGGCGGTGGCGGAGATGGATCGCGTGACCCAGCAGAACGCCTCGCTGGTGGAAGAGTCTGCTGCTGCCGCTGCGGCGCTGGAAGAGCAGGCGAGCCGTCTGACGCAGGCCGTCGCGGTATTCCGCATTCAGCAGGAGCAGATGAAAGCACGTGAGTTCGCTTCCGCAAAAACCATGTCCGCGCCGGTGATGACGCGTAAAACCGCGACTGCCGATGCCGGTGATAACTGGGAAACCTTCTGACGCCGTGTGTGGTGCCGGGTGGCGGCTTCGCCTTACCCGGCTTACGGAATGACGGTGCATGGTTTTTGTAGACCCGGTGATACTACAGAGGCAGGCGCATGGCGCAGCGCGATTTATACGCTAAACCGTGCGTTGCCTCTTCTTCCCTTTTCTGACGCAGCTCATGCGTGAGGTCTGTGACGTATTCAAACCCCAGCCGCGCATAGAAGGGCGCATTCCACGGCACGTCCCGGAATGTCGTCAACGTCAGCGATGTCAGCCCCCCTTTGCGGGCATGGTCAGCCACACAGGCGATGAGCCGCCGACCGATCCCTTTTCCCTGCCAGTCCAGATGAACCGAGAGCTCTACAATAAACAGCGACGAAGCGTGCGTCTCTGCGAGGATAAAACCGACCGGCTGGTCGTTGGCCAGCGCCAGCCAGCTCAAGCCACGACCGGCGTAGTCGAGATGCTGCTCAGCGGAAATGACATCGCCCTCTGCAAGCCAGGCGAGTTCCGGGTAATCCCGAAAACGCTGGCCCGCCGCGCGTTCAAGGGCGGGCAGAGTGGCGATGTCGTCGCAGGTGGTGGGGCGAATGTAAATGTTCATGGCGGGAAGTATAGCCTGACCTCCCGACATTATTCCGAGCAGACCAGCACCGGCGAGTAAAAGTTGCTAATTACCAGCGCATCATGCGGCGTGCGCTCTATCGTCAGGAGCCTTTTTTTCCCCAGCGTCAGGCCGGCCACGTATTTTTCAAACACGCCGGGCGGCATCGCGTCGTGGCTAAAACGCTCCACTTTTTGAATGATGATTTCATAGAGTTCCCCCTCCACGTGCCGCCATTTAAACATCTCCTGCCGGGACACTTCCCAATTTTGCGGGGCGTTCTCGACGTTGCCGTTTAGGGTGATGTACCCGGTTTTGTCGGGATGGAACCGCATGATGATCTCCCCATCAAACGTGAAATCGTGATTGTCGCGTCTGTCGGAGAAGGTCAGGTTACCGTCGCAGGCCACCGACAGCGGAGGCGTGTAGAAATACCACGCCAGCGCGGCGCCGGTTAGCATCAGGTTAAAGATCAGAATGAGCCAAATTTTGATATGTCGCATATCACCACTCGTAATAGTAAAGCGTACGGCAGGTGCTCGCTTTATCCTGCGTGAGGGAACACTGGGAAAGCACCAGCCTCCCTTCGTGGCCGTAAAAAAGCGTTCTCTGGATGTGCATATAGAAAATGGAATTTTTCAGACACGGCAGATGGCCGTCCTGCTGCAGGGTTTGCGCCAGGGCAATCGCCTTCTCGTGAAACACATCCGCCAGTGGCGTAAAGGTGTAGACCGGACAGGTGCCGATATGGGTCAGCAGATGGATCTCCCTCTGCGGGTTTGCTGGCTTGATCGCCGTTATCCAGAGGCACAGCGTCACGATCGCCAGGGTAAGCGCGCCGCAGAACAGCCATTCCGGCCGAACGCGCCATGCCGGTTTCGCCGTTTTGGCGGCCGGGGGCGCTTCCTCCTGGGCCGTTACCGTGACGTCGGCGCTGAGCATAAAACCCGTCTTAGGGACCGTGACGATAAACAGCGCGTCGGGAAGCAGGCTTGCCAGCATTTTGCGCAAAATACTGATGTACTGGTTTAACGAGTTGTTCGATCCCTGGAGCCCACGTCGATCCCAGACCTCATGGAGAAAGGTGTCCCGTTCAACCACGTTCCCATGATGCTGGACCAGCAACTTCAGGATGGTATTGGCCGTGCAGGTAAGGATCTGCGCATCCTCATCCGGCGCATTGATAAGAGAAACAGAACCGTCCTCGTCGTTATAGACGATGGCGTCAGCAAGCAGGTATTTCATAATTTGTTGTAAAACAGACAGAGATAATGAAAAAAAAGAGAAGGTGTTTACATCTTCTAAGCAGAGCTGCTGGCTATTTTAGCGTCATTGTTACCGATAACATTGATCCAGACGGTTTTTTGAGTCGTTTAATAAGTCAGCGTAATTATCACGTCGTCAATAAATTCCCCCGTACCGCTCAGAGGCTGGGCCGGGACTTCTCCATAAACGGTGAAGCTCTGGGTGCCGCCTGTGGGATGGGCGACGACCAGCGCATCCCCGCTGCGCCAATCGCCCCAGCGTTGCGTGGCCGCGGCATCCTGCCAGAGCCCATAGCGCAGGCACTGGCCTTCGTCGTTGCAAAGCTGCCGCTGATTGCCGCTGGCATGGTTGCCGTTGCCCATAGCAAGGGTAAACGCCGTGCCGGCCGGGCAGCGCGTGGTGAGTGTTGCCGTGGAACGCGTCGGGCGCAGCGTGGCGGTGCTGCTCAGCGTGCCGAAGTTAAGCGGGGTGACGCGTTCTATGTAGCACCCCTGGCTGATTTCGGCCTGCGCGTTGGTGCCGCCCTGCACCTGCTCGCCCTCCGCGGAACCGTCCGAGCAATTTTGCAGCGCATCCTGACGGGTGGCGCTGTGCCAGGCGATGCGCAGATTCATGTTGTAGTTGTAATAGTGGTACGCCGGCAGTTGGTTTTGTCCCGGCAGGAGGGTGGCGATAAGCGGAAAGCTACCGCTGATGCTGGTATTGCTTTGTGCAGTCAGGGTCTGCTGAATGAGATCCCCGCCGCTGGCGGGGCCCAGCTCCTGAGAACGCGCGACGCCGTTAAACAGGCGGAAGAGCAGGGAGTACTGTTTCCCCTCCTGGTCCCCGGTCGAGAGCATCTGAAAGGGCGGAGCATCCATGCTGCTCAGGCAGACGTTGATATATTCCAGCGTGCCGTTATTGTCGGCCTGACAGCTAAATTTCACCTCGGTGTTGGTCGAGGCGGCATTGCCCGCCACGACGCTGCCAAAGTTAATGGCGGCGGGTGAGGTTATCCAGCATGCTGCCGCCATCGCTTTCATGGACAGCACGAGCAGCAGCAATAACGGTGCTTTTAATGACACAGTTGTTCTCCAATATTCTGTATTGATGACGCGGCGCGCGGGGCCGGAAGTGTGACCCGACACTCCCTCTCGCCGGTTTTCACCACCAGTTCACCCGGCAGGGGCGGATCTTCAAGCCAGATGAAACCGTCACGTCCGACGATGGTCGCGCCGCGTGGCGTTGAAACGATGCTGCCCAGCGGGAGCGGCTTATGGCGGCTGTCGACCAGCCGGGCCTGAACCGTCACGGCGTGATGGACGTTAAAATCGACCTTTACCGCGCTGCCGTTGCCCGGTCTGGCATTTATGTCGGTGACGGGGGCCATCACATCGGCAGGGAGATCCAGCGGATTGATACTGACTTTGCTGCTGTGGTATTGCGGCAGGTCGGTCAGCAGCAGATAACCGTTTTCATCGGTTTCGCCTGCCGGGCGGTTTTCCAGCATGACCGGCACGTGTCCAACGCCGTGGGTGGAGACCAGCGCCAGGCTCTGTTGGCTGTAGCGCAGGGCATGAGGGCTGCCATCCAGCAGCGTCAGGCTGCCTTCGGCTGAGGCGTACTGGTTGCCCAGCTTCGCGCCTTGCTCCAGCCCGACATGCCACTCACCGGCATGACCCAGATAGCCCACGTCCGCATAGGTATCCCGGCGCTCACCAACGCTTTGTCCCAGCTGCCATGACCAGCCGCCGAGCCGATCGTCCGGCTGGTGGCGATAATCCATGCGCGACGTCTCGCGGCTGGTCTGAACGGAGAGGGTATCCGCACGGCCTAACGGGACCGAGAGCATAAGCTGAACGTTACTCGACGCATCCGTAAACGAACGGGTATAGCTCAGCGTGGTGGATAGGTGGGCAGGCAGCGAGACGGACCAGGAGGCGTTGAGGTAGCGCTGTTTGTTGCCCTGAATGTTTTGCTGTACCCAGCCTGCGCCTACGGTACCGAAATGGGGCACGGAGTGGCTTAGCCAGACGCTATCGCTGCGTCTGACCGGCAGGGCACCGATCGTGCGGGCGTTATCGGCAAAATCGGCATCAGTACGGACGGTGCTGGCAGATAAGCCCGTCCCGCTGCCGTTCCATTGCCAGCCAAGGCCCCACTGTTTTCCCAGACCGTAGGGGCTGTCGCTCAGGGCAACATGCTGGCTGACAATCCCTATGTCGGGTGAGATCAGCCAGTCGACGCCTGTCCCGACATTGCGCAGTTTGCTCTGCTGTTCGGTGTGCAGCGCCAGCGTCAGCTGGTTACTTACCCCATAGCGCCAGCCCGCGTCGAGCACAGGAGTGGGGGCATAGTCGTTGGAGCGCAGGGCGTAGTTCTGCCGCATCCAGCCGATATCCAGCGAGCCGCTGCTGAGCCCTTCCGCCAGCATCCCAGGCGCACCGTAGAGATCGAGCTGTACGGTGCGACGCTGACCGTTGATATCGGTAATGACCACCTGCGCCTGTCCGCTTCCGGTGAAGGAGGGCAGGGTATCCAGCAGAAAATCCCCCGGCGTCACGCGCTGGCTACTCTGCTTAAGCCCGTCGATGTAAAGATCGACCGTTGAAGGCAGGACGGCAGTGTCGCTGTAGCGGCTGCGCGGTTCGGTGTTGAGCTGCGGATCAAGCTCAAAATTCCGCGCCCAGTGCAGACCGCCAAAACGTACCTGCCGGCTCCAGCGGGTGCCCGTGGTGATGCTGTCACCCAGCGCCAGGCTGGTTAGCGAGTCTGCGTTGTCCCACTGCCAGCGGGTTTCAAGACGCGTGTGGCTGGGTCGGCCCGCGCTGTTTTCCTCCCCCGCATGGCTTGAAAAGCTGCTGCTGAAGGTGCCGGGAAGCGCCCCGGATGCGGTCAGCGAGGTCTGCGCGTTAAGCTGGCGGTTCCCCTGGGAATCGCTGGCATAAAGGGCATACCCGAGCGTAACCGCGCTGATGGGCTGCGCCTCGGGATAGCGATACTGCGCGGTCGGCCTCTCGATAGTCAGGCGCTGCTGGCCGTCGAGCGCCTTTGCGTCGGCGGTAAGGGAGACCTGCTGAGCATGTAAATCAAGACTGACCTTCAGGCCCGGCAGGGACGTCAGTTCAACCCACTCGCTGTGGTCATCCGGTGCGCGAAGCCCCAGCTTTTTGAGGTCGCCGCGGTCAATCCACAGCGCTTCACCCACTACCCGGCAGGCCCACAGCTCCCCTCGAGGAGCGTGATTCACCGTGATGGCCAGCCATTGTACGGTGTCGGCGGCGGGTTCAGCCTGGGCTGTCAACATGAGCGTTAGCCAAAGCAGGAGCGCGAGTAGCGAGCGGGCGCAGGGGGAGCTGGCTGGCATGGTGTTCATCATTGAGATAGGCGCGCAGTGCGCTGAGCGTGTGGTGTGAAGCCTGCTTAAGTGTCACAAGCGCGGTCTGTCCCGGCAGCACATAGCCCGCCAGCCCTTTCACCGATCCCACAACCTGCCCGCTGGCCGTCAGGGCCTGCAGGTGGCTCAGGCGAATATGGCTGTTTCCGGCGTTATAGCAGCGAATCGTTCCCGGGGACTCCGCCTGTTCGCAGCTCAGGGCATCGCGGCTGACGGGCATATTCTGGTTTCCGGCAATAAAGACGGGAATCGAGTAGCGCAGCAGAAAGTGCACCGCGTTGGGATTGGCCGCACGGGACGTTGCATCCGGCAGTTCATCAATGACCAGGCGGTAACTTTGCTCCTGTTCACGGATGCCGGGCTCCATAATGATGATGCGCACCAGCTGCTGCTGGCCCGGCGCCAGGGAGGTCATCGCGGGGCTGCTGACCACCTTGTCGGTGGCCGTTAACACATCTTTGCCGTTTTGCTGGGTCCATTCGTAAACCCGTATCTGAGCATGGATGGCCGCTTTGCCGCTGTTCGTGAGGTAGACCGCGGATGCTCTTTGACCGCTCTGGAGATCGAGCGTCACGGGGGCCACCTGAAGCGTGGCGGCCAGCGCGTAGCGCGACAGCAGCGTCAGCATCAGGAACCACAGAATGAAGCAGGGAAGACAGCGTCGCATGATCAATACACCAGATTTAAGGTGACATCGTCGCTGTAGGCGCCCGCTTGCGCGGTCGTCAGCGCCCCTGCGTCAATAACGCCATACAGCGTCTCTTCCTGCGCCATGCCGTTGCCGGTATCGGTCAGCCCATCGGTGCTGGTGATTTGCGTCTGTTTGCTCTCATCGGCAAAGAGTTTCCACGCTATCTTCTGTGCGCCCGTTTCACCGTTTTCCGGCTTCAGCCAGAAGGTGCCGTTTTCGCTGCTATCGTTGCTGGTGGCGGAGAGCGTGAACGGCGTACCGTTGGTACAGACAATATCGACCTGCGTTTTGGCCTGAATTTCGTTTGATTCATCCGACCCGTGGCGTGAAAAATTGAGGTCGTTGGCTTTGAGGGTGCAGGATTTTACTACCTCAAGTGAAACGTGCATCGTCGCGCTTGCGGTACTGTCTGCGGCGATCGCAGCGGCAGGAAGCAGGAGAGCGGAGCAACATACAGCAGTGGAGATAATTTTCATGATCTTATTTCCTGACGTGAATAACAGTGCAATTACAAAGAAGTGGCCAGAGCGTCCAGCAGGCAGAGTTTTCGATAGAATTCCGCCAGGTTCTGACAGCAAAATTTTTTCATCGCGTTACGCTTGTGGGTGTAGATCGTTTTCGGTGACTTATTAAGGATTTGTGCGATACGCACCGGGCTGAACCCTTTTTGAATCAACATGCAAACCCGCATTTCCTGGTACGTGAGCGTGGCGGTATTTTCTAAAGAGAAGGCCATGTCGCTAAAGCAGTGGCTTAGTTGGGCAAGGGACACATTTCCCGGGACCACTCTGATCCGCTCATTGCCTGGCAGGGTGTTAATGTCGTTGACCCTGGCCGTATCCGTAAATAACAGCCAGCTCTGCCCGACGTGCGTGCTGAACAGTTCCTGCAAACGCTGAAGCCCTTCTGGAGTAACGTTATTGATCCAGTACGCTTCAGGACGGGGGGACACGGCCGTCGATACTATCGAATGGAGGCCGAGCCACAAAAACGCGTTGCTGCTCAGAACGATGACCTGATAGCCGGCATTCGGGATGAAAGGCGTCATTTCATGCCCCACAGATAACCCTGGCCGTAGTCGGCCACGCTGGCGCGGGCCAGCGCGAAATCGCCCGCGGTTTCGATGCCTTCTATGAGTACCTTACTGGCGACACGCTTGTACTGGCGGGTGAGGTGCAGGAACTTAGTCTGCTCGGTACGTCCGCTCCAGAAGGTATGTTTGTCAATTTTGACGCCGCAGAAGCGGATCTGGCTGGCAAGCAGCTCGGGAAGAATGTCTTCGCAGACGTCGTCCGCCCACACTTCAACGCCCCACAGATGGAGCATTGCGATACCTGTTCGCAGGGAGCGGCTTTGCATATCGTCGAGTTGTACCATCGTATGGAGATCGGTAACTTCGATAGCCAGCCTCTCCGGGCAGGCGGTTTCTTCTTTCAGCCTGTCGAGGAAGTCCGGTTCCAGCAGTAAATCCGATGTCGCGTTGAGGTAATACTTGTCGCCTTCTTCGCAAGACATGATATGGCGAAGCTGCGCAAAGAAGTGTTCTTTACGCTGTGTAGAAGGCATTGAGCTAAAGTAGTCTTCAAGATTGACGTGGGGCTTTGCCGTGGACAGTACCTCCCAGGCAATCACATTTTCACTGCGCAGTGCCCGGATGGACTCGAACTTATAGCCGGTTAGCATGATAAAAGTGTATACCGCTCCGTAGTGATTTCAGGAGTGGTATATTTTATTAAAGGTGGTTTTTGCGGGATATTTATAAATAAAAATTGCCAATATAAAGCGTTTTTATCTAATCTATAAGCTTTATATAGGATTTTTTATTTACACAACCGCCCGGCAGGATGCCGGGCGGGGCATGCGTTAGCCTTGCTTGCTGACAATTTTAATTTCGACCATACCAATCCCGAGCTGGCGCGGGGAGTGGCCGAGAATATTCCCTTCATTAGTGGACTGCGGGTCTGGTGGCACAATCACTAAAGTATTGCTGCGCGATGGATTGGTGAAATGCAGCGTGTGAGTGCTTACGTCGTTACCAAGCGTCAGCGTCTGCTCCTCTCCGCCCACGCGCACCGGCACGGGCTTATTCGCGTTGGGTCCGTACGCTCTGGCTGTAATCACCAGGTCGAACTGCGCCGGCAGCGGATGGGCATACTCAATTTTTACCTCATTGCCCAGCTGTGCGTTGGACCAGCGACCCCAGGATTCCGGACGAGAGATACCGCTGAACTGTTTAACCTCTTCCGGCGCACCGGCAACGTTAAAGATAAAGCTGTCGGCTTTATAGCGAATATCGTTGTCGACGATTTTCAGCATGTCGACGTTGTGCTGATAGCGGGCGGTATCGATAACCGTATCCCTGAACGCGGTTTTTCCCTTCCACACCGCTTTGTCCACGTGCTGCACGGTTTGCTCCCCGCCAAGCTGCCCCTGAGAGACGCACCAGTCGGTAGACAGCGCCAGCGGCTGTGACCAGAGCTGGCCCATTTTGTAACAGGTGTCGACCCAGACAAAGTTATCGCGCGGGGCAAAATCAGCCAGCTGGAAGCGCAACGGTGCCGAGTATTCGCTTTCGGGCAGCGGCTCAACGCGGTTATCCGACACGCGCAGTAGCAACGGCAGGCGGAAGTTGCTGCCAGAGAAGGCGATCGTTTTTTTATCCTGATCGATGGTGAAGTCTTTCATCTCTTTCGGGAAATTCCACAGGCGGATGATATCCGGCTTCCAGGCGAGGATTTTTTCCTTCATGTTGAGGAACACTTCGGACAGCGATTGTCCTGACAGCGTGCTGCGGCCCAGGCCAATAAAATTGTCTCCGCCGAGGATATCCAGCACGGTGGCGCCGTTATCCATGGAGTTGCGTTTGGTGGCGATCACCTCCTGCTGCGGTTTGTCGCCGCGCAGAACGAAGAACAGATTGCTGCGATCCTGTTTGTTTAGCTGATCCCACGCGCTGTTTTTCATCGCCAGATGGTCAGAAGAGACGACGATCACCGTGTTTTTGAAATACGGCGAGGCTTTGATTTTGTGAACCAATGCGGCGATATGCTCCTGACTACAGGTGACGGCGCTGAAGGATTTATTGCTTTTGCCGTCAATGTCGTAACGTTTGCGCTTGCAGGTGCGTGAGACGAAACCGTCAGGATGGTGGGTATCCACCGTCAGGGCAAAGAGGGAGAAGCGTTTCCCGGCGCGGGAAAGTTCTTCGAATTTTTTCCAGGTCTCATCCAGCACGGTATCGTCGTAGAAGCCCCAGTCGTTGCGGTAGGTGGGGTCGGCGACCGTCTCTTTTAACTCTTCTGAACCGTACAGATGGTCAAAGCCGTGGGATTTGAGGAACACATCTTTTCCGGCAAAGCGCAGGTTGGCTCCCTGCACAAAATAGTTCTCATAACCGGAGTTTTTCAGGATGTCGCCCAGGCAGATATTTTGCGGGAAAAAGCTCGACATAGAGGCCGAGGCGTTGCCTTCAAAGGGGGCAAACAGAGGGATGCCGCACTGGGAGGCGACCATCCCGGCGATGGTGTAATCGGTGCCGGGGAGTTGCATGGTGTGGCTGAAGTCGAGACCTTCGTTTTTCAGGGCGCCCAGATCCGGCGTCAGGTTCGGGAAGGCATCGTTATCGAAATAGGTTCTCTCCAGGCTCTCGCCGTAGATATACACCAGATTAAGCTTCGGGTTAGCGATCGTTTTCGATGGCTCTTTATAGTACGCCACGAAATCCGGATCGCCGTCGCGCGACTGGGATTTCACCAGCTCGGTGATCTGGTGAAACGCCGGGCTGGCATCCACGGAGGCCAGCGCAAGGAAAAGCGCCAGCAGGCTGTAGCCATGGTGGTGCGGAAGATGACGGCGGCGGCGCAGGACCCAGGCGAGCGTACCAAAAATCACCACCAAAGCCATCACCAGCCCCAGACCGGGGAGAATGTATTTACCCACGCCCGCGCCCGTCAGGCTATTGGTCAGCGTGTAGAGCACTGCATCGTTGATACCGTCGCCGGTAAAGTAGTCGCTGGCGTAGAGCGTAATGTTTAAAACAATAAAAATGCCGAGCACCACCAGCGTGGCGACAAACCACCACGTGTTACGGCCTGCTTTCCAGGCGTAAACGCCGATGGAGGCAAGAAAAAGGGCAAGGGACATTAACTCTGACAACAGCATATCCTCATGACGCCAGGTGCTTCGCTGGCTAATTGATTATTTTTTGGGTAATACAATGTAATGGCGATGTCGCTAAGCTGCAATTTTAGTGTCACGAAAGTGTGCCGTTGTTAGGAATTGGTTTAGAAAATCGTTTTTTTGAAGGCGGTCGCATCCTGTTGTACGGATGCTGAGACGAGGGCAGAAGGGGAAAATGCCGGTTTCACGCCGCGTTGCAAGACTAACGTATTAAACGCGGCGTGTTGTGGCAGGAAATGGGGCCGATCAGGAGATGAAATTAACGCCTTGTTTCAGCACCAGATCGCAGGCTTTGGTTTTCACCTGTTTCGCCAGAGATGAGTTGCCCAGGGTGCTCAGATTCAGCTGCTGGCCATTTTGCGCGTTCAGCAGACCCTGAATGCCGTCCATGTAGTTGGTGTCGGCTTTCTGCTCCTGGGTATCCAGACCCAGCTTACCCAGCACCTGGTTTTTCACATTTTGCGCATCGGTGACGGACGCCAGCTTTTGCTTCGCACAGTATTCCAGAATACCCGCCGCGTTGTTCATGGTGCCCGCGCTCAGGCTCTGGGAGCTGTTGCCCAGCAGGCTGGTGAGGGAAGAGGCTGACAGCCCGCCCTGCGTGCTGCCGCTCTCTTTGGTGAGTTCGCTGGCGGCGCTGGAGAGGGACTCCTGCCAGGATGCGGCGTGCGCCATGCCGGTGACCAGCAGGGCGCCTAAAAGTGTGCTGAAAAGAATCTGTTTTTTCATAATGGCTTTCTCAAAAAAGGTCCGTTTGGGCCGAAAGTGGCTCCAGTATATACCTCCGGGCCACCGGCAATTCCTGGAACTGTCTTAATACTCTTTACCGGTGACGCGGCTGCGGTAACTGTCCCAGTCAAAGATGACGTACAAGCTGTTGCCCAGCTTCATGCGATCCATCACGCGTTCGCCCAGTAAGCGGGTCATCTCGTCGATATTGTGGTTGGTTAGCATGCCGGTGGGACGTTTGGAAGAAGAGCGGCGATCGACAATCTGATTAATGATCACTTTTTCGTAGCGGGATTCGGTCTGAACGCCAATTTCATCGATAACCAGCAAGTCAACGTTGCTCAGATCGTTAAGCAGCTGCTCTTCGCTGGTTTCGCGGTTGCTGAAGGTGTCTTTCATGGCAGACATGATATCGGCCACGGTAATAATTAATACCGATTTCCCGCGCAGAAGCAGTTCGTTACAGATGGCGGCGGCCAGGTGATTTTTGCCGGTGCCGGGCTTACCGCTGAAGATAAAGCTGGCGATGTTGCCGTCGAATTCATCCACATACTGACGCGCGGCGGCAAGGGCGTTCATCTGCCCGTTGGTCTCAATTTTATAGTTATCGAACGAGCAGTTCTGATGCAGGGGACGAATACCGGAGCGGTTAAAGGTACGCTGCATTTTCATCGCCCGGTTTTCGCGGGCGAGGGCGGCGGCGCGGATCTCACCCTGTTCTTTTTGCCACGCCAGAAGTTCTTCACCCGTAGTGAACGCGGGCTTCACATTGGCTGGCATCATCTTTTGCAGTCGTTTCATCAGGTCGCCGACGTTTTTCATTTCGCACCTCGGAATCCATTAGGGATCTGTTTATCCGGTTCTGAAAAAGCGTTGATATCGCGTTTGGGCTGGCCGTTATTGCTGGCGCGGTTAATCTGCAGATGGCGGGCAAGCTTTTGCTGCCACTGAATGTGGGTAAAGACTTTGCCTTCTGCCTGCCACCAGGCAATAAAGGCGGCAAGCTCTTCAGGGGTTGCCGGTTGCGTCAGCGCAATGCCCCACAGCGCCGCCTGCCGCTGGAAATCCACATCCGGGTGCCAGCCCGCGTACAGGGCAAATTTTCCCATCGGAACCGTCACGGGGGCGTTACCTGGATCTTCAAAGAACTGGTTATCCAGTGTGACATCGCTCGCCGGGCGCGACAACCGCGCTTCAATCTCCAGAAGCTGTGCCAGACGCTCTGGTGTGAGGGCGTAAAACGCCGGGGCGTTGTCGGCCAACACCGCAAGCGTGCCGCCTTCGGCGTGCGTCAACACACCACGGGGATCGCGCATAAAGGCATCAATACCAGCAATGCTGGTGGTCAGAATTCTGGAGGACATAACGCTTTCTCAACTGATTACTACGGGCGTGATATGGGCTTATGGTAGCACAGAGAGGATGAGGGGATGGAGGGGATTTCCCCGGTGGCGCTGCGCTTACCGGGGCTACAGTCGTAGGCCAGATAAGCGCAGCGCCATCAGGCATTTATCACGCGATGATATTCAGGGTCACGTCGATGTTACCGCGGGTCGCGTTAGAGTACGGACAAACAATGTGCGCCGCATCGACCAGTTTTTTGGCTTCTGCAGGATCCATACCTTCAACGTGGATGTTCAGTTTAGCTTCGATACCAAAACCGGTTGGCAGTGGGCCAATGCCGACTTCACCTTCGATATAGGCCTCTTTTGGCAGCGTAAATTTGTCGCGCGCAGCCACAAACTTCATTGCGCCCAGGAAGCAGGCGGAGTAGCCGGCAGCAAACAGCTGTTCAGGGTTGGTCACTTCCCCCCCCATGCCGCCCATCTCTTTTGGCACACCCAGTTTGACGTCCAGGACGCCATCGGAAGAGGTTGCACGGCCGTCACGGCCCCCGGTTGCTTTTGCTTTGGCAGTGTAGACAACTTTTTCTAAAGACATGGCAGGTTCCTCATCTTACGTTTATGTGTGCTATTAAATAGCGTACGATATATGTGGGTAAATAAATACGCGTAAAGTATAGCCTTACGCGTGATGTAACTGATGTCGCAAAAGTTCAAGCTGCTGCTTAAGTGCCAGCATCGTGTCAGTATCACATTGTGCTGCGCATCCCACCGCGTGGGGGATCCCGGATGCCTGCTGCTGCAGCTCACGCCCTGCGTCGCTCAGCGTAACGGCGACCTGACGTTCATCTTTACGCGAACGCTGACGGTTGATCAGCCCGGCGCTTTCCAGACGCTTCAGCAGCGGCGTCAGGGTGGCAGAGTCAAGGAACAGCCGCTCGCCAATGTCCGACACCGTAATGTCATCCTGCTCCCACAGTACCAGCATTACCAGGTATTGCGGGTAGGTCAGGTTCAGCGGTGCCAGCAGTTGCCGGTACAGCTTGTTAAGCGCCAGGTTTGCCGAATAGAGGGCAAAACAGAGCTGGTTATCCAGCAGAAGCGCGTTGGTGGTGTCGTTCGTTTTTGCGTTCATGGAATGAATATAGATAGTGCGCGATATAATTGCAAGCAATTTTATGGGCACGTATAACGAAGTGCCACCTGAACGGCCATTTTACGGTAGTGCTGGCGCTGAGCCATTTCGTCCGCCCCCTCTTCAAACAGCAACGTAAAGGTGTAGCTGTTGGCGACGTAGTGGAAGCTGAAGCTGCTGATCAGGCGGTGGAGATCGCGGGCTTCAACCGTCTGGTTGAACAGCTGCTTTTCCTTTCCACGATGCAGGATATCTTCGATCAGGTCGAGCGCGCTGCGGTTGACCTGGCGCAGGTAGCTGGATTGCTGCATGAAGCGACCACGCTGCATGTTTTCCATGCAGATAATACGAATGTAATCCGGATGGTCTGCGTGGTAGTCAAAGGTGGCTTCAACCAGATGAACCAGCGCTTCTACCGGCGGCATGGCGGCCAGGCTGAGCGCTTTTTCACTGTTTCGTATCTGGGTGTAAACATACTCCAGTACGAGAAGATAAAGATTTTCTTTGTTCTTAAAGTGGTAAACCACCATCCGTTTAGTGGTGCCTGCTTTCTCTGCGATTTGCTCCATGCGGGCACCGTTCAACCCATATTCGGCAAAAAGCGCGATAGCGCTCTGGAAAATTTTCTCCTTCAGGCTGGATTCTTCATGCTGCTCCGGGAGTTCGCTGCCAGGGTTTGCCACATCCTTTCCTTATCGTCACTAAACGGAATAGAGAGATTATCCCCATGGCAGCGAAATAACACAAACATCAAACGCGCGGGCGTTTGCGGTAAAGCCACAGTCCTGGGATCGACAACCCAATCGAGAGCGCGCCAACGATAGAAGAGGCCTTAAGAAAGTTGCTCAGGAGCAGGATCATTTGTGGCTCGGTATAGCCAAAGTGGCTGATTTTTACCGCTGAGATCATGGCCGTGTAAGCGGAAATGCCCGGGAACATTGGGATAACGGCCGCGACGGTAAACACCTTGGGATGGGCCAGATACCAGCGCGACCACTGAATACCAATGCTGCCGACCAGCATGGAGGCCATAAAGGTCGACCACTCGATATTAAAACCGGCGGTCATCATGATCATTCGCGAGCCATGGCCGATTGCGCCCAGGAGCGCGCACCACGGCAGGGCGCGCTGCGGGACGTTGAACACCATTGCAAAGCCCACGGCCGGAATGGCGGCCAGAAACATGTCCTGCGCCAGTGCCAGCAGAAACGTTATCACGCCCATCCGCGTAACCCCCACAGTGTCATCGCCATTACCACGCCGATGCAGGTCGCCAGCGTGAGCAGGCTGGCAATCGCCCAGCGTGCCAGGCCGGTATTGATATGCCCTTTAAACATGTCGGCAACAGCGTTAATTAACGGGAAGCCCGGCACCAGAAGGAGCACGCTGGCGGCCATGGCGATGGTGGGCGTGTTGGCAAACTGCGGCAGGCGCAGCAGCAACCCGGAAACCGTCGTGGCGACAAAAGCGGTGATGCAGAAGTTAATTTGTGGGTGCAGTTGCCGGTGCGTCAGCACCTGGCGAACATACATGGCAATGCTGCTGGCGCAAAAGGTCACGAAAGCGCCGTCCCAGCCCCCTTTATTGAGCTTACAAAAACAGGCGCACGACAGTCCCACCATTAACACCACCAACCAGCGCGGATAACGTAATGGCTTGATTTGCTTAAATCGTTTTTCTATCTCTTTGAGGTCGAGAAGCTTATGTTCAGCCAGAATGACGATATGCTGTACTTCGGTCACAACGTGCATGTTAATGCCGCGGTCGTGGTTTTTACGGGTAGAGGTGAGGCACTGACCGTCTTTGATGGTGGTCAGCACGATGGCGTTTGACGAAATCGCGCTTTCGACGCTATCCATCCCCAATGCCAGCCCCAGACGCGTCGAAAGCTCCTCGACCAGGGCACTCTCTGCCCCGTGCTGGAGCAGGAAAAGCCCGCACTGAATACATAGCCGCGTGATGGCACGCTGCATTGATATTTCTGCCTGCATGTAGTGTCCCGAAGAGTTGATGAATCGCTTGCCTGATGGCCCTCAATGCTTACTTTTAGCACAAAGTGCGGTATCCCTTGCTCTGGGTCAGATCAAGATTCTTGCAAACAGTTCACGTCCGGTTCGCGAAAGCGGAGGCGATAATATATAAATGCGATGAATTTAAATATTCTAAAATATAAAGTATTTATATTAAGTTATTCTTATTTTATATTTTCGTTCTTTTAATGTCTTTGCAATTAAATTTAATTGTGCTTTGTGAGATATTACCGCTGTTTTAGGCATTTCTTAACCTAAGAACATATCTCATCTTCTGCTTGTATTAATCAGTCTTACACTCAGGGACGAAAATACGTAAATCTTGATGCGTTTAAACGTTACTCATCAAATGAAAAATGGACACGGAGGGTCTATGTTGTCATTGAATGGTAAGCATGGCGTAGTAATTAGCAGGGTACCCGTGATGCAAAGCGGGCTAGGCAGCGTTATGTCAAACCATTTCCCTGAATTTGAATTGACATATTGCCGCTCGTTGCAGGAGTTAACGCTGCTCCAGCTTCGCCGGGCCGACGTCATTATTGCCGATATTTCAGGCGAATACAGGAAACCCCGGGGGACGCTTGAAGGGTATTACAGCTTACTGAATCAATATCGGGATATTCACTGGATTTTTCTGGTCTCTCGTCCCCTTTATCCCGTCGCAGTGGAACTGCTTATGCGGCCGGAAAGTACGCTGCTTTCTGAAATGGAACCGATTGAAGGCGTGATTAATGCTATTCGTGCAGGGAGCGAGCGGGCGGAGCGGATAAGCCAGACGTTATTGTCTCCTGAAGTGGTTGCTGCTGAAGACGACGAGCCATTTGTGGCGCTCACCCACTCCGAACGCAAAGTGCTGCGTCTGTTAGGCAAGGGCTGGGGCATTAATCAGATTGCGACTTTGCTTAAGAAGAGCAACAAAACGATCAGCGCGCAGAAAAACAGCGCGATGCGACGATTGTCGCTGCGTAGCAATGCCGATATGTACGCCTGGATTAACAGTGCACAGGGAATGAGAGAGCTGAGTTTACTATCAGCCTATGGAGAGTATGAGGAATGGAAAAAACCGACACCACACGACATATCGCTGTCATCGAAAATTGCACAATGAGTGCCGTTGGGCTGCAGCATCTTTTTGCTATGCCCATGCTCAGCCAGTATCAACTGCACCTCTTCAGCCAATTCGAAAGCTTTAAACAGGCGCTTCCCGGCGTCTCTTTTTTCTCGGTGATCTATTCACTCTCTGACGCGCGTGAGGAGCGTCGTAACTGTCTGGCATCCCTGCGTGATCTCGCGTTCACGCACGGTAATATCCAGCGCATTGTGCTGGCATCTGATGATGTGGAAGCGCGGTTGATCAGCCATTTGTCGCCTTCTCGTCTGCACGGCATTATTAGTAAATCGGTACCGCTTAGCCACCTGCAGGAGGAGCTGGTGGTGTTATTGAGTGAAACGCATCATATCAATGACAATATGTTGAACCACTGGTATGTGAATCAAAACAGAATGTTAAGCCCAACAGAGCGAGCAATATTACGTTATATGTCTTTCGGATTTTCCATCCCTGAAATTGCGGCACAACTGGAACGCAATATTAAGACTATCCGGGCACATAAGTTTAATGCGATGGTTAAATTGGGAGTGAATTCTGACGTAGGGCTACTGGATGCGGCGGATATTCTTACTCACCTTCCGGCAAGAGACATGCGTTATGCGGTGTCAGGCTCGCCGGCATTTTTATAATCAGGAATTGAATGATGCGCCAGATAGACACTGGCACATCAATCAAATGCACACATCGACCCACTTTGCGGATGTCAGCTCTGCCATCCGGTCTGGTGAAATACGTACGGCACTGTGAATTGCGCCCGCAGCGGGTAGTACTTCAGCGTACTGTTTTAATGAAACATCGCAGTACACAGAGAGTGGGTTTTCCAGCCCGAACGGGCATACTCCTCCAACGGGATGACCCGTGATGGTTACCACTTCATCACTACTGAGCATGCGCGCTTTCGCACCAAAGGTATCTTTCAGTTTTTTGTTATCCAGACGCGCATCGCCTTTAGCCACCACCAGGATCACTTCATTTTTAACTTTCAGCGATAGCGTCTTGGCGATTTGTCCCGGCTCAACGCGATGAGCGGCAGCAGCCAGCGCAACGGTCGCGGTACTCTCACCCAGTTCTATGACTTCTATATCCGGAGCGTTGTCGGCAAAAAACTGCTGTACAGACTGCAAACTCATTGTTTCCTCCTGACTAATATCCTGCGTAATCTGTCACAAGAATTTATAGGCTGTAAATATCCCTTAAGTAACAAATATCCCACATGGCCGATTTCTGGATCGCCTTCACATTCACAGAAACCGGTTACAGTAACCGGTTGCAGAGCGTCATTGAGAGATTAATACTGAAGGCGTAACGTCCCCTGTATCCAATAATAAGAGCACATTATGAAACCATTCCGTCTGAGCAGTACCGCTGGTACACGAGCCAGCAAGGTTGTGAAGCTGATTTATGGAACAACGTGTGGTGTGAAAGCGCCCGTACCGAACGTCTGACAGGAGATCTGCTATGTCTGCCAACCATGCTGCGTTTAATCTGATATTTCGTTTCGTTGAAAATTACGTTAGTCCGATTGCCGGGCGGATCTCTTCCCAGCGTCATGTTATGGCTATCCGTGACGGGTTTATCTCCGCAATGCCATTCATGATTGTCGGTTCATTTTTGTTGGTCTTCGCTTACCCACCGTTTTCGCCAGACACTACCTGGGGCTTCGCGCGGGCCTGGCTGGATATGGCAAAGCAATTTGAAGGCCAAATCCTGACCCCGTTCGATATGACGATGGGCATTATGTCCATTTATATTTGTGCGGCTATTGCCTATAACCTTGGCAAACACTATGTGAAATCACATCAGTTAGACCCGTTCATGTGCGCCATGCTGTCGCTGATGGCGTTTCTGCTGGTGGCTGCGCCGAAAACCAAAGGCGCGCTGCCCGTAGACAGTCTGGGCGGTACGGGGATCTTCACCGCGATTCTGGTGGCAATCTATTGCGTCGAGATGATGCGTTTCCTGAAAGCACACAATATTGGTATCCGTCTGCCCGACCAGGTACCACCGATGATCAAAAACTCCTTTGACCTGCTGATCCCGGTGCTGGTGGTCGTGCTGACGCTTTATCCGCTGAGTTTGTTGATTCAGTCTCAGTTTGGCATGCTGATCCCCCAGGCCATTATGTCTCTCTTCAAACCGCTGGTTTCTGCCGCAGACTCTCTGCCTGCGATCCTGCTGGCGGTGTTGATCGGCCATTTGCTGTGGTTTGCGGGGATCCACGGAGCGGCAATTGTTTCCGGAATGCTGCAGATGTTCTGGCTGACCAATCTCGGGGCTAACCAGACTGCGCTGGCGGCAAGCCAGCCTCTGCCACATATCTTTATGGAGGCGTTCTGGACGTTCTTTATCGTGATTGGGGGATCGGGCGCGACAATGGGACTGGTGTTCTGCTACCTGCGCAGTCGTTCAGCGCATCTGCGCTCAATCGGGCGTCTGAGCGTGGTGCCAAGCATCTTTAACATTAACGAACCTGTCATTTTTGGTACGCCGATTGTTATGAACCCGGTGTTCTTTATTCCGTTCCTGCTGGCGCCAATGGTTAACGCTGTGCTGGCCTGGGCGGCAATGAAGTTTGATCTGATTAGTCGCGTGATCTCTGTTGTGCCGTGGACGGCACCGGCGCCTGTGGGCGCAGCATGGGCCCTGGGCTGGGATTTCCGCGCGGCCATTCTGGTGGTGGTACTTGCGTGTGTCTCCGCCATCATCTACTTCCCGTTCTTCAAAGTGTACGAGAAGCAGCTGCTGGAGCAGGAAGCGGAAGAAGCGCAGCGTAATGCGGAAGCGGAAAATCAGCAGATGGCCTAGGTAAAAGCAAAACGGCAACATGAGTTGCCGTTTTTAGTGTTTGAGAGGGGCAGGGTGAGGGCATCAGGCCGGTCCTGACTACTTCAGCGTACAATCCCCGCACTGCTGAACGTCCGGCAGGCGATAGCGCTGGCAGCAGGTGCGACGCACCAGAAGGCCGTCACGAGGTACCACGGTACGGAATAACGGGTTATCGCGGCCATCCGCAAGCTGTTTCGTAAAGAATAAGGACTGACGCAGGGCATCCACCTTCTCATCACCGAGCAGAGGCTTCATTTCCGTCAAATACCAGTGGATTAAATAGCCGGTATTACTCCAGATAAGCTTCCCGTTGATCTCTCCCGTCTCTTCCAGAGCATTAACCACCGGCATCAGGGCGCGGGTCACGAGTTGCTCCATCCGCTGCGCGGCAGAGAGATGCATTGCCGTTGGATCTTCGTGAAGATCGATCCAGAAACAGGCCGCACGTCCTGTCTCGTGGAACTCAACGTGAAAATAGTCCGGGGAGAGATCCAGCATGGTCTCCTGGGTGAGCAACGCCAGCATCAGCGGAGGTGCCATCAGGCCGATATACCATTGTGCCCAGAGGGAGAGCAGGGGCTTATTTTCCCGCGTAAGGGTGGGTTGATTGCGATAGATATGATCGGAATAGGTCGCCAGCAGTGACTGGCGTTTTGCCGGCTGACGCCACTGTGCCAGGGTCATGGCGTGGTGCGGATGCGGCTCATCCAGTTTGATAAAGTCCAGCAGATGGGCGCGGGTTTCCGTTATCTTTTCGCGTATGGCTTCCGCAAGCGAAGAATTCCCCGAGGTGAGACGGGCTCGCCAGATGAGTGGTTCAACAGTATGTACGGTATGCGTGGCCATATTATAGATAGAAATCTAAATGATAATGATTGCCAATCCTAACTATTGCTCATACCGATGGCAAGACTTTTGTCTTGAACAGAGAACGTTGCGCTTAAACCGCCTGTAATTCTTCGCTGAGGAGAATGTTATTGCGCCCGAGATGCTTGGCTTCGTAGAGGGCTTTATCTGCTTTTTCCAGCGCGCCTTCTACGTCTTCATCCTCAAAAATAGCAATACCAATGCTGATAGTGACGTTGGTCGCCACGCTTTCATTGAACATATGCGGGATTTTCAAATCATAGACTTTCTGGCGAATACGCTCTGCCGTCTGGCGGGCATGATCCAGTGAAATGTTCGTCAGCAGCACCATAAATTCTTCGCCGCCGAAACGCGCCACAATATCCCGCGAGCGCACGGCATCCCGGATTGCCGCAGAGACACGGATCAACGCCTGGTCGCCCATCATATGGCCGTAGTGGTCGTTATAGGCCTTGAAGTGGTCGATATCCATCAGCAGGACAAAGTGTTCGCCATTTTCCACCGCAGGCAGATTTCCCAGTCGACTTTGCAGGCCGCGACGGTTATACAGGCCGGTAAGCGGATCCATCATGCTGAGATCGGTCAGGGTTTCCCGTTCTTCCAGTAACCGGGAAAGTAACTCCTGAGCGAAGCGATCGTTACGCCTTTGCAAAACGTTGTGAACGCCTATAGCCACAACCGGCAGAACGAAAGAGTAGGTCATTCTCAGCCAGTGCTCAGGGGTGCTTAACCACAGGCAGACAATAAATGCGGGTAATGAATGAAGAGTAAACGCTTTGATATTAATCGCGAATGCAAGAGACCCGATAAAAAGCACCGTTAATAGCGCTATGATCAAATACGTCTCGCGATCGTGCGTAATTAACGAAAATTTCGAGACAATTTGCCAGGCCCATAAAATACCGAATATCGCTGAAACCACAGGAATATTTACTCTGCGGGTACGCTTTTTCCAGTGCCAGAGCAACAATCCCGTACTGAGTGTAAAAATAGCCATCAGGGGGAAGGATAACAGGCGTACAGAATAGAGCGGATTTGTTACCGAGAACACCGCGGAGGTTGCGTTCAGAAATAAAAATAAACGTAACGATAACTGATATTTGCTGTTGACTAAAGACCGCCAGGATTGTGATGTCATAGTAGTGCGTTTTTTATTAAAATTTAATTAAAACAGATAAATAGGTGTTGTTTCGCAATAATGGAAGCAAAAAAATCAAAAGAGTAATTATCAGAGAAACTTTATGAGTAGTTAACAGGTGGGCAATTTATCACCTTAGGCAATTCCTGTCATTACGGGAAAGGTAAACGGCCATGGTTTTTAATTATAGGTACTGACAAATGATAATGTCTATCATATGATATTGGTTATCATTATCGATATGAGAGGGCAAATCATGTTGAGCCGGGTGTTAGGAAGTGGTTGGGGGGTATTACTGCCGGGCGTCATTCTCGGCGGTCTGATGTATGCCGATCTCTCCATTGAACTCTGGAAAGCCATCATTGTGTCAGGGCTGCTGGTGACATCAGCAATGATCTGGCATAAGCAATTACGGCACTTTGTTTTGTTGCCATCATGCGTCGCGCTGGTCAGTGGAATTCTGGTGATACTGATGAGTTTGAAATAACAGGGAATAACAAGAAGGACTGCAGAGAGGATGCAAGATAATTGGTGCGAGGGGGGGGACTTGAACCCCCACGTCCGTAAGGACACTAACACCTGAAGCTAGCGCGTCTACCAATTCCGCCACCTTCGCACAGTTATCTTACTTTTTGATATCGCCTCGTTGGTGCGAGGGGGGGGACTTGAACCCCCACGTCCGTAAGAACACTAACACCTGAAGCTAGCGCGTCTACCAATTCCGCCACCTTCGCCCAGTGCGAGCAATATCAACGTGATTTATGGTGCGAGGGGGGGGACTTGAACCCCCACGTCCGTAAGGACACTAACACCTGAAGCTAGCGCGTCTACCAATTCCGCCACCTTCGCATACCATCGATACTGTAAAAGTATCGTAACCACGGAGGCGCATTCTAGATGTTTTGAGCTTTACGTCAACAGAAAATTGCGCACGTTGTTTTGATTGCTGCAAAAATGGTCGGAACGGGGGCCCTGTCTGCCGGATGGCGCTGGCGCTTAACCGGCAGACAGGCAGGGTAGATTATTTTTTAGCCTGACGCGTCATCACGGTACGGTAGACCTTAAAGCGGCCCGTTTGTGCGATAACTTCATGGAAGCCGAAGGTCTCATCCAGCACTTTCGGGTACGGCAGGAAGGCGTTAGCGACGATCCTCAGTTCACCCCCGCTGTTCAGGTGACGTACTGCGCCACGGATCAGCGTTTGCGCCGCTTCAAGGCTGGTTTCGATACCATCGTGGAACGGCGGGTTGGAGATAATCATGTCGAACCGACCGGTAACGTCCGAGAAGACGTTGCTGGCAAAGACTTCGCCTTCAAATCCGTTGGCGGCGAGCGTCGCACGGCTGGCTTCGACCGCTGGCGCACTGACGTCACAGAGCGTCAGGCGGACTTTTGGTGAGTGGCTTGCCAGCACCGTTGCCAGCACCCCTGCGCCACAGCCAACGTCCAGTACTTTGCCTTTGGTGTGCGGCGTCAGCGTGGAGAGCAGCAGTTTACTGCCCACGTCCAGCCCGTCACGGCTGAAAACGCCCGGCAGGGTTTTTATGGTGAGGCCATCAAGCTGATACGCGTCCCAGAATGTCCCGGCATCAAAGGATGGCTGTTTTTCCAGACGACCGTGGTACAGACCACAGCGACGGGCACTGTCGACTTTGTTCAGCGGGGCGTACGCTTCCAGCATCTGCTCTGCGCTTCGCACACCGCTGCGGTTCTCACCAACCACAAAAATATCGCAGCCGACCGGCAGCAGGGAGAGCAGATTCATCAGCTGGAACTGCGCTTCCGGTTTGTTCTTCGGCCAGTAGTAGATCAGCGTGTCGCAGTCAGCGACATCACTCTGTTCCGCCACCAGGCTAAAGCGTGCGCGCTCGCCCATCTGGCGGCTCAGCACCTGCCAGTGGTGGTAGTATTGGGTATGGGCACGGCTTTCTGCACAGTCGAAACGCGCGGGCAGGTCATCCTGCATATCTCCGGCAAACAGAATACGGCTTTGTTCGAAATCATCACTGTGACGCAGCAAGACTTCACTTGCCGGGGTAAATGCAGACATGAATTGTTCCTCAATAAACTCAGGCGGGGATTATAGTAGGTAGATGGCGCACTTTCGACACATTTGCTATATTTGCGCGCCTGAGAGACAGGAGTTTTCCCTATGACATCCCGACGAGACTGGCAGTTGCAGCAGCTGGGCATCACCCAGTGGGCTTTGCGTCGCCCGACGGCGTTGCAGGGCGAAATCGCTATCGCCATCCCTGCGCATGTTCGCCTGGTGATGGTAGCGGAAGAACTGCCTGCCCTGAATGATGCTCTGATCGGTGATGTCCTTCGCAGCCTGAAGCTGACGGCCGACCAGGTTTTACAGCTGACACCGGACAGGGTCGCCATGCTTCCTCCTGATAGCCACTGCAACAGCTGGCGCATGGGCGAAACAAACGAGATATCCCTTCCGGGGAGTCAGATCAGCTCACCCGTGCTGGAAGAGCTGAAAGCCAATCCAAAAGCGCGAAGCGCGCTATGGCAACAAATCTGCGACTATGAACACGATTTCTTCCCTCACGACGCCTGATCTGTGTGCGGCGTACGCGATTGAAACACGCGCCCATGCGTTTCCGTGGAGCGAAAAGACACTCGCCAGCAACCAGGGCGAACGGTATTTGAATTACCGCCTGGACGTTGACGGCACCCTGGCCGCGTTTGCGATAACCCAGGTCGTTCTGGATGAGGCCACGCTGTTTAATATCGCGGTGGATCCCGCGTTTCAGCGCCGTGGACTGGGAAGGGAACTGCTTACGCATCTCATTCGTGAGCTCGAAACCCGTGATGTTTTCACCCTGTGGCTGGAGGTGCGCGCGTCAAATGTCGCCGCCATCGCGCTCTATGAAAGCTTAGGCTTTAACGAGGCGACAATCCGCCGTAACTACTACCCGACCGCAGAGGGACGTGAAGACGCCATCATTATGGCTCTGCCGATTGGATAACGAAAAATAAGGTTGTAACGATGAAATGGGACTGGATTTTCTTTGACGCCGACGAAACGCTGTTTACGTTTGATTCGTTCGGTGGTCTACAGCGGATGTTTCTGGATTATAGCGTGACCTTCACCGCTGAAGATTTTCAGGACTATCAGGCGGTGAATAAACCGCTGTGGGTGGATTACCAGAACGGTGCCATCACTGCGTTACAACTTCAGCACCAGCGTTTTGATGTCTGGGCTGAACGGTTAAATGTGAGTCCAGGTGCGTTGAACGAGGCATTTCTTAATGCGATGGCCGATATCTGCGCGCCGCTGCCGGGGGCGGTTTCCCTGCTCGATTCGCTGAAAGGCAAGGTCAAACTGGGGATCATCACCAACGGTTTTACCGCGCTGCAGCAGATCCGCCTTGAGCGCACGGGCCTGCGCGATCATTTCGACGCGCTGGTGATCTCAGAAGAGGTGGGCGTGCCGAAGCCGGATCCGCGTATTTTTGATTATGCGCTGGCGCAAGCCGGCAATCCCGATCGTGACCGTGTGTTGATGGTAGGCGATACCGCCGAGTCGGATATTCTGGGTGGCATCAATTCTGGTCTGTCGACCGTCTGGTTAAATGCGCATGGCCGCGTGAAGCCTGAAGGTATCGAGCCGACCTGGACCGTGACGTCGTTGAACGAACTGGAGCAGCTCCTGTGTAAACAATGATTGCCTGCCCCCCATTGATGGGTAA
The DNA here is from genome assembly GCF_052044775.1 of Enterobacter sp. 22466. Classification (NCBI taxonomy): domain Bacteria; kingdom Pseudomonadati; phylum Pseudomonadota; class Gammaproteobacteria; order Enterobacterales; family Enterobacteriaceae; genus Enterobacter; species Enterobacter sp. 22466. The sequence continues at coordinate 236,658 of NZ_JBQENX010000003.1, read as the reverse complement.
AATAGCCGCATTTTTCGTATTCCATGATGCGCGGCCTGCTGTCGCGCTTATATAAGAAGATTTGATTATGACGTTGTCTCCTTATCTGCAAGAGGTGGCCAAGCGCCGCACTTTTGCCATTATCTCGCACCCGGATGCCGGTAAAACCACCATCACCGAGAAGGTGCTGCTGTTCGGACAGGCGATTCAGACCGCCGGTACCGTAAAAGGCCGTGGCTCCAGCCAGCATGCAAAATCTGACTGGATGGAGATGGAAAAGCAGCGTGGTATTTCGATTACCACCTCCGTGATGCAGTTCCCGTATCACGATTGTCTGGTGAACCTGCTGGATACCCCGGGGCACGAAGACTTCTCCGAGGATACCTACCGTACGCTGACGGCAGTGGACTGCTGTCTGATGGTCATCGACGCCGCGAAAGGTGTAGAAGATCGTACCCGTAAGCTGATGGAAGTGACCCGTCTGCGCGACACGCCGATCCTCACCTTCATGAACAAACTCGACCGTGACATCCGTGACCCGATGGAGCTGATGGATGAAGTGGAAAACGAGCTGAAGATCGCCTGTGCGCCAATCACCTGGCCAATTGGCTGCGGTAAGTTGTTCAAAGGTGTTTACCACCTTTATAAAGACGAAACGTATCTGTACCAGACCGGTAAAGGCCATACCATTCAGGACGTGCGCATTGTGAAAGGTCTGGATAACCCGGACCTGGACGCCGCGGTGGGTGAAGAGCTGGCCGCGCAGCTGCGTGACGAGCTGGAACTGGTAAAAGGCGCGTCTCACGAATTCGACAAAGAGTTGTTCCTGAGCGGCGAAATCACCCCGGTCTTCTTTGGTACCGCACTGGGTAACTTTGGCGTCGACCACATGCTCGACGGTCTGGTGGAGTGGGCTCCGCAGCCGATGCCGCGTAAAACCGATACCCGTGAAGTGGAAGCGAAGGAAGAGAAGTTCACCGGCTTCGTCTTTAAAATTCAGGCCAATATGGACCCGAAACACCGTGACCGTGTGGCCTTTATGCGCGTGGTGTCCGGCAAGTATGAAAAGGGCATGAAGCTGCGCCAGGTGCGTATTGGTAAAGATGTAGTGATTTCCGACGCGCTGACCTTCATGGCGGGCGACCGCTCGCACGTGGAAGAAGCGTATCCGGGTGACATCATCGGTCTGCATAACCATGGCACCATCCAGATCGGCGATACCTTCACCCAGGGCGAAATGATGAAGTTCACCGGTATTCCGAACTTCGCGCCAGAACTGTTCCGCCGCATTCGCCTGAAAGATCCGCTGAAGCAGAAACAGCTGCTGAAAGGGCTGGTACAGCTTTCCGAAGAGGGGGCTGTGCAGGTCTTCCGCCCAATCGCGAATAACGATCTGATCGTGGGTGCGGTGGGTGTGCTGCAGTTCGACGTAGTGGTTGCGCGTCTGAAGAGTGAGTACAACGTGGAAGCGATTTACGAATCGGTCAACGTGGCGACCGCGCGCTGGGTTGAGTGTGCTGACGTGAAGAAATTCGAAGAGTTCAAGCGTAAGAACGAAGTTCAGCTGGCGCTGGATGGCGGTGATAATCTGACCTATATCGCCCCAACCATGGTTAACCTGAACCTGACGCAGGAACGTTATCCTGACGTACAGTTCCGCAAAACACGCGAACACTAATCCCCTCTCAGAGCACGGCAGCCGCCGTGCTCTTCTTTATTTCCTGTCTTATTAGTCTCTTGCGGAATGTTCTTAATTCATCGCAATTTCACGCTTTTTGCTCGTTTTTTGCCCAAATCTGAAAGCGTCACTGTGAGAGTGATCTATATTTAACTCAGTGTTTAGCACCGGGCGTGGATGAATAAACTGTTCAATGCATGACTTTAGGTTCTCCATTTTGTTCGTGTGTTTATTCGCGATATATAAAACTACTAAGGAAGTATGTAGCCCGAATAACGGGCAAAACACAGGAATACATCGATGAATATGACAAGACTGAAGATTTCTAAAACTCTGTTGGCTGTGACATTGGGTAGCGTTCTGGTAAGCGGCTCCGCCCTGGCGGAAACCAGCACCATGGATAAAGCTCAGTCCACTGCAAATAGCGCAGGGGAAAAAATCGATAGCTCTATGAATAAAGTCGGTAATTTCATGGACGACAGCTCAATCACAGCAAAAGTGAAAGCCGCGCTGGTGGATGATGAAGCGATTAAGAGCACCGATATTTCCGTCAAAACCGAGCAAAAAGTTGTTACCCTGAGTGGCTTTGTTGAAAGCCAGGCCCAGGCCGAACAGGCTGTAAAAGTGGCGAAAGGTGTTGAGGGCGTGGCGTCTGTAAGCGACAAACTGCACGTCCGTGACAGCAAAACCAGCTCAGTGAAAGGCTATGCCGGAGATGCCGCTACGACCAGCGAAATCAAAGCTAAACTTTTAGCAGATGACATCGTGCCGTCTCGTAAGGTGAAAGTGGAAACCACCGACGGTGTGGTCCAGCTTTCCGGTACGGTAGATTCCCAGGCGCAGATTGACCGCGCCGAATCCATCGCGAAAGCGATTGATGGTGTGAAAAGCGTCAAAAACGATCTTAAAGCGAAGTAAACCTGCACGACTCGCCCGTCAGGCTGAAGCCTGCGGGCGAAATAAGAATGACTCTGGAAAAACGCCGATGAGTGACCTGAGCGCTCATATATAGCGGCCGACATTAACTATGATAAAGGAGAGGCTTATGTTTCGTTGGGGCATTATATTTCTGGTTATCGCGTTAATTGCCGCCGCTTTGGGCTTTGGCGGACTGGCGGGTACAGCGGCCTGGGCAGCTAAAATTGTCTTTGTGGTCGGTATCATTCTGTTCCTGGTCAGCCTGTTCACGGGACGTCGACGTCCGTAGCAAACGCAATATTCTGTCAACAAAGAAAAGCCAGTCACTGCGACTGGCTTTTTCTTATTTGCGTTGCAGGTCGGGTGCGTTACTGTGGTGTAACAGAATAATCAAAACAGGAAAGCAGAGGTGGGGCAACGAATTCCCGTTACGCTCGGCAATATTGCGCCGCTGACGTTAGAACCGTTTCGCGCAGGGCAACTCGCACTCGTGTGTGAGGGCGGCGGACAGCGCGGTATTTTCACCGCTGGCGTGCTGGATGAATTTATGCGCGCGCAGTTTAACCCGTTTGACCTTTACTTCGGCACGTCTGCCGGGGCGCAGAACCTGTCTGCCTATGTCTGTAACCAGCCTGGCTACGCGCGAAAAGTCATTATGCGCTACACCACGGCGAAAGAATTTTTTAACCCGGTGCGCTTCGTGCGCGGCGGCAACCTGATCGATCTCGACTGGCTGCTTGAATCCACCTCCAGCCAGATGCCGCTGGCGATGGACACCGCCGCCCGTCTGTTTGACAGCGGTAAAGCGTTCTGGATGTGCGCCAGCCGTGGCGATGATTATTCCCCGGGCTACTTCTCTCCGCAAAAGGAGAACTGGCTGGACATCATTCGCGCCTCCAGCGCCATTCCCGGTTTTTATCGTACCGGTGCGCTGCTGGATGGCATCAGCTATCTGGACGGCGGGATCAGTGACGCGGTGCCGGTGCAGGAAGCGGCCCGGCGGGGGGCGAAAACCATCGTGGTGATCCGGACTGTGCCGTCGCAAATGTACTACACCCCGCAGTGGTTTAAACGCATGGAGCGCTGGTTAGGCGACAGCAGCCTGCAACACCTGGTGAATATTGCAAAGCAGCATGAAACGACCTACGGCGCCATGCAGCGCTTTATCGAAAAACCGCCAGGTAAGCTGCGGATTTTTGAAATTTATCCGCCGAAACCGCTGATCAGTATGGCGCTTGGCAGTCGTGTCCCTGCGTTGCGTGCAGATTATAAAACGGGACGGCTGTGCGGGCGCTACTTCCTGGCGACGGTCGGAAAAATGCTGGCGGAGCAACCACCCCTGCATCGGCATAAGCACATTATTACGCCGCCTGCGATTGTGGCTAACGATCCGCTGGCGGTGCCGCTGGTGGATGTCTCGCAGGCAAATGACGCTTTACTGGATAACGAGGATCTGGCGTGACGCACCGCTTTGTCGATACCCACTGCCATTTTGATTTTCCGCCGTTTACGGGAGATGAGACGGCCAGCATTCAGCGTGCCGCTCAGGCGGGGGTAAAGGCGATCGTTGTGCCTGCGATCGAAGCGGCATATTTCGATCGCGTTCTCGATCTCGCCCGCCGCCATGACGCCCTCTATGCCGCGCTCGGTCTGCACCCGATCGTGATTGAGCATCATCTGGACGAACATCTCGACGTACTGGATGCGGCGCTGCAACCCCGCGAAAACAAACTGGTTGCTATTGGTGAGATCGGCCTCGATCTTTATCGTGACAATCCCCGGTTTGAACGCCAGCAGACGATACTGGATGCCCAGCTCAGACTGGCAAAGCGGCACGATCTGCCGGTGATCCTCCACTCCCGACGTACGCACGACAAACTGGCGATGCACCTGAAACGCATCGATCTGCCGCGAAAAGGGGTCGTGCATGGCTTCTCCGGTAGCCTGCAGCAGGCGCTGCGTTTTATTGAACTGGGCTATAAGATAGGCGTAGGTGGTACCATTACCTATCCGCGAGCCAGTAAAACGCGCGACGTGATGGCGCAACTGCCGCTGTCCGCCTTGTTACTGGAAACGGATGCTCCGGATATGCCGTTAAACGGTTTTCAGGGGCAGCCGAACCGCCCGGAACAGGCGGCACGTGTGTTTACCACGCTGTGTGAATTGCGTGATGAGCCAGAAGCGGTGATCGCGCATGCGCTGCTGGAAAATACCCGCGCGCTGTTTGGCATTACGCTATAGGTAAAGTGCGGGGCGGATCACCGTGATGTGCTGTTTTTCCAGTGCCAGCGCCAGCGGCTCGATATCCTCCGGCGTGGCGCTGCGCCATGACGCCGCCTCGCCGTAAACGCCGTGCGCGTGAAAGGCATTAATGCGCACCGGGACGTTCCCAAGCCCGAGGATAAACGTCGTCAGGGACCTGAGATGTTGCAGATAATCGCACTGCTCAGGGATCACCAGTAAACGCAGTTCCGTCAGCCGCTGTTGCTGCGCCAGCCAGCGAATGCTCTGCTTAATCTGCGGGTTTTCGCGCCCGGTCAGCACGCGATGATGTTCGTTTCCCCAGGCCTTCAGATCCACCATCGCACCATCCAGTACAGGCAGCAGTCTTTGCCAGCCGGTTTCCCCCAGCAGACCGTTGCTGTCCACCAGACACGTTAAGTGGCGCAGGGCGGGATCGGCTTTGATCGCCGTGAACAGGGCCACCAGGAACGGTAGCTGGGTGGTGGCCTCGCCGCCGCTCACGGTGACCCCTTCAATAAAGGGGGCGGCTTTGTGGATCTGCGTGAGGATCTCCTCCACGCTCAGGCGATGCGCCATTGGCGTGGCCTGTTGCTGGCACAGATGCAGGCAGGTATCGCACTGCTGACAGTGACTCTCCTGCCACCAGACGCGTCCGGCCTGAATGGTCAGCGCAGCGTGCGGGCAGTGGGGCACGCAGTCGCCGCAGTCGTTGCAGCGCCCAATGGTCCACGGGTTGTGGCAGGTTTTACAGCGCAGGTTACAACCCTGCAGGAAGAGGGCCAGGCGGCTGCCCGGCCCGTCCACGCAGGAGAAGGGGATAACCTGACTAACTAAAGCGCATCTGCTGTTCATGGCTGACCACGCGCGGCTGACGTTCCAGAATGCGGGTATTGCGTGCGGCTTCTTCGCCAAGCCAGGTGGTATTGGTGCGCGAACCGGCTTCGCGGTACTGTTCCAGATCCGACAGACGCACCATATACCCGGTCACGCGCACCAGATCGTTACCGGCTACGTTGGCGGTAAATTCCCGCATACCGGCCTTGAATGCGCCCAGACACAGCTGAACGATCGCCTGCGGATTGCGTTTTATTGTCTCATCCAGCGTCAGAATGTCGCTGATCCCGGCGGGGTAGTGCGGGTGATGCGGCGCCACGGCCAGCAGATGACTGATCGGATCCGGCTCATCGCCGTACGGCAGACGCGCGCCCGGCGTCGTACCGGTATCGGAACTTATTCCCGACTGTGCATGGAGCATCGCACGCTGTTTCCAGCCGTATTTCACCGGCGTGTTTTCCACAAACGCCGCCAGCTGTTCGCTGATGCGATAGCCCAGCGCGTTGGCCTTCTCGCTTTTACCGTAACGGCCTTCAATGCCCGCCTTCTCGCAGAGCGTATTCACCGCTTCTGCCAGACCGTACATGCCAAACATCGGGACAAAGCGATAGGCATCAATCAGCCCCTCTTTCACCAGAAAGCTATTCTCAAAGAAGCCGGATTGTTGATAGAGAAACGCGCAGCGGGCATCAATGATGGCGATTTGTTGCTGGCAGTAGTGCGGCAACATACGGGTGAAGAAATCATCGGGTGACGTGCTGTGTTCAGCAATCGCCCGCAGATTGAGGCGGACCAGCGTGCTGCCACCGCCCGCCAGCGGCAGCGAGTTGTAACAGCTCACGATGCCATAGCGTCCTTTTGTGAAAATTTTATCATTCGCCGGTCCATGGGAAATATGCGGTTTGCTGCACTCACAGATGTTTTTTGCCACCTCGAGCAGCAGATCGTCCGGCGTCACGTCCGGGTCATAAATAAACGTCAGATTCGGTGCGACCTGCTTCAGTTCTGCATCGGCACGCAGAATGGCACGGGTGACAGGCGTATCTGCCGGACCGATGTTGACGTGCGTGAAGGCATCCGGCAACGTTCTGTCGAGATAGCGCCAGAAACGTTTTATTCGGCTATCAATCTCTTCTTGTGTTAGAATTCTAACATAAGGTTGCAGTAAGGCATCAAGATGACCGAGATAGACCGGCATCGATGTGACGGACGGAACATGATGGTAGAGAATGGTTAACAGCGAGAGGGCATCATCCAGATCTTTCGCCCCCTCCAGTTCCAGCCATTCTGAACCCTTAGCCAGAAACGTTGCGTAATCCGGCAGAACATAACGGGGTTTGTAAGGTGCATGGCCTTCGAACATGTCGCAGATAAATCCCTTGTCCAGCGCGGCACGAGCCGCCTCAGGAAGTGCCGGATAAGGCAGAGTGTTTTCCGCTTCCAGCGCCAGAAAATGACGTTTTTGTTCCGGGCTTAACACCGGGCTTGTCACAATGTGCTGGCAACGTTGTTGCAGGGTGTCGGGGCTGGCGTGGGGCATGTTCGCTTCCTTGAGTGTTCTGCGGATGATGAACGGATTGTAGGAAGCCATCCCGTCAGGGCTTTTGATCTGACAAGGGGAATCGCTGCATTCGTCAGCAGTTTACGCATTAAAGTTTGAAGAAGATCTCATTACAGTAATGCAAATTTGTACGTAGTTTTCATTAACTGTGATGAATGTCGAAGTGTGAATGCGGGTGGATGTTAGAATACTCACAGACCCGCAAGGTAAAATTGATACGGCACCGCCGTTGGAGAATGTTATGACCGATTTAACTGCAAGCAGCCTGCGCGCGTTGAAACTGATGGACCTGACCACCCTGAACGATGACGACACTAATGAAAAAGTCATCGCCCTGTGCCATCAGGCGAAAACGCCAGTGGGCAACACTGCCGCTGTCTGCATCTATCCGCGCTTTATCCCGATTGCCCGCAAAACGCTGAAAGAGCAGGGTACCCCGGACGTGCGCATTGCAACCGTCACTAACTTCCCGCACGGTAACGACGATATCGAGATCGCGCTGGCGGAAACCCGCGCGGCGATTGCCTACGGCGCAGACGAAGTGGACGTGGTATTCCCGTACCGTGCGCTGATTGCGGGCAACGAGCAGGTGGGCTTTGACCTGGTGAAAGCCTGTAAAGAGGCGTGTGCCGCGGCAAACGTGCTGCTGAAAGTGATCATCGAAACTGGCGAACTGAAAGAAGAAGCGCTGATTCGTAAAGCGTCCGAAATCTCCATCAAAGCCGGTGCCGATTTCATTAAAACCTCAACCGGTAAAGTGCCGGTGAATGCGACCCCGGAAAGCGCGCGCATCATGATGGAAGTGATCCGCGATATGGGCGTGTCCAAAACCGTGGGCTTTAAACCGGCGGGCGGCGTGCGTACTGCGGAAGACGCGCAGCAGTTCCTGGCGATTGCCGACGAGTTGTTCGGCTCCGACTGGGCCGATTCCCGTCACTACCGCTTCGGCGCGTCCAGCCTGCTGGCAAGTCTGCTGAAAGCGCTGGGTCACGGCGACGGTAAGAGCGCAAGCAGCTACTAAGTTTGAATTGCCGGGTGGCGCTACGCTTACCCGGCCTACCCGATCGTGGTTGGGCAAACCTTGCCCGCCACCGTTCACCCGATTCCTCATGGGGGTTACCGTGTTTCTCGCACAAGAAATTATTCGTAAAAAACGTGATGGTCATGCATTAAGCGACGAAGAGATCCGCTTCTTTATCAATGGCATTCGGGATAACACCATCTCTGAAGGGCAAATTGCTGCCCTGGCGATGACCATCTTCTTCCACGATATGTCGATGCCTGAGCGTGTCTCGTTGACCATGGCGATGCGAGATTCAGGAACCGTACTGGACTGGAAGAGCCTCAACCTTAACGGTCCGATTGTTGATAAACACTCCACCGGCGGCGTAGGTGATGTCACGTCTCTGATGCTCGGCCCGATGGTAGCGGCCTGCGGTGGTTACATCCCGATGATCTCCGGGCGCGGCCTGGGGCATACCGGCGGTACGCTCGACAAACTGGAAGCCATTCCGGGCTTTGATATCTTCCCGGATGACAACCGCTTCCGCGACATTATTAAAGACGTTGGCGTGGCGATTATCGGCCAGACCAGCTCTCTTGCGCCGGCAGACAAGCGTTTTTACGCGACCCGTGATATCACCGCAACCGTTGACTCTATCCCGCTGATCACCGCCTCTATTCTGGCGAAGAAGCTGGCGGAAGGGCTGGACGCGCTGGTGATGGACGTGAAGGTGGGCAGCGGCGCGTTTATGCCAACCTATGAACTCTCTGAAGCGCTGGCCGAAGCGATCGTTGGCGTCTCCAACGGCGCGGGCGTGCGCACCACCGCGCTGCTGACCGACATGAACCAGGTGCTGGCGTCCAGCGCCGGTAATGCGGTTGAAGTGCGTGAAGCCGTGCAGTTCCTGACAGGCGTTTACCGCAACCCGCGCCTGTTTGACGTAACGATGGCGCTGTGCGTGGAGATGCTGATTTCCGGCAAGCTGGCCAAAGACGATGCTGACGCGCGTGCGAAGCTGCAGGCGGTGCTGGATAACGGCAAAGCGGCAGAGATCTTCGGCCGCATGGTGGCGGCGCAAAAAGGCCCGACCGACTTCGTGGAAAACTACGCGAAGTACCTGCCGACCGCGACGCTCAGCAAAGCGGTGTATGCCGATAGCGAAGGTTTCGTCTCCGCTATGGACACCCGTGCGCTCGGCATGGCGGTGGTCTCGATGGGCGGCGGCCGTCGTCAGGCCTCAGACACCATTGATTACAGCGTCGGCTTTACCGATATGGCCCGTCTGGGTGACAGCGTTGACGGTCAACGTCCGCTGGCGGTGATCCACGCCAAAGACGAAGCCAGCTGGCAGGAAGCGGCGAAAGCGGTGAAAGCAGCCATTACGCTTGCTGATAAAGCGCCAGAAACCACACCGACTGTCTATCGCCGTATCACCGAATAGCGGTATACTGATCTGATCGATAATTTTTGAAGCACTACGTACGGAGAACAATTATGAAACGTGCATTTATTATGGTGCTGGACTCATTCGGCATCGGCGCAACCGAAGATGCAGAACGTTTTGGTGACGTGGGTTCCGATACCATGGGTCACATCGCGGAAGCCTGTGCGAAAGGCGAAGCGGACAACGGTCGTAAAGGCCCTCTGACTCTGCCCAACCTGACCCGCCTCGGTCTGGTGAAAGCGCATGAAGGTTCTACCGGTAAAATCGCTGCCGGTATGGACGGCAACGCGGAAGTGGTGGGCGCTTACGCCTGGGCGCATGAGCTCTCTTCCGGTAAAGATACCCCGTCCGGTCACTGGGAAATTGCCGGTGTGCCGGTTCTGTTTGACTGGGGCTATTTCTCCGATCACGAGAACAGCTTCCCACAGGAACTGCTGGATAAACTGGTTAAGCGTGCCAACCTGCCGGGCTACCTCGGTAACTGCCACTCTTCCGGTACCGTAATTCTGGATCAGCTCGGCGAAGAGCACATGAAAACCGGCAAGCCGATTTTCTACACCTCCGCTGACTCCGTGTTCCAGATTGCCTGCCACGAAGAGACGTTTGGCCTGGATAAACTGTACGAGCTGTGTGAAATCGCCCGTGAAGAGCTGACCGAAGGCGGCTACAACATCGGTCGCGTTATTGCGCGTCCGTTTATCGGCGACAAAGCGGGTAACTTCCAGCGTACCGGTAACCGTCACGATCTGGCCGTTGAGCCACCGGCACCGACCGTACTGCAGAAACTGGTTGATGAGAAAGGCGGCCACGTGGTTTCTGTAGGTAAAATCGCGGATATCTACGCCAACTGCGGTATCACCAAAAAAGTGAAAGCCACCGGTCTGGATGCGCTGTTTGACGCCACCATCAAAGAGATGAAAGAAGCGGGTGATAAGACTATTGTCTTCACCAACTTCGTCGACTTCGACTCCTCCTGGGGCCACCGTCGCGACGTGGCCGGTTATGCTGCCGGTCTGGAGCTGTTCGACCGTCGTCTGCCAGAGCTGATGGAGCTGGTGGGTGAAGATGACATTCTGATCCTGACCGCTGACCACGGCTGTGACCCGACCTGGACCGGTACTGACCACACCCGTGAGCACATTCCGGTGCTGGTGTACGGCCCGAAAGTGAAACCGGGCTCGCTCGGTCACCGTGAAACCTTCGCGGACATCGGCCAGACGATTGCGAAATACTTTGGCACGTCTGACATGGAATATGGCAAGGCGATGTTCTGAATGATGTTGGGGTGCGGCCTGATGCCCTCACCCCGCCCCTCTCCCACGAGAGATACGGGTGCGGCCTGATGCCCTCACCCCAACCCTCTCCCACAGGGAGAGGGAGAATTTAAATGAAAAGGAACTGAAGATGGCAACTCCTCACATTAACGCAGAAATGGGTGATTTCGCTGACGTCGTATTGATGCCGGGCGACCCGCTGCGCGCGAAACACATTGCAGAAACTTTCCTGGAAGACGTGCGTGAAGTGAACAACGTTCGCGGCATGCTGGGCTTCACCGGCACTTACAAAGGCCGCAAAATCTCCGTGATGGGCCACGGTATGGGTATCCCATCCTGCTCCATCTACACCAAAGAGCTGATCACCGATTTCGGCGTGAAGAAAATCATCCGTGTTGGCTCCTGCGGCGCGGTGCGCATGGACGTTAAACTGCGTGACGTGGTGATCGGTATGGGTGCCTGCACCGATTCCAAAGTTAACCGCATGCGTTTTAAAGATCATGACTTCGCGGCGATTGCTGACTTCGGCATGGTGCGTAACGCGGTTGACGCGGCGAAAGCGCTGGGCGTTGATGCCCGCGTGGGTAACCTGTTCTCCGCGGATCTGTTCTATGCGCCGGACGGCGGCGAGATGTTCGACGTGATGGAAAAGTACGGCATCCTGGGCGTGGAAATGGAAGCGGCGGGCATCTACGGCGTCGCGGCTGAGTTCGGTGCGAAGGCACTGACCATCTGCACCGTATCTGACCATATCCGTACTCACGAGCAGACCACGGCTGCTGAGCGTCAGACTACCTTCAACGACATGATCAAAATCGCGCTGGAATCCGTTCTGCTGGGCGATAAAGAGTAATTCTGTCTCTTCCCTCCCTCTCCCTGTGGGAGAGGGCTGGGGTGAGGGCACCAAACTGCACTTAGCGTACGGCCTGTGCAATCCACCCCGACAGCTCCCGCAGCTCATTTTCCTGCTCCGGAAAATCCCCAATCAACGCGTCGCATTCCTGCTGCAGCATATCCGCCCGGTACAAACAGCCCTGTAAACGTGCCGCAAGTGCTTCCAGCGGTGCCGGGTTCAGGCTATCGGTAAACACCTGTGTGCGGGTGATATGGCCCTTCTCCACGTCAAAATGCAGCTCCACGCCGCCCCAGGTAAAACGCTCATCCAGCAGATGGGAAAACGCTGGCGCCTGGCCGAAGTTCCACTCCCAGCTGCTCTGACGGGCGAAGGTCCCGGCGAAATTAGGCAGATCCGGGGTTTTATCCGGGGAGATGACCTCTGCCTCCACGCGCTCACCGTAATGGGCAAAGAAGGCTTCCTGGATCGCCTCGCAGATTTGCGCGTGAGTAATGTCCGGCAGCAGCTCAACCAGGTTGGCCACGCGCCCCCGCACGGAGGTGATCCCTTTGGCCTGCAGTTTTTTCTTATCAGGATTCAGGTAGTTCGCCAGACGGCTGAGATCGGCGTTAAGAAGAAGGGTGCCGTGGTGAAATCCGCGATCCAGTGTTTCGCGATAGGCAGAGCCTGACACTTTGCGATCGCCGTCGGGTGTTTTGACCACCAGGTCGTTACGCCCGGAGGCTTCAGCCGACACGCCGAGTGAATTAAGTGCGTTGAGGACAATGGACGTTGAGATGGTCTTGTCGTATTCCGGCTTACCCGCCATAAAGGTAAAGCAGGTGTTGCCCAGATCGTGGAATACCGCACCACCGCCGCTGCTGCGGCGCGCCAGACGGACGTTGTCCTCTTCCATACGACGGGTGTTACACTCTTTCCACGGATTCTGTGCGCGGCCAATGACCACCGTGTCGGCGTTGCGCCAGAGGAATAGCACCCGTTGGGTGGCGGGCATCTGGCGGAAGATGCACTCTTCCACCGCGAGATTAAACCACGGATCGTAAGAGTCAGAGAGCAGCAGGCGTAACGTCGTCATGGCAGAGTTCCTTTTCCAAATCATCCGCCTACTTTATCACTAATCTTTCTTCTCGCTCTCTTCGTCTTCAGGAACGGATTTGCTGGCGGTCAGCAGGAAAGGCGACTGCTGCCAGCGGGTGCGTTTGCCCTGCAGCAACGTGCGCGCCAGCACCACGCCGATGGCGAGGGAGAGCAGGAGCATCAGACGAAGTATATTGGTGGTGTTATCCACCTGTTTGGCCTCTGTGGGCAGGGTGTGGGTATCGAGCGTCAGGCGCAGATAGCCTAGCGGACCATTTTTTCCCTGAATGGGTTCGACGATCTGCTGGTTAAAGTAGCCCCCGGCTTTTTTACCGTCCAGCGCCAGCCTGTCGCGCACGTCGACATGCTCGCCAGCGCGGGCAATCAGATCGCCTTTTTCATCGTAGACACCGGCATCCAGGATACGGCTGTTCTCGGTTAACTGGCGCAAAACCTGGCTGATGCGTTTGTCATCCGGCGTTTCGGTGCGCATTGCGGGCGCGACGTTAAGCGTAACCTGACGCGCCAGCGTGCGGGCCAGCTCCTCAAACTGCGGATTCCGTTGCCGTTGGTGATTCTGGCTAAACCATGACGCCCCTTGCATCAGCACCACTAACAGTGCGAGACAGAAAAGGACGATCACGGCGCGATGAAGCCGGAATTTCAATTTTGCGCGAGCCATATTCCACCTGCTGAAAATTTACGGCTTAATGTTGCCAGAAGTGATGGTTACAGGGTAGCCTCATGCGTTATTTTCCCTCTGGAACCTTCCGGCGCGAACGAAATTACAGGAGCTTCAATGCCGAACATTACCTGGTGCGACCTGCCAACGGATGTCTCTTTATGGCCAGGATTGCCGCTCTCTTTAAGTGGCGATGAGGTGATGCCTCTGGATTACCATGCTGGCCGTAGCGGCTGGCTGCTGTACGGACGCGGCCTGGATAAGCAACGCCTTACCCAGTATCAAACGAAACTGGGGGCGGCGATGGTGATTGTCGCCGCCTGGTGTGTGGAAGATTATCAGGTGATTCGCCTGGCCGGTTCCCTGACGCAGCGCGCGACGCGTCTGGCGCATGATGCCGGGCTGGACGTTGCCCCGCTGGGTAAAATCCCCCATCTGAAAACGCCGGGTCTGCTGGTGATGGATATGGACTCTACCGCCATCCAGATTGAGTGTATCGACGAGATCGCCAAACTGGCGGGCAGCGGCGAGCTGGTGGCAGAAGTGACCGAGCGCGCGATGCGCGGCGAGCTGGATTTCACTGCCAGCCTGAGACAGCGTGTTGCGACCCTGAAAGGGGCTGATGCCCACATTCTGCGTCAGGTTCGTGATGAGCTGCCCCTGATGCCCGGGCTGACGCAGCTGGTGCTCAAGCTCCAGTCGCTGGGCTGGAAAGTGGCGATCGCCTCCGGTGGCTTCACCTTCTTCGCGGATTACCTGCGGGAAAAATTGCATCTGACCACCGTGGTGGCCAACGAGCTGGAGATCATGGACGGTAAGCTGACCGGGCAGGTGATCGGCGATATCGTGGATGCGCAGTACAAAGCCAATACGCTGAGCCGCCTGGCAGAGAAATATGAAATCCCGGTTGCCCAGACCGTTGCCATCGGCGATGGCGCAAACGATCTGCCGATGATCAAAGTTGCCGGCCTCGGCATTGCCTACCATGCCAAGCCAAAAGTGAATGAAAAGACGGAAGTCACTATCCGTCACGCTGACCTGATGGGGGTGTTCTGCATCCTCTCCGGCAGCCTGAATCAGAAATAACGGTATGCGATTCCAGGCCGGGCAAGCGTTAGCGCCACCCGGCGCGCAGGCCGCACTGAAATAACGAGGTAAACCGTGGCTAAAGCCCCAAAACGCGCATTTGTCTGTAATGAATGTGGTGCGGATTATCCGCGCTGGCAGGGGCAATGCAGCGCCTGTCATGCCTGGAACACCATCACCGAAGTGCGTGGTGTGGCGGCTTCGCCGAGCGTGGCCCGCAATGAACGCCTGAGCGGCTATGCGGGTAATGCCGGTGTGGCAAAAGTCCAAAAACTGTCAGACATCAGTCTGGAAGCGTTGCCGCGCTTCTCCACCGGCTTCAAAGAGTTTGACCGCGTGCTTGGCGGCGGCGTGGTACCGGGCAGTGCGATCCTGATCGGTGGTAACCCGGGGGCGGGTAAATCGACCCTGCTGCTGCAAACGCTTTGCAAGCTCGCGGAACAGATGAAAACCCTGTACGTCACCGGCGAAGAGTCCCTGCAGCAGGTGGCAATGCGCGCGCACCGTCTGGGGCTGCCTACCGGCAATCTGAATATGCTGTCAGAAACCAGCATTGAGCAGATCTGCATGATTGCCGAAGAAGAGCAGCCGAAGCTGATGGTGATCGACTCCATCCAGGTGATGCACATGGCGGATATCCAGTCCTCGCCGGGCAGCGTGGCGCAGGTGCGCGAGACCGCCGCGTATCTGACGCGCTTTGCCAAAACCCGCGGCGTGGCGATCGTGATGGTCGGCCACGTTACCAAAGACGGCTCGCTGGCGGGGCCAAAAGTGCTTGAGCACTGTATCGACTGCTCCGTCATGCTCGACGGCGACGCAGACTCCCGCTTCCGTACCCTGCGCAGCCACAAAAACCGCTTTGGTGCGGTGAATGAACTGGGCGTATTTGCCATGACCGAGCAGGGGCTGCGCGAAGTCAGCAACCCGTCGGCCATCTTCCTGAGCCGGGGGGATGAAGTCACCTCCGGCAGTTCGGTGATGGTGCTGTGGGAGGGAACGCGTCCGCTACTCGTCGAAATTCAGGCGCTGGTGGATCACTCCATGATGGGCAACCCGCGGCGCGTGGCGGTCGGTCTGGAACAGAACCGCCTGGCAATCCTCCTGGCGGTGCTGCACCGTCATGGCGGCCTGCAGATGGCGGATCAGGACGTCTTCGTCAACGTGGTGGGGGGCGTGAAAGTTTCAGAGACCAGTGCCGATCTGGCGCTGCTGCTGGCGATGGTTTCCAGTCTTCGCGACAGGCCGCTGCCGCAGGATCTGGTGGTCTTCGGCGAAGTGGGGCTGGCCGGGGAGATCCGCCCGGTGCCGAGCGGCCACGAGCGCATCTCCGAGGCGGCGAAACATGGTTTCCGCCGGGCGATTGTACCGGCGGCCAACGTGCCAAAGAAGATCCCCGAAGGGATGCAGGTATTTGGCGTTAAAAAACTCGCAGATGCGTTAAATGTCTTTGACGACTTATAATTACGTATTCGATTTTGCAGGAGGCACCGTAATTTATGTCATCATTTGACTACATCAAGACCGCAATCCGTCAGAAAGGCTGCACGCTACAGCAGGTGGCTGACGCCAGCGGCATGACGAAGGGCTATCTTAGCCAGTTGCTGAACGCCAAAATCAAAAGCCCCAGCGCGCAAAAGCTGGAAGCGTTACATCGCTTTCTGGGGCTTGAATTCCCGCGTATGCAAAAGAATATCGGCGTGGTGTTTGGTAAGTTTTATCCGCTGCATACCGGCCATATCTACCTGATCCAGCGTGCCTGTAGCCAGGTCGACGAGCTGCACATCATCATGGGGTACGACGAAACCCGTGACCGCCAGCTGTTTGAAGACAGCGCCATGTCGCAGCAGCCGACGGTGCCGGACCGCCTGCGCTGGCTGCTTCAGACCTTCAAATATCAGAAAAATATTCGTATTCATGCCTTTAATGAAGAGGGCATGGAGCCGTATCCACACGGCTGGGACGTGTGGAGCAACGGCATTAAAGCGTTTATGGAAGAGAAGGGCATTGCGCCCAACTGGATCTACACCTCTGAAGAGTCCGACGCGCCGCAGTTCCGCGAGCATCTGGGCATTGAAACCGTGCTGATCGATCCGAAGCGTACGTTTATGAACATCAGCGGGGCGCAGATCCGCGAAAACCCGTTCCGCTACTGGGATTACATCCCGACCGAAGTGAAGCCGTTCTTTGTGCGCACAGTTGCGATTCTGGGTGGCGAATCCAGCGGGAAATCGACGCTGGTCAATAAGCTGGCGAACATCTTCAATACTACCAGCGCGTGGGAATACGGACGTGATTATGTCTTTTCCCATCTGGGGGGAGACGAGATGGCGCTTCAGTATTCTGATTACGATAAAATCGCGCTCGGTCATGCGCAGTACATTGATTTCGCTGTGAAATATGCCAACAAAGTGGCCTTCATCGACACCGATTTTGTCACCACACAAGCCTTCTGTAAGAAGTATGAAGGGCGCGAACACCCGTTCGTACAGGCGCTGATCGATGAATATCGCTTCGACCTGGTGATCCTGCTGGAAAACAACACCCCGTGGGTAGCCGATGGGATGCGCAGTCTTGGCAGCTCTGTGGACAGAAAAGAGTTCCAGACGATGCTGGTGGAGATGCTTCACGAGAACAACGTGGAGTTTGTCCACGTTGAAGCGTCAGATTACGACACCCGTTTCCTGCGCTGCGTCGAGCTGGTGAAGGAGATGATGGGGGAGCAGGGGTAAATTCGCAGGCTTGCCCCTCACCCTAACCCTCTCCCTTTGGGAGAGGGCCGGGGTGAGGAAATCAGGCCAATCAGAACGCAACCACCACTTTCCCGCGCATATGCCCGTCCAGCACTTTGCGGTGCGCCTCGGTAATGCTTTCCACGCTCAGCCCGTGCAGCGTTTCGCTGAGCGAGCTTTCCACCACGCCGTTATCCACCAGCTTCGCCACCTCGTTTAAGATCTCACCCTGACGCGCCATATCGGCAGTCTGGTACATGCTGCGGGTGTACATAAATTCCCAGTGCAGGGCGGCGGATTTGGATTTCAGCTTGTCCTGGTTCAGCGGATGCGCATTTTCGACGATGGAGCAGATATGCCCCTGCGGTGCAATCAGTTCGCTGGCCGCATCCCAGTGGCCATCGGTATCATTGAGGATGAAAATGTAATCCACAAAGGTGATGCCCTCTTTGGCCAGTTCACCTTGCAGATCGCGATAATTCACCACCAGATCCGCGCCGCGATCGCGACACCACCGGGCAGAATCTTCCCGCGATGCGGTGGCGATCACTCTGACTTTGCTGTTGTGTTTTGCAAACGGGATCGCCAGGGAGCCTACGCCGCCGGCACCGCCGATGATCAGCAGCGTTTTGTCCGATCCGGCATCCTGAATGTTCAGGCGCTCAAACAACCCTTCCCAGGCGGTGAGCGCGGTCAGCGGCAATGCGGCGGCGGCATCCCAGCCAAGGCTTGTCGGTTTGTGTCCGACAATGCGTGCATCAATCAGCTGGTGCGTGGCATTACTGCCCGGACGGGTAATGTCGCCCGCGTACCACACCTGATCGCCCTGTTTGAAGCCGGTGACGTTTGTCCCCACCGCTTTGACGATCCCGCTGGCATCCCAGCCGAGAATGCGCGGATCCTTGAGGCCATTTTTAGCAATACTCGCGTGGACTTTGGTATCAACCGGGTTAATTGAGACGGCCTTCACTTCCACCAACAGATCGTGCTCGCCAGGCTGCGGCATGGGTTGGGAAATTTCAATGAAAGCAGCGGGATTTTCTGGGTTAACGGCAATGGCTTTAACTGACATGGTGAACTCCTCAATGGAATGCGTTTTGTTGAGACTAGTCTATTAAGTGGCCATGCGCGTGATAAGATGGACAATCAAGAACGAAGTGTTCGTACAGGATGAACAATCATGTTTAAACAGCTTCAGGATATGGCGCTGTTTGCGCTGGTGGCCGAGATGGGGAGCTTTACTGCCGCAGCGCAGAAGGCTGACTTGCCGAAATCCAGCGTTAGCCAGCGGATTAGCCAGCTTGAGCAGCAGGTGGGGATCCGCCTGCTAAATCGCACCACGCGCAGGCTGAATCTGACCTTTGCGGGGGAGCACTATCTGGTGCATTGTCGCGAGATGCTGGCGGCCAGCGAAAGGGCGGAATATGCCATTCAGCGACTGCGAGAAAACCCCAGCGGACGGCTTCGCATCACCTGCCCGGCAGGGATTGGCGCGACATTACTGGCACACCTGAATGCCGAGTTTCAGCTCCGCTATCCTGACGTTTCGCTGGATGTCTCGATTTCTGACGACGTGCTCGATCTGCTGGAGTCTGGCTTTGACGTCGCGCTGCGTACCGGTAAACCGCAAGACTCCTCGCTGATAGGGCGCATGATTGGTCACTGCCCGCGCTTTATGCTGGCTTCGCCAGATTATCTGGCGCGCCGGGAGCCACTGAACCATCCCCGCCAGCTGGTGGAGCACCGCTGTATAACCCATAAGGCCTGGTCTGAATGGCTGCTGCAAAGCGAGAGCGAGGATTACCGCTATCTGCCGGATAACGCACATATGACGGATAATCTGGTGTATGCCCGTGAGTGCGCGGTTGCTGGCGCGGGGATCACTTTGCTGCCCGCATTTCTACTGGAAGATAAGATCGAAAAAGGGGCACTGGTGCAGGTACTGCCGGCGTGGAACGTCGAAGGAAACGACCTGTGGCTGGCCTATCCGAGCCGTAAGCTTAACTCGCCCGCGCTGATGAGCTATATCGACTTTGCGATGCAGTTTGATGAGGTTAAGCGGTTTTACGTGGGCGGGTGATTATGTGCGGCCTGATGCCCTCACCCTGACCCTTTCCCACGGGGAGAGGGAACAAACATAAAAAACGGCAACCGAAGTTGCCGTTTTACTTTTATTTCGCGATACGCTTGTACTTAATACGCTTCGGCTCCAGCGCATCGGCGCCCAGCGTGCGTTTCTTGTACTCTTCGTATTCGGTGAAGTTACCTTCGAAGAACTCCACTTTCCCTTCATCCTGGTAATCCAGAATGTGGGTGGCGATACGGTCAAGGAACCAACGGTCGTGCGAGATAACCATCGCGCAGCCCGGGAACTCCAGCAGGGCGTTTTCCAGCGCGCGCAGGGTTTCGATGTCGAGGTCGTTTGTTGGTTCATCGAGCAGCAGAACGTTACCGCCAACCTGCAGCAGTTTCGCCAGATGCAGACGACCACGCTCACCACCGGACAACTCGCCGACGCGTTTACCCTGATCGGTGCCTTTGAAGTTAAAGCGACCAACATAGGCGCGGCTTGGCATTTCGGTGTTACCGATACGCATGATATCCAGACCGCCGGAGACTTCTTCCCACACGGTTTTGCTGTTATCCATTGCGTCACGGAACTGGTCAACGGACGCCAGCTTCACCGTTTCACCCAGGGTAATAGAGCCGCTGTCAGGCTGCTCCTGACCAGACATCATACGGAACAGGGTGGATTTACCCGCGCCGTTCGGACCGATGATACCGACGATGGCACCCTTCGGTACGGAGAAGGAGAGGTCGTCGATCAGCACGCGGTCACCGTAAGATTTACGCAGGTTGCTGACTTCGACCACTTTATCCCCCAGACGCGCGCCAGGTGGAATAAACAGTTCGTTGGTTTCGTTACGTTTCTGGTATTCGGTGTTGTTCAGCTCTTCAAAGCGTGCCAGACGGGCTTTGCCCTTCGACTGACGGCCTTTCGTGCCCTGACGTACCCACTCCAGCTCTTTCTCAATAGACTTACGGCGTGCTGCTTCAGCAGAGGCTTCCTGCGCCAGACGCTGATCTTTCTGCTCCAGCCAGGAAGAGTAGTTGCCTTCCCATGGAATACCCTCACCGCGGTCCAGCTCCAGGATCCAGCCCGCCACGTTGTCGAGGAAGTAACGGTCGTGGGTGATCGCCACTACGGTGCCTTCGAAGTCGTGCAGGAAGCGTTCCAGCCACGCCACGGACTCTGCATCCAGGTGGTTAGTCGGTTCGTCGAGCAGCAGCATGTCTGGCTTTTCCAGCAGCAGACGGCATAGCGCCACGCGGCGACGCTCACCACCGGAGAGGTTGGCGATTTTCGCATCCCAGTCCGGCAGACGCAGGGCGTCAGCGGCGCGCTCCAGCTGCACGTTCAGGTTGTGACCGTCGTGCGCCTGGATAATCTCTTCAAATTTGCCTTGCTGAGCGGCCAGTTTATCGAAGTCCGCATCTGGCTCGGCGTATTTGGCATACACTTCATCCAGACCTTTCAGCGCGTTAACCACTTCGGATACCGCTTCTTCAACAGATTCACGAACGGTGTGTTCAGGGTTCAGCTGAGGTTCCTGCGGCAGGTAGCCAATTTTGATGCCAGGCTGCGGACGGGCTTCACCTTCGATGTCTGTATCGATGCCGGCCATGATGCGCAGCAGGGTGGACTTACCGGCACCGTTGAGGCCCAGAACACCGATTTTTGCGCCCGGGAAGAAGCTCAGCGAGATATTTTTAAGAATATGACGTTTCGGCGGTACCACTTTGCCGACACGATGCATGGTATAAACGAATTGAGCCACGTTGGACTTCGCCTCTTTTATCGTGATGAAAAGGAATTTCAGCCTCGAAGTGTAGCCTTTTTCCCGCCCTAATCCCAGCCAGGAACGTCGGGAGTGTTAAAACGCGCAGGAAAGGTAAAAAAGTGTCCGTAACGTGGCGCGTTCCGGGATGCCTGGTTAGCATAAGTTAATGAGACTTTGACGTGGCAAGACGCTGCAATTGACGAAAAAACAATGAGGAAGAGCTTGTGGAAAAAGCCAAACGGGTGGTCTGGCGTCTGCTGGCGGCCAGCGTATGCGTAATGGCGGTAAGCCAGGCAGTGCATGCCGATTCACTGGATGAACAACGTAACCGCTACGCCCAGATTAAACAGGCGTGGGACAACAAACAGATGGATACCGTGCAGGCGTTGATGCCGACGCTGAAGGACTATCCTCTCTATCCCTATCTGGAGTATCGCCAGATTACTGACGATCTCATGAATCAACCCACGGTCACCGTGAATAACTTCATTCAGGCGAACCCGACCCTGCCGCCCGCCCGGAACCTGCAGTCTCGTTTTGTAAATGAGCTGGCGCGTCGTGAAGACTGGCGCGGGCTGCTGGCTTTTAGCCCTGACAAGCCGAACACCACGGAAGCCCAGTGTAATTATTACTATGCGAAATGGGTCACCGGTCAGCAGGAGGAGGCCTGGGCCGGGGCAAAAGATCTGTGGCTGACCGGGAAAAGCCAGCCGAACGCCTGTGATTCGCTCTTTGGCACCTGGCGTGCTTCCGGTAAACAGGATCCGCTGGCTTACCTTGAGCGAATTCGTCTGGCGATGAAAGCCGGGAACACGCGTCTGGTGACCGCCCTGGCGGGGCAAATGCCGTCGGATTACCAGACCATTTCCACCGCCGTGATGTCGCTGGCAAACGATCCCAACAGCGTTCTGACCTTTGCCCGCAGCACGGGAGCGACCGATTTTACCCGTCAGATGGCGGCGGTGGCCTTTGCCAGCGTGGCGCGTGACGATGTTGAAAACGCGCGGCTGATGATCCCGCAGCTGGTGCAGGCCCAGCAGCTCAATGAAGAGCAAACCCAGGAACTGCGCGACATCGTGGCGTGGCGACTGATGGGCTCGGACGTGACCGACGAACAGGCCCGCTGGCGGGACGATGCCATTATGCGCTCCAGCTCCACGTCGCTGGTGGAACGCCGCGTGCGCATGGCGTTGGGGACCGGCGATCGAAAAGGCCTCAATACCTGGCTGGCGCGTCTGCCGATGGAGGCCAAAGAGAAAGACGAATGGCGCTACTGGCAGGCGGACCTGCTGATGGAGCGGGGACGCGATGATGAAGCCAAAGAGATCCTCCACGCGCTGATGCAGCAGCGTGGCTTCTACCCGATGGCGGCCGCGCAGCGTCTGGGTGAGGAATACACCTTCCGCATTGATAAAGCACCGGCGAACGCCAGCCCGGCGTTGACCCAGGGGCCAGAAATGGCGCGCGTGCGCGAGTTGATGTACTGGAATATGGACAATACCGCCCGTAGCGAGTGGGCGAATCTGGTGACCAGCCGCACGACGGATGAAAAAGCCCAGCTTGCGCGCTACGCCTTTGATAACCACTGGTGGGATCTGAGCGTTCAGGCGACGATCGCTGGCAAGCTGTGGGATCATCTCGAAGAACGTTTCCCGCTGGCCTACAAAGATCTGTTCGATCGCTACACCAGCGGCAAAGATATTCCGCAAAGTTATGCCATGGCGATTGCCCGTCAGGAGAGCGCCTGGAACCCGAAAGTCCGTTCCCCGGTAGGGGCCAGCGGCCTGATGCAGATTATGCCGGGCACGGCGACGCATACGGTGAAGATGTTTAATATCCCGGGATACAGCAGTCCATCACAGCTGCTGGATCCGGATACCAACATCAACATTGGTACCAGCTATCTGCAGTACGTCTATCAGCAGTTTGGTAACAACCGCATTTTCGCCTCTGCGGCGTATAACGCGGGCCCAGGGCGCGTGCGTACCTGGCTGGGTAACAGTGCCGGACGCATCGACGCCGTGGCGTTTGTCGAGAGCATTCCGTTCTCAGAAACGCGAGGCTACGTGAAGAACGTGCTTGCGTATGATGCTTACTACCGCTACTTCATGGGGCAGAAAGATAGCCTGATGAGCGACGCGGAGTGGCAGAGACGTTACTGATCGGGATGGGTTGTGTTATGCTGTACTCGTTAATGAGTACAAGAGGCAGCATAACATGACCCAGCATTCCCCGTATTCCTCGGCACTGGCCGAACAACGTCATCAGGAGTGGCTTCGTTTTGTGGAGTTGCTTCGCCAGTCTTACGACCAGGATCTGCATTTACCCCTGCTGCAACTGATGCTGACGCCAGACGAACGTGAGGCGCTGGGAACGCGCGTGCGAATCATCGAAGAGTTACTGCGCGGTGAGATGAGCCAGCGTGAGCTCAAAAACGAGCTGGGCGCGGGTATCGCGACGATCACCCGCGGTTCAAACAGCCTGAAGTCTGCGCCAGTTGAGCTGCGTCAGTGGCTGGAAGCGGTATTGCTGAAAAACGCCGGATGACGGCTGCGCCTTATCCGGCCTACACGTTCAACGATAAATGGCGTTATGAAACGGGCTTAACGCCAGGATCACTGCCTGATGGTACACGCTTGAACGCGTAAGTGCGCCAGCGGTAAAGACGCCAATCGCCCCTTCTTTGCGACCAATCTCATCAATGCCGGTGTATTGTGACATCACCGGCCCGAGCGCCTCACCTGCGCGGACCTTTTCCAGAATGATCTCCGGCAGCGGCAGGGTGGCCGAGCGTGCTTCACCACGCTGTTCGCGGCTTTCGATAACCACCCAGCTAAACGTCGCGCCTTCGTCAATTCCCGCTTCAATGGCGACCCAGAAGTCGGCATCGGGTACGGCAGCTTTCGCATTGAGCACGCGATTTCGTGCGCCAGCGCGCGTTTCTTCGCTGCCAAACGGCTGTTCAGGAACGCCACTCTCGACGCCGATGGCATCAATATGGCAGGATCCTTCGCCGAAAATCTCTTCAAAGGCCCTTAGAATTGCCTGAATTTTGGCAGGATTGGTGGTAGCAGAGACAACATGGTGCATAATTAAGCTCGATTAAAAAAAAACTCATCGCAGTATAACGGAAAAAAAGCATGTTACAGGTATACCTTGTTCGCCACGGTGAAACGCAGTGGAACGCCGAGCGACGTATTCAAGGCCAGTCCGACAGTCCTCTCACTGAAAAGGGTGTGCAGCAAGCGTGGCAGGTGGCAGAACGTGCCAGAACGCTGGGCATTACCCATGTCATCACCAGCGATTTAGGTCGCACGCAGCAGACGGCGCGCATAATTGCTGATGCCTGTGGTTGTGATGTGATGCTTGAACCACGCCTGCGCGAACTGGATATGGGGGTGCTCGAAAAACGCCATATCGATACGCTGACGGAAACGGAAGAGGGCTGGCGTCGCACGCTGGTCAACGGTACCGAAGATGGCCGTATTCCTGAGGGTGAATCGATGCAGGAGTTGAGCGTGCGTATGCATGCTGCGCTGGCAGAGTGCCTGAAGCTGCCCGCCGGAAGCCGTCCACTGCTGGTGAGTCACGGAATTGCGCTGGGCTGTCTGGTGAGCACCATTCTGGGGTTACCGGCCTATGCTGAACGCCGCTTGCGCCTGCGCAACTGCTCTATTTCCCGTATTGATTATCAGGAAAGTGCGTGGCTGGCGTCGGGGTGGGTCGTGGAGATGGCAGGGGACATTTCGCATCTTGATGCCCCTGCACTGGATGAACTGCAGCGCTAACGACGTATCGGAATTAAGAATTCCATCCGCAGATTAATGGGGCCTTCTTCCGGTTTTGCATCGCTTGCCGGGTAGTAGCGCTCAATATCCTGACCTTTACGGCGATTCAGGTTCAGCATAGGCATGCATGTTCCGTAAACGGTCAGGATAAATTCCTGTACGCCCGTTCCCAGCCCTTCATAGGAGAACATCACGTACTCTCCGCCTTCCAGCACGACCGGTTTAGAGCCCTGAATATAGCCATTGGCCATCTCCGGCGTTAACGCGGTGGTGTAGAACACCTCCTGCTCGTCGTCTTTTTCCTGGCTTGGATGCGTTTCGTTGAGACCATACAGGATAGGCGGGATCGCCGGCGCATGGCTCAGGAAGTCGCGCCAGAACTGAACGCGCATTTGATGGCGGAACTCGGAAATCTGCTCCAGAGAACAGGTGTAACTCTGTGTCGTACCGATCAAATGGGTTTCCGGCAGGGTAATGATTTCGTACTTCGGCATGGCGAACTCGCCCAGGCGCAGCGGCGGGCGCATACCGTATGAGCTCCAGTCCGGTGAACGTCGATAGAGCGCTGGCGTCAACGAGAACTGTTTTTTAAAGGCTCGGGTGAACGTTTGTTGTGAATCGAAACGATACTGCAGGGCAATATCGAGAATAGGCCGCGCGGTCAGGCGCAATGCCACGGCAGATTTTGATAAACGACGTGCGCGAATATAGGCACCGATAGCATGACCGGTGACATCCTTGAACATCCTTTGCAGATGCCACTTGGAATAGCCTGCTTTTGCCGCCACATTATCCAGTGACAAAGGCTGGTCGAGATGACCTTCCAGCCAGGTGAGCAGGTCGCGAATAATTCCAGCCTGATCCATATACTATCCTCATCCTTAAAACAGCAGGTGCCTGATAACAGGTTAGCGGATAATAGCATTTTTTGATGTTTTAGCATTCAGTGTTTTTTTTGCTCATTAATGCTTTTTGTCCTGCGTTTTGGGGGAATATATTCTAATCCTGTGATCTTGCTACATTTTTGTCTAACGTGTTGAATAATCGCTCAACGTAATATTAAGAAATGGTAACAATATGAAATATAAGACTTTGCTCTTAACTGCCTTACTGCTGATGGTTGGCCGCGCGGCGCAGGCAGAACAGATTGGTTCTGTCGATACCGTCTTTAAGATGTTTGGCCCTGACCACAAAATTGTGGTGGAAGCGTTTGACGATCCGGATGTGAAAAACGTCACCTGCTACGTTAGCCGGGCGAAAACCGGGGGAATCAAAGGCGGGCTGGGACTGGCCGAGGATACATCCGATGCGGCCATCTCCTGTCAGCAGGTGGGCCCGGTTGAATTGAGCGAGAAAATCAAAAACGGCAAAGCGCAGGGGGATGTGGTATTCCAGAAACGGACTTCTCTGGTCTTCAAAAAGCTGCAGGTGGTGCGTTTTTACGATGCTAAACGTAACACCCTGGCCTACCTTGCCTACTCCGACAAAGTGGTGGAAGGCTCACCGAAAAACGCGATAAGCGCGGTGCCAATCATGCCATGGCGGGAATAAAAAAACGGCGCGAAAGCGCCGTTTTTTTATGGTGCTCACTGCGGGATCACTCCTGCAGGTCACCGCAGAAGCGATAGCCTTCGCCGTGGATCGTGGCGATGATTTCCGGCGTATCTGGTGTAGATTCGAAATGTTTACGAATACGACGGATGGTCACGTCTACAGTACGGTCGTGTGGCTTCAGCTCACGGCCGGTCATTTTCTTCAGCAGTTCTGCACGGGACTGAATTTTGCCCGGGTTTTCACAGAAGTGCAGCATGGCGCGGAATTCACTGCGCGGCAGTTTATACTGCTCACCGTTCGGGCTGATCAGTGAACGGCTATTGATATCAAGTTCCCAGCCGTTAAATTTGTAGCTGTCTACGCTACGACGCTCTTCGCTGACGGTGCCCAGGTTCATGGTGCGGGACAGCAGGTTGCGTGCACGAATGGTTAACTCGCGAGGGTTAAACGGTTTGGTGATGTAGTCATCCGCACCGATTTCCAGGCCAAGAATCTTATCAACTTCGTTATCACGGCCTGTCAGGAACATTAATGCGACGTTCGCCTGTTCACGCAGTTCACGCGCCAGAAGAAGGCCGTTTTTACCTGGCAGGTTGATATCCATAATGACCAGGTTGATATCATTTTCAGAAAGGATCTGATGCATCTCTGCGCCATCGGTCGCTTCAAAGACATCGTAGCCTTCTGCTTCGAAAATGCTCTTTAACGTGTTGCGTGTTACCAACTCGTCTTCAACGATAAGAATGTGCGGGGTCTGCATGTTTGCTACCTAAATTGCCAACTAAATCGAAACAGGAAGTACAAAAGTCCCTGACCTGCCTGATGCATGTCGCAAATTAACATGACCGGGCTAACGTGACTAAAGTACGTAATTGCGTTCTTGATGCACTTTCCATCAACGTCAACAACATCATTAGCTTGGTCGTGGGTACTTTCCCTTTGGACCCGACAGTGTCAAAAACGGCTGTCATCCTAACCATTTTAACAGCAACATAACAGGCTAAGTGACACCTGACACCCAATAAAACTACGCTTCGTTGACATATATCAAGTTCAATTGTAGCACGTTAACAGTTTGATGAAATCATCATAGCTAAATGCTAGCCTTTGTCACAATTTTTCAATAAACCAACTAGTTGCGGACATTGATTGATAAACAATACGAATCCAACCCAGAAACGGTATTCATACAGTCATTATCATTATAAAACATAAGGATAATAGGGTTCTGTTAACATACTAACTGATTGTTCAGTCACAAAATAGTTTAGCGTCTTTAATTTGTTATGAAACGCTATTTCGGTGATTTGTGTTGCAATATTGTAAATTCGCGCTGCGTAATATGTTGAAGTGCATCACATTTATCCCCGCTAACTGATTAAAAAGAGAGCATAAATGCATCTGTCGATTGTACTGGTCGCGCCAGCCAGAGCAGAAAATATAGGCGCTGCGGCGCGTGCCATGAAGACCATGGGGTTCACCGATTTGCGTATTGTGGGCAGCGTTGCGCATCTGGAACCTACGGCGCGCTGGGTGGCGCATGGTTCGGGTGATATTCTTGATAATATAACCACTTACGCTACGCTCGCCGATGCCTTGCACGATATCTCATTTACCGTTGCGACCACGGCGCGCAGTCGGGCGAAGTTCCACTATTACGCCACGCCAGCAGAACTGGTACCGATGCTGAGCGAGAAAAGTCAGTGGCTGGAAAAAGCCGCGCTGGTATTTGGGCGGGAAGATTCAGGATTAACAAACGACGAACTGGAACTCGCGGACGTGCTGACCGGGGCGCCGATGGTGGCGGATTATCCGTCGCTGAATTTAGGTCAGGCGGTGATGGTTTATTGCTATCAATTAGCATCCCTAATACAAATTCCCCAACCGCAAGCGGCGGGGACAGATGAAAACCAGCTGGCCGCGCTGCGCACGCGCGTTGAGCATCTGCTGGCGCAACTCGGCGTGGCTGACGACCAAAAAATGGCAGACTGGTTGCAGCAGCGTCTTGGCCGTCTTGAGCAACGGGACACTGCAATGCTGCACCGTTTGCTGCACGATATCGAAAAAAAATTAGCCGAGTAAAATGCTGCCATAAGTTTTTACTATGGCGTAAGCCTCTGACATTGAGGGTTGCCTCTGGCGGAATCGGATGAAAATAAATCTGCACGCAGCGGGACGTAAGAACGTCCCGAATTGTGATCAAATTAAAAATTCATTGACTTAAGGTGCCCGATCCTTTAACCCTAAAAGAATACAGCACAGACAGATAATAATGACAGAGTACACAACATCCATGAAACGCATCAGCATCACCACCATTACCACAACCATCATCATTACCACAGGTAACGATGCGGGCTGACGCGTACAGGAAAAACAGAAAAAAGCCCGCACCTGAACAGTGCGGGCTTTTTTTTCGGCTAAAGGAAACGAGGTAGAACCATGCGAGTGTTGAAGTTCGGCGGTACATCAGTGGCAAATGCAGAACGCTTTCTGCGTGTTGCCGATATCCTGGAGAGCAACGCCAGACAGGGACAGGTCGCGACCGTACTCTCTGCGCCGGCAAAAATCACCAACCACCTGGTGGCGATGATTGAAAAGACCATTGGTGGTCAGGATGCACTCCCGAACATTAGCGACGCCGAGCGTATCTTCGCCGAGCTGCTGCAGGGGCTGGCGGAGGCACAGCCAGGCTTCCCGCTCGTACAGCTGAAAGCCTTCGTAGAACAAGAATTTGCCCAGATTAAACATGTCCTGCACGGCATCAGCCTGCTGGGTCAGTGCCCGGACAGCATCAACGCGGCGTTGATTTGCCGCGGTGAGAAACTCTCTATCGCCATCATGGCGGGCCTGCTGGAAGCGCGCGGCCATCACGTCACGGTGATTGATCCGGTTGAAAAACTGCTGGCGGTGGGCCACTACCTCGAATCCACCGTTGATATTGCCGAATCAACCCGCCGTATCGCCGCGAGCAAAATACCGTCTGACCATATGATCCTGATGGCGGGCTTCACCGCCGGTAATGAGAAGGGGGAGCTGGTGGTGCTGGGCCGTAACGGCTCCGACTATTCTGCTGCCGTGCTGGCCGCCTGTTTACGCGCGGACTGTTGCGAGATCTGGACTGACGTTGACGGCGTATACACCTGCGACCCGCGCCAGGTACCGGACGCCAGGTTGCTGAAGTCGATGTCTTACCAGGAGGCGATGGAGCTTTCCTACTTCGGCGCGAAAGTGCTTCACCCTCGTACCATCTCCCCGATTGCCCAGTTCCAGATCCCCTGCCTGATTAAAAATACCGGTAACCCGCAAGCGCCTGGCACGCTGATTGGCGCCAGTACCGATGAAGATGGCCTGCCGGTGAAAGGCATCTCCAACCTGAACAATATGGCAATGTTCAGCGTCTCCGGGCCGGGTATGAAAGGGATGGTCGGCATGGCAGCGCGCGTGTTTGCCGCGATGTCCCGTAACGGGATCTCTGTGGTGCTGATCACCCAATCCTCATCCGAATACAGCATCAGCTTCTGCGTGCCGCAGGCGGATTGCCTGCGCGCCCGTCGCGCGCTGGAGGAAGAGTTCTATCTGGAGCTGAAAGAGGGACTGCTGGAGCCGCTGTTCATTCAGGAGCGCCTGGCGGTTATCTCAGTCGTCGGTGACGGCATGCGCACGCTGCGCGGCATCTCCGCTAAATTCTTTGCTGCGCTGGCGCGCGCCAATATCAACATCGTGGCGATTGCGCAGGGCTCATCCGAGCGTTCTATTTCGGTGGTGGTTGATAATGATGATGCGACAACCGGCGTACGCGTGGTTCATCAGATGCTGTTCAATACCGATCAGGTGATTGAACTGTTCCTGATTGGCGTGGGCGGCGTGGGCGGTGCGCTGCTGGAGCAGGTGAAGCGTCAGCAGGAGTGGCTGAAGAAGAAGCATATCGATCTGCGCGTCTGCGGGATCGCCAACTCAAAAGCGCTGTTGACCAACGTTCACGGGCTGAACCTGGAAAACTGGCAGGCCGAGTTGAACGAGGCAAAAGAGCCGTTCAACCTTGGGCGTCTGATCCGTCTGGTGAAAGAGTATCACCTGCTGAACCCGGTGATTGTCGATTGTACGTCGAACCAGGCGGTTGCCGATCAGTACGCGGACTTCCTGCGCGAAGGATTCCACGTGGTCACGCCGAATAAAAAGGCCAACACCTCGTCGATGGATTACTATCACCAGCTGCGTCTGGCGGCGAGCAAATCGCGCCGCAAGTTCCTGTACGACACTAACGTGGGGGCGGGCCTGCCGGTTATCGAGAACCTGCAGAACCTGCTGAACGCGGGTGATGAACTGCAACGTTTCTCCGGCATTCTCTCCGGCTCGCTGTCCTTTATCTTCGGTAAGCTGGATGAAGGGATGAGCCTCTCAGAAGCAACCCGCGCCGCGCGTGAGTTGGGCTACACCGAGCCGGATCCGCGTGACGATCTCTCCGGGATGGACGTGGCGCGCAAACTGCTTATTCTGGCCCGTGAAACGGGCCGTGAACTGGAGCTTTCCGATATCGTGATTGAACCCGTGCTGCCGGCTGAATTTGACAGCAGCGGTGACGTCAGCGCCTTTATGGATAATTTACCGCAGCTGGATGACGCTTTTGCCGCACGCGTGGCGAAAGCCCGTGATGAAGGTAAGGTATTGCGTTATGTTGGCAACATTGAAGAAGATGGCGTGTGCCGGGTGAAGATTGCCGAAGTCGATGGCAACGATCCGCTGTACAAAGTCAAAAACGGCGAAAACGCCCTGGCGTTTTACAGCCACTATTATCAGCCATTGCCGCTGGTGCTTCGCGGCTATGGCGCAGGGAACGATGTTACGGCGGCGGGTGTGTTTGCCGATCTGCTGCGTACCCTGTCATGGAAGTTAGGAGTTTAACATGGTCAAAGTTTATGCCCCGGCTTCCAGCGCCAATATGAGCGTCGGGTTTGATGTGCTGGGTGCGGCGGTGACGCCGGTGGACGGTTCACTATTGGGCGATACGGTCACGGTGGAAGCGGCAGAAAGCTTCAGCCTGAATAACGTGGGACGTTTTGCCAGCAAGCTGCCGTCCGAACCGCGCGAGAATATCGTCTATCAGTGCTGGGAGCGATTCTGTCAGGAGATCGGGAAAAACGTGCCGGTCGCCATGACGCTGGAAAAAAGTATGCCGATTGGCTCCGGTCTGGGGTCAAGCGCCTGCTCTGTGGTGGCCGCGCTGGTGGCGATGAATGAGCACTGCGGCAAACCTCTGAACAATAGCCGTCTGCTGGGGTTAATGGGCGAGCTGGAAGGCCGTATCTCCGGCAGCATCCACTACGACAACGTCGCGCCGTGTTTCCTCGGCGGTATGCAGTTGATGATCGAAGAAAATGGCATCATCAGCCAGCAGGTGCCAGGGTTTGATGAGTGGCTGTGGGTGCTGGCCTATCCGGGCATTAAGGTCTCCACCGCGGAAGCGCGTGCGATCCTGCCTGCGCAGTATCGCCGTCAGGACTGTATTGCCCACGGGCGTCACCTGGCAGGCTTTATTCACGCCTGCTATACCCGTCAGCCACAGCTGGCGGCGAAACTGATGAAAGATGTGATTGCCGAACCGTATCGTACGAAGCTGCTGCCTGGCTTCAATGAGGCGCGACAGGCATCGCTTGATATCGGCGCGCAGGCGTGCGGCATCTCCGGCTCCGGCCCGACGCTGTTCGCCCTGTGCGATAAGCCAGACACCGCGCAGCGCGTGGCGGACTGGCTCTCTAAACACTACCTGCAAAATCAGGAAGGCTTTGTTCATATTTGCCGTCTGGACACGGCTGGCGCACGAGTACTGGGATAACGAATGAAACTCTACAATCTGAAAGATCATAACGAGCAGGTCAGCTTCGCGCAGGCGGTGACTCAGGGACTGGGCAAAAATCAGGGGCTGTTCTTCCCTCACGATCTGCCGGAATTCCAGCTGACCGACATTGATGAGCTGCTGAAGCAGGACTTTGTTACCCGCAGCACGAAAATTTTGTCTGCGTTTATCGGCGACGAAATCCCGCAGGAGCTGCTGGAAGAGCGCGTGCGTGCGGCGTTTGCCTTCCCGGCACCGGTTCAGCAGGTTGAGCCGGATGTGGGTTGTCTGGAGTTGTTCCATGGCCCAACGCTGGCGTTTAAAGACTTCGGCGGCCGCTTTATGGCGCAGATGCTGACGCACATCAGCGGTGACAAACCGGTGACCATTCTGACCGCCACCTCCGGGGATACAGGTGCCGCCGTGGCGCATGCCTTCTACGGTCTGAAGAACATCCGTGTGGTGATCCTCTATCCGAAAGGCAAGATCAGCCCGCTCCAGGAAAAACTGTTCTGTACTCTCGGCGGCAACATTGAAACCGTAGCAGTAGATGGCGACTTTGATGCTTGTCAGGCGCTGGTTAAGCAGGCTTTCGATGATGAAGAGCTGAAGGTTGCGCTGGGGCTCAACTCTGCCAACTCCATTAACATCAGCCGTCTGTTGGCGCAGATTTGCTACTACTTCGAAGCGGTTGCCAAACTGCCGCAAGAGGCGCGCAATCAGCTGGTGGTTTCAGTACCGAGCGGAAACTTTGGTGACCTGACCGCGGGCCTGCTGGCGAAATCACTCGGCCTGCCGGTGAAACGCTTTATTGCGGCGACCAACGCCAACGACACCGTGCCACGCTTCCTGAAAGACGGTAAATGGGCGCCGAACGCGACCCAGGCGACGCTCTCTAACGCGATGGATGTGTCACAGCCAAACAACTGGCCGCGTGTGGAAGAGCTGTTCCGTCGTAAGGTCTGGCGTCTGGGCGATCTGGGCTATGCGGCGGTCACGGATGAAACCACCAGAAGCACCATGCGTGAGCTGAAGGCGGTGGGGTATACCTCTGAACCGCATGCGGCGATTGCTTATCGTGCGCTGCGCGACCAGCTGAATCCCGGTGAGTATGGCCTGTTCCTGGGGACGGCGCATCCGGCAAAATTCAAAGAGAGCGTGGAAGAGATTCTGGGTGAAACACTGCCGCTGCCGAAAGAGCTGGCGGATCGCGCTGACCTGCCGCTGCTCTCTCATGAGCTGCCGGCGGATTTTGCCGCGCTGCGTAAGCTGATGATGACCCGAGCGTGATTTTTTGCCCGGTGGCGCTGCGCTTACCGGGCCTACAACGATCTCAATCGTAGGCCGGGTAAGCGAAGCGCCACCCGGCTTTTTTGTGAAGAAATTAAGGAGGAAAATAGCAGGGAAAAAGCAGAAATTCCCAATAAATGCGGTCACTTAGCGTTTAGGATTGCAGAGAATAACATCCCCGGTTCCCCTCACGTAATCTCCTTACATCGGCCCATGTTGGGCAAGAATCATAAGGAGTCACCGATGTCTAAACTGAAACCTGCGCTGATTGCGCTTTCACTGATGCTGGTCGCTCCCATGGCGGTACAGGCATCCGAAATTACTCTGGTTCCGGCGGTCAAACTGCAGATTGGCGATCGAGATAATAACGGTCATTACTGGGACGGCGGCCGCTGGCGCGACCATGACTGGTGGAAGGCGCATTATGACTGGCGTGATAACCACTGGCGTCCGCATGATGAGCATCGCGATCGTGACGATCGCCATGATCACCGCCACGACGATCACCGACCAGGCCCGGACTGGAAGCATCACTAATACAAACCCCGCCAGAAGGCGGGGTTGTTTTTTTACTGTTCGTGACGCTTAAACACCAGTTCCCCTTTCCCCGACGCGTCCTCGTCAAAGAAATACCCCTCGCTGTTGAATCCGGTCAGCTGCTCAGGCTTCGTCAGACGGTTTTGAATGATGTAGCGGCTCATCAGGCCACGCGCTTTTTTGGCATAGAAGCTGATGACCTTAAACTTGCCGTTTTTCTCATCGAGGAAGACCGGTTTAATAATCTGTGCATCCAGCTTCTTCGGCTTCACCGACTTAAAGTATTCATCGGAGGCAAGGTTAATCACCACGTTATCACCCTGCGCGTGCAGGGCTGCGTTCAGCTTATCGGTGATAATGTCGCCCCAGAAATGGTACAGATCTTTGCCTTTGGCGTTTTCCAGGCGGATGCCCATCTCCAGACGATAGGGCTGCATCAGATCCAGCGGGCGCAGCACGCCGTAGAGACCCGAGAGCATACGCAGATGTTGCTGGGCAAAATCGAAATCGGCTTCGCTGAACTCTTCAGCCTGCAGACCGGTATAGACGTCACCTTTGAAGGCCAGAAGCGCCTGGCGGGCATTTGCAGGGGTGAAGTCAGGATGCCACTCGTGGAAGCGGGTCGCATTCAGATCGGCGAGCTTATCACTGATGCTCATCAATGAGGCGATTTGCGGCGCGGAGAGCTTACGTGCCTCGTGAATCAGCTGTTGTGAGTAGTCCAGCAGTTCAGGCTGGGTATAACGCTCAGTCGCGAGCGGGCTCTGGTAGTCGAGCGTTTTTGCAGGTGAAATCAGAATCAGCATATCCAGTCCTTGCAGGAAATTTAGAGCGACTTTAGCAAAAAATCGCCCTGAATTGATCGATAGCTGTTATTGCCGTGGCAAATCATCCCAGGCGCCGGGCGCAATCTGCGACTTGATTTCGGGATAGCGCGCGGCATCAAAGACGGGGGGGATACCCAGTTTGCGCTGGCGTAGATAATCTCCGGCGATAAGGTTTACAACAGGAGAGAGCAGCAAAATCGCCGTCAGGTTAGTGATGGCCATCAACGCCATAATCACGTCCGCCAGCTGCCAGACCAGCGGCATGCTGAGCAAAGAACCCGCTATTACCATTAATATCATCCCCAGACGTAGCAGGTTGCGCACAGGACGGGAGTTGAACTTCAGGAAAATGAGGTTGTTTTCGGCGTAAAGGTAATTGACGACCATCGAGCTATAGGCGAACAGCATCAGAATGAGCGAGACAAATCCGGCCCCCCAGCCACCGGTAAGGTTCATCAGCGCCTGTTGAAGAAGCTGTATCCCGGCGGCTTCCGATGAGTGCGGTACCGGGCCGGCCAGCAGCAGGATCATGGCGCTGGCGGAACAGATAATAATCGTGTCCGTAAAGACGCCAATCATCTGCACAATCCCTTGCGCGGCCGGGTGAGGAGGCCACGACGCGGCCGCCGCGGCGGCATTTGGCGTAGATCCCATTCCGGCTTCATTAGAGAACATGCCGCGCTGAAAACCCGCCATCAGCGCCTGGCTAAAGGTATAGCCCAGCGCGCCCGAAGCAGCTTCACGCCAGCCAAAGGCGCTTCTGAAGATGGTCGCAATCACATCCGGCACCTGGTCGATATGCAGCGCAGCGACCAGCAGGCTGGCCGCAACCCAGAGCAGCGCCATGACGGGAACCAGCCATTGCATCAGACGGGCAGTGCCCTTGAGTCCGGTAGAGATAGTCAGCAGTATGCAGAGGGCTAACACCGCGCCGGTTAACCATTCCGGACAGGCAAAGGCATAGCGGAGGGCATGGGCGACAGAATTTGCCTGAACGGTGTTGAAAATCAGACCATAGGCGACAAGCAAGAATAGCGAGAACAGCACGCCCATCCAGCGCATCCCTAAGCCTCGAGCCATGTACCAGGCCGGGCCGCCGCGAAACTGGCCGTTGTTGTCTTTTTCTTTGTAGAGCTGAGCGAGAGAACATTCGGCAAACGACGTTGCCATGCCGATAATTGCCGTAATCCACATCCAGAAAACCGCGCCCGGTCCGCCGGCGCTGATAGCCAGCGCGACCCCCGCCAGATTACCGCTGCCAAGACGTGCCGCGAGGCTGGTACACAGTGCCTGGAACGACGTTAATCCACCCGGTTGCGGTGTGACGCTGTTTTTCAGACTTCTGCCAAATTTGCGGATATAACGAAACTGGATAAAACCGCTGCGAAGCGTAAACCAAATACCTGCTCCGAGAAGCAGGTAAATCATGATCGAACCCCAGAGAACTTCGTTAATAAAGAAAAAGAAATCAGGCATTAACGTCCCTCTTGTTGATGCCAGGGCAATTATGTAAGCGCTACCACATATTGAGCGTGCTGTTACTTAGCTGCCTGTTAATATTTCGAGTTTATCATACAATGGTGAAGCGCACTGTCTGCGGTTGCGCTACCCCTCCGTCGTGTTATCATCAGGGCAGACCGGTTACATCCCCCTAACAAGTAAACCTGTCATTTTTCCGCTGCAGACATGCTGTCGGTAGCGTGAATTATCCAGGGCACGTTAAAAGAGAAACACTATCATGACGGATAAATTGACCTCCCTTCGTCAGTTCACCACTGTCGTAGCTGACACCGGAGATATCGCGGCAATGAAGCTGTACCAGCCGCAGGATGCCACAACTAACCCTTCTCTGATCCTTAACGCCGCACAGATCCCTGAGTATCGCAAACTGATTGACGACGCTGTGACCTGGGCGAAAGCACAGAGCAACGACCGCGCGCAGCAGGTTGTGGATGCCACTGATAAACTGGCAGTGAACATCGGTCTGGAGATCCTTAAACTGGTTCCTGGCCGTATCTCTACCGAAGTGGATGCGCGTCTCTCCTACGACACCGAAGCGTCTATCGCGAAAGCAAAACGTCTGATCAAAATGTATAACGATGCGGGTATCAGCAACGACCGTATCCTGATCAAACTGGCTTCTACCTGGCAGGGTATTCGCGCGGCTGAACAGCTGGAAAAAGACGGTATCAACTGTAACCTGACGCTGCTGTTCTCCTTCGCGCAGGCGCGTGCATGTGCGGAAGCGGGCGTATACCTGATTTCTCCGTTCGTGGGCCGTATTCTGGACTGGTACAAAGCCAATACCGACAAGAAAGAGTACGCTGCATCTGAAGATCCGGGCGTGGTTTCCGTGACTGAAATCTACGAATACTACAAACAGCACGGCTATGAAACCGTTGTTATGGGCGCAAGCTTCCGTAACGTGGGTGAAATCATCGAGCTGGCTGGCTGTGACCGCCTGACCATCGCACCAGCGCTGCTGAAAGAGCTGGCTGAAAGCGAAGGTACCATCGAGCGTAAACTGTCTTACACCGGTGAAGTGAAAGCGCGTCCAGAGCGTATCACCGAATCCGAGTTCCTGTGGCAGCACAACCAGGATCCAATGGCGGTAGACAAACTGGCAGACGGTATCCGTAAGTTTGCTATCGACCAGGAAAAACTGGAAAAAATGATCGGCGATCTGCTGTAATCATTCTGCGTGACCGGGCTCCCGGTCACGCGACTTCTTTCGTACTCTGTCTGAATTTCCCCTCTGCGTGTATCATTCCCTTTAATCAGTACTTATTGAATGGAATGGATATGAATACCTTACGCATCGGCTTAGTGTCGATTTCTGACCGCGCCTCAAGCGGTGTCTATCAGGATAAAGGCATCCCTGCTCTTGAAGAGTGGTTGGGCAGCGCGCTGACCACCCCGTTTGAAATCCAGACCCGCCTGATCCCGGATGAACAGCCGATCATCGAGCAGACGTTGTGTGAGCTGGTGGATGAGATGAGCTGCCACCTGGTGCTGACGACCGGCGGAACCGGTCCTGCACGTCGTGATGTGACGCCAGATGCTACGCTTGCTATAGCTGACCGCGAAATGCCGGGCTTCGGTGAACAGATGCGCCAGATCAGCCTGCACTTTGTTCCAACGGCGATCCTCTCCCGTCAGGTAGGGGTCATTCGCAAGCAGGCGCTAATCCTGAATCTGCCAGGGCAACCTAAGTCGATTAAAGAGACGCTCGAAGGGCTAAAAGCGGATGATGGCAGCGTGATCGTCCACGGGATCTTTGCAAGTGTACCGTATTGTATACAGCTGCTTGACGGGCCGTACGTGGAAACCGATGACAAAGTCGTAGCAGCATTTCGTCCTAAAAGCGCACGCCGCGAAACAATCTCCTGAAAATAATAAAAATGTGACATTAGCTGAAGCGGCGATGGTGTGCTAAACGTTTTACGGTATAGTAATTTTTTCTTTACGTTAGCTGTAAAAATAAATCCACAACACACGCTCAATGGTTCGCTATGTCACATAACACCCGACCTCTGAATCGACAGGACTACAAAACCCTCACGCTCGCGGCCCTGGGCGGCGCGCTGGAGTTTTACGACTTCATCATCTTTGTCTTCTTCGCCGCCGTGGTGGGGGAGTTGTTCTTCCCGGCGGATATCCCGGAATGGCTGCGTCAGGTGCAAACCTTCGGTATTTTTGCTGCCGGGTATCTGGCGCGCCCTCTTGGTGGGATTGTGATGGCGCACTTTGGCGATCTGGTCGGGCGTAAGAAGATGTTTACCCTCAGTATCCTGCTGATGGCTGTGCCGACGCTGGCGATTGGTCTGCTGCCAACCTACGCCTCAATGGGCATTCTCGCCCCGTTATTGTTGCTGCTGATGCGTATTCTTCAGGGGGCGGCTATCGGCGGTGAGGTGCCGGGGGCGTGGGTGTTTGTCGCGGAGCATGTTCCGGCGCGCCGTATTGGTATCGCCTGCGGAACCTTAACCGCAGGGTTAACGGTGGGGATTTTGCTCGGTTCCGTCGTCGCAACAATTGTGAATACCAGCATGACACAACAGGCCGTGCATGACTGGGGCTGGCGTCTACCGTTCCTGCTGGGCGGGGCGTTTGGTCTGGTGGCCATGTACCTGCGCCGTTGGCTGCAGGAGACACCGATTTTCCTCGAAATGCAGCAGCGCAAAGCGCTGGCGCAGGAGTTGCCGGTAAAAGCTGTCGTGGTGCGTCATAAAAAAGCGGTGGTGGTGTCGATGCTGCTTACCTGGCTGCTCTCGGCGGGCATTGTGGTGGTGATTTTGATGTCGCCGGTCTGGCTGCAAAAGCAGTACGGCTTCGCCCCGGCGGTGACCTTACAGGCAAACAGTATCGCCACCATTATGCTCTGCTTCGGCTGTCTGGCCGCCGGGCTGGCTGCAGATCGGTTCGGCGCCAGCGTCACCTTTATCGTCGGCAGTCTGTTACTGGCGGGCTCAAGCTGGGCGTTTTACCATCTTGCAGGCAGTCATCCTGAACAATTGTACCTTCTGTACGGCGTGGTAGGGCTGTGCGTCGGTGTGGTGGGGGCTGTGCCTTACGTGATGGTACGCGCATTCCCGCCAGAGGTACGCTTCACCGGGATCTCATTCTCCTACAACGTTTCGTATGCCATCTTCGGTGGACTGACGCCGATTGCGGTTACGGTGTTGATGGGCGTGTCACCGATGGCACCTGCCTGGTACGTGCTGGCGTTGTCGCTGATGGGGCTGGTATTGGGAATTTGGCTACGTCAATCGGGGAGAAGTCGTGCCCGCGAGGCAGGCACGACAGAGGGATCAGTGTTTTTCACCAATCGGTAGAATGGTGCGGTCAAACTGCTCGTTCAGCACTTCGCCCATTGCCAGGTAGATTGCGCTTGCGCC
Source organism: Enterobacter sp. 22466 (assembly GCF_052044775.1). Classification (NCBI taxonomy): domain Bacteria; kingdom Pseudomonadati; phylum Pseudomonadota; class Gammaproteobacteria; order Enterobacterales; family Enterobacteriaceae; genus Enterobacter; species Enterobacter sp. 22466. The sequence continues at coordinate 196,721 of NZ_JBQENX010000003.1, read as the reverse complement.
GCAAACCAGGCCAATCCAGCCTGCTACGTGAACGATGCCTTCATTATCGACCAGGTGACCAATCGCCAGCAGGGCGAACAACACGGTCAGGCTCAGGAAGACGAACTGCAGTACGCGGTTGCCCTTAAGGGTGCCGAAGAACATGAACAGGGTGAAGACGCCCCAGAGGCCCAGATACACGCCCAGGAAATGGGCGTTTGCCGCATCAGCCAGACCCATTTTAGGCATCAGCAGAATGGCGACCAGGGTCAGCCAGAAAGAACCGTAAGAGGTAAAGGCGGTTAAGCCGAAGGTGTTGCCTTTCTTATATTCCAGCAGGCCCGCGAAGATTTGCGCGATACCGCCGTAAAAAATGCCCATCGCCAGGATAATGCCATCCAACGGGAACATCCCGATGTTATGCAGGTTCAGCAGGATGGTGGTCATGCCAAAACCCATCAGGCCCAGCGGAGCCGGATTAGCCAACTTAGTGTTGCCCATAAGTCCTCAAAAAAAATCATCATTGATATGGTGAAATGGTTAAACCCGCGACAGTTCTCCCTGACGGGGCGCGGCATCATAATGGGCGCAAACGATGCCGTCTATGATCTCATCAGGGTGAAATTAAAATTTTTTTTATCCTTCCCCCTTGATGGATGCGCTGGTGACCCCATCTTGTAAGCAACCGCAGTGTGTGGACCTGAAAAAAATCAAATCTGGGCAGTTGAAAAAGCACGTTTTGCCCTTATTACAGGTACACAACCACATGTTGACTGAATTTTTAGTGGAGACGTTTAGATGGGTAAAATTATTGGTATCGACCTGGGTACTACCAACTCTTGTGTAGCGATTATGGATGGCACTACTGCACGCGTGCTGGAGAACGCCGAGGGCGATCGCACCACGCCTTCTATCATTGCCTATACCCAGGATGGTGAAACTCTGGTTGGTCAGCCGGCTAAACGTCAGGCAGTGACAAACCCGCAAAACACCCTGTTTGCGATTAAACGCCTGATCGGCCGCCGCTTCCAGGACGAAGAAGTTCAGCGTGACGTTTCTATCATGCCTTACAAAATCATCGCAGCTGATAACGGCGATGCATGGCTTGATGTGAAAGGCACCAAAACAGCACCACCTCAGATCTCTGCTGAAGTGCTGAAAAAAATGAAGAAAACCGCAGAAGATTACCTGGGTGAGCCGGTAACTGAAGCTGTTATCACCGTTCCTGCATACTTCAACGATGCTCAGCGTCAGGCAACCAAAGATGCTGGCCGTATCGCAGGTCTGGAAGTAAAACGTATCATCAACGAACCAACCGCTGCTGCTCTGGCTTACGGTCTGGATAAAGAAGTTGGCAACCGTACTATCGCGGTTTACGACCTCGGTGGTGGTACCTTCGATATCTCTATTATCGAAATCGACGAAGTTGACGGCGAAAAAACCTTTGAAGTTCTGGCAACCAACGGTGATACGCACCTGGGTGGTGAAGACTTCGATACGCGTCTGATCAACTACCTCGTTGACGAGTTTAAGAAAGATCAGGGCATTGACCTGCGTAACGACCCGCTGGCCATGCAGCGCCTGAAAGAAGCCGCTGAGAAAGCGAAGATCGAACTCTCTTCCGCTCAGCAGACCGATGTTAACCTGCCGTACATCACTGCAGATGCGACCGGTCCTAAACACATGAACATCAAAGTGACCCGTGCGAAACTGGAAAGCCTGGTAGAAGACCTGGTGAACCGTTCTATCGAGCCACTGAAAGTTGCACTGCAGGATGCTGGCCTGTCCGTGTCTGATATCAACGACGTTATCCTCGTTGGTGGCCAGACTCGTATGCCAATGGTTCAGAAGAAAGTGGCTGAATTCTTTGGTAAAGAACCACGTAAAGACGTTAACCCGGACGAAGCAGTGGCAATTGGTGCTGCGGTTCAGGGCGGCGTGTTGACCGGTGATGTTAAAGACGTTCTGCTGCTGGACGTAACCCCGCTCTCTCTGGGTATCGAGACCATGGGTGGCGTGATGACGGCGCTGATCAGCAAAAACACCACCATCCCGACCAAGCACAGCCAGGTGTTCTCTACTGCTGAAGACAACCAGTCTGCGGTAACCATCCATGTGCTGCAGGGTGAGCGTAAGCGTGCATCTGATAACAAATCTCTGGGTCAGTTCAACCTGGATGGTATCAACCCGGCACCACGCGGCATGCCGCAGATCGAAGTGACCTTCGATATCGATGCTGACGGTATTCTGCACGTTTCCGCGAAAGACAAAAACAGCGGTAAAGAGCAGAAGATCACCATCAAGGCCTCTTCCGGTCTGAACGAAGAAGAGATCCAGAAAATGGTTCGCGAAGCAGAAGCCAACGCAGAATCTGACCGTAAGTTCGAAGAGCTGGTTCAGACCCGTAACCAGGGCGACCATCTGCTGCACAGCACCCGTAAGCAGGTTGAAGAAGCAGGCGATAAACTGCCAGCGGAAGACAAAACTGCTATCGAAGCTGCACTGAGCGCGCTGGAAACGTCTCTGAAAGGCGAAGACAAAGCGGATATCGAAGCGAAGATGCAGGAGCTGGCACAGGCTTCTCAGAAGCTGATGGAAATCGCTCAGCAGCAGCATGCCCAGCAGCAGGCAGGCGCTGACGCTTCGGCGAACAATGCGAAAGACGACGACGTTGTCGACGCTGAGTTCGAAGAAGTTAAAGACAAAAAATAATCGCCCTGATGCAGGGTAATTAATCGGCACGGGCGTAGGAGAACTCTCCACGCCCGTGCTCGCATGTTAAGGGGCTTAAAAAAACCAATGGCAAAGCAAGACTATTACGAGATTTTAGGCGTTCCGAAAACTGCGGAAGAGCGTGAAATCAAAAAGGCGTATAAGCGCCTGGCCATGAAATTCCACCCGGATCGCAACCAGGGTGACAAAGAGGCTGAAGCTAAATTTAAAGAGATCAAAGAAGCCTACGAAGTCCTGACCGATGCACAAAAACGTGCGGCCTATGACCAGTATGGTCACGCAGCCTTTGAACAGGGCGGCATGGGTGGTGGTGGATTCGGTGGCGGCGGCTTTGGCGGCGGCGCTGATTTCAGCGATATCTTTGGCGATGTGTTCGGCGATATCTTTGGTGGTGGTCGCGGTCGTCAGCGCGCAGCGCGTGGTGCCGATCTGCGCTACAACATGGAGTTGACGCTGGAAGAGGCCGTTCGCGGTGTCACCAAAGAGATCCGTATCCCGACGCTGGAAGAGTGTGACGTTTGCCATGGCAGCGGCGCGAAAGCGGGCACGCAGCCACAAACCTGTCCAACCTGTCACGGTTCCGGTCAGGTGCAGATGCGTCAGGGCTTCTTCGCCGTACAGCAGGCGTGTCCGCACTGTCATGGTCGCGGGACGCTGATTAAAGATCCTTGCACCAAATGCCACGGCCACGGTCGCGTTGAGAAAACCAAAACCCTGTCCGTTAAAATCCCGGCTGGCGTGGATACGGGTGACCGCATCCGTCTGGCAGGCGAAGGCGAAGCAGGTGAGCATGGCGCACCAGCAGGCGATCTGTACGTTCAGGTGCAGGTGAAACAGCACGCTATCTTTGAGCGTGAAGGCAACAACCTCTACTGTGAAGTACCGATCAACTTTGCCATGGCGGCGCTCGGTGGCGAAATTGAAGTGCCTACACTTGATGGTCGCGTGAATCTGAAAATTCCAGGCGAAACCCAGACCGGTAAGCTGTTCCGCATGCGCGGTAAAGGCGTGAAATCCGTTCGTGGTGGGGCGCAGGGCGATCTGCTGTGCCGCGTGGTGGTTGAAACGCCGGTTGGCCTGAACGACAAGCAGAAACAGTTGCTGAAAGAGTTGCAGGAAAGCTTTGGCGGCCCGACGGGTGAGAAAAACAGTCCACGTTCCAAAAGCTTCTTCGATGGCGTCAAAAAATTCTTCGATGATTTGACTCGCTGATCCGTTAGCCACTCTTCATCCTGACAAAGCCCGGAAGCGATTCCGGGCTTTTTTCTTTTTTAAAGGTATTGTTCGGTAAAACTGAATTTATACTCAATATTAATCTGTTTTTGCCGAGTTGTTAGGCTTGGTATTATGGTTTTATCGAGGTATCTTGCTTAAAGAGAGAGCTTAAGTGAAATTATTACACCGTTTTTTTAGCAGTGAAGCGTCAGGGGGCGTGATCCTGATTATCGCCGCTGCGGCAGCGATGTTGCTGGCTAACCTGGGCATCACACGTGAGTTCTATCATGCGTTTCTGGAAACGCCCGTCGAACTGAAGGTCGGCGCGCTGGAAATCAACAAAAACATGCTGCTGTGGATCAACGATGCATTGATGGCGGTGTTTTTCCTGTTGGTAGGACTTGAGGTGAAGCGTGAGCTGGTGCTGGGCTCGTTGGCCAGCCGCCAGCGCGCAGCGTTTCCGGTGATCGCCGCCATTGGCGGGATGGTCGTTCCGGCGCTGCTCTTCCTTGCGTTTGCCTGGCAGGATCCCGTTGCACGTGACGGCTGGGCGATCCCGGCCGCAACGGATATCGCGTTTGCGCTCGGCGTTTTAGCCTTGCTTGGAAGCCGTGTTCCGGTTGCACTGAAAATCTTCCTGATGGCGCTGGCGATCATCGATGACCTGGGGGCGATCGTTATCATCGCGCTGTTCTACACCAGCGAGCTGTCAATTCTGTCGTTGAGCGTGGCCGCAGCGGCGATTGCAGTACTGGCGTTGTTAAACATTTTCAATGTACGTCGCATCGGTATTTATATCCTGGTGGGGATGGTGCTGTGGACGGCCGTGTTGAAATCCGGCGTGCATGCCACGCTGGCAGGGGTCATCGTCGGTTTCTTCGTACCGCTTAAGCCGCAGGAGGGTAAATCACCGGCCAAACAGCTGGAGCATGTGCTGCATCCGTGGGTCGCCTTTATGATCCTGCCGCTGTTTGCGTTTGCCAACGCAGGCGTTTCCCTGGGAGGCGTTACGCTGGACGGTCTGACGTCTGTCCTGCCGCTGGGCATTATTGCCGGGCTGTTTATTGGTAAACCGCTGGGGATTAGCCTGTTCTGCTGGCTGGCGCTGAAGCTTAAGCTGGCGTCGTTGCCGAACGGCACCACATTTGGTCAGATTATGGCGGTCGGCGTGCTCTGCGGGATTGGATTTACCATGTCGATCTTTATCTCGACGCTGGCGTTTGGCGCAAACGCGCCTGAGCTGATTGTCTGGGCAAAACTCGGCATTCTTATCGGTTCACTGCTGGCCGCGGTTATTGGTTATACCTTGTTGAAGGTGAAATTGTCCGGACAGGCCGTCCAGGCATAACGGAAAACCGGGAGAAGGTAATCCTTCTCCCGATACACACTCAGGGAGAGCAGACGCGATGTCTCATTTGAATTACAACCATCTTTACTACTTCTGGCATGTTTACAAACAAGGCTCGGTTGTGGGAGCGGCAGAAGCACTTTTTCTGACGCCACAAACGATCACCGGGCAAATCAAGGCCCTGGAAGAACGCCTGCAGGGCAAGCTGTTCAAGCGTAAAGGGCGTGGGATAGAGCCAAGCGAACTGGGCGAACTGGTCTTTCGCTATGCGGACAAGATGTTTACCCTGAGCCAGGAGATGCTGGATATCGTCAACTACCGCAAAGAGTCTAATTTGCTGTTTGATGTGGGCGTGGCGGATGCACTCTCAAAACGGCTGGTGAGCGGCGTGCTGGATGCGGCGGTGGTTGAAGACGAACAAATTCATCTGCGCTGTTTTGAGTCCACCCATGAGATGCTGCTGGAGCAGTTGAGCCAGCATAAGCTGGATATGATTATCTCGGACTGCCCCATCGACTCCACGCAGCAGGAAGGGCTGTTCTCGGTCAAAATCGGCGAATGTGGGGTAAGCTTCTGGTGCATCAACCCGCCCCCGGAAAAACCGTTCCCTGCCTGCCTGGAAGAACGCCGTTTGCTGGTGCCGGGAAGGCGTTCCATGCTGGGGCGTAAGTTGCAGAACTGGTTTAACTCTCAGGGGCTGAACGTAGAGATCCTCGGTGAGTTCGATGATGCTGCGCTGATGAAAGCCTTTGGTGAAGCACACAACGCTATCTTTGTCGCGCCGACGCTTTATATGCACGATCTCTATTCGGATAACAGGATTACGGAAATTGGCAGGGTGGATAACGTGATGGAGGAGTACCACGCGATATTTGCCGAAAGGATGATTCAGCATCCGGCGGTGCAGCGTATCTGTAACCGCGACTACGCGTCGCTGTTTACGCCACCGGCAAACTGAAGGCATAAAAAAACCCGCGTTAAGCGGGTTCTTTAAACAAGCAACAACAAGCGGCGATTAAGCCAGTTTGTTGATCTGCGCGGTCAGGTTTGCTTTATGACGCGCTGCTTTGTTTTTGTGGATCAGACCTTTAGCAGCCTGACGATCCACGATTGGTTGCATTTCGTTAAATGCGTTCTGCGCTGCAGCTTTGTCGCCAGCTTCGATTGCTGCGTATACTTTCTTGATGAAAGTACGCATCATAGAGCGACGGCTTGCGTTGTGCTTACGAGCCTTTTCAGACTGAACGGCACGTTTCTTAGCTGATTTGATATTAGCCAAGTCCAACTCCCAAATATGATCTATGTGGACAATTCAAAGGCCGAGGAATATGCCCTCTTTGCCTTCTTTTGTCAATGGATTTGTGCAAATAAGCGCCGTTAATTAGCGACGCTACGTTACGTAGTGATGGCGCAGGATTCTACCAGCTTGTCTCGTGTGAATACAGCTTTTCGGCATAAAAATCGCAGTTCACGGACAGATTTTTTCGCTGTGAAAGGTCAGCCTGATGAAATCATTACGGCTTTCTGTTTTGCGCGAACAATCGCCGGTTAACCTTAACCGCTCTACAAGGTATACTTTGGCGATTTTCACTGTTTTGAGCCAGACATGAAGCTGATACGCGGCATACATAATCTCAGCAAAGCCCCACACGGGTGCGTGCTGACCATTGGTAATTTCGACGGCGTGCATCGTGGGCATCAGGCGCTGTTGCAGGGATTGCGTAAAGAAGGGGAGGCCCGTGGCCTGCCCGTGGTAGTGATGATTTTCGAGCCGCAGCCGCTGGAGCTGTTTGCAGGGGAGAAATCACCCGCCCGCCTTACTCGCCTGCGCGAGAAGTTGCGCTATCTGGCAGAGTCCGGTGTGGACTACGTATTGTGTGTCCGTTTTGATCGTCGCTTTGCCGCACTGACAGCACAAAATTTCGTCAGCGACCTGTTGGTTAAGCGCCTTGGCGTGCAGTTTCTCGCCGTGGGCGATGATTTCCGCTTTGGCGCTGGTCGTCAGGGCGATTTCTTGCTATTACAGAAGGCTGGCCTGGAGTACGGTTTTGACGTCACCAGCGCGATGACATTTTGCGAAGGCGGCGTTCGCGTCAGCAGTACAGCGGTTCGCCAGGCACTGGCGAATGATGAGCTGGAGACCGCAGAAAACCTGCTGGGGCATCCGTTTACCATTTCTGGTCGTGTGGTTCATGGCGATGCGCTGGGCCGCACTATCGGTTTCCCGACGGCGAATATACCGCTGCGTCGTCAGGTCTCCCCGGTTAAAGGGGTATATGCGGTAGAAGTGGCTGGACTGGGCGACAAGCCTTTTTATGGCGTCGCCAACATTGGCACACGTCCTACGGTCGCCGGTGTGCGGCAGCAGCTGGAAGTGCATCTGCTGGACGTTGTAATGGACCTCTACGGTCGCCATATAGATGTCATACTGCGTAAAAAAATACGCAATGAGCAGCGATTTGCCTCGCTGGATGAACTAAAGGCGCAAATCGCGCGAGATGAATTAACGGCCCGCGAGTTTTTTGGGCTTTGAACCCGGCTTAAATGCCTACGTGATAAATACGGAACCGAGAATCTGATGAGTGACTATAAATCAACCCTGAATTTGCCGGAAACAGGGTTCCCGATGCGCGGCGATCTCGCCAAGCGCGAACCGGGAATGCTGGCGCGTTGGACCGATGATGACCTGTACGGCATCATTCGTGCAGCCAAAAAAGGCAAAAAGACCTTCATTCTGCATGATGGCCCTCCATATGCGAATGGCAGCATTCATATTGGTCACTCTGTAAACAAGATTCTGAAAGACATTATCGTGAAGTCCAAAGGACTCGCGGGATATGACTCACCTTACGTTCCGGGTTGGGACTGCCACGGCCTGCCAATCGAACTGAAAGTTGAGCAGGAATTTGGCAAGCCGGGTGAGAAATTTACCGCGGCGGAATTCCGTGCGAAATGCCGTGAATATGCGGCTACGCAGGTTGACGGTCAGCGCGCAGACTTTATTCGTCTGGGCGTGCTGGGCGACTGGTCGCACCCGTACCTGACCATGGACTTCAAAACCGAAGCCAACATCATCCGTGCGCTGGGTAAAATCATCGGCAATGGCCACCTGCATAAAGGTGCGAAGCCGGTGCACTGGTGCGTAGACTGCCGTTCTGCCCTGGCAGAAGCGGAAGTTGAGTATTACGACAAAACCTCTCCGTCTATCGACGTGGCGTTCCACGCGGTTGATCAGGACGCGGTGAAAGCCAAATTTGGCGTCACCTCTGTAAACGGCCCGATCTCGCTGGTTATCTGGACTACTACCCCATGGACGCTGCCTGCTAACCGTGCGATCTCCCTGTCTGGTGAGTTTGAATACGCGCTGGTGCAGGTTGACGGTCAGGCGCTGATCCTGGCGAAAGATTTGGTTGAAAGCGTGCTGAAACGCGCGAAGATCACCGACTACACCGTGCTGGGCACCGTAAAAGGTGACGCGCTGGAGCTGATGCGCTTTAAACATCCGTTCCTGGACTTCGATGTCCCGGCGATCCTGGGCGACCACGTCACGCTGGAAGCGGGTACCGGTGCGGTGCACACCGCAGGTGGCCACGGTCCTGACGACTATAACATCAGCCTGAAATACGGTCTGGAAATCGCGAACCCGGTTGGCCCGGATGGTGCTTACCTGCCTGGCACTTACCCGTCACTGGACGGGATCAACGTCTTCAAAGCGAACGACATTATCGTGGAGATGCTGCGTGAGCGCGGCGCACTGCTGCACGTTGAGAAAATGCAGCACAGCTACCCATGCTGCTGGCGTCACAAGACGCCGATCATCTTCCGTGCGACCCCACAGTGGTTCGTCAGCATGGATCAGAAAGGCCTGCGCGAGCAGTCCCTGAAAGAGATCAAAGGCGTGCAGTGGATCCCGGACTGGGGCCAGGCGCGTATCGAATCCATGGTGGCTAACCGTCCTGACTGGTGTATCTCCCGTCAGCGTACCTGGGGCGTGCCGATGTCGCTGTTCGTGCATAAAGAGACGCATGAACTGCATCCGAACACCCTGGAACTGATGGAAGAAGTGGCGAAGCGCGTCGAAGTTGACGGCATTCAGGCGTGGTGGGATCTCGACGCCCGCGACATTCTGGGCGCTGACGCGGATAACTACGAAAAAGTCCCTGATACCCTGGACGTGTGGTTCGACTCCGGTTCCACCCACGCTTCCGTGGTTGACGTGCGTCCTGAGTTTGCCGGTCACGCTGCCGATATGTATCTGGAAGGCTCTGACCAACACCGTGGCTGGTTCATGTCATCTCTGATGATCTCCACCGCCATGAAAGGCAAGGCCCCTTACCGCCAGGTACTGACTCACGGTTTCACCGTGGATGGTCAGGGCCGTAAGATGTCCAAGTCCATCGGTAACACCGTTTCTCCGCAGGATGTGATGAACAAACTGGGTGCAGACATTCTGCGTCTGTGGGTGGCGTCTACCGACTACACCGGCGAAATGGCGGTGTCTGATGAGATCCTGAAACGTGCCGCCGACAGCTATCGTCGTATCCGTAACACCGCGCGCTTCCTGCTGGCGAACCTGAATGGTTTTGATCCGGCAAAAGACATGGTGAAACCGGAAGAGATGGTGGTGCTCGATCGCTGGGCTGTTGGCTGCGCAAAAGCGGCGCAGGAAGACATCGTTAACGCCTACGAATCCTACGATTTCCACGAAGTGGTGCAGCGTCTGATGCGCTTCTGCTCCATCGAGATGGGCTCGTTCTACCTCGACATTATCAAAGACCGCCAGTACACCGCGAAAGCGGACAGCGTGGCGCGTCGTAGCTGCCAGACTGCGCTGTATCATATCGCAGAAGCGCTGGTGCGCTGGATGGCACCGATCATGTCCTTCACCGCGGATGAAATCTGGGGCTACCTGCCTGGTGACCGTGAGAAGTATGTCTTCACCGGTGAGTGGTACGAAGGTCTGTTCGATCTCTCCAGTACTGAAGCAATGAACGATGCGTTCTGGGACGAACTGCTGAAAGTGCGTGGCGAAGTGAACAAGGTCATCGAACAGGCGCGTGCTGACAAGAAAGTGGGTGGCTCTCTGGAAGCGGCAGTGACCCTGTATGCAGAACCTGAGCTGGCAGCCAAACTGACTGCACTGGGTGATGAATTACGATTTGTCCTGTTGACCTCCGGTGCGAAAGTTGCGGATTATGCCGATGCTTCTGCTGATGCTCAGCAGAGCGAACTGCTCAAAGGACTGAAAGTCGCGCTGAGCAAAGCCGACGGTGAGAAGTGCCCGCGTTGCTGGCATTACACCACCGATGTCGGCCAGGTGGCGGAACACGCAGACATCTGCGGACGCTGTGTGAGCAACGTCGCCGGTGACGGCGAGAAACGTAAGTTTGCCTGATGAGTAAAACTCTCTGTTCAACAGGACTGCGCTGGCTGTGGCTGGTTGTGGTGGTGCTGATTATCGATCTGGGCAGCAAATACCTGATCCTCCAGAACTTTGCTCTGGGGGATACGGTTCCGCTGTTCCCGTCGCTGAACCTGCACTATGCGCGTAACTACGGCGCGGCGTTTAGTTTCCTTGCTGACAGCGGTGGCTGGCAGCGCTGGTTCTTCGCGGGTATTGCTATCGGTATCTGTGTGGTGCTGGCGGTGCTGATGTACCGTTCGAAAGCGACGCAAAAGCTGAATAACATCGCCTACGCGCTGATCATTGGCGGCGCGTTAGGCAACCTGTTTGATCGCCTGTGGCACGGCTTTGTGGTCGATATGATCGACTTCTACGTCGGCGACTGGCACTTTGCGACCTTTAACCTCGCCGATAGCGCAATTTGTATCGGTGCGGCGTTAATCGTGCTGGAAGGTTTCTTGCCGAAACCCGCCGCGAAAGAGCAGGCTTAATTGTAAATGCCGGGTGGCGCTGCGCTTACCCGGCCTACAGAATTTGTGGCCTCCCGTAGGCCCGGTAAGCGCAGCGCCACCGGGCAACAGGTGACCCAAAACAAGCGAGCAATTTGCATGTCTAAATCCGTACAAAGCAATAGCGCGGTTCTCGTGCACTTCACGCTGAAGCTGGATGATGGCTCAACGGCTGAATCCACCCGCAATAACGGCAAACCCGCCCTGTTTCGTCTTGGCGACACGTCATTATCCGAAGGTCTGGAGCAACAACTTCTGGGTCTGAAAGAGGGCGAGAACAAGGCGTTTTCGCTGGAGCCGGATGCGGCGTTTGGCGTGCCAAGCCCGGATCTGATCCAGTACTTCTCGCGTCGTGAGTTTATGGATGCGGGCGAGCCGGAAATCGGGGCGATTATGCTCTTTACCGCTATGGATGGCAGCGAAATGCCTGGCGTGATCCGCGAAATCAACGGCGACTCCATCACCGTAGATTTCAACCATCCGCTTGCCGGGCGCACCGTCCATTTTGATATTGAAGTGCTGGAGATTGATCCGGCACTGGAGGCCTGAAATGCAGATCCTGTTGGCTAACCCGCGCGGCTTCTGCGCCGGTGTAGACCGCGCTATCAGCATTGTTGAAAACGCGCTGGAGATTTACGGCGCGCCGATTTATGTGCGCCACGAAGTGGTGCATAACCGTTACGTGGTCGACAGCCTCCGTGAACGCGGTGCAATCTTCATTGAGCAGATCAGCGAAGTGCCGGACGGTGCGATCCTGATATTCTCCGCACACGGCGTCTCCCAGGCGGTACGTAACGAAGCGAAAAGTCGCGATCTGACCGTGTTTGACGCCACCTGCCCGTTAGTAACGAAAGTACATATGGAAGTGGCGCGTGCCAGTCGTCGTGGTGAAGAGTCGATCCTGATTGGTCATGCCGGTCATCCGGAGGTCGAAGGTACCATGGGGCAGTACAGCAACCCGGAAGGGGGCATGTACCTGGTGGAGTCGCCGGAAGATGTGCTCACGCTGAACGTGAAAAACGAATCGCGTCTGTCCTTCATGACGCAGACCACGCTTTCCGTGGATGATACCTCTGATGTGATCGACGCTTTGCGCCAGCGTTTCCCGAAAATTGTCGGGCCGCGTAAAGATGATATCTGCTACGCCACCACCAATCGTCAGGAAGCGGTGCGTGCGCTGGCTGAACAGGCGGACGTGGTGCTGGTGGTGGGTTCTAAAAATTCCTCTAACTCCAACCGTCTGGCCGAACTGGCTCAGCGGATGGGGAAAGCGGCGTTTCTGATCGACGACGCGACGGACATTCAGGAAGCGTGGGTCAAGAATGCGAACTGCGTAGGCGTGACGGCGGGCGCTTCCGCACCGGATATTCTGGTGCAGAATGTGATTGCTCGTCTGCAGGAGCTGGGCGGTGGAGAAGCGATACCGCTGGAAGGACGCGAAGAGAATATTGTCTTCGAAGTACCGAAAGAACTGCGTATCGACGCCCGTGAAGTTGAATAATCCTTCTTCTGATGAAAGGCCAGCACCTCCTGTGCTGGCCTTTTTTTTATCTGAAACTTTATCGTGACGACAAAATCATGTCTTTTACTGATATTTGAGTCTGTTTCACGTTAAATTCTAATTATCGGTGTTTTCAGTTGGCAGCCCTGACAAAGGCTGGTTAATCTGAAAACGGTTTACATCATTTTAACGTAAGAGAATAACTATGCATGATGCACAGATCCGTGTCGCCATTGCGGGCGCGGGTGGACGTATGGGTCGCCAGCTCATTCAGGCGGCACTTCAGATGGATGGCGTGGCCCTGGGCGCGGCACTGGAGCGTGACGGTTCATCGCTTCTTGGGACCGATGCCGGTGAACTGGCTGGTGCCGGCAAGACAGGTGTGACCGTGCAGAGCAGCCTGGAAGCGGTCAAAGATGTTTTTGATGTGTTCATTGATTTCACCCGGCCAGAAGGCACTCTGAACCATCTGGCATTTTGCCGTCAGCACGGCAAAGGAATGGTCATTGGCACCACCGGGTTTGATGAAGCCGGTAAACAAGCCATTCAGAATGCGTCAAACGAGATTGCGATTGTCTTCGCCGCTAACTTTAGCGTGGGCGTAAACGTCATGCTGAAGCTGCTGGAGAAGGCCGCGAAGGTGATGGGCGATTATACCGACATTGAGATTGTCGAAGCTCACCACCGCTATAAAGTCGATGCACCCTCCGGCACGGCGCTGGCAATGGGCGAAGCGATTGCGCATGCACTGGATAAAGATTTAAAAGACTGCGCGGTTTATACCCGTGAAGGTCATACCGGCGAACGTGTCCCGGGGACGATTGGTTTCGCAACCGTTCGTGCGGGTGACATCGTCGGTGAACATACCGCGATGTTCGCCGATATCGGCGAACGTGTTGAGATCACGCATAAAGCCTCCAGCCGCATGACATTCGCGAATGGCGCTGTTCGCTCCGCTTTGTGGCTAAAAGGCAAGGATAACGGTCTTTTTGATATGCGAGATGTGCTCGATCTTAACAATTTGTAAGAGTTATTACCCATCGTGATGTGGTTATTGCAGTCGTAATTGTTTGATTGCATAGGGCAATAATTTATTGCCCTTTTATTTTTAAAATTTCATTATATATTTCGAGCTTTGTCGTAGAAAGTTTATGTTATCTCTCCATTTTGTGTTGCCAGTATGTAAATTTTGACCATTTGGTCCACTTTTTATTGCCCCGTCACAGGCAATTCTAATAAACTTGTCACGCAAGCGTTTTCCGCAGTGATTTACCTGATCTTTTTGCCGCTTAACATCTTTTCAGGCTGCCAGGCTTGCAAAAGGATAATTAAAATCTCCGTTTTAAGTTGACTTTTACCCACCAAATCTCCAGAATGCCGCCGTTTGCCAAAAATCCGCTGGCAACACATTTGCATTGATTTATGACATGGTTGTGAATTAATATGCAAATAAAGTGAGTGAATATTCTCTGGAGGGTGTTTTGATTAAGTCAGCGCTATTGGTTCTGGAAGACGGAACCCAGTTTATCGGTCGGGCCATAGGGGCAACGGGTTCGGCGGTTGGGGAAGTCGTTTTCAATACTTCAATGACCGGTTATCAAGAAATCCTCACTGATCCTTCCTATTCTCGCCAAATCGTTACTCTTACTTATCCTCATATCGGCAATGTTGGCACTAATGCTGCTGATGAAGAGTCCTCTCAGGTTCATGCGCAAGGTCTGGTCATTCGCGACCTGCCGCTGATTGCCAGCAACTTCCGCAACACCGAAGACCTCTCTTCTTACCTGAAGCGCCATAACATCGTGGCGATTGCCGATATCGATACCCGTAAGTTAACGCGTCTGCTGCGCGAGAAGGGTGCACAGAACGGCTGCATCATTGCAGGGGATAACCTCGATGCGGCGCTGGCGCTGGAAAAAGCGAAAGCCTTCCCTGGCCTGAACGGCATGGATCTGGCGAAAGAAGTGACCACTACAGAAGCTTATAGCTGGACGCAGGGGAGCTGGACGCTGGAAGGCGACCTGCCGGAAGCGAAGCCAGAGAGCGAGCTGCCATTCCACGTTGTGGCCTATGATTTTGGTGCCAAGCGCAATATCCTGCGCATGCTGGTTGACCGCGGCTGCCGCCTGACGGTGGTACCTGCGCAAACTTCCGCTGAAGAGGTTCTGAAGATGAACCCGGATGGCATCTTCCTTTCTAACGGACCTGGCGACCCGGCACCGTGCGATTACGCTATCAATGCCATCACGTCCTTCCTCGAAACCGATATTCCGGTATTCGGTATTTGCCTGGGCCATCAGCTGCTGGCGCTGGCGAGTGGGGCGAACACCATTAAGATGAAGTTCGGTCACCACGGTGGTAACCACCCGGTGAAAGACATCGACAACAACACGGTGATGATTACGGCACAGAACCACGGCTTCGCCGTGGATGAAGCGTCTATGCCTTCTAACCTGCGCGTGACGCACAAATCCCTGTTCGATGGCACCCTGCAGGGTATCCATCGCACCGATAAGCCAGCGTTCAGCTTCCAGGGACACCCGGAAGCCAGCCCGGGCCCGCACGATGCCGCACCGCTGTTCGATCACTTTATCGAACTTATCGAGCAATACCGTAAGACCGCTAAATAATCAGGAGCCGAGAAGACAATGCCAAAACGTACAGACATAAAAAGCATCCTGATCCTTGGCGCTGGCCCGATTGTTATCGGTCAGGCCTGTGAATTCGACTACTCCGGTGCGCAGGCGTGTAAAGCCCTGCGTGAAGAGGGTTACCGCGTTATCCTGGTCAACTCTAACCCGGCGACCATCATGACCGACCCGGAAATGGCTGATGCAACCTACATCGAGCCGATTCACTGGGAAGTGGTGCGTAAAATTATCGAAAAAGAGCGTCCGGATGCGGTTCTGCCGACCATGGGCGGCCAGACAGCACTGAACTGCGCGCTGGAGCTGGAACGTCAGGGCGTGCTGGAAGAGTTCGGCGTGACCATGATTGGTGCCACCGCTGACGCGATTGATAAAGCAGAAGACCGTCGTCGCTTTGACGTGGCGATGAAGAAAATTGGCCTCGACACCGCGCGTTCCGGTATTGCACACAATATGGAAGAAGCGCTGGCCGTGGCGGCTGAAGTCGGCTATCCGTGCATCATCCGTCCGTCCTTCACGATGGGCGGAACCGGCGGGGGTATCGCCTACAACCGTGAAGAGTTCGAAGAGATTTGCGAACGCGGTCTGGATCTCTCCCCAACCAAAGAACTGCTGATTGATGAATCGCTGATTGGCTGGAAAGAGTATGAGATGGAAGTGGTGCGTGACAAAAACGACAACTGCATCATCGTCTGCTCCATCGAAAACTTCGATGCAATGGGTATCCACACCGGCGACTCCATCACCGTGGCGCCAGCGCAAACGCTGACCGACAAAGAGTACCAAATCATGCGTAACGCCTCGATGGCGGTACTGCGTGAAATCGGGGTGGAAACGGGCGGGTCTAACGTCCAGTTCTCCGTGAACCCGAAAACTGGCCGTCTGATTGTTATCGAAATGAACCCGCGCGTGTCCCGTTCTTCCGCGCTGGCGTCTAAAGCTACCGGCTTCCCGATTGCGAAAGTGGCCGCGAAACTGGCGGTGGGTTATACCCTCGACGAGCTGATGAACGACATTACCGGTGGCCGCACACCTGCGTCCTTCGAACCGTCCATCGACTACGTTGTGACCAAGATCCCTCGCTTTAACTTCGAGAAATTCGCCGGTGCGAACGATCGTCTGACGACCCAGATGAAATCGGTCGGTGAAGTGATGGCGATTGGCCGCACGCAGCAGGAATCCCTGCAAAAAGCGCTGCGCGGTCTGGAAGTGGGGGTGACCGGTTTCGATCCGAAAGTGAGCCTCGACGACCCGGAAGCACTGACCAAAATCCGTCGCGAGCTGAAAGACGCGGGCGCAGAGCGTATCTGGTACATTGCCGACGCCTTCCGCGCAGGCCTCTCCGTCGATGGCGTCTTCAACCTGACCAACATCGACCGCTGGTTCCTGGTGCAGATTGAAGAGCTGGTGCGTCTGGAAGAGAAAGTGGCGGACCTGGGCATCAACGGCCTGGACGCTGACTTCCTGCGCATGCTGAAGCGCAAAGGCTTTGCCGACGCGCGTCTGGCAAAACTGGCCGGCGTGCGCGAAGCGGAAATCCGCAAGCTGCGTGACCAGTATGACCTGCACCCGGTCTACAAACGTGTTGATACCTGTGCAGCAGAATTTGCGACCGACACCGCTTACATGTACTCCACGTATGAAGACGAGTGTGAAGCGAATCCGTCCGTTGACCGCGACAAGATTATGGTACTGGGCGGTGGCCCAAACCGTATCGGTCAGGGTATCGAGTTTGACTACTGCTGCGTACACGCCTCTCTGGCGCTGCGCGAAGATGGTTACGAGACCATTATGGTCAACTGTAACCCGGAAACGGTTTCTACCGACTACGACACCTCTGACCGTCTCTACTTCGAACCGGTAACACTGGAAGACGTGCTGGAAATCGTGCACATCGAGAAGCCTAAAGGCGTGATCGTGCAGTACGGCGGCCAGACTCCGCTGAAACTGGCGCGCGCGCTGGAAGCCGCGGGTGTGCCGGTTATCGGTACCAGCCCGGATGCCATTGACCGTGCAGAAGACCGCGAGCGTTTCCAGCAGGCGGTTGACCGTCTGAAGCTGAAACAGCCGGCAAACGCCACCGTGACGGCGATTGAACAAGCGGTTGAGAAGGCGAAAGAGATTGGCTACCCGCTGGTGGTGCGTCCTTCCTACGTACTGGGCGGCCGCGCTATGGAAATCGTCTACGACGAAGCTGACCTGCGCCGCTACTTCCAGACGGCAGTCAGCGTGTCCAACGATGCGCCGGTGCTGCTGGATCGCTTCCTCGACGATGCGGTTGAAGTGGATGTGGATGCTATCTGTGATGGCGAAATGGTGCTGATTGGCGGCATCATGGAGCACATCGAGCAGGCGGGCGTGCACTCAGGCGACTCCGCCTGTTCTCTGCCAGCGTACACCCTGAGTCAGGAAATTCAGGATGTGATGCGTCAGCAGGTGCAGAAACTGGCCTTCGAACTGCAGGTTCGCGGTCTGATGAACGTTCAGTTCGCCGTGAAAGACAACGAAGTCTACCTGATTGAAGTGAACCCGCGTGCAGCACGTACCGTACCGTTCGTCTCTAAAGCGACCGGTATTCCGCTGGCAAAAGTGGCGGCGCGTGTGATGGCTGGCCAGACGCTGGCACAACAGGGCGTCACTAAAGAGATTATCCCGCCGTACTACTCGGTGAAAGAGGTGGTGCTGCCGTTCAACAAATTCCCGGGCGTTGACCCACTGTTAGGGCCAGAGATGCGCTCTACCGGGGAAGTGATGGGCGTGGGCCGCACCTTCGCAGAAGCGTTTGCTAAAGCGCAACTGGGCAGTAACTCCACCATGAAGAAATCTGGCCGTGCGCTGCTCTCGGTTCGCGAAGGTGATAAAGAGCGCGTGGTTGACCTGGCGGCCAAGCTGCTGAAACAGGGCTTCGAGCTGGATGCAACCCACGGTACGGCGATTGTGCTGGGTGAAGCGGGAATCAACCCGCGTCTGGTGAACAAGGTGCATGAAGGTCGTCCGCACATTCAGGATCGCATCAAGAATGGCGAATACACCTACATCATCAACACCACTGCGGGCCGCCAGGCGATTGAAGACTCCAAGCTGATTCGCCGCAGCGCGCTGCAGTACAAAGTGCATTACGACACCACCCTGAACGGCGGTTTCGCAACAGCCATGGCGCTGAACGCGGATGCTACCGAGAAGGTGATTTCGGTTCAGGAAATGCACGCCCAGATTAACAAGTAAGACAAATTGCCCGGTACCGTTCGGTTGCCGGGCATTCTTCCCCTCTTCAGAACCTTCTGGTTTTCCATCCGCATTCAGTCAGTTAGCCTAAAATGGTTAGGTCGATAATGAAATTCAACTGAGAGCAGGGGAAAACACCATGCAAAATAAACTACTGATCGCTTCCGTTCTGGCTGCCACTGCAATGTTCACCGTAGCAGGGTGTTCATCTAATCAGGCGGTAAAAACCACCGATGGCCGCACCATTATTACTGACGGCAAACCGCAGGTGGATGACGACACCGGTCTGGTGTCCTATAAAAACGCGGAAACCGGTCAAACCGAGCAGATTAACCGTGACCAGGTTAAATCCATGGGTGAACTGGATAATTAAAAAAAGCAGTGGCATCCGCCACTGCTTTTTTTGCTTGATGCTGATGGATTACCAGCGGTGGTTTAACAAAATATGACCGCCGTAAGCGGCATAGTTGTTTTCACCCCATTCGCCGCTGGCGCGAAGTGAAATCGTCGTGGTCTCGTTAAGATTGCCGGTAATACCCAGCTCTACCTGACCACGATCCTCCGGCGTATCATTACTTACGGTTTCGTCGTTGAAGGCCAGATCGTTTTGACCTGCATCCTTCAGCCAGTTCACCGCAACGTATGGCTGCCAGGCCGTGACGTCCTTTTGCTGGAAATAGCTGGATTTCACACCCAGACGACCGAAGACGCTGTCGTTATCCAGAGTCGTCACCCGGACGCCATCGCGGTCCGTATGATTTTCCTGATCAAGATAGCTGTAGATCACCTGCGCCTGAGGCTCGATCTTCCAGGTACGCTCGTTTTCAGATGGGATAACCCACGCATGGCCGACTTCAACAGACGCGGCAAAACCTTCGCTGTCGTAATCTTCATCGTTGCGGTTGCTGGTCACTTTGTTGTTGTACCAGCTGTAGGCGGCCCAGGTATCAATGTAGCTGCCCAGACGTAATTTCTGATCTTCCTGCCAGGTGGCGTAGAGCCCAACGTTGAAGCCATCGACTTTACCCTGTGCGTCACGCACGTTGTGTTTCGCATCTGAGTGGGTCTTCGCCTGGCCTGCACCGAACATGCCACCGGCACGCAGGATACCGCTGTCCATTGGCTTGCTGAGGAAATCGCTGCCGACTTGCAGAACGGTGGTCGTGGTGTCGTAGCTGACTTTATCACCGCCTGCATCATTTTCATGGTAACGACCTTTTACATACATCCAGGTATTCAGATCGTCTTCGTTACGGAAGGTGAGCTGATCGCGATCGTCACGTTTGTGCAGGAACATACTCTGAGCAGCCAGATAGTTGCCTAAATACGCGCCCACTTCAGGTGCCATCACTTCTGGTGCTGGGGTATTGCCGCCGCCGTTATCGGTATTATCACCACCGTCGCCGTTATCATTGCCGCCGCTGTTGCCGCCATCGTCGGTATTGCTGCCATTGTCACTGTTACCGCCATTATCAGTGTTGCCGCCATCGTCGGTATTGCCACCGTTGTCGGTATTATCTCCGTCATCGGTATCATCTGTCGGATCGACAGGTGGCGTGGCCTTCGATTCCAGGTACCAGTTCCCGTCACTATGCTGGTAAAGAGAGTATTCGTATGCGCCTGCCACAACCGGTTTGGCCAGGGTTAGCTGTGCTTCAGAGCTGCCGGCGACGCTGACAATCTCCATGCCGTTCACGGTCTGTGCGCCAAGTCCACCCATGTTGCTGACGGTCACGCCGGACTGGCCAAAACTGCTGCCGGTTATTGTGAGATGATCGGTAGGCGCCGTGTCAGTACCCAGCTCGCTGTTTAATACAATCTGGCTACCTTCTGCGCCGGTATAATCGCCGTTAATGGTAAAATCATTACCCACGCTGTGGTCGGCTGAACTGAGCAAAAGCGTGCCGCTGTTGGTCACGTTGCCGTTAATGATATCAATGCCGGCGTCGTTGAGCGTTGCGTTACCCTCGATTGCATTCCACGCTGCCAGCGTACCGCCGCTGAGAATAGTAATGTTGTTGTAGACGGTTCCTGCGGTGGCAAACTTTGCCCCGTTCTGCACGGTAAGAGTGGCATTGCTGTTTTCGACACCTAACGTTGCGCCTGCCGCTACCAGCGTTGTGCCGTTTCGCAGGGTCGTATCGCCGGTATAGCTGTTGTTGCCGGTAAGCGTCAGCGTATTCGCATCAACTTTCTCTACGTTTCCGCTGCCGGTCATGTCAGTAGAAAACGTGAAATTGTCTCCCTGGTTAAAGATAACCGTACCATTGTTGGTTAGCCCGCCGCTGAGACTTGCCATACCTTCGCCATTGCCCAGCTGCAGCGTGGCTTCATTCGCCACCAGCGTATTGCCAGCATTGGAAACGGTACCCGCCAGGGTCAGGTTGCCGCTATTCACCTGCAGTGAATCACCGGCACCAATGATGTCGACGTTACCCGTCAGCGTCCAGTCTTCACCGTTCATTTTGACAGAGGCGAAACCATCGCCTTCGTTCAGCCCGATAAAATTGCTGTCTTCTGTCCCGGCGCCTACCAGGGTCAGGGTGTTACCGGTTGAAAGCGTGGAAATGACATCGCCAGACAGGTTTGAACCTGTGTTGAGGGTGAGGGTATTATTTTTGTTACTGGCGAACATTATAGCTGTCTTGCCACCGCCAATTGAGCCATTGTTAATGATGTCAGCCTTCGCGGTATCCGTTACGTTGATACCATTCTGATCACCCTGAATGGTGCCGGTATTGATGATTTTGGTTCCACCACCGCTGAGTTTGATACCATCTTCGCTTGTGCCGATAATCGAGCCATTATTATCAATCACGATTCCGGCGTCAGTAGCCAGACCTGTATTGCCTTTAATGATGCCTGTTTCCGTATTTGATATGCTAATTGCAGAGGAATCTTCATTAACAAAAATCCCCTTTTCAAAGCCGGTTATGTTTCCTTTGTTGGTTAAACTACCCTGCATCGTGACTATGTTTACAGCGTTCTTTGTGGCGGAGGAAATGGTAGCGCCAGCATTATTATTAATATCGAGTGGCTGCGCGCTAGTGTTTATATCAAGTCCATTCGAAGTGCCGGAAATATTCCCATTGTTTGTTATTGAACTGACTTTAAATCCTGAGGCGGAAACAGCGGCTAAATCGCCAGACGAAGACACAGTAATATCTTTATTGATGACGTATTCGGTATCGGCGGAGAAATCTTGCGGAGCAGAGGTTGACTGGTCGATGGTGCCTGCAGAACTGATTATTGGTGTAAAAACAAGCAGGGCGGGAAATAATCTCCCCAGTAACTGGGTGGTCCTGTTTAATTCCAGACGTTTTACTTTCATATTCACATCCATTTAAAAGGAAATTCGAAGTGAAGAAAAATATTCTCTTTCAGGTTTTAAAGAAAAGCGTTGAGAGGAGTAGATTGAAATTATTATGTTTTCAATGTGTTATGTATACTTCGATTTATTAAAATGCAAATTTAATAAATCTAAATATGACACGATTATAAATAATGCAGTGTAAATTATTTGTGAGGGGAATATATTTGCAGGTGTTCAAATAAGTACTGGAAAACCTCTGCGAACTGGCACTAAAGAGTAGCAATACTTGCGTTTTGCTCCCGACGCGTCACTGAACACTTTCAGCGGGCGGGTTAACTGTCTACACTCACATCTACAAGAGAGAAGACAGTCAAAACAGGCCGATTCATGATTCTGATAATTTATGCGCATCCCTATCCGCAGCACTCCCATGCGAATAAGCGCATGCTTGAGCAGGTAAGGACACTCGACAACGTAGAGATACGTTCCCTCTATCAACTTTATCCTGATTTTAACATCGACATCGCCGCCGAACAGGAGGCGCTCACTCGCGCCGATCTGATCATCTGGCAACACCCGATGCAGTGGTACAGCACACCACCGCTCCTCAAATTGTGGATCGACAAAGTCTTTTCCCACGGCTGGGCATATGGTCACAACGGGCATGCGCTTAAGGGAAAAAGCCTGATGTGGGCTGTGACCACCGGTGGTGGAGAAAGCCACTTCGATATTGGCTCTTTCCCGGGTTTTGAGGTGCTGGCACAACCGCTTCAGGCGACAGCGCTCTACTGTGGTCTTACCTGGCTTCCTCCTTTTGCTATGCACTGTACATTTGTTTGTGACGATGAGACGTTGCAGGCGCAGGCTCGTCATTATAAACAACGCTTACTAGAGTGGCAGGAGGCGCACAATGGATAGCCATACGCTGATACAGGCGCTGATTTACCTTGGCGCGGCGGCGCTGATTGTGCCCGTTGCGGTTCGCCTGGGGCTGGGCTCCGTGCTGGGCTACCTGATCGCCGGGTGTGTTATCGGACCCTGGGGATTCCGCCTGGTCACGGATGCGGAGGCGATTCTGCATTTCGCCGAAATTGGCGTCGTGCTGATGCTGTTTGTCATTGGTCTGGAACTCGACCCGCAGCGGTTGTGGAAGCTGCGCGCCTCAGTATTTGGCGGCGGGGCGCTACAGATGGTGGCCTGCGGTCTGCTGTTGGGCGGGTTCTGTATTTTACTGGGAATGGACTGGAAAGTGGCTGCGCTTATTGGCATGACGCTGGCACTCTCTTCGACGGCGATTGCCATGCAGGCAATGAACGAGCGAAACCTGACCGTTTCTCAGATGGGGCGCAGTGCATTTTCGGTGCTGCTGTTTCAGGATATCGCGGCCATTCCGCTGGTGGCGATGATCCCGCTGCTGGCTGCCAGCGGGGCATCAACGACGCTAGGCGCTTTTGCCCTCTCTGCGTTGAAAGTGGTCGGTGCGCTGGCACTGGTTGTCCTGCTTGGCCGTTATGTTACCCGTCCGCTGCTGCGCTTCGTCGCTCGCTCGGGACTGCGGGAAGTGTTCAGTGCCGTGGCGCTGTTCCTGGTGTTTGGTTTCGGTCTGCTGCTGGAGGAAGCCGGGCTGTCGATGGCGATGGGAGCCTTCCTCGCGGGCGTTCTGCTGGCCAGCTCAGAGTACCGACACGCGCTGGAAAGCGATATCGAGCCATTCAAAGGATTGCTGCTGGGGCTGTTTTTCATCGGAGTCGGGATGTCTATCGACTTTGGCACGCTGGTCACGCATCCACTGCGGATCCTCATCCTGCTGGTCGGTTTCCTGGTCATCAAAATGATGATGCTGTGGCTGATCGCCCGCCCGCTGAACGTGCCTGGCAGACAGCGTCGCTGGTTCGCCGTGCTGCTCGGACAGGGAAGCGAATTCGCGTTTGTGGTTTTCGGCGCGGCGCAAATGGCCAATGTGCTCGATCCCGAGTGGGCGAAAGCGCTGACGCTGGCGGTCGCGCTGTCGATGGCGGCAACGCCGATCCTGCTGGTGCTGCTGACGCGTCTGGAAAAAACAGGCAGCGAACAGGAACGCGAAGCCGATGAGATTGACGAGGAACAGCCACGTGTGATCATCGCCGGATTCGGTCGCTTTGGGCAGATCACCGGTCGTTTACTGCTCTCAAGCGGAGTAAAAATGGTCATTCTCGATCACGATCCGGACCATGTGGATACCCTGCGTAAGTTCGATATGAAAGTCTTCTACGGCGATGCGACGCGTGTTGATCTGCTGGAATCAGCCGGCGCAGCGAAAGCGGAAGTCCTCATCAACGCGATTGACGATCCCCAGACCAGTATGCAGCTGGTTGAGCTGGTGAAGGAGCATTTCCCGAACCTGACCATTATCTCCCGCGCGCGCGATGTGGATCACTACATCCAGCTGCGACAGGCAGGGGTGGCCGCACCCGAGCGTGAAACCTTCGAAGGGGCGCTTAAGTCTGGCCGTATGGCGCTGGAAAGCCTGGGCCTGGGCGCGTATGAAACGCGAGAACGCGCGGACCTGTTCCGCCGCTTCAATACCGATATGGTGGAAGAGATGGTGGCGATGGCGGGCAGTACGGCCACAGAACGTGCGGCGGTGTTTAAACGCACCAGTGCAATGCTGACAGAGATCATTAACGAGGATCGTAATCATCTGTCGCTGGTGCAGCGTCATGGATGGCAGGGAACCGAGGAGGGCAAGCATACCGGCGATCCGGCGGACGAACCGGAGAGTAAACCTTCCGCGTGAAGTGGAGTTGCCAGCAATATTAAAAAATTTCTCTTTCTTTACCATGCCGCCAGTCGACGAAAGATTAAGCTTTCCGTATAGTGGCGGCAATTTTTTGCATCCGGGAAATTTTCAATGATCAGTCTGATTGCAGCGCTGGCGGTGGACCGTGTTATCGGTATGGAAAATGCCATGCCGTGGAACCTGCCTGCCGATCTCGCATGGTTTAAACGTACGACGTTAAACAAGCCGGTAGTGATGGGCCGCCTGACCTGGGAGTCGATTGGTCGTCCATTGCCGGGCCGTAAGAATATCGTGATCAGTAGCCAGCCTGGCACAGACGATCGCGTCGAATGGGTGAAATCCGTGGACGAGGCGATTGCCGCGTGCGGTAACGCCGACGAGATCATGGTGATTGGTGGTGGGCGTGTGTATGAGCAGTTCCTGCCGAAAGCGCAAAAGCTCTATCTAACGCATATTGATGCGGAAGTGGAAGGCGATACCCATTTTCCGGACTACGATCCGGACGAATGGGAATCGGTATTCAGCGAATTCCATGATGCGGATGCGCAGAACTCACACAGCTACTGCTTCGAGATTCTGGAACGTCGCTAGTTGCTTTTCCCTCTCCCGGCCGGGAGAGGGAATTCACTCTCAGGAGGCGACCGCCTCGCCTTCCCCCAGATCCAGCTGTCGGTTGGACGGCTGCACGAAGTAGGTTTTATCTTCCCAGCGTAAGCAGGTTAAATCCCCGCCCCAGCAACAACCGGTATCAAGACCGTAGATCCCGTCTGGCGTGCCTTTCCCTTCTAGCGCGGCCCAGTGGCCAAACACCACGCTGTACTCACTGGTGACCGGTCCGGGGATCGCAAACCACGGTTTAAGCGGCGCAGGCGCACTTTCCGGCGTCTCTTTGGAGTACATATCCAGTTGCCCGTTCGGGAAGCAGAAACGCATCCGTGTGAACGCGTTCGTGATAAAACGCAGGCGTGCCAGACCGCTCAGATCTTCGCTCCAGTGGTTTGGCATATCGCCATACATGGCATCAAGGAAGAAAGGATAGGAATCGCTCGCCAGTACCGCTTCAACGTCACGTGCGCAGGTTTTTGCCGTCTCAAGATCCCACTGTGGGGTGATCCCGGCGTGGGCCATAACCAGTTTTTTCTCCTCATCGACCTGCAACAGCGGCTGACGACGCAGCCAGTTGATCAGTTCGTCGGCGTCTGGCGCATCCAGCAGCGGGGTGAGGCGATCTTTCGGCTTATTGCGGCTGATGCCGGCAAAGACGGCCAGCAGATGTAAATCATGATTACCCAGCACCATGCGTACGCTGTCGCCAAGCGATTTTACGAAGCGTAAAACCTCGAGGGAACCTGGCCCACGCGCCACTAAATCGCCCGTCAGCCAGAGAATATCCCGTCCTGGCGTAAAGTCGACCTGTTTTAATAATGCGATCAGTTCATCGTAGCAACCATGAACGTCGCCAATCAGATATGTAGACATTAGATTAATGAATGAGTGTTGTAACGGCGAGACGGAACACAGGGATCGCAACGCGGAATACATTGCCATCGACGTCGACCATTTCATAATGGCCTTGCATGGTTCCCAGCGGCGTTTCTATCACCGCACCGCTGGTGTACTGATACTCTTCGCCAGGGTCGATGTGGGGCTGTTCACCAACCACACCTTCACCCTGAACTTCGATTTCACGGCCATTGCCGTTAGTGATAAGCCAGTAACGCCCGAGCAGCTGCACAGGCATCCGCCCCAGATTGCGAATGGTCACGGTGTAGGCAAAAACAAAGCGCTCTTCATCGGGTGAGGACTGCGATTCAACGTAAACGCTTTGTACCTGGACACATACGCGGGGCGAATCAATCATGGCTTAACTCTCCTTCGGCGGCGCTTTTTCGCTAATGTAATTAGCCAGTTTACAGTACTGCTCAACAGAAATATTTTCTGCACGCATTGCCGGGTCAATGCCCAGCTCGGCCAGCACGTCAACGGTGAACAGATTGCCGAGGCTGTTACGGATCGTTTTACGGCGCTGGTTAAACGCTTCTGTCGTGATGCGGCTCAGTACGCGCAGGTCTTTGACCGGGTATGGCATCGTTTTATGCGGCACAAGGCGCACAACGGCAGAGTCGACTTTCGGTGGCGGCGTGAAGGCGGACGGCGGCACTTCGAGCACCGGGATCACATTGCAGAAATATTGCGCCATCACGCTTAAACGACCATACGCTTTACTGTTTGGTCCTGCAACCAGACGGTTTACGACCTCTTTTTGCAACATGAAGTGCATGTCGGCAATGGCATCAGTATAGCTAAAGAGGTGGAACATTAGCGGCGTGGAGATGTTATATGGCAGGTTACCGAATACGCGCAGCGGTTGACCCATTTTTTCTGCCAGCTCGCCAAAGTTCATGGTCATGGCATCTTGCTGATAAATAGTCAGCTTTGGCCCCAGGAACGGGTGCGTTTGCAGACGAGCAGCGAGATCGCGGTCGAGTTCGATTACGGTCAGTTCGTCCAGACGTTCGCCTACAGGTTCAGTCAGTGCTGCCAGACCCGGGCCGATTTCGACCATCGCCTGGCCTTTTTGTGGATTAATAGCCGAGACAATACTGTCGATCACGAACTGATCGTTGAGGAAGTTTTGCCCGAAGCGTTTACGGGCTAAGTGGCCCTGATGGACTCGATTAGTCATTGAGTATTAACAATCATTTTGATGGCGAGATTAAGCGCCGTAATAAAACTGCCGACATCCGCTTTTCCCTGGCCTGCCAGATCCAGCGCAGTACCGTGGTCGACGGACGTTCGAATAAAAGGTAAACCGAGGGTGATATTCACCCCACGGCCAAAGCCCTGGTATTTTAGCACGGGCAGGCCCTGATCGTGGTACATCGCGAGCACGGCGTCGGCATTATCCAGGTATTTGGGCTGGAAAAGGGTATCGGCAGGCAACGGCCCGCTGAGGTTCATCCCTTTCGCACGCATCTCATCAAGCACCGGAATGATGGTGTCGATCTCTTCGGTACCCATATGCCCGCCTTCCCCGGCGTGCGGGTTCAGGCCGCAGACCAGAACGTGCGGCTGTTTAATGCCAAATTTGGTCTGCAGATCGTGATGCAGTATCCCGATGATCTCCCGCAGCAGTTCTGGGGTGATGGCATCAGGAATGGCCTTGATGGGCAAATGGGTTGTCACCAGGGCCACCCGCATCGCTTCCGTCGCCAGCATCATCACCACTTTCGGGCTGTGCGATCGCTCTTCAAAAAACTCGGTATGCCCGGTGAACGGAATACCCGCTTCGTTAATCACCCCTTTGTGCACGGGGCCCGTGATCAAGGCAGCAAACTCACCCTTCAGGCAACCATCGCAGGCGCGCGCCAGGGTTTCGACAACATAGTGGCCGTTTTCAGTGCTGAGCTGACCTGGAATTACAGGAGTACGAAGAGGGACGGGAAGAAGCGTGAGCGTTCCGGCTTGCTGCGGTGCAGGCTGTTGACCTTCAACGTAGGGGATGAGCGTTAAAGGCAGACCGAGCAGTGTTGCCCGGTCTTGTAACAGTGTTGCATCAGCACAGACAACCAGTTCCACCGGCCAGCTACGTTGGGCAAGCTGGACCACGAGGTCTGGCCCAATCCCGGCGGGTTCGCCGGGTGTGATCACAACACGGTGCTGTTTCATTAGTTGCTCAGAACTTTCACATAAGCACTGGCGCGTTGTTCCTGCATCCAGGTCGCCGCTTCTTCAGAGAACTTACGGTTGAACAGCATACGATAGGCTCTGTCTTTTTGCGCCGCGTCGGTTTTATCAACGTTGCGGGTATCCAGCAGTTCGATCAGATGCCAGCCAAAGGAGGAGTGTACCGGCGCACTCATCTGGCCTTTGTTCAGCTTCATCAGCGCATCGCGGAATGCCGGATCGTAGATATCCGCAGCCGCCCAGCCCAGGTCGCCGCCCTGGTTAGCAGAGCCAGGATCCTGAGAGAACTCTTTTGCGGCATTCGCAAACGACGTTTTTCCGCTCTTGATGTCCGCGGCAATCTGTTGCAGCTTCGCACGCGCCTGATCGTCCGTCATGATCGGTGACGGTTTCAGCAGAATGTGGCGGGCATGAACTTCAGTGACGGAGATGTTCTGGCTCTGACCACGCAGGTCGTTGACTTTCAGGATATGGAAGCCGACACCTGAACGGATTGGACCCACGATGTCGCCTTTTTTCGCCGTGCTCAGCGCCTGTGCAAAGAGGGATGGCAGTTCCTGAATACGTCCCCAGCCCATCTGGCCGCCTTTCAGCGCCTGTTGGTCAGCGGAGTAGGTGATGGCCAGCTTGCCAAAGTCACTGCCGTTACGAGCCTGCTCGACGATAGCGCGTGCCTGGCTTTCCGCTTCAGCGGCCTGATCGGAGGTTGGGTTCTCTGGCAGCGGGATCAGAATGTGGCTCAGGTTCAGCTCGGTGCTGGCGTCGTTCTGGTTGCCTACCTGTTTTGCCAGCGCGTCGACTTCCTGCGGCAGGATAGTGACGCGGCGACGGACTTCATTGTTACGCACTTCCGAAATCAGCATCTCTTTACGGATCTGATTACGGTAAGTTGAGTAGCTGATGCCATCATAGGCCAGACGACTGCGCATCTGATCCAGGCTCATGTTGTTCTGCTTTGCGATGTTAGCGATCGCCTGGTCGAGCTGCTCGTCAGTGACTTTCACCCCCATCTTCTGACCCATTTGCAGGATAATCTGATCCATGATCAGACGTTCCAGGATCTGGTGGCGCAGCGTTGCGTCATCCGGAAGTTGCTGACCCGCTTCGCCCGAATTGAGCTTCACAGATTTCATTAAACCGTCAACGTCACTTTCGAGCACGACACCGTTGTTAACTACAGCGGCGACCTTATCAACAACCTGGGGGGCCGCGAAGCTGGTATTCGCAACCATAGCGACACCGAGCAGCAGCGTTTTCCAGTTCTTCATACTTTTTCCATTTCAATTAACCGCAAAGCGGATTACGTTGCAAATCAAGCACATTACAAGGAACTGCGGTACGGCAGAATGTTCGAGCGCAGCATCTGCTGCGTGCCCAGGCCGTAGTTGGAACTCAGGCCGCGCAGTTCGACATTAAAGCCAATCACGTTATCGTATTTGCCCTGATTATTTTGAGTATCCCAGCCGTTAAGCTTGCGTTCGTAGCCGACACGCAGCGCGTAGCAGCAGGAGTTATATTGCAGACCAACCATCTGGTCAGCTGGCTTATTGGCGTTGGTGTCAAAGTAGTAAGCACCTACAATTGACCAGCGATCGGCAATTGGCCAACTCGCTGCACCACCCACCTGAGAAATGCCGTCTTTGTACTGTTCGCTGGTGGCATAGTTTGGCAACGTCGCCTGAATATATTCCGGGCTGGCGTAACGATACGTCAACTGCATCATGCGGTCTTCATCACGACGGTACTCAATTGCCGCACTGCTTGTGGCAATATTGTCGAGACGCGTATCGTACTGCAGACCACCGCGTAAGCCCCAGCGATCGGTCATGCGCCAGTAGGTATCGCCCGCCCACACCAGGGAACCTGTTTTGTTGTCTTTCTCCCAGTTGATATCGTCATCACCGGTACGAGACTCGGTGAAATAGTAGATTTGACCAACAGAAACGTTAAAACGTTCAACGGCAGCGTCATCATAAACGCGCGTTGTGACGCCGGTCGTTAACTGGTTCGCGGAGGCAATACGGTCGAGACCACCATAGGTACGGTCACGGAACAGGCCACTATAGTCAGACTGCAGGAAAGAGGAGTCGTAGTTCTGGATTTTGCTCTGATCGCGATAAGGCACGTATAAATACTGCATACGCGGCTCCAGCGTCTGGGTATAACCATCTGCCAGCAGCCCCATATCACGTTCGAAGATCAGTTTGCCGTCCATTTTGAATTGTGGAAGGACGCGGTTCACGGATTCGTCAAGATCGGTGCCGTAACGGTTGTTGTACCAGTCCACGTTTTTCTGCTGATAGTGGGTCGCCATCAGCTTGGCTTCGGTATTCAGGCTCGACCAGTTATTAGAGATCGGTAAATTGATCGTCGGTTCTAAGTGAACACGCGTGGCTTCTGGCATATCCGAGTTGGTATTAACGAAATGTACCGCCTGAGCGTAAACGCGGGTGTCGAACGGACCAACATCGTTCTGATACCAGTTAACATCCAGCTGCGGTTCTGCACCGTAAGTGCTTCGCGTCTGGGTGTTAAAGACCTGGAACTGCTTCGTCGACACCGTGGCATTGAAGTTCTGAACGGCGTAGCCAACGCTGAATTTCTGCGTGGCGTAGCCATCGGTACTGGAACCGTACTTGGAATCGAAGTCGTTGAAATAGTACGGATCGCTGACTTTGGTATAGTCGACGTTAAAACGCCAGACCTGGTCCATTACGCCAGCGTGACGCCAGTAATACATCCAACGGTGTTTATCACCTTCTGTTGGATGCTCATCCTGGAAGACTTTATCCGATGGCAGGTAATCCAGCTCCATCAAACCGGTACCCGCCTGGGTCAGATAGCGGAACTCGTTTTCCCACATGACGTTGCCGCGCTTATGGATATAGTGCGGCGTGATCGTGGCGTCCATGTTGGGCGCGATGTTCCAGTAATACGGCAGGTAGAACTCAAAATAGTTCGAGGTGCTGTATTTGGCATTCGGGATCAGGAAGCCTGAACGACGTTTATCGCCCACGGGAAGCTGCAGGTACGGGCTATAGAAAACCGGTACCGGGCCGAGTTTAAACCGGGCGTTCCAGATTTCTGCGACCTGTTCTTCACGGTCGTGAATCACTTCACTCCCGACCACGCTCCAGGTATTTGAACCCGGCAGGCAGGAGGTAAACGAACCGTTTTCCAGAATCGTATAGCGGTTTTCACCGCGCTGTTTCATCAGGTCTGCTTTACCGCGCCCCTGACGACCCACCATCTGGTAATCACCTTCCCAGACGTTAGTATCTTTGGTATTCAGATTTGACCAGGCTTTCGGACCTTTCAGGATGACCTGATTGTCGTCATAGTGCACATTACCCAGCGCATCCACCGTTCGTACCGGCTCGGCCGCACCTTCCGGCTGCTTCTGGTGCAACTGCACTTCGTCTGCCTGCAGGCGGCTGTTACCCTGGTTAATATCCACATCGCCAGTGAACGTCGCGTTGTCAGGATAGGTACCTTTAGAACTGTCGGCAGTAATGGTTACTGGCAAGCTATTTGTATCGCCACTCACCAGTGGGCGATTATAACTTGGGACGCCAAGCATACACTGCGAGGCAAGATCGGCCGCCAGCCCCTGTTGACTGTACAGGGCGGTGCCAATCATTGTGGCCAGAAGGGTGGGGATACGTTTTTTCATACGTTATATTTTAGTGTTCCGTCATCAGTGGCTACGGCTTACAAACGCTCAGAGACTATCTTACTCATCAGCGCAGTACCAGCGTTAATCCTGCCCGTTTGCGTGCCAGAGTGTTAGGCTCGCTATCGAATGACGAGTATGATAATGCAAATTATAGGCGATGTCCCTCAATTGACCGTGGCTCGACCACTGTAATGATGGCGTTGCGTCGACAAGGGACATGACTATCCGGGGAGTATATGCAGTATTGGGGTAAAATCATCGGCGTTGCGTTCGCCATCATAATGGGTGCCGGGTTTTGGGGCATCGTTCTTGGCCTGATTATTGGCCATATGTTCGATAAGGCACGCAGCCGCAAAATGGCCTGGTTCGCCAACCAGCGCGAGCGTCAGTCCCTCTTTTTCTCCACCACCTTTGAGGTGATGGGGCACTTAACCAAATCAAAAGGGCGAGTGACGGAAGCCGATATTCAGATCGCCAGCGTATTTATGGACCGCATGAATCTGCACGGGGAATCTCGTGTGGCGGCGCAAAATGCGTTTCGCATCGGTAAATCGGATAACTATCCGCTGCGCGAGAAAATGCGTCAGTTCCGCAGTATCTGTTTCGGCCGTTTTGATTTAATTCGGATGTTTCTGGAGATCCAGATTCAGGCGGCGTTTGCCGACGGGTCTCTTCATCCGAATGAACGCGATGTCTTATACGTGATTGCTGAAGAGCTGGGGATCTCCCGGATGCAGTTCGACCAGTTCCTGCGCATGATGCAGGGCGGGGCACACTTTGGCGGTGGTTATCAGCAACAGCAATCCTCTGGCGGCGGCTGGCAGCAGGCGCAGCGTGGCCCGACGCTGGAAGATGCCTGTAACGTGCTTGGCGTGAAACCTTCGGATGATGCGACAACCATCAAGCGCGCCTATCGTAAGCTGATGAGCGAGCACCATCCGGATAAACTGGTCGCGAAGGGCTTACCGCCACAGATGATGGAAATGGCGAAGCAGAAAGCGCAGGAAATCCAGAAAGCGTATGAGCTGATAAAAGAGCAGAAAAATTTCAAATAAAAAATGGCCCGACACAGTCGGGCCATTTTTTTAGAAGTCCACCGGTGCTTTAAACGTCATTGCGTTGCCAAACGCCGGATGGGTGAGGGTGAGCGTCTGGGCATGAAGCTGCAGGCGTGGCGCTAACGCCAGTGCCTCAGGCGGTGCGTAAAAGCGGTCTCCCAGTATCGGGTGCCCCAGCGCGAGCATATGCACACGCAGCTGATGTGAACGCCCGGTAATGGGCTTAAGCAGCACGCGTGCGGTGTTATCCGGCGCGTACTCCAGCACTTCATACTCGGTTTGCGCGGCCTTGCCGGTCTCGTAACACACCTTCTGCTTTGGCCGGTTTGGCCAGTCGCAAATCAGCGGCAGATCCACCAGCCCCTCCGCCTGCGCGGGATGGCCCCAGACGCGTGCGACATACTGCTTTTTCGGTTCACGCTCACGGAACTGGCGTTTGAGTTCACGTTCAGCCGCTTTATTCAGCGCCACCACAATCACACCGCTGGTTGCCATATCCAGGCGATGAACGGACTCCGCCTGGGGATAATCACGCTGAACACGTGTCATCACGCTGTCTTTGTGCTCATCCAGACGCCCCGGCACGGACAACAGGCCGCTTGGCTTGTTGACCACCATAATGTGCTCATCCTGATAAAGAATGACCAGCCACGGGTCTTGCGGCGGATTGTAAGGCTCCATCACCATCTTGTGCTCCGTTTACTGATGCGTCACAACGATAAGACGCAGGGCATCCAGACGCCAGCTTGCCTGATTCAGGCTTTCCAGCACCTGCTGACGGTTGCTCTCAATCGCGGTCAGTTCGTCATCACGGATGTTTGGGTTCACCGCTTTTAACGCTTCCAGACGAGACAGCTCTGCAGACAGTTTCTCATCGGCTTCCTCGCGCGCGGCATCAATCAACGCCCTGGCCGCTTTTTCGATTTGCGTTTCACCCAACTGCAGAATGGCGTGCACATCCTGTTGGACGGCGTTGACCAGTTTGCTGCCCGTGTGGCGGTTTACTGCGCTCAGCTGGCGGTTGAAACTCTCGAATTCAACCTGTGCGGCCAGGTTGGTGCCGTTTTTATCCAGCAGCAGACGCACTGGCGTTGGCGGCAGGAAGCGGGTGAGCTGAAGCTGTTTCGGCGCTTGCGCTTCCACAACGTAGATCAGCTCAACCAGCAGCGTACCAACGGGTAATGCTTTGTTTTTCAACAGGGAAATTGTGCTGCTACCCGTGTCGCCGGAAAGGATCAGGTCGAGGCCGTTGCGGATCAACGGGTGTTCCCAGGTGATGAACTGCGCATCTTCGCGAGACAGCGCCACATCACGCTCGAAAGTGATGGTGCAGCCATCCTCAGGCAGACCCGGGAAATCCGGAACCAGCATATGATCGGATGGGGTCAGCACAATCATGTTCTCGCCGCGATCGTCCTGGTTAATCCCGACGATGTCGAACAGGTTCATGGCGAAGCTGATCAGGCTGGTGTCGTCATCCTGCTCTTCGATGCTTTCAGCAAGCGCCTGCGCTTTCTCCCCGCCGTTGGAGTGGATCTCCAGCAGACGATCGCGCCCCTGCTCCAGCTGCGCTTTCAGCGCTTCATGTTTTTCGCGACAGGATTTGATCAGTTCATCAAACCCGTCCGTATTTTCCGGCGCAGCGAGGTAACCGATCAGATCCGTATGCACCTGATCGTAAATGGTGCGTCCCGTCGGACAGGTATGTTCGAACGCGTCCAGACCTTCGTGGAACCAGCGTACCAGCACCGACTGGGCGGTTTTTTCCAGGTAAGGGACATGGATCTGAATATCATGCGCCTGACCGATACGATCCAGACGACCGATACGCTGTTCCAGCAGGTCGGGGTTGAACGGCAGATCGAACATCACCAGGTTGCTGGCGAACTGGAAGTTACGCCCTTCAGAACCGATTTCAGAGCACAGCAGAACCTGTGCGCCGCTGTCTTCTTCACTGAACCAGGCCGCGGCGCGGTCGCGCTCGACGATGGACATCCCCTCGTGGAACACGGCGGCTCGAATACCTTCACGCTCGCGCAGAACCTGCTCCAGTTGCAGCGCGGTGGCCGCTTTGGCGCAGATCACCAGCACTTTCTGTGAACGATGAGCCGTTAAATAGCCCATCAGCCATTCAACACGCGGGTCGAAGTTCCACCAGGTTCCGGTATCGCCTTCAAATTCCTGATAAATCTGCTCCGGGTAGAGCATGTCGCGCGCACGTTCTTCCTGGCTTTTGCGCGCCCCCATAATGCCGGAGACTTTTATCGCCGTCTGATACTGCGTCGGCAGCGGCAGCTTGATGGTATGCAGTTCGCGTTTTGGGAAGCCCTTCACGCCGTTACGGGTGTTACGGAACAGCACGCGGCTGGTGCCGTGGCGGTCCATCAGCATATCGATCAGCTCTTTACGCGCGGATCCCGCGTTGTCGCTGTCACTGTTGGCTGCCTGCAGCAGCGGCTCAATGTCCTGTTCGCCAATCAGATCGCTCAGGGTGTTCAGTTCGTCATTCGAGAGGCGTTTGCCCGCCAGCAGCATGGCGACAGCATCGGCAACCGGGCGGTAATTATTCTGTTCTTCGACAAACTGCTCAAAGTCATGGAAACGGTTTGGATCGAGCAGGCGCAGACGCGCGAAGTGGCTCTCCAGCCCCAGCTGCTCCGGCGTTGCGGTCAGCAGCAGGACGCCCGGCACGCGCTCGGCAAGCTGTTCAATCGCCATGTATTCACGGCTCGGTGCCTCTTCGCTCCAGACCAGGTGGTGCGCTTCGTCGACCACCAGCAGATCCCACTCTGCGTCGCACAGATGCTCAAGACGCTGCTTGCTGCGGCGCACGAAGTCCAGGGAGCAGATGACCAGCTGTTCGGTTTCAAACGGGTTGTCCGCGTCATGCTGGGCTTCGGCGTAGCGCTCGTCGTCAAACAGAGAGAAACGGAGGTTAAAGCGGCGCAGCATCTCAACCAGCCACTGATGCTGCAGCGTTTCCGGTACCACGATCAGCACGCGCTCGGCGGCGCCAGAGAGCAGCTGTTGATGCAGGATCATACCGGCTTCAATGGTTTTACCGAGGCCCACTTCGTCTGCCAGCAGTACGCGAGGCGCATGACGACGGCCAACGTCATGGGCGATATTCAGCTGATGAGGGATCAGGCTGGTACGTTGACCGCGCAGGCCGCTCCACGGCATGCGGTACTGTTCACTCTGGAACTTACGCGCGCGATAGCGCAGAGAGAAGCGATCCATACGGTCGATTTGCCCGGCAAACAGGCGATCCTGCGGCTTGCTGAAAACCAGTTTGCTGTCGAGCAGCACTTCACGCAGGATGACATTGCTCTCGTCAGTGTCGAGGCGAGTCCCAATATAGGCGAGCAGACCATTCTCTTCTTTTACGTCTTCAACCTTTAGCTGCCAGCCGTCGTGGCTGGTCACGGTGTCACCTGGATTGAACATCACGCGGGTAACAGGGGAGTCATTGCGAGCGTACAGGCGGTTTTCACCGGTAGCAGGGAAAAGGAGGGTGACCATGCGTGCGTCGACTGCAACCACGGTTCCCAATCCAAGTTCGCTTTCTGTATCGCTGATCCAGCGTTGACCAAGTGTAAAAGGCATATGTGTTCGGCTCTAATCTTTAATTGCAGGCAATAGTTCAACCACCGTCAAAAAAGACGGTCATCGAAAAATGGGTCCGGGAGTGGAAAGGGCGCTATGGTACTGGATGGCAGCGATTTCGTCACGTGTCAAAATAGGCCAAGTTGCCCTGTCACTAGTGTAGCAAAATCGTCGTCAATGAAAGGCAAAATTCCATCCGCGACGGGCTGAAGCTGGCGCGTCAGGTAGTGATCGTAATCCAGCGGAGACTGCTGATAATCCACCGGCTCTGGCCCGTTAGTCGTCCAGACATACTTGATGGTGCCCCGGTTCTGATACTGCGGCGCGCGCCCACGACGGACGTTCTCTTCATCCGCCAGACGCGCGGCACGGACGTGCGGCGGAACGTTACGCTGATACTCCGCCAGCGGGCGACGCAGGCGTTTGCGATACACCAGCTGGTCGTCGAGCTCGCCGGCCATCAGGCTGGCTATCGTCTCGCGGACATAGTCCTGATAAGGCTCATTGCGAAAGACCCGCAGATAGAGCGTTTGCTGGAACTGTTGCGCCAGCGGTGTCCAGTCAGTACGCACCGTCTCCAGCCCTTTAAACACCATGCGCTGCTTTTCACCTTCCTGAATCAGTCCGGCATAGCGCTTCTTGCTGCCCTGATCGGTTCCGCGAATGGTGGGCATTAAAAAGCGGCTGAAATGTGTTTCAAACTCCAGCTCTAACGCACTGGTTAACCGCTCTTTTTGCAAATGCGCTTGCCACCAGTCATTCACGAAGGCGACCAGTTGTTTGCCAATTCGCGCGGCATCCTCTTCGGCGTGCGCGCCTTTCAACCAGACGAAGGTGGAGTCGGTATCGCCATAGATCACTTCATAGCCCTGGGATTCGATAAGCGCCTTTGTCTGACGCATAATCTCATGCCCGCGCATGGTGATGGAGGAGGCGAGACGCGGGTCGAAGAAGCGGCAGGCGCTGGTGCCCAGCACACCGTAAAAGGCGTTCATGATAATTTTTAGCGCCTGAGAAAGCGGCTTGTTGCCATGGCGCTTGGCCTCATCGCGACCGTGCCAGATCTGCCCCACGATCTCCGGCAGGCAGTGTTTCTCTCGTGAGAAACGCGCCCCCAGAAACCCGTCGGTGCTGTGCGTATCGTCCGGCTGCGCCATCCCCTCAACCAGCCCCACCGGATCAATCAGAAAGGTGCGGATAATAGACGGATAGAGGCTTTTGTAGTCCAGCACCAGCACGGAGTCATACAGCCCCGGCCGGGAATCCATCACGTAGCCGCCAGGGCTTGCCTGCGGCGGCACATCACCCAAATTAGGGGCGACGTAACCTGCCCGGTGCATACGGGGGAAGTAGAGGTGGCTAAATGCAGCCACGGACCCGCCGTGCCGGTCCGCGGCAAGACCGTTCACGGTGGCGCGTTCCAGCAGAAACGGCATGATCTCGGTTTTGTGGAAAATTTGCGTAACCAGTTCACAATCTTTCAGGTTGTAGGTGGCCAGTGCCGGCTTGTCTTCATTGAAGCGGCGGTCGATCTCATCCATTCGGTCCCATGGGTTATCGATGGATTTCCCTTCACCCAGCAGCTCCTGCGCCACCGCCTCCAGCGAGAAGGAGGAGAAATTCCAGAACGCCGATTTCAGCGCCTCGATGCCGTCGATGATCAGGCGACCGTTGGCCTGTACGAAGAAGACGCCGTTTTTGAAACCGTGCTCGCGCCATTCCAGTTCGCTATGACCCCGCCCAAGCATGAGCGGGATGCGGTAACGCTCGGCGTGTTTTTGCAGTACCCGCAGGTCGAACTGCACCACGTTCCAGCCGATCAGGACATCGGGATCGCGATCGGCAAACCACTGGTTCAGTTTCTCCAGCAGCTGCGGCCGGCTGTTGACGTACTCCAGCCGGAAGTCCAGCGCGGAGGCATCACCATTCGGTGGCCCGAGCATATAGACAACCCGGTCGCCGCAGCCTTCAAGGCCAATACAGTACAGTTCACCGTGACGGGTGGTTTCGATATCCAGTGAGACCCATTTCAGCGGCGGACGGTAATGTGGGTTGGGCTTCAGACGGGCATTAATCAGCCCACCGTTGTGCGCCGTGCCATCAACCCAGACAGGGGCGGTAATAAACCGCTCCATCAGGAAACGTTCCGGGGGACGAATATCGGCTTCGTATAGCGTGACGCCCGCCTCGCGCAGCAGTTTCTCATAGCGCATGAGCTGGCGATGGGCACGACAATAGAGACCGTAAACCGGCTGGCGATGGAAATCTTTCAGCTCAAGTGGCGTGATGCGCCAGTTGTTTTCCCCGCGCAGTAGCTGCTTTACTTTGTCGACGTGGGCTTCAGGAATAAACGCCACGGACTCCTGTGGCGGCAGCGTAACGTGCAACGGGCCGTTGTCCGTCGCCAGCCAGAACTCCACCTCTGTTCCCTGGGGCGTATCCCGCCAGTGTCGGGTCAGTAAAAAACCTTCTTGCGCCTGCGTCACGCCGTTATCCCATAAAACAAAACCAGGCCTGATTATAGCCTGGTTAGCGGTTTTATGCTGGGTTTATATACAGTTTATTGCCCGTAATAGGCTTTTGCACCGTGCTTGCGCAGGTAGTGTTTGTCCAGCAGCGTCTGTTGCATGTCCGGCAATTGTGGTGCCAGTTGACGACAGAAGATGCCCATATAGGCTACCTCTTCCAGCACAATCGCGTTATGCACTGCATCCTCCGCATTTTTGCCCCACGCAAACGGGCCGTGGGAATGCACCAGCACCCCGGGCATCTGTGCTGCGTCGATGCCCTGTTTTTCAAAGGTTTCGACAATCACATTGCCGGTTTCCCATTCATACTCGCCGTTGATTTCCGCATCGGTCATCAGGCGGGTGCACGGGATGGTGCCGTAAAAGTAGTCTGCGTGCGTGGTACCGGTAGCCGGGATGGACTGGCCTGCCTGCGCCCAGATAGTCGCATGACGCGAGTGGGTATGCACAATGCCGCCGATGGTCGGAAATGCCTGATACAGCAGGCGATGGGTGGGGGTATCGGAGGAGGGTTTTTTCTTCCCTTCCACCACTTCACCGGTTGCAATGCTGACCACAACCATATCGTCAGCGGTCATTATCGTATAATCCACGCCGGAAGGCTTGATGACGAACACCCCTTTTTCGCGGTCAACGGCGCTGACGTTGCCCCAGGTCAGGGTCACCAGATTATGTTTAGGCAGCGCCAGGTTAGCTTCGAGTACCTGGCGTTTGAGATCTTCTAGCATTGTTGTCTCCCGCCGGATGGCGCTTCGCTTATCCGGCCTACATAATCGTAGGCCCGGTAAACGCAGTGCCACCGGGCACGTCGTACTTAACGTTTCGAACCGTAATAGACTTCATTCCAGCGCAGCGCATCTTTAAACGCGGGCAGGCGGGTATCGTTATCGATCACAGTCAGTTCGATATCGTGCAGTTCAGCGAACTGACGCATATCGTTGAGATCCAGCGCGTGACTGAAGACGGTATGGTGCGCGCCACCGGCGACGATCCAGGCTTCGGAGGCGGTTGGCAGGTCGGGCTGCGCTTTCCACAGGGCGTTGGCGACCGGCAGTTTTGGCAGCGCGTGTGGCGTTTCAACCGCATCCACACAGTTCACCAGCAGGCGGAAACGATCGCCCAGGTCGATCAGGCTGGCGTTGATGGCCGGGCCGGTACGGGTGTTGAAGATCAAACGTGCCGGATCCGCTTTACCGCCAATGCCGAGATGCTGCACGTCGAGGATCGGTTTCTCTTCGACGGCAATGGACGGGCAGACTTCCAGCATGTGTGAACCGAGTACCAGGTCGTTGCCATTTTCGAAGTGGTAGGTGTAGTCCTCCATAAAGGAGGTGCCGCCCTGCAGACCGGTTGACATCACTTTCATGATGCGAAGCAGAGCGGCAGTTTTCCAGTCGCCTTCGCCCGCAAAGCCGTAGCCCTGCTGCATCAGACGTTGTACTGCCAGACCCGGCAGTTGTTTCAGACCATGAAGATCTTCAAATGTCGTGGTAAAGGCGTGGAAGCCGCCTTGTTCCAGGAAGCGTTTCATCCCCAGTTCAATGCGTGCTGCATCCAGCACGTTCTGGCGTTTTTCACCGTGAACCTGCGCCGCTGCAGTGAGGCGATAGCTGCTTTCGTATTCGTCGACCAGCGCGCTCACGTCGCCATCGCCGATCTCATTCACGACCTGCACCAGGTCACCCACGGCCCAGGTGTTCACGGAGAAACCGAACTTGATCTGCGCGGCAACTTTGTCACCGTCAGTGACTGCCACTTCACGCATGTTGTCGCCAAACCGCACCACTTTCAGGTGGCGCGTATCCTGTTTGGATACGGCCTGACGCATCCAGGAGCCGATGCGTTTCTGCGCATGTTGATCCTGCCAGTGTCCGGTTACTACGGCGTGCTGCTGACGCATGCGGGCACCGATGAAGCCGAACTCACGGCCGCCGTGTGCGGTCTGGTTCAGGTTCATAAAGTCCATATCAATGCTGTCCCATGGCAGGGAGGCGTTGAACTGGGTATGGAATTGCAGCAGCGGTTTGTTGAGGATAGACAGACCGTTGATCCACATTTTGGCGGGTGAGAAGGTGTGCAGCCACACCACCAGACCCGCGCATTTATCGTCGTAGTTCGCGTCACGGCAGATATGGGTGATCTCATCCGGCGTGGTGCCCAGCGGCTTCAGCACCAGTTTGCACGGCAGTTTGGCTTCCGCGTTCAGCGCGTTAACGACGTGCTCCGCGTGTTTCGTCACCTGTTGCAACGCTTGCGGTCCGTACAAATGCTGGCTGCCAATCACAAACCACACTTCATAATTATCAAAAATGGTCATCGTCGAGTCCTTAATGGGTCAGGGTTGCCGTCGTGTCCGCGGTGTGTTTTGACGGGGCGGCGACAGGGAGATAGTGAAGTTCGGCGCTTTTTGCCCATTGCTGGTAGCGCTGATAAAGCTGTTCAAAGCGTTGCGCCTGTTGAGCACGCGGCTGAAGGGTGTTTTCGACCGCGCTTGCCATATGCTGCTGTGCAGTCGGGATATCGGCGTGTACGCCCGCGGCAACGGCGGCGAAAATGGCCGCACCCAGCGCGCAACATTGATCGGACGCGACAATCTGCAGCGGACGGTTCAGCACGTCGCAGCAGGCCTGCATGATCACCGGGTTTTTACGGGCGATACCGCCCAGCGCCATGACGTTGTTGACGTCGATGCCCTGTTCGGTGAAGCACTCCATAATCGCGCGGGCACCGAAGGCGGTGGCTGCAATCAGGCCGCCAAACAGGGCCGGGGCATCGGTCGCCAGATTGAGATCGGTGATAACGCCTTTAAGACGCTGGTTGGCAAATGGCGTACGGCGGCCGTTGAACCAGTCGAGCACCACCGGCAGGTGTTCAAGAGACGGATTTTTCGCCCACGCGGCGGTGAGCTGGGGCAGCAGCTGTTTCTTACTCTCGGCAATCTGGGTTTTCAGTTCCGGGTGCGCGGTCGCGAGCTGGTCCAGCGGCCAGCCCAGTACCCGACCAAACCAGGCGTAAATATCGCCAAACGCAGACTGGCCGGCTTCCAGACCGATAAAGTCCGGCACCACGCTGCCGTCGACCTGGCCGCAGATACCTTTCACTGCGCGGTCGCCGACGCTGGCTTTATCCGCCGTCAGGATGTCGCAGGTGGAGGTACCGATCACTTTCACCAGCGTATTGGGTTGGGCTCCAGCGCCCACCGCGCCCATATGGCAGTCAAACGCACCGCCGGAGATTGCCACGTTTTGCGGCAGGCCCAGACGTGTTGCCCACTCTTCGCAGAGCGTGCCCACCGGAATATCGGCGGTAAAGGTGTCGGTAAAGAGCGGGTATTTCAGGCTCTTGTTGATAATGGGATCGAGTTCATCGAAGAAGGCTGCTGGTGGCAGACCGCCCCAGCTTTCATGCCATAGCGATTTATGCCCGGCGCTGCAGCGGCCGCGGCGAATATCCTGCGGACGGGTGGTACCCGAGAGCAGGGCAGGAACCCAGTCACACAGTTCAATCCACGATGCGGCTGCCTGTGCAACCGCTGCGTCAGCGCGGGTGACATGCAGGATCTTGGCCCAGAACCATTCACTGGAATAAATTCCGCCGATGTAGCGCGAATAGTCGGTTTTGCCTGGCTGGTGGCACAACCGGGTGATGGCTTCGGCCTCTTCGACGGCGGTATGGTCTTTCCACAGCACAAACATGGCGTTCGGGTTGTCGGCGAACTCAGGACGCAGCGCCAGCACCCGGCCTTCCGCATCCACTGGCGCGGGGGTAGAACCGGTGCTGTCTACGCCGATCCCAACCACCTCTGCACGCTGTTCGTCAGTCAGTTCTGCCAGCACGGTTTTGATTGCCGCTTCCATCGACTCGATATAGTCGCGTGGATGGTGACGGAA
Source organism: Enterobacter sp. 22466 (assembly GCF_052044775.1). NCBI lineage: Bacteria > Pseudomonadati > Pseudomonadota > Gammaproteobacteria > Enterobacterales > Enterobacteriaceae > Enterobacter > Enterobacter sp. 22466. The sequence goes on along the minus strand of NZ_JBQENX010000003.1, from coordinate 153,622 downwards.
CTGGTTGTTTGGCGCATCGCAGTAGCGCCCCTCTTGCCAGCGTGGGTACCACTCAACGCTGGTTGCTATCTCCTGGCCGGACGTACAGTCCACTGCCAGGGCGCGAACCGAGTCGCTGCCAAAATCGAGGCCAATCGCAATTGCCATGGTGTTGCTCCATCAGAAAACAGGTATGAGAGAACATTAGAGACTGAGGGCGAAAATCGTCAGGCAGGATCCGCTAATCTTATGGACTAAATTGCTGTTGCGATGGAAAGTGTGACGCCGTGCAAATATTCAATGTGGACATTTCTGCCGCACTTATAGACACTTTTGTTACTGCTTATCTGCCCACTCTGGCGGAGAAATCAGGGGGAAAGGCTGAAACATGGCGGACGTAAAAGAGGCGTGATACTTTTTGGATCTTTTCGCAGGCCATTTTTATGCGGCTTTTAACGATATGGACAATTGGTTTCCTTCAGGACCGTTGGGAGAACTGAATCTATGGCCGAAACGCAAAACGATCCCTTACTGCCGGGTTATTCGTTTAACGCCCACCTGGTGGCGGGGCTGACCCCTATCGAGGCTGAGGGATATCTCGATTTTTACGTTGACCGTCCGCTCGGCATGAAAGGGTACATTCTGAACCTGACCGTGCGTGGGGAAGGGATTATCAAAAACAACGATCAGCAGTTCGTCTGTCGTCCCGGCGATATGCTGCTGTTTCCGCCTGGCGAGATCCACCATTACGGGCGTCATCCGGATGCCAAAGAGTGGTATCACCAGTGGGTCTACTTCCGCCCCCGCGCCTACTGGCAGGAGTGGCTATCCTGGCCGGCCATTTTTGCGCACACCGGTTTTTACCGCCCGGACGACGCTCATCTGGCCCAGTTCCGCGAGCTGTTTGCCCAGATTATTGAGGCAGGGCAGGCGGGTGGGCGCTACGCTGAACTGCTGGCGATTAATTTGCTTGAACAGGTTTTACTGCGCCGGATGGAGGCAATTAACGCGTCGCTTAATCCGCCGCTGGATAACCGTGTGCGCGATGCCTGCCAGTACATCAGCGATCACCTTGCCGACAGCCAGTTTGATATCGCCAGCGTTGCCCAGCATGTCTGCCTGTCGCCGTCGCGGCTTTCGCACCTGTTCCGGCAGCAGTTGGGTGTCAGCGTGCTGAGCTGGCGCGAGGATCAGCGTATCAGCCAGGCTAAACTGCTGCTCAGCACCACCCGGATGCCCATCGCCACCGTAGGGCGCAATGTGGGATTCGAAGATCAGCTCTATTTTTCCCGCGTATTTAAAAAATGCACGGGGGCCAGCCCCAGCGAATTCCGGGCAGGATGTGAATAAATGGTAAAAAAAGATAAACAAGCAGGTGAACAACGGAAGCAACCTGTAAACTATTCAGACAATTGTTGTCTTGACGCGGTGCAGGGCGCTAAGCAGAATCCCTGATTCGTTTTCTGACCGGAATAGTTATGCAGGCATTGCTGGAACATTTTATTACCCAGTCCGTTATGTATTCGCTTATCGCCGTTGCGCTGGTGGCATTTCTGGAATCGCTGGCGCTGGTTGGGCTTATCTTGCCCGGCACAGTGATGATGGCGGCGTTGGGCGCGTTGATTGGCAGCGGTGAGGTCAATTTCTGGCAGGCGTGGCTGGCCGGTATTATCGGCTGCTTACTGGGCGACTGGATCTCCTTCTGGCTGGGCTGGCGCTTCAAGAAGCCACTGCACCGCTGGTCGTTTATGAAAAAGAACAAAGCGTTGCTGGATAAAACCGAGCATGCGCTGCATCAGCACAGCATGTTTACTATTCTCGTGGGACGTTTTGTCGGGCCAACGCGTCCGCTGGTGCCGATGGTGGCCGGGATGCTGGATCTGCCCGTCGCAAAATTCGTTGTGCCGAACATTATCGGCTGCGTCTTCTGGCCTCCGTTTTACTTCCTGCCGGGGATCCTGGCGGGGGCGGCAATTGATATTCCTGACGATATGCAAAGCGGCGGTTTTAAATGGCTACTGCTGGCAACAGCGCTGCTGTTATGGCTCGCGGCATGGTTGTGCTGGCGACTATGGCGCAGCGCGAAAGCGAATGTCGATCGTCTTACGCGCTATCTGCCTCGCTCGCGTTTGCTGTGGCTGGCACCGCTGACGCTGGGTGTTGCCGTTGTGGCGCTGATTGCGCTGGTTCGTCATCCGCTGATGCCGGTGTACGGTGAGATCCTGTTAAAGGTTGTCAGCCGTTAAGGATCCCCAGCAGGTGCGACGCGCTTGCTTTGCCACTCATCAACTCTTCGGTTTCACCATCCCACACGATACGCCCCTCCGCGATCACCACCGATCGCGGGGCGATGCGTGCGGCATCTTCGATACTGTGTGACACCATCAGCATCGTCAGCTGCTGACGCAGGCAGACCTCCTGTACCAGCGCGAGCATCTCCTGGCGCAAGGCAGGGTCGAGTGCAGAGAAGGGCTCATCCAGCAGCAGCACCGGTTGTTCGCGTACCAGACAGCGAGCCAGCGCCACGCGCTGACGTTGTCCGCCAGAGAGCTCTCCGGGGAGCCGGTCAATAAACGTGGTGATGCCCATTTGCCCGGCAATCCTCTCCAGCTTCTGGCGCTGGGCGTCGTTCAGTTTCAGCCCCGGATCCATACCCAGCGCGATGTTTTGCTGCACCGTCAGATGGGTGAACAGATTATTTTCCTGGAACAGCATCGAGACCGGACGCCTGGCGGGCGGGGTGAGGGTATGGTCGTTGTTTTCAATCTCTATTGACCCGCTCGCCGGTTGCAGAAAACCGGCAATCAGATTGAGCAAGGTGCTCTTGCCTGCCCCGCTTGGGCCAAGTACGGCAATCATCTCCCCCTGACGCACAGAGAGGGTGAAACGCATAGGCAGATGCTGGTAGAGCCAGGTGACATCAGTCAGTTTTAACATTGCGCCCCGGAAGTTTTTCGATAACGGTAAATAAGGCAAAGCACAGCAACAGCAGTAACAGCGCCGTGACGGCCCCCTCCTGGCTGCGGTAGGACCCGATCTGCTGATACAGCCAGTACGGCAGCGTGCGGAAATCTTCATTGCCGAAGAGCGCCACCACACCAAAGTCACCAATGGAGAGCACACAAGCGAAGGCCAGCGCCTGAGCCAGCGGGCGTTTCAGCGCGCGCAGTTCGACTACCTTTAGCCGCTTCCAGCCCTGCATGCCGAGCGACTGACACAGCAAAGCATAGCGGCTGTTGATGTCGCGCATGGGATTTTCCAGAACCTTCAACGCATAGGGGATGGCCATCAGGGCGTTGGTAAAAATCACGATCCCGTCGGCGCTTTCCGGCAGACCAATCGTACTGTTGAACACTAAAAAGAAGCCGGTTGCCAGGACGATGCCCGGCATTGCCAGGATCAACATTCCCGTCAGCTCCAGCGCTTGCCCGGCTTTGCGCGCCTGGCGTGCATAAAGTTCACGGCTGCTCCATAGCAGCATCATGGTCAGCACGACACACAATAGCCCGGCAGCCAGTGCGATGCGCAAGGATGTCCAGGTCGCCTGCCAGAGGACGGGCTGTTGCAACACGGAGACGAGGTTAAGGTTAACGCCATCGACGATAACGGCCATCAGCGGCGGCAGAAGCAGCAGCAGGGCCAGTACGATCAACATCACATCCGCGATTCGGCTGTGCAGGCTGTCCTGTGGATCGCGCCAGCCTGTAATCTGATGACTGCCCGGTGGAATGGCTTTGCTCAGACGCTGACTCAGCAGGACCAGCACAAGACAGCACAGCATCTGCACCAGGGCCAGAAGCGCAGCGCGACCGGGGTCGTAGTCGTAACTCAGCGCCTGGTAAATCGCCAGTTCGATGGTGGTGGCCTGTGGCCCGCCACCAAGTGAAAGTACGGTGGCGAAACTGGCAAAACAGAGCATAAAGATCAGCGCCGCAACCGGAGGGATTTGACGGCGCAGCCATGGCCATTCGACAAAGCGGAAGAATGACCAGCCGCGCATACCCAGCTGTGCCGCAAGCTGACGCTGCTCGCCGGGGATAGCCTCCAGCGCCTGTAAAAAAAGCCGGGTCGCCATGGGCATGTTGAAAAAGATGTGTGCCAGCAGAATACCTTTCAGCCCGTAAGGGGAGAAGGTCCACTCCAGACCAAGCAGGTTAAAGAGAGCGGCCAGCCAGCCCTGACGACCATACACGCTCAGGATCCCAAATACCGCCACCAGAACGGGCAGGATCAGCGTCATGGCGCACAGTCTCAACAGCGCCTCCCTGCCGGGGAAGCGTCTGCGGTAGAGCGCCCGCGCGAGAAAAATGGCCGGGATCACTGACAGCAGGGCAGAGAGAAACGCCTGCCAGAAAGAGAACCGGATGACATGCCAGAGATAGCTGTCGTACCAGAGGGAGAGCAGATCACTCTCCGGCGCGTTAAACCACAATGCCAGAAAAGCGCCGAGACTGACCGCCACCATCACTACGGCGGCGAGCAGTCCGGGAAATAACCAGCCGGGAATTAGCGGCTGACGGCGCGTTGCCATTCACTTACCCATGCTGCTCGCTGCGCGGCGACCTGCTGTGGCGTAAACTCCAGCGAGGTTTGCGGTTTGGTCAGTTGCTCAAAGCCGGCAGGCAGCGTCACGTTGGTCACCGGATACATCCAGTTACCCGTTGGGATCGCATTCTGGAACGCCGGGGAAACCATAAATTTCAAAAACTTCTCGGCCAGTTCCGGCTGCTTGCTGGCGGCAGTGCGGGCGGCCACTTCCACCTGCAGATAATGCCCTTCAGCGAAATCAGCGGCGGCGTAGTTGTCTTTCTTCTCGGCGATAATGTGATAAGCCGGGGAGGTGGTGTAGCTCAGCACCAGGTCGCTCTCCCCTTTCAGGAACAGACCATAGGCCTCGCTCCAGCCTTTGGTGACGGTCACGGTTTTGGCGGCCAGCTTCTGCCACGCTTCCGGCGTTTTATCACCATAGACCTTCTGCATCCACAGCAGCAGGCCCAGACCCGGCGTGCTGGTGCGCGGATCTTCATAAATCACGCGCCATTTTTGGTCGCTTTCCACCAGCTCCTTCAGGCTTTTCGGCGGATTCTTCAGCTTGTTTTTATCGTAGACAAACGCAAAATATCCGTAATCGAACGGCACAAAGGTGTCGTTCTTCCAGCCGCCCGGCACGTTAACCGCCTCTGCCGCCACGCCGCTTTTGGCGAACAGTTTTGTTTGCGACGCCGCATCCAGCAGGTTGTTATCCAGACCGAGTACCACGTCGGCCTTACTGTTTTTGCCTTCCATACGCAGACGATTAAGCAGCGAGACGCCATCTTCCAGCGCCACGAATTTCAGTTCGCAGTTGCAGTCGGCTTCAAAGGCTTTTTTGACTACCGGACCTGGGCCCCAGTCGGCAGAAAAGGAGTCGTAGGTGTAGACCGTCAGGACGGGTTTTGCGAAAGCAGGCAGCGCAAACAGCGCCAGCAGGGGAAGCACTTTTTTTAACACTTTGCACCTCAAGGTTGAGTGGCAAAGGATTTTGAGCGACAGCCTCAAATCCCTTCGCCGGCGTTATCCGGATCAGGTTCGACGGGTATTATCTCAGCGCACATCAGTGATGCAGCACCCCGTTGAGAACGGCGGTATTGTAATGATTTGGCGAATATTACGAAAGTGTTATGGCTCGGGTGGCGCAAACCAGGCGGATTTAAAATCAAACCAGCCGAGCGTATTCATCCGTAACCCCCGCATACTGCGCTGACCCTGGATCATCAGCCAGTGGTGGATCAGCGGCACGATCGCCTGTTCGGCCAGCAACGCCTGACACCATGTGGCCAGATTCATCTCGCCCGCGCGCCACTGTGCGGCGTCCTGCTGCCAGTCCCGAGCGATACAGTGCTGGATCAGCGGGACTTCATACAGGTGTGAGAAGAGCGAGAAATCGAGCGGCAGGGTGAAGTTGGCGCTGTTCAGCCAGATATCGCTTACGATATCGCCACGATGCCACTCATCATAGTCGACCTCCTGAATCGTCAGCTGAACACCTTCTGCGGCCAGCAGTCTGGTCATGATTCTGGCGATAAAACGATGCTCCACATGCTCGCGGTAGTAGGTCAGGGTGATGGACTCCAGCCCTGCCGGCTTGTCACACTGCACAGGCCGGGCGTGATGCCAGCGGGGAAGCAGACCGTACGCCGGGAACCAGTACGTCTGATACTGCTCTTCCGCATGGTAAATCAGATTGGAGGGGGATAAGACATGACTAATCCATTTGCGTACCGCCTGATTGGCCCCGCGGTGGGTGCGACTGTCAAACAGCAGATAGTAGCAGCCCTCTTCAAGGCGACTTTCCACCGCCTTTTCACCCGTAGTGGGACCTTCAAGCGTCAGCCCGGCGCTGAGCTCTTCATTGAGATCCGGTAATACCCAGACGTTCACTTCGTCGATCAGCGCCCGGTAACCAAAATAGTCATCAAACGCGCGAATTTTCAGCTGGTTATTATTGTTACGCGACACGGCATAGGGGCCGGTGCCAATAGGTTGACTGGCAAAATTGTCCAGCGATCCCCATTCACCGGGCAGAATCATCGAGGGCACATAGCCCAGCAACCAGGGAAGCCATTTGTCCGGCTGAGACAGTTCAATATCCAGCGTCCAGGCCGTAGGGGAATGAATCCGCGAAATGTGCGAGTAGAGCGGAAGCTTGCGGGCACGTTCCAGAGACGCGATGACATCGCGCATTTCCAGCTCGCGGCCGTGGTGAAAGTGGATGCCGGGACGTAAGAAGAAGCGCCAGTGAAGCGGGGAAAGTTGCTGCCAGTGGTGCGCGATATCGGCTTCCAGTTCCCCATTTTCCTCATTTATCCGCGTCAGGCCGCTGAATATTTGTCGGGCCATATGGGTTTCTGAACGGCGTAATGCCGTGCCGGGAAGCAGATTTTTCATCGGACGATAGTAGAGCACGCGCAGGATGTGGCGGCCCTGACGGAAACTTCGCCCGAGATGGGAGACCAGCATTTGACGTACTGCGGCTTTATCGCCCACCAGTTGCACCAGCTGATCGATTCGGTCCTGTTCCAGCAGATCTTCCGCTCGCTGTTGCTGCAAGGCCAGGCCGGTATAGAGAAAGGTCAGGCGTGAGCGTTTGCCGCGTCCTGCTTCGGCTTCCCAGTTTAACCAGCCCTGCTGCTGCATGGTATTTAGCAGCGTGCGCATATGACGACGGGAACAGTTAAGGAGCTCTGCCAGTTCGTTAAGCGTGGTCTCCTGCGATTGCCCTTCGCAGCACTGCCAGAGGCGGATAAATTGTTGTTGCAGACGACCAGAAGGCATAAAAGGGGAACTCCTGACAAAAAATCAGCAATTTATTAATCCCTATATTAAGCCAATAATTCTTCCTGATGAAGTGAGGAGGTAAATTATGAAGAGGTCTACCGCTCGTCAGTTTTATCAGCAGTACTTTTCAGCGACAAAAGGAACGTCCTGGCTGGCCCGTCAGTGTGCTGAGCAACGGCTGAAAATGTTAGAAGAATTGATGCAGTGGGACGTTACGAAACCGACCTCTTCTCGCTAACTCGCCTCGATCATGTGTGACTGAGTATTGGTGCTTATCACCCGCCAGCAAAATGTTTTTTGCTGGCTTTTTTCGTTTATTCTTTCACCCAATTCGATTCGCTTTCACAAGGACTTGCAGATGCTCTGGTTAATGACAATGGGGCGACGCCTGAACGGCGTGTATGCCGCTTTTATGCTGGTGGCCTTTATGATGGGCGTGGCGGGGGCGTTGCAGGCACCGACGCTGAGTCTTTTTCTCAGTCGGGAGGTGGGGGCGCAGCCGTTCTGGGTCGGTCTGTTTTATACCGTGAACGCCATCGCCGGGATCCTGGTCAGCCTGTGGCTGGCGAAACGATCCGACAGCCAGGGCGATCGCCGTAAGTTGATCCTCTTTTGTTGCGCCATGGCCGTGGGTAACGCGCTGCTGTTTGCCTTTAATCGTCACTACCTGACGCTGATCACTTGCGGCGTGCTGCTGGCCTCACTGGCAAACACCGCCATGCCGCAACTCTTCGCGCTGGCCCGGGAATATGCCGATAATTCGGCGCGGGAAGTGGTGATGTTTAGCTCGGTGATGCGTGCGCAGCTCTCTCTTGCGTGGGTCATTGGCCCGCCGCTGGCCTTTATGCTGGCGCTGAATTACGGTTTTACCGCCATGTTTTCCATCGCTGCGGGGATTTTTGCCATTAGTCTGGCACTGATTGCCTTCGCGCTGCCGTCAGTGGCGCGTGTCGAACAGACAGCGGATAAACCCATTACACAGGTGAGCGGCTGGCAGGATAAAAACGTCCGTATGCTGTTTATCGCTTCCACGCTGATGTGGACCTGTAACACCATGTATATCATCGATATGCCGCTATGGATCAGCAGCGATCTGGGGCTGCCTGATAAGCTCGCCGGGATCTTAATGGGGACGGCTGCCGGGCTGGAAATTCCGGCGATGATTCTGGCGGGGTACTACGTCAAATATCTCGGAAAACGCCGGATGATGGTGGTAGCCGTAGCGGCCGGGGTGCTGTTCTACCTGGGGCTGATTTTCTTCCATTCGCGAGAGGCGTTGCTGGCACTGCAGCTGTTTAATGCTGTGTTTATCGGGATTGTGGCCGGAATAGGGATGCTCTGGTTCCAGGATCTAATGCCCGGGCGGGCGGGTTCGGCGACCACACTCTTTACCAACAGTATCTCCACGGGGGTAATTCTGGCGGGGGTGATTCAGGGGGCGCTGTCACAAAGCTACGGGCATGCAGCGGTGTACTGGATGATAGCGGCCATATCTGTTCTCACGCTGATGCTGACCTGGCGCGTAAAAGACGTTTGATTCTGGAAGGCGTCTTCACGAAATGAAACGATTTTCTGACAGGACCTGAGAAGACACATAGAGTGCGTGGCGGGTGCTTGAGGCTGTTTGCCTCAGGCTTTCGCAAGAGGCAAACAGTGGAGAGTCCCACATCAAAAAACTGATGGGGAGACCAACTTCACAACCAACATTGCGAGGTTAGTCTCTTCATTGCCGAAAAGCAATAAGGAGGCTGGAATGCCAAAACGTACTCTGCTGTTAGGTTTGTTTCTGATCTGTACAACGCTGTTGATCTTCACCTGGATGGTGCGTGATTCACTGTGTGAACTGCATTTCAGACAGGAGAAAACAGAGCTGGCAGCAGTGTTGGCTTACGAAGCAAAACGTTAGCGGTATGGGCGGGGAAAGTTCCCCGCCTCTCCAGAGGGGTTGAGCCTCAATGCACCTTTATCAATGGCCCGCATCGTGCGGGCCATTGCCTTTAGCCCATAAACGCAGGCTGTTTTTTCTCGTACGCGGAGATGGCGTCTTCGTGCTGAAGCGTCAGGCCAATGCTGTCCAGGCCCTTCAGCATGCAGTGGCGACGGAAGGCATCGATGCTGAAGTTATAGATCTTATCCCCGGCTTTCACCACTTCCGCTTCCAGATCCACTTCAAACGACATGCCCGGATTTGCCTTAACCAGCGCGAACAATTCATCCACTTGCTCGTCACTCAGCGTCACCGGCAGAAGCTGGTTGTTGAAGCTGTTGCCGTAGAAGATATCCGCAAAGCTCGGGGCGATCACGACTTTAAAGCCGTAGTCGGTCAGTGCCCATGGCGCGTGCTCGCGCGATGAACCGCAGCCAAAGTTTTCCCGCGCCAGCAGAATGGAGGCGCCTTTATATTCCGGGAAGTTCAGTACAAATTCCGGGTCAGGAACCTGGCCTTTATCATCCAGAAAACGCCAGTCGTTAAACAGATGAGCGCCAAAACCGGTGCGGGTGACCTTCTGCAAAAACTGCTTCGGAATGATTGCATCGGTATCGACATTAGCGGCGTCCAGGGGGACAACCCGGCCTGTATGTTGGGTAAATTTCTCTGCCATGATTGTCTCCTTATTTCAGGCTGCGAATATCGGCGAAATGGCCGGTAACTGCCGCAGCGGCGGCCATGGCCGGGCTGACCAGATGGGTGCGCCCACCGCGGCCCTGACGACCTTCAAAGTTACGGTTACTGGTGGAGGCACAACGTTCGCCAGGATTCAGGCGGTCATTGTTCATGGCCAGACACATGGAGCAGCCAGGCAAGCGCCACTCGAAGCCCGCTTCGATAAAGATCTTATCCAGGCCTTCGGCTTCCGCCTGCGCTTTTACCGGGCCAGATCCTGGCACGACCAGCGCCTGTACGCCGGGTGCCACTTTACGACCTTTGGCGATCTCCGCCGCGGCGCGCAAATCTTCGATGCGCGAGTTAGTGCAGGAGCCGATAAAGACTTTATCAATAGTCACATCGGTCAACGGCACACCGGGTTTCAGGCCCATATAAGCCAGCGCTTTTTCGGCACTGGCGCGTTCGACCGGATCGGCAAATGAGGCCGGATCGGGGATAGTGTCATTCACGGAAATGACCTGACCCGGATTGGTCCCCCAGGTCACCTGCGGGGCAATCTCTTCCGCCTGCAGGGTAACAACGGTATCAAAGACAGCGCCATCGTCAGTTTTCAGGGTTTTCCAGTACGCGACGGCGTCAGCGTAATCCTGACCTTTCGGCGCATGCAGACGCCCTTTCACATAGTTAAACGTGGTTTCGTCTGGCGCCACCAGGCCTGCTTTTGCCCCCATCTCGATGGCCATATTGCACAGAGTCATACGACCTTCCATGCTCAGCGCCTGAATAGCCTCACCGCAGAATTCAACAACGTGCCCCGTACCGCCGGCGCTGCCCGTTTTACCAATGATGGCCAGCACGATGTCTTTCGCGGTGATCCCTGGTGCGGCTTTGCCTTTCACTTCAATCTTCATGGTTTTGGCTCGGCCCTGTTTCAGGGTCTGCGTAGCCAGAACATGCTCAACTTCAGAGGTGCCAATACCGAAGGCCAGGGCACCGAATGCGCCGTGTGTGGCGGTATGGGAGTCACCGCAGACGATGGTCATGCCGGGCAGGGTAATACCCTGCTCTGGCCCCATGACGTGAACGATACCCTGATACGGATGGTTCAAATCGTAGAGCTCAACGCCAAACTCGTTACAGTTCTTAATCAACTCCTGCATCTGGATACGCGCCATTTCACCCGACGCATTGATATCTTTGGTCTGAGTGGAAACGTTGTGATCCATTGTCGCGAAGGTTTTACCCGGCTGACGTACCGGGCGTTTGTGCGCACGCAGGCCGTCAAATGCCTGTGGAGAGGTCACTTCATGTACCAGATGCCTGTCGATATACAGCAGTGGGGTTTCGTTTGGTGCCTCGTAGACAACGTGCGCATCAAACAATTTTTCATATAACGTCTTCGCCATGATTACACCCCTTCAGCGACATAGCGGGCAATGATGTCGCCCATTTCATCGGTACTGACTGCCGCCGTGCCGCGTGCTAAATCACCGGTACGGACGCCTTCTTCTAACGCGCGATTAATGGCGTTTTCAATTGCGGTCGCTGCATCGTCTGCATCCAGGCTGTAGCGCAGCAGCAGAGCCAAAGAGAGGATCTGCGCAATTGGGTTAGCAATGTTTTTACCTGCGATATCCGGCGCTGAGCCACCTGCCGGCTCGTACAGACCAAACCCTTCTTCATTCAGGCTCGCTGATGGCAGCATGCCCATGGAGCCGGTGATCATTGCGCACTCATCCGAGAGAATATCGCCGAACAGGTTAGAGCACAGCAGCACGTCAAACTGGGACGGATCTTTAATCAATTGCATTGTCGCGTTGTCGATGTACATATGCGACAGCTCAACGTCAGGGTATTGCTTCGCGACTTCACTGACGATTTCACGCCACAGGATGGAAGACTGCAGCACGTTCGCTTTATCAATAGAGGTCACTTTATGGCGGCGTTTGCGCGCAGACTCGAAAGCGATATGGGCGATACGTTCAATTTCGAAACGGTGATAAACCTCGGTATCAAAGGCTTTTTCATGCTGACCGCTGCCTTCGCGACCTTTTGGCTGGCCAAAATAGATGCCGCCGGTCAGTTCACGCACGCACAGTATATCGAAGCCATTGGCGGCAATATCCGCACGCAGTGGACAGAACTCTTCCAGGCCCTGATAGAGCTTCGCCGGACGCAGGTTGCTGAACAGCTTAAAGTGTTTACGCAGCGGCAGCAGCGCACCGCGCTCTGGCTGCTCTGCGGGTGGCAGGTGTTCCCATTTCGGGCCACCCACGGAACCAAACAGGACGGCATCGGCGTTCTCGCAGCCCTCAACGGTTGCCTTTGGCAGCGGCGTACCGTGATTATCGATAGCAATACCGCCCACGTCGTAGTGGCTGGTGGTAATTTTCATCGCAAAACGCGAGCGAACAGCTTCCAGTACTTTCAGCGCCTGTGCCATCACTTCCGGGCCAATACCGTCACCCGGCAACACAGCAATATGGTAATTCTTCGACATTACACGGTTTCCTTGTTGTTCTCTTTATTCTGAGCTTTGCGTTGCAACTCTTTTTCAACTTCAGCGGCGCGCCAGATATTGTTCAGGACATGCACCATCGCTTTGGCAGAGGATTCGACGATATCGGTCGCCAGACCTACACCATGGAAGCGACGGCCGTTATAATTGACCACGATATCCACCTGACCGAGCGCGTCTTTGCCATGGCCTTTGGCCGTCAGGTCATATTTGACCAGTTCAACGTCGTATTCGGTGACGCGATTAATGGCCTGGTAGATGGCATCGACAGGACCATTACCATTTGCCGCTTCCGCTTTAATCTCATCCCCACAGGCCAGCTTGATGGACGCCGTCGCGATATCGCTGGAGCCGGACTGCACGCTGAAGTAATCCAGGCGGAAGTGTTCTGGCTCTTCCTGCTGCTTATTAATGAAGGCCAACGCTTCCAGGTCATAGTCGAACACCTGACCTTTTTTGTCGGCCAGCTTCAGGAACGCGTCGTACAACTGATCCATGTTGTAATCGCTGTCTTTGTAACCCATCTCTTCCATACGGTGCTTCACTGCCGCGCGACCTGAGCGGGACGTCAGGTTCAACTGTACCTGGTTCAGACCAATGGATTCCGGGGTCATGATTTCGTAGTTTTCGCGGTTTTTCAGCACGCCATCCTGATGAATACCGGAAGAGTGCGCGAATGCGCCGGTACCAACAATCGCTTTGTTGGCTGGAATAGGCATGTTGCAAATCTGGCTGACGGTCTGACTGGTACGCCAGATTTCATTGTGATTGATGCGGGTGTGCACGTTCATGATGTCTTTGCGCACCTTAATTGCCATGATCACTTCTTCCAGTGAACAGTTACCTGCACGTTCACCGATACCATTCATCGCACCTTCTACCTGTCGGGCACCGGCGTGAACGGCGGCGATGGCGTTCCCGACGGCCAGGCCTAAATCGTCGTGGGTATGAACAGAGATAATCGCCTTATCAATGTTTGGCACACGTTCATACAAGCCAGTAATGATGTTGGAGAATTCAAACGGCATGGTGTAGCCGACGGTATCCGGGATGTTGATGGTTTTGGCGCCGGCATTGATGGCGGCTTCCACCACCCGCGCCAGATCGTCAATTGGCGTGCGGCCTGCATCTTCGCATGAGAATTCAACATCATCCGTATAGTTACGTGCACGTTTGACCATGTATACCGCGCGTTCAATCACCTCGTCGAGCGTGCTGCGCAACTTGGTGGCGATGTGCATGGGGGATGTGGCAATAAAAGTATGGATACGGAAGGCTTCAGCCACTTTCAGTGACTCGGCGGCAACGTCGATGTCTTTCTCAACGCAGCGTGCCAGACCACAGACGCGGCTGTTTTTGATGGTGCGTGCGATGGTCTGTACCGATTCGAAATCACCCGGAGAAGAGACAGGGAAACCCACCTCCATCACGTCGACACCCATACGTTCGAGAGCCAGCGCGATCTGCAGTTTCTCTTTCACACTCAGGCTCGCCTGTAATGCCTGTTCACCGTCACGTAAAGTGGTATCGAAAATAATGACTTGCTGGCTCATGGGTTAGGTCCTTGTCAGTCTTAGGGCGCCTTGCTACGAGCATAAAAAAACCCGCGCAATGGCGCGGGTTTCTAGTCTTACTGGTGACGATTCAACGCTGAATTTCGCCCGCCAGTCTACCGCGCACAGAGGATGCGTTTAGTAGTAGTAGACCGGTGAAACGAATGGTGCGAATCATGAATCGTGCTCCGTTAAATTCAATATGCTTTTAGTGGTACTGGATATGGTGGTTGATGTCAACCCCTGAAGAGAAAAACGAGCCCGAACGGAGAAAGTCGTGGTGAGTTTGTATTAGCTAATTGTGCTGGTTTTTATCTTTTATGCCTTTCGAAAAGTCTATTTTTGGACTGGAGATTCATCTTTGGAACGATTTAAATATAATTAGTATCAATTCAACATAGGTCTGTAATGGATGGGGTGGGCGAGAAAAGCAGTTTAAATTCATTAATTTATAATTGCGGTGAATGGTTTTGTAGCAAATAAGACGTGAGCATTGATACGACTTTGTTAATTGTTTGCTGTGCGATCAGGTGAATAGTTTAATAATACTAAAGTTATCATTAACTGAAGGGTGATTGAGTATTTGTCTTAATTATGGTTTCATGCAAACCATAATGTCATTGTTATCATTCATACTCAATTTTACCTCGTCATCAATAAGATGTGTAATGTCACTCTTTTGAAGCGGTGTTCTTTATATTTTCCGAATTTTAAATAATTCTCTTTCGCTGGTTGTATCTGCATGGTAAATCATATTTTTCGAGTTTATTACAGTAAATTGGCAAAGGGAGTTTAGCGTGACAGTGGAGCCAGGAATGCCAGAAAATAATATTAATCAACCTCAGGTTTATAATGGGGTCAAACCTCAGCTACGCACCGTTGATCTCAATCTCTTGACCGTGTTTGACGCGGTGATGCAGGAACAGAATATCACGCGAGCAGCGCAGTCTCTGGGGATGTCTCAGCCTGCCGTCAGCAATGCGGTATCCCGGCTTAAGCTGATGTTTAACGACGAATTGTTTGTTCGTTACGGGAGGGGGATTCAACCCACGGCGCGTGCATTTCAACTGTTTGGCTCCATCCGCCAGGCGCTGCAGTTGGTGCAGAACGAGCTGCCGGGATCGGGTTTTGAGCCCTTAAGCAGTGAGCGTGTTTTCCATCTTTGTGTATGCAGTCCGTTAGATAATTATTTGACATCGGTTATATACAATAAAGTGGAAGAAATAGCGCCAAATATTCACCTGGTATTTAAATCATCGCTTAATCAGAACACGGAGCATCAGCTTCGGTATCAGGAAATTGAGTTTGTTTTGGGATACGAAGAATTTCGTCGGCCGGAATTTTCCTGCGTACCTCTGTTTAAAGATGAAATGGTACTGGTTGCCAGTAAAACGCATCCGCGAATGAATACGCCACTGCGTGAAAGTGATGTTTATAACGAGCAGCACGCCGTGGTTGCCCTCGACCGATATGCCTCATTTAGTTTGCCGTGGTATGACACTGCGGATAAGCAGGCGAGCGTGGCTTATCAGGGAATGGCAATGGTCAGCGTATTAAACGTGGTTTCTCAAACCCACCTGGTGGCCATTGCACCGCGTTGGCTGGCAGAGGAGTTTTCTGAACAGTTAAATCTGCAAATTCTGCCGTTGCCACTCAAGCTCAATAGTCGTACCTGTTATCTTTCCTGGCATGAAGCAGCAGGCCGGGATAAAGGCCATCAGTGGATGGAAGAGCTGCTTATTAGCATTTGTCGCCGATAAGCGCGTCAGGGTAAATCGCATCCTGGTGTGTGGTTTATCCTGTGTGTTTTTATTTTTCCGGTGTTTTGTGCTGTTGTTATTTTTACTGGTTGCTGCCAGGCTCGCAAAAATAGATGATTTCCTGAAACGTCGCGCTTTTCAACGATGATTTATCACCTCATCAACGAATCACAGAGGAATTAACCATATCCTCTCCTGATGCCTGTCTTTTCTGCTTTATGCACCGTTTATCTCGCCTGGTTTGCTAATTGCCTGCCTCATAACGAGCGGTTAAGGTAACGATCACTCTGCAAAATATAAGATTGGTTCATCACGATCGTAAGACGGTGTGGAAATGAATTCTGCAGTCCGTCTATAACACAATGCCTGGAGGCAAAGCATGGAGATGTTGTCTGGCGCGGAAATGGTCGTCCGATCGCTAATCGATCAGGGCGTGAAGCAAGTGTTCGGCTATCCAGGAGGCGCCGTTCTCGATATTTATGATGCGCTCCATACGGTTGGCGGCATTGACCATGTTTTGGTGCGCCACGAACAGGCGGCGGTGCACATGGCTGACGGGCTGGCGCGTGCGACGGGTGAAGTGGGGGTGGTATTGGTCACCTCGGGTCCCGGTGCTACAAACGCGATTACCGGCATTGCGACGGCATATATGGACTCCATTCCGCTGGTCATTCTTTCCGGCCAGGTCGCAACATCCCTGATTGGCTACGATGCGTTTCAGGAGTGCGACATGGTGGGGATTTCCCGTCCTGTTGTGAAGCACAGTTTCCTGGTGAAGCAAACCGAAGACATTCCCGGCGTACTGAAAAAATCGTTCTGGCTGGCGGCGAGTGGGCGTCCAGGTCCTGTGGTGGTTGATCTGCCGAAGGATATACTGAACCCGGCAAACAAACTGCCGTATGTCTGGCCGGAAACGGTAAGCATGCGCTCCTATAACCCAACGACTCAGGGACATAAAGGCCAGATCAAGCGGGCGCTGCAAACGCTGCTGTCCGCGGAAAAGCCGGTAGTCTATGTGGGAGGCGGCGCAGTTAACTCTGCGTGTGAAACGCAGTTGCGTGCGCTGATTGAAAAATTGAATCTCCCTGTCGCCTCTTCACTGATGGGACTGGGGGCGTTCCCGGCGACGCATCGCCAGGCTTTAGGTATGTTGGGGATGCACGGTACCTATGAAGCCAACATGACGATGCACCATTCTGATGTGATCTTCGCCGTCGGCGTGCGCTTTGACGATCGCACGACCAACAACCTGGCGAAATATTGCCCGAACGCCACCGTGCTGCATATTGATATCGATCCGACTTCTATCTCGAAAACGGTGCCAGCAGATGTGCCGATTGTTGGGGACGCCCGACAGGTCCTGGAACAAATGCTGGAGTTGCTGGCGCAGGAAACCCCTTCACAACCGTTGGATGAGATCCGCGACTGGTGGCAGCAGATTGAGCAGTGGCGTGCGCGTCAGTGCCTTAAATACGATACGCAAAGCGAGAACATTAAGCCGCAGGCGGTGATCGAAACCCTCTGGCGTCTGACAAAAGGTGAAGCGTATGTCACATCAGATGTGGGTCAGCATCAGATGTTTGCCGCCCTCTATTATCCGTTCGATAAACCACGTCACTGGATAAACTCGGGTGGTCTGGGGACGATGGGCTTTGGATTGCCTGCCGCGCTGGGCGTCAAGCTTGCGCTGCCGGATGAAACCGTCGTCTGCGTCACGGGTGATGGCAGTATTCAGATGAATATCCAGGAGCTTTCCACCGCGTTGCAATATGAGCTGCCGGTACTGGTTCTGAACCTCAATAACGGTTATCTCGGTATGGTGAAGCAGTGGCAGGATATGATCTACTCTGGTCGCCATTCTCAATCTTACATGAAGTCACTGCCGGATTTTGTTCGTCTGGCCGAAGCCTATGGTCATGTCGGGATGAGGGTGACCGAGCCGGCAGAGCTTGAAGCGAAACTTGCTGAAGCACTTGAACACGTTAAAAACAACCGCCTTGTTTTCATGGATGTCATTGTTGATGGCTCAGAGCACGTTTATCCGATGCATATTCGCGGTGGTGGCATGGATGAAATGTGGTTAAGTAAAACGGAGAGAACCTGATATGCGCCGGATATTATCTGTATTACTGGAAAACGAGTCTGGTGCACTGTCACGCGTCATTGGACTCTTTGCACAACGCGGCTACAACATCGAAAGCCTGACCGTGGCACCCACCGAGGATCCGACGCTGTCGCGCATGACGATCCAGACCGTCGGTGACGCCAAGGTGCTTGAGCAGATCGAGAAACAGTTACATAAGCTTGTCGATGTTCTACGCGTGAGCGAGCTCGGGCAGGGGGCTTATGTTGAACGTGAGGTCATGCTGGTGAAAATCCAGGCCAGTGGCTACGGGCGTGAAGAAGTTAAACGCAATGCGGATATCTTCCGTGGGCAGATCATTGACGTCACGCCTTCTCTTTATACGGTTCAGCTGGCGGGAACGAGTGACAAGCTGGATGCTTTCCTGGCGTCTGTCCGGGATGTGGCAAAAATTGTTGAGGTTGCGCGATCGGGCGTTGTCGGTCTTTCGCGCGGCGAGAAAATCATGCGTTAGGTGTCAATAAGGTTCGCCTCTTTCTGCCCGGTCACCAAAGCCGGGCTTTTTTTTGCGTAATACGCCGATAACACAGATAAAAGCGGTTGCCGCGAAGGCTATTCTGCGTTTAGATGTTAAAAGATTTAACCATAACCTTGACAGGGCCATGGACTCTTTTCTTTTTTTAAGGGGCAATTGTGAAACTGGATGAAATCGCCCGGCTAGCCGGCGTGTCACGAACTACGGCCAGCTATGTGATTAACGGTAAAGCAAAGCAGTACCGTGTCAGCGACAAAACCGTTGAGAAAGTCATGGCGGTGGTTCGTGAGCATAACTACCATCCGAATGCTGTCGCAGCCGGCTTACGCGCCGGGCGCACCCGATCGATTGGTCTGGTGATCCCTGATCTGGAAAACACCAGCTACACCCGTATCGCTAACTATCTTGAACGTCAGGCTCGCCAGCGCGGCTATCAGCTCTTGATTGCCTGCTCAGAAGATCAGCCTGATAACGAGATGCGCTGTATTGAGCATCTGCTCCAGCGTCAGGTCGATGCCATCATTGTTTCGACCTCCTTACCGCCAGAGCATCCGTTCTATCAACGCTGGGCGAACGATCCCTTCCCGATTGTCGCACTGGATCGTGCCCTGGACAGAGAGCACTTCACCAGTGTCGTCGGCGCCGATCAGGATGATGCGGAAATGCTGGCCGCGGAGCTGAGAACCTTCCCGGCTGGAACCGTGCTTTATCTTGGCGCGCTGCCTGAGCTTTCCGTGAGCTTCCTCCGTGAGCAAGGTTTCAGGACGGCGTGGAAAGACGATCCGCGCGAGGTTCACTACCTCTATGCCAACAGTTATGAGCGTGAAGCCGCCGCGCAGTTGTTTGAGAAATGGCTGGAGACCCACCCGATGCCTCAGGCGCTGTTCACCACCTCATTTGCCTTACTGCAGGGCGTAATGGATGTTACCTTGCGTCGGGACGGTAAGCTGCCATCCGATCTGGCTATCGCCACCTTCGGTGATAACGAACTGCTCGACTTCCTGCAATGCCCGGTACTGGCCGTCGCGCAGCGCCATCGTGACGTGGCTGAGCGTGTGCTGGAGATCGTCCTGGCGAGTCTGGATGAACCGCGTAAACCGAAGCCGGGGCTGACGCGTATCAAACGTAATCTTTACCGTCGCGGAATTTTGAGCCGCCATTAATGAATGAGGGGGAGTGAAAACTCCCCCTTCTTTTGCCCGGATAATTCTGTCGAATAATTCCCGGAGAAAAATTAGGACGATTCCTTAGGAATCAGAATCTGCTATTTTTTTAATTCTTTTTGGCCTTTTAAAATGGCCTTGAAAGAAGATTTATACGATTTATAAAGCCTCTCTTTGTATTGTTTTGTTACAAAGCTGCCCGGTCGATGAATATTCAGACGTTTTTTCCCCTACCCTGGCGTGCTCGCCTGCCAGCCGGTTCGTTCATTGCGTGCTGTGGTGAATCTGGCGCTGTTATCCCCTGTGAATATGTCTTAAAATGCTGCCCGCGTCGCAAACTGACACTTTATATTTCGCTGCGATGATATTGAGTGAGCCTTAACGCTAGTGTGCATATTCGGTTTTTTTCTTACAAATATTCATAACGTTAATTTTGCCTCGCCAGTTGTGCAGTTATTAACCAGGACTGTTTATCTCTGTAAATAGAGGGCTTTCGGGCTTCTATAGAGAGAGTCCTGGCTTGACAAGCTTTTCCCTCGCTCCGTAAACTCCTTTAGGTGGGAATTTGTGGGTTAAAGTGGTGAGGAGGGGTAAGACTGGCATGTTCCGTGGAGCAACGTTAGTCAATCTCGACAGTAAAGGGCGTTTATCGGTACCAACCCGATACCGCGACCAGCTGATCGAGAACGCTTCGGGTCAACTGGTTTGCACCATTGACATCAACTCCCCCTGCCTGCTGCTTTACCCCTTGCCTGAATGGGAAATTATTGAGCAAAAGCTGTCGCGACTGTCGAGCATGAACCCACAGGAACGCCGCGTGCAGCGGTTGTTATTGGGACATGCCAGTGAGTGTCAGATGGATAGTGCAGGGCGATTACTGATTGCGCCCGTGCTGCGGCAACATGCCGGTCTGACCAAAGAAGTGATGCTGGTCGGGCAGTTCAACAAGTTTGAACTGTGGGACGAAACGACCTGGTATCAACAGGTCAAGGAAGATATCGACGCTGAGCAGTCTGATTCCGCAACATTGTCGGAACGGCTGCAGGACTTGTCTCTATAAATATGATGGAAAATTATAAACATACAACGGTGTTGCTGGATGAGGCCGTCAACGGCCTGAATATTCGTCCGGACGGCATCTACATTGATGGCACTTTTGGTCGCGGTGGCCACTCGCGTTTGATCCTCTCCCAACTGGGAGCGGAAGGACGTCTGCTGGCAATTGATCGTGATCCGCAGGCGATTGCTGTTGCGCAAGCCATCGATGACCCACGCTTTTCCATCGTGCATGGACCTTTCTCTGCGCTGGCAGATTACGTTGCTGAGCGCGGCCTGACGGGCAAGATCGACGGGATTCTTCTCGATCTTGGCGTCTCTTCACCCCAACTTGATGATGCTGAACGCGGTTTCTCCTTTATGCGCGACGGCCCGCTGGACATGCGCATGGATCCTACGCGCGGTCAGTCTGCCGCCGAGTGGTTACAGACTGCGGATGAAGCGGATATTGCCTGGGTGATCAAAACCTTTGGTGAAGAACGTTTTGGCAAGCGCATCGCGCGCGCCATTGTTGAGCGCAATCGTGTTGAACCGATGACCCGCACGAAAGAGCTGGCCGAGGTGATTGCGGCGGCAACACCGGTGAAGGATAAACACAAACACCCCGCGACCCGTACCTTCCAGGCGGTGCGCATCTGGGTAAACAGTGAACTGGAGGAAATAGAGCTGGCGCTAAAAAGCTCGCTCGACGTGCTGGCCCCGGGTGGGCGGTTATCCATCATCAGCTTCCATTCGCTGGAGGACCGTATTGTGAAGCGCTTTATGCGTGAACAAAGCCGCGGTCCACAGGTTCCAGCAGGGCTGCCGATGACGGAAGAACAACTCAGGAAGCTGGGTGGCCGTCAGTTGCGAGCATTAGGCAAGTTGATGCCGGGCGAAGAAGAGGTGGCAGAGAATCCACGCGCCCGTAGTTCAGTGCTGCGTATTGCAGAGAGGACGAACGCATGATCAGCAGAGTGACAGAGACCCTAAGCAAAGTTAAGGATTCGTTAGGAAGCAACGAGCGCCATGCCTTGCCTGGCGTGATCGGCGACGATCTTTTGCGGTTTGGGAAGCTGCCACTCTGCTTGTTCATTTGCATCATTGTGACGGCAGTAACGGTAGTCACTACAGCCCACCATACACGTTTATTGACTGCGCAACGCGAGCAGATGGTACTGGAACGCGATGCGCTGGATATTGAATGGCGAAATCTGATCCTTGAAGAAAACGCGCTCGGCGATCACAGCCGGGTTGAACGGATCGCAACGGAAAAGCTGCAATTGCAGCATGTTGATCCTTCCCAGGAAAATATCGTAGTACAAAAATAAGGGAAAACGCGACGCATGAGAGCAGCGGCAAAAACGCTAAAACCAAAACGTCAGGAAGAACAGGCCAACTTTGTAAGTTGGCGTTTTGCGTTGCTTTGCGGCTGCATTTTACTCGCGCTGGGCTTCCTGTTGGGACGCGTGGCGTGGCTACAAATCGTCGCGCCTGACATGCTGGTACGGCAGGGCGATATGCGCTCGCTGCGCGTACAGGAAGTCTCCACATCCCGCGGAATGATCACCGACCGTTCCGGCCGTCCGCTGGCGGTGAGCGTACCGGTGAAGGCGATCTGGGCCGATCCAAAAGAGCTGCACGATGCTGGCGGTATTACGCTCGACAACCGCTGGAAAGCGCTGTCTGATGCCCTGAAAATGCCGCTGGATCAGCTTGCCTCCCGTGTTAACGCCAACCCAAAAGGGCGCTTTATCTATCTGGCGCGTCAGGTTAACCCTGACATGGCCGATTACATCAAAAAACTGAAGCTACCGGGTATTCATCTTCGTGAAGAGTCTCGCCGTTACTATCCTTCAGGCGAAGTGACTGCTCACCTCATTGGCTTTACCAACGTCGATAGCCAGGGGATCGAAGGGGTAGAAAAAAGCTTCGATAAGTGGCTTACCGGTCAGCCAGGCGAGCGAATCGTGCGAAAAGACCGCTATGGTCGCGTAATTGAAGATATCTCTTCCACAGACAGCCAGGCTGCCCACAACCTGGCGTTGAGCATTGATGAGCGTCTGCAGGCGCTGGTGTATCGCGAGTTGAACAATGCCGTGGCCTTTAACAAGGCGGAGTCGGGCAGCGCCGTGCTGGTGGATGTCAGCACCGGTGAAGTACTGGCGATGGCCAACAGCCCGTCCTACAACCCGAACAACTTTACCGGTACCGCCAAAGATGCAATGCGTAACCGGGCCATTACTGACGTGTTCGAACCCGGCTCCACGGTGAAACCGATGGTGGTGATGACGGCGCTGCAACGCGGCATCGTCAATGAGAACACGGTTCTGAACACCATTCCTTATCGTATTAACGGCCACGAGATCAAAGACGTGGCGCGCTACAGCGAATTGACCCTGACCGGGGTATTACAGAAGTCGAGTAACGTCGGTGTTTCAAAGCTGGCGTTAGCGATGCCGTCCTCAGCGTTAGTAGAGACTTACTCACGTTTTGGGCTAGGAAAGGCGACCAATTTGGGGTTGGTCGGAGAACGCAGTGGCTTATATCCTCAAAAACAACGGTGGTCTGACATAGAGAGGGCCACCTTCTCTTTCGGCTACGGGCTAATGGTAACCCCGTTACAGTTGGCGCGAGTCTACGCAACGATTGGCAGCTATGGCGTCTATCGCCCGCTGTCAATTACCAAAGTTGATCCACCGGTTCCGGGCGAGCGTATCTTCCCGGAATCTATCGTTCGTACCGTTGTGCATATGATGGAAAGCGTGGCGCTACCTGGCGGCGGCGGCGTGAAGGCGGCGATCAAAGGCTATCGCATCGCCATTAAAACCGGTACAGCGAAAAAAGTGGGGCCAGACGGCCGCTACATCAACAAATACATTGCCTATACCGCAGGCGTTGCGCCTGCAAGCAATCCGCGTTTTGCGCTGGTGGTCGTGATTAACGATCCACAGGCGGGTAAATACTACGGCGGCGCCGTTTCCGCGCCTGTGTTTGGCGCCATCATGGGCGGCGTATTGCGCACTATGAACGTTGAACCGGATGCGCTGGCAACGGGCGAAAAAAGTGAATTTGTAATTAATCAAGGCGAGGGTACAGGTGGCAGATCGTAATTTGCGCGACCTTCTCGCTCCGTGGGTGCCAAATGCACCTGAGCGAGCGCTACGGGAGATGGTACTGGACAGCCGTGTGGCTGCTTCCGGCGATCTTTTTGTGGCTGTAGTTGGTCATCAGGCGGACGGGCGTCGATATATCCCGCAGGCGATTGCGCAAGGTGTAGCTGCCATTATTGCTGAGGCTAAAGATGAGGCAACCGACGGTGAAATCCGTGAAATGCATGGTGTGCCGGTTATCTATCTTAGCCAGTTAAATGAGCGACTCTCCGCACTGGCGGGACGTTTCTATAACGAGCCTTCAGACCAACTGCGTCTGGTGGGCGTGACGGGCACCAACGGAAAAACGACGACCACTCAGCTGATGGCGCAATGGGCGCAGCTGCTGGGTGAAACCGGCGCCGTGATGGGCACCGTGGGGAATGGGCTGTTGGGTAAAGTGAGCCCGACGGAAAACACCACCGGCTCCGCGGTTGACGTGCAGCATGTGATTGCCGGGCTGGCAGGGCAGGGCGCGACCTTTGCGGCGATGGAAGTCTCCTCTCATGGTCTGGTACAGCATCGTGTAGCGGCGTTGAAATTTGCCGCCTCCGTGTTCACGAACCTGAGTCGCGATCATCTTGATTATCATGGTGATATGGAGCATTACGAGGCCGCGAAATGGCTGCTCTTCTCCACGCATCACTATGGACAAGCCATCATCAACGCTGACGACGAAGTCGGGCGCCGCTGGCTTGCGAAGCTGCCGGATGCGGTGGCGGTGTCGATGGATGACCATATCAATCCGAACTGCCATGGCCGTTGGCTGAAGGCGGTTGAGGTTAATTATCATGACAGCGGCGCGACGATTCGCTTTGCCTCTTCCTGGGGGGAAGGCGAAATTGAAAGCCGCCTGATGGGGGCCTTTAACGTCAGCAACCTGCTGCTGGCACTGGCTACATTGCTGGCGTTGGGCTATCCGATGGCCGAACTGCTGAAATCCGCAGAGCGTCTGCAGCCAGTCTGTGGCCGTATGGAAGTGTTCAGTGCGCCAGGTAAACCGACCGTGGTTGTCGATTATGCTCACACGCCCGATGCGCTGGAAAAAGCGCTCGAAGCGGCACGCCTGCACTGCACCGGTAAGCTCTGGTGCGTGTTTGGCTGTGGAGGCGATCGCGACAAGGGCAAGCGTCCGTTGATGGGAGCCATTGCCGAACAGTTCGCGGATATTCCGGTTGTGACCGATGACAACCCGCGCACTGAAGAGCCGCGCGCCATTATCAACGATATCCTGGCCGGTATGCTGGACGCAGGACGTGCCCGCGTGGTGGAAGGCCGTGCAGAAGCCGTGACCAACGCCATTATGCAGGCGCAGGAGAACGACGTTGTGCTTCTGGCGGGTAAAGGCCATGAAGATTATCAGATTGTTGGCAACCGTCGTCTGGACTATTCGGATCGTGTAACGGCAGCGCGTCTGTTGGGAGTGGTGGCATGATTAGCTTAACGCTCGGCAAGGCGGCAACTCTCCTGCAGGGTACGTTGCATGGTCAGGACGTCACCATTGACGCCGTGACAACAGATACCCGCAAAGTGACCGCCGGGTGCCTGTTTGTGGCGCTGAAAGGCGAACGTTTTGACGCCCACGATTTTGCTGAACAGGCGAAAGAAAACGGTGCAGGTGCGCTGCTGGTGAGCCGCAAACTCGCTATCGATTTGCCACAGCTTGTGGTGAAGGATACGCGTCTGGCTTTTGGTGAGCTGGCTGCCTGGGTTCGTCAGCAGGTCCCGGCTCGCGTTGTCGCCCTGACGGGGTCGTCGGGTAAAACGTCGGTCAAAGAGATGACGGCGGCCATTCTCAGTCAGTGCGGTAACACACTTTACACCGCAGGCAATCTAAATAATGACATCGGTGTGCCGATGACATTACTTCGCCTCACCAAAGAGCATGAGTTTGCGGTGATTGAATTAGGGGCAAATCATCAGGGCGAAATCGCCTGGACCGTGAGCCTGACGCGTCCGGAGGCCGCGCTGGTGAATAACCTGGCCGCTGCACATCTGGAAGGCTTTGGTTCACTCGAAGGCGTGGCAAAAGCCAAAGGCGAGATCTATACCGGCCTGCCGGATGATGGTATCGCCATTATGAATGCCGACAATAATGACTGGCTGAACTGGCAGAGCATTATTGGTTCGCGTAAGACGTGGCGTTTCTCGCCAAATGCGGCCAACAGTGATTTTACCGCAACCAATATCCATGTGACCTCGCATGGCACGGAATTCACACTCAATACCCCAACGGGGGGCATTGAGGTTCTGCTGCCACTGCCCGGGCGCCATAACATCGCCAACGCGCTCGCTGCCGCGGCGTTGTCGATGGCTGTAGGCGCGACACATGACGCGATAAAAACCGGTCTGGCAAATTTAAAAGCCGTACCGGGGCGTCTGTTCCCCATCCAGCTTGCAGAAAACAAACTGCTGCTGGATGACTCCTACAACGCGAACGTCGGTTCGATGACGGCGGCCGTACAGGTGCTGTCCGAAATGCCGGGTTATCGTGTGATGGTCGTTGGCGATATGGCCGAGTTGGGCGATGAAAGCGAAGCCTGTCATACCCAGGTGGGTGAAGCCGCGAAAGCGGCGGGGCTGGATTGTGTCCTGAGCGCCGGAAAACTGAGCCAGGCGATTAGCCATGCCAGCGGTGTTGGCGAACATTTTGCCGATAAAGCCGCAATGATTGAACGTCTGAAGGCGTTGATTGCTGAAAAACAAATGGTGACTGTGTTAGTGAAAGGTTCACGTAGTGCCGCCATGGAAGAGGTTGTGCACGCATTACAGGAGAACGGGACATGTTAGTTTGGCTGGCCGAACATTTGGTCAAATATTACTCAGGCTTTAACGTCTTTTCCTATCTGACGTTTCGCGCCATTGTCAGCCTGCTGACTGCGCTGTTCATCTCATTGTGGATGGGCCCGCGCATGATTGCCCGTCTGCAAAAACTCTCTTTTGGCCAGGTCGTGCGTAACGATGGTCCGGAATCGCACTTCAGTAAACGCGGTACGCCAACCATGGGCGGGATTATGATCCTGACCGCGATCGTGGTTTCCGTGCTGCTGTGGGCCTATCCATCCAATCCGTACGTCTGGTGCGTGCTGACTGTGCTGGTGGGCTACGGAATCATTGGGTTTGTGGATGATTACCGCAAAGTGGTGCGTAAAGACACGAAAGGTCTGATCGCCCGCTGGAAATATTTCTGGATGTCGGTGATTGCGCTGGGCGTGGCCTTCGCGCTGTATCTGGCAGGAAAAGACACTCCCGCTACCGAGCTGGTGGTGCCGTTCTTTAAAGACGTCATGCCGCAACTGGGGCTGTTCTACATTCTGCTGGCGTACTTCGTGATTGTGGGCACCGGTAACGCGGTGAACCTGACAGATGGTCTGGATGGTCTGGCGATTATGCCAACGGTCTTCGTGGCCGCAGGTTTCGCGCTGGTGGCGTGGGCGACCGGCAACATGAACTTTGCTAATTATCTGCACATTCCGTACCTGCGTCACGCGGGCGAGCTGGTGATCGTCTGTACGGCCATTGTCGGGGCGGGGCTGGGCTTCCTGTGGTTCAACACCTATCCGGCCCAGGTCTTTATGGGTGACGTCGGTTCACTGGCTCTGGGTGGCGCGCTGGGCATTATTGCCGTGCTGCTGCGCCAGGAGTTCCTGCTGGTGATCATGGGCGGTGTATTTGTGGTTGAAACCCTGTCAGTGATTCTGCAGGTCGGTTCGTTTAAGCTGCGCGGCCAGCGCATCTTCCGTATGGCGCCGATTCACCATCACTATGAACTGAAAGGCTGGCCAGAGCCGCGCGTCATCGTGCGCTTCTGGATTATTTCGCTGATGCTGGTGCTGATTGGCCTGGCAACGCTGAAGGTACGTTAATCATGGCAGATTACCAGGGCAAAAAAGTCGTTATCATCGGGTTGGGCCTTACTGGCCTGTCCTGCGTGGACTTTTTCCTCGCGCGCGGCGTGACGCCACGGGTGATGGATACGCGTGTTTCTCCGCCGGGTCTGGACAAACTGCCGGAACAGGTTGAACGCCACCTTGGTGGTCTGAATGATGACTGGCTGCTGGCAGCCGATCTGATTGTGGCCAGCCCCGGTATGGCGCTGGCGCACCCTTCACTGAGCGCCGCAGCCGATGCGGGCGTTGAGATTGTCGGTGATATCGAGCTGTTCTGCCGCGAAGCGCAGGCGCCTGTTATCGCCATTACTGGTTCCAACGGAAAAAGCACCGTCACTACTCTGGTCGGGGAGATGGCGAAAGCGGCGGGCATGAACGTTGGCGTTGGCGGAAATATCGGCCTGCCTGCACTGATGCTGCTGGACAAGGGCTATGAACTGTATGTCCTGGAGCTTTCCAGCTTCCAGCTGGAAACAACCTCCAGCCTGCATGCGGCAGCGGCGACGATCCTCAACGTGACCGAAGATCATATGGATCGCTACCCATTTGGCCTGCAGCAGTATCGCGCCGCAAAACTACGCATTTATGAAAACGCGAAGGTCTGCGTCGTTAATGCCGATGATGCCCTGACCATGCCGGTACGCGGTGCCGACGAGCGCTGCATCAGCTTTGGTATCACCATGGGTGATTATCATTTGAACCGCCAGCTGGGGGAAACCTGGCTGCGCGTGAAAGGCGAAAAAGTGCTGAACGTGAAAGAGATGAAGCTTTCCGGCCAGCATAACTACACCAATGCGCTGGCGGCGCTGGCGCTGGCGGATGCCGTCGGTCTGCCACGCTCTTCCAGCCTGCAGGCGTTAACCACCTTTACCGGTCTGGCGCACCGTTTCCAGCTGGCGCTGGAGCATAACGGGGTGCGCTGGATCAATGATTCCAAAGCCACCAACGTAGGCAGTACTGAGGCCGCGCTGAATGGTTTGCAGGTTGAAGGTACCCTGCATCTGCTGCTGGGGGGCGACGGTAAATCCGCTGATTTCTCCTCACTGAAACAGTATCTTTCTGGCGATAACATCCGTCTGTACTGCTTTGGTCGTGACGGCAGTGAACTGGCTGAACTGCGCCCTGAAATTGCCGAGCAGACTGAAACCATGGAACAGGCCATGCGCCTGATTGCCCCTCGCGTGAAGCCGGGCGATATGGTGCTGCTCTCCCCGGCATGCGCCAGCCTCGATCAATTCAAGAATTTCGAACAGCGTGGTGATCTCTTTACCCGCCTGGCGAAGGAGTTAGGCTGATGCGTTTATCTCTCCCTCGCCTGAAAATGCCGCGCTTACCAGGATTTGGTATCCTGGTGTGGTTGTTTGCGGCACTGAAAGGCTGGGTGATGGGCTCTCGTCAGAAAGATAACGACAGCCTGATTATGTACGATCGTACGCTCTTCTGGCTCACCCTGGGGCTGGCGGCGGTCGGCTTTATCATGGTGACGTCAGCATCGATGCCCGTCGGGCAGCGACTGGCGAACGATCCTTTCCTGTTTGCCAAGCGTGATGGTCTGTACATCATCCTGGCGTTCTGTCTTGCACTGGTAACCTTACGTCTGCCAATGGCGTTCTGGCAGCGACACAGCACCGCGATGCTGATCGCCTCGATCATTATGCTGCTGATCGTCCTGGTGGTAGGTAGCTCCGTAAACGGGGCATCGCGCTGGATCGCCTTTGGCCCGCTGCGTATTCAGCCGGCAGAATTTACCAAACTGTCCCTGTTCTGCTACCTGGCGAACTACCTGGTGCGCAAAGTGGATGAAGTGCGTAACAACCTCCGCGGCTTCCTGAAACCGATGGGCGTGATTCTGGTGCTGGCGGTCTTACTGCTGGCACAGCCTGACCTCGGTACCGTGGTGGTACTGTTTGTAACGACGCTGGCGATGCTGTTCCTGGCGGGAGCGAAACTGTGGCAGTTCATCGCCATTATCGGGATGGGGATCTCAGCCGTTGTCCTGCTGATCCTCGCCGAACCCTACCGTATCCGCCGTGTGACCTCGTTCTGGAACCCGTGGGAAGACCCGTTTGGCAGTGGCTATCAGCTGACGCAGTCACTCATGGCGTTTGGCCGCGGTGAAGTCTGGGGACAAGGCCTGGGCAACTCGGTACAGAAACTGGAGTATTTACCCGAAGCGCATACTGACTTCATCTTCTCCATTATTGCGGAAGAACTGGGTTATATCGGTGTGGTATTAGCGCTATTAATGGTATTCTTCGTCGCTTTCCGCGCCATGTCGATTGGGCGGAAAGCGCTGGAGATCGATCACCGCTTCTCAGGTTTCTTAGCCTGCTCAATTGGTATCTGGTTTAGCTTCCAGGCATTGGTTAACGTCGGGGCCGCAGCGGGTATGCTGCCGACCAAGGGCCTGACGTTGCCGTTGATCAGTTATGGTGGTTCCAGTCTGTTGATTATGTCGACGGCCATCATGTTTTTGTTACGCATAGATTATGAGACGCGTCTGGAGAAAGCCCAGGCGTTTACACGAGGTTCACGATGAATCAACCGAAGCGGTTAATGGTGATGGCAGGCGGTACCGGCGGACATGTGTTCCCGGGGCTGGCGGTTGCGCACCATTTAATGGATCAGGGCTGGCAGGTACGCTGGCTGGGAACCGCAGACCGCATGGAAGCCGACCTGGTACCGAAGCACGGTATTGAGATCGACTTTATTCGTATTTCTGGCCTTCGTGGCAAAGGTATTAAGGCCCAACTTCTGGCGCCGGTGCGCATTTTCAACGCGTGGCGTCAGGCGCGCAGCATCATGAAGCGCTTTCAGCCTGATGTGGTGCTGGGCATGGGCGGTTATGTTTCAGGTCCGGGGGGACTTGCCGCGTGGTCGTTGGGCATTCCCGTCGTATTACATGAGCAGAATGGTATCGCCGGCCTGACCAACAAATGGCTGGCGAAAATCGCCACCAAAGTTATGCAGGCGTTTCCTGGTGCGTTCCCGAAAGCGGACGTCGTGGGTAACCCGGTGCGCGTGGACGTACTGGCGCTGCCGTTACCGGATGCCCGCATGGCTGGCCGTGAAGGACCGGTCCGTGTGTTGGTCGTCGGTGGATCGCAGGGGGCACGTATCCTGAACCAGACGATGCCGCAGGTTGCCGCAAAGCTGGGTGATGCCGTGACAATCTGGCATCAAAGCGGAAAAGGTGCTCAGCAGACCGTTGAGCAGGCTTATGCGGCAGAAGGCCAGCCGCAGCACAAAGTAACAGAGTTTATCGACGATATGGCAGCAGCGTATGCCTGGGCCGATGTCGTGGTCTGCCGCTCTGGCGCATTAACGGTCAGTGAAATTGCCGCTGCAGGTTTACCGGCCCTGTTTGTGCCGTTCCAGCACAAAGACCGTCAGCAGT
Source organism: Enterobacter sp. 22466 (assembly GCF_052044775.1). Lineage (NCBI taxonomy): Bacteria > Pseudomonadati > Pseudomonadota > Gammaproteobacteria > Enterobacterales > Enterobacteriaceae > Enterobacter > Enterobacter sp. 22466. Next base: position 122,632 of record NZ_JBQENX010000003.1, on the reverse strand, counting down.
ACTGGAATGCGCTGCCGCTTGAAAAAGCCGGTGCCGCGAAAATTTTTGAGCAGCCACAATTTACCGCCGATGCGGTCGCCACCACCCTGGCGGGCTGGAACAGAGAAGCATTAATGGAGATGGCGCAACGCGCACGTGCGACAGCCATTCCTGATGCAACGGAACGGGTGGCAAAAGAAGTGAGCCTGGCAGCCCAGGCTTAACCCTCGCAGCGCGTGTTGCGCTGCACGAATTTTTAAGTAGTCGATGGCGTTTAGAGAATGAATACACAACAACTGGCAAAACTGCGTTCAATCGTGCCCGAGATGCGTCGCGTCCGGCACATTCACTTTGTTGGCATCGGTGGTGCTGGCATGGGCGGTATTGCCGAAGTGTTAGCTAACGAAGGCTATCAGATCAGCGGGTCTGACCTGGCGCCAAACCCTGTTACGCAGCAACTGGCGTCGCTTGGGGCGACTATCTATTTCAACCATCGCCCTGAAAACGTGCGCGATGCGAGTGTGGTGGTGGTATCCAGCGCCATCTCCTCTGATAACCCGGAAATCGTGGCCGCGCATGAAGCGCGTATTCCGGTGATCCGCCGCGCGGAAATGCTGGCAGAACTGATGCGTTTCCGTCACGGGATTGCGATTGCCGGGACGCACGGTAAAACCACGACGACGGCGATGGTGTCCAGTATTTATGCCGAAGCGGGTCTCGACCCGACCTTCGTTAACGGCGGCCTGGTAAAAGCAGCAGGTGTGCATGCGCGTCTGGGCCACAGCCGTTATCTGATTGCGGAAGCAGATGAGAGCGATGCGTCGTTCCTGCATCTGCAGCCGATGGTGGCGATTGTCACTAACATCGAAGCTGACCACATGGATACATACCAGGGCGACTTCGAGAACTTAAAGCAGACCTTTATCAACTTCCTGCACAACCTGCCGTTCTATGGACGCGCGGTAATGTGTGTGGACGATCCGGTCATTCGCGAGTTGCTGCCGCGGGTTGGTCGTCAGATCACCACCTATGGCTTCAGCGAAGACGCGGATGTCCGCGTGGAAGAGTACAAACAGATTGGTGCGCAGGGGCATTTCACCCTGGCGCGTCAGGACAAAGAACTCCTGCACGTGACGCTGAACGCTCCAGGACGTCATAACGCCCTGAACGCAGCCGCGGCGGTGGCCGTCGCGACGGAAGAAGGTATTGATGACGAGGCGATCCTGCGTGCGCTGGAAAGCTTCCAGGGAACCGGGCGTCGTTTCGACTTCCTGGGTGAGTTCCCGCTGGATGCCGTGAACGGCAAACCGGGCACAGCCATGCTGGTGGACGACTATGGCCACCATCCGACCGAAGTGGACGCGACCATCAAGGCGGCGCGTGCGGGCTGGCCAGAGAAGAACCTGGTGATGATCTTCCAGCCGCACCGTTTTACGCGTACGCGCGATCTGTACGACGATTTCGCCAGCGTGCTGTCGCAGGTGGACACATTGCTGATGCTGGATGTTTATTCTGCGGGCGAAACGCCGATCCCGGGTGCGGACAGCCGTTCTCTGTGTCGAACCATTCGCGGACGCGGCAAAGTAGACCCTATTCTGGTTTCTGATCCTGCTCAGGTCGCCGAAATTCTGGCGCCGGTACTGACAGGTAACGATTTGATTCTGATTCAGGGTGCGGGAAATATCGGCAAAATCGCCCGTACCTTAGCTGAAATCAAACTGAAGCCGCAAACGCAGGAGGATGAGCATCATGGCTGATAAGATTGCTGTCCTGTCTGGCGGCACCTCCGCTGAGCGCGAGGTTTCCCTGAATTCAGGCGCTGCTGTACTGGCGGGCCTGCGTGAAGGGGGCGTTAATGCTCATCTGGTCGATCCGAAAGAGGTCGATGTGACGCAACTGAAAGCCATGGGCTTCGATAAAGTCTTTATTGCTTTGCACGGTCGTGGCGGTGAAGACGGTACCCTGCAAGGATTGCTGGATTTAATCGGTATGCCTTACACCGGCAGCGGCGTGATGGCCTCCGCCATCTCAATGGATAAACTGCGCAGTAAACTGCTGTGGCAGGGCGCCGGTTTGCCCGTCGCGCCGTGGGTTGCGCTGACGCGTCGCGAATTTGAAATGGGCCTTCAGGATAGCGTTAATACACGCATTGCTGAGCTGGGCTTACCGGTTATTGTAAAGCCCAGCCGTGAAGGGTCGAGCGTGGGGATGTCCAAAGTGGATAAAGCTGACGATTTATCGGCTGCGTTAGCGCTGGCATTTCAACACGATGAAGAAGTTCTCATTGAAAAATGGCTCAGCGGACCGGAATTTACCGTGGCGATGCTTGGCGAAGAAATTTTACCGTCGATTCGCATCCAACCTGCAGGCGTATTCTATGATTATGAGGCGAAGTATCTCTCTGACGAGACGCAATATTTCTGCCCTGCAGGTCTTGAAGCAGAACGTGAAGCCGATTTACAGTCCCTGGTGCTTAAAGCCTGGAATGTTCTTGGCTGCAGTGGCTGGGGCCGCATTGATGTGATGCTCGACAGCGATGGGCAATTTTATTTGCTGGAAGCGAATACTTCTCCAGGCATGACCAGCCACAGCCTTGTGCCGATGGCCGCGCGTCAGGCGGGGATGAGCTTCTCGCAGTTAGTCGTACGTATTCTGGACCAGGCGGGCTGATATGTCTCAGGCTGCATTGAACACGCGCAACCGCGATGACGAGGAAGAATATTCTTCTTCACGCCGGAGTAATGGAACGCGTCTTGCAGGGATTATTTTCCTGCTCGGGGTGCTGTGCACCGTGTTTATCAGCGGCTGGATGGTACTGGGCTGGATGGAAGATGCGCAGCGGTTGCCGCTGTCGAAGCTGGTGGTCACCGGTGAACGCCACTACACGCGTAACGATGATATTCGCCAGTCGATTCTGGCACTGGGGTCGCCTGGCACCTTTATGACGCAGGATGTCAACATTATCCAGAGTCAGATTGAACGTCTGCCGTGGATAAAACAGGCGAGTGTAAGAAAGCAATGGCCTGATGAATTGAAGATTCATCTGGTTGAATATGTGCCCATTGCGCGTTGGAATGATCAGCACATGGTTGACGTAGACGGAAATTCCTTCAGCGTCCCGGCCGATCGTGTCAACAAGCAAAATTTACCGATGTTGTATGGTCCTGAAGGCAGCGAAAACGAAGTGTTACAGGGTTTTCGCGAGATGGGGCAAGTGCTGGCGAAGGACAGGTTTACGTTAAAAGATGCAGCGATGACGGCGCGCCGTTCATGGCAGCTCACCTTAACGAATGGCATTAAGCTCAACCTGGGCCGCGGCGACACAATGAAGCGTCTGGCGCGTTTCGTAGAACTTTACCCGGTTTTACAGCAGCAGGCACAGACTGACGGCAAACGGATAAGCTACGTTGATTTGCGCTATGACTCAGGCGCAGCAGTCGGTTGGGTACCGGCTCCGGTCGAGGAACCTAATCAGCAACAGAATCAGGCACAGGTACAGGCAGAACAACAATGATCAAGGCGACGGACAGAAAACTGGTAGTTGGACTGGAGATTGGCACCGCGAAGGTTGCCGCTTTAGTAGGGGAAGTTCTGCCCGACGGTATGGTCAATATCATTGGCGTGGGCAGCTGCCCGTCCCGTGGTATGGATAAAGGTGGGGTAAACGATCTTGAGTCGGTGGTGAAATGCGTCCAGCGCGCCATCGATCAGGCTGAATTAATGGCAGATTGCCAGATTTCTTCTGTCTATCTGGCCCTTTCTGGTAAGCATATCAGCTGCCAGAACGAAATCGGCATGGTGCCCATTTCTGAAGAAGAAGTGACGCAGGAAGACGTTGAAAACGTAGTACACACGGCGAAATCTGTGCGTGTCCGCGATGAGCACCGCGTATTGCACGTGATTCCGCAAGAGTACGCGATTGACTACCAGGAAGGGATCAAGAACCCGGTTGGCCTTTCTGGCGTGCGTATGCAGGCAAAAGTGCACCTGATCACATGTCACAACGATATGGCGAAGAACATCGTAAAAGCCGTTGAACGTTGTGGCCTGAAAGTTGACCAACTTATTTTCGCCGGTCTGGCGGCAAGCTATTCCGTGCTGACCGAAGATGAACGTGAACTGGGCGTCTGTGTGGTCGATATTGGTGGTGGTACAATGGATATGGCCGTGTATACCGGCGGTGCCCTGCGCCACACCAAAGTAATCCCTTACGCAGGGAACGTGGTAACCAGCGATATTGCCTACGCGTTTGGTACGCCGCCAAGCGATGCAGAAGCGATTAAAGTGCGCCACGGTTGTGCGCTGGGGTCTATCGTTGGTAAAGATGAGAGCGTTGAAGTGCCAAGCGTGGGCGGTCGTCCGCCGCGTAGCCTGCAGCGCCAGACGTTGGCAGAGGTGATTGAGCCACGCTATACCGAGTTGCTCAACCTGGTCAACGAAGAGATTTTGCAATTACAGGAACAGCTTCGCCAGCAGGGCGTAAAACATCATCTTGCGGCGGGGATTGTATTAACCGGCGGTGCAGCGCAAATTGAAGGTCTTGCGGCCTGTGCGCAACGTGTATTCCATACGCAGGTGCGTATTGGCGCACCGCTGAATATTACCGGTTTAACGGATTATGCCCAGGAGCCTTACTATTCAACGGCTGTGGGCCTGCTCCACTACGGGAAAGAATCCCATCTCAGTGGTGAAGCAGAAGTGGAAAAACGCGTCTCAGTGGGGTCGTGGGTCAAACGACTGAACAACTGGCTGCGAAAAGAGTTTTAATTTTTTTAAGAGACCGGAGAGAATTAACGGTCTCGGGCGACAGGCACAACGGAGAGAGAAATTATGTTTGAACCTATGGAACTGACCAACGACGCGGTGATTAAAGTCATCGGCGTCGGTGGCGGCGGCGGTAACGCCGTAGAGCATATGGTGCGCGAGCGCATTGAAGGTGTCGAATTCTTTGCGGTTAACACCGATGCACAGGCACTGCGTAAGACGGCTGTAGGCCAGACGATTCAGATCGGTGGTGGCATCACTAAAGGTCTGGGCGCAGGGGCTAACCCGGAAGTGGGCCGCAATGCGGCTGAAGAAGATCGTGAGGCCCTGCGTGCGGCACTGGAAGGTGCGGACATGGTCTTTATCGCAGCAGGTATGGGCGGCGGTACAGGTACCGGCGCAGCACCTGTTGTGGCCGAAGTGGCTAAAGATTTGGGGATCCTGACCGTTGCTGTCGTGACCAAGCCTTTCAACTTTGAAGGCAAGAAGCGTATGGCATTCGCGGAGCAGGGTATCACCGAGCTGTCCAAGCATGTGGACTCGCTGATCACTATCCCGAACGACAAACTGCTGAAAGTGCTGGGTCGCGGTATCTCCCTGCTGGATGCCTTTGGCGCAGCAAACGACGTGCTGAAAGGCGCGGTTCAGGGTATCGCTGAACTGATTACCCGTCCTGGCCTGATGAACGTTGACTTTGCTGACGTTCGCACCGTGATGTCCGAAATGGGCTACGCGATGATGGGCTCCGGCGTGGCGAGCGGTGAAGACCGTGCGGAAGAAGCGGCTGAAATGGCTATCTCTTCTCCGCTGCTGGAAGATATCGATCTGTCGGGTGCGCGTGGCGTGCTGGTCAACATCACCGCTGGCTTTGACCTGCGTCTGGATGAGTTCGAAACCGTGGGTAACACCATCCGTGCGTTCGCCTCTGACAACGCTACCGTGGTAATCGGTACATCCCTTGACCCGGAAATGAACGACGAACTGCGTGTGACGGTTGTAGCTACCGGTATCGGTATGGACAAGCGTCCTGAAATCACTCTGGTGACCAACAAGCAGACTCAGCAGCCGGTTATGGATCGTTACCAGCAGCACGGTATGTCTCCTCTGACTCAGGAGCAAAAACCGGCCGCGAAAGTGGTTAATGACCCAACGCCGCAAACGGCGAAAGAGCCAGATTATCTGGATATCCCGGCGTTCCTGCGTAAGCAAGCTGACTAAGAATTGGCTGGAATTTGGGGATTTCCGCTCTTTGTGCTAAACTGGCCCACCGTTAGTGATATACACTCTCGGTTGGATAGTTAATTTGGCGAGATTATACGATGATCAAACAAAGGACACTTAAACGTATCGTTCAGGCGACGGGTGTCGGTTTACATACCGGCAAGAAAGTCACCCTGACGTTACGCCCTGCGCCGGCCAATACCGGGGTCATCTATCGTCGCACCGACTTGAATCCACCGGTAGATTTTCCGGCCGATGCCAAATCTGTGCGTGATACTATGCTCTGTACTTGTCTGGTGAACGAGCATGACGTGCGGATTTCTACCGTAGAGCACCTGAACGCCGCCCTGGCGGGTCTGGGTATCGACAACATTATTGTTGAAGTCGATGCGCCAGAAATCCCGATCATGGATGGTAGTGCTGCTCCGTTCGTTTATCTGTTGCTGGATGCCGGCATCGAAGAACTGAACTGCGCGAAGAAATTTGTTCGCATCAAAGAGACCGTTCGCGTCGAAGATGGCGACAAGTGGGCTGAATTCAAACCGTACAATGGTTTCTCGTTGGACTTCACCATCGATTTTAACCATCCGGCGATTGATGCCAGCACCCAACGCTATGCGATGAACTTCTCTGCTGATGCGTTTATGCGCCAGATCAGCCGTGCTCGTACTTTCGGCTTCATGCGTGATATCGAATATCTGCAGTCCCGCGGCCTGTGCCTGGGCGGCAGCTTCGATTGTGCCATCGTTGTTGACGATTATCGCGTACTGAACGAAGACGGTCTGCGTTTCGAAGATGAATTCGTTCGCCACAAAATGCTTGATGCAATTGGCGACCTGTTCATGTGTGGTCACAACATTATCGGTGCCTTTACCGCGTTCAAATCCGGTCATGCACTGAATAACAAACTCTTGCAGGCCGTCCTGGCAAAACAGGAAGCCTGGGAGTATGTGACCTTCGAAGACGAAGCTGAACTGCCACTGGCCTTCAAAGCGCCTGGCCTGGTTCTGGCGTAACGGTTCAAGCCGTTTCGTAAAAAATCGACTGGTTAACCTGGTACTCTCTCCGACCAGGAAGACCAGTCGTTTTTATTTGTACCCTTCTAAGATTTGCCCCCAGCTTCTCCTTTCGCTTGGCAGGCGTAGAAAATCTGTGCGTTAGCTGCATTCTTGACCGTTTTTCCCCGCTGCAGTACGTCATTCCTGCTGCTGTGTATTGGCTTTAGTGGTAATATCTGGGCGCTTAAAAGAATAACTGAAATCAGCCTGTTTAAGACGGGCTTATGTGGTGGAGCAAGTGAGCGGAATTCTGACGCGCTGGCGACAATTTGGCAGACGTTACTTCTGGCCGCATCTCTTATTAGGGATGGTCGCGGCGAGTTTCGGCTTGCCTGCGCTCAGCAACAGCGCTGAAGCTGCCACACCGGCAAAGGCGTCAACCACCAAACACGATCTCACCACGCGCGTTAATTTCACCAATCTTGCGTGGCTTGAAGCCAGCCGCCGTCCTAACTTTTCGGTAGATTACTGGCAGCAGCACGCCATCCGCACGGTTATCCGCCATCTGTCATTTGCAATGGCCCCGCAGGCCATACCGGTTGCTGAAGAGACGCTACCGGTGCAGGCGCAACACCTAGCGCTGCTGGATACGCTCAACGCGCTGTTGACTCAGGACAGCCAGCCTGCTGTTACCGTTCAGCAGACGGCACAATCCGCCGTGGTTTCACCCGCCACTTTCTCTGTCTCGACGTGGATAAGCCAGGTTCACGGTATCCGCGCCGGGCCACAACGCCTCAGTTAAATTAACCTTTTTCAATACCTTAATTTATCTGCCCAGTATGGGGCGTTTGAGAATTTATTATGCTAATCAAATTATTAACCAAAGTTTTTGGTAGTCGTAACGATCGTACCCTGCGCCGTATGCGCAAAGCTGTCGCTGTCATCAACGGTATGGAACCGGCGATGGAGAAGCTGTCTGATGACGAACTGAAAGCGAAAACCGCAGAATTCCGCGCACGCCTGGAAAAAGGAGAAACCTTAGAAAGCCTGATCCCGGAAGCCTTTGCGGTTGTGCGTGAAGCGAGTAAACGTGTATTCGGTATGCGTCACTTCGACGTGCAGCTGCTGGGCGGTATGGTGCTTAACGAGCGCTGCATCGCGGAAATGCGTACCGGTGAAGGTAAAACCCTGACTGCAACGCTGCCTGCGTACCTGAACGCACTGACCGGTAAAGGCGTGCACGTCGTGACCGTCAACGACTATCTGGCACAGCGTGACGCCGAAAATAACCGTCCCCTGTTCGAATTTCTGGGGATGACCGTCGGCATCAACATGTCCGGCCTTCCTGCGCCTGCCAAGCGCGAAGCGTATAACGCCGATATCACCTACGGTACCAACAACGAATATGGCTTCGACTACCTGCGTGACAACATGGCGTTCAGCCCTGAAGAACGCGTGCAGCGTAAACTGCACTATGCGCTGGTGGATGAGGTGGACTCCATCCTGATCGATGAAGCGCGTACCCCGCTGATCATCTCCGGCCCGGCCGAAGACAGCTCTGATATGTACCGTAAAGTCGACAAAATCATTCCGCACCTGCTACGTCAGGAGAAAGAAGACTCCGATACCTTCCAGGGCGAAGGTCACTTCTCCGTCGATGAAAAAGCGCGCCAGGTGAACCTGACCGAACGCGGTCTGGTTAAAATTGAAGAGCTGTTAGTGGCTGAAGGCATCATGGAAGAGGGCGAGTCTCTCTACTCCCCGAGCAACATCATGCTGATGCACCACGTGACTGCCGCACTGCGCGCTCATGCGCTGTTCACTCGTGACGTCGATTACATCGTCAAAGACGGCGAAGTCATCATCGTTGATGAGCACACCGGCCGTACCATGCAGGGTCGTCGCTGGTCTGACGGTCTGCACCAGGCCGTTGAAGCCAAAGAAGGCGTGGATATTCAAAACGAAAACCAGACGCTGGCGTCAATCACCTTCCAGAACTACTTCCGTCTGTACGAGAAGCTGGCAGGGATGACCGGTACAGCAGATACCGAAGCGTTTGAATTCAGCTCCATCTACAAACTGGATACCGTTGTCGTTCCAACCAACCGTCCAATGATCCGTAAGGACATGCCGGACCTGGTCTACATGACCGAAGCGGAAAAAATTCAGGCAATCATTGAAGATATTCGCGAACGTACTGCTAAAGGCCAGCCGGTTCTGGTGGGGACCATCTCCATCGAGAAATCCGAGGTGGTGTCTAATGAGCTGACCAAAGCGGGTATCAAGCACAACGTACTGAATGCCAAATTCCACGCCAAAGAAGCAGATATCGTTGCGCAGGCGGGTTATCCGGCGGCCGTGACCATCGCCACCAACATGGCGGGTCGTGGTACCGATATTATGCTGGGCGGTAGCTGGCAGGCCGAAGTGGCTGAGCTGGAAAACCCAACGCCGGAGCAGATTGCGCAGATCAAAGCCGACTGGCAGGTGCGTCATGACGCGGTTCTGGCATCTGGTGGTCTGCACATCATTGGTACTGAGCGTCACGAATCACGTCGCATCGATAACCAGCTGCGTGGTCGTGCAGGTCGTCAGGGTGATGCCGGTTCTTCCCGCTTCTATCTGTCGATGGAAGATGCCCTGATGCGTATCTTCGCCTCTGACCGTGTTTCCGGCATGATGCGTAAGCTGGGGATGAAACCAGGTGAAGCCATTGAGCACCCATGGGTGACCAAAGCGATTGCCAACGCGCAGCGTAAAGTGGAAAGCCGCAACTTCGATATTCGTAAGCAGCTGCTGGAATATGACGACGTCGCCAACGATCAGCGTCGTGCTATCTATACCCAGCGTAACGAACTGCTGGACGTATCCGACGTGAGCGAAACCATCAACAGCATTCGTGAAGATGTGTTCAAAGCGACTATCGATGCGCACATTCCGCCTCAGTCTCTGGAAGAGATGTGGGATATCGAAGGCCTTCAGGAGCGCCTGAAAAACGATTTCGACCTCGACCTGCCAATCAAAGAGTGGCTGGATAAAGAGCCTGAGCTGCACGAAGAGACCCTGCGCGAACGTATCTACGAAACCGCGCTGGAGGTATATAAGCGTAAGGAAGAGGTTGTGGGCGCAGAGATGATGCGTCACTTCGAAAAAGGAGTGATGCTGCAGACGCTGGACTCACTGTGGAAAGAGCACCTGGCGGCGATGGACTACCTGCGTCAGGGGATCCACCTGCGTGGCTATGCGCAGAAAGATCCTAAGCAGGAGTACAAGCGCGAATCCTTCTCTATGTTTGCCTCCATGCTGGAATCGCTGAAATATGAAGTTATCAGCACCCTGAGCAAAGTGCAGGTGCGTATGCCGGAAGAAGTGGAAGCGATGGAGCAGCAGCGTCGTGAGGAAGCTGAGCGTCTGGCACAGATGCAGCAGCTCAGCCACCAGACTGACGATAGCGAAGCCGCAGCGGCGATTGCCGCGCAGACCGGCGATCGCAAAGTGGGGCGTAACGATCCGTGCCCATGCGGTTCCGGTAAAAAATATAAGGCGTGCCACGGCCGTCTGAGCTAAGTTCATAAAAAACGAAAAGGCGCAGAAATCTGCGCCTTTTTTATGGAAGTGACAATATGAAAATACTGCAAATTGCCGTCGGGATTATTCGCAACCCGCAAAACCAAATCTTTATTACGCAACGTGCCGCTGACGCCCACATGGCAAACAAGTGGGAGTTTCCCGGCGGGAAAATCGAGTCCGGTGAAACGCCAGAGCAGGCGCTGGTACGTGAGCTGCAGGAAGAGGTCGGCATTACTCCAATTGGCGCAACGCTGTTTGATAAGCTGGAATACCAGTTTCCGGATCGTCACATCACGCTGTGGTTCTGGCTTGTGGAAAGCTGGGAGGGGGAACCCTGGGGGAAAGAGGGACAACCGGGTGGCTGGGTTTCGCTTCACGCGAGTGATGCCGAAAAATTTCCTCCGGCAAATGCGCCCGTCATATCCCGTCTAACGGGCAACCAGTAGGCCTGCGAAGCGAAACGCCAGCAGGCTTTGAACTTTACTGCTGGTTCTCGCTCCAGTCATCGCTATCCGAGAGATCGCCTTCACTTGGAATGCGTTTCTCCTCCGCCGCCCATTCGCCCAGGTCAATTAACTGACAGCGCTTACAGCAGAATGGGCGAAACGGACTTACCTCTCCCCAGACAACAGTTTTGCCACAGGTTGGGCAGTTTACGGTGGTGACATCAGACATAGGCACTCCTTAACAACAGGCCAGTTCAAAATCGAGGCGTTCCGGCACGGTGCCATTTTCACTATCCAGCGGCATAAAACGAATCGCAAAACGACTCTTATGCCCGGAGATTTGCGGGTAAAGCTGTTCACCCAGAGAGAGGTTCAGACGCAGCAGATCCGCATCATCACCGTTGTCCTGATAGAAACCGTTCAGGCTGGTTTGCTTGCGGAATGGCGCCGAGTTACGGATGAGATCGAGGATCAGGGATAACGTCTGATGCATCGGCTCCAGGCTGTCCAGCCAGCTTTTCACCTGTGCATCACGCTGGACCTGCGGCATATGCAACCACATATGTAGTGTCGGCAGGTCAAAGCTGCAGCAGCCGCCCGGGATACTCAGGCGCTGGCGCACCAGCCCGATTAAGCGGTCTTCGCGCAAAAACTGCCCGACGCGGGGAGCGGCCATCAGCGTACTGCTGCTGTTTTTAAGCTGCTGACGGAGTGAATCAATGCGGCTCTGGTCAACGCCCGGGACTTCGGCCCAGGCCTGTAATTTACGCTGCTGGCGCTCCAGCTCTTTCAGGAGCTCTGTGCGGACGTCGCCCCGCTCAATCACATCCAGAAGGTCGCCCACATTGCGGAAGAAGTGCAGCGCCGCCGCGTGATCGTTGATGGGCAAATGTTGTGAGAGTTGTTGAATCAGAAATTCGATACGCAGCCAGGTACGCATTTTTTCGTTGAGCGGATGCTCAAAAAGGATGTGGGTCGACATTATGGTTTTTCCTGTGCAACGGCCTGCGCGGCATACGTCAGATACTGCGCGTGCAGGCGGGCAACATCCGATGCAATGGCATCTGGTGCGCCGTTATTATCAATAACATCATCCGCAACGGCAAGGCGCTGAGCGCGCGTGGCCTGAGCGGCAAGAATTTGTTCAGCCTGTTCGCGCGAGACATGGTCGCGCGCCACGGTGCGCTGGATTTGCGTTTCGGGTGAGACATCAATGACCAGTACCCGGTCCGCTTTATTGTGCAGTTGATTCTCTACCAGCAGCGGAACCACCCACAGAACATACGGTGAGCGGGCTGCGGCAATCTGACGCTGGGTTTCCTGGTGGATAATGGGGTGGAGCAGAGCATTAAGCCAGGCCTTTTCTGAAGAATCAGAAAAAATGCATTCGCGAAGCTTACGACGGTTTAGCGTGCCATCCGCATTGATAATTGCCTGACCAAAATGTGCCTTAATGGCGTTTAGTGCGGGTGTATCTGGCTCTACCACCTGACGGGCAATAATATCGGCATCGATTATGGTGATACCCAGACGAGAAAATGCGTCCGCAACGGTACTTTTCCCGCTACCGATGCCGCCGGTTAATGCGACGATATACCCCATTAAATCAAATCCTGGGAATTATTCATTATTAAAATCAGTTGGTTAAAATTCAAACGTGCGCCAGCCACTGTTTGGCTCTCTTTACCGGCTTTTTACCAGGTAAATTTATAGGATTGTAGCGTAAAAAAAGAGAATTTCGCAGTCTTGCGGAGCAGGTATTAGTGCGTATGATAACGTCACTGGAGTTGTGCTTTTAACATATTTGCCTCTAACCCCAGGAATCCGCACATGCGTATCGAAGAAGATCTGAAGTTAGGTTTCAAAGACGTTCTTATCCGCCCTAAACGCTCTACACTGAAAAGTCGCTCAGACGTTGAACTCGAACGTCAATTCACCTTTAAACATTCCGGTCAGACCTGGTCTGGCGTGCCGATTATCGCAGCCAATATGGATACGGTGGGAACCTTCGAGATGGCAACCGCGCTGGCGAAATTCGATATCCTCACCGCTGTGCATAAGCACTACACCCCGGAAGAGTGGAATGCCTTTATCGCCTCTGCATCCGATGATGTGGTGAAGCATGTCATGGTTTCCACCGGTACCTCCGATGCCGATTTCGAGAAGACCAAACAGATTCTCAACGCTAACCCGGCGCTCAATTTTGTCTGTATTGATGTGGCAAATGGTTACTCCGAGCACTTCGTGCAATTTGTCAGCAAGGCGCGTGAGGCCTGGCCCACCAAAACCATCATTGCGGGCAACGTGGTGACCGGTGAAATGTGTGAAGAGCTGATCCTTTCCGGTGCAGACATCGTAAAAGTGGGCATTGGCCCGGGTTCCGTGTGTACCACGCGTGTGAAGACCGGTGTGGGTTATCCTCAACTTTCTGCGGTTATTGAGTGTGCTGATGCCGCGCACGGTCTGGGCGGCCAGATCATCAGCGACGGCGGTTGCACCATGCCGGGTGATGTCGCGAAAGCCTTTGGCGGCGGCGCGGACTTCGTGATGCTCGGCGGTATGCTGGCGGGCCATGAAGAGAGCGGTGGTACCGTGGTTGAAGAGAACGGCGAGAAGTTCATGCTGTTCTACGGCATGAGCTCTGAATCGGCAATGACCCGTCACGTGGGCGGCGTGGCAAAATACCGTGCCGCCGAAGGCAAAACCGTGAAGCTGCCCCTGCGTGGCCCGGTTGAAAACACGGCTCGTGACATCCTGGGTGGCCTGCGTTCCGCATGCACCTACGTTGGGGCATCCCGTCTGAAAGAGCTGACAAAACGAACGACGTTTATCCGCGTTCAGGAACAGGAAAACCGCGTATTCAATAGCCTGTAATGTTTCCGCTGGCGTATGTCCGTACGCCAGCGTTATCCCGCGCTCATTGCATCCCCAAGATGGAAAATGGGCAGATACATCGCCACAACCAGCGTACCGATAATCACCCCCGTTACAATCAGTAGCGCCGGCTCCAGAAGGGCAGCCAGATTATCTGCCAGCTGAAAAGTTTGCTCCGTATGATGGCGGGCAAGGTTTTCCAGCATAATGTCGAGTGCCCCTGAGACCTCTCCGGTTCGGATGAGTTGAATGCATAGCGGTGTAAAGACCGCCGCTTTCTGAAATGACGACCAGACGGTAATGCCTTTTTCAATGTCCTCACGAACGCTGCGCAGTATGTCTTGCCAGTAGCGGCTATCAACGGTCTCTTCCGCGCTCTGTAATCCCTGTAAAAAGGGGATGCCTGCCTGCTGCGTGAGTGACAGTACGGTAAAGATCTGCCCCAGTTTTTGCCCTCTCGCCAGCCTTCCCGTCACGGGAATATGCATCAGGATGCGCTGCCAGCGCGGATCCTGTCGTAGCGTGTAGGCAGCAACCGCAGGAATAAGCAACAGCACGAACAGGGCAAGGGCGTATGTCTGCATAAATGCCGACAGGCCCATAACCATCTGTGTCAGCCCTGGCAGGGGCGTGTTAAATGTCTTGTAGATAGCCGCGAATTCCGGCAAGACCAGGGTAACCATGGCCAGTACAACGACTGCGGCCAGTGTCAGGATGATCATCGGATAGCGCAATGCCTTCTTCACTTTCGCTGCAAGTTGCTGCTGGGATTGTTGCTGCTGAGCGAGCTGGCGGCAGCACGTTTCCAGTTTCCCCGTTAGCTCGCCTGTTTTTACCATCGAGACATACAGCGGGCTAAATACCGCAGGCCATCGCTTCAGCGCCTCTGAAAAGGCGCATCCCTCGCTCAGATCATCATTCATGTTTTCCAGCAGCGCCTGCCAGTGTTTGACAGGATGCTGATCGGCCAGCATTTGCAGACTTTGCGATAACGTCAGGCCAGCCTGCAACAGCGTGGCAAGCTGGCGAAACATCTCATAGCAATGATGGGGTCGCCAGCGGTGCGTCAGCGAGCATCGGGTGAGCGAAAGTGGGTGTAACTCTTTACGCATCAGCCTGACGAAGGCCGTTTCGCGATCTGGCGCCCACAGTACCCCACACAGAGATTCGCCTTCACTGGACAGCGCCCGCCAGCGCCAGAGATGATTAACACTCATTAGGCATTCCCAGCACGCGCAGCAACTCTTCGAGCGTGGTCAGCCCTTGCTCAACGGCCAGACAACCCTGCTCAAATAACGATGTCATTCCCGCCTGACGGGCGCTGGCTTTGATGACATCTATCGAGGCACCACTGGCGATGGCCTGTCGGAGCGTGGTGTCGATAGCGAGGACTTCAAAAATGGCGACGCGGCCATAAAAGCCGTGATAGCAGCGATCGCAGCCGCCAGGTTGCCAGCGAGGAAGCGGTCGGGGCCATACGGTGCGCGGTAATTCTGCGCGGCTGTTGGCTTCCTGCCGACAGTGAGGGCACAGACGACGCACCAGCCGCTGGGCAATCACCAGCGAAAGTGCAGAGGAGATCATCCAGCGTGCGACCCCCATCTGCTGCAGGCGAATGACGGTTTCCGTCGTGGAGTTGGTGTGCAGCGTCGACAGCACCAGATGCCCGGTCTGCGCGGCGTTAATGGCAATTTCTGCCGTTTCACCATCGCGGATCTCGCCTACCATAATGATGTCCGGATCCTGGCGCAGAAGCGCCCGCAGGACGCTCTGAAAGGTTAACCCCGCACGGGGATTGATCTGCGTTTGGTTCAGCCCCGCCAGCGGGATCTCAATAGGATCTTCCACGCTGCAGATGTTGACGTCAGGGGTATTACGCGCCTGCAAGGCGCTATAGAGCGTCACCGTTTTTCCGCTACCGGTGGGGCCTGTGACTAAAATCAGCCCCTGCGGTTGACGGAGGATCTCATTAAAGCGGGCCAGTTGTTCTGGGCTCATTCCCAGTTTTTCGGGTTCCAGCGCCTGATGAACCTGATGCAGCAGGCGCAGCACAATTTTCTCTCCGCCGCTGCAGGGAAGCGTGGCGATGCGAAAAGAGACCGGCTCGCTTGCCAGTTCAATTGTAAATTGACCATCCTGCGGTAAACGGCGCTCCGCAATATCCAGTTGGCCCAGCACTTTTAAGCGCGCGGTGAGGGTATTTGCCACCGCTGCAGAAAGCGGGGGCAGCGGGCAAAGCACACCGTCAACACGCAAGCGGACCTGACAGATATCCCCCATCGGTTCGATATGAATGTCAGATGCGCGCTGGTTTATCGCCTGCTGCAGGGTGTGGTTGAGAATATCCACCGTGTTGTGCGGCGTTAAAACAACCGGGAGGTGTGATTGCGCGGTTAACTGCCGGTGTTTTTCCATGCGCTCCGCTGTCCAGCATTCAATATCAATACGTTTTTGCGTGGCGAAACGCAGCGCTTCCATCAGTTCAGCACCGGGATTTCCCACGACGGCGATGCTGATCATGTCGGTGTCGCTGGCGAGCAGCAGGGCATGGTGGCGCTGGCACAGGGCGATGAGTTGATCTGAATTCATTATTCACTCCTGTCAGTGACTGTCGAAGCGGAAAACGTCTTCACAGGCTTGTTTGAGCGCGCCGTCGTTACTGATATTGCAGCTACGGTTCCAGCCCGTCATACCGTTGCCACTGCTCCATTGCGGCGTCACCACCACCTCAAGTCCGTTAAGGCTCTCCTGCCCGGTTAACGACACGACGCCCTGCGTCACGCTCATTCCAGAGACATACCGTGTTGTCGTGGGGGAAGGGATACCGTTACTGCCGCCGTCACAGCTCGTTACGCCGCCATGTTCCAGCGCACAAAGCTCAATGGCCGTACGATAGGGCACGAACGTTTGCAGCATGTCGGTCAGGGCCGCTTTTCGCAGGTAGTTCTGGTAGGCGGGAATGCCGATGGCGCTCAAAATGGCAATAATGCCGATCACGACCATCAGCTCAATGAGCGTAAAGCCTTGTTGTCTGTCCATATCTGCTCCTCAGAGTTAAGTGGCACAACTCTGACAGAGGCAAAAAAAGCAGACGAGGGACAAAAAAAGGAACGTGAAGCGGCTTTCAGGGATTTCTCGCAGGCTTGCAAAGAAGAGCAGTGAATTTGCGAGTGAGGCTGAAATTTCCCCTCTCCGGGTGAGAGGGGAATAGACGTTATTTGAAGCGCATGGAGAGGTCGAGGGCGTGTACGTGTTTGGTCAGCGCGCCGACGGAGATGTAATCCACGCCAGTCTCGGCGAATTCGCGGATGGTCTCGAACGTCACGTTGCCGGACACCTCCAGCTGTGCCTGCCCGTTGGTGAGCTTCACCGCCTCACGCATCTGCGCTGTTTCAAAGTTATCGAGCATGATGATATCGGCACCGGCCTTGATGGCCTGCTCCAGCTCTTCGAGGTTTTCAACTTCCACTTCAACCGGCACATCCGGGTGCAGCCAGAAGGCTTTCTCCACCGCCTGACGCACGGAGCCAGAGGCAATAATGTGGTTCTCTTTAATCAGGAAGGCGTCGGACAACCCCAGACGGTGGTTGGCTCCCCCGCCACAAAGCACCGCGTACTTTAATGCCGTGCGCAGACCCGGCAGCGTTTTACGGGTGTCCAGAAGCTGCGTGCGGGTACCGGCCAGCAGGTCAACGTAACGACGCACTTCGCTTGCCACCCCTGAAAGGGTCTGCACAAAGTTAAGCGCGGTACGTTCGCCAGTCAGCAACACGCGTGACGGGCCTTCAAGCTCAAACAGCGGCTGGTTTGCGGTAATCGCGTCACCGTCTTCAACATGCCAGGTGATTTGCACTTCATCGCCAGCCAGTTGAGTAAAGACCTCTTCAACCCAGCGCTTGCCGCAAAACACGCCATCTTCACGGGTGATGATCACGGCGTGTGAGCGCGTCTCTTTCGGCAATAATTGTGCGGTAATATCGTTGTCCGCGCTGACGTCACCGCCCAGATCTTCTTTCAAAGCATGGGCAACGCTTGCCGGAATATCCATATTAATACGTTCCAGAAGCGCTTCACGTCGGTGGTCGGGGTTGTAGCGGCGAGGCGGCATGATAAAACTCCAAATTGGTAACGAATCATAATATTGAAACATGCTACTCTGAACCGAGTAACAGCACCATACATAAGGAGTTCCAGCATGTTGTTAGAAGACGGATGGCTGGTGGATGCGCGGCGTGTACCCTCGCCGCACCACGATGGCCGCCCGGAGGATGAAAAGCCCACACTGCTGGTGGTTCATAACATTAGTCTCCCGCCGGGTGAGTTTGGCGGTCCGTGGATCGATGCGTTATTCACGGGAACGATAGATCCCGATGCCCATCCTTTCTTTGCTGAGATTGCGCATCTGCGCGTATCGGCGCACTGCCTGATCCGTCGCGATGGCGAAGTGGTTCAGTATGTTCCTTTTGATAAGCGCGCCTGGCATGCGGGTGTCTCGATGTATCAGGGGCGCGAGCGTTGCAATGATTTTTCCATTGGGATTGAACTGGAAGGCACTGACACCACCCCTTATACCGATGCACAGTACCAACGGTTGGTGGATGTCACCCAAACGCTGATCGGGCTTTACCCTGAGATTGCAGAGAACATGACAGGACACTGTGATATCGCCCCGGCGAGAAAAACCGATCCTGGCCCTGCATTTGACTGGCCCCGGTTTCGCGCCATGCTTACCGCGTCGTCAGAATAAGGAGATAACATGACGTTGTTTACCATGCTACTGGTCATCATCGCTGAACGCTTGTTCAAACTCGGTGAGCACTGGCATCTGGATCACCGGCTGGAGGTGCTTTTCCGCCGGATTAACCATTTTTCCATGCTGCGTACGCTGCTGATGACCGCGGGCGTGATGGTGATTACGTTCTTGCTGCTGCGCTCGTTATACGGCCTCTTTTTCAACGTGCCGCTACTGGTGGTGTGGATCCTGCTCGGCGTGCTGTGTATTGGCGCAGGCAAGGTGCGTATGCACTATCACGCTTATCTGAAAGCCGCTTCCCGTGATGATGCGCATGCACGTAGCGCCATGGCCAGCGAGCTGACGATGATCCACGGCGTGCCGCCGGATTGCGATGAACGCGAGTTCCTGCGTGAACTGCAAAACGCGCTGCTGTGGATTAACTTCCGCTACTACCTGGCGCCGCTGTTCTGGTTTGTGGTGGGGGGCCCGTGGGGGCCGGTACTGCTGATGGGATATGCGTTCCTGCGCGCCTGGCAGACCTGGCTTGCCCGCTATCTCACCCCGCATGAACGTTTGCTCTCCGGCATTGATGCGATCCTGCACGTGCTCGACTGGCTTCCGGTTCGTCTGGTGGGTGTGGTCTACGCGCTTATTGGCCACGGCGAAAAAGCGCTCCCGGCGTGGTTCGCGTCGCTTGGCGACCGTCATACCTCGCAGTACCAGGTGCTGACACGCCTGGCGCAGTTCTCTCTGGCGCGTGAGCCGCATACCGACAAGATAGAAACGCCGAAAGCGGCGGTCTCGATGGCGAAGAAAACGTCGTTTGTGGTGGTCGTTATCGTGGCGTTGCTGACCATTTACGGCACGCTGGTCTGAACCCGCGTGCCGTAGCGGTTACGGCGTATCGGCAGGCGGGATGCCAAAATCAGGCATCCCGTTTTCGTGCCAGCGGACGAGCTTCAGGCGGGTATGACGATTGGGGTCATAAAGCGGATCGCCTTCAATTTCGGTGTAATTTCGCGCGTGATACACCAGCACATCTTCTCCTTCCGGCGTTTGTGTAAAGCTGTTATGGCCTGGCCCATACTGGCGGTTTTCGTAGCTGGTGACGAAGACCGGGCGCGAGGCCTTGTGCCAGTTCGCTGGGTTTTGCGGATCGGCATTGATCTCTGTCCACAGCAGCCCCATGCAGTAGTTCTCGTCGGTCGCGCTGGCGGAATAGCTGATAAACAACTTGTCGCCGTGGAACAGCACCGCCGGGCCTTCGTTGACCCAGAAGCCGCGGCACTCCCAGTCATATTCCGGTTTACTGAGCATCACCGGCTCGCCTTTCAGCGTCCACGGGTTCTCCATTTCACATAAATAGAGATTGGAGTTGCCGGAGATATCCGGGGCTTTTTGCGCCCACAGATACCAGCGTTTTCCCTGATGCACGAACGTGGTCGCGTCCAGCGCAAAGGTGTCGAATGGCGTTTTTACCTGGCCTTTTTCAGTCCACGTGCCGGTTAGCGGGTCGCGGTCGGCACACTCCAGCACAAACATGCGGTGCTGGAACATGCCCAGACCATCCAGCGCCTGGGTGTGCGCGGCGGCAAAATAGATGTACCACTTACCGTCGATATGATGCAGTTCCGGCGCCCAGATAAGCTGGCTCATTGGGCCGGTCTCCGGTTTGCGCCATACGACCACCTCGTCGGCACTGCGCAAACCTTCCAGCGACGCTGCCCGGCGGATCGCCAGCCTGTCGTATTGCGGCACGGAGGCGATAAAATAATATTGCCCTTCATGACGCAGAATGTACGGGTCGGCGCGTTGTTCTATAAACGGGTTAGGCCAGTTATGCATGCGGCGTTCCTTCTTTTGTTTCGACTCTCGTTTCCTGCCAGGCGTTCAGTTCGCGGTAATTGGCGCGGCGTTTCTCCAGGTCGAGCTGGATCTGTTTCATGGTTTCCCGATCCACTTTCAGCAGTCGCACTACGCCGGCAGTGATCAAATACCCCACGCCCGGGATCACCGTAAACAGCAGGACGATCCCGTTAATAGCATCCGCGCTTTGTGCTTTCGCGCCGGCGTCGTAGCCATACCAGGAGAGCAGGAAGCCCACCATCGCGCCGGCAATCGCCAGCCCCAGCTTGAGGAAGAAGATATTGCCCGAGAAGCTGATCCCGGTGATGCGTTTACCGGTTTTCCACTCGCCATAGTCGTCCACATCGGCCATTAGCGACCAGTGTAGCGGAGATGGGATCTGGTGAAGAATGTTAAGCAGGAAGTAAAGCACCACGATGGTGACGGTGGCTTTCGGGTCGAAGAAATAGAACGCGCAGGAGAAAATCGCCAAGCACGATGTTGGTCCAGAAGAACACTTTCAGCTTACACCAGCGGTCGGTCAGCACTTTCGCCAGCATACTGCCGAACATCATGCCCACCACACCCAGGCTGATAAACAGGGTGGCAAAGTGGGTGCTCTGGCCCATCACCCAGGTGACGTAATACATGGTGGCCGCCATGCGGATAAAGCCCGGGCAGACGTTGCAGAGGGTCAGCAGCAAAATGCGTACCCACTGGTCGTTTTTCCACACGTCCTTCAGATCGTTTTTCAGCTCATCATGAGTCTGCACCGCCGGACGTACACGCTCGCGCACGGTGGAGAAGCAGAACAGGAACATACAGGTGCCAATCAGCGCCAGCACGGTCATCGCCATCTGGTAGCCTTTGGCTTTGTTATCGCCACCAAACCAGTCGGCCATCGGCAGGAGCGTGAGCGACAGCAAAAGCGTGGCAATACCGACCATGACAAAGCGATAGGACTGGCAGGCCACGCGCTCTTTTGGATCGTTGGTAATCACGCCGCCCAGCGAGCAGTAAGGAATGTTGATGGCCGTATAGGTTAACGAGAGCAGGAAGTAGGTCACAAAGGCATAGATAACTTTGCTGTTATAGCTCCACTCAGGGGTGGTGAACATCAGGATGCTGAACAGCGCATAAGGGAACGCAATCCACAATAGCCATGGACGAAACCGCCCATACTTACTGCGGGTACGGTCAGCGATGGCCCCCATGATCGGGTCCGTAACGGCATCAATGACGCGCACAGACAGCAGCAAGACGCCGACCAGCGCAGGTGCCAGACCAAAAATGTCGGTATAAAAATAATTAACAAACAACATGATGGCGCCGAAGATGATATTGCATCCTGCATCGCCCATCCCATAGCCGATCTTCTCTTTTACTGTCAGTTTATTGTTATCCATTGACTGCTCTCCGGGTGACGGTATGGAGAGAATTATTTGCTGGCTAATCGATATATGCGTTGCAGTATCAGGGCGGTGATATGGATAAAGCGGCTGACGAGGTGAATTTGTGAGGAAGGTAACAAACGCTCAGCACCCGCGAAGCGAGTACTGAGCTGAAGGGCTATTAATGTGCTTTTACGGCTTTGCCGTTTTTCTGTTTAACCAGATAACCCACGCCGAGGATCGCAATCCAGACCGGGATCAGGTAAACGGAAATCGCCATGCCTGGGGTGATCAGCATAATCACCAGCACACCCGCCATAAACAGCAGGCAAACCCAGTTGCCCAGCGGATAGAGCAGGGCGGGGAAGCGGGTGGTTACGCCCTGCTGCTGTTTCGCGCGGCGGAACTTGATGTGCGCCAGGCTGATCATTGCCCAGTTAATCACCAGGGCCGAGACCACCAGGGCCATCAGCAGACCAAACGCCGATTCAGGTGCCATGTAGTTGATCAGCACGCACAGCGCGGTGACGATCGCCGACACGATAATGGTGTTCACCGGCACGCCACGCTTATCGACGTTCAGCAGCGCTTTTGGTGCGTTACCCTGCTGCGCCAGGCCGAACAGCATACGGCTGTTGCAGTATACGCAGCTGTTATATACGGAAAGCGCTGCCGTCAGCACGACGATATTGAGCGCATTCGCCACGAAGGTATCGCCCAGTTCGTGGAAGATCAGAACGAACGGACTGGTGTCGGCCGTGACGCGCGTCCACGGCAGAAGCGAAAGCAGAACGGCCAGCGAACCCACATAGAAAATCAGGATACGGTAGATAACCTGGTTAGTGGCTTTTGGGATGCTCTGCTCCGGATTGTCGGCTTCAGCGGCGGTGATCCCCACCAGCTCCAGCCCCCCGAAGGAGAACATGATAATCGCCATCATCATCACCAGGCCGGTCATCCCGTGAGGCAGGAATCCCCCTTGCTCCCAGAGGTTACGCACTGTGGCCTGTGGACCGCCGTTGCCGCTAAACAGCAGCCAGCCGCCAAAGATGATCATCGCCACCACGGCAATCACTTTGATAATGGCAAACCAGAACTCCATCTCACCGAACACTTTAACGTTAGTCAGGTTGATGGCGTTGATAATGACGAAGAACGCTGCCGCAGAAGCCCAGGTTGGGATCTCGGGATACCAGAACTGAATGTATTTCCCCACGGCAGTCAGTTCTGCCATGGCCACCAGAACGTAAAGTACCCAGTAGTTCCAGCCTGAGGCGAAACCGGCAAAACTGCCCCAGTATTTGTAGGCAAAGTGGCTGAAAGAGCCTGCAACCGGCTCTTCAACGACCATCTCACCGAGCTGGCGCATGATCAGAAACGCGATGAAACCTGCGATAGCGTAACCCAGAATAATGCCCGGGCCGGCCGACTGAATGACGGATGCGCTTCCCAGAAACAGGCCAGTGCCGATAGCACCACCCAGTGCGATGAGCTGAATATGGCGGTTTTTAAGGCCGCGCTTTAGCTGATCGCCGTGCTGTTGAGCTTCCATTTGAAACCTCGTGTGTGGTTGTTATGTTCACGCTGTGCGTGTGTAATTATGAATATCCGTTTTCTGTATTTATTTCTTTACGGTTAATGAGACCGAAAAAAGCGGAGATGTCTTCCGTAAGCGCAAGAATAGTGGTAAGCGCCTGTGAATGCACCTGCTTTATGAAGGGCTGATGACGAGTTGAATAAAAAGAAAGCATTTGTAAATCGCACCGTTAATTCTTACTACCCCAACCTATAGAATAGAAATGCCTCAAAAGTGGGCGAATTTTCATTATTTGCTTTGTTGAATCGCTTCAGATTGCAAAAACCCTCGTTTCATTATGGTTAAAACTCCCTCTTTAGTAGTAATCAACTCATTTGTGCAAAGTTACATTTCTGAAACGTTATTTCTGTAAGGTTGTTAAAATGTGCAGGGTTTACTGATTTCAATCAAAACCAATATGGACAGAAGGTGAATACTTTGTTACTTTAGCGATACGAACTTGAAATTGGTAAGACCAATTGACTCCGGGCAAAAAGGCGTAAGACAGGGAATATGGCCTACAGCAAAATTCGCCAACCAAAACTATCTGATGTGATTGAGCAGCAGCTGGAGTTTTTAATCCTCGAAGGGACACTGCGCCCGGGTGAGAAACTTCCGCCAGAACGCGAGCTGGCTAAACAGTTCGACGTATCCCGTCCCTCTCTGCGTGAGGCAATTCAACGCCTCGAAGCAAAGGGCTTGCTGCTTCGTCGCCAGGGCGGCGGAACCTTTGTACAAAACAGCCTGTGGCAGAGCTTCAGCGATCCGCTGGTAGAACTTCTCTCTGACCACCCAGAATCCCAGTTTGATCTGCTTGAGACCCGTCACGCGCTTGAAGGTATCGCGGCCTATTACGCCGCCCTTCGCAGCACTGATGAAGATCGCGTGCGTATCCGCGAACTGCATCAGGCCATTGAACGGGCACAGCAGTCCGGCGACTTAGACGCCGAGTCCAATGCCGTCGTCCAGTATCAGATTGCCGTCACCGAAGCGGCACACAACGTGGTGCTCCTCCATCTGCTACGCTGCATGGAGCCGATGCTGGCCCAGAACGTTCGTCAGAATTTTGAATTGTTGTATGCCCGTCGGGACATGCTCCCACTGGTAAGCAACCATCGCACCCGAGTATTCGAGGCGATAATGGCCGGGGAACCGGAGCAGGCGCGCGAAGCGTCGCACCGACATCTGGCTTTCATTGAGGAAATCTTGCTGGACCGCAGCCGAGAACAATCGCGTCGCGAACGTTCATTACGCCGCATACAGCAACGAAAGGATTAAGCGCCAGGTACTTTTAGAGCGCGGCAACTAAACGCAGAACCTGTCTTATTGTGTTTTCTGACGAAAATACAATGGGACAGGTTCCAGACAAATCAACGTATTAGATAGATAAGGAATACCCCCATGTCAGAACGTCTCCAAAATGACGTGGATCCGATCGAAACTCGCGACTGGCTACAGGCGATCGAATCGGTCATCCGTGAAGAAGGTGTTGAGCGCGCTCAGTATCTGATTGATCAGCTGCTTTCTGAAGCCCGCAAAGGCGGCGTGAAGGTTGCTTCAGGTGCAGGGGCTAGCAACTACGTAAACACGATTGCCGTTGAAGACGAACCGGAATACCCGGGCAATCTGGATCTGGAACGCCGTATCCGTTCTGCCATCCGCTGGAACGCCATCATGACCGTTCTGCGCGCGTCCAAGAAAGATCTGGAACTGGGTGGCCACATGGCGTCCTTCCAGTCCTCTGCGACCGTTTACGAAGTGTGCTTCAACCACTTCTTCCGTGCAGCCAACGAGAAAGACGGCGGCGATCTGGTGTACTTCCAGGGCCACATCTCTCCGGGCATCTATGCACGTGCATTCCTGGAAGGTCGCCTGACTGAAGAGCAGATGAACAACTTCCGTCAGGAAGTTCACGGTAAAGGTCTGTCTTCTTATCCGCACCCTAAACTGATGCCTGAATTCTGGCAGTTCCCGACCGTATCCATGGGTCTGGGCCCAATTGGTGCGATCTATCAGGCGAAATTCCTGAAGTACCTGGAACACCGTGGTCTGAAAGATACCTCTGAGCAAACCGTTTACGCCTTCCTGGGCGACGGCGAAATGGATGAGCCAGAGTCTAAAGGTGCGATCACCATCGCTACCCGTGAGAAGCTGGATAACCTGTGCTTCATCATCAACTGTAACCTGCAGCGTCTGGATGGTCCGGTAACCGGTAACGGCAAGATCATCAACGAACTGGAAGGCATCTTCGCTGGTGCTGGCTGGAACGTTATCAAAGTGATGTGGGGTTCCCGTTGGGACGAACTGCTGCGTAAAGACACCAGCGGTAAACTGATCCAGCTGATGAACGAAACCGTTGACGGTGACTACCAGACCTTCAAATCCAAAGACGGTGCCTACGTTCGTGAGCACTTCTTCGGCAAATATCCTGAAACCGCCGCACTGGTTGCAGACTGGACTGATGAGCAGATCTGGGCGCTGAACCGTGGTGGTCACGATCCGAAGAAAATCTACGCTGCACTGAAAAAAGCGCGCGAAACCAAAGGTAAAGCGACTGTAATCCTGGCCCACACCATCAAAGGTTACGGCATGGGTGATACCGCAGAAGGTAAAAACATCGCTCACCAGGTTAAGAAAATGAACATGGACGGCGTGCGTTATATCCGCGACCGTTTCAACGTGCCAGTAACCGATGAGCAGGTAGAAAACCTGTCTTACATCACCTTCCCGGAAGGTTCTGAAGAGCACAAGTACCTGCACGAACGTCGTCAGGCGCTGAAAGGCTACCTGCCAGCTCGTCAGCCTAACTTCACCGAGAAACTGGAACTGCCAGCGCTGGAAGACTTCTCTCAGCTGCTGGAAGAGCAGAACAAAGAGATCTCCACCACTATCGCTTTCGTTCGTGCCCTGAACGTGATGCTGAAGAACAAGTCGATCAAAGATCGTCTGGTGCCAATCATCGCTGACGAAGCGCGTACTTTCGGTATGGAAGGTCTGTTCCGTCAGATCGGTATCTACAGCCCGAACGGCCAGCAGTACACCCCGCAGGACCGTGAGCAGGTTGCTTACTACAAAGAAGACGAGAAAGGTCAGATCCTGCAGGAAGGTATCAACGAGCTGGGCGCAGGCGCATCCTGGCTGGCTGCTGCGACCTCCTACAGCACCAACAACCTGCCGATGATCCCGTTCTACATCTACTACTCCATGTTCGGGTTCCAGCGTATCGGTGACCTGTGCTGGCAGGCAGGCGACCAGCAGGCTCGCGGCTTCCTGATTGGTGGTACTTCCGGTCGTACGACCCTGAACGGTGAAGGTCTGCAGCACGAAGATGGCCACAGCCACATTCAGTCTCTGACTATCCCTAACTGTATCTCTTACGACCCGTCTTACGCGTACGAAGTGGCAGTCATCATGCATGACGGTCTGCATCGCATGTACGGCGAAGCGCAAGAGAACATTTACTACTACATCACCACCCTGAACGAAAACTACCACATGCCGGCAATGCCAGCAGGTGCCGAGGAAGGTATCCGTAAAGGTATCTACAAACTCGAAACCCTCGAAGGTAGCAAAGGTAAAGTTCAGCTGCTGGGCTCCGGTTCTATTCTGCGTCACGTTCGTGAAGCAGCGCAGATCCTGGCGAAAGACTACGGTGTGGGTTCCGACGTATACAGCGTGACCTCCTTCACTGAACTGGCGCGTGATGGCCAGGATTGTGAGCGCTGGAACATGCTGCACCCAATGGAAACCCCACGCGTTCCGTACATCGCTCAGGTGATGAACGACGCGCCAGCGGTGGCGTCTACTGACTATATGAAACTGTTCGCTGAGCAGGTTCGTACTTACGTTCCAGCTGATGATTATCGCGTACTGGGTACTGACGGCTTCGGTCGTTCTGACAGCCGCGAAAACCTGCGTCACCACTTCGAAGTTGATGCTTCTTACGTGGTTGTAGCAGCACTGGGCGAACTGGCTAAACGTGGCGAAATCGATAAGAAAGTGGTTGCGGACGCAATTACCAAATTCAACATCGATGCAGAAAAAGTTAACCCGCGTCTGGCGTAAGAGGTAAAAGAATAATGGCTATCGAAATCAATGTACCGGACATCGGGGCTGATGAAGTTGAAATCACCGAGATCCTGGTCAAAGTTGGCGACAAAGTTGAAGCTGAACAGTCGCTGATCACCGTAGAAGGCGACAAAGCCTCTATGGAAGTCCCGTCTCCTCAGGCTGGCATCGTTAAAGAGATCAAAGTCTCTGTTGGCGATAAAACCGAGACTGGCAAACTGATCATGATTTTCGATTCCGCCGACGGTGCAGCAGCAGCTGCACCTGCGCAGGAAGAGAAGAAAGAAGCTCCTGCCGCCGCTGCTCCAGCAGCTGCCGCGGCAGCGAAAGAAGTTAACGTGCCTGACATCGGCGGTGACGAAGTTGAAGTCACTGAAATCCTGGTGAAAGTGGGCGATACCGTTGCGGCTGAGCAGTCTCTGATCACCGTAGAAGGCGATAAAGCGTCTATGGAAGTGCCGGCGCCGTTCGCGGGCACCGTTAAAGAGATCAAGATCAACACCGGTGACAAAGTGTCTACCGGCTCTCTGATCATGATCTTCGAAGTGGCGGGTGCTGCACCTGCCGCTGCGCCAGCTCAGGCTGCTGCTCCGGCTCCTGCGGCTGCA
Source organism: Enterobacter sp. 22466 (assembly GCF_052044775.1). NCBI lineage: Bacteria > Pseudomonadati > Pseudomonadota > Gammaproteobacteria > Enterobacterales > Enterobacteriaceae > Enterobacter > Enterobacter sp. 22466. The sequence continues at coordinate 94,557 of NZ_JBQENX010000003.1, read as the reverse complement.
CCAGCAGCAGGCGGCGTGAAAGACGTTAACGTTCCTGACATCGGCGGTGACGAAGTTGAAGTGACCGAAGTGATGGTGAAAGTGGGCGACAAAGTTGCCGCTGAACAGTCACTGATCACCGTTGAAGGCGACAAAGCGTCTATGGAAGTGCCTGCGCCGTTCGCGGGTACCGTTAAAGAGATCAAAATCAGCACCGGCGACAAAGTGTCTACCGGTTCTCTGATCATGGTCTTCGAAGTGGAAGGCGCTGCGCCTGCCGCAGCTCCGGCTGCCGCGGCTGCTCCAGCACCGGCTGCTGCACCGACTCAGGCTGCTAAACCAGCGGCACCTGCTGCAAAAGCGGAAAGCAAATCTGAGTTCGCTGAAAATGACGCTTATGTCCACGCGACCCCGCTGATTCGTCGCCTGGCGCGCGAATTCGGCGTGAACCTGGCGAAAGTGAAAGGGACTGGCCGTAAAGGTCGTATCCTGCGCGAAGACGTTCAGGCTTATGTGAAAGACGCGGTGAAACGCGCTGAAGCTGCACCAGCTGCAGCCGCAGGCGGCGGTATCCCGGGCATGCTGCCATGGCCGAAAGTGGACTTCAGCAAGTTCGGCGAAATTGAAGAAGTGGAACTGGGCCGCATCCAGAAAATCTCTGGTGCTAACCTGAGCCGTAACTGGGTAATGATCCCGCACGTTACGCACTTCGACAAAACCGATATCACCGATCTGGAAGCGTTCCGTAAACAGCAGAACGCCGAAGCTGAGAAGCGTAAACTGGACGTGAAATTCACCCCAGTGGTCTTCATCATGAAAGCGGTTGCTGCGGCTCTGGAGCAGATGCCACGCTTCAACAGCTCCCTGTCCGAAGACGGTCAGAAGCTGACGCTGAAGAAATACATCAACATCGGTGTTGCGGTTGATACGCCAAATGGTCTGGTTGTTCCGGTCTTCAAAGACGTGAACAAGAAGAGCATCACTGAGCTGTCCCGTGAACTGACCACCATCTCCAAAAAAGCGCGTGATGGTAAGCTGACTGCCGGCGAAATGCAGGGCGGCTGCTTCACTATCTCCAGCATCGGCGGCCTGGGTACCACCCACTTCGCACCGATTGTTAACGCGCCGGAAGTGGCTATCCTCGGTGTGTCCAAGTCCGCGATGGAGCCGGTGTGGAATGGCAAAGAGTTCGTGCCGCGTCTGATGATGCCAATCTCTCTGTCCTTCGACCACCGCGTGATCGACGGTGCTGATGGTGCGCGTTTCATCACCATCATCAACAACATGCTGAGCGACATTCGCCGCCTGGTGATGTAAGTGAAAAGCCGGCCAGTCGGCCGGCTTTTTTCTGTTAATCTCATGTGGTTTGTGAGGTTATTGGCGAAAGCGACAATTCGTGAGCCGTTTGTTGTTTCAAAATTGTTAACAATTTTGTAAACTGCGGGCGGATAGAACGTCCCGGTGGATGAAGGGCGACAAGTACCTGGACCGCCGGAAATCAATAAGAGGTCATGATGAGTACTGAAATCAAAACTCAGGTCGTGGTACTTGGGGCAGGTCCCGCAGGTTACTCTGCAGCCTTCCGTTGCGCTGATTTAGGTCTGGAAACCGTCATCGTAGAACGTTACAACACCCTCGGCGGTGTTTGTCTGAACGTAGGTTGTATCCCTTCTAAAGCGCTGCTGCACGTCGCGAAAGTTATCGAAGAAGCCAAAGCGCTGGCTGAACACGGTATCGTCTTCGGCGAGCCGAAAACCGATATCGACAAAATCCGTACCTGGAAAGAGAAAGTTATCACTCAGCTGACCGGTGGTCTGGCTGGCATGGCGAAAGGCCGTAAAGTAAAAGTGGTTAACGGTCTGGGTAAATTCACCGGCGCGAACACCCTGGAAGTGGAAGGCGAAAACGGCAAAACCGTAATCAACTTCGACAACGCGATCATCGCGGCGGGCTCTCGTCCAATCGAACTGCCATTCATTCCACATGAAGATCCACGCGTGTGGGATTCCACCGATGCCCTGGAACTGAAAACCGTTCCAAAACGCCTGCTGGTTATGGGCGGCGGTATCATCGGTCTGGAAATGGGTACCGTGTACCATGCACTGGGTTCCGATATTGACGTGGTTGAAATGTTCGACCAGGTTATCCCGGCTGCGGATAAAGACATCGTTAAAGTCTTCACCAAGCGTATCAGCAAGAAATTCAACCTGATGCTGGAAACCAAAGTGACTGCCGTTGAAGCGAAAGAAGACGGTATTTACGTTTCCATGGAAGGTAAAAAAGCGCCATCCGAACCACAGCGTTACGACGCCGTGCTGGTGGCGATCGGCCGTGTGCCGAACGGTAAGAATCTCGACGCGGGCAAAGCTGGCGTGGAAGTGGACGACCGTGGCTTCATCCGCGTTGACAAACAGCTGCGCACTAACGTGCCGCACATCTTTGCTATCGGCGATATCGTTGGTCAGCCAATGCTGGCGCACAAAGGTGTTCACGAAGGTCACGTTGCCGCTGAAGTTATCGCCGGCATGAAACACTACTTCGATCCGAAAGTGATCCCATCTATCGCGTACACCGAGCCAGAAGTGGCATGGGTAGGTCTGACCGAGAAAGAAGCGAAAGAGAAAGGCATCAGCTACGAAACCGCCACCTTCCCGTGGGCTGCTTCTGGCCGTGCTATCGCTTCCGACTGCGCAGACGGTATGACCAAACTGATCTTCGACAAAGAGACCCACCGCGTTATCGGTGGTGCGATTGTCGGTACCAACGGCGGCGAGCTGCTGGGTGAAATCGGTCTGGCGATCGAAATGGGTTGCGACGCAGAAGACATCGCGCTGACCATCCACGCTCACCCAACTCTGCACGAGTCCGTGGGCCTGGCGGCAGAAGTGTTTGAAGGTAGCATCACTGACCTGCCAAACGCGAAAGCGAAGAAGAAATAAGTTTCTTCAGACAAAAAAAAGCGGCCTCTGGCCGCTTTTTTTATGTGCTGGATTCAGGGAGCCACAGGCTGCCAGGTTTTATCCGGGTTATAAGCAGTTAACGCCTGGGCTTTCTGCTCAGAATCATTGCCGAGATCGGCCTGGTACACCTTGTCATCCTGGTTTATCACAAAGCTCATGACGCCGGTCTGACCATAGCTGACGGGCCACGCCACCATCGCAAAGCCTTTCTCATCTGGCAGGATACGGAACCGATAGCCGTGATAGCCTGCACCGGGCTCTTTGGGGCTGAAGGCCGGCCCCAGCGGGCTGGGGGCTTCACCCGGCGAAACGGGCCAGTAGAGACCATCTTTTTTCCCTTCAGAGCTGACAATTTTCTGCGCGTATTTTTGATTCATGGCGAAATAGCTCTGCTGGGCATCCACATAGGCATGTAATGCTTCGATGGCGGCAAGCTCGTTACGCCCGATCTCGCGGGTCAGGATCTCCTCGGCGCCCTCCTTGATATCGAATTGCCATCCGGCAGCGGTTTTGACAACCGGGATGGGCAGCTGCCAGTCGTTATTTCCGACAACCAGATGCGCCGTATTACCGTCGATAACCGTGTTGTGCCGCACCTTCCAGTCGCGCAGGAAACGATCGACGGCATCAGGATCGACCCCTTCAGGCGGCAGAAAATCGCGCCAGTTCTCTCCAAGCAGATTGTTCATCGCCGTTTCATTCTGCTCACTGATGGCCTGCGCCAGCGCATCGGTCGCCTGAGCGGGCGTGCTGAAGGATTGCTGTGCCATCGCAGCGGCGGACACCATGAACAACACCATTCCACAGACAAGATTCGTTTTCATGTTGGCTCCCTTAACGATGACGGAATTCACGGTGTTCAGCACGTCCGGCAGGTGCCTGACGCGGCTGCTGATGACGGGCAGCCAGTTGTCTGCTTTGCGCTCCCCGCTGCTGCTGGGCTTGCCAGTTGGCAGAGCGGCTGTCGTTGCCGCTCAGGGCATTTGCGCGAGGCTGGCTGGTTCGCTGCGGGATATGGCGTTGCTGGGCGGGCTGCGCGATCCGTTTCTCCTGTCGCTGGGTTACGGCATGGCGATTCTCACGCTGCTGCGAGGTGGTTCGCTTTGCCGTTTGCGGTCTGGTGTCGTAGCCACGGTAGTTGTTGCGCTGGGATATCTGCTTCAGCTGTTCGCCTGAAGCCTGGCGCTGTGCATCTTTGGTTCCCGGACGCGCGGTTTGCGGGAAGGTTTTGCCTGTCGATTTCTCCATCTGGCTCAGGGCCGCCTGACGCTGGCTGTCGCGGTTAACCGGTTTTTGCTGCGTAGAACTGAGCCCCGTTACCGTGTTAGTGGAATGGAAGCGGTTATTGAGCTGGCTGGTGGGGTAGGGCACACCTTCCCGATATGCCGGGTTATGCTGCCAGGTGCGGTTGGCATCCGTCAGGCGTTGGCCACTGATTTTATTGAAGTTCTCAACGTTGATATTGATATTGTTATCACCGTTGCGGTTATAGCCGCCGTGATTCCAGTCATCGTCATGATGGTGGTCCCAGTCGTCGTCATCATCCCAGTCGATGTTGCTGAAGATGGCGTAGGTTGTCGCCACGCCCAGGCTGAAGCCTAAGCCTTTAACCAGACTGTCCGTAAACTGCTCTCCCGGAGAAGGAGGAAGATAGGTCGGCGGGTAGGCAGTGTTTGGCCAGGTACCGTAGACGGTATTGGGGTTATAGGTGGGGACGTAAACGACCTGCGGATCCGCGGATTCAATTTTGATCACCGTCGGGGCAGGCGTGGTGGAAGTCGTCGATTCGCTGGTGGCTGATTTGGCCGGAGCAGGTTTTGTCACGGTGGTGACCGTCTGCTGAGGCGTTGATTGTAAGGCGCCGGTCTTTTGTGCCAGCGCGCGCAGGCGTTGGACGGAATCCATGACATCTTTCGGTTGCGCGAGAAACGCATCCCCCAGATTTTGTACCCACGGCGGGTTTTCACCCATCAGCGACATCAGTTGAGGAAACGCGACCAGCGATTTTACGCTGGGATCCCAGGGCTGGCTGGCAACGGCCTGAATAGCGGCGTCTCCTTCCATTTTAGGGTTGTCTTTGGACCACTGCGCCGCCTGGATGAGGTTGGCCGGGTATGTCGAGGCCATTAAAATTTGTGACAGCAGGGCATCCGGATAGAGCGCGATGGGAGCAACCCACTGATCGATTTGCGCAGCCGTATAGGCTGGAGCGACGACGGGGGCGGGTTGCGCTGCTGCGGGGGTTACCGGTTGTTGTGCGACGGGAGCGGGGACGACAGGCTCTGTCGCCCGACTTTTGACAAACATGACGCCTGTGGCGGCAAACAGCCCGGCACTGCACAGAAGAACAAGCAGATGGGGTTTAAAAGGCAACTTCATAAAATGACTCCAACGAGACAAGCGCTGTGCCGTGAGGCGTTACGGTTGGCGTGAGTATTATTCACTCGCCTTTTACTGTTTTGACTTTTGTTGGGGAACTGCCGGTACGTCCGGATAAAGAGTGTGAGTATTTATTACACAATTATATGTGATAGCTGAAAAGCCGCTGGGATTTCAGAAGGCCGCTCTTGCGAGCGGCCAGCAGCGAGTTGCCGAGGTTGACAACAAACAGCACCGTGATGTCGGATATGTTCCAGCCACCGTGCAGTGCCGTAAGCAGTAAACCGAGCGCAACGATCAGCGCAGTGATTCGCATCTCCATTGCGTGCGTTCCTTTACAGGCTACGCGGGTTCATTCTTCACCGGGAAAGGCAGAACCAGGCAAATTGGGATTGCCGCGTAGGTTACGGAACTGCTCCCGGGCCCGGTGACTGGTTGCTACACCAGCGAAGCAGGCCGTGGAGAAGAGTAATCGACTCGGTAGTAATTCAGAAGGCTAAAAATGAAGTTAAAAGGGTTTTCATTCGAAACAGGAAGACGCTACGCAAAACTGACATGATGGCTTGCAAGCCAGCGGGTTGTGATGCAAAATTCATCGCGTTGGGATTGCCGCAAATCTGCCAACCCGGTGTGCTACCACCGCAAGGCAACAAATAAACCGCTTTCAGGCGGTTTTTTTGTTGCCAGAATTCCCCCCGTCTGCCCTCTACACCATGCTTAACGATTCAGCAAATTTTTTAATGTTGCTTTTTTGTAAACGGATTAACACTGTGCAGAAATCCTGCTATGCTGCCCGACGCGGTATCGGGCATTTACCCTACAAACTGCTGTCTCACAGGAGCGTGAAGAGAACGCCCGCCGCATATGACAATGAGAGCGAGGAGAACCGTCGTGCTAGAAGAATACCGTAAGCACGTAGCAGAACGTGCCGCCGAGGGAATTGTACCCAAACCGTTAGATGCAACCCAAATGGCCGCGCTCGTCGAGCTGCTGAAGAACCCGCCTAAGGGCGAAGAAGAATTCCTGTTAGATCTGCTGATCAACCGCGTACCGCCTGGCGTAGATGAAGCTGCCTACGTAAAAGCCGGATTCCTTGCTGCTATCGCCAAAGGCGAAGCCACCTCCCCACTGGTTACTCCTGAAAAAGCCATTGAACTGCTCGGCACCATGCAGGGTGGTTATAACATTCATCCGCTGATTGACGCGCTGGATAACGACACGCTGGCACCGATTGCCGCTAAAGCGCTCTCTTCAACGCTGCTGATGTTCGATAACTTCTACGATGTGGAAGAAAAAGCCAAAGCAGGCAACGTCTATGCGAAGCAGGTGATGCAGTCCTGGGCCGATGCCGAATGGTTCCTGAACCGTCCTGCGCTGGCTGAAAAAATTACCGTTACCGTATTCAAAGTTACCGGTGAAACCAACACCGATGACCTCTCTCCGGCACCGGATGCATGGTCTCGTCCGGATATCCCGCTGCACGCCCTGGCGATGCTGAAAAACGCCCGTGAAGGCATTGAGCCGGATCAGCCTGGCGTTGTCGGCCCGATCAAACAGATCGAAGCGTTGCAGAAAAAAGGCTTCCCGCTGGCTTACGTCGGTGACGTTGTCGGTACCGGTTCTTCCCGTAAATCCGCAACCAACTCCGTCCTGTGGTTTATGGGTGACGACATTCCGCATGTGCCGAACAAACGCGGCGGCGGTCTGTGCCTGGGCGGTAAGATTGCCCCAATCTTCTTCAACACCATGGAAGATGCTGGCGCACTGCCAATCGAAGTGGATGTGTCTAACCTGAACATGGGCGACGTGATTGACGTTTACCCGTACAAAGGTGAAGTCCGTAACCACGACACCAACGAGCTGCTGGCGAGCTTCGAGCTGAAAACCGACGTGCTGATCGACGAAGTGCGTGCCGGTGGCCGTATTCCGCTGATCATTGGTCGTGGCCTGACGACTAAAGCGCGTGAAGCGCTGGGTCTGCCGCACTCAGACGTGTTCCGTCATGCGAAAGACGTCGCAGAAAGCAATCGTGGCTTCTCGCTGGCGCAGAAAATGGTTGGCCGCGCGTGCGGCGTAGCCGGCGTCCGTCCGGGTGCTTACTGCGAGCCGAAGATGACCTCCGTGGGTTCTCAGGACACCACAGGCCCAATGACCCGTGACGAACTGAAAGACCTGGCGTGCCTGGGCTTCTCGTCTGACCTGGTCATGCAGTCCTTCTGTCACACGGCGGCGTATCCGAAGCCGGTTGACGTAACCACGCACCACACGCTGCCAGACTTCATCATGAACCGTGGCGGCGTCTCCCTGCGTCCGGGCGACGGTGTTATCCACTCCTGGCTGAACCGTATGCTGCTGCCGGATACCGTCGGTACCGGCGGTGACTCCCATACCCGTTTCCCGATTGGTATCTCCTTCCCGGCGGGCTCCGGTCTGGTGGCGTTTGCCGCAGCGACCGGCGTGATGCCGCTGGATATGCCGGAATCGGTACTGGTGCGCTTCAAAGGTAAAATGCAGCCGGGTATCACCCTGCGCGACCTGGTTCACGCTATCCCGTTGTATGCCATCAAACAGGGCCTGCTGACCGTTGAGAAGAAAGGTAAGAAAAACATCTTCTCTGGCCGCATTCTGGAAATTGAAGGGCTGCCGGATCTCAAAGTTGAGCAGGCATTCGAGCTGACCGATGCGTCTGCAGAGCGTTCCGCCGCGGGTTGTACCATCAAGCTGAACAAAGAGCCGATCATTGAGTATCTGAACTCTAACATTGTCCTGCTGAAGTGGATGATTGCGGAAGGCTACGGCGACCGTCGTACGCTGGAGCGTCGTATTCAGGGGATGGAGAAATGGCTGGCGGATCCGCAGCTGCTGGAAGCCGATGCTGACGCAGAATATGCGGCGGTGATCGACATCGATCTGGCAGACATTAAAGAGCCAATTCTCTGTGCACCGAACGATCCTGACGATGCGCGTCTGCTGTCTGACGTGCAGGGCGATAAGATCGACGAAGTGTTCATCGGTTCCTGTATGACCAACATCGGCCACTTCCGTGCTGCCGGTAAACTGCTGGATACTCACAAAGGCCAGCTGCCAACCCGCCTGTGGGTGGCACCGCCAACCCGTATGGATGCGGCACAGCTGACCGAAGAGGGCTATTACAGCGTGTTTGGTAAGAGCGGTGCGCGTATCGAAATTCCTGGCTGTTCCCTGTGTATGGGTAACCAGGCGCGCGTGGCAGACGGTGCGACGGTGGTCTCCACCTCTACCCGTAACTTCCCGAACCGTTTAGGTACCGGTGCTAACGTCTACCTGGCGTCTGCTGAGCTGGCGGCGGTTGCGGCGCTGATTGGCAAACTGCCAACGCCGGAAGAGTACCAGACCTTTGTGGCTCAGGTTGATAAGACAGCGGTGGATACCTATCGCTATCTGAACTTCGACCAGCTCTCTCAGTACACCGAGAAAGCTGACGGGGTGATCTTCCAGACGGCGGTATAAAAGCAAAACCGTCTCTACGAGACGGTTTTTAGTGTTTGCACCCTCTCCCGTGGGAGAGGGACGGGGTGAGGGCATCAGGCCGCAGGGTCTTGCTCTCACCTTTTTATTTTCATTCCTCCCGCCTCACACGCTTTTTTTCTTCCTCTCTGCTGCGATAATTACCGTAATGGCTTTGCAGAGGAAAATACTATGGATTACGAATTTCTGCGCGACATCACCGGGGTGGTGAAAGTGCGTATGTCGATGGGCCACGAAGCCGTTGGACACTGGTTTAACGAAGAGGTGAAAGAAAATCTCGCGCTTCTTGATGAAGTTGAACAGGCGGCGAATACGGTGAAAGGCAGTGAACGCTCCTGGCAACGCGCGGGTCATGAATACACGCTGTGGATGGATGGCGAAGAGGTGATGGTGCGAGCCAACCAGCTGGAATTCTCGGGCGACGAGATGGAAGAGGGGATGAGCTACTACGACGAAGAGAGCCTGTCGCTGTGCGGCGTGGAGGACTTTCTGCAGGTCGTGGCGGCGTACCGGGCGTTCATGAAACAGAAATAGCACACGGGAGCGTCCTTGCTCCTCGCGCGTCTTACACGGCCGGAATATTGCGGCCGTAGTAGATTTCGCGCATCTCTTTCCAGAGCAGGTCGGTAATGACCTTGCGCTCTTCTTCGCTTAAATCTTCTGGCTTTGTGTGGAACATGTAGTGCTTAAGGTCAAACTCCTTAAGCAGCATCTTGGTGTGGAAGATGTTCTCCTGGTACACGTTCACGTCCATCATGTCGTACAGCGATTTCATGTCCTCGGACATAAAGTTCTGAATGGAGTTGATCTCGCGATCGATAAAGTGCTTCATGCCGTTGATATCACGCGTGAAACCACGCACACGATAATCAATGGTAACGATATCGGATTCCAGCTGGTGGATTAAATAGTTCAGCGCATTTAACGGCGAGATCACGCCGCAGGTGGATACTTCGATATCAGCGCGGAACGTACACAGTCCGCCTTCCGGGTGGCTTTCCGGGTAGGTATGTACGCAGATATGGCTTTTATCGAGATGCGCGACAACCACTTCCGGCAGCGGGCCTGGATGCTCGGTTTTATCGATTAGTTTTGGGTCGACCGGCTCTTCGCTGACCAGAATGGTCACGCTGGCGCCCTGGGGTTCATAATCCTGGCGGGCGATGTTCAGGATATTAGCGCCGATAATGGAACAGGTTTCCGACAGGATCTCGGTCAGTCGGTTGGCATTGTAGAGTTCATCGATATAGGCGATGTAGCCATCGCGCTCTTCCGCTGTTTTGGCATAGCAGATATCGTAAATACAAAAACTCAGGCTTTTGGTCAGGTTGTTAAAGCCATGCAGTTTAAGCTTTTTCAATTAGTTCACCCCCTGGGAGGACAGTGCATCTTGCAGGTACTGCGGCAAGGCAAAGGCTGCGGTATGAACCGCGGGATTGTAGTAACGGCACTGGAGACCCGCCTGATGGAAGCGCGCCTGGATAATTTCCGTGGACAGATGGCGCAGGACATCGTCATCCGTCGCCCAGGCAAAGGTCATGATCCCGCCGTAGTAGGTCGGAATGGCAGCCTGATAGAAGCTGACATCGCCAAAATAGGTGCTCAGTTTGCGGTGGCTGTCGAGCGCTTCATCCTGCTGCAGGAAGCAGACGCCATTTTGCGCCACAAAGATACCGCCAGGGTTCAGGCAACGCTTGCAACCTTCGTAGAACGACGAGGTAAACAGCGACGCGCCGGGGCCGATAGGGTCGGTACAGTCAGAGATAATGACGTCAAACGTCTGGCTGGTCTGGTTGACGAAGTTCACGCCATCGTCAATCACCAGCTTAAAGCGCGGATCGTCGTAGCTACCCGCATTATGGTTGGGCAGGTACTGACGACAGAATGAGACCACGCCCGCATCGATCTCCACCATGGTGATGGTTTCAATGGACTGGTGGCGGGAGACTTCGCGCAGCATCGCCCCGTCACCACCACCGATAATCAGCACGTGTTTTGCGTGTCCATGGGCCAGCAGCGGGACGTGGGTCATCATCTCATGATAGATAAACTCATCTCGCTCGGTGGTTTGCACCACGCCGTCCAGCGCCATTACGCGGCCAAAAGCGGCATTCTCGAAGATGATCAGATCCTGATGATCGGTTTTCTCATGATAAAGCACGTTATCAACGGCAAAGTACTGACCAAACTGGTCATGCAGTGTTTCATGCCACAACGTGTGGTCGGCCATACGCGGACTCCTCCTTCGTTAACATCCGTTACACTCACGAAAAATGAGCGAAACATGATAGCTAACTATAACCGTGGTTGCACGGTTCCAGGCGAAACAAGAGGCGTCGGGAAGGTTATTTCACGTAGGCGAGCAGGCTAAGCGAATCGCGAGCCAGCGCTTTGCATTTTTTTGCCGTAGGGATACCGATACCGCTTAAATCGCGGTAGCTGTCTTCACCGAGCGCTTTCATGTCAAAGCTGTCGTAGTTGCTGAGATCCCATTGGTTCTGCTGGGCAAAAAAGACCAGTGCGCGACGAATTTGCCCGTTGGGTAAATTCTGGTAGCCACAATCATTTTTCAGGAATACAAAAACTGCCGTCAGATCGGCCATATCTTCCGCTTCATTTTCACTGAGCGCATAGCTGTTCGCACATATTGCCATCAGGCTGGTGAACAAAATTGTCCTGAAAAACGTCTTCATTGCTTCTACCACTGCATCACGGAAAATCAACGTTAGCATATTTGGTGCCAGTGCGACGATCTTTATTATTGCCGCGTTACTTGACCTTCCGGTAAGGGGAGGGTTTATGCTCAAAAGATCGTCTGCACGAAATAAGGAAATGAATATGCAACGTCGTGAATTTCTAAAATATTCCGTTGCGTTGGGGGTTGCCAGCGCATTACCACTGTGGAGTCGCGCGGTTCTGGCGGCCGACAGACCTGCCTTACCCATTCCTGATTTATTGACCGCCGATGCCCGTGGCCGTATCCAGCTAGTGGTTCAGTCCGGTAAAACGGCGTTTGGCAAATATAACACCACCACCTGGGGCTATAACGGCAATCTGCTTGGCCCGGCGCTGCAGCTGCGCAGAGGGAAAGCCGTCACCGTTGATATTCACAACACGCTGGCAGAAGAGACGACGCTGCACTGGCACGGACTGGAAGTGCCGGGCGAGGTCGACGGCGGCCCGCAAGGGATTATTAAAGCGGGCGGGAAGCGCACCGTGACTTTTACCCCCGAGCAGCGGGCGGCGACCTGCTGGTTCCACCCGCATCAGCACGGCAAAACAGGTCATCAGGTGGCAATGGGGCTGGCAGGCCTGGTGCTGATTGAAGATGACGAAAGCCGCCTGCTGCGTCTGCCCAAACAATGGGGTATCGATGATGTGCCGGTTATTGTGCAGGACAAAAAATTTACCGCAAACGGTCAGATTGATTATCAGCTCGATGTGATGAGCGCGGCGGTCGGCTGGTTTGGCGACACGCTGCTGACTAATGGCGCGATTTACCCCCAGCACGCCGCGCCAAAAGGCTGGTTGCGGTTACGTCTGCTCAACGGATGTAATGCGCGCTCGCTGAATTTTGCCGCCAGCGATAAACGCCCGCTGTACGTGGTGGCGAGCGACGGTGGACTGCTGCCTGAGCCGGTCAAAGTGCAGGAACTCCCTATGCTGATGGGCGAGCGCTTTGAGGTGCTGGTGGACATCAGCGACGGTAAGCCGTTTGACCTGGTGACGCTCCCGGTCAGCCAGATGGGCATGGCCGTTGCGCCATTTGATAAGCCTCATCCGGTATTACGCATTCAGCCTCTGCAGATCGCCGCATCCGGGATCCTGCCAGATACCTTAACCACGCTGCCAGCCCTCCCGTCGCTTGATGGTCTAACCCAGCGCAAACTGCAGCTTTCGATGGATCCGATGCTCGATATGATGGGCATGCAGGCGCTGATGAAGAAATATGGCGACCAGGCGATGGCGGGGATGCACCACGGGCAGATGATGGGCCATATGAATATGGACCATGGCAAAATGGGTGGAATGGGCAACATGAATCACGGCGGTCACGGGTTTGATTTCCACAACGCCAACATGATAAACGGCCAGGCGTTCGACATGAACACGCCGATGTTCGCTGCCACAAAAGGGCAGTTTGAGCGCTGGGTGATTTCAGGCGAAGGCGACATGATGCTGCATCCGTTCCATATTCACGGCACCCAGTTCCGTATTGTTTCAGAGAACGGCAAAGCGCCGGATACGCATCGCGCGGGCTGGAAAGATACAGTGAGAGTGGAAGGCGGCGTCAGCGAGGTGCTGGTGAAGTTTGACCATGCTGCGCCGAAGGAGTTTGCCTATATGGCGCACTGCCATCTGCTGGAGCATGAAGATACGGGGATGATGCTGGGTTTCACGGTTTAGGCACCCGCGGCCTGATGCCCTCACCCTGGCCCTCTCCCTGTGGGAGCGGGAACAAACATAAAAAACGGCAACCGAGGTTGCCGTTTTGCATTTATTTTGCGTCGTCCGGCAACGCATACGCGACAATATAGTCGCCCATCTTCGTGCCAAACGAACCGTGACCGCCCGCAGAGATGACAACGTACTGCTTGCCATTCACTTCATAGGTCATCGGCGTTGCCTGTCCACCGGCTGGCAGACGGCCTTGCCACAGTTTCTCACCGTTGGTCATGTTGTACGCGCGCAGGTAGTTATCTGCGGTTGCCGCGATGAACAGCACGTTACCGGCGGTGGAGATTGGGCCACCCAGCATTGGCATACCCATGTTGAACGGCACCGGAACCGGCATCGGGAACGGCATGCTGTCCTGCGGGGTACCAATACGTTTTTTCCACACGATCTGGTTGGTTTTCAGATCCAGACCGGAGATATATCCCCAGGCAGGCTGTTTACACGGCAAACCAAACGGAGACAGGAACGGATTCAGGGTGACGCCAAACGGTACGCCATACTGCGGCTGAATACCGGCTTCGGTACCGCTGCCTTTCGCGTCTTTTGGCTGCTCCATCGGGTTACCTGGACCACGTGGAATCAGTTTAGAGACAAACGGCAGCGCCATCGGGTTGGCGATCGCGACTTGACGGTTAGGGTCAACGGAGATCCCGCCCCATTCGAACATCCCCAGGTTACCCGGGAAGACCAGCGTGCCCTGCTCAGAAGGCGGGGTGAAGATGCCTTCATAGCGCAGTTGATGGAACATCACGCGGCATACCAGCTGGTCAAACATGGTGGCACCCCACATGTCTGCGCCGCTGAGGTCTTTCTTCGGACGGAAGCTCAGGTCAGAGAACGGCTGCGTTTTCGTGACGTAATCGCCTTTTGCCGCGCCCTGAGGAACCGGTTTTTCCGGTGCAGGCACAACCAGCTCGCCGTTACGACGGTCCAGGACGAAGATGTTACCGGTTTTCGCCGGAGCATAAATCACCGGTACGGTTTTGCCGTTAACGGTAATGTCCGCCAGCGTTGGCTGGGACGGCATGTCCATATCCCACAGATCGTGGTGTACGGTCTGGTAACTCCAGGCCAGTTTACCGGTGGTCGCGTTCAGCGCCAGAATGGAGCTGGCATAACGTTCCTGCTCAGGGGTACGGTTACCGCCCCAGATATCAGGCGTGGTCACGCCCATTGGCAGGTAGACCAGATCCAGCTTCGCGTCATACGCGGCCGGTGCCCAGGAGTTTGGCGAGTTGAAGGTAAAGGTGTGTTCATCAGACGGGATCGCGTTTGGATCTTTCGCGCCCGGATCGAAGGCCCACAGCAGTTTACCGGTGTTTACGTCGAAACCACGGATAACGCCAGAGGTTTCGCGGGTGGAGAAGTTATCCGTGACCGAACCAGCAATCACAATAGTCTTATCTGTGATGATGGGCGGTGAGGTGGGTTCATACAGACCCGGCGTGGTGTCCGGCATGTTGGTCTGCAGGTTCAGGATACCTTTGTTGGCGAAGGTTTCGCACAGCTTGCCCGTTTCGGCGTTAATCGCGAACAGGCGGCCATCGTTCACCGGCAGCATAATGCGGCGAGGACAGTCGGCAATGACGTCCGGGCTGGCATTGTCCGCGCGCGCTTCGTGGTAAGAGACGCCACGGCAGGTGATGTGCTGGAACGACGGGTTGGAGTTCAGCTGCGGATCGAAGTGCCATTTCTCTTTACCGGTGGCCGCGTCGAGCGCGAACAGACGCTGGTGCGCCGTACACAGATAAAGCATGTTGCCCACTTTAATCGGCGTCACTTCGTTGGTCAGCTCACCTGGATCGTTCGGCATCTTCAGATCGCCGGTACGGAATACCCAGGCTTCTTTCAGGTTTTTCACGTTGTCCGCGTTGATTTGCTTCAGCGGGGAGTAGCGCTGACCTTCCTGGTTACGCCCATACGCCGGCCAGTCACCGTCCGCGACCTGCGAGATAGCCGCAGCAGGGGTTGACTCTGCGTTCAGCGTTCCGTTGATCTCCTGCGGGTCGTTAAAGCCGGCCCAGGTCAGGATGCCGCCACTGATGAGCAGGGCAACCACCAGCGCCGCAACGGCACCGCTGGAAGGCACGATCAGGCGACGCCAGACGAATGGCAGGATCAGCCAGATACCGAAGAAGACCAGAATGTCACTGCGCGGCGTCAGTGCCCAGAAGTCGAAACCGACTTCCCAGACGCCCCAGATCATGGTGGCGAGGAGTAATGCAGCATAGAGCCACAGTGCGGATTGTTTTCTACGCCAGAGCAGGACGGTTACGCCAAGCATAACCAGACCCGCTATCGGGTAGTACCAGGAGCCGCCGATTGCGACCAGCCAGACGCCACCGATTAACAGGTACAGGCCGCAGAAGGCGGCGAATAACGCTGTTAGTGTCACCAGTAGACGCGGCTGTTTAGAGTTTGTTTCAGCCATAGAAAGTGTACTCGTCAGTTTTTGTTAATAATTTGCTAGCAACTAATTATAGGTATTAACAAGTGTGATCGGAATCACAATATTTGCTTTTTATAACTCATGCGCCAGGCTTAGCCATTTGCTGATATAATGGCTGGCTTGCGTATCGATGCTGGAATAACGTTCATCCGCATTGAGAGATTTTCATTAAAATCATATGGTTAGTAATATGAAACATACTGTTGAAGTGATGATCCCGGAAGCCGAGATCAAAGCGCGTATCGCCGAACTGGGTCGTCAAATCACCGAACATTACAAGGACAGCGGCAGCGAAATGGTGCTGGTCGGTCTGTTACGTGGCTCTTTCATGTTCATGGCAGATCTGTGCCGTGAAGTGCAGGTGTCACATGAGGTCGATTTTATGACCGCCTCCAGCTACGGCAGCGGCATGTCCACAACCCGTGATGTGAAAATCCTGAAAGATCTGGATGAAGATATTCGTGGCAAAGATGTGTTGATCGTCGAAGACATCATCGACTCCGGTAACACGCTTTCTAAAATGCGCGAGATCCTGAGCCTGCGCGAGCCGAAATCCCTGGCCATCTGTACTCTGCTGGATAAACCAGACCGCCGTGAAGTGCAGGTGCCGGTGGAGTTTGTGGGCTTCTCCATTCCGGACGAATTCGTCGTCGGTTACGGCATTGACTATGCGCAGCGTTATCGTCATCTGCCGTATGTTGGGAAGGTTGTGCTTCTGGACGAGTAGTGCGGCCTGGTGCCTTCACTCCAGCCCTCTCCCACAGGGAGAGGGAGAAAACCCCCGGCTTTATTTATGGTTCACGTGCTTAAGCTTAAGGTTGGCAATTCCTGAACGGTAACGCTGTTCCAGCGTTTCGCGGTTGGTGGCGGTCACTTCGAGGTTACGCAGCAGACCGTCATGAATACCGTATGCCCAGCCGTGGATAGAGACCTTCTGCCCGCGCTTCCACGCTGACTGCATGATCGTTGAATGACCCAGGTTATACACCTGCTCCATCACGTTCAGTTCACACAGCGTGTCCATCCGGCGTTCCTGCGGCATTTCACCCAGCAGTGAGCTATGTTTGAACCAGATATCGCGGATGTGCAGCAGCCAGTTATCGATGAGCCCCAGTTCCGGATTTTCGACCGCCGCCTGCACGCCACCGCAGCCGTAGTGACCGCAAATAATGATGTGCTCGACTTCCAGAACATCAACGGCGTACTGAACCACAGACAGGCAGTTGAGATCGGTATGAATCACCAGGTTGGCAACGTTACGGTGAACAAACAGTTCGCCGGGCTCAAGGCCCGTCAGGCGCTCAGCCGGAACACGGCTGTCGGAACATCCAATCCAGAGAAAGCGTGGATTCTGCGCTTGCGCAAGCTTTTCAAAAAATCCGGGGTCTTCCTCCACCAGCATTTTTGACCATAGTGCATTGTTGCTGATGAGTGTATCTATGTTGTTCATGGAGGTTAGCGACCTGTAACCGAGTGATTGCGTTGCGCTACTATAGGGTAACCCGACTTTTAATGAAACCACACAACGTGTGTCAGAACCTAAGGTAAGTTTAATTCATGGCGATTGCACTGGAGCTTGAGCAGCTTAAAAAAACCTATCCGGGCGGCGTTCAGGCGCTACGCGGGATAGATCTCAAAGTAGAGGCAGGGGATTTCTATGCGCTTCTGGGGCCGAACGGCGCGGGGAAATCGACGACCATCGGCATTATCAGTTCGCTGGTCAATAAGACCTCTGGCCGGGTCTGCGTCTTTGGTTACGATCTGCAAAAAGATGTGGTCAACGCCAAACGCCAGCTCGGGCTGGTTCCCCAGGAGTTTAACTTCAACCCGTTCGAGACGGTACAGCAGATCGTCGTCAACCAGGCGGGCTACTACGGCGTAGAGCGAAAAGAAGCGTTAGCACGCAGTGAAAAGTACCTGAAACAACTCGATCTATGGGAAAAGCGTAACGAACGTGCGCGTATGTTGTCCGGTGGGATGAAGCGCCGTCTGATGATTGCCCGTGCGCTGATGCATGAGCCGAAACTGCTGATCCTCGACGAGCCCACCGCCGGGGTAGATATTGAGCTGCGTCGCTCAATGTGGGGGTTCCTGAAGGATCTCAACGACAAAGGCACCACCATTATTCTGACGACGCACTACCTTGAAGAGGCGGAAATGCTGTGCCGCAACATCGGCATCATTCAGAACGGTGAGCTGGTGGAAAATACCTCGATGAAGGATCTGCTCTCGAAGCTGAAATCAGAGACGTTCATTCTCGATCTGGCGGCAAAAAGCGCGCTGCCGAAGCTTGAAGGGTACCAGTATCGTCTGGTCGATACCTCCACGCTGGAAGTCGAAGTATTGCGGGAGCAGGGCATCAACAGCGTCTTCTCCCAGTTGAGTGCCCAGGGCATTCAGGTTTTAAGTATGCGCAACAAAGCGAACCGACTGGAAGAGCTGTTTGTCTCTCTGGTGCAGGATAAACAAGGAGACAAGGCATGACGCATCTTTATTGGGTCGCGCTGAAAAGCATCTGGGCGAAAGAGATCAACCGCTTTATGCGCATCTGGGTACAAACCCTGGTGCCACCGGTGATCACCATGACGCTCTATTTCATCATCTTCGGTAACCTGATTGGTTCCCGCATTGGTGAGATGCACGGCTTTACCTATATGCAGTTTATCGTTCCGGGTTTGATCATGATGGCGGTGATCACCAACGCCTACGCCAACGTGGCTTCGTCATTCTTTAGCGCTAAGTTCCAGCGCAACATTGAGGAGCTGCTGGTGGCGCCGGTACCAACGCATGTGATCATCGCGGGCTACGTCGGCGGCGGCGTGGCGCGCGGCCTGTGCGTCGGGATCCTGGTGACGGCTATTTCCTTATTCTTCGTGCCGTTCCAGGTGCACTCCTGGCTGTTCGTGGGGCTGACGCTGCTGCTGACGGCAATCCTGTTCTCGCTTGCCGGTCTGCTGAACGCGGTGTTTGCCAAAACGTTTGACGATATCAGCCTGATCCCGACCTTTGTCCTGACCCCGCTGACCTATCTGGGTGGGGTGTTCTACTCCCTGACGTTGCTGCCGCCGTTCTGGCAGGCGTTGTCGCACCTGAACCCGATTGTCTACATGATCAGCGGGTTCCGCTTCGGCTTCCTCGGTATTACTGACGTTCCGCTGTTTACCACAGTGGCGGTGCTGGTGGTGTTTATCGTCGCCTTCTACCTGCTGTGCTGGTATTTAATCCAGCGCGGGCGCGGACTGCGCAGCTAACCTTCCGCCCGGTGGCTTTCTGGTTGCCGGGCACTTTTCTTTGACTGTTATCACCGTAAGCTAATCTTCACTCCGCTAAACTACTCGCCTGCTAAGGAGAGAACGTTATGCTGGGATGGGTCATTACCTGCCACGATGAACAGGCGCAGGAGATGTTGATAAAGCTTGAAGCCAGGTTTGGTCCACTGATGCAGTGTCGCGCGGTGAATTACTGGCAAGGGCTGAGCACCAACATGCTGAGCCGGATGATGTGCGATGCTCTGCATGAAACCGACACCGGCGAAGGTGTTATCTTTCTCACCGATAAATCGGGTGCAGCGCCGTATCGCGCCGCCTCCTTACTGAGCCACAAACACGACTGCTGTGAAGTGATCTCCGGCATTAACCTTCCCTTACTGGAGTTAATGTATCCACAGCGTGAATTATTAAGCAGCGCAGAGTTTCGCCATGCCATCGTGGCACAAGGTGAGCCGGGCGTCAGCAGCTTGTGGCATCAACAGCAGAAGAATCCTCCTTTTGTCCTGCTTCACGACCTGTATAAGAATTAAACATTGGTATTGATGGTGCATTTGTTACAATGGCATCAGTTTATTCGTACCGATATCACAGACATGTTCACGCGTATTTTGTTCCTGTTCCTGCTGGTTCTCTCTGGTGGGGCATCAGCCAGTTTATTAAGTCAGCAAGGTCTTCCAGCCCAGTACATGCAAACTACCGAGGATGCGGCTATCTGGGCGCAGGTGGGTAATGAAGTCGTGAACGTCGGCCATGTCAGCGCCGGACAGATCCTCGCCGTTGTGCCTACCGCTGCGGATTACTACGAGTTTCGCTTCGGATTTGGGACAGGCTTTATTGATAAAGGCCATCTGGAGCAGGTGCAGGGAAAGCAGCGCGTTGAGGACAGCCTTGGCGATCTTAATAAGCCGCTCAGTAATCAAAACCTGATCACCTGGAAAGACACGCCGGTGTACAACGCGCCGTCCAGCGGCAGTGCGCCATTCGGAACGTTGAGCGCCAATCTGCGTTACCCGGTTTTAAGCAAACTCAAGGACCGCTTAAACCAGACCTGGTACCAGATTCGCATCGGTAACCGTCTGGCGTGGATCAGCAGCCTGGATGCGCAGGAAGATAACGGCCTCCCGGTTCTGACCTACCATCATATTTTGCGTGATGAAGAGAACACGCGTTTTCGACATACGTCTACCACCACCAGCGTGCGTGCGTTCAATAACCAGATGGCCTGGCTGCGCGACCAGGGGTATACCACCCTGACGATGTATCAACTGGAAGGGTACGTGCGTAACAAAATGAACCTGCCTGCTAAATCGGTGGTGATCACCTTTGATGACGGGCTGAAATCCGTGAGCCGCTACGCTTACCCGATTCTGAAAGAGTACGGGTTTAACGCCACGGCATTTATCATCTCATCGCGCATTAAGCGCCATCCCCAGAAGTGGGATCCAAAATCGCTGCAGTTTATGAGCGTTCAGGAGCTGAAGGGCATCCAGGACGTGTTCGATATTCAGTCCCACACGCACTTCCTGCACCGCGTCGATGGTAATAAACATCCGATTTTACTGAGCCGCAGCTACCACGTGATTTTGTTTGATTTTGAACGCTCGCGCCGGGGGCTGGCGCAGTTTAACCCGCGCGTACTGTATCTCTCTTATCCCTTTGGTGGCTACGACAACAAAGCGATAAAAGCCGCGAATGACGCCGGTTTTCATCTGGCCGTCACGACGGTGAAAGGGAAGGTTAAGCCGGGGGATAATCCGTTCTTACTGAAACGCCTGTATATCTTAAGAACGGATTCGCTGGAGACGATGTCGCGGCTGATCAGCAACCAGCCGCAGGGATAAATTACTCATAGGTGAACTGCAGGGTGCCGATGGCGCTGAACGTGCCAGAGGTGACTTTTTCTGTACCAGACTTAACTAACCGGGCCGTAAGTAACCGGCTGAATAATGCAATGGTGGTGTTCTCCCGCGTGGTATAGCTGTTAGTGGAATTAGGCACCACCTGGCTGTTGTCCGGCCACATCAGAAACACTCCTACGCCTTTTGCTGCATTCGAGGATGCGGTATTGGCGAGTAATGTGCCATCAGTGCCGGTGGTCTTACTGGTGGTCAACTTCATGGTGATTTTACGTGTGTTGGTGCAATTCCCGGACACCGCCGCATATACGTTTAAGGTGTTATCGTTCTCCAGGTCGGATACACCATAATCCCCCAGATCCACGGTTTTGGGGGCCGTAAGGGTGCAGGTTGGTTTTATTATTGGTGTTGTGAATGCCATGTCGGCAATGCTGATGGTCGTGCCTGGATGGTCATCATTAGGTGCATAGGGATCGCCAATACCAAAGTCTCCGATAGTCCCTCCGGCAGGGCCAACGGAGACCACCTCCGCGGGAACCCCGGCAAAGCTGGGAAGCTGATAAAACTCGACCGCGGCCTCCCAGGTTCGGTATTGCAATAATTCATCCTGATCCTCCAAATGTAACGTCAGAAACCAGTTTGTGCTGGGGGCAAAATAGGCCGTGACTCCCGTACCTATTGTTCGAAACGCCAGGGCATAAGCAATGCCGGTCACATTGGTTTTGAATAAGGCTTTACCGTCGATGCTGCCCACCTGCAGGGTAGCCCGTGTTGCGGTAAAGATGTTTTCTCCATGTTGTCCACCTGAGCATACGCTCATCAACCGGGGGGTTAGGCTTAAGGGATAGAGGGTACTGATTTTTGTGGGAGCGGTGACGGCATCCACCGCTCTTAACGTCGGTTTTCCACCCGTAAAATCGCCAACCGCACGTGGCTTAGCACTCCCAATCTGGCACTCCTCGGCTGCACTGGCGTAAAAGGCACTCATGGTTAAGCACATAAATAAAATAATAAAACCGTAAAAACGTGGGGAAACAGTTATCCCAGGACGCTGTGCCATAGTTCTTCCTTTTAGCGTTGCCTGTTAGCGATATGTCACGCTGACCAATGCGCGCGCGGTCACTTTTCCTGCGCTGACCGGGCCGTAATTTTGGTAGCGGGCGTAAAAGTTATACGCTTTCAAATAGCTTTGCGGGTCTGAAGGCGTGGCTATTTTGACTGCCACATCAGACTGCCCCTCGCTGTCGAGGACGTTTTGATTACTGGATTCTGAAAAAATGACAATCCCCACATTCTCTGCGCCGCCTGCGATGGCGGACGTCTCATTACTGAATATTTGTTTGGAAATGCCATCAATTTGGGCAGCCTGCGGTTTAAAGGTAAAGTGCAGCGCTTGCCCGGCTCCGGATTCATCCCCGCTACAGTCCAACACCTGAATCATGAAGCGTGTTCCTCCTGCGGGGTCCGCTGGCTTAAGGCGATCGGCGCCATCCGCAGTATAAAACCACGCCCTTCCCACCGTTGGCAGCGTTACGTTTCCGCTATCAGGAATACTCACCTGGCACGTATTGTTGATAATGTTTGCCGTCATATCCATTTCCAGGCTTGAGGTAATCCCCGCAGCGGGAAAACCCAGGCAGAGGGTGAGCCAGGACACCCTATTTTTAATAAAGAAGCGGGAGTGGAACATCCTGTTTAAGCTACCTGTCTGAATTAACATTATTGATAGGTCACGATAAACGTCACTGGTGCGCTGACCGACCCCGTGGTCACGTCAGAAATCGTTTTATCTTGCGCAATGACGATGCGCGCATCCATTTCAAACTTCCCCGTCCCGTTAGAGAGGTTGACGAGAGAGGTCGGGGCTGTGGCGCAGTTCAACAGGGAGCCTGAGTCGACAGTGCCTTTCCAGATTTCAAAACCGACGTTATGCCCGGCGGCATACGAGGTTCCATTTTTAGCATTACCGGTACACGACCCGCCTGCCCCCGGCGTGGCCTGAATGGCGGCATTTTTGACCCCGGCACAATTGGTGAACGCGATTTTGAATGCCCCTCTTCGGTTCTTGCTCACAAGGTCGGACTTAAACACGTCGCCAAACGGTAAAATGCTTATAGGTGCTCCGCCGGCATCTTGTATCTCCGCATTGCAGGTGCCGGCCTCTATGGTGGACGTAAACGTGGCCTCAACGCTTGTGGTGCCTGTAATGGTGCTTAACGCAACGGAAGGCAGGGTGGCAGTCATCGCAAGCACCAGTAATGTCATTTTCTTTTTCATCTCAACGCTCCGTATTGCTGCCAGTTATTCATAGGTGAAATTAAATGTAGCGATACCGCTAAAGTTGCCGGTCGTGCCTTGCCCGCTTGCGGTTTCCACCAGCGTCGCCAGGAGTGAAACCTCGCCAGCACTTATTTCTCCGCTCGACCAGATGAGACGCTGCGTATCGGTGGATGAATTGATGACAAACGGGGCATCCGGGGTGGCGGTGCGGGAAATCGCCACACCAATATGCTCCGCGCTGCCTTCGCCGGAGAGTGAGTTCTTAATGGCCGTAGTTACAGGGCTGGCACTACCGCTAATGGTTGTTTTCAGCGATGTCAGACTTGACGGGCAGGAGACCATTTTGAGTTTAAAGTTGGTCGTCGCTTTGGCATTTTTCAGGATGATGTAATCCAGGCGCACCTTGCCGTTAGTGCCAATGGGGATAACGTTGCTGCTGCCATCACCGCTGCCGCCTTCAATTTTCATATCGCAGGTGGTGTCGCGGATATTAGCGGTAAAAGTAATATCGAGTGTGTCGGCGTATGATTCCAGTGACAGGGCCATCAGCCCTGTACTTAAAATAAAGAATCCTGTTTTTTTCCAGGCTTTAAAAAGCATGTTTTAACTCCCTTTATAAGGCTGTGACGTGGCAGGTCTGGCGCGTCAGCAGCGTTGTCGGTCCAATCTTTTTCGCATCCGGTGGGATCTGGTAGGTGGCGCTACAGGATGAGCCCGGCTCACTTCCCCAGACGATGTTTAGCGTTCCTTTATCTTCAATTCCGCGGATCCAGGCTTGCCCGGCCTGACCCACGCTACCCACGGATACGCCCTGGTCGGTTTGCACATCGGCGCCTAATGGAATAAATCCACCGTCGTCACGCGTCAGTTCCATTAACACGGAACGCCCCTGATCGGTTTCAAAGTTAACCAGCACAACGGCACCGCTACGGGGAACGGTGGTGGAGCGGGTATTTTTCACTTCCACGTCAGAGCGCATCTCGCTGATATCAAGACCTACGCTGTTTTCACGGTAGGCGGACAGATAGGGCATAAGGGCATAGCCTGAGGCGCCGATTTCGCCGTTACCGGTAGAGACGCGGGCACCGTTTGCTCCCTCTGCTTTAATCAACGCAAGCGTATCGCTTTCGCTGATGCTGCCGGGTGCAAGTGTTACGCCACCCGAGTGCAGAACCAACCCGCCGCTATAGCTGGCAGAATATTGCCGCGAATCGTCATCTGAGGCTGAGACGGAAAGGCTCATCGGTCCATGCGGGCCGTTGTAACTGCCGTAGCCGCTGAGCTGGTTTAACGTATCGTCATTACGGGTGGTGCTTTCGGTAATGCTGTAACTGAAGCGATTATCTTCAGTGCTGCCATTGGCGCTGGCGTTAAAACTCCCGCCACCTTGTAAATCGCTGCCGATGCCCGTCGTGAGTGAGGAGAATCCGCCCGCACGCTTGCCGTTACCCATCAGCGTGTCGAATGGAATAGTGAGGTTCAGATAGACACTGTCATCTTTTTCCCCGAACTCATTGTAGGTGCGCTGCACGGAGAGGCTATAACTTCCCCAGTTTAGCGAATGACTGTGGCCAACGGAGTATTGCGCGGACGAACTACTTTCATTCCAGTAGTCCTGCCAGGTTGAGTTGACATACAGCGATCCCAAATCAAGGTCAGCCATTTTCAACGGCTGGCTGATATTTACCTGGATCTGGTTTTTCATGCGCTGGAAGGTCTGATACACATCGCGGTTATTACGTTCAGGGTTGCGTTCCCTGTCACGGTATTTGATCTCATTGGTCAACGAGGCTGCATCATTCAGGCTGAGGTAGTCAGACGTTGAAAACCGGTAAGCGGCGACGTTGAAAGAGGTATTCGTGGCTTCCATGAGATTGCTGTAGGAGATGCGATAACTTTCGCCGGTGAGATGTCGTAAGCCGTCGATCCGGGCGTCAGAATGCGTGGCATCAAAGGCAGATGCACCCACACGGGTGTTCATCGCAATACCCAGCAATGCGGCGTAAAAATCGCTATCGGTGTATTCCAGCCCTGCATAGCCCGTGAAGGTATTGGTTAAGCCATAATACCCCGTGGCATATCCCACCATTGGTTTGTCGTGCAGGCTGTCGTCACGCAGTTCACCTACGCCGATATCCCATCGCGAGTAGCCAGGGCGAAGCATTTGCGCGACGGAAGAATAGGTGACCGAGAAGGAACGTTTGCTCCCATCCGTCTCTTCTACCGTGACGATAAGATCGCTTCCGTAACCTGTTGTACTGAGATCCGAGATTTCAAATGGCCCTGGCGGTACGGACGTTTCGTAAATCGTATTGCCACTTTGGGCGATCGTGACTTTGGCATTACTGTTTGCGACTCCCCGGATCACCGGCGCATAGGTTGATATGCCGTTAGGAAGCATACGGTCATCGTTATATAAACGCGCCCCGCGCAGGCTAATGGAATCGAAGGCGTCACCACGGGTATAGGAATCTCCGGCGATAAACTGCGCTTTAAGGGGCGTGATATCACGCTGAAGATAAATGTCCTGGCTGGCGTAATGGGTACCGGAATCCTGATCCCAGTTCAGGTTGCCGCGTGCGCGGAGTCGCCATGGCCCCAGATTTGCCCCATAGCGTAAGCCTGCATAGGCCGTATCCGTGCTGGAGTCAGGCGTGTCGGCGTGCCAGCCATTGAGATCCCAGGAGAGCATGGCTACCGGGATACCGTCTTCCCAAAGCGAAGGATCGACAAACCCTGAGGGACGCTGAATAACGAAAGCCTGCGGAATGGAAAGGTCTAACTCCTGAGTGGAAGGATCGTAAGCCACGCGTGACCCGGGATAGGCGTTCGACACAGAGACACAGGTGTCCTCAGAATCTCCCTCTGCTTGTTTAAGTTGCTGGATGGTGACATTTGCCTGAGTGAGCAGTTTAGGGGTGATACAGGGCGTGGCGCGTGGAGTACCATTCTCCTTAAAGAGAAGGTCCGTGGTAACGGAAGGTTTCCCGTTAATAATCACCTTCACCTTATATGTTCCGGCAATTACAGGGTTGCCCTTTGAAAAGCGACTGACATCAATTGATGCACCGGTGTTATAAAGAAACTGCTCGTTAAACTGCACGTCTTCTTCTTTATTATTTTCAGCAGCAAATGCACATAACGGCAATACCGCACTTATCGATAAACATAGTAGCGAACGTCTAAAGTGCATGATGAACTCTGTCCCAGAGCAAAGCCAATTATAGTTCTTGCGAATGATATGAAATGAATACAGGGTCAATTCTGTATAAACTCATATTTATCAATTCCACCGTAATCATTGATGGCTTGCCAGGTTATTTTGCTATTGCCTGTCAGGGGGGCGTTTTTCACATTCATTGTCTGGCTTGAGAACGGCTCAATATAATGCGTTTCGATCTCGTAATGTTTACCGCCTGAAATAAGCGATGCACTCGCCAGCGAAACATAATACGGCGAGTCATTTTTCGCACTTAAAACGACTTTTTGCCCTTGTCGGGTTTGAGACCATTTAAGATTTTTGGCTGCCTCTGTCGGTTCCCCTTTCAACCCTGTAGGACGGAAAAAGAGTTTTATGCGGGTACGGAAAGCAAGCTGAAGCATACTTTGGTTGTCGCTCTCCTTTGCTTTTGGCGGAACTTCCAGAACGTTAAACCAGAACAGGGACTCTTTATCTTTTGGCAATGTCTGACCAAGCCAGGTGATTCTGACGGTTTGCCCTTTTTGCGGTTCAACACGCGAAACCGGGGGGGTAACAATAAAGGGAAGTTTGAGCTCCTGAGGATTGGTGCTATCTCTTCCGTCGTCGAGCCAGGTTTGTACCAGTAAAGGCCGGGTGCCACGGTTATCCATCGATACCGTTACGTCCTTTGCCGATTCAGGATAAATGATACGGGTGCCAGAAATGACAATATCTGCACTGGCGTTAAGAGCAAAAACGCTCACCGAGGCCAGCAGCAGGGCTTTTAATCCGCTCTTAATATTCAGTACGTACATGTATATTCTCGAAAAAATACGAAAAATGTGCCCAGCGGGGCACATTAACGGCAGGGATAAATTATTCGTAGCTCATGGTGAAGTAAGCGTTGGCGCTGACTTTACCTGACTGCACAGGATTCGTGTCTTTCACCCAGTTGGCGCCAGGGACATAAGCAACGCGGTAGAACAGTTTAGCGGAACCTGCATTCAGGTCGGCTTTCTGCGTATTATTGTCTGGCTGGCCGACCATAATACGAGAAGAGGTTGTTGGGGCATTGTTATACAGGGCAAGTGCAACGTTCGTTGCTGCGCCTGCTACGCCGGCGTCAGGTTCAATGGTACCGTTTGCAATGGCACCCATATTTTTAGACATGAAGTTTGCAGACGCACTCTTTAATGTTTCAGGGCAGTTGGTGAGCAGCAGTTCAAAATTCTTAGAGCCGACGCCGGTATCGACGGTGGTGGATTCAACCTCAGATTTTTTAACAACCGGTAAGGTGATGGTGATATTGTTTTGTGCTTCACCATTAGAAGTGGAAATATTACATGTTGTATCAGTTACTGCACCATCAAAGGTGATTAAACCCAGATCTGTGTCTGCAGTTGCTGAAAAAGAACCTGTTACGAATAAAGTTACAACTGAAGCTAATAGCGTTTTTTTAACATGATTAAAATTCCATTTAAAAAAACATTTCACTGATGTAATTCAAGCAAAAAAGATGATAGGGATCTCTGAATGCGTTGGGTATTTAAAATTGCTTAATATCATCGTTAGAAAAAGTGAGGGTCCGGATAAGTTACTGAAAATGATCTTGAAAATTCTATAAAAGAATGCAGGGATGAGTTTTTTTAGCGCGTCGAACGCATTCTGGTACGATATAAATTATAAATGGTAAGGATCATTTCCATTATTATATTATTTAGGGAAATGTATTTTTTAAAAAAACAGGCGCGATGGGGGAGGGAAATAGGATAAATAAATGAGGAGTGATGTTATTAGCGATAAAAGTATGAAGTACTTATTGTCACTGAAGGAGCGGATCCTGAGAAATCCGCTCCTCACCGGATTCAGGCAACCTGCACCGGGATCGCCTTCGCGGTGCGTTTCATCTCGTTGTCACCTTCAAAGTAGGCCACTTTAGGCTGCCAGCGGCGCGCCTCTTCGTCGGACATCATGACGAAGCTCGCGATGATCACAATATCACCCACGTCGGCACAGTGCGCGGCGGCACCGTTAACGGAGATAATTTTAGACCCACGCTCGGCAGCGATAGCGTAGGTGGAGAAACGTTTACCGTTGTTCACGTTCCAGATATCAATGGCTTCGTTTTCAAGAATACCCGCCGCGTCGAGAAAATCCTGATCGATCGCGCAGGAGCCTTCATAGTGCAGGTCGGCCTGCGTGACTTTCACACGGTGAAGCTTACCTTGCAGCATTTTGCGAATCATTACGTGTACCTTTAATCATCATGCGTTAACCCCTCTCGTAAGAGGGGAGGGTAAGAATACTATGCCAGCTCGACCACTTTATTGTCGATGAGTCGCGCCTGACCGAGCCATGCTGCCACCAGAATAACCGCGCGTTTGCTGGCGTCGGTCAGCTCAAGCAGGGTGTCGGCATCACGGATTTGAATGTCGTCAGCACGGAAGCCTTTATCGTTCAGCGCTTGCTCAGCGAGGGCGACAATCTCCTCTGCGGACAACTCTTTGGCTAACAGTTGCTCTGCCATGGTGTTCATGACTTTGCTTAATCCTGGGGCAATTTTACGCTGCTCAGCGGTCAGATAACCGTTACGGGAGCTGAGCGCCAGACCATCTTTAGCCCGCACAATCGGCACGCCCACGATCTCGATATCATAGCCCATATCGGCCACCATCTTGCGGATCAGCGCCAGCTGCTGGAAATCTTTCTCACCGAAACAGGCGACGTCAGGCTGCACCAGATTGAACAGCTTGCTGACGATGGTCGATACGCCGCGGAAATGGCCTGGACGGCTTGCCCCTTCGAGCATGGTGGAAATACCCGGGACGTCAACGTACGTTGCCTCTCCCGTACCCTGAGGGTACACATCCGCAGGTGCCGGTGCGAAGACGAAGTCCGCATGGCGTTTTTTCAGTTTTTCGCAATCTTCCTGCAGCGTACGAGGATAGCGCGCCAGGTCGTCTGCGCGATCAAACTGCATTGGATTAACGAAGATACTGACCACCACGATATCTGCGCGGGCTTTCGCTTCGTCGACCAGTTTCATATGGCCGTCATGCAGGTTACCCATGGTCGGGACCAGTGCAATACGTTTACCTTCCTGTCGCGCACGACGGATATGCTGGCGAAGCAGCGGCAGGGTTTCAATGATTAGCACAACGAGACTCCTTAATGGAAACTGTGTTCTTCACCCGGGTAAACACCGGATTCGACGTCGGCAATATACTGCCTGACCGCGGCGCGCATGTCGCCCGCTTCAGTAAGGAAATTTTTGGCGAATTTCGGGATATGACCGCCGGTAATACCAAAGGCGTCATGCATTACCAGAATCTGACCGTCGGTGACGTTGCCCGCGCCAATCCCAATCACCGGAATCGACAGCGCGTCGGTGATGCGTTTTGCCAGTTCCACCGGGACACATTCCAGTACCAGCAGCTGTGCGCCAGCCGCTTCCAGCGCGAGGGCATCATCAAACAGCGTCTGCGCGGCATCACCACGGCCTTGCACCTTGTAACCGCCAAAGATATTGACGGACTGTGGCGTCAGGCCTAAATGACCGCACACCGGCACGGCGCGCTCGGTGAGCATTTTTACCGTTTCCACAAGCCAGGCGCCGCCTTCGATTTTGACCATGTTGGCACCGGCACGCATCACGGCCGCCGCATTGTCGAAAGCTTGCTCTGGCGTGGCGTAGGCCATAAACGGCAGATCGGAAAGCAGCAGGCAAGCGGGGGCGCCGCGGCGCACGGCACGGGTGTGGTAGGCAATCTCCTCGACCGTGACCGGCAGGGTGGAGTCATGCCCTTGTACCGTCATCCCTAACGAATCCCCGACCAGCATGACGTTGATACCCTCTTCGGCAAACAGTCTGGCGAAGCTGTAGTCATATGCGGTGATGGTGGCGAAGCGTCTCTTTTCCTGTTTGCATTTCTGCAGTAAGGAGATGGTGGTTGGTTTCATACTGTTTCCTGATAGCCCAAAAGCGAATCTTTGCGCATTCTAACAGTAACATTCGAGGGAACAATGATTTTAGGTAGTCGATTAGCCACAATTATTTTATGGCTAATGGGCAGGGTTGCAGGCTTACCAGCGAGCGGGTTTTTCCGCGTGGAGGTTGTCCAGAATGTCCCTGAGCGGAATGCCGTCCGGGAAGGTGAGATCGGGGGCAACTTCAAACAGCGGCCAGAGCATAAACCCACGATTTTTCATGTCGTAATGCGGCACAATCAGGCGTGGGGTGTTAATCACCTCGTTGCCAAACAGCATAATGTCGAGGTCCAGGGTTCGGGGTCCCCAGCGTTCGGCTTTGCGCACGCGGCCCTGCTGCAACTCGATTCGCTGGGTGTTATCCAGCAATGTTTCGGCATCCAGCGCGGTATCCAGCACCACGGCGGCGTTCAGGTAGTCAGGCTGATCCTGAGGTCCCAGCGGTGGTGTGCGGTAAAAAGAGGAGACAGCGACGATCCGGCTCTGGGGGATCTCACCCAGCGCCTGAACGGCAGCATTAACCTGCTCCAGCGGAGAGGCCAGATTGCTGCCGATAGCGATATACGCGAGGGTCATGCGGTGCCTTCGCGACGCGGTGCGCGCTTGCGCGGACGACGGTGACGACGACGCGGTGCCGGCTCTTCATCAAGGCCGGTAAGCATATCTTTTTGCTCCGGCGGTGCGGAGACCTGGAATTCGGCCCACCACTGCGCCAGACGCTGCAGCTCCTGATTGCGTTCAATTTCAGCACGTAGAGAGAGCAGATCAAAGGCCGCGCGGAACTTAGGATGCTCCATCAGCTTCCAGGCGCGTTTGCCCTGACGACGGGACATACGCAGCTGAAGCTGCCAGATATCGCGCACCAGCGTGGTGATCCGTTTCGGGATGGCCAGCGTACGACAGCCTTCGTCCAGCACGTCGTTTGCCGCCAGCGCGAAAGCATCGTAATAGGCGAGACCGCTTTCCTGGGTAATGCGTTGAGCGGTTTCCAGCAGCGGATACCAGAACATTGCCGCAAACAGGAA
The DNA here is from genome assembly GCF_052044775.1 of Enterobacter sp. 22466. Taxonomy (NCBI): domain Bacteria; kingdom Pseudomonadati; phylum Pseudomonadota; class Gammaproteobacteria; order Enterobacterales; family Enterobacteriaceae; genus Enterobacter; species Enterobacter sp. 22466. Next base: position 63,227 of record NZ_JBQENX010000003.1, on the reverse strand, counting down.
CGCCGGGTTCACGCGCATATCGTTGCGGATACGGGTGTCGGTATTCTTCAACACCTGTGCGATCATACGTTCCATTGGGCTGTCACCCTTTTCGGTGAAGTAGCGGGTAATGGTCGGGAATAACGGCTGGAAAAGGTTATATTCGCGCAGCAGGTTGTAGGTTTCAAATCCGTGACCGGCTTGCAGCAGTTTTAGCGCTTCTTCAAACAGACGGGCAGGTGGCACGTCGTTGATAAGCGTCGCAAGACGCGGGATCGGCTCTGCCGTCTCCGGGCTGATGCGCATATCCAGCTTGGCGGCGAAACGCACGGCGCGCAGCATACGCACAGGATCTTCGCGATAGCGGGTTTCCGGCGTACCGATCAGGCGAATCAGACCTTCTTTCAGATCCTGCATGCCGCCGACGTAATCACGCACGGTGAAATCCGCCACGCTGTAGTAAAGGCTGTTGATGGTGAAATCGCGACGCTGAGCATCTTCTTCGATAGAACCGAAGATGTTGTCGCGCAGCAGCATACCGTTCTGGCCGCGCTGGGAGGTCGTGCGATCGGATGCCCCCGCTTCGTGGTGTCCACGGAACGTCGCCACCTCAATAATTTCTGGCCCGAACATGACGTGAGCCAGACGGAAACGGCGGCCAACGAGACGGCAATTGCGGAATAATTTACGCACCTGCTCGGGCGTGGCGCTGGTCGTCACGTCGAAATCTTTGGGTTTTTTGCCCAGCAGTAAATCACGTACTCCACCGCCAACGAGATAGGCCTCGTAGCCCGCTTTATTCAGACGATAGAGCACCTTGAGGGCATTTTCACTGATATCTTTGCGGGAAATATTGTGCTGCTCACGCGGAATAACCGACATGTGGGGTTGCGCAATAGCGTCATTCGCCATGCTCTCTTCGCGGCTTAGCACTTTACGGCAAAAATTAGCGACTCGGGTAAAAATGGTACACCTCGTAGTGTGTTTTGTTATGAAAAAAGCGGCTAATCATAGCTCAGCGCAACGCATTTGAGAATGCTGGATTTTTGGCACTGCCCTGAGCGTCCAGTTGGCAATGGCCATTTTCAGCAGTTCGTCAATGTGCAGATCCTGCCATTCATGGGTTACATTCTGGTTGAGAAATCGCAACGCGTCGATCAAAACGGGGCGCGGATCGCCGTCTGGCAGGGCAGGGGCGTGGTTTTGCTTTGACAGCTTACTGCCCCGCTCGTTGACGGCCAGCGGCAGATGAATGTAATCCGGCGCGGTCCAGCCAAACTGGTGATACAACGCTATTTGCCGCACCGTAGGCTCGACCAGATCGGCCCCGCGCACAATTTCGGTGACGCCCTGAAAGTGATCATCCACCACCACCGCCAGGTTATAGGCAAACAGTCCGTCACGGCGGTGAATAATAAAATCTTCCCGCGCCAGGCGCTCATCCGCCTGAATGTCACCGGAGAGCAGGTCGTTAAAGTGGAGCACGGGAGCGCGCTGCAACAGACGTACGGCGGCGTGTTCCGGGCCGTGATTGAGCGTGCGGCAATGGCCGTCATAGACGCCCCCCACGCTCTGGATGCGCGCGCGGGTGCAGGTGCAGTTATAGGACAGCCCCTGCTCCGCGAGCCAGGCCAGACGTTCGCGGTAGGCGTCGTGACGTGTTGACTGCCAGAGAACGTCGCCGTCCCAGTGAAGACCGTAATGTTCCAGCTGACGCAGAATGGTGTCTGCTGCACCGGGAACTTCACGCGGAGGATCAATATCTTCAATGCGAACGAGCCATTTGCCCAGGCTTGCGCGCGCCTGCAGGTAGCTGCCGAGAGCGGCAATTAACGAGCCGAAATGTAATTCACCGGAGGGGGATGGCGCGAAGCGCCCGATATAGTGAGATTCAGACATATCAACAGTAATAAGGCGGGAGAGACTCCCGCCTTTGGAGTGGGTAAACAGGACCGGGATTAACCCGCCATCTGTTTTTCGCGGATTTCTGCCAGCGTTTTACAGTCGATGCACAGATCGGCGGTTGGACGCGCTTCCAGGCGACGAATGCCGATTTCAACACCACAGGATTCGCAGTAGCCAAAATCTTCGTCCTCGACCTTCTTCAGCGTTTTTTCGATCTTTTTGATCAGTTTGCGCTCACGGTCACGGTTACGCAGTTCCAGGCTGAACTCTTCTTCCTGAGCGGCACGATCGACCGGATCCGGGAAGTTAGCCGCTTCATCCTGCATATGACTAACGGTGCGATCGACTTCATCCCTGAGTTGATTACGCCATGCTTCAAGAATACGCTTGAAGTGCGACAGCTGGGCTTCATTCATATACTCTTCGCCCGGCTTCTCTTGATACGGCTCCACCCCAGCGATGGCGAGAATACTCAGGGACGATGTTTTACGGTTTTGCCCTTCTTGCATGTTGCTTCTCCTTAACACGCACTATCGATCCCCGTGTTGGGGGAAAAATCAGGTCGCTATAAATAGCAGATGCTTTTCCGTATGGCAATTATCTAAACGTAACACTTGACAAGCCTGTGAGGAAAAGCGTATTTGCGCACGCGGCCAGAACACTTAATCATCAATCGTCTAATCCCTTATAAGACAATGGGAAGAGAGGATCTCAGAGTCATATTATCGGCAGAAAGTTCCGCTTTATAAGCCAAAACCTCTACCCCCTGCTTTTGTGCCTCATTCAACAATTGCGCGTATTTGAGATCAATATGGCGGGCTGGAGAAAATCGTTCAATGGCTGAGTGCAAAACCGCAAACAGCAATACGGCGCGTTTGCCCGCCGCCGCAACACTCATCAGCTCCCGCAGATGCTTCTGTCCACGTAGCGTGACCGCATCCGGGAAGAAGCCGTTTTCCTGTTCCGCTAACGTGACTGATTTGACTTCAATATAGCACTCGGGGCGGTCTTCCGCCTGTAACATAAAGTCAATTCTGCTGCCTTCATCGCCATATTTCACTTCTGATTTATGCGTGCCGTAACCCACCAGTTCGGGAAGGGTTCCGTTGGTCAGGGCTTCCTTAACTAATTGATTCGCACGCAGGGTGTTAACGCAAATAAATGCCCCTTGCTGGGTTTGCGTCATTTCCCAGGTATAGGGATATTTGCGTTTAGTATTTTCTGACGTGGAATACCAGACCGTGTCACCCGGTGTCGCACATCCTGTCATTGCCCCGGTATTGGGGCAGTGCAGCGTTAACTGTTCCCCTTCAGGGGTAATGACATCGGCGAGAAAACGCTTGTAGCGTTGGATAAGCGTGGCGCGTTGCAGTGCAGGACTAAACTTCATCAGAATTCCTTAGGGTATCGCCCAGCGTCCAGCGCTGGAGCGGCGTATAGCGGGTGCGTCCTTGTGAAAAAACAGATTCGTACAGCGCGAATGAGGTCACCGGAAAGGCCCAGTGAAAACCCGGTGGCGGTATGGCAACGACCTGACCGGCATCGCGCAGCAGCGTAATATGGGGATGAAACGGCTGCGGGCTCTGATAACACCCGCTACGCGCCGCCTGGGCGCGCAGCATATTTGCAAGCTGTAATAATCCGCGCGGCGGCTGGCGCGTCCCCAGCCAGACGACGCGGGAGCGGAGCCATTGCCCCGCATCATCAAGGGTCAGCGTGAACCCCGGCTGGGAAATCCGACCGGCCATCGCCGCCAGGGCGCGCTGTTTCTCTCCACTGACGTCGCCCAGAAAAGCCAGCGTCAGGTGGAGGTTTGCGGCGGCAACCGGGCGGCCCGCTTCGGGCGGGAAGTGTTCGGCGCGCCAGCGAACAATTTGTCGTTGGATCGGCGTGGGCAGCTCAATGGCGAAAAACAGTCGTTTCGACTCAGACATACAGGGGACTCGGTAATGATATGCGCCGATGCTACAATGTACGCCGACTAATGTTAACCCTCTGGAGCTGTTAGTGTCCTCATTGCCGGTCGCCGTCGTCCTTCCTGAACTGCTCGCTGCCTTGCAGGATGCCCCGCAGGTTTTACTTAACGCCCCTACGGGTGCCGGTAAGTCCACCTGGTTACCGCTGCACATCCTCAACGCAGGTATTATCAGCGGGAAGATTATCCTGCTGGAGCCGCGCAGACTGGCCGCACGCAACGTGGCACAGCGCCTGGCGGAACTGCTGAATGAAAAACCGGGCGAAACGGTGGGCTACCGTATGCGCGCCGAAACCTGCGTTGGCCCGTCTACACGGCTTGAAGTGGTGACCGAAGGGATCCTCACCCGTATGCTGCAAAACGATCCGGAACTGACCGGCATCGGGCTGGTGATACTGGATGAATTCCACGAGCGCAGCCTGCAGGCGGATCTGGCGCTGGCGCTGTTGCTGGATGTCCAGCAGGGGTTACGGGACGATCTTCGACTGCTCATCATGTCGGCCACGCTGGATAACGAGCGGCTACAGCAGACGTTACCGGATGCGCCGGTCATCACCTCCGAAGGGCGTGCGTTTCCGGTTGAGCGCCGCTATCAGCCCCTTCCTGCCCATCAGCGTTTCGATGAAGCGGTGGCTATCGCCACTGCCGACTTGCTGCGTCAGGAATCCGGTTCGCTGCTGCTGTTTTTGCCGGGCGTTGGCGAAATCCAGCGGGTGCAGGAGCAGCTTGCCGCCCGCGTGGGCAGCGACGTAATGCTCTGCCCACTCTACGGCGCACTGTCGTTGAGTGACCAGCGCAAGGCCATCCTTCCCGCGCCGACGGGGCAGCGTAAAGTGGTACTGGCCACCAATATTGCCGAAACCAGTTTGACCATTGAAGGCATTCGCCTGGTGGTGGACAGCGCCCAGGAGAGAGTAGCCAGTTTTGACCCGCGTACCGGGCTGACGAAACTGCTGACGCAACGCATCAGCCAGGCGTCAATGGTTCAGCGTGCTGGCCGCGCCGGGCGTCTTGAGCCTGGCATCTGTTTGCATCTCATCAGCCCAGAACAGGCCGAACGCGCGGCTGTGCAGAGCACGCCGGAAATTTTACAAAGCGATCTTTCGGGGCTGATCGTGGAACTGTTGCAGTGGGGCTGCCCCGATCCCGCGCAGTTGACCTGGCTCAATATCCCCCCGGCGGTAAACCTGGCGGCGGCGCGCGCCTTACTGACTCAGTTAGGCGCGCTGGACGGCGACAGGTTATCATCGTGCGGGCAGAAAATGGCCGCGCTGGGTAACGATCCCCGGCTGGCGGCGATGCTGGTGGCCGCGCAGGGCGATGATGAAATTGCCACGGCGGCAAAACTGGCGGCTATCCTTGAGGAGCCGCCTCGTGGTGCAAATTCTGATCTGGCCCAGGCCTTTTCGCGCAATCAGGGGAACTGGCAGCAGCGCGCGCAGCAACTCTGTAAACGGCTTAACAGCCGTGGTGGTACGCCGGACGCTGACAGCATTGCGCCCCTGCTGGCGCAGGCGTTTGCCGACAGGATCGCGCGTCGTCGCGGGCTGGATGGACGTTATCAACTGGCAAACGGCATGGGTGCTATGCTGGACAGCGATGACGCCCTGACGCGCCATGAATGGCTGATTGCGCCGCTCTTACTGCAGGGTAGCCACTCTCCTGATGCCCGTATTTTGCAGGCCGTGGCTGTGGATATTGATGCCCTCACGCGGGCGTGTCCGCAACTGCTTCAGCAGTCCGACATCGTTGAGTGGGATGATGTGCAGGGCACCCTGAAGGCATTTCGTCGTAGTCAGATAGGTAAACTGACCCTGGGGACGAAGCCGCTGGCAAAGCCGTCGGAAGAGGAGTTGCACCAGGCGATGCTGAACGGTATCCGGGAAAAAGGATTAGGTGTTCTGAACTGGACACCGGAGGCCGAGCAGTACCGTATTCGTCTGCACTGTGCCGCACGCTGGTTGCCGGAATATGACTGGCCGGCGGTGGATGATGACTCGTTACTTGCGTCGCTGGACACCTGGTTATTGCCGCAAATGAGTGGTGTACACTCGCTGCGGGCCCTGAAAGCGCTTGATGTTAAGGTGGCGTTACAGAATTTACTCGACTGGTCATTACGTCAACGTCTGGATAGTGAACTGCCTGGGCATTACACTGTGCCGACCGGCAGCCGGATTGCCATTCGTTATCACGAGGATAATCCACCGGCGCTGGCGGTGCGGATGCAGGAGATGTTTGGTGAGGCGACCACGCCGTCCATCGCCGAGGGGCGCGTGCCCGTGGTGCTTGAGCTGTTGTCACCTGCGCATCGCCCGCTGCAGATCACCCGCGATCTGGGCGCATTCTGGGCGGGGAGCTACCGTGAAGTGCAAAAAGAGATGAAAGGGCGTTATCCCAAACATGTCTGGCCGGACGATCCGGCGAATACGGCGCCGACACGGCGGACGAAGAAATATTCGTAAAAGGGGAGTGCGGCCTGATGCACTCACCCCGACCCTCTTCCACAGGGAGAGGGAGAAAAGCAATTTTGAGAGATTTCTTCTTTCACAGGTCAGTGGAAGAAATGAGAATCGGGCCTTTGCGCCTGAACGTTGCGGAGAAAAAGCATGGCGGGGAATGACCGCGAGCCAATTGGGCGTAAGGGAAAACCAACGCGTCCGGCGAAAGAAAAGGTGAGCCGTCGTCGCCTCAGAGATGAGGACTATGACGATGACTATGAAGACGAGTATGAGGATGAAGAACCGATGCCGCGTAAAGGAAAAGGCAAAGGGCGTAAGCCTCGGGGCAAACGCGGTTGGTTCTGGCTGCTGCTGAAGCTGTTCATTGTTTTTGTTGTGCTGATGGCGATCTACGGCGTTTATCTGGATCAGAAGATCCGCAGCCGTATCGACGGGAAAGTCTGGCAGTTGCCTGCGGCGGTGTATGGCCGCATGGTGAACCTTGAGCCCGACATGTCGATCAGTAAGAACGAGATGGTGAAACTGCTGGAAGCCACCCAGTATCGTCAGGTGTCGAAAATGACGCGTCCTGGCGAATTTACCGTGCAGGCGAAAACCATTGAGATGATCCGCCGTCCGTTCGATTTCCCGGACAGCAAAGAGGGGCAGGTGCGTGCGCGTCTGACCTTTGACGGCGATCGTCTGGAAACCATCGAGAACATGGATAACAACCGCCAGTTCGGTTTCTTCCGTCTCGATCCGCGACTGATCACTATGCTTTCATCAGCGAACGGCGAGCAGCGTCTGTTCGTGGCGCGTAACGGCTTCCCGGACCTGCTGGTGGACACCCTGCTGGCTACCGAAGACCGTCACTTCTATGAGCACGATGGTATCAGCCTCTACTCCATTGGCCGTGCGGTGTTGGCTAACCTGACTGCCGGACGTACCGTGCAGGGGGCGAGTACGCTTACCCAACAGCTGGTGAAGAACCTGTTCCTCTCCAGCGAGCGCTCTTACTGGCGTAAAGCCAACGAAGCGTACATGGCCGTGCTGATGGACGCGCGTTACAGCAAGGATCGTATCCTTGAGCTGTATATGAACGAGGTCTATCTCGGTCAGAGCGGTGATAACGAAATCCGCGGCTTCCCGCTGGCGAGCCTGTACTACTTTGGCCGCCCGGTGGAGGAGCTGAGCCTTGATCAGCAGGCGCTGCTGGTGGGCATGGTGAAAGGGGCGTCCATTTATAACCCATGGCGTAACCCGAAACTGGCGCTGGAACGTCGTAACCTGGTGCTGCGTCTGCTGCAACAACAGCAGGTGATTGACCAGGAGCTGTACGACATGCTGAGCGCACGTCCGCTTGGCGTGCAGCCGCGCGGCGGTGTGATCTCGCCTCAGCCTGCGTTTATGCAGCTGGTGCGTCAGGAGCTGCAGAGCAAGCTCGGTGATAAAGTGAAAGATCTCTCCGGCGTGAAGATCTTTACCACCTTTGACTCCGTGGCGCAGGATGCGGCAGAGAAAGCGGCCGTTGAGGGCATTCCGGCGCTGAAGAAACAGCGTAAGCTGAGCGATCTGGAAACCGCGATGGTGGTGGTTGACCGTAACACGGGTGAAGTTCGTGCGATGGTGGGCGGGGCTGAGCCGCAGTTTGCAGGCTACAACCGTGCTATGCAGGCGCGCCGTTCGATCGGTTCACTGGCGAAGCCCGCAACCTATCTCACTGCCCTGAGTCAGCCAAATCTGTATCGCCTGAATACCTGGATTGCCGATGCGCCGATCTCCCTGCGTCAGCCTAACGGCCAGGTCTGGTCACCGCAGAACGATGATAAACAGTTCAGCGGCCAGGTAATGCTGGTGGATGCGTTGACCCGCTCCATGAACGTGCCGACGGTAAACCTGGGGATGGCGCTGGGTCTGCCGGCGATTGTCGACACCTGGCAGAAACTGGGCGTCGCCAAAGATCAGCTGCACCCTGTACCAGCCATGATCCTGGGGGCGTTAAACCTGACGCCAATCGAAGTGGCACAGGCGTTCCAGACCATTGCCAGCGGCGGTAACCGTGCACCGCTGTCAGCCCTGCGTTCGGTGATCGCCGAAGATGGCTCCGTGCTGTACCAGAGCTTCCCACAGGCGGAACGTGCCGTTCCGGCGCAGGCAGCCTATATGACGCTGTGGACCATGCAGCAGGTTGTGCAACGTGGTACCGGCCGTCAACTGGGTGCGAAGTATCCGGGCCTGCATCTGGCGGGTAAAACCGGGACCACCAACAATAACGTCGATACCTGGTTTGCCGGTATTGATGGTCGTGAAGTGGTGATCACCTGGGTGGGCCGCGATAACAACCAGCCAACCAAACTGTATGGTGCGAGCGGGGCGATGTCGATTTACCAGCGTTATCTGGCGAATCAGTCGCCGGTGCCGCTGGATCTGGTTGCACCGGAAGATATCGTGGATATGGGCGTGGACAGTTCCGGAAACTTTGTCTGTGGCGGCGGTATGCGTACCTTGCCTGTCTGGACCACCAACCCGGACTCCCTGTGCCAGCAGAGCCAGCCAGAGCAGCCGACGGGCAACCCGTTCGACCAGTCTTCTCAGCCTCAGCAGCCGCAGCAGCAACAACAGCCGCAGCAGCAGAACGAGAAGAAAGACAGCGACGGTGTCGCGGGCTGGATTAAAGATATGTTCGGCGGTAACTAACTGTTCCAGATCCCCCCGAAAGGGGGGATTTTTTTACCCGTTTTCCCCATTTTATTAACCCTCGTTTTAATTCTGATTAACCCTTCGTTTTCTCCTGGTTATTTCTTAAACCCTTAATTCTCGTAGGGCCGCTTACTGCTTGCTATACGGCCAACGTTTCGCCTATTATGCTGCGGTCATAATAATAATTCTCGTTTACGTTATCATTCACTTTTCCATCAGAGATACACCATGGCGCTTTCCAATACTGCTCAGCCAATTAACACGTCGCTGCGTAAAATCGCAGTTGTCGTAGCCACAGCGGTTGCCGGCATGTCTGCTTATACCCATGCTGCCGAAACCCCGAAAAAAGAAGAAACCATCACTGTCACTGCCGCTCCGGCTGCACAGGAAAGTGCCTGGGGGCCTGCTGCTACCATCGCAGCAAGACAATCCGCGACCGGGACCAAAACGGACACCCCCATTCAAAAGGTACCGCAATCTATTTCAGTGGTAACAGCCGAAGAGATGGCACTGCATCAACCGCGCTCGGTTAAAGAAGCATTGAGTTACACCCCTGGCGTTGCGGTAGGCACCCGTGGTGCGTCAAACACCTATGACTACTTGATTATTCGCGGTTTTGCGGCCGATGGTCAGTCTCAAAATAACTACCTCGATGGCATGAAAATGCAGGGGAACTTCTATAACGACGCCGTTATTGATCCTTATATGCTGGAGCGCGCCGAGATCATGCGCGGTCCGGTTTCCGTTCTGTACGGCAAAAGCAGCCCTGGCGGTTTGCTGAACATGGTCAGTAAGCGCCCAACAACCGATCCCCTGAAAGAGATCAAGTTCAAAGTGGGCACGGATAGCCTGTTCCAGACCGGGTTTGACTTTAGCGATGCGATTGACGACGACGGTGTTTATTCTTATCGCTTAACGGGGGTTGCGCGTTCAAATAACGCTCAGCAGGAGCGTGCGAAAGAGCAGCGTTATGCTATCGCGCCATCTTTCTCATGGCGTCCGGATGATAAAACCACATTTACATTCCTCTCTTATTTTCAGAACGAGCCTGAAACAGGTTACTACGGCTGGTTGCCAAAAGAGGGGACAGTGGAGCCGCTGCCAAACGGCGAGCGTTTGCCGACTAACTTTAATGAAGGGGCGAAGAATAATACCTATTCCCGGAACCAGAAAATGGTGGGGTATAGCTTCGACCACGAATTTAACGATACCTTCACCGTGCGTCAGAATTTGCGCTTTGCCGAGAACAAAACTTCGCAAAACAGCGTTTACGGCTATGGCGTCTGCACCGATCCGGCAAATGTTGGTAACAAACAGTGTGCGGCGCTTGCGCCTGCTGATAAAGGCCATTATCTGGCGCGTAAATACGTTGTCGATAATGAAAAATTGCAGAACTTCACCGTTGATACCCAGTTGCAAAGCAAATTCTCTACCGGCGAGGTGGACCACATACTGCTGACTGGCGTTGACTTTATGCGTATGCGGAATGACATCAATTCCTGGTTTGGTTATGACGATTCTGTTCCGCTGCTGGATCTCTATAATCCTGTGAACAGCGATTTTGATTTCGGTTCAAAAGATCCGGCTAATTCAGGTCCTTATCAAATCCTTAATCGCCAGAAACAGACGGGTCTGTATGTTCAGGATCAGGCGCAGTGGGATAAAGTGCTGGTAACCTTGGGCGGTCGTTATGACTGGGCCGATCAGGAGTCCTATAACCGTGTGACCAATACCACCTCCAAACGTGATGATACCCAGTTCACCTGGCGTGGCGGTGTTAACTACCTGTTTGATAACGGTGTAACTCCTTACTTTAGCTACAGCGAATCGTTTGAACCGGCTTCGCAGACTGATGCACAGGGTAAACTGTTCTCGCCATCTAAAGGCAAGCAATACGAAGCGGGCGTGAAATACGTACCGAGCGATCGTCCGATCGTTGTCACCGGTGCGTTGTACCAGCTGACCAAAACTAACAACCTGATGGCGGACCCGGCGGGTTCTTTCTTCTCGGTTGAAGGTGGTGAAATCCGTGCCCGTGGCGTAGAGCTGGAAGCGAAAGCTGCCCTCTCTGCGAGCGTTAACGTTGTTGGCTCCTATACCTACACCGATGCGGAATACACGACAGATACTAACTACAAAGGCAACACACCAGCCCAGGTGCCGAAACACATGGCATCCGTATGGGGTGATTACACAATGTATGATGGCCCGCTGTCTGGTCTGACGCTGGGCACCGGCGTGCGTTATACGGGCTCAAGCTATGGTGATCCGGCTAACTCCTTCAAAGTGGGCAGCTACACCGTCGTTGATGCGCTGGTCAGGTACGATCTGGCACGCGTTGGCATGGCGGGGTCAAACGTGGCGCTGCATGTGAACAATCTGTTCGATCGTGAGTATGTTGCCAGCTGCTTTAACACCTACGGTTGCTTCTGGGGTGCTGAGCGTCAGGTTGTGGCCACCGCGACCTTCCGCTTCTAATCTCTCTTCGGGCACGGTTCGCCGTGCCCTTTTTATTTAAGTTGGCTGATATGCAGGATAATAAAACGCACTCCGACACCACTTTTACGCTCAATCAACTCTCCTTTCGTGTTCCCGGGCGCACCTTGCTGCACCCGCTCTCGTTGACGTTCCCCGCAGGTAAGGTTACCGGCCTGATTGGTCATAATGGTTCCGGTAAATCGACGTTACTGAAAATGCTGGGCCGTCATCAGCCGCCTTCAGAAGGGGATATTTTGCTGGATGAACAGCCTCTGGAGAGCTGGAGCAGTAAAGCCTTTGCGCGCAAAGTCGCCTATCTGCCGCAGCAACTGCCCCAGGCGGAAGGGATGACGGTGCGTGAGCTGGTGGCGATCGGGCGTTATCCGTGGCATGGCGCGCTCGGGCGCTTCGGTGTCGCCGACAGAGAGAAAGTGGAAGAGGCGATTGCGCTGGTGGGATTAAAGCCGCTGGCGCACCGTCTGGTCGACAGCCTTTCCGGGGGTGAACGTCAGCGCGCATGGATTGCGATGCTGGTCGCGCAGGACAGCCGCTGTCTGCTGCTCGACGAACCGACTTCCGCACTGGATATCGCTCATCAGGTTGATGTGCTTGCGCTGGTGCATCGCCTGAGCCAGCAGCGTGGCCTGACGGTTATCGCGGTCCTGCACGATATCAACATGGCGGCGCGTTACTGTGATTATCTTGTCGCACTTCGCGGCGGGGAGATGATTGCCCAGGGGACACCGTCGGAACTGATGCGAAGTGAAACCCTGGAACACATTTATGGTATTCCCATGGGGATCCTGCCTCATCCTGGTGGGGCTGCTCCGGTGAGCTTTGTTTACTGATGCTGAATTCTACTTTGTTGAGCCGCCGCCGCCTGCTGACGGCCATGGCACTTTCACCGCTGCTGTTAAAGATGAACCTCGCGCGGGCAGCGGCTGCCGTCGATCCGCATCGTATTGTGGCGCTGGAGTGGTTGCCTGTTGAACTGATGATGGCACTGGGCGTCACGCCGTATGGTGTCGCCGATATTCCCAACTACAGGCTGTGGGTGAACGAGCCGGCGCTGCCCGATTCGGTCATTGATATTGGTCTGCGAACGGAGCCTAACCTTGAGCTGCTGACGCAGATGAAGCCGTCATTTCTGTTCTGGTCTGCGGGGTATGGCCCCTCAGAAGAGACAATGGCGCGTATTGCGCCTGGGCGGGGGTTCTCCTTCAGTGACGGAAAAAAACCGCTCACGATGGCGAAAAACTCCATCAACGAGATGGCGCATTTCCTCAATCGTGAGGCGGAAGCCAAACAACATCTCGCTGAGTTTGATGCTCTTATTGACTCCCTGAAGCCGCGTTTTGCCCATCGCGGAGACCGCCCGCTGCTGATGGTAACGCTGCTGGATGCGCGCCATATGCTGGTGTTCGGTAAAAACTGCCTTTTCCAGGAAGTGCTCGATAGTTTTGGTATTCGTAATGCCTGGGAAGGGGAGATGACCTTCTGGGGCAGCACCGCCGTCGGTATCGACCGTCTGGCGGCGTTCCGCGATGTGGACGTGCTGTGCTTCGATCACGGCAACGAGCGTGAAATGCAGGCGCTGATGGCGACACCGCTGTGGCAGGCGATGCCGTTCGTGCGTGAGCAACGCTTTATGCGTGCACCGGCGGTCTGGTTCTACGGCGCGACGCTGTCGGCCATGCACTTCGCCCGGGTGCTGGATAACGCGCTGGGGGGAAAAGCATGAGTACGCGTATTGCCCGTTTCCCGGCGCTGTTGCTGGCTCTGATTTTCCTGACCGCGCTGGCGTTGACCTGGTTTAACCTCTCGACCGCCTTACCGCGGGGGCAGTGGGGCGCGGCCCTGGCTACGCCGGATATCGATAATATTCAGCAAATGCTGTTCCACTACAGCCTGCTGCCGCGTCTGGCGATTTCGCTGCTGGTCGGGGGCGGGCTAGGGCTGGTGGGCGTCCTGTTCCAGCAGGTTTTGCGTAACCCGCTGGCCGAGCCTACAACGCTTGGCGTCGCGACCGGTGCCCAGCTTGGGATCACGGTGACCACGCTGTGGGCACTGTCTGGCGCGTTAACCTCGCAGTTTGCCGCGCTTGCAGGCGCGTGCGTGGTAGGCGCGCTGGTCTTCGGCGTGGCCTGGGGGAAACGTCTCTCGCCCGTGACGCTGATCCTCGCAGGGCTGGTGGTGAGCCTCTACTGTGGTGCAATCAACCAACTGCTGGTGCTGTTCCATCACGATCAGCTGCAAAGCATGTTCCTGTGGAGTACTGGTACGCTGACCCAGACCGACTGGAGCATTGTGCAGCGTCTGTGGCCGCAGCTCGTTGGCGGCGCCATGTTGACGCTGCTGCTGTTACGTCCGCTGACGCTGATGGGGCTGGATGACGGCGTAGCCCGCAATCTGGGGCTGGCGCTCTCCCTGGCGCGTCTGGCGGCGCTGACGCTGGCGATTGTCCTCAGCGCATTGCTGGTTAATGCGGTTGGGATTATCGGCTTTATCGGACTGTTTGCCCCGCTGCTGGCAAAAATGCTCGGTGCGCGTCGCCTGCTGGCGCGACTGCTGCTGGCCCCGCTGATTGGGGCGCTGATCCTCTGGCTTTCCGATCAAATCATTCTCTGGCTGGCGCGTGTCTGGATGGAAGTCTCTACCGGGTCGGTAACGGCACTGGTTGGCGCGCCGCTGTTGCTGTGGCTGTTGCCACGCCTGCGCAGTATGAGTGCTCCCGCGATGGACGCGGGGGATAAAGTTTATGCTGAGCGTCAGTCGGTGCTGTGGTTCAGCCTGGCCGGTCTGGCGGTGTTGATCATCGTCTCGTTTGTCGCGCTTGCTTTCGGGCGCGATGCGGTGGGCTGGCACTGGGCAACGGGCGATTTGCTCCAGGAACTGCTGCAGTGGCGCTGGCCGCGTATCCTCTCGGCGTTGATTGCCGGGGTAATGCTGGCGGTCGCGGGCTGTATTATCCAGCGCCTGACCGGCAACCCGATGGCCAGCCCGGAAGTGCTGGGTATCAGTTCGGGAGCCGCGTTTGGCGTGGTGCTGATGCTGTTCCTGGTGCCGGGAAATGCCTTTGGCTGGCTGATGCCTGCCGGGAGCATCGGGGCGGCAGTGACGCTGATGATCATCCTGATTGCCTCCGGGCGCGGCGGGTTTTCGCCTCACCGGATGCTGCTGGCCGGGATGGCGCTCAGCACCGCCTTTACCATGCTGCTGATGATGCTGCAGGCGAGCGGCGATCCGCGGATGGCGAAGATCCTGACCTGGATCTCCGGCTCAACGTACAACGCCACCGGCAGTCAGGTGGTGCATTCCGGGATCGTGATGATCGTGCTGCTGGCGATTGTGCCGCTGTGCCGCCGCTGGATGACGATCCTGCCGCTGGGGGGCGAAACCGCACGTGCGGTCGGCATGGCGTTAACGCCAACGCGCGTCGCGCTGTTACTGCTGGCGGCGTGCCTGACGGCCACAGCCACCATGACCATTGGCCCACTGAGTTTTGTCGGGTTGATGGCGCCGCATATCGCCAGAATGATGGGATTCCGCAGGACGATGCCGCATATCGTGATGTCTGCCCTGACGGGCGGGGTGATGCTGGTAGTGGCGGACTGGTGCGGAAGAATGGTGCTGTTCCCGTATCAGATCCCGGCAGGTCTGCTATCGACATTTATTGGCGCGCCGTATTTTATTTATCTGTTGAGAAAGCAGAGTCGGTAATAAAAGTAAACGTCAATCCTAAGATTGACGTTTTAGGGTTTGCTCCCTCTCCCTGTGGGAGAGGGCCGGGGTGAGGGCGTCACGCCGCACGTGCTTACAACTTCGCAAACACCTTACGCGCCGCGTCGATGGTGTTATTGATATCCTCTTCGCTGTGCGCCACGGACATAAAGCCGGCTTCAAATGCTGACGGCGCCAGGTAGACGCCTTCTTCCAGCATCAGGTGGAAGAAACGCTTGAAGCGGTCAACGTCGCACTTCACCACGTCCTGATAGCTTGTCACGGTTTGGGCTTCCGTGAAGAAGATCCCGAACATCCCGCCCACGTGGTTCACCACCAGCGGAATACCCGCCTCTTCAGCCGCTTCCAGCAGACCATTTGCCAGCTGCGTCGTGCGATCAGTCAGGGTTTCATGGATGCCCGGCTGGGAGACTTCTGTCAGGCAGGCGAAGCCCGCCGCCATGGCAATCGGGTTACCGGAGAGCGTACCCGCCTGGTAAACCGGCCCCGTTGGTGCCAGGGCTTCCATCACATCCTTGCGCCCCCCGAATGCGCCCACCGGCATACCGCCGCCGATGATTTTGCCGAGACAGGTCAGATCCGGCTCAACGCCGTAATAAGACTGGGCACCCGCCAGCGCGACGCGGAAACCGGTCATCACTTCGTCGATAATCAGCAGCGCGCCAAACTCATCGCACAGGGCGCGCAGGCCCGGCAGGAAATCGGGCTGCGGTGGAATGCAGTTCATGTTGCCCGCAACCGGTTCAACGATGATGCAGGCGATCTCCTGTGGATACTGCTCGAATGCCGCACGAACGGTGTTCAGATCGTTATAAGTGCAGGTCAGGGTGTGTTTCGCGAAATCAGCCGGTACGCCCGGGGAATTTGGCTGGCCAAGGGTCAGTGCGCCGGAGCCCGCTTTCACCAGCAGGCAGTCCGCATGGCCGTGGTAGCAGCCTTCAAACTTGATGATTTTGTCGCGACCGGTAAAGCCGCGCGCCAGACGGATAGCGCTCATGGTGGCTTCGGTACCGGAGTTCACCATACGCACCATATCCATAGTTGGCACCAGCTCGGTCACCAGCTCCGCCATTTTGACTTCCATCTCGGTAGGCGCGCCAAAGCTCAGGCCGCGCTGGGCCGCTTCAATCACTGCATTACGGATGGCGGGGTGGTTGTGACCCAGTACCATCGGGCCCCAGGAGCCGACGTAATCGATATAGGCCTTGCCGTCGACATCAAACAGGTACGCGCCATCAGCACGTTCAATAAACAGCGGCGTTCCGCCTACGCCGGTAAAGGCGCGAACAGGCGAGTTCACGCCGCCCGGGATAAGCTCGCGGGCTGCACTGTAGAGGTTTTCAGACTTGCTCATGGCGTCGTTCCTGGTTCGTATAAAATGATTAAGCACACTATTCTAAGTGATCCGCGAAAGGTAATGAAATTTTTGCCCCTTTCATTGCTAAACAATTTTTAAGTATTTTTCACGGGACGACGTGACGCACTCTGGTAAAATCCCTGTGGCGATTTGTATGACGAAAAGAAACGGTAATGAAAGCAGACTCACCTTCTTTTGAAGAACAACAGTTCCGACGCGCGCAACACCGGATCAGCATCCGGCGCTTGCTCAATCGCGATAAGACACCGCTGGCAATTTTACTGGCCGCCGCTGTAGTAGGGACGCTCGCCGGGCTGGCGGGGGTTGCCTTTGAAAAGGCGGTCAATGCGGTGCTGAACTGGCGTATTGGTACGGTGGCCGGTTTCGCCGACAAAGGAGGGCTGGTCTGGGTCTGGGCGTTCGGGTTGTCCGCGCTATTTGCCATGGTGGGCTACTTTCTGGTGCGTAAATTTGCGCCGGAAGCGGGCGGTTCCGGGATCCCTGAAATTGAAGGCGCGCTGGAAGAGCTGCGTCCGGTGCGCTGGTGGCGCGTCATCCCGGTGAAGTTTATCGGCGGCATGGGAACGCTTGGTGCGGGTATGGTGCTGGGTCGAGAGGGGCCCACCGTGCAGTTGGGCGGGAACGTCGGGCGCATGGTGGGGGATCTGTTCAGGATGCGCAGCGCGGAAGCGCGCCATACGCTGCTGGCCACAGGCGCCGCAGCGGGGCTTTCGGCGGCGTTTAACGCACCGCTGGCGGGGATCCTGTTTATCATCGAAGAGATGCGCGCCCAGTTCCGCTATAACCTTATCTCGATCAAAGCGGTCTTTACCGGTGTGATCATGTCGAGCATTGTGTTTCGCATTTTCAATGGCGAAAGCCCGGTGATCGAAGTGGGCAAACTGACCAATGCGCCAGTGAACACGCTGTGGCTGTACCTGATCCTGGGCATGATATTCGGTGTTGTCGGCCCGCTGTTTAACACCTTTATCCTGCGTGCGCAGGATATGTTCCAGCGCATCCATGGCGGGAATACCACGAAATGGGTGTTGATGGGCGGCGTGCTGGGGGGCTTGTGTGGCGTACTGGGGTTCATTGAGCCGAACGCCGCGGGCGGCGGGTTCGGGCTGATCCCGATTGCGGCCGCAGGCAACTTCAGCGTGGGTCTGCTTCTGTTTATGTTTGTTTCTCGCGTCATCACGACGGTGCTCTGTTTTTCCTCCGGTGCGCCGGGTGGTATTTTTGCCCCGATGCTGGCGCTGGGGACGTTGCTTGGCACAGCCTTTGGCATGGCGGCTGCGGCCGGTTTTCCGGCATATCATCTGGAGGCCGGTACGTTTGCCGTTGCCGGAATGGGGGCGCTGCTGGCGGCCTCCCTGCGCGCGCCGCTGACCGGCATCGTGCTGGTGCTGGAGATGACAGACAATTACCAGCTCATTTTGCCAATGATCATTACCTGTCTCGGCGCGACACTATTAGCCCAATTCCTGGGTGGAAAACCGCTATACTCCACCATTCTTGCTCGCACCCTGGCGAAGCAAGAGGCAGAACGGGCCGCAATGCAGAATACTTGAATGAATTACCAGGGTATTAGATAATGACAAAAAGAATTGGGTGAATTTTACCCAATTGCAGTAGCAGTATTCATGGGAGCATAAGATGAGTGATGACGTAGCGTTGCCGCTGGAGTTTACCGAAGCAGCAGCCAACAAAGTGAAAACCCTGATTGCCGACGAAGACAATCCGGATCTGAAACTGCGTGTCTATATTACCGGTGGCGGCTGCAGCGGCTTCCAGTATGGTTTTACCTTTGACGACCAGGTTAACGACGGCGATATGACTATCGAGAAACAGGGCGTCGCGCTGGTGGTTGATCCGATGAGCCTGCAATATCTGGTGGGCGGTTCGGTGGATTACACCGAAGGTCTGGAAGGTTCGCGCTTTGTGGTGACTAACCCAAATGCCACCAGCACCTGCGGGTGTGGGTCTTCGTTCAGTATTTAAGAGGGGCGGGCTGATGCCCTCACGCCGGCCCTCTCCCACAGGGAGAGGGAGAAAAGATTAAAAACGGTAACCTTGCGGTTACCGTTTTGCGTTTATCTTCCATTCTCATCCAATGCGAACGTCGGCAATTTAAGATGCCAGCGTATCGCCGCTAAACGTATCGCCAGCGTCACCACCATCCCCAGCATGGCTGAATTTTCCAGCGGGATCGCAAAGGTATAGTACGCCGTGGCGTGTACAATCCCGCCAATAATGCAGGCCGTAGCATAGATTTCGGTACGCAGGATCATCGGCACTTCTCGTGCCAGAATATCGCGAATAATCCCGCCGCCTACGCCAGTCAGCACGCCCATGCAGATGGCAACCATGGGCCCTGTCCCTGCATTAAAGGCTTTATTCACCCCAATGCCGACAAACACAGCCAGACCGACGGCATCCAGCACCGGGAGGATCCATTTCGGTAAGCGGCGGGGCTGGCGAACCAGCACGATAGTTAACAGGCAGGTGACCATCGCCACCACCAGATCGGTAGGATCTTTCACCCAAAACACCGGGCCATTATCCAGCGCCATATCACGGATCGTTCCACCACCAACGGCAGTTACCACGCCAAGCACCAGCACGCCAAACGGATCCATGCGCAGTTTTCCGGCGAGTAAAACGCCGGAGATAGCAAAAACGGCTGTGCCAAGAATATCCAGCCAATAAACGAGCATCGTTAAATCCTCGAAGGGGGTCTTATGTTAATGACTCTCGGCCAGTGCGGCACAGAGTTGTTTTGCGGCGAGGATAATACGCGGGCTGGCGCGTTCAAACCAGTCGCTGGTGAGGGGGAGCACCGGAATTTTTAGCTGGCTTTGCCAGAATTGTTCAATTTTAGGAATCTCGCTCGCATTTCCGACCACAACGATAGCCTGCGGTCTGCGAGCCAGAACCTGTTCCCGGCTGACCTGAGGCCACGGTATCCGGCTGGCCGCAAAGATATTTTCTCCGCCGCAGACTTCCAGGACCTGATTCTGAATAGAGCCTTTCCCGGTGGTGAACAGCGGCTGGCTGCCAAACTGCAAAAAGATGCGCTTTTTAACGGGGGTATCGTATTTTGCTTTGAGTGCCGCATAGTCGCTGAGCAGTTGTTTTGCCGCATCCTCGGCTTTGGCCGGGGTTGGACTATAGGGAGCCAGAGATCGTAACGCCTGAGCGACCTGCTCAATGCTCACGGCATCCACCCACATGACCTTGATCCCAAGCGACGTAAGCTGGTTAACCTGCCGCTCGGCGTTACCGCCACGCCAGGCGAGTACGAGATCGGGCTTAAGCGCCACGATGCGTTCAATGTTCATCCCTTGCCAGGTCGCGACCTGTTCAATACGCGTGGCCTGGGGTGGATAATCAGAAAAGCTGCTCACGCCAACGGGGGTGATCCCGGCGGCAAACGCCAGTTCGGTGTTAGCGGGGGAGAGGGTTATCACACGCGGCGCGGCGCAGAGCCAGGCCGGTGCGAGCAGAAGCAGGGCGACCAGCGCCCTGACGGCATGTTTAGCCACGAGCCAGTTTCTGCACAAGGCTCTCCACCATCACGGTGGACTGTTTTGCCGCGACAACCAGGAATTCGTCGAAGCTGATATGAGACTGCTGATCGGCCACGTCAGAGATGGCACGAACCACCACGAACGGGACGTTGAAGTTATGACAGACGTGAGCAATCGCGGTCGCTTCCATCTCAACGGCGATTGCCTGTGGGAAGTTGTGACGGATTTTTGCCAGGCCGACGGAGCCATTGATGAAGGCATCACCGCTTACAATCAGGCCGCGTACGGCGTTGAGGTTCAGCTCAGCAATGCACTCTTCTGCCGCCGCAACCAGCTTATCGTCGGCCTTAAAGCCGGCCGGGCAACCTGGAAGCTGACCGTATTCGTAGCCGAATGCGGTAACGTCTGCATCGTGGTAACGCGCTTCATCGGAGACGACGATATCACCCACTTTCAGGGTCGGTGCCAGACCGCCCGCAGAGCCGGTGTTAACGATCACGTCTGGCTTGCAGCGCTCAAGCAACAGCGTTGCGCCCAGCGCAGCAGCAACCTTACCGATGCCTGATTTCAGCAGAGCCACGTCAACACCGTTCAGTTGACCGGTATAGATCTCACAACCCCCCAGAGAGAGTGTCTGACGGTTCTCAATTTTGTCACGCAGCAGCGTAACTTCTTCTTCCATTGCACCAATAATGCCGATTTTCATAGATTTACTCGCGATGTGCCTTGTTAAGATGCATAGTCTATCATGCGCTTAAGGGGAAACGCATTCTCACGCGGGGGAGCACATGTCACAGATCGATTTTCGCACCAAAATTAACTGGCACCGACGTTTCCGTTCGCCGCAGGGGGAAAAGAGCGAACATGAGATCCTGCGTATCTTCGAAAGCGATCGCGGGCGGATCATTAATTCGCCTGCCATCCGTCGTCTGCAGCAAAAGACCCAGGTGTTTCCGCTTGAGCGTAATGCGGCAGTGCGCACGCGCTTAACCCACTCAATGGAAGTTCAGCAGGTGGGGCGCTACATTGCCAAAGAGATTTTAAGCCGCCTCAAAGAGCAGCGCTTGCTGGAAACCTATGGTCTGGATGAGTTGACCGGGCCCTTTGAGAGCATTGTTGAGATGGCCTGCCTGATGCATGACATCGGCAACCCGCCGTTTGGCCATTTCGGCGAGGCGGCGATCAACGACTGGTTCAGGCAGCGACTCTTCCCGTCAGATGCCGTCAGCCAGCCGCTCAGTGATGACCGCTGCGTGGTCCGGGATTTACGCCTGCGTGAAGGCGAAGAAGCGCTGAACGATCTGCGTCGTAAAGTGCGTCAGGATCTCTGTCACTTTGAAGGCAATGCACAGGGGATCCGGCTGGTGCACTCCCTGATGCGCATGAACCTGACCTGGGCACAGGTGGGATGCATCCTCAAATATACCCGTCCCGCCTGGTGGATGGGGGAAACGCCCGCTTCGCACAGTTATCTGATGAAAAAGCCGGGCTATTATCTCTCTGAAGAAGCCTATATTGAGCGGCTACGTAAAGAACTTTCATTGACTGCAAATGGCCGCTTCCCGTTAACGTGGATAATGGAAGCCGCCGATGACATCTCCTATTGTGTTGCCGACCTGGAAGACGCCGTTGAGAAAAGAATATTCAGCGTCGAGGAGTTGTATCAGCATCTTTATGATGCGTGGGGGAAACATGAAAAAGGTTCGCTGTTTGCGCAGGTCGTCGAAAATGCCTGGGAAAAATCGCGCGCAAATACATTAAGCCGCAGTACGGAAGATCAGTTCTTTATGTATTTGCGGGTCAATACATTAAATAAACTGGTGCCTTACGCCGCCTCGCGTTTTATTGACAATTTGCCGATGATTTTTAGCGGGGAATTTAATCATGCGTTGCTGGAGGATGACAGCAGCTTTAGTCAGTTGCTTGAGTTATATAAACATGTCGCAATGCGCCATGTCTTTAGCCACCCTGATGTTGAACAGTTAGAGCTGCAGGGATACCGGGTTATCAGCGGCTTACTGGAAATCTATCGACCCCTGCTGCAATTATCGGTCGATGAATTTAGCGAGCTGGTGGAACACGAGCGCGTGCGACGAATACCGATTGAGTCCCGGCTTTATCAGAAACTTTCTACCCGTCATCGTCTGGCTTATGTTGAAGCCATCGGCAAACTGGATCGCCACGCTCCTCAATGGCCGGTGCTCGAATATTATTATCGCTGTCGTCTCATCCAGGACTATATCAGCGGGATGACCGATCTGTATGCCTGGGACGAGTACCGCAAGCTGATGGCTGTGGAATAACCGGTGAGTTTTGTAAAGACGACCAATAAATTTTTACTTTTTCCATAAACTTATCGCCGGAACTAAGCGGTATAAAACGAATCTGAGTTACACAGCAATTTTGCGTTATCTGTAAATCGAGATTGAGAAACATGAAAAAAACCACATTAGCAATGAGTGCACTGGCTCTGAGTTTAGGTTTAGCGCTGTCTCCTCTGACTGCTACTGCAGCCGAGACCGCGTCGTCGGCAGCAACCGCGCAGCAGATGCCAAGCCTGGCACCGATGCTCGAAAAAGTGATGCCATCGGTGGTGAGTATCAACGTTGAGGGCAGCACGACCGTCAATACGCCGCGTATGCCGCGTAACTTCCAGCAGTTCTTCGGCGATAACTCGCCATTCTGCCAGGACGGTTCGCCATTCCAGAGTTCTCCGTTCTGTCAGGGCGGTGGCGCAGGGGATGACGGCCAGGGCGGCGGCCAGCAGCAGAAATTCATGGCGCTTGGCTCGGGGGTCATTATCGACGCTGCGAAAGGCTATGTCGTGACCAACAACCATGTGGTGGATAACGCCAACAGCATTAAGGTTCAACTGAGCGACGGGCGCAAATTTGACGCCAAAGTGGTGGGCAAGGATCCACGCTCTGATATCGCACTGATCCAGATTCAGGATCCTAAAAACCTGACGGCGATTAAAATTGCCGACTCCGACGCGCTGCGTGTCGGTGACTACACCGTGGCCATCGGTAACCCGTTCGGTCTGGGTGAAACCGTGACCTCGGGTATTGTCTCAGCGCTGGGCCGTAGCGGTCTGAACGCGGAGAACTATGAAAACTTCATCCAGACGGATGCGGCGATCAACCGCGGTAACTCCGGCGGTGCGCTGGTGAACCTGAACGGTGAGCTGATTGGTATTAACACTGCCATCCTGGCGCCGGACGGCGGCAACATCGGTATCGGTTTTGCTATCCCAAGTAATATGGTGAAAAACCTGACCGCACAGATGGTGCAGTATGGGCAGGTGAAACGCGGTGAGCTGGGTATTCTGGGTACGGAGCTGAACTCTGAGCTGGCGAAAGCGATGAAAGTTGACGCCCAGCGCGGCGCGTTTGTGAGCCAGGTTATGCCGAATTCCTCCGCAGCAAAAGCGGGGATTAAAGCCGGGGATGTGATCACCTCCCTGAACGGTAAACCGATCAGCAGCTTTGCCGCCCTGCGTGCCGAAGTGGGCTCAATGCCAATTGGCAGCAAAGTGACGCTCGGCCTGCTGCGTGACGGTAAGGCGGTTAACGTGAGCCTGGAGCTGCAGCAGAGCAGCCAGAATCAGGTCGATTCCAGCACTATCTTCAGCGGGATTGAAGGGGCGGAGATGAGCAACAAAGGTGCAGATAAAGGCGTGGTGGTGAATAACGTGAAAGCGAACTCACCGGCAGCCCGTATCGGCCTGAAAAAAGGTGATGTGATCATGGGGGCTAACCAGCAACCGGTGAAAAACATCGCTGAACTGCGCAAAATTCTCGACAGCAAGCCATCCGTGCTGGCGCTGAATATTCAGCGTGGTGACACCTCTATTTATCTGCTGATGCAGTAATCCTCTTAAGCCCCTGCTCGCAGGGGCTTTCTCGTTTCTGTGACCTTTTCCACAAGTCCACATTTCTCTCCCTGACTTTGTGCATTCGCACAATGCGACCGTAACCGAACTCCCCTATGCTGGAGCACTGCTCACAGGAGGGCTACATGGCTGGCTGGCATCTTGATACCAAAATGGCGCAGGACATCGTGGCGCGCACCATGCGCATCATTGATACCAATATCAACGTAATGGATGCCCGTGGGCGCATTATTGGCAGCGGCGATCGCGAGCGTATTGGGGAATTGCACGAAGGTGCGTTGCTGGTGCTTTCCCAGGGGCGGGTCGTGGATATCGATGATGCCGTGGCGAAACACCTGCACGGCGTCCGTCAGGGCATCAATTTACCGCTGCGCCTTGAAGGGGAAATTGTTGGCGTAATAGGCCTGACCGGTGAACCCGAATCACTGCGTAAATATGGCGAGCTGGTCTGCATGACGGCGGAGATGATGCTGGAGCAGTCGCGCCTGATGCACCTGCTGGCGCAGGATAGCCGTCTGCGCGAAGAGCTGGTGATGAACCTGATTCAGGCAGAGGAGCATACGCCTGCGCTGAGCGAGTGGGCGCAGCGTCTGGGCATCGACCTGAACCAACCGCGCGTGGTGGCGGTGATTGAGGTGGATAGCGGCCAGTTGGGGGTCGATAGCGCGATGGCTGAATTGCAGCAGCTACAAAACGCGCTGGCAACGCCGGAGCGTGACAACCTGGTGGCGATCGTTTCCCTGACGGAAATGGTGGTGCTCAAGCCGGCGCTTAACGCGTTCGGTCGCTGGGATGCGGAAGATCACCGTCGTCGTGTGGAGCAGCTGATTTCCCGTATGAAAGAGAACGGCCAGCTGCGTTTTCGCGTCGCCCTGGGAAATTACTTTACCGGGCCTGGCAGTATTGCCCGCTCATGGCGTACGGCGCGTACTACGATGATGGTGGGTAAACAGCGAATGCCGGAAAGCCGCAGCTATTTTTATCAGGATCTGATGCTGCCGGTACTGCTCGACAGCCTGCGCGGTGGCTGGCAGGCCAATGAGCTGGCGCGTCCGCTCGCGCGCCTGAAAGCGATGGACAACAATGGCCTGCTGCGCCGGACGCTACAGGCGTGGTTCCGGCATAACGTGCAGCCGCTGGCGACGTCGAAAGCGCTGTTCATTCACCGCAATACGCTGGAGTATCGGCTCAACCGGATTTCGGAGCTGACAGGACTGGATCTGGGGAGTTTTGACGACAGGCTGCTGCTGTATGTGGCGCTGCAGCTGGATGAACAGCGATAGCTGAGTGCGGTATGGTGCCCTCACCCCATCCCTCACAGGAAGAGGGCGCAAACACGAAAAACGGCAATCAAGGATTGCCGTTTTGCTTTTATTTCCGGGTTAATTTCTCAAGATCCGCTTCAATCTCGCTGATCTTATTAGTCACAACGCTTTCAAGGTGACGCAGATCGTCAAGGATCTTACGCTTGAGATCGACTTCGGTACGGTCGCGCTGGCAGATCTGATCGAGTTCATCAATCACATAGCGCAGGTTAGGGCTGATTTCCTGAACCTCTTTGTATCCCTGTCCTACACCGTCTGCGACGACGGTCTTACGCTGGCGTGGGTATTTGAACTTCACGCTCTTGGCGAAAAACTCTCCTTTGTCCTTGTGAAAATAGATTTTTAAAATATCGTTGTTGGCTTCCTGGCGAAGGCTGTAACGATCAATTTCATCAGGATTGGTAATGCCCAGACTTTTCAGATTATCGTACATAGCGGTACCCTTGATCTCAACATAACCTTTGAATAATTAACGAAAAAATCTATTTTCGCCACCCTCAGATATGAAAAAAGCGGGGTTGCCCCCGCTTTTTGTTATATCCGATTAATCGATGGTGCGCAGCAATTCGTTGATGCCCACTTTACCGCGGGTTTTCGCGTCCACTTTCTTCACGATAACCGCACAGTACAGGCTGTACTTACCATCTTTAGACGGCAGGTTGCCGGAAACCACCACGGAGCCTGCCGGAACGCGGCCGTAATGGATTTCGCCGGTTTCACGGTCGTAAATACGGGTGCTCTGACCGATGTAAACGCCCATAGAGATTACTGAACCTTCTTCAACGATCACGCCTTCTACCACTTCAGAGCGCGCGCCGATGAAGCAGTTGTCTTCGATGATGGTTGGGTTAGCCTGCAGGGGTTCCAGTACGCCACCAATGCCGACGCCGCCGGACAGGTGAACGTTTTTACCGATCTGCGCGCAGGAGCCCACGGTAGCCCAGGTGTCCACCATGGTGCCTTCGTCTACATAGGCACCGATGTTTACGTAGGACGGCATCAGTACGGTGTTACGGGCGATGAACGCTCCCTGACGCACCGCAGCAGGTGGCACTACGCGGAAGCCTTCTTTCTGGAAACGCGCTTCGTCGTAATCAGCGAATTTCATTGGCACTTTATCGAAGTAGCGGCTTTCAGCTCCGTCGATAACCTGGTTATCGTTGATACGGAAAGAGAGCAGCACGGCTTTCTTCAGCCATTGATGAGTGACCCACTGACCGTCGATTTTTTCTGCTACACGCAGCGCGCCGGAATCCAGCAGAGAAATCACCTGATTAACCGCTTCGCGGGTAACGGTATCCACATTTGCCGGGGTAATCTCGGCGCGACGCTCAAAAGCGGACTCAATAACGTTCTGTAACTGCTGCATTGTTTACTCTTTCCATTTCACTAAAAAACACGTCACCCTTTATCGTTTGGATTGAGGGCTGCTGTCAACCGTTGTTGCACTTCAAGTTGCAGGTCATTATTAAGGGCACGCCGGTCCGCTGTTGCGATTATAAATAAATCTTCTACTCGCTCGCCAATGGTTGTAATTCGGGCTCCGTGGAGCGAAATTCCCAGATCGGCAAAGACCTGGCCGACGCGGGCGAGCAGTCCTGGCTGATCCAGGGCAATCAGCTCCAGGAACGATTTACGATCGGTGTGTGTCGGCAGGAAATTGACCTCGGTATCGACGGTAAAGTGGCGCAATTTTGCCGGCTGACGACGCGGCTGTGGTGGCTGCCAGCTGCGCTGGGTGATGGCCTGTTCCAGACCAAAACGTATCCCTTCATGACGATCCGACGACAGCGGGCTGCCGTCCGGCTCCAGCACGATAAAGGTATCCATCGCCATGCCGTCGCGGGTGGTAAAAATCTGCGCGTCGTGCACGCTCAGGTTTCGTCTGTCCAGTTCAGCGCATACCGCAGCAAACAGATAAGGACGGTCCGGGCTCCAGATAAAGATCTCGGTACCACCGCGCGTCGCCTGCGGGCTGAGCAGGATCATCGGTTGCGACAAATCATGCTGCAGCAGATGCCGTGCATGCCAGGCCAGCTGGTTTGGGCTGTGGCGGACAAAGTAGTTGGCACGACAGCGGGCCCAAATCTGATGCAATGCCTCTTCATCAATGTTGTCCATCCGCAGCAGGGCCAGAGCCTGCAGCTGATGATGGCGAACACGCTCTCGCATGTCCGGGGTATTTTGCATGCCGCGGCGCAGCTGTTTTTCGGTCGCAAAGTACAATTCACGCAGCAGACTCTGCTTCCAGCTGTTCCACAGCGTTTCGTTGGTGGCGCAAATATCGGCCACCGTCAGGCAGACCAGATAGCGCAGACGGTTTTCTGTTTGTACCTCTTCCGCGAACTGCTTAATGACCTCAGGATCCTGAATGTCACGGCGCTGAGCGGTAACCGACATCAGCAGGTGATGGCGGACCAGCCAGGCAACCAGCTGTGTTTCGCGCGAGTTCAGACCGTGCAGTTCGGCAAACTTCAGCACATCCTGCGCACCCAGCACCGAGTGGTCACCCCCACGGCCTTTGGCGATATCGTGGAACAGGGCGGCAATCAGGATCAGCTCCGGGTGGGTCAGACGTGGCCACAGCTCAACACAAAGCGGGTGGCGGGAGCGCGTCTCTTCTTTCGCAAAGCTCTCCAGCTTGAGCATGACGCGGATCGTGTGTTCATCCACGGTATAGGCATGGAACAGATCGAACTGCATCTGCCCGACAATGTGCGACCATTGCGGCATATAGGCCCACAGTACGCTGTGACGGTGCATTGGCAGCACCCCGCGACTGACGGCGCCCGGATGGCGGAGCATGCTCAGGAACAGCGAACGCGCTTCCGGGATATAGCACAGCGGCTGCGTCAGATGGCGGCGCGCATGGCGCAAATGGCGCAGGGTTGTGGAGTAGATCCCGGTGATCGTACTGTTGCGGACCATCGTATAGAACATCCGCAGGATCGCCTCCGGCTCGCGCATAAACAGGGTTTCGTCACGCAGATCGATAAGCGTGCCGCGCAGCTGGAACTCGTCATCGATGGGGCGCGGTTTTTCGTCCGCCGTCAGCGCCAGAATGGCTTCGTCGAACAGCTGTAGCAGCATCTGGTTGAGCTCGGTGACGCGGCGGGTCACGCGGAAGAAATCCTTCATCATATGCTCAACCGGTTCGTTACCCTCGCCGCTGTAGTTGAGGCGCTGGGCCACGCTGAGCTGGCGGTCGAACAACAGACGGTTATCGTAGCGATTAAGTTCAAGATGAAGGGCAAAACGAATGCGCCACAGTAGATGCAGACACTCATTGAGCTCGTTTCGCTCGGCCTCGGTTAAAAAGCCAAAACCCACCATCTCATCCAGCGAGGTGGCGCCAAAGTGGCGACGGGCCACCCACTGTAATGTGTGGATGTCGCGCAGGCCGCCGGGGCTGCTTTTAATATCCGGTTCAAGGTTATAACTTGTCCCGTGATAGCGCTGGTGGCGCTGATTTTGTTCCTCGACCTTTGCGGCGAAGAACTTTTCTGACGGCCAGAAGCCGTCACTGAAAATGTGTTTTTGCAGTTCCAGGAACAACGCGACGTCGCCGATCAGCAGGCGGGTTTCGATCAGGTTAGTGGCAACGGTCAGATCCGATAACCCTTCCAGCAAACACTCTTCCAGGGTTCGTACGCTGTGGCCAACTTCCAGCTTGATATCCCAGAGCAGCGTCAGCAGTTCGCCAATCTTTTGCGCCTGTTCGTCCGGCAGCTTTTTGCGGCTTAAGATCAGTAAGTCGATATCGGAGAGCGGATGCAGCTCACCGCGGCCATAGCCCCCGACGGCAACCAGCGCCACGTCGCTGACCTGCCCGAACCCGTTCTCAATCCACAGGCGTTGCAGGAGCTGGTCGATAAATTCGGTGCGCGCTTCGATCAGCTGTTCGGCGGAAATGCCCGCGTCAAACGCGCTTCCCAGCCAGCGCTGGAAGACATCCATATGGGCTTTGATGCCGGCACAGCTCAGCTCGTGCTGCGGCCAGACGCCCGGGTTATCGGGCTGGTCGGGGAGGGTGGGAAGTGCTGTGTTAGCATACTGTTCGGGTAATAGATTACTCATCGTGCGCCACCCATAAGAAAAAGCTATAGCCATTAAAAAAGCCGGCATTTGCCGGCTTTTTATCATTCATCGTGCGTCAGTATTGCCGGGATGGTGTCATCCTTGCGCAACGTCATAATTTCGCAGCCGTTGTCTGTTACCACAATAGTATGCTCGTACTGCGCAGACAAGCTTCTGTCTTTGGTTTTCACCGTCCAGCCATCTTTCATGGTGCGGATACGGTAGTCACCCGCGTTGACCATTGGCTCGATGGTGAAGGTCATGCCTTTTTGCAGCACTACGCCGCCGTCATCCGCATCATAGTGCAGAACCTGCGGCTCTTCGTGGAAGACGCGGCCAATGCCGTGACCACAATATTCGCGAACCACGGAGAAACCTTCCGCTTCCACAAACTTCTGGATAGCGGCACCAATGGTGCGCAGGCGAATGCCCGGTTTTACCATCTTCAGTGCCAGGTAGAGGCTCTCCTGCGTCACTTTACACAGGCGCTCGCCCAGGATGGTTGGCTTGCCCACGATAAACATCTTCGAGGTGTCACCGTGGTAATCATCTTTAATGACGGTGACGTCGATGTTGACGATGTCGCCATCTTTCAGCAGTTTTTCGTCGTCCGGAATACCGTGGCACACCACTTCATTTATAGAAATGCAGACGGATTTCGGGAAACCGTGGTAGCCGAGGCAGGCGGAGACCGCGTGCTGCTCGTTAACGATATAGTCGTTACAGATGCGGTCCAGTTCGCCGGTGCTGACGCCCGGTTTCACGAACGGCTCGATCATTTCCAGCACTTCCGCGGCCAGACGACCGGCGACGCGCATCTTTTCAATTTCTTCAGGGGTCTTAATAGAGATAGCCATGTAATCTGTCCATCGGTGTCGATTTTTTCGACAATACTAGTCTAAGTGCCGTCAATGGTACCAGTCAGGCGCACCCCGTGCCAAACTGAGAATCATTAACAGCACACTCAGCCAACAACTATTGGTTTCTGGCCGTGTTTTGTGGTATAAAGCGCGCCGGACTTCCGATCCATCTCAGATACACAGGCTGGACGGAAGCGACAAATCTCACTTTGTGTAACAACACACACGTATCGGCACATATTCCGGGGTGCCCTTCGGGGTCGGTAATATGGGATACGTGGAGGCATAACCCCAACTTTCAATATAGAGGTTTTAAACATGGCAACTGTTTCCATGCGCGACATGCTCAAGGCTGGTGTTCACTTTGGTCACCAGACCCGTTACTGGAACCCGAAAATGAAGCCTTTCATCTTCGGCGCACGTAACAAAGTTCACATCATCAACCTTGAGAAAACGGTACCAATGTTCAACGAAGCCCTGGCTGAGCTGAACAAGATCGCTTCCCGTAAAGGTAAGATTCTGTTCGTTGGTACTAAGCGCGCTGCAAGCGAAGCTGTGAAAGATGCTGCTAACAGCTGCGACCAGTTCTTCGTGAACCATCGCTGGTTGGGCGGCATGCTGACCAACTGGAAAACTGTTCGTCAGTCCATCAAGCGCCTGAAAGATCTGGAAACCCAGTCTCAGGACGGTACTTTCGACAAGCTGACTAAGAAAGAAGCGCTGATGCGCACTCGTGAGCTGGACAAGCTGGAAAACAGCCTGGGCGGTATCAAAGATATGGGCGGCCTGCCAGACGCGCTGTTCGTAATCGATGCAGACCACGAGCACATCGCAATCAAAGAAGCTAACAACCTGGGTATCCCGGTATTCGCTATCGTTGATACCAACTCCGATCCGGACGGTGTTGACTTCGTTATCCCGGGTAACGACGACGCAATCCGTGCTGTTAGCCTGTACCTGAGCGCTGTAGCTGCTACCGTTCGTGAAGGCCGTTCCCAGGATCTGGCTTCTCAGGCGGAAGAAAGCTTCGTAGAAGCTGAATAATAAGGTTTCACCCCTTATTAGTACCGTGTATGAATAGGGGCCCATTATCGGCCCCTTTTTTCAATTTATACTGTTTGGCCGCAGGCCGGGCAGTTCACATCTCCCGAGGATTTAAGAATGGCTGAAATTACCGCATCCCTGGTAAAAGAGCTGCGCGAGCGTACTGGCGCAGGCATGATGGATTGCAAAAAAGCGCTGACTGAAGCGAACGGCGACATCGAGCTGGCAATCGAAAACATGCGTAAATCCGGTGCGATCAAAGCAGCTAAAAAAGCAGGCAACGTTGCTGCTGACGGCGTGATCATCACTAAAATCGACGGCACCTACGGCATCATTCTGGAAGTTAACTGCCAGACTGACTTCGTTGCTAAAGATGGTGGTTTCCAGGCATTTGCTAACAAAGTTCTGGACGCAGCTGTTGCTGGCAAAATCACTGACGTTGAAGTTCTGAAAGCACAGTTCGAAGAAGAACGTGTTGCGCTGGTTGCTAAAATCGGTGAGAACATCAACATCCGTCGCGTGGCTTCCCTGGAAGGCGACGTTCTGGGTTCTTACCAGCACGGTGCGCGTATCGGTGTTCTGGTTGCGGCTAAAGGCGCTGACGAAGAGCTGGTTAAACAGCTGGCAATGCACATCGCTGCAAGCA
Source organism: Enterobacter sp. 22466 (assembly GCF_052044775.1). Taxonomy (NCBI): domain Bacteria; kingdom Pseudomonadati; phylum Pseudomonadota; class Gammaproteobacteria; order Enterobacterales; family Enterobacteriaceae; genus Enterobacter; species Enterobacter sp. 22466. The sequence goes on along the minus strand of NZ_JBQENX010000003.1, from coordinate 31,277 downwards.
AACCAGAATTCGTTAAGCCAGAAGACGTGTCTGCTGAAGTGGTAGAGAAAGAGTACCAGGTTCAGCTGGACATCGCGATGCAGTCTGGTAAGCCAAAAGAAATCGCAGAGAAAATGGTTGAAGGCCGCATGAAGAAATTCACCGGCGAAGTTTCTCTGACTGGCCAGCCTTTCGTTATGGATCCAAGCAAGTCCGTTGCTCAGCTGCTGAAAGAGCACAACGCTGACGTCACTGGCTTCATCCGCTTCGAAGTGGGCGAAGGCATTGAGAAAGTTGAGACTGACTTCGCAGCAGAAGTTGCTGCAATGTCCAAGCAGTCTTAATGATGAAAAAGGAGCCGCCTGAGGGCGGCTTCTTTTTGTCACCCGTCAGACGAAAATCAGACAGGATCCCGTATCGCTGTGCTGGTATGCGACATACTATGTCGCCAGAATTTACCCCCATCTTAATCGTTGACAGTCTCAGGAAAGAAACATGGCTACCAATGCAAAACCCGTGTACAAACGCATTCTGCTTAAGCTGAGTGGCGAAGCGCTGCAGGGATCGGAAGGCTTCGGTATTGACGCAAGCATTCTCGACCGCATGGCACAGGAGATCAAAGAACTTGTCGAACTGGGTATTCAGGTCGGCGTGGTCATTGGCGGTGGCAACCTTTTCCGTGGTGCTGGTCTGGCGAAAGCGGGGATGAACCGCGTTGTGGGCGACCATATGGGTATGCTGGCAACCGTGATGAACGGTCTTGCAATGCGTGATGCGCTCCATCGTGCCTATGTGAATGCCCGCTTGATGTCCGCTATTCCTTTGAATGGCGTGTGCGATAACTACAGCTGGGCAGAAGCCATCAGCCTGCTGCGCAACAACCGCGTGGTGATCCTCTCCGCCGGTACGGGTAACCCGTTCTTTACGACCGATTCCGCTGCCTGCCTGCGCGGTATCGAAATCGAAGCCGATGTGGTGCTGAAAGCCACCAAAGTGGATGGCGTGTTTACCGCCGACCCGGCAAAAGATCCCTCTGCTACCATGTACGATCAGCTGTCCTACAGCGAAGTACTGGAAAAAGAGCTGAAAGTGATGGATCTTGCCGCCTTCACGCTGGCTCGCGACCACAAACTGCCGATCCGTGTCTTCAACATGAACAAGCCTGGCGCACTGCGTCGCGTGGTCATGGGTGAAAAAGAAGGCACATTGATCACGGAATAATTTCCGTCGGCGATAAATACAGGTAAGATTCCGCTTTATTTTGTAGTGGTATCTTACCCGGGCGCGCCTTTGGCGTTGTCATGAATTAAACGCGACTATACTTAGCACACCTGTAGCGCTGTGCTGGCGGATAGTCTGCCTGAGACAAGTTTTCAAGGATTCGTAACGTGATTAACGACATCAGAAAAGATGCTGAAGTACGCATGGAAAAATGCGTAGAAGCATTCAAAACCCAAATCAGCAAGATCCGTACTGGCCGTGCTTCCCCAAGCCTGCTGGATGGCATCATCGTAGAGTACTACGGTACGCCAACCCCGCTGCGTCAGCTGGCGAGCGTTACCGTAGAAGATACCCGTACGCTGAAAATCAACGTGTTCGATCGTTCTATGGGACCGGCGGTTGAGAAAGCGATCATGGCGTCTGACCTTGGTCTGAACCCAAGCTCTGCGGGTGCTGATATCCGTGTTCCGCTGCCTCCGCTGACGGAAGAGCGTCGTAAAGACCTGATCAAAGTGGTGCGTGGTGAAGCTGAGCAGGGTCGTGTTTCCGTGCGTAACGTCCGTCGCGACGCGAACGATAAAGTGAAAGCGCTGCTGAAAGAAAAAGAGATCAGTGAAGATGACGATCGTCGTTCCCAGGACGACATTCAGAAAATGACTGACGCGGCCATCAAGAAAATTGATGCGGCGCTGGCAGATAAAGAAGCGGAACTGATGCAGTTCTGATTTCTGTCTTACACTGATAAACGCCGTTCAGAGGGACTTCGGGTCTTGCTGGCGGCGTTTTGCTTTTATCTGGTCTAACTTTTTTCGGGCATCTCATGAAGCATTTAACTCTCCTTGGCTCAACCGGATCTATCGGTTGCAGCACTCTCGACGTTGTACGCCACAACCCCGCGCTTTACACCGTGACAGCACTGGTGGCCGGGAAGAATGTGCAGCGAATGGTCGAGCAGTGTCTGGAGTTTACGCCCCGCTATGCGGTCATGGATGACGAAGAGAGCGCCCGCCAGCTGAAAGCCGTTCTGCAAGAGAAGGGCTGTCGTACTGAGGTTTTGAGCGGGCAACAGGCTGCCTGTGAGATGGCTGCGCTGGATGAGGTCGATCAGGTGATGGCCGCCATTGTTGGCGCGGCCGGGTTGCTGCCGACGCTGGCCGCCATCGATGCCGGTAAAGATGTTCTGCTGGCGAATAAAGAGTCGCTGGTGACCTGCGGACGCCTGTTTATGGAGGCGGTTAAGCAGCGCGGAGCACGACTTTTGCCGGTCGACAGCGAGCACAACGCCATTTTTCAGAGTTTACCGCAACCTTTTCAGCAGAACCTGGGGTACGCTGACCTGGAGCAGAATGGGGTTGTATCGATTTTGCTTACCGGGTCTGGTGGCCCGTTTCGTGAAACGCCACTGTCTGAACTGAGCGCAATGACGCCAGATCAGGCGTGCCGTCATCCGAACTGGTCAATGGGGCGTAAGATCTCCGTTGATTCCGCCACTATGATGAACAAAGGTCTGGAATACATTGAAGCTCGCTGGCTGTTTAACGCGTCGGCGAAACAGATGGAAGTGCTGATCCACCCGCAATCGGTGATTCACTCGATGGTGCGCTATCAGGACGGCAGCGTGCTGGCACAGCTGGGAGAGCCGGATATGCGTACGCCAATTGCACATGCAATGGCGTGGCCGGAACGGGTGAAATCTGGCGTGAAGCCACTCGATTTCTGCAAGCTGAGTTCCCTGACGTTCAGTGAACCTGACTACGATCGCTATCCGTGTCTGAAGCTTGCAATGAATGCCTTTGACCAGGGGCAGGCGGCGACGACAGCACTGAACGCAGCCAATGAAATTACCGTTGAAGCATTTCTGAATCAGCAGATCCGTTTTACCGATATCGCTATGCTGAATTTGTCGGTGCTGGAGTTGATGGATCTGCGCGAACCACAAAGCGTGGAAGAGGTGCTGGCGGTGGATGAGCAGGCTCGTATTATTGCGCGTAAACAGGTGACACGTCTCGCAAGCTGGTGATAAAGCAAGCACTAGTCGTCGTGCTATTTGTTAGCGTTGGGCTTCGGTGATATAGTCTGCGCCACCTGATCGCAGGTATTTGACTTTAAGTGGTCAGGTAAGCCGTGGTTTGACACGGCTTTTTTACGTATAGGCTTCAGTATTCCTGAGTACCGTTAAATCCTTTTCAGGGACTAAAAACGCGTTATGTTGTCTGCGAATCAACCAATAAGCGAAAACTTGCCAGCTCATGGCTGCCGTCATGTAGCAATCATCATGGATGGCAATGGCCGCTGGGCGAAAAGACAAGGGAAGATACGAGCCTTTGGGCATAAAGCTGGGGCGAAATCTGTTCGCCGCGCCGTTTCTTTTGCCGCCAATAACGGCATTGATGCGTTAACGCTCTATGCTTTTAGCAGTGAAAACTGGAATCGACCTGCGCAGGAAGTCACTGCGTTGATGGAACTGTTTGTGTGGGCGCTCGACAGCGAAGTAAAAAGCCTGCACCGCCACAACGTCCGCCTGCGCGTCATCGGCGAAACCAGTCGTTTTAACTCACGTTTGCAGGAACGGATTCGTAAAGCAGAAGCGCTGACTGAAAATAACACGGGTCTGACGCTGAATATCGCGGCGAATTACGGCGGACGCTGGGATATTATCCAGGGTGTTCGGCATCTGGCTGAACAGGTTCAGGAAGGGCTGTTGAGACCCGACCAAATTGATGAAGAAGCGCTGAGTCAGCAAATCTGCATGAATGAACTGGCACCGGTGGATTTGGTAATTAGGACAGGGGGAGAACATCGCATAAGTAACTTTTTGCTGTGGCAAATTGCCTATGCCGAACTTTACTTTACGGATGTGCTTTGGCCCGATTTTGATGAACAAGACTTTGAAGGTGCGCTGCATGCCTTTGCCAATCGAGAGCGTCGTTTCGGCGGCACCGAGCCTGGTGGCGACAAAGCCTGATGGGGGTAGCTTTTGCTGAAGTATCGCCTGATTTCCGCTTTTGTATTAATACCCATTGTCATTGCGGCGCTGTTTTTACTGCCCCCGGTGGGATTCGCTATTGTCACGCTGGTGGTGTGTATGCTCGCCGCGTGGGAATGGGGACAGTTTAGCGGCTTTACGTCGCGCAGTCAGCGGGTATGGCTGGCGGTACTCTGTGGCTTAATCCTGGCCCTGATGCTGTTTACCTTGCCTGAATATCACCATGATATTCACCAACCACTGGTTGCCGGTTCCCTGTGGGTATCGCTGGCCTGGTGGATTGCCGCGCTGGTTCTGGTGCTTTTTTATCCGGGATCCGCGTCGCTGTGGCGTAACTCAAAAGTGCTGCGCCTCATTTTTGGCCTGCTCACCATTGTGCCTTTTTTCTGGGGTATGGTTGCCCTGCGCGCCTGGCACTACGACGAAAACCACTACAGCGGTGCGCTTTGGCTGCTTTATGTGATGATTCTGGTCTGGGGGGCTGACTCTGGGGCCTATATGTTTGGTAAACTGTTTGGCAAACATAAACTGGCTCCGAAGGTGTCGCCGGGCAAAACCTGGCAAGGATTCATCGGCGGCTTGTTTACGGCAGCGATTATCTCCTGGGGCTATGGTGTCTGGGCGAATCTGGAGGTTGCACCGTCAATACTGCTGGTGTGCTCGATTTTTGCCGCGCTGGCCTCGGTACTCGGTGATTTAACCGAAAGTATGTTCAAGCGAGAAGCAGGGATTAAGGACAGCGGACATCTGATTCCAGGGCATGGCGGGATACTGGATCGCATTGACAGCCTGACAGCGGCTGTTCCCGTGTTTGCTTGTCTGCTTTTACTGGTATTCGGGACGATTTAACGGAAGGTTTTATGCTGAGCATTCTCTGGAATCTGGCGGCGTTCATTGTTGCACTGGGTGTACTGATTACCGTGCATGAATTTGGCCATTTCTGGGTTGCTCGCCGCTGCGGTGTGCGCGTAGAGCGATTCTCCATCGGTTTTGGCAAATCGCTCTGGACGCGAACCGATCGTCACGGCACCGAATTTGTCATCGCCCTTATCCCGCTTGGTGGCTACGTCAAAATGCTCGACGAACGTGTTGAGCCTGTGGCCCCTGAGCTTCGGCACAGCGCGTTCAACAACAAAACCGTTGGACAACGTGCCGCCATCATTGCTGCCGGACCGGTAGCCAATTTTATCTTCGCTATCTTCGCCTACTGGCTGGTGTTTATCATCGGCGTCCCTGGCGTGCGTCCGGTTGTGGGTGAAATCGCCCCCAATTCCATCGCGGCAAGTGCGCAAATTACACCAGGGATGGAACTTAAAGCGATTGATGGCATCGAAACCCCTGATTGGGATACCGTGCGACTGCAGCTGGTCGCCAAAATCGGTGATGAGCAGACCACGGTCAGCGTGTCGCCGTTTGGCTCTGACCAGCGACAGAATAAAGTGCTGGATTTGCGTCACTGGAGTTTCGAACCTGACAAAGAAGATCCCGTCTCTGCGCTGGGGATTCGCCCACGTGGTGCGCAGATCGAACCGATATTAGCCGAAGTTCAGGCAAATTCGGCGGCGAGCAAAGCGGGTTTGCAAGCTGGCGACAGGATCGTTAAAGTCGATGGTCAGCCATTAACACAGTGGATGACCTTTGTTACTCTGGTGCGCGATAATCCGGGTACGTCGCTCGCGCTGGAAGTTGAAAGGCAGGGCAGTCCGCTCTCGCTGACGCTGATCCCGGATAGTAAATCGGTCGGCAAAAAGGCAGAAGGGTTTGCAGGGGTTGTGCCTAAAGTGATCCCGCTGCCAGATGAGTACAAGACAATACGCCAGTATGGGCCGTTCAGCGCCATCCTTGAAGCCACGGATAAAACATGGCAACTGATGAAGCTGACGGTAAACATGTTGGGGAAATTGATAACCGGTGATGTGAAACTGAACAACCTCAGTGGGCCAATTTCGATAGCTCAGGGGGCTGGGATGTCAGCGGAGTTCGGGGTGATTTACTATCTCATGTTTCTCGCGCTCATTAGCGTGAACCTTGGGATCATCAACCTGTTCCCGCTTCCCGTTTTAGACGGGGGTCATCTGCTGTTTTTAGCGATTGAAAAGCTAAAAGGCGGGCCGGTATCCGAGCGAGTTCAAGACTTTAGTTATCGCATTGGCTCGATTTTGCTGGTGCTGTTAATGGGGCTTGCACTTTTCAATGATTTCTCTCGGTTGTAAGAGAGTTAGTTAGGAAGAACGCATAATAACGATGGCGATGAAAAAGTTGCTCATAGCGTCGCTGCTGTTTAGCAGCGCCACCGTATACGGTGCTGACGGGTTCGTAGTGAAAGACATTCATTTCGAAGGCCTTCAGCGTGTCGCCGTTGGTGCGGCCCTCCTCAGTATGCCTGTGCGCCCCGGCGATACGGTTAATGATGATGACATCAGTAACACCATCCGTGCTCTGTTTGCCACCGGCAACTTTGAGGATGTCCGCGTCCTGCGCGATGGTGATACGCTGCTGGTTCAGGTGAAAGAACGTCCGACGATCGCCAGTATCACTTTCTCCGGTAACAAGTCGGTGAAAGATGACATGCTCAAGCAGAACCTTGAAGCATCCGGTGTTCGTGTGGGGGAGTCTCTGGACCGCACAACCCTTTCAGACATTGAAAAAGGTCTGGAAGATTTCTATTACAGCGTCGGTAAGTACAGTGCCAGCGTGAAAGCGGTAGTCACTCCGCTGCCGCGTAACCGTGTTGACCTGAAACTGGTCTTCCAGGAAGGTGTCTCTGCGAAGATCCAACAGATCAACATCGTAGGGAACCACGCGTTCACCACCGACGAACTGATCTCCACCTTCCAGCTGCGTGATGAAGTGCCGTGGTGGAACGTGGTGGGCGATCGCAAATACCAGAAACAGAAACTGGCGGGCGACCTTGAGACCCTGCGCAGCTACTATCTGGATCGTGGTTATGCCCGTTTCAACATCGACTCGACTCAGGTGAGTCTGACCCCGGATAAGAAAGGGATCTACATTACGATTAACATCACAGAAGGCGATCAGTACAAGCTTTCGGGTGTTGAAGTGAGTGGCAACCTGGCGGGGCATTCTGCTGAGATCGAATCGCTGACCAAAATTCAGCCGGGCGATCTGTACAGCGGTTCTAAAGTAACCAAAATGGAAGACGGCATTAAGAAGCTGCTCGGCCGCTATGGTTATGCCTATCCGCGTGTTCAAACTCAGCCAGAAATCAACGATGCGGATAAAACCGTTAAGCTTCACGTCAACGTTGATGCGGGCAACCGTTTCTACGTGCGTAAGATCCGCTTCGAAGGTAACGACACCTCCAAAGATTCTGTTCTGCGTCGCGAAATGCGCCAGATGGAAGGTGCATGGTTAGGTAGCGACCTCGTTGACCAGGGTAAAGAGCGTCTGAACCGTCTGGGCTATTTTGAAACTGTTGATACTGATACCCAGCGTGTGCCGGGCAGCCCGGACCAGGTTGACGTCGTTTACAAGGTGAAAGAGCGTAATACCGGTAGCTTTAACTTCGGTGTGGGCTACGGTACTGAAAGCGGCGTGAGCTTCCAGGTGGGCGTTCAGCAGGATAACTGGCTGGGTACCGGTTACTCAGTTGGCATCAACGGAACCAAAAACGACTACCAGACCTACTCTGAGTTCTCTGTTACTAACCCATACTTCACCGTCGATGGTGTGAGCCTGGGTGGTCGTATCTTCTATAACGACTTTAAAGCAGACGACGCGGATCTGTCTTCCTACACCAACAAGAGCTACGGTGTAGATGGTACGCTTGGATTCCCGGTTAACGAATACAACACCCTGCGTGCGGGCTTAGGTTATGTGCATAACGACCTGTCCAATATGCAACCGCAGGTGGCAATGTGGCGTTATCTGGACTCTATCGGCCAGTCGGCGAGCACCTCCAGCGATAACAACGGTTTTGCGGCGGATGACTTCACCTTCAACTACGGCTGGACGTATAACCGCCTTGACCGTGGTTACTTCCCTACGGAAGGTTCTCGTGTCAACCTGAATGGTAAAGTGACTATTCCAGGGTCTGATAACGAGTTCTACAAGTTAACGCTTGATACTGCCTCGTACTTCCCGATCGATGACGATCATAAGTGGGTGGTTCTGGGTCGTACCCGTTGGGGCTATGGCGATGGTTTAGGCGGCAAAGAGATGCCGTTCTATGAGAACTTCTACGCCGGTGGTTCCAGCACCGTTCGTGGCTTCCAGTCCAATAACATTGGTCCGAAAGCGGTTTATTACGGCGGTAATGACGAAGATAACTGCGCAAGCCGCGATTCAAAACAGGTTTGTAGCTCTGATGATGCGGTAGGCGGTAACGCTATGGCCGTGGCGAGCCTTGAGTTCATCACGCCGACGCCGTTTATCAGCGACAAGTACGCAAACTCTGTCCGTACCTCCTTCTTTATGGATGCCGGTACAGTGTGGGATACCAACTGGGAGAATACTGCCCAGATGCGTGCGGCAGGCGTTCCAGACTACAGCGATCCGGGCAACATTCGCATGTCTGCAGGTATCGCATTACAATGGATGTCACCGCTGGGGCCGTTGGTCTTCTCCTACGCCCAGCCGTTTAAGAAATATGATGGAGATAAGTCGGAGCAATTCCAGTTTAACATTGGTAAAACCTGGTAATTCTCCGCGGCAAAGGAATGCGTTGGCAGTGTAGCGCTGACAACCGGCGATCGGTAAAACGATCGCCTTGCCACGCAAAGAACGGTACCTTCGGGTACCAATGGGATGGTAAGGAGTTAATTGTGAAAAAGTGGTTATTAGCTGCAGGTCTCGGTTTAGCGATGGCAACTTCTGCTCAGGCAGCAGACAAAATTGCAATCGTCAACATGGGTAATTTGTTCCAGCAGGTTGCACAGAAAACAGGCGTTTCTGCGACTCTGGAAAACGAATTCAAAGGCCGTGCAAGCGAACTGCAGGGTATGGAAAACGATCTTCAGTCCAAAATGCAGCGTCTGCAGCGTGATGGTTCTACCATGAAAGCAAGCGACCGCAGCAAACTGGAAAAAGACGTAATGGCTCAGCGCCAGACGTTCTCCCAGAAAGCGCAGGCTTTTGAGCAGGATCGTCAGCGTCGTTCTAACGAAGAGCGTGGCAAGCTGGTGACTCGCATTCAGACTGCTGTTAAAGCAGTTGCTGCCGATCAGAACATCGATCTGGTTGTCGATGCGAACGCCGTTGCTTTCAACAGCAGCGATGTTAAAGACATCACCGCTGATGTTCTGAAACAGGTTAAATAAGTAATGCCTTCAATTCGACTGGCTGATTTAGCTCAGCAGTTGGATGCAGAATTACACGGTGATGGCGATATCGTCATCACCGCTGTTGCGTCCATGCAATCTGCTAAAGCTGGCAATATCACCTTCATGGTAAGCCCTAAGTACCGTGAACATCTGGCTCAATGCCAGGCGTCGGCTGTTGTTCTGACGCAGGACGATCTTCCGTTTGCCACTGGTGCGGCACTGGTAGTGAAAAATCCCTACCTGACGTATGCCCGCATGGCACAAATTCTTGATACCACGCCGCAGCCGGCGCAAAACATTGCTGCCAGTGCAGCAATCGATCCGACGGTTCAGCTGGGTAACAACGTAGCAGTCGGCGCAAATGCCGTTATTGAGTCTGGCGTCGTGCTGGGCGATAACGTCGTTATCGGCCCGGGCTGCTTCGTTGGGAAAAACACAAAAATCGGCGCCGGGACCCGTTTGTGGGCCAATGTGTCCGTCTACCATGAAGTGGAAATCGGCGAAAATTGCCTCGTTCAGTCCAGCACTGTGATTGGTTCTGACGGTTTTGGCTACGCTAACGATCGTGGTAATTGGGTTAAGATCCCGCAACTTGGTCGCGTTATCATTGGCGATCGCGTTGAGATCGGTGCCTGCACCACCATTGACCGTGGTGCGCTTGACGACACCATTATCGGCAACGGTGTTATTATCGATAATCAGTGCCAGATTGCGCATAACGTTGTGATTGGCGACAATACAGCGGTTGCAGGTGGCGTCATCATGGCAGGCAGCCTGAAAATTGGCCGTTACTGCATGATCGGCGGTGCCAGCGTGATCAATGGTCATATGGAAATATGCGACAAGGTTACAGTGACGGGAATGGGCATGGTGATGCGTCCTATCACTGAGCCAGGCGTCTATTCCTCAGGCATCCCGCTGCAACCTAACAAGGTATGGCGTAAAACAGCAGCTCTGGTGATGAATATTGATGATATGAGCAAGCGACTCAAGTCCCTTGAGCGCAAGATCGATCAACAAGACTAAGCGTTCATCTTTTTAACGCTTAATTTCCCGGCCTGTCGGCTTTCTTTTAAACCGGCAGGCCGTGTTATTATTGCTAATCAGTACATTTTGACAGGAAGAGTATTTTGACTACCGACACTCATACTCTGCATATTGAAGAGATTTTAGAACTTCTGCCGCACCGCTACCCGTTTTTGCTGGTAGACCGTGTGCTGGATTTTGAAGAAGGTCGTTTTCTGCGCGCAGTGAAAAATGTCTCCGTTAACGAGCCATTCTTCCAGGGACACTTCCCTGGTAAACCCATCTTCCCGGGTGTGTTGATCCTGGAAGCGATGGCACAAGCTACCGGTATTCTTGCGTTTAAAAGCGTAGGCAAACTGGAGCCGGGTGAACTGTACTACTTCGCGGGTATCGATGAAGCGCGCTTCAAGCGTCCTGTCGTGCCTGGTGATCAGATGATCATGGAAGTCACTTTTGAAAAAACGCGTCGTGGCCTGACTCGCTTCAAAGGCGTAGCGCTGGTTGACGGCAAAGTTGTTTGCGAAGCGACGATGATGTGTGCTCGTAGCCGGGAGTCCTGATACGTGATTGATAAATCTGCCTTTATTCATCCTACCGCTATTGTGGAAACCGGTGCCATCATTGGTGCTAATGTCCACATTGGCCCGTTCTGTATTGTTGGTCCCCATGTCGAAATTGGTGAGGGTACAGTACTGAAATCTCACGTTGTCGTGAATGGTCATACGACCATTGGCAGCAATAATGAGATCTATCAGTTCGCCTCCATCGGCGAAGTTAACCAGGATTTAAAATATGCTGGTGAGTCGACCCGTCTGGAAATTGGCGATCGTAACCGTATCCGCGAAAGCGTCACTATTCATCGTGGAACAGTACAGGGTGGTGGGTTGACGAAGGTGGGCAGCGATAACCTGTTTATGGTTAATGCGCACATCGCGCACGACTGTACGGTAGGTGACCGCTGTATTCTTGCCAACAACGCAACGCTGGCAGGACACGTATCGGTTGATGACTTCGCAATTATTGGCGGTATGACCGCAGTCCATCAGTTCTGCATCATTGGTGCACACGTGATGGTCGGCGGATGCTCCGGTGTGGCGCAGGACGTCCCACCGTATGTAATTGCGCAGGGCAACCATGCCACGCCATTTGGCGTGAACATCGAAGGCCTCAAGCGTCGTGGCTTTAGTCGTGAAGCGATTACTGCTATTCGCAACGCGTATAAATTATTGTACCGTAGCGGCAAAACGCTGGAAGAGGCGAAGCCGGAAATTGCCGAGCTGGCGGAAAAGCACCCTGAAGTGAACGCGTTCATGGAATTCTTTGACCGTTCCACAAGGGGTCTGATTCGTTAATGGTCGACAGTCGTCCGCTTACGATAGCCCTGGTCGCCGGAGAAACCTCCGGCGATATTCTTGGTGCCGGTCTTATCCGCGCGCTTAAGGCTCGTGTACCTGATGCTCGCTTTGTTGGCGTTGCAGGCCCGCTAATGCAGGCTGAAGGCTGCGAAGCCTGGTACGAAATGGAAGAGCTGGCCGTGATGGGCATCGTTGAGGTGCTGGGGCGGCTGCGTCGTCTGCTGCATATCCGCGCCGATCTTACCCGCCGCTTCACCGAGCTTAAACCCGATGTCTTTGTCGGTATTGATGCACCTGACTTCAACATTACCCTCGAAGGGAATCTGAAAAAGCAGGGCATTAAAACCATTCATTACGTCAGTCCGTCCGTCTGGGCGTGGCGACAGAAACGCGTTTTCAAAATCGGACGGTCAACCCATCTGGTGCTGGCTTTCCTGCCTTTCGAAAAAGCGTTTTACGACAAATTTAATGTTCCGTGCCGTTTTATCGGGCATACCATGGCGGATGCGATGCCGTTAGATCCGGATAAAAACGCAGCGCGAGACGTGCTGGGGATCCCCCATGATGCGCACTGTCTGGCATTGCTGCCGGGCAGCCGTGGCGCAGAAGTGGAGATGCTGAGCGCGGACTTCCTGAAAACCGCGCAAATTCTGCGTAATACGTATCCCGATCTCGAAGTGGTTGTGCCACTGGTGAATGCCAAACGCCGTGAGCAGTTTGAGCGCATTAAAGCCGAGGTAGCGCCGGATCTTCACATCCATCTGCTGGATGGAAAAGGCCGTGAGGCGATGGTCGCGAGCGATGCCGCGTTGCTGGCCTCCGGCACGGCAGCCCTGGAGTGCATGCTGGCGAAATGTCCGATGGTGGTGGGCTATCGCATGAAGCCGTTCACCTTCTGGCTGGCCAAACGCCTGGTGAAGACGGAGTACGTTTCGCTGCCAAACCTGCTCGCCGGGCGTGAACTGGTGAAAGAGCTTCTGCAGGACGAGTGTCAGCCTCAGGCGCTGGCCGATGCGCTGTTACCGCTGCTTGCCAACGGCAAGACCAGCCACCAGATGCATGATACGTTCCGCGAACTGCATCAGCAGATCCGCTGCAATGCCGATGAGCAAGCGGCTGATGCGGTGCTGGAGTTAGCAAGATGATGGAATTTATTTATCCTCACACCCACCTTGTGGCGGGTGTGGATGAAGTGGGGCGCGGTCCGTTAGTGGGCGCTGTCGTGACCGCGGCGGTGATCCTCGATCCTGCCCGTCCGATTATCGGGTTGAACGACTCCAAAAAGCTGTCTGAGAAGCGCCGACTGGCGTTATTCGATGAGATTCAGGACAAGGCACTGGCCTGGAGCCTTGGGCGTGCCGAGCCGCATGAAATCGACGAGTTGAACATCCTGCATGCCACCATGCTGGCGATGCAGCGTGCGGTGGCGGGGCTGAAAATTGCCCCGGAGTATGTTCTTATTGACGGTAACCGTTGCCCTGCATTACCCGTGCCTTCCATGGCGGTAGTGAAAGGGGATAGCCGGGTCGCGGAAATCAGTGCGGCTTCTATTATTGCCAAAGTGACCCGCGACGCTGAAATGGCCGCGCTGGATCTCACTTACCCTCAGTATGGCTTCGCTCAGCATAAGGGGTATCCAACAGCATTCCATCTGGAAAAGCTGGCTGAACATGGCGCAACCGAGTATCACCGGCGCAGTTTTGGCCCGGTGAAACGCGCGCTGGGACTGGTGTCCTGAATCAATACGCAAGCAATTAAGTAACGCGGAATCTGAAGATGGCTGAACCACGTTTCGTACACCTGCGGGTGCATAGCGACTACTCCATGATCGATGGGCTGGCGAAAACCGGGCCGCTGGTAAAAAAGGCGGCCTCACTGGGCATGCCTGCGCTGGCGATCACCGATTTTACCAACCTGTGTGGTCTGGTGAAGTTCTACGGAACGGCACACGGGGCGGGGATGAAACCCATCGTCGGTGCTGATTTTCATGTGCAGAGCGAACTGCTCGGCGACGAAATGACGCAAATTTCCGTGTTAGCGATGAATAACACGGGCTATCAGAATCTCACCCTGCTTATCTCCAAAGCCTACCAGCGCGGTTACGGCGCCCTGGGACCATGGATTGACAGAGACTGGCTGGCGGAGCTGAACGAAGGGTTATTGCTGATCTCCGGCGGCCGCATGGGTGATGTAGGCAAATGCCTGCTGCGCGGCAATAGCGCGCTGGTGGATCAGTGCGTGTCTTTCTACGAAGAATACTTCCCGGATCGTTACTATCTGGAGCTGATCCGCACTGGTCGTCCGGATGAAGAGAGCTATCTGCATGCTGCTGTGGCGCTTGCGGAAGCGCGCGGGCTGCCCGTGGTGGCAACCAACGATGTACGCTTCCTTGAAGCCGGGGATTTTGACGCTCATGAGATTCGCGTGGCGATCCATGATGGCTTCACTCTCGACGATCCGAAGCGCCCGCGCAATTATTCTGCTCAGCAGTACATGCGTAGCGAAGAGGAGATGTGCGAACTCTTCTCTGATATTCCTGAAGCGCTGGAAAACAGCGTCGAAATCGCCAAGCGCTGCAACGTCACCGTGCGTCTTGGTGAGTACTTCCTGCCGCAGTTCCCGACGGGGGAAATGACCACAGAAGACTTCCTGGTCATGAAATCGAAAGAAGGTCTGGAAGAACGTCTTGAATTCCTTTTCCCGGATGAAGAAGAGCGTAAAAAGCGTCGTCCGGAGTATGACGAGCGCCTGGATATTGAACTTCAGGTTATTAACCAGATGGGCTTCCCGGGCTACTTCCTGATCGTCATGGAGTTTATCCAGTGGTCGAAGGATAACGGCGTGCCGGTTGGTCCGGGACGTGGTTCGGGTGCAGGGTCACTGGTTGCCTATGCGCTTAAGATTACAGACCTCGATCCGCTGGAGTTTGACCTGCTGTTCGAACGTTTCCTTAACCCGGAACGTGTTTCCATGCCCGACTTCGACGTCGACTTCTGTATGGAAAAACGTGACCAGGTGATTGAGCACGTGGCGGATATGTATGGCCGTGACGCGGTATCGCAGATTATTACCTTCGGTACGATGGCGGCAAAAGCGGTTATCCGCGACGTGGGCCGCGTGCTGGGGCATCCGTACGGTTTTGTAGACCGCATCT
Organism: Enterobacter sp. 22466; assembly: GCF_052044775.1. Taxonomy (NCBI): domain Bacteria; kingdom Pseudomonadati; phylum Pseudomonadota; class Gammaproteobacteria; order Enterobacterales; family Enterobacteriaceae; genus Enterobacter; species Enterobacter sp. 22466. The sequence continues at coordinate 16,274 of NZ_JBQENX010000003.1, read as the reverse complement.
CTAAGCTGGTGCCGCCCGATCCGGGGATGACGTTGGCAAAAGCGTTTGAAGCTGAGCCGCAGCTGCCGGAAATCTACGAAGCTGACGAAGAAGTCAAAGCGCTGATCGACATGGCGCGTAAGCTGGAAGGCGTCACGCGTAATGCCGGTAAGCATGCGGGTGGCGTGGTTATCGCCCCGACCAAAATTACCGATTTCGCGCCGCTGTACTGCGATGAAGCCGGTCAGCACCCGGTTACCCAGTTTGATAAGAACGACGTGGAATACGCCGGGCTGGTGAAGTTCGACTTCCTCGGTTTGCGTACGCTCACCATCATCAACTGGGCGCTGGAGATGATCAACGCCCGCCGCGAGAAGAATGGCGAGCCGCCGCTGGATATCGCGGCCATCCCACTGGATGACAAGAAAAGTTTCGACATGTTGCAGCGCTCGGAGACCACCGCGGTCTTCCAGCTTGAATCCCGCGGCATGAAAGATCTGATCAAGCGTCTGCAGCCAGACTGCTTCGAAGATATGATCGCACTGGTGGCGCTGTTCCGTCCGGGACCGCTGCAGTCGGGGATGGTAGATAACTTTATCGACCGTAAGCATGGTCGGGAAGAGATTTCCTACCCGGACGTTCAGTGGCAGCACGAAAGCCTGAAGCCGGTACTTGAGCCAACCTACGGCATCATCCTGTACCAGGAACAGGTTATGCAGATTGCCCAGGTGCTTTCCGGCTATACGCTCGGCGGCGCGGATATGCTGCGTCGTGCAATGGGTAAGAAAAAGCCGGAAGAGATGGCCAAGCAGCGCTCTATTTTTGAAGATGGCGCGAAGAAAAACGGCGTTGACGGCGAGCTGGCCATGAAAATCTTTGACCTGGTGGAGAAATTCGCCGGGTATGGATTTAACAAATCGCACTCTGCCGCCTATGCTTTGGTGTCGTATCAAACCCTGTGGCTGAAGGCGCACTATCCGGCTGAATTTATGGCGGCGGTAATGACCGCCGATATGGATAACACCGAGAAGGTGGTTGGCCTGGTGGATGAGTGCTGGCGCATGGGGCTGAAGATCCTGCCGCCGGATATTAACTCGGGTCTTTACCATTTCCACGTTAACGACGACGGGGAGATCGTGTACGGGATCGGCGCGATCAAAGGCGTAGGTGAAGGGCCGATCGAGGCGATCATCGAAGCGCGTAATAACGGTGGTTACTTCCGCGAGCTGTTTGATCTGTGCGCCCGTACCGATACCAAAAAACTGAACCGCCGCGTGCTGGAAAAACTGATCATGTCCGGTGCGTTCGACAGGCTGGGCCCGCACCGCGCCGCGCTGATGAACTCGCTTGGCGACGCGCTGAAAGCCGCGGATCAGCACGCAAAAGCGGAAGCCATTGGCCAGGCGGACATGTTCGGCGTGCTGGCGGAAGAGCCAGAGCAGATCGAGCAGTCTTACGCCAGCTGTCTGCCGTGGCCAGAACAGGTGGTGCTGGATGGTGAGCGTGAAACGTTAGGCTTGTACCTGACGGGGCACCCGATCAACCAGTACATCAAAGAAATTGAGCGCTATGTCGGAGGCTACAGGCTGAAAGACATGCATCCGACAGAACGTGGTAAAATCACCACGGCTGCGGGGCTCGTGATTGCTGCAAGGGTTATGGTCACCAAGCGCGGCAATCGTATCGGCATCTGTACCCTGGATGACCGTTCCGGGCGTCTGGAGGTGATGTTATTCACCGACGCGCTGGATAAATACCAGCAATTGCTGGAAAAAGACCGCATACTTATCGTCAGCGGACAGGTCAGCTTTGATGACTTCAGCGGGGGGCTTAAAATGACCGCCCGCGAAGTGATGGACATTGACGAAGCCCGGGAAAAATATGCTCGCGGGCTTGCTATCTCGCTGACGGACAGGCAAATTGATGACCAGCTTTTAAACCGACTCCGTCAGTCTCTGGAACCCCACCGCTCGGGGACAATTCCAGTACATCTCTACTATCAGAGGGCGGATGCACGTGCGCGGTTGCGCTTTGGTGCAACGTGGCGTGTCTCTCCGAGCGATCGTTTACTGAACGATCTCCGTGGCCTCATTGGTTCGGAGCAGGTGGAACTGGAGTTTGACTAATACAGGAATACTATGAGTCTGAATTTCCTTGATTTCGAACAGCCGATTGCTGAGCTGGAAGCGAAAATCGATTCTCTGACAGCGGTAAGCCGTCAGGATGAAAAACTGGATATTAACATCGACGAAGAAGTGCATCGTCTGCGTGAGAAAAGCGTAGAACTGACGCGCAAAATCTTTGCCGATCTCGGCGCATGGCAGATCGCCCAATTGGCGCGTCACCCACAGCGTCCGTACACCCTGGATTATGTCCGCCTGGCGTTTGACGAATTTGACGAACTGGCAGGCGACCGCGCTTACGCTGACGATAAAGCTATCGTTGGCGGTATCGCTCGTCTGGATGGACGTCCGGTGATGATCATTGGCCATCAGAAAGGCCGTGAAACCAAAGAGAAGATCCGTCGTAACTTTGGTATGCCGGCACCAGAAGGCTACCGTAAAGCCCTGCGTCTGATGGAGATGGCTGAGCGTTTCAACATGCCCATCATCACCTTTATCGACACCCCGGGTGCTTACCCTGGCGTGGGTGCGGAAGAGCGCGGTCAGTCTGAAGCCATCGCACGTAACCTGCGTGAGATGTCTCGCCTGAAGGTGCCTGTCATCTGTACCGTCATCGGTGAAGGTGGTTCCGGTGGTGCACTGGCGATTGGTGTGGGTGATAAAGTGAATATGCTGCAGTACAGCACCTATTCCGTTATCTCTCCGGAAGGGTGTGCCTCTATTCTGTGGAAGAGCGCCGACAAAGCGCCTCTGGCTGCAGAAGCGATGGGTATCATTGCCCCGCGTCTGAAAGAGCTGAAGCTGATCGATACCGTCATCCCTGAGCCTCTGGGTGGTGCGCATCGTAAGCCGGAAGTGATGGCCGCTTCCCTGAAAGCGCAGTTGCTGGCCGATCTGGCCGACCTGGATGTGCTGAGCAAAGATGATCTGCTCAACCGCCGTTACCAGCGTCTGATGACCTACGGTTACGCGTAAGTTACACAATTATCTGAAAAGCCGCACACTGTTGCGGCTTTTTTTATACCTGCGGTTTACCCTGGCTATGCTTAGCTAATGTTTTTTAAGGAGGAAGCCCGTGAATATTATTGCCATTATGGGGCCACACGGCGTCTTTTATAAAGATGAGCCCATCAAGGAGCTGGAGCAGGCCCTGCAGTCACGCGGCTACCAGTTGATCTGGCCGCACAACAGCGCTGACTTGCTGAAGTTCATTGAGCATAACCCGCGTATCTGTGGCGTGATCTTCGACTGGGATGAATACGACCTGGAGCTGTGCAGCGATATCAATAAGCTGAATGAATATCTCCCGCTGTATGCGTTTATCAATACCCACTCGACCATGGATGTCAGTGCCCAGGATATGCGTATGGCACTGTGGTTTTTCGAATACTCCCTCGGCGTGGCTGAAGATATTGCGACCCGCATTCAGCAATATACCGGCGAGTATCTGGATAACATCACGCCGCCATTTACCCGGGCGCTGTTTACCTATGTGAAGGAAGGGAAGTACACCTTTTGCACGCCGGGCCATATGGCGGGAACGGCCTATCAAAAAAGTCCGGTAGGCTGTCTGTTCTATGATTTCTTTGGCGGCAACACGCTGAAAGCCGACGTATCGATTTCGGTTACCGAGCTTGGTTCGTTGCTGGATCATACCGGCCCGCATCTGGAAGCCGAAGAGTACATCGCCCGTACCTTCGGTGCCGAGCAGAGTTACATGGTGACCAACGGCACCTCGACGTCAAACAAAATCGTCGGCATGTATGCCGCCCCAGCCGGGAGTACGTTACTCATTGACCGGAACTGCCATAAGTCGCTGGCCCATCTGCTGATGATGAGCGATGTCGTGCCGCTCTGGCTGTCGCCCACGCGTAACGCGCTTGGGATCCTGGGGGGAATTCCGCGCCGTGAATTCACTCACGCAGCCATCGAAAATAAGGTCGCGGCGATCCCGGGGGCAAGCTGGCCGATCCACGCGGTGATCACCAACTCCACCTATGACGGGCTGCTGTACAACACCAACTGGATCAAACAGACGCTGGATGTCCCCTCGATCCATTTTGATTCCGCGTGGGTTCCCTATACCAATTTCCACCCCATCTATGCCGGAAAAAGCGGGATGAGCGGTGAACGCGTGCCGGGCAAGGTGTTTTTCGAAACGCAATCGACGCACAAAATGCTGGCTGCGTTTTCCCAGGCCTCGCTTATTCATATCAAAGGTGAATACGACGAAGAGACGTTTAACGAAGCCTTTATGATGCACACCACCACCTCACCAAGTTATCCGCTGGTGGCCTCTATTGAAACAGCTGCGGCGATGTTGCGCGGCAATCCGGGCAAGCGTCTCATCAATCGTTCTGTTGAGCGCGCGCTGCATTTCCGCAAAGAAGTCCAGCGGTTAAAAGATGAAGCTGACGGATGGTTCTTTGATATCTGGCAGCCGGATGAGATTGACGAGGCCGAATGCTGGCCAGTCGCGCCGGGTGAAGAGTGGCACGGCTTCCGTGATGCCGATGCCGACCATATGTTCCTCGATCCGGTAAAAGTGACGATCCTGACACCGGGCATGGATGAACAGGGCAACATGAGCGATGAAGGCATTCCCGCCGCGCTGGTGGCGAAATTCCTTGATGAGCGCGGCGTGGTGGTGGAGAAGACCGGACCGTATAACCTGCTGTTCCTGTTCAGCATTGGGATTGATAAAACCCGCGCGATGGGTCTGCTGCGCGGTCTGATGGAGTTTAAGCGTGCGTACGATCTCAACCTGCGGGTAAAGAATATGCTGCCGGATCTCTACGCCGAAGATCCTGACTTTTATCGCAATATGCGTATACAGGATCTGGCCCAGGGGATCCACAAGCTGATCCGCCAGCACGATCTGCCGCGCCTGATGCTGCAGGCGTTTGACGTCTTGCCTGAGATGAAACTGACCCCGCACAACGCCTGGCAGCGCCAGGTGAAAGGGGAGGTGGAAACCGTTGAGCTGGAAAATCTGGTTGGACGCGTATCGGCCAACATGATCCTGCCCTATCCGCCGGGCGTTCCGCTGTTGATGCCAGGGGAGATGATCACCGAAGAGAGTCGGGCGGTGCTCGATTTCCTGCTGATGCTCTGCTCTGTCGGGCGCCACTATCCGGGCTTCGAGACGGATATCCACGGTGCGAAACGTGATGAGCATGGGGTTTACTGGGTGCGAGTCCTAAAATAAAGGTAGCCGCTTGCAAGGTGCGGGTTTTCGGTTGTAACGTTCAGGGATCATAAAAAGGAGAAGCTATGCTGGGTTTAAAACAGGTTCACCATATTGCGATCATTGCCACCGATTACGCGAAAAGTAAGGCTTTCTACTGCGACATTCTGGGCTTTACGCTGTTAAGCGAAGCGTATCGCGTGGAGCGCGACTCCTGGAAAGGCGATTTAGCGTTAAATGGACAATATGTGATTGAACTGTTTTCTTTTCCTTTTCCGCCTGCGCGTCCATCCCGTCCGGAAGCCTGCGGCCTGCGCCATCTGGCTTTTAGTGTTGATGATCTTGATCGTGCGGTAAAACACCTGGAAGAGCATGGCGTGAAGTGCGAAGCGATTCGTGTCGATCCGTTTACCGATAAGCGGTTTACTTTTTTCAACGATCCGGACGGCCTTCCGCTGGAGCTTTACCAGCAGTAAGCGCCATCCTGTGTGATAATGCCCGCTCAGTTCGGGCATTTTTTATGTGTAATTTTCTATGACCCTACCCGCTATTGCACAAGCCGTTTCACCGTACCGCCAGTTGCTGGTGGGATTTAGCGGTGGACTGGATTCCACTGTGCTGCTTCATCGCCTCAAACTCTGGCGCGACCAACAACCTGATATTCAGCTCCGGGCGATGCATATCCATCACGGGCTGAGTCCGCACGCCGATGCCTGGGTGTCGCACTGTGAAGCGGTGTGCTCGGCCTGGGGGATCCCGCTGGTGATTGAACGGGTGATTCTCAGGAACGAGGGGCTGGGGATTGAAGCCCAGGCGCGTAAGGCGCGCTATGCTGCGTTTGCCGCGGCATTACAGCCAGGCGAAGCGCTGGTCACAGCACAGCACCTGGACGATCAATGCGAAACCTTTTTGCTGGCGCTAAAACGGGGAAGTGGCCCGGCAGGGCTCTCCGCCATGCCTGAACGCTCTGATTTTGCCGGGACGCAATTATTGCGTCCGTTGCTTGGTGAGACACGCGCATCGCTGGAAGCCTGGGCGCGGGAATACCAGCTGAGCTGGATCGAAGATGAAAGTAACCAGGACGATAGCTACGACCGTAACTTCCTGCGTCTGCGCGTTGTACCGCTACTGACCGAACGCTGGCCGCATTTTGCTGACGCAACAGCAAGAAGCGCCATGCTGTGTGCCGAACAGGAGAGCCTGCTGGATGAGCTGCTGAGTGAACAACTGGCTGAAGTGATTTCCGTAAACGGGGCGCTGGCGATTGCGCCGCTGGAGGCGATGAGTCCGGTTCGTCGGGCCGCACTGCTGCGCCGTTGGCTGGCCTCTCACCATGCAACAATGCCATCGCGTGCCATGCTGGGATGTATCTGGGACGAAGTCGCCCTGGCGCGGGAGGATGCGACGCCGTGTGTGCACCTGAACGGTTTTGACGTCAGGCGCTTTAAAGGAGAGCTCTGGTGGGTTAAATCGATCCCCTCGCTTACGGACGTGGTGCTCGCCTGGCCGTCGCATGATGAGCCGCTGGTGTTGCCCTGTGATATCGGAAGCCTGTCTCTGGTGACGCCCGGCCATGTACGTTTACCGAAAGCCGATGAACCGGTCACCGTGCGCTTTAAGGCCAGCGGTATGCTGCACATTGTCGGACGTAACGGTGGAAGGAAGCTCAAAAAAATCTGGCAGGAGTGCAATGTGCCGCCCTGGTTACGAGATACCACCCCATTACTTTTCTACGGTGAAACGCTGATTGCGGCTGCAGGGGTGTTCATTACAGAAGAGGGGTGGACAGAAACGGGTGTAAGTCTGGAGTGGAAAGCGTAACGGGCAGCCAGGCTGCCCGTTAATGACATCAGGATTCGCTCACCACGACGGTGCCGATTTGCGGGTGGCTGAAGCTGGCAATTTTGTCCAGGCGTAGCTCACGCGTCGCACCGGCATCTTCCACTATCAGATATTCCACATTCTTACGTGAAACCAGGTCGCTGGCTTTCGCCTTCAACACTTCGCCATCTTTTAACTCCAGCGTCAGTATTAAATGATGCTGGCAGGCGAGTTCGAGGTTGTCATAGTCATCACAATTGATGGGTTGATAAGTATCATTCATCGACATAATCGCTCACCAGTAAATTCGCCGCAGCATACGCTGCTTTTTCCCTGACCGATTCTGAAAGGCTCTCATCAGAGGCCACTTCATTAAGCACTTTCAATACACAGCCCAACGCATCCGGGACATACCCCAGATCTCCGCTGGCGATTTCCGCATACCGTTTGCGAATTAGCTCACAATAATTATTCACATCCCCTCCCGCCAGCGCACTGACTTACTGTGAGATATCATTAAGCCTACGAAGATAAACTCGGTTTAGCAAGGTGACTATACCATACTCATTTAAGCAATATCAGAGCCTTGATGGCGCCGTATTCATCACGGCGTAACAGCCTTTTGCCGCTGTTTTCGCTACAATGTGCGCCTGATTCGAAAGGAGTTCTCCCATGGCGCTGAAAGCGACAATTTATAAAGCAGTGGTCAATGTGGCTGACCTTGACCGCAACCAGTTTCTGGATGCGTCACTGACGCTGGCGCGTCACCCCTCTGAAACCCAGGAGCGCATGATGCTGCGCCTGCTGGCATGGATTAAATATGCCGACGAGCGTCTGCAGTTTACCCGTGGCTTAAGTGCAGAAGACGAGCCAGAAGCCTGGCTGCGCAACGATCATCTGGGTATCGATTTATGGATTGAACTCGGCCTGCCGGATGAACGTCGCCTTAAAAAGGCGTGTACCCAGTCTGCGGAAGTGGCGCTATTCGCGTATAACCAACGCGCTGCGGAAATCTGGTGGCAGCAAAACAAGAGCAAGTGCGGACAATTTAAAAACCTCACGGTCTGGTATCTGGATGATGAACAACTGGCGCACCTGAGCGAGTTCGCCAGCCGGACGATGGTGCTGCAGGCGACGATTCAGGATGGCGCGATCTGGCTTTCTGACTCTCAGAATAATCTGGAAATTCATTTGACGGCGTGGCAGCCTGCGTCATGATTGTGTTGTCCCGCAACGTCAGCATCCCCGACAATGAGCTGGAGATCACTGCCATCCGCGCTCAGGGAGCCGGAGGGCAGCATGTTAACAAGGCTTCAACGGCTATCCATTTGCGCTTTGACATTCGGGCCTCAAGCCTGCCAGAGTATTATAAGGAAAGTCTGCTCGCCGCCAGTCATCACCTGATCACCAGTGACGGTGTCATTGTGATCAAGGCGCAGGAGTACCGTAGCCAGGAGTTAAACCGGGAAGCGGCGATTGCCAGGCTGGTGGCGGTGATAAAAGAATTAACTGCGGTGCAAAAAAGCCGTCGGGCAACGCGACCAACCCGCGCATCGAAAGAGCGTCGGTTGTCGTCGAAGGCCCAAAAATCCACAGTGAAAGCACTACGCGGTAAAGTTCGTCGCCCTATGGATTGACGAAAAGGAACACTATTTTCATAAGGAATTCATTGTGAAAAAAACATTATGGTCAGCGCTGGCAGTGAGTACGCTCTTTGCGCTTTTCGGGTGTAACAACCGTTCGGAAACGCAGGTCCTGCAGCCAACGCAGAATGAAGAATTAAAACCAATGCAGCAGAGCTGGCGCGGTGTACTGCCTTGTGCCGACTGTGAAGGCATTGAGACGTCACTGTTCCTGCAAAAAGACGGTACGTGGGTCATGAATCAGCGTTATCAGGGCGCGAAAGAGCCCTCCTCTTTTGCGACTTACGGGACATGGGCACGCACGGCCGAGAAGCTGGTGTTGACAGATACCAGCGGTGAGAAAACGTATTTCCGCGCCAAAGGCGAGGGGATGGAGATGCTCGACCGTGAAGGCAACCCGATTGAATCCCAGCTCAACTATACGCTGGCACCGGTGAAAGCGGCTCTGCCGGCCACGCCGATGCCGATGCGGGGCATGTATTTCTATATGGCTGATGCGGCCATCTTTACAGACTGCGCAACAGGTAAGAAGGTGAGCGTGGCGAACAACGCTCAACTGGAGCGGGATTATGCGGTCGCGCGCGGCAATGACAGCAAGCCGGTATTACTGACGGTGGACGGTCACTTTACGCTGGAGCCAAACCCGGATAGCGGCGAGTTGGTGAAAACCCTGGTGGCAGATAAAGACGCGAAGTTCGCGGCAGGTGAAGACTGTAATAGCAAATAACGCTGTCATTGCGCCATAAAAAAACCCCGCTCAGGCGGGGTTTTTCTTATTTAACCTTTGATGGCTTTCACCAGGTAATCAAGGATATCACCGGTCTTGATCATCTGTTTTTCGCCGCTACGACGGTATTTATATTCAATCTCGTCGCTGTCGAGGTTACGGTCACCGATAACGATGGTGTGAGGAATACCAATCAGTTCCATATCAGCAAACATCACGCCCGGACGCTCTTTACGGTCGTCCATCAGCACTTCGATACCCTGCGCGCGCAGCTCTGCGTACAGTTTCTCAGCCAGCTCCTGCACACGGTAAGATTTGTGCATGTTCATTGGCAGGATCGCCACCTGGAACGGCGCGATGTTATCCGGCCAGACAATGCCACGCTCGTCGTAGTTCTGCTCAATCGCCGCAGCCACCACGCGCGTTACCCCGATACCGTAGCAACCCATGGTCAGGATCTGGTTACGGCCATCTTCACCCTGAACGGCAGCGTTCAGCGCACGGGAATATTTATCACCCAGCTGGAAGATGTGGCCCACTTCGATGCCGCGTTTAATCATCAGGGTACCCTGACCATCCGGGCTTGGATCACCGGCGACGACGTTGCGGATATCCGCCACTTCTGGCGTTGCCACATCGCGATCCCAGTTGATGCCGAAGTAGTGTTTGCCATCAATGTTAGCGCCGGCGGCGAAGTCGCTCATCGCAGCGACCGTGCGGTCAATAACAACAGGCACTGGCATATTCACCGGACCCAGTGAACCTGGGCCTGCGTTTACGACGGCGCGGATTTCCGCTTCCGTTGCAAAGGTCAGTGGGCTGGCAACCTGTGGCAGCTTCTCTGCTTTCACTTCGTTCAGCTCGTGGTCACCGCGCACCAGCAGGGCAACCAGCGGGTATGCACTGCCTTCTGTGGATTTCACCAGCAGCGTTTTAACGGTTTTTTCGACTGGCAGCGCAAACTGCTCAACCAGCTCGGCAATGGTTTTTGCGTTCGGCGTGTCAACCAGCGTCATTTCCTGGGTTGCCGCAGCACGCGGTTCTTTTGGTGCCAGTGCTTCAGCAAATTCAATGTTCGCTGCGTAGTCAGAGGAATCAGAGAAGATCACATCGTCTTCACCGCTCTGCGCCAGAACCTGGAATTCATGGGACGCGCTACCACCGATAGAGCCGGTATCGGCCTGTACAGCACGGAAATCCAGACCCATGCGGGAGAAGATTTTGCTGTAAGCCTCGTACATTTTGTCGTAGGTCTCTTGCAGAGATTCCTGAGACGTATGGAAAGAGTAGGCATCTTTCATCAGGAATTCGCGAGAACGCATAACGCCGAAACGTGGGCGAACTTCGTCACGGAACTTGGTCTGGATCTGGAAGAAGTTCAACGGCAGCTGTTTGTAAGAGCTCAGCTCATTACGAATCAGATCGGTAATCACTTCTTCATGCGTCGGGCCGAGGACGAACGGACGCTCGCCACGGTCAACGAAGCGCAGCAGTTCCGGGCCATATTGCTCCCAACGGCCGCTCTCTTGCCACAGGTCAGCGGGCTGAACCACGGGCATGGACACCTCGATAGCACCGGCGTTGTTCATCTCTTCACGCACGATGTTTTCGACTTTTTTCAGGACGCGCACGCCGGTCGGCAGCCAGGTGTACAACCCGGAGGCCAGCTTGCGGATCATCCCGGCGCGCAGCATCAGCTGATGGCTGATGACTTCGGCGTCGGCAGGTGTCTCCTTCAGAGTGGAGAGCAGATATTGGCTAGTACGCATGTTGTTACGGTTCCATTTCGACGATTGGAACAGGCTGAAACACCAGCCTGACACAAAAAAAGTGGTTTAGTTTACCAGTGTGGCAAAGATGCCAAAAGAGAGGAAAAGAAAATTACCTGGGTTCCAGGGCAAACACTTCAAAACCGGTCTCCGTCACGCGCCAGCGGACATTAAAATCCAGCAGCCAGACGGCGTAGGTTTTCCCGGCTTCCTCTTCTTTACGGTAGGCTGGACGCGGGTCCTGTGCCAGTACTTCTACGATAAAGTCCCGCAAACGGGGATAGCGCTTTTCCAGTTGGCCAAGTTGCGTCAGTAGCGCTGGCGTGAAGTGAACCGGCATGTCCGCCTGCGGTGCTTGTTGGGCATAGCTGGCCCTGGCATCCGGTAAAGCTTCGGCAAAAGGCAGATAGGGTTTGATGTCGATAACCGGCGTGCCATCAACCAGATCAAGGCTGCCTAACTCCAGTATCACCTGATCTTTCTGGCAGCGTATGCCCTTCAGCTCAACCAGCGACATGCCGATCGGGTTTGGACGAAAGGTAGAACGGGTTGCGAATACCCCCATCCTGGCATTTCCGCCAAGACGAGGAGGGCGCACCGTGGGACGCCAGCCACCGTCCATTGTCTGGTGAAACACAAACACAACCCATAAGTGGCTGAACGCCTCGAGCCCGCGTACCGCATCGGCCTGATTATAGGGGGCAACCAAGTGAAGTTCACCGCCACCGCTGGTGACCAGACCTGGCTGGCGTGGCACGGCAAACTTCTCTTTGTAAGGAGAGCGGATAACGCCTATCTGTTCGAACTGAAATGCACTCATTTCGCCGAAATGGTCAGCGCCGAACCAATACATACCGCCTGACGATAGCAACCTGGTGTACCGCTGGTGACTTCGCAGCTGTGCAGCAGTACCGCGTTGGCTTTCATTTTGGCCGCGTTGATCTGCATACGCTTACGGGCTGTCGGAATATTGGGTGGGGAGTCCTGGTTGGTTGCCTGACAGGATTCACCGCTCACCTCACCCAGTTCACGGAAAGGCTTGCCCACAAGTTCGTCGGCTTTGGTAATGATACGTACCGGCGCAGGGCGAGGCGCTTTAGGTTTCACGGGCTCTGCTTTTGGCGGGGTTGCAGTGCTTTGAACGGGTTCAACTGGAGATCTGCTTAGCATAGAACAGCCGCTCAGCATCAGTGCTAAAAGACAGATCGGTAAAGCACGCATAATAATTCCTCAATGGATAATCAAAACGTCAGATATTGAATCAGTTGACTGCACAAATGACAAGACGGGCAGAAGCCCGTCTTGATGATATTACACTGAGGTCAGATTACCAGCCTTTAACCGCGCCGCCGTTAAACACTTTGTTGGCTTCCTGGTAAACTTCGTCAGACTGATAAGCCTGAACGAATTTCTTCACGTTTTCCGCGTCTTTGTTGTCTTCGCGAGTCACGATCAGGTTAACGTACGGGGAATCTTTGTCTTCAACAAAGATACCGTCTTTTGCCGGGGTCAGGCCAATCTGGCTGGCGTAGGTGGTGTTGATCACCGCGAGTGCAATCTGCGCATCGTCCAGAGAGCGCGGCAGCTGTGGCGCTTCCAGTTCAACAATTTTCAGATTTTTCGGGTTCTCGGTCACGTCGAGAACGGTCGGCAGCAGGCCAACACCGTCTTTCAGTTTGATCAGGCCCACTTTCTGCAGCAGCAGCAGGGAACGGCCCAGGTTGGTTGGATCGTTTGGCACCGCTACCTGAGAGCCAGGCTGCAGTTCGTCCAGCGATTTAATTTTCTTGGAGTAGCCCGCGATTGGGTAAACGAAGGTGTTACCCACAGCAACCAGTTTGTAACCGCGATCCTTGATCTGCTGATCCAGATACGGTTTGTGCTGGAAGGCGTTGGCGTCGATATCGCCTTTGCTCAGCGCTTCGTTCGGCAGAACGTAATCGTTGAAGGTGACCAGTTCAACGTCGAGGCCATACTTCTCTTTTGCCACTTTCTGAGCGGTTTCAGCAACCTGCTGTTCCGCACCCACGATAACGCCCACTTTAATGTGGTTTGGATCTTTTTCGTCCTGACCACAACCCACCAGTGCCAGAGAGCCGATCAGCGCGCCTGCTGCTGCAAAGGTCTTTAATTTAAACGCCATGTTTTTATCCTTAACTCGTCGAGTTTGTGTTGTGTGTAACGTTATTTGTGCGTAACAGCCCGGACGATGCGATCGCCAGAGAACTGGATAAGATAAACCAGTACTACCAGCAATATCAGAACGGTATTCATTACGGTCGCGTTATATCCAATATAGCCGTATTGGTAACCAATTTGACCTAAACCGCCAGCGCCAACCGCACCGCCCATTGCGGAATAACCCACCAGGGTGATAAGCGTAATGGTCGCCGCGTTGACCAGGCCTGGCAGTGCTTCCGGCAGCAGAACCTTGCGTACGATCTGCATCGGCGTGGCACCCATCGCACGGGAGGCTTCGATCAACCCGGTTGGAATTTCCAGCAGGGCGTTTTCAACCATACGCGCGATAAACGGCGCAGCGCCGACCGTCAGTGGAACGATGGCCGCCTGCAGACCGATAGAGGTACCGACAATCACGCGGGTGAATGGAATCATCCATACCAGCAGAATAATGAATGGGATAGAACGGAAGATATTCACCAGCGCAGAGAGCGTGCGGTACAGCTTCGCGTTCTCAATGATTTGACCCGGACGTGTTACGTACAGCAGTACGCCGACCGGCAGGCCAATCACAAAACCAAAGAAACCGGATACAAAGGTCATTGCCAGCGTTTCCCAAACGCCGCGAACCAGCAGCCACATCATCGGCTCAGACATAACCCAGTACCTCTATTTTTACGTGATGTTCTTGCAGCCAGGCAATTGCCGCCTGGGTTTCTTCTTGGGTGCCGTGCATTTCCGTCAGCATGATGCCGAACTTCACGCCGCCGGCGTAATCCATTTGCGCGCTGATGATATTGTTGTTCACATTGAAGCGGCGCGCGGTTTCGGAAAGCAGCGGCGCATCGACGGACTGACCGGTGAACTCCATACGCAGCATCGGAACGCTGTCTGCCGTAGGTTCTGTTTTCAATCGCTCCAGATAATCTTCCGGAATGTCCAGATGCAGTGTGGACTGAATAAATTGCTGCGCCAGTGGGGTCTTCGGATGCGAGAACACTTCACTTACCGTGTCCTGCTCTATCAGTTCACCGTTGCTGATCACGGCAACACAGTCACAGATGCGTTTTACGACATCCATCTCATGCGTAATAAGGAGGATCGTCAGGCCGAGACGACGGTTAATGTCTTTCAGCAGTTCCAGAATAGAACGTGTGGTGGCCGGGTCTAACGCGCTGGTGGCCTCATCGCACAGCAGCACTTTGGGATTGCTTGCCAGCGCACGGGCAATGGCCACACGCTGCTTTTGGCCGCCGGAGAGATTGGCCGGATAGCTATCATGTTTATCACCCAGACCAACGAGATCCAGCAGTTCGGTTACGCGACGCTTAACCTCGTCTTTCGGCGTGTTGTCGAGCTCCAGCGGTAAGGCAACGTTGCCGAACACCGTGCGTGAGGCCAGTAAGTTAAAGTGCTGGAAGATCATGCCAATCTGGCGACGCGCTTTAGTCAGTTCTTTTTCTGAGAGCGCGGTCAGTTCTTGTCCGCCAACTTCTACGCTGCCCTGGGTTGGGCGCTCAAGCAGGTTAACACAACGGATCAGTGTACTTTTACCTGCACCCGATGCGCCAATGACGCCATAAATCTGACCAGCAGGAACATGCAGGCTGACATTGTTCAGCGCCTGAATGGTTCGGTTCCCCTGCTGGAACACTTTGGTGATATTGGAAAGTTTAATCATTAGATTATTTTTATCGTATGTAAGTTAGCCGTGGCATTTTCTTCTGCCAGATACGGGTGATGACCGTAAACAAAACGGATGTTAAGGCATCCAGACGTCTAAATCAATCCAACTCTGTGCGATGAGCACTTTATTGCGCTGCGATTCATGAGATACTAGCTGAACATGCCTTTTTCAGGAGCAAACCGGTGGCAAAATCAGTACCCGCAATTTTTCTCGATCGTGATGGCACCATTAATGTCGATCACGGTTATGTCCATGAGATTGATGAGTTCGAGTTTATCGAAGGCGTAATCGATGCCATGCGCCAGCTGAAAGAGATGGGCTATGCGCTGGTGGTTGTCACCAACCAGTCTGGCATTGCACGTGGCAAATTCACCGAAGCGCAATTCGAAACGCTGACGGAATGGATGGACTGGTCACTTGCTGACCGCGGTGTTGATCTTGATGGCATCTACTATTGTCCGCATCACCCGCAGGGAACCGTAGACGAGTATCGCCAGACCTGTGATTGCCGTAAGCCGCACCCGGGGATGTTTATCTCGGCGCAGGAATTTCTGCATATTGATATGGCCGCTTCTTATATGGTGGGCGATAAACTGGAAGATATGCAGGCGGCAACCGCGGCGGGTGTGGGTACCAAAGTATTAGTTCGCACCGGCAAGCCCGTGACGCCTGAAGCAGAGAATGCAGCGGATTGGGTGATTAATAGTCTGGCCGAGCTGCCTGAAACGATTAAAAAGCACCAAAAATAGACGTTTTGGTGAAAAGATGAGCGGTTGAAATGAAAATGCATATTTCCGCTTGTCATTCCCCGGCGGCTGCCTATAATGCGCCTCCATCGACACGGCGGATGTGAATCACTTCACAAACAACCCGGTCGGTTGAAGAGGAAAAATCCTGAAAATCAGGGTTGACTCTGAAAGAGGAAAGCGTAATATACGCCACCTCGCGACAGAGCGCTGAAGCGCGTCGCAACTGCTCTTTAACAATTTATCAGACAATCTGTGTGGGCACTCAAAGTGACATGGATTCTTAATGTCTTCGGACACTAAATGAATACCAAGTCTCAACGAGTGAACACGTAATTCATTACGAAGTTTAATTCATTGAGCATCAAACTTTTAAATTGAAGAGTTTGATCATGGCTCAGATTGAACGCT
>NZ_JBQENX010000002.1:0-654521 GCF_052044775.1 Enterobacter sp. 22466 | reverse complement strand
CTGAAGCAGAAACGAAAGGCCGGGGTTATAGCGGAAGCTAATCCTGAGTAAACAAGGTGGATCAATATTAAACCGTTGGTGGTGACGGTTAGTGGATCACTTTTTACCCGTTGTTGACACGGAGGGACATCACTCCGGCCCGGTACGCCGTCTCGATGGCCTCCCAGTCCGGTTTGCTCATTCGTTACTCCGTTGTTTGTTCTTCTGGCTGCTCGGTCTGCTCTTCCGGCACCGGCGTGAACTCAACTCGCTTCACATCAGCAGGAGCGAAATACAGCCACTGGCCCGTTTCCGTCGCCAGCGGCACAAAGCCGTTTACCAGCTCAGGCTGACGTCGTGACATCTTGCCCGTGAAGGTTTCGCCTGTTTGGGTGGTTAGCGTGATTTGGTAGATGTCGGACATGATTACCTCTTTGCCTTGTCGCAGCTGTTGCCCTGCTTCTCAGAAGTGCTTAGCCACTTACGGCTTACCCGTCAGCAAGATGTGATCACCATCCTTGCGGGGTTACACAGATCATTATCGAAGCCCCTCAGTGAAGAGCTTCTGTAATGACTTACAACTTAACGATGTGCCCTGTCAGTTCTTCGAACTTGTCTCTGCCGACCGAATTGAGCAGCGTTACAAAGCCACATGCCAGGATGTAAAACAGCGACGTGAATACCCATCCGGAGTAAGACAGCATTACGAAGATGGCCGCCATAGTCACAAGTCCAATGAGCCTTCTGATCGCGCCCTTGCGTTTGTAATAGTCCTTTAGAGGGATTAACAGCTTGGCACGCTCCATGGGGTCACTCTCCTTCCCGGCCATGAACACAGCCACAAGGAACAGAGGCGAGATGAAGCAAGCAAGAGCTATAATCGCCCAGTAAGCCGCCACGACGATGCTCATCAGTGAATGGTCGCCCTGTAGTGTTGCGTAAACCAGCAGGCCAAACAGCCCCCAGACCAGCACGAATACAAAAGCAGCAGTCATCAACTTCTTCATAATTCACCTATAAGTTGCGAGCCTGTTCGCATAGATAAGCCGCCCCGAGAGATAACGATTTATCTCAGGCTCGCTTCCTATAGGCTCTCGGTTGGCAATGCGCTGCGATGCGCATAAAAAAGCCCCGCGGATGCGAGGCTGTGAGAATTTGCTACGGTTAAAGTCCAGAGGAGAGACTGTGTCAGAACCTCAGGGATGAGGCTCTTTATCTGTCACCTGCAGTTTTCTAATCGCTGCCCTGTCGTAATTGCACTGGCCGACGATCCCGT
This sequence comes from Enterobacter sp. 22466, assembly GCF_052044775.1. Classification (NCBI taxonomy): domain Bacteria; kingdom Pseudomonadati; phylum Pseudomonadota; class Gammaproteobacteria; order Enterobacterales; family Enterobacteriaceae; genus Enterobacter; species Enterobacter sp. 22466. The sequence goes on along the minus strand of NZ_JBQENX010000002.1, from coordinate 653,266 downwards.
AAAGTGTTGCGTTCATCGAAACGCTGTCACCGTACGAAGGGTTATCGGGCAGATCTGGCACATCAATGCGCGACGTCAGGTCCGCCGGCAGGTTCAGGGCCGGCTGCTTTATCACCCGGTATTCCACGGGCGGCTTCTGCTGCTGCGCGCAACCGCTCAACAGCGGCATCAGGAACAGGAGCAGCAGCGCACTTATCTGCCGCCAGGTAGTGCTTAATCTCGCTCTGCAGCATTCGGTTCTGCTTCGCCGATTCTGCCCTTTGCTCTGCGACCTCAGACATGACCACGTTTTGCCTGTTAACAGCGCCAGCAAGCTCTTTAACGCTCCCCGCCAGATCGTCATTTTTAGCCCTCAGGTCGTTGATCTGCACATCCTTGCTGTCGTTAAGTTGTGTCAGCCTGTCGTTCGTCGCCGTCAGCTGATGATTGCGGGCGTTCAACCCCCACAGGCAGATAGCGACGAGTATGATGAACGCGCAAGGAATGAGAATGTGCGCATTATTTTTGAAAATGCGGAATAAACTGATTAACCCGAACATAAAACCCCCTTAGCTTTAGTCAAGCGGGCTTTCCTGTCCTCCAGTCCGTTGGTACCACCGTTGATGATTCTGCTGATGCGGCTAACATCATCTGAGTCAGCGATAGCGTTAAGTCCGTGATTGCTCCACCAGGCAGCTGCGGATTCAGCAGCATATTGAGGCTGAGTAAGTAGTTCCGGGCTCTTTACGATATCGACGCCAAGCTGCTTCACCAGCGCGGCGTAATTCGCTTTACCCGTCACCTGAATCAGGCCGCGCCCGCGGTAACGATATCCATCACCGCTGTTCCGATCGCCATTCCCGTTCCGGTTGGCGTAGATGATGCTGCCAATCATTTTCTGGTCGGCCGGGTGAGCATTCTGGCCCGAATCAACACGACCATATTTGAAAGCGTCTTCCCGACTGATTCGATTGCCGAACATTGCAAGCAATGCGCCGTATCGGTAATTCAGGCTCTCTTCGGTGTCTATAAATCCAGATGACTCATGCCCCACCTGCGCGAGGAAGTGCGCCTGCCTTAATGGCGTGCTTATGTCGTACTTCTGCATTGCAGCCAGCACGACTGGAAACCACTTACTGGCCAGTGCCGCACTGGTGCCCGTTGCTTGCTGGAATTTACTGAGGGTCAGCATTTGCTTTGTCTCCCGGTTCATTCAGGCCAAGGCGACGGCGCGCATAGGCGAAAAGCGAATCCACCCCCACATACCCGACGCCAGCCGAGATGGGCCAGCAAAGCTCAGGGGGAAAATTCCAGTTGAAGATTGCCCATATAGCCGTGAGTGTCGGCTGAGCAAAGAAGCAAAGGATCCCGCACATCGTTGCGCCGGCGATCCGGTCTTTCCACTTTGATTTCGCGCCGCGCGAGGTAGCGAGTATCGACATGACAAAAGCCAGTACCGAATAGCCAGCTTCGTTTTTGTGGTTTACAAGCCACGCAAGCATCACCGCCCAGGTATCTGGTCTGTCTTGCATAGTGGTTTTCTTCATGTTCGCACCTGCTTGGTGCTGGTTGATTAGGTCAGGCCCTCGGGACGATTTAACAAGTAGGCGTGTCGATGATGGTTCCCGGAGCCTGAAATAAAAAACCCGGCGACAGGCCGGGAAGATGAGGGTAAGGCAATGTCGGCTCTCTGGCCGAATGGTCCCAGGTAGCGGGTTCTGTGTGCGGCGTACCGCAAATAAAAAGCCCAAGGCGTTAACCTCGGGCTTGAATTCTTTGTGTCGACAATCAAAGCTATGGCGACGATATCAGATTTACATGAAATATATGTGTTTCAGTTCGGTTTTGCAAGACTTACATCTAAATTTGTCGCCTTTTGTTGTGAACGTGATCGCGTTACGGAGATAAGCGCTGCGCTATCGAGCCGCTTAAAGCTGTTGCGCATTGCCAGCCAGTGAGGCAGATACGTTTCTGTCCAGGTGGATTTCGCAACGCCCGCCAGTTCCGCCAGCGCCTGATATTCGTACGGCTCACGCCCTACCAGCTCCGCTTTGACGTCCTGCGCCGCCAGCCATATCAGTTTCTTCAGGCGCTCCATTGTCTTGCCTGCCACCTTCTTCGCTCCAAGCTGCTCCCGGAACTCTGCCCACGCCCACTGGGTGATCGCCACCTGGTGCTCAAAGCTAACGTTCTCGCTGTAGTTCCAAAGCAGCCACGCTTTCTGATGGTCTTCCAGCGACAGCACAGCGCGGCGCCACGATGCGGTCACGAACTCAACCGGCCCCACCAGCGCGATAGATGAACCCTTGGCGCGTGACTGGCTGCCGCTCATCGCCGGGCCGTCCGGGTTAACTTTACGGCCGGTGATCGGGTCGGTGATTTTCTTCCGCCCCCGACTGCGGGCCGTCGCGGTAAATTGCGCGTTCTCTGCGAAAGCTACCAGCTGCCCTTTCGTCGCCCCGCTCAGATCTGCGGTCGCCACAATGAGCTGCTGACGTACGTATTCCAGTTGCTGACTGTTCATGCGGCTTCCTTCTGTGGCTGATTAGTTTTGGTCTGGCTGTGCTTTGCTACTGGCGGCATGTTGGCGCGCTTAACGCTTTCTGCCTGGTACCGCAGGAAATCGGCGTGGTTCATGCTGCCTCCTGTCGGCGGGCCCGGCGTTTTTCCAGCGCGCGGGCTTTTCGTGTGAAAATGGATTTGATGCGCTGCAGGTATGGGATATCGAAGCGGCGCGGTTCGTTATCAGATTCAAGCCGCTCGACACGCTCCAGACCAATACGCTCAATCAGCCGAATTCGATACTCAACGGCATTACCGCTCAGTTGACGGTTGCACCGGGTGCAGGCTGAGTGAACGTTAAACACGTTGAATTTGAGGTGTGATGCAGCGCCGCGCGAACGGTAATGACTGGCATCAATGGCGCTACCAGTGAGGTAATTGCTTTTGCCGAGGAGCGGATTGCCGCAGCTGACGCATTCTTTCCCCTCGTCCCGGATCCGGATGTAGCGGTTGAAGGCCGATTGAGCCTCTTTATCCCACCGGGATTTAGACTTGAGTGACTCGCGCTTTTCTTGTCGGCGTTTGCGCCCGGCCTTCTCGGCTTCTTTCTGCTCCTTGATGCGCTTAGCGGCGGCTTTCACCTTCTCCTTCTCGCGTTCTTCCATTGCGAGGATTGCGCCGTGTTCCGGGCTGCACCAGCGGATCCGAATATCGTGGAATTTCGGCACGAAGTATTCACCGCATACTTTGCACTTACGGCGGGATGGCTTACGCATGATTCCTCCGTGCCGCGAGACGCAGCCATTTCTGATCCACCAGGCGGGCGGTATAGCCTTTCAAGGTCGGGATGTCGGACGGCTTAACCGCTGGCTTACTTTTGCGGCGCGCCGGAACGCGGAAGATTTCGTTGGTGATGACGCGTGCGAGAGGATTACCCACGGGAAGCCCTCCACTCTTGCGCCCAGGCGATGCGCTTACTGGATGCTTCGGAGAACTTCACGCCGCGATCGGTGCCGAACCAGTAAATCGCCTCGATCACGTCGACCATGTAGCGCTTGCTGGATTTGGATGTGCGGACGCCGAAATAAACGCGGCCGCCGCTGATGCCCGGCGCGGATTTCTGTTCCTGGTCCTGGGTCTGGTTCACCAGAACGGTGATGAGGTCCTTCCACTCTTCGCGGGTCAGCTTTTCGCCGTGCCAGACAACCTGGTCAGACAGGTCTTTCAGCAGCGGCCACATCAAACGATTTTGCTTGTCGGTGCGGGTCTCTTCCCGGGCCTCGACCACCATTGGCGCGCGAGGGTTTACCGGTAGGGTGCGAATGTACGCGATGAGGTTGTCTTTAACGGTGTCGTTAACGATGCAGTAGTGCTGTTTCATACGCCACCTCCGAGAGGTAACGCAGAACGCAGAAAATCGCAGGTGCATTTCTGCATCTGTGACAAGGTGAGGAGTTCAGATTGTGGTCGCATTTAAGTCCCCTTAAATGCGCAGAAGTCACCGGAGTTGTTCAGGCTCCGATGACATGATTATGGCGGGTTGATTTTAGAAAATCAAAGGTTACTAAACGGTAGATGATTTCTTTGGGTGATATTTGCGAATCGCAGCATCAACACGATCGCGAGAGGGTAAAACGTCGAATGCTATGTTGTAGTATTCGCCATCAAACGCTTGCTGCCTGACAACATTAAATTCTTTGAACTGAGTCATTGGGTAGACCACTGGCTCGCTGGAATTGGTAGAACGCATTACCGCCTTTGTTACCACGCTTATCTTATCAAGACCCGCTTCATCGTTCTTGATATCACCTTCATGACCCAAACCAAAAACTAAGTAATCTTCCATTTAATCTCCTTTAAAATTTTGTCATGCGTCTAATTCGACCTACTATTTCATTAAACTTTGTGAGATAAATATTTGTTCGCATTTAGCCATAAATGGCTCTCTTCCTGATATTTCATGGTATAGGGCATGATTTAGCATGATTCCCTTCATGCTCTCTTCACAGTCTTTCCTGCTGTAAAAGACATTCACCGGTTCTTTTTCGGTGTTCAAGTTCACCACTTCCAAAGAACAACCTGACATATTGCTGAGGTTGGCACAGGTGCTCAAAACCAGCACAAATAGTTCGTGCATAAATTACTCCCTAATTACTGTGCTGGTTATATTGCCCAAACTTTAGCAGAAATTACGACTATTTTTTAACGGCGGCGAGCATCGCCTTATAGAGATCCGGGAATCGAGGACTCTCCCAGGGCAACCCCATGGCCTTACACATCTCATAGGTCGGCTCAACCGGCACCGCCACCCAACCCTCTGGCAACTTGTTAGCCGTCGTTACAGGTTCGGCACCCTGAAGCATGCGCCGTAAAGCAGCAAACTCTTCTTTGTCCATGCTTAGGCTGCCATCATCATAATCAGTGCAGCGCGCAAACAATTCTTCAATAGTCCAATTTTCAAAGCTCATGATTTACCTCCCTGAAGCACGGCGGCGCGGCTACCATTTACCATCTTCACGCCCAGGCGGATATCATCCAGCTCAAGGTCGCCTTTAATTTCCGCATGCCGGAAAGCTATCGACATGAACTCCAGGCACTGCTCGTTGGTCCATTCCGTTACAGGCTCCGCTTCGAGCGATGCCAGCGCGATACGCAGGGCCGCCAGCGTGTTGCTGTCGTCTTCGTCCAGGCCGAACGGGATTTCATCTCTGGCTGCTTCCATGTCGGCAATTTTCTGCTGCAGCCATTGTTTGGTAATAGCGCTCATGATGCCTCTCCTTTACCGGCTGCGGCGGCCACCTTCACGCCAGCTTCTTCAAGCACCCTGAAAAGTTCAAGTCGAACACCAACCAGAATGTCTTCACGCTCCCGCATGGTGACTTCCGCCAAGTAATCACTGAGCATTTTCAGTTCAGGCAATTTCACCGTCCGCGCCTCCAGCTCAGCAATCCGCTTCTCTGCGGCTTCCCTCTCGACGCGCAACCGACCAACCGTAAGCATCAGGCCTTCATTTTCAGCGTCGCGGTCTTTGGCATATTTCTCTTTGACTTCCAGCTCATCCAGCAGCGCCAGCACGGTGACGGGTTTGGCAGCGGCGATGAATGCAGCATCACGCACTTCGTTTTCACTGAACACCATGGCTATTTGCTCATTGTTCACGCCGTCAGTGGAGTAAATCTCATCGTCGAACTCAACAACCCACTGACCTTTTGTCGCCTTCTCCGCCGCTTCACGCAGCGCCTTTTTTTCGATGTTGCTCATTGGGCGGCTCCTTTTGCTTCCTTCTCGTCAACGCTCCAGGCTGTAGCCAGCGCGCTCGTCACCTGCATAAACGAGTGCTTAACTTTCACCGAGAACGTTTCTCCTGTGGCCGATACCGTTTCGATGGTGGTCAGCTCGCCGCCGCTTTCGAAATCAGGATAGAACTGTGTTACAAGGTTACTTTCGACAATCAGCGATCCGTCCGGCGTGTGCATTTTCAGTTTCATACCCCTACCCTCCCCCAAACCATCAATACTCGCTTCATAGCTGCGCTGTTGCGGCACTCCTGAAATATTCCGTTGGCGCAGCTGCGCGCGGTACCAGCCTGTTCTTCTGGCGTCGCCAGACGGTAAGTCACCGTTCGCCAAACCTTGCTCACGCGCACAATCTTGCGGACCCGTTCCAAATCGATAGCGTTCTTCGTGATGCAGTTGATGGTCATGCCGCACTCTGTGGCCACATCCTTCGCGGTGAAGGTCCGGTGCGTTTCGAGATAACGCAGAATTGCCTGTTTTCCTTTCATCAGAAGCCCCCTTTCTTTTTCGGCTGCTGCTCGCGCCCGCGGCGTTCTGCGGCGGCGGCCTGCTGGTCTGTGTCGTAAATTGCACCGTTGATCTGATTGCAATAAACCGTGCCGGTATTGCCGTGGCGGTTGAGTCGCAGGATTAACTCGGTTTCTCCAGGCGGCACGCTGTCATCGAAAGCACCTTCCCGGTGGATGCCAACCCAGTAGTCGCAGTCCTGCTCAATCTGTCCTGTGTCGCGGGAATCGCTCGGTAACGGGCGTTTATTCACTCGCTTCTCCAGTTCGCGGTTGAGCTGGGTCAGCAGCACGACGACGCAGCCAAGCTCTTTGGCGAGGTTCTTCAACCCTTTTGTGATCATCCCGTAGGCCAGGTCATTACGGTCTGCTTTTTCGGCGGTCATCAATGTTAGGTAGTCAACCAGAATCATGCCTACGCAGCCTTTCTCGCGCTTAATTCGACGGCATTCGGTAACGATATGCGCCAGTGACAGGCCAGGAGTGTCGTCGATGTACAGCATGTCGATTTCACTCAGTCTCCCAGCTGTGGCGATCGCCTTCTTAAAGTCGCCGTCGTAGTCGCCCTGGTACTGGTCATCGGCGTCATCCGTAGCGGGCATGTAAAAAATGCTCGGGTTAATGCCCGACTTCTGACCAACCAGCTTTTCAAGGATCTGGTCTCCAGGCATTTCGAGGCTGAACATCAGCGCTGGCTTTTTCTCACGAACCGCGCAGTTGATCGCCATCTGTCCGTACAGGGTTGTCTTGCCCATCTTTGGCCTTGCGCCAATCACGAACAGAGAGCCTTTAACCAGACCTTTCGGCGCCAGCAGCCGGTCGAGTGACGGGATGCCGGTACTCATGCCGCGCTGTTCGCCTGAAGGGTCAAATCGCTTCTCCAGATCCGCAACCCAGTCATCCATAACCTCGCCGAACGAACGCAAACCACGGCGACTGCCGGTTTTTGAATGGTCTGCGAGCTGGGTGAAAATACCCTGAATGGCCTCGTACTTCTGCGTAGCGCTCATGCCGTTGCGGGAATACAGCAGTTCAGTAGCTTCGGTCAGGCGGTTGATACCGTAGCGCTCCATTGCGGCTTCCCGGACTGATGCAGCGTATGCCACGATGTTTGCAGCACTGGGAGTGTTCTTGGCAATCTCCGCCAGGTAAGCAAAGCCACCTACCTGCTCCGCGAGCCCTTTACCTTCGAGCGAGTCGAACAGTGTCAGACCATCGACTGGCTTGTTGTCTCGGAACATCTGGCGCATCTCGGCAAAGATCAGCTGGTGAGGTCGGCTGTAGAACGACTCAGGCTTGAGCATCGCCAGAACCTTCTGGACTCGCTCGCTGTTGTCATCATCTAGCAGCAGGCCACCGATAACGCTCTGCTCTGCTTCGAGGTTTTGTGGTACAACCATGAATTCAGCGGTCATCACGATCCCCCTCGCGCACTTCGATGTAGAGCTTTTCGGTCAGGAACTTATCGAATTTCATTCGGCGCCAGGTCTTCCCGGATTTATGGTCTGGTCGGTCTTCAAGCATCCAGCGGCAGTTCTGAGCGATGTAGCGCAGATAGCTTCTGAAACCGTCCATATCCATCGGCTTGCCGTCCAGGTTGCGGGCAATCTTGTTAGCCTTACCCCAGAAGGTGCGGATCAGATTGCGTCGTTCATCAGTGAGGCATCTCCATCCCCGGGCTTCAGGCAGTTCGTCTTTCAGGCATTGCCATACTTCATCGCATGACAGACGGGACTTTTTCTCTTCAGCGGGTTTCTGGTCATTTGCGACATACTTACTACCGTTAGGTAGTAAGTTATTTAATATATTGTTATCTGTGGACACTGGCTGGACATCGGCTGGACACTCCACCTCCACAGGCATTGATATAACTGCGTTTGCGCTGGACACTGGCTGGACATCGGCTGGACAAAAATTTGACTGATATTCGTCATATTTGACCACTTTTAGAACAGTAAAACGGTTGTTCGATTTGGTGGTGATCATGCCCAGGTTCTGGAATTTACGGAGCAGTGATTTAACGCGATCAGCGGTCAACCCCGTTTCCATTGCCAGTGTGTTACGACCGGTAATGAACTCTCCGCGTTCGCAGATCACATCGCCAACATCAGTCGAAACCATTGTCTGTTCGTGATTAGCGCGCAGGAGCAGGTGAACCCATAAATGAGCCGCCTCAGCGTCCTTGTAGAACGGCACATCCATAATTTTACGGTGCAGCAAGGCAAACCCCTTACCGTCATTCGTGCGCGGTTTCTGGAGCCTTCTGGCCTCTCTGGCTTCGGCTAAATTGGATACGTTACCCACGGCCACTCTCCTTACGTTTCAGTTCTTCAAGAATGGCGCGCATCTTCTCTGCCACAATCGGGTTAACCGAGCGGATGAAGCGGTCGCGGGTTATGTTTTTATGTATAGCGGTATGGTAATAGCGTGGATTTTTTGCCATTATTCCTCCTGCAACTACTCTCGTTTTTGCACCAGAAAGTCGGTTCTGTTCGCGCAGACCGGCTTTCGCCATTTCTGTAGTTCTCACATAACCCCCAGCATCGAAGTGACCATCGTCATCAGTGGGCCTACCTGCTCAGGCATGAGACGGAACAGCGACGCTATACCCTCGCTTACCTCTTTCAGCTTCTGATGCTCTGGAGCGTCCAGCAGGACGGCCTGTTTAGCCTCTGCGAGTTCTTTCTCGGCCTCAGCCAGGCGAGACATTTTGCAATCGGCACCGATCAGGCGAGTGCGATACTCAACCGGCAGGACCGCCATGATTGCGGGTGTCAGCTGGCGCACGTTCTCGCGGTACTGCTCTGAGTCGAAACGGTTATCCAGGAAGCGAAATAGTTTCTGGCGCGCCCGGCTGATATCTTCCGGGAAGCTGATGGCGGTCCCGCCCTGCTCCCGGTATTCGTTGATGATCAGCGCCGAAACGACGTCCTGATTGTCCAGCGCCGACGACCATGCACGGACCGCATCGCGGATCTTTTCGTGGCCTGGCGCCGCCTTAGGTTGAGCGCGGTTTATCACCGCTCCCGGGTGTATTCCGGTATTGTGTTGATACGCAAGTGAATGCATTGCTTTCCCTTTCGTGGTTAGAGCCGCCGTTAAGCGGCTGTTGTTTTATTCGGCTCATCGCCAAAAAGAAGCCATTCAGGTTCACACTTGAGAGCCCGAGCCAGCTCAACCAAATAACGTGGACGCTTAGTAGTCCCGGCCTCGATGGCCTGAAGTGATTGCTGTTTCATGCCAGCCAGTTTTGCTAACTGGTCCTGAGACAGATTCATCTCTTCACGTTTTTGCTTGAGGCGTTGAGATATTGTTTCCATATCACCTCCACAGTTTTATCTGTATTCTGTGACAGTTATTTCTGTTTGTCAATTACAGTTTTAACTGTGACTATCAAGGCATACAGAGAGAGGGATTTATGAGCCTTGCGGATCGCGTTAAACAAAAAAGAATTGAGCTGGGATTAACCCAGACAGAAGCTGCTGAGAAGGCCGGTATTCGGCAGCAGTCATGGCAGAGCATTGAAGATGGGAAAACTCTCAAGCCACGTAATATAATTGGAATAGCCAAGGCGCTTAAATGCGACGCCGATTGGCTAATGAACGGCGGCGCGTTTATGCCGATGGCAGAGATCAACAGCAGGAGAGTTCCGTTGATAAGCTACGTACAGGCAGGAGCCTTGGCTGAGAAAAACCCTATCGAGGCTTTCGATGGCAGCCTTGAATACATACTTACTGATCTGGATGTGTCCCAGCACACCTTTGCGTTGCGTATTGAAGGCGACTCAATGGAACCAGATTTTAAGGCTGGTGACGTTATTATTGTCGACCCTGAGGTAGAACCCACGCCTGGGGAATTTGTTGTTGCGAAGAACGGCGGAACACAGGCAACCTTCAAAAAATACCGCCCGACATGGGTAGACCCTCTCGGCTGCCAGCACTTTGAACTGGTCCCACTCAATGACGACTACCCTGTCATTAACAGCGATCACCAGCCTTTAACCATTATCGGTGTAATGATTGAGCACCGTATTTACCGCCGCAAACGCTAAAACCCCCTTTCAAACGTCTAATCAAACCGGCTAACGCCGGTTTTTTTTCGTCCTTACAAAATAAATTACTCATAAATACAGAAACATATGTTTCTCACGCCATTAAATACAGTTTTGTCTGTTGACGATAATACAGTTTTATCTGTATCTTTAATCCATCGAAACGAAACATCGACAGCTGAGCGAAGTTAGCCAGCGGCGGAGTGGAGATTCGGTCAGTCGAACGGCGCGACAGTAAACCATGCGTCGGACCATAGGCGGGCTCAGGAAGAGCGGCAATTATGGCAAAGCGAAAAAAGATTTATTCCAGTCCATTCGAAGCTGAGTGGGCTGTGCTGAATCACAAAGCATTTCTCCCGCATCAGCGGGTAACGACAGAGGGTAAGGCAATGGATAAGGAGCAGTTGGCGGAAACTGTTAAAGCACTCAGGCGGCGCCAGTTATGCGTCAGGGAAAGTATTTCGATTCTCCGCAGGCAATGGCAGGCAGATCAGAAAACGCTCGAAGAGCTAATGCCAGAAGCTGTTGCCGCTGGCCTGACTGTTCAGCTTGAAATTGATGAACCATAAGACCCGCTCCGGCGGGTTTTTTCATACCTCAGTCGCTTCATCGAGGCGGCTCAGTTATGAAACCGGCGGCCATCCACCGCCCATTGAAACACTGAATAAATGCGTTGAAGTCTTGTATTAACCGTTCCGTTCGCCGCGATAAGGCCAAGAGGATTTATGCCAGACCTGAAAGAGATAATCGCAAAGCTTTTAGAAGACGCCCGTCACCTTAATGAAATCGCTCCAAATGCTGGCACCGCAGCACGCATCAAAGAAGCCGAAGAGGCTCTTAAGGTTGCATCATGAAAGTCACCCACAACGGCAAGCAGTACACAGCCAAAAAGATCAACGATAACGAGTGGCAGCTGACGTCGGTATCGGCACCACGCGACAAGATGACTCTGAATCGCTGTCAGATGCATATCGCTGGCCTCCTGGAACAGGTTGAGGTGAAGGTATGATGCATCACTACGGCACCACCCCGCTCATTCGCCAGTGCGTCACTCCTGGCATGATGGCATTGCATGAAGGCCGAACCTATCGCGTCTCAGCGGTCATTCAGGAGCGCAAATGGGTGTACCTGCACACTGACGCCGAAATCATCCGCCTCAGTGACTGCGTGATTGACGTCCTTCTGGACGGTCACGGCAACCCTATCCAGCACTAACCACCCTATTCAACCGATCGGCCTGGCTTTCTGCGGGCGGGATCTGCACATCCAAATTTCAGGAGAAACCATGAGCGAAGTAACGGACTTAGTCGTCATTGAGAAACAGAACGCAATGGCGGTATTCACCACCAAAGAGCAGCTCGATCCGATTATTGAGGCGATCGAGAAAGAAGCTCGCAGCCTGGTACCGGATGTGTCGACCCGCAAAGGCCGCGACGCTATCGCATCCATGGCGCATAAGGTAGCGCGCTCAAAAACGTATATCGACAACGCGGGCAAGGATCTGGTTGCTGAGCTTAAAGCCCTGCCTAAGCAGATCGACGAAAGCCGCCGCATTGTGCGTGAGCGGCTGGACGCGCTGAAGGATGAAGTGCGCAAACCACTCACCGAATGGGAAGCCGAGCAGGAACGCATCAAGGCTGAAGAAGCCATGAACGCGCTGCACGCCGAAGCGCTGGAAATGAACATAAAGTTCGATCAGGAGCTGGCGGCCAAGTTTGAAGCGGACCACGAAATGGCTCTGCTGATGAATGACGCTTTCGACCGCGATGCAAAAGAAAAAGCAGAAGAAGCAGAACGCCAGCGCATTGCTCGTGAAGAAGAGTTGAAACGTCAGGCGGCAGAGAAAGCCAAACGCGAAGCGGACGAGAAGGCAGCAGCAGAAATCGCAGCAGCACAGAAGCGTGAAGCCGATGCAATCGCCGCTAAAGCGCAAGCCGAATTGCTGGCTAAGCAAACACAGGAACGTGCAGAGCGTGAAGCTAAAGAAGCGCAGGAGCGTACTGCAAAACTGGCGCAGGAAGCCCGTGAACAAGCGGAACGTGAGAAGCAGGAAGCTATCGCAGCAGAACAGCGCAAGGCGCAGGAATCCGCCGACAAGGTTCGCCGCGAGGCTGAAGCGAAGGAATCAGCGCGCTTGGCCGAAGAGAAACGCAAAGCCGATGAGCAGGCAAAACGTGAAGCCGACGTGAAGCACCGCAAGACGGTCGGCACCAACATCGTTAACGCGCTCACCAGCAACACCAGCTTAACCCGCGAACAGGCTATCGAAGTGCTTACCGCTCTGAAAGATGACCTGATCCCCTGCGCAAAAATTCATTACTGAGGCAACCATGAACGCATACCTCACTTACGACCGCATCGAAGATCGGCGCTGGGCTGATCAGCAGCTCAACGACGAGAAAGAGAAGTGGATCGGCGACCGGGCGCAACAAATCATCGACATGATGCCAAAAGAGCCGTCCGGCCTCTTCCACTTCTCCGTACCGATTGACTCCAGCCCATACGAAGGACTTCGCAGCGATAAAGCTGGCGAGGCCTACAACGATTTCATTTCGGCAGTTGCTTACGCCCAGGCGGAATACGACTGGGAACACCGTACCGGCTGCCCGTTTTAATTTTTGAGGGGATTAACGATGGCAAACGAATTAACAATCACAGCGAGCGCGCTGGCGGAAAAAGGTATCGACGTCGCTACCTGGAGCGCGCTGAAGAACAGTATCTACCCAGGCGCCAAAGACGAATCGGTAATGATGGCGCTCGATTACTGCCGTGCCCGCCAGCTGGATCCGTTGCTGAAGCCTGTTCACCTCGTGCCGATGAGCGTCAAAGACTCAAGAACGGGTAAAAGCGAATGGCGCGATGTGGTAATGCCGGGCATCGGGCTTTACCGCATTCAGGCGGACCGCTCAGGTGATTATGCCGGTGCCCGCGAACCAGAGTTCGGTCCAGACGTAACTCAGGCGCTTACTGGTGTCGAGGTCACCTTCCCTCAGTGGTGCAAATACACCGTCTACAAGCGCATGCCCAGCGGGGAGATCGTCGAGTTCAGCGCCAAAGAATATTGGATTGAAAACTACGCCACCGGCGGCCGCGACACCACGGCGCCGAACGCGATGTGGAAAAAGCGCCCATACGGACAGCTGGCGAAATGCGCAGAAGCCCAGGCGTTGCGTAAGGCATGGCCTGAGATTGGACAGCAGCCCACGGCCGAAGAAATGGAAGGCAAATCGCTGGACGTTGATATCCGTGACGTCACGCCGCGCAGCACCACAGAATCACTTCCACCAGCAGCAAGCGAAGAAACGCTGCAGGCGATAACCGATCTCTTAACGACCCTGGATAAAGACTGGGAGAAAGACTTCCTCCCACTGTGCAGCGACATCTTCAAACGGCAAATTCTTGAGGCGTCAGAACTCACTGAAGAAGAGGCTCAGAAAGGGTTTGGCTTCCTTCAGAAAAGGGCTAAGGCGGCAGCATGACACCAGAAATTATCCTCGGCCGGACCGGCATTGACGTAACCAATATCCAACAGGGCGATGAGGCGTGGCACCGGCTGCGCCTCGGCGTCATTACTGCCTCTGAAGTGCACAACGTCATATCCAAGCCGAGATCGGGTAAGAAGTGGACTGATATGAAAATGTCCTACTTCCACACCCTACTCGCCGAGGTATGCACCGGCGTGGCGCCAGAGGTTAACGCCAAGGCGCTGGCCTGGGGCAAGCAGTACGAGGAAGACGCACGCACCCTTTTCGAGTTCACCACTGACGTGAAAGTCACGGAGTCTCCGATCCTGTTCCGTGACGAGAGCATGCGCACTGCGTGCTCCCCTGACGGCCTTTGTAGTAACGATTTCGGCCTCGAATTGAAATGCCCGTTCACCTCCCGCGACTTCATGAAATTCCGCCTTGGCGGTTTCGAAGCCATCAAGTCTGCGTACATGGCCCAGGTGCAGTACAGCATGTGGGTTACCGGAAAAGAGGCCTGGTTCTTTGCCAACTATGACCCGCGCATGAAACGCGAAGGCATTCACCATGTCGTCGTTGAGCGGGATCCGCAATACATGGCCAATTTTAACGAAATGGTGCCGGAGTTCATCGAGAAGATGGACGAGGCGCTGGCGGAGATCGGCTTCACGTTCGGGGAGCAGTGGAAATGAAACGCACACCCTTCTATCGCCGGCCCGGGCGAACCGGGCAATTCTCCGGCCTCCGTGAGCGCGTTATCTGGATGATTCAGACGCGCGGCCGCCCGGTCACCGGTAGCGAAATAGCCGAGAAGCTTGGCGTAACGCTCATCGAGTTTAACCGGGTCGCCAACGGCATTACCCGCGGCTCCGGACAGATTGCGCAGATCGTTGAGTCGGAAAAATGGCTCAACGAGGACGGCATCTGTGACCGGACATTCGACCTGGTCACGAAGCCAAAGGTCGTAACACCGCAGGGTAAATCGCGGCTGTTCACCCGGCGCGCCATTGAGCAATCGCAGGAAGGTCGACGGCAGGAGTGCATTGAACGCGCCGCCCGCCGTCGCCGCCTGATTGCCCGGGGCCTCTACATCGACGAAATGGAGTCCATCCTATGACTCACGCTCAAGACGACATCAGGGTTGGCACACTGTGCCTTCCCTTCATTGATAACGGCTGGCTAATGCCATGGGGTGAAGTGGTCAGCAATCCATTAAAGGCGCAGCGGCTCGCTGAGGAATATCGGGAAAGGCAGGAGGCGGCATGAGCAAAGTAGGCGATTATTTCTTCGAGTTCCCGGCGTCGCGCGGCATGCAGGGTAGCACGGCGACTTACATGATCACGGCGCCTGCCCGAGCGCTGACGCGCATACTTGCCTCCGACAATCACGGCAGCACGCTCGAGCGTTCTCAACGCGAAATTAACCAGGCGCGAGTGAAGAAGTTTTACCAGTACCTCGTCAATGCTTACCAAAATAAAGAACCCTTCATCATCCCGCCGCTGGTCGGCAACTGCGACGCGGATATTGAGTTTGAAGAGTTTGGCAATACGAATGTGGGCGTCGCACGCTTCCCTATGGATGCGGTGATCAAACTGTTCGACGGCCAGCACCGCGCTGCCGGATTAGCTGAGTTCTGCCGGACTTATGGAGAACCAATCAGCATCCCGCTGATGCTGACCCATAATCTCCCGCTGAAGGCACGCCAGCAGTTCTTCTCCGATATCAATAACAACGTCTCGAAACCTTCCGCTGCGATCAACATGGCCTATGACGGGCGTAATGAAGTTGCACAGGGGATGGTGACGTTCCTGTCTCAGCACGACACCTTCGCAGAGGTGACAGACTTCGAGCACAACGTCGTACCGGCGAAAAGTAAGTTGTGGGTGAGCTTCAAGGCGCTTAGCGACGCGACGGCCAAGTTTGCCAACGCGGGCAGCAAGCAGCTGGAAATGGGCGACATCGAATCCATCTGGGAGGCCTGGTTGGCCCTGACGCAGATCGAAGCGATTCGCCACGGCACCAGCCAGGCAGACTACAAGCGTGACTACATTCAGTTCCACGCAGTGATGATCAATGCCTTCGGCTACGCCGTTCAGCGGTTGATGGCTGACCACTCAATAGTCGATATCGTCCAGATGATTGAGGGTCTGGCAAGTAATGCGGGCTCCTCCGAGATGGAAGACTTCTTCTTGATTTCCCGATGGGGTGGTGTCTGCGTGAATACCGAAAAAGACCGGCCAACGATCATTGCCTCCGTTCCGGCGCAGAAATCTGCTGCAGACCGTCTCGTCAAAGTTATCTTGGCGAAAAGCCTTGAGGAGTAGTTATGACAATGCATATGCACTCAATGCCCTGGCCTGAATCTCAGGCCATCTTTTTGTCAAAAACCTACCTTTACATGAACATGGATGAGCTGTGCAAAAGGTTACAACGCACCAAAGCGTCTATCCAGATGAAGGCCAGCAGCATGGGACTTTACCGCTGCGGGAAATTAACCATCGACGATCTGCAGCTGATTGAAGCCCTGCTTGATGCCGGTCTTGAGCATGCGGTTATCGCCAGAAAGTTCGAACTCTCCGAGCCTCAGCTAATGAGGGTTCTGGAAACGGGAGCCTTTCATTGCGATATCTGCGCCACGTTCTCCGCGTCTATGCGTTCCTCTTACTGGAAATTCGACGGAGAGCCGCAAAGGACTTATAGCTGCTGTCCGACGTGTTGCCGGGCGATGGTTGAAAGCTTTAACGCAGGACACGACGGGCCGTTGCTGGCACGCAGAAGGGAGGCGGCATGACCGGAAAATACTCTCTTATCTACGCAGATCCGCCCTGGTCTTACGGCAACACCATCAGCAACGGCGCTGCCGCCGATCACTACTCAACCATGAAGCTAATCGACATTAAGCGCCTGCCGGTGTGGGAGCTTGCCGCCGAAAACGCGGTGCTGGCGATGTGGTACACCGGAACGCATAACCAGGAGGCGATTGAACTGGCCGAGGCCTGGGGCTTTACCGTTCGCACAATGAAGGGCTTTACCTGGGTGAAGCTGAATCAGAACGCCGAGGTTCGCATCAACAAGGCGCTGGCCGAGGGTGAATGCATCGACTTTTACGACTTCCTCGATCTGCTTAACGCCGAGACGCGCATGAACGGAGGAAACCACACCCGGGCCAACACCGAAGATCTGCTGATTGCCACCCGTGGCGCCGGGCTGGAACGTAAGCACGCCGGGATTAAGCAGGTGGTCTACAGCCCGCTCGGCGCGCATAGTGAAAAGCCGTGGGAAGTGCGCCACCGGCTGGAGCTGCTTTACGGTGATGTGCCGCGCATTGAGTTATTTAGCCGCTGCGCGGCGCCGGGCTGGCACCACTGGGGAAATCAGTGCGACACCGCCGCGGTGGAACTGCTGCCCGGCTGCGCCATCGATGTTGTTAAGACGGAGGCCGCATGACGCCAGCAGCTTATTACAACGAAATCGACCCGTTCGCTGCCCAGTGGCTTCGGAACTTAATCGCAGGCGGCCATATCGCCCCAGGCGAAGTTGATGAAAGGAGTATTGAAGATGTCACACCTGACGATCTGCGAGGATTCACGCAGTGCCACTTCTTCGCCGGAATTGGCGTCTGGTCTCATTCCCTGCGGCTCGCCGGATGGCCTGACGATAAACCAGTCTGGACAGGCTCCTGCCCGTGCCAGCCTTTCAGCGCGGCAGGCAAAGGAGATGGGTTTGCTGACGAGCGGCACCTTTGGCCGCACTTCTTCCACCTCATCAGCGAGTGCGGCCCTCAGCATGTCTTTGGCGAACAGGTTGCAAGCGGTAACGCAAACACATGGTTCGACCTTGTTCAATCAGACCTGGAAGGAATGGGTTACGCCTTCGGGCTTGTGCCGTTTACGTCAGCGGGCATCGGTGCGCCGCACATCAGAGAGCGGGCCTACTGGGTGGCCAACGTCGACAGCGTCATCAGTGACCGGCGCGGGAACGTCTGGGCGCCAGGGCGGGATGAATATTCAGACGGCGACTATGCTGTCTGGCTGGCCGACGCCGGTCGCGAACACAAAGGATCAGCCAGAAACAAAGAGAGGGCTGGAGAATCTTGCCGGACTGGTGAAGATGTCTGGCTGGGTAACACCGACGACAAGCAATACTCGATCGCCATCAGTGGATGCGGCAATGAACATGTATCGACAGGACGGCAGCAAGACCCAGCAGCGTCTGCAGGACTTCGCAGGGATTGCCGGGCCCTTGAGGTTAACGGTTTTTGGAGAGATGCGGACTGGCTCTTATGTCGAGATGGCAAATGGCGTCCAGTTGAACCCGGCACATTCCCGCTGGTTGATGGGGCTGCCGCGCGCCTGGGACTGGTCGAGTCCTGGGTGGCAAGAGTGGCAAGCAGCAACCGCGTCGGCCGACTCAAAGGCTATGGTAACGCCATAAACGCACAGGCTGCGGCTGAATTTATCCGGGCCTATATGGAGGGGATATGAACCCAGAAACAGATAACGCCAATATCAAGGTACTAATCACAAGGTCGCTATCGCGGCCTTTTTTATTGCTGGCGTTCACCTTCAACCGAATTAACCGACAGTTCCGGGAGCATTGACCATGGACATCATCGATACCGCAGCAGAGATTGAAGAGCTTCAGCGTAACGCTGCCCTTTCCGCTCACCGCATCGACCACAACGCCGTATCAGCAGAGCATTGCGCGGAGTGCGGCGAGGATATCCCAGAGCCGCGGCGCGCTGCCGTTCGAGGCTGCCAGACGTGCGCGAGTTGCCAGGAAGAGATCGAGTTGAGGAATAAGCAGAGGGGGATCCAGTGAAAGAGCGCGGAATGATTTTTAACGGCGAGATGGTCCGGGCCATTCTCGACGGCAGGAAGACGCAGACGCGGCGCATCATGAAGGATCAGCCGTCTGATGGTTTCCACCCAACGCATAACGGTTACGATCTGGATTTAAACGCCCACTGGTACACGCCTGGCGTGGTCGATAAAAACGGATACCTGCAGCCTGCAAAGAAAGATGTGTTTGGCGTTGCTGATGAGAATGAAGGCTACACCTGCCCTTTCGGTGCCGTCGGCGATCGCATCTGGGTGCGGGAGACGTGGGGCGTAGTGAGCCATGAACTGGATGAAGACGGTCGCATTCAGCCATGGAGCCCTGACCGTCCCGCCACCGACATTCACGAAATGCCTTTTGGTAATGGTTACTACTCTGGTCATGCTATCTACGCAGCAGACGGGGATTTTACCTGGGGTGATGACGATGGCTATGAAGATGGCCGTTCGTGCTGGAAGCCATCTATCCACATGCCTCGCGCAGCCTGTCGCATTCTGCTGGAAGTTACCGGCGTTCGGGTGGAGCGGTTGAATAGTATCAGCCAGGAGGATGCGCAAGCTGAAGGCATGGAGCTTACCGGATGGCGGCCAACATATTCTGACCCAGATAGTGGCGGTGAAGTATGGACTCCATATGACAACTTTGCGCAGCTGTGGGAATCCATATACGGCGAAGAAAGTTGGAAAGCCAACCCCTGGGTCTGGGTAATCGAATTTAAGGTGGTGCCCAATGTTCAGGATAATCCAGACTAATACCTGGTACGCCGATCCCCACGGCGCGCCCTGCAAAATCCTCCGCTCTACCCACGAAGTCATCCACTACATCCGCAACGGTCGCACCTGCATTGCCAGCATGGGCCGCTTTCAGCACGAATTCGAACCGCTGACCAAAGCACAGGCCGAGCGGATCGCCGAAGAAATCGAAACAGCAGAACACCTGAAGAAGCTGCGCGCCCAGCGTGCGGCATGAGGAGAAATTATGGGAAAGATGACGTTCGTATTTGAGTATGAGGACGGTAAAGAGCCACCGGTTAGCGCTGGCATGTCGTTTATGGGTGGGAAGATTGTCGCCGCGTCTTTTAGTGATGCTTTGGATGAATCCGAGGTTAATGACGCAGAAGGGCTTGAGTGGAGTGATGAGATGAAGCTACAGCCATGACGCAACTGATAGCCAGTTATGAGCTGGCTATTGGGTGCGAAAGCACTGCAACGTCATCCATTTTGCCCGGCCCAGCGCCGGGCTTCTTTTTGGAAGTTAACCATGCATTCAAACCCCATGACCTGGCTCATCGCTGCACTTATGGCGCTGGGTGCTCTCATCTCATTTCTTCACGAACCGGAAGGTGTGCAATGGCTGCTTTTAATGTGGGCGCATTAGTCCAGAAGAAGACCGGCGGGATCAGAGGAAGAATAGAAAGCTTGCTGGAGCCGGAAAACGATAAGGCCCGGGTTTATGTCGCTTGGGATGGCGGCACTTATCAGATCCATTACGAATACGAACTTCGTGCGGCCACACCAGACCAGCCGCAATTTTATAAAACGATGTCATAGGAGCGATCATGAGCGAAATTATTCAAATCGTGCCAAGTGAATGGGTGACAGAAGACCTGCTTGTGAAAATGACAGGGCTCCGCCCGGGAACGATAGCGCGGGCCCGTAAAAAAAGCTGGCTCTGCGGCAGGGAGTACGTCCATATGTCGCCTGACAGCATCCCAAAGGAAAACAGCGAGTGCTTGTATAACCACAAGGCGATCGACCAGTGGGTTGAGAGTCTGAAAAAGAAACAGCCAGGTGCGCGCCAATGAGGATCCGTTTATGCTTAGCGGGCTCTTGGACGTCAGGAGGGAACAATGGCTAAGTCAGCATACCCAACAGGCGTGGAGAACCACGGCGGTACGCTCCGCATATGGTTCATCTATAAAGGCAGCCGGGTGCGTGAAAGCCTCGGTGTGCCTGATACACCAAAAAACAGAAATGTCGCTGGCGAGCTGCGCGCGTCGGTGTGCTTTTCGATTAAGACCGGCAACTTCAACTATGCCGCGCAGTTCCCTGACTCGCCTAACCTGAAAAGGTTTGGGGTGGAGAGCAAGGAAATCACCGTGGTGGAGCTGGCGAACAAGTGGCTTGAGCTGAAGCGTATGGAGATCAGCACCAATGCGATGTCACGCTATACATCTATAGTGCGCAACATGGTGCCCAGGATTGGTGGGGACAGGCTGGTATCTGCGGTGACGCAAGAAGACCTGCTGTTTATAAGAAAGGAATTGCTGACCGGTTATCACACCCTGAAGGCAGGACAGAAAACGCCGGTTAAAGGCCGCTCTGTCAGAACGGTCAACAACTACATGAAGATCATGGGCGGGATGTTTAAGTTTGCCGCCGACAGCGGGTATGTCCGGGTGAATCCGTTTACCGGGATCGCCATGCTTAAGCGTTCTCGATGCGAGCCAGACCCGCTGACGCGTGAGGAGTTCGTCAGGATGATTAATGCCTGCGCCCACCAGCAGCTGAAAAACATGTGGTCGCTGGCCGTGTACACCGGCGTGCGCCACGGAGAGCTTGTGTCGCTGGCCTGGGAAGATATCGACCTGAAAGCGGGTACAATGATGATCCGCCGGAACCACACGTTAACGAAGGAGTTCACCCTCCCGAAGACGGAGGCCGGAACGGACCGCATCATCAACCTTATTCAGCCAGCTATCGACGTGCTGAAGAGCCAGGCAGAACTAACACGCCTGGGTAAGCAGTATCAGGTTGAGGTGAAACTGCGAGAGTATGGACGTACTGATGTGCATCCGTGCACGTTCGTGTTCAACCCGCAGATCGCATCTCGTAATGGCCGTGCCGGGCATCATTACGCTGTGGGGTCGATCAACCAGTCATGGGAGGCAGCAATGCGGCGCGCCGGGATTCGCTATCGCAGAGCATACCAGTCCCGACATACGTATGCATGCTGGTCGTTAGCTGCAGGTGCTAACCCGAACTTCATCGCGAAGCAAATGGGCCACACCGACGCGCAAATGGTTTACCGGGTGTACGGATCCTGGATGGCTGAAAATAACCAGGACCAGGTACTCATCCTCAATCAGAAATTGAGTGAGTTTGCCCCATCCATGCCCCACGCTGTGGGATCGGATGATTATTAATAATAAATATCATTAGGTTAGATAACCTAAACCTGCATGCCCATCACTTCCTGATACGCAGACACCAACTTATTACGCACCTGGATCCCCATCTGCAGAGACACTGAAGCTTTTTGCAAATCGGTCATCACATCGTTCAGCGCCACACCCGGTTCACCAAGGGTGAACTTCTCGGCCTGGGTACGCGCGGCGGTCTGGGTATCGCTGATACGGTCAAGCGCGGCATGCAATTGCCCGGCAAAACTGATGGTCGGCTGTTGATCTGCCACATTCTGATTACGGGCCGTCATTGCCGTTGCCTGCAACTGACTGATAACCCCTTCAATGCCCTGTATAGCCATGACTCTCCCCTGGATGGTTTTTTACGCGGTCAAGACTAACAGCTTGTCAATAAGATAATGGCGGTAAATAGCGATAAAAAACCAGGTTATTTGACCCATAGAAAATCACGAATCATCAAATAATGGCTGGGCCATCAATATGGAACTTTTGTCGTGTTTGCCGACCCGGGAGTCAGTTTTGTTTCTCTACACGAATAACGTAAACCACCAGGATTTAAGAGGTGCGCAATGACTGCAACAGCATCGACAGCGCCACAAAATAAATCACTCGAGTGGATGAACCGCCTTCGCGCGAATCCTAAAATCCCGTTGATCGTGGCAGGCGCTGCCGCAATTGCGATCCTTGTAGCGATGGTCTTGTGGGCGAAAAGCCCTGATTACCGCACGCTTTACAGTAACCTTTCCGATCAGGATGGCGGTGCCATCGTCACCCAGCTTACCCAGATGAACATCCCTTATCGCTTTGCCGATAACGGGGGGGCGCTTGAGGTTCCGGCGGATAAGGTCCATGAACTCCGTCTGCGCCTGGCGCAGCAGGGTCTGCCGAAAGGCGGCGCGGTGGGTTTTGAACTGCTGGATCAGGAAAAATTCGGTATCAGCCAGTTCAGCGAGCAGGTGAACTACCAGCGTGCGCTGGAAGGTGAACTGGCCCGTACCATTGAAACATTAGGTCCGGTGAAGAGCGCCCGCGTGCATCTGGCCATGCCTAAGCCGTCGCTGTTTGTGCGCGAACAGAAATCCCCGTCTGCCTCCGTCACCGTCAACCTTGAGCCAGGCCGTGCGCTGGACGAAGGGCAGATCAGCGCGGTCACACATTTAGTCTCCAGCGCCGTCGCCGGTTTACCGCCGGGTAATGTGACGCTGGTGGATCAGAGTGGTCATCTGCTGACCCAAAGCAATACCGCCGGTCGCGATCTGAATGACGCGCAGCTGAAATACGCCGCCGATGTGGAAGCGCGCCTCCAGCGCCGTATCGAAGCGATCCTCGGCCCGGTCGTGGGTAACAGCAACGTGCATGCGCAGGTCACCGCGCAGATCGACTTCTCTAATAAAGAACAGACCGAAGAGCAGTACAGCCCGAACGGCGATCCGGCTCAGGCGGTGATGCGTTCACGTCAGGTTAACGAAAACGAACAGGTTGGCGGTGCATACCCAGGCGGCGTGCCGGGCGCACTCTCTAACCAGCCTGCCCCGGCTAACGCGGCGCCTATTTCTACGCCGCCAGCCAACCAGCAGAACGGTCAGCAAAATCAGCAGACCACCACCTCGACGGCCAGCAATGCCGGTCCACGTACCAGCAGCCGTAACGAAACCACCAACTACGAAGTTGATCGGACTATCCGCCACACGAAACTGAACGTGGGTGATATTCAGCGTCTGTCGGTGGCCGTGGTGGTGAACTACAAAACGCTGCCCAATGGCAAACCGCTGCCGCTGACAGCTGAGCAGATGAAGCAGATCGAAGACCTGACCCGTGAAGCCATGGGTTACTCCGAGAAGCGTGGCGATAGCCTCAATGTGGTGAATTCACCGTTCAACGCGGTGGATGAGACCGGCGGTGAGCTGCCGTTCTGGCAACAGCAGGCGTTTATCGATCAGCTGATGTCCGCAGGTCGCTGGCTGCTGGTGCTGATTGTCGCCTGGCTGCTGTGGCGTAAGGGCGTCCGTCCTCAGCTGCAGCGTCGTGCAGAAGCCGAGAAAGCGGCTCGCGAACAGATTAACGCGCGTCAGGAAGTGGAAGAAGCGGTTGAAGTTCGCCTCAGTAAAGACGAACAGATGCAGCAGCGTCGTGCTAACCAGCGCATGGGCGCTGAGGTCATGAGCCAGCGCATTCGCGAAATGTCAGATAACGATCCGCGCGTCGTGGCGCTGGTCATCCGCCAGTGGATGGGTAACGAACATGAGTAATACGCTTACGGGCACCGATAAAAGCGTCATCCTGCTGATGACCATTGGCGAAGATCGTGCGGCAGAGGTGTTTAAACACCTCTCCCAGCGAGAAGTACAAATTCTGAGTGCGGCCATGGCCAACGTGCGTCAGATCTCCAACAAACAGCTGACCGAAGTGTTGTCGGAGTTTGAGCAGGAAGCCGAACAGTTTGCAGCGCTCAACGTCAACGCCAACGACTACCTGCGCTCCGTGCTGGTCAAGGCACTGGGCGAAGAGCGTGCCGCCAGCCTGCTGGAAGATATTCTCGAAACGCGCGATACCGCCAGCGGGATCGAAACGCTCAACTTTATGGAGCCGCAGAGTGCCGCCGACCTTATTCGCGACGAGCACCCGCAGATTATCGCCACCATTCTTGTCCACCTCAAACGGGGTCAGGCGGCCGATATTCTGGCCCTGTTCGAAGAGCGCCTGCGTCACGATGTGATGCTGCGTATCGCCACCTTCGGCGGTGTTCAGCCAGCGGCGCTGGCGGAGCTGACCGAGGTGCTGAACAACCTGCTCGACGGTCAGAACCTCAAGCGCAGCAAAATGGGCGGCGTGAGAACGGCGGCGGAAATCATCAACCTGATGAAAACCCAGCAGGAAGAGGCGGTTATTTCGGCGGTTCGCGAATTCGACGGCGAACTGGCGCAGAAAATTATCGACGAGATGTTCCTGTTCGAAAACCTGGTCGAAGTGGACGATCGCAGTATCCAGCGCCTGCTCCAGGAAGTGGACTCCGAGTCGCTGCTTATCGCCCTCAAGGGTGCCGAACAGCCGCTGCGCGAGAAGTTCCTGCGCAACATGTCGCAGCGTGCGGCAGATATCCTGCGCGACGACCTTGCCAACCGTGGCCCGGTGCGTCTGTCTCAGGTGGAAAACGAACAGAAAGCGATCCTGCTCATCGTTCGTCGTCTGGCAGAAACCGGCGAGATGGTAATTGGCAGCGGAGACGACACCTATGTCTAATGAGCTGCCGTGGAAGCGCTGGACGCCTGACGATCTGGCCCCTGCCCTCTCTGAATTCACCCCGGCTGTCGTCGTGTCGCCCGAGGAGGGCGACACCGACATCGAGGTGCCTGAACTGAGCGAAGAAGAACAGCGCACGCAGATGCTGGCGCAGTTACAAATGCAGGCGCATGAGCAGGGTTTTAATGCAGGTCTGAACGAAGGCCGACAGAAAGGCCATGACCAGGGTTATCAGGAAGGTCTGGCGAAAGGGTTAGAACAGGGTATTGAGCAGGCGCGCCAGCAACAGGCGCCTCTCCATGCCCGTATGCAGCAGCTGGTCAGCGAGTTCCAGCACACCCTGGATGCGCTGGACAGCGTGATTGCTTCCCGGTTGATGCAGATGGCGCTGGAAGCAGCCCGTCAGGTGATCGGTCAGACGCCGGTGGTCGATAATTCGGCGCTGATCAAACAAATTCAGGGCCTGTTGCAGCAAGAGCCGTTGTTCAGCGGGAAACCGCAGCTGCGGGTTCACCCGGACGATCTTCAGCGCGTGGAAGAGAGCCTGGGTGCCACCCTGAGCCTGCACGGCTGGCGTCTGCGCGGTGACCCGTCGCTACATCACGGTGGATGCAAAGTCTCCGCCGATGAAGGCGATCTGGATGCCAGCGTCGCCACCCGCTGGCAGGAACTGTGCCGCCTGGCGGCACCGGGAGTCGTCTGATGACCGCACGCCTCACTCGCTGGCTCAACACGCTCGATAACTTTGAAACGAAGATGGCGCAACTGCCATCTGTTCGTCGTTATGGGCGCCTGACCCGTGCCACCGGTCTGGTGCTGGAAGCCACCGGCCTGCAGCTGCCTCTGGGGGCCACCTGCGTAATCGAGCGCCAGGATGGGCAGGAAACGCGGGAAGTGGAAAGCGAAGTGGTGGGCTTTAACGGCCAGCGTCTTTTCCTGATGCCGCTTGAAGAGGTGGAAGGCATTCTGCCCGGCGCGCGCGTCTATGCGAAAAACATCATCGGCGATGGTCTGCAAAGCGGTAAGCAGCTCCCGCTCGGCCCCGCCCTGCTGGGCCGCGTGCTGGACGGCAGCGGTAAACCGCTCGACGGCCTGCCCGCTCCGGACACCACCGAAACCGGCGCACTGATCACTCAGCCGTTTAACCCCCTGCAGCGTACCCCGATCGAGCATGTTCTTGATACCGGCGTGCGCCCGATCAACGCCCTGCTGACCGTCGGTCGCGGCCAGCGTATGGGGCTGTTCGCCGGCTCAGGGGTCGGTAAATCGGTCCTGCTCGGCATGATGGCCCGTTACACCCAGGCCGATGTGATCGTCGTGGGGCTGATCGGTGAACGTGGTCGTGAAGTTAAAGACTTCATTGAAAACATTCTGGGTGCGGAAGGCCGCGCCCGCTCGGTGGTCATCGCCGCCCCGGCGGATGTCTCGCCGTTGCTGCGTATGCAGGGGGCAGCCTATGCCACCCGTATCGCCGAAGATTTCCGTGACCGTGGTCAGCACGTGCTGCTGATCATGGACTCCCTGACCCGTTACGCGATGGCGCAGCGTGAAATTGCCCTCGCCATCGGTGAGCCACCGGCCACCAAAGGCTATCCGCCGTCGGTCTTTGCCAAACTCCCGGCGCTGGTTGAACGCGCAGGAAACGGCATCAGCGGCGGTGGCTCCATCACCGCGTTTTATACGGTGCTGACCGAAGGCGACGACCAGCAGGACCCGATTGCCGACTCCGCGCGTGCGATCCTCGACGGTCATATCGTGTTATCCCGCCGGCTGGCGGAAGCCGGACACTATCCGGCGATTGATATTGAAGCATCCATCAGCCGCGCAATGACGGCGCTGATAACCGAGAAGCACTACGCCCGCGTGCGTAACTTCAAACAACTGCTCTCCAGCTTCCAGCGCAACCGCGATCTGGTGAGCGTGGGGGCGTATGCCAAAGGCAGCGATCCCATGCTCGACAAAGCGATTACCCTGTGGCCGCAGCTGGAGGCATTTTTGCAACAAGGCATTTTTGAACGCGCCGACTGGGAAGATTCAATTCAGGCTCTGGAGCTGATTTTCCCGCAGGTGTAACACAGGTGGAGGGCGAAGGTCATGGCGCAAAACAGCGCGTTATCAACGCTGAAAGATCTGGCTGAAAAAGAAGTTGATGATGCCGCATTGCAGCTTGGCGCAATGCGACGCGGGTGCCAGCAGGCTGAAGAACAGTTGAAGATGTTAATCGACTATCAGCATGAGTATCGCACCAACCTCAATACTGACATGACACAGGGCATTGGAAGCCAGCGCTGGATTAACTATCAGCAGTTTATTCAGACGCTGGAGAAGGCGATTGAACAGCATCGCCAGCAGCTTCAGCAATGGACCCAAAAAGTCGACACCGCGCTGAATTTCTGGCGCGAGAAGAAGCAGCGACTGCAGGCCTGGCAGACCTTACAGGACCGGCAGATTGCCGCAGCGACGCTGGCGGAAAACCGCCAGGATCAGAAAAAAATGGATGAGTTTGCCCAGCGCGCATCAATGAGGAAACCGGAATGATCACACTGCAACAACTGCTGATGACCGACAGCGACCTGTCAGGCGGCATGCAAACGGGGAAAGGCACCGACGGTGCGCAAGACTTTCTTTCTCTGCTGGCGGGCGCCTTAACGGACGCCAGCGGTCAGGGCAAAGATGCGCCGCTGACATTGGCCGACCTGAAGGCGGCGGGCAGCAAGCTGTCAAAGGTCGCGAAGGACGCCGGGGAAGAGTCTACCCTGCAGGCGAAAATTGCCGATCTGCTTGCGCGTCAATCCACGCTGACGGGCGATGAAACAGCGCAGACGACGCCGCTACAGACGCTGGTCTCCGGGCTGATGCCTGCGTCAAAGGGCGATGCCCTGAAGACGTTGACCACGGCAAATAGCGGGGATGACAGCAAAACCGAGCTGAGCGAAGAAGAGCTGGCGGGCTTAAGTGCGCTGATGGCCATGCTGCCACACCAGCAAACGCCAACGGCAGTGACCGCACCGGCGACCGGCAGTGTGGGGATCACGGCGAAATCTGCCCTGACCTCCGCAACGCTTTCGCAAAATGGTGCACACGCGTTGAGCAGCGCGCTGACGGGCCAGGAAAAAGCACAGCCCGCTTCCGCGTATCAGGCTCAGGCGGCAAACGTCGATCCTTCCCTGCCAGCCAGCGCACCGGCCACGCCAGCCCTCGCCGTCGCGGCCGAGAAACAGGATCTCGCCAGCGTGTCGTCATCCTCAACGCCGACCGCCACCCTGGCCCCGATCGTTACCAGCCATGCGTCCGCGCAGCCTGCCGCAACCGTTGCCACCGCTCCGGTGCTGAGTCAGCCGCTCGGCACCCACGAATGGCAACAGAACCTGAGCCAGCACATCACGCTGTTTGCGAAGCAAGGACAGCAAACCGCAGAGTTGCGCCTGAACCCGGAAGATCTGGGCCAGGTGCACATTTCGCTGAAGCTGGATAATGACCAGGCGCAGCTGCAGATGGTGTCTGCGCACAGCCACGTGCGTGCCGCACTGGAAGCCGCCCTGCCGGTACTGCGTACCTCACTGGCGGAAAACGGCATTCAGCTTACGCAGAGTAGCGTCAGCAGCGAGAGCTTTGCCGGGCAGCAGCAGTCTTCGTCCCAGCAGCAACAGCAGGCGTCGCGTTCCGGCCAACATGGCGGATTTACTGAAGAGAGCGAGGAGTTACTGCCGACCCCGGCAGCCCTGCAATCCGCTGCGAGCGGCAACCGCGCCGTAGACATCTTCGCCTAAACGCCAGAGGTAGCGTGATTATCCCCGTCTTTTCCACGCTTTGACGTCAGCCGGACACGGGATAATCACCATATTAAGCTGTACCGAAACAGGAAGCTCGTATCAGATGACTGACTCCGCGATCACCAAAAAAAGTAAGCGTTCCATCTGGATCCCGCTGCTGGTGTTAATCACGCTCGCCGCCTGCGCTACCGCGGGCTATAGTTACTGGCGCATGCAGCAGAAACCTTCTACTGCTGCGGCCAAAGCCGAACTGCCACCTCCGCCGGCACCGGTGTTCTTCCCGCTGGATACCTTCACCGTCAACCTCGGTGATGCGGATCGTGTGCTGTATGTCGGCATCACGCTGCGCCTGAAAGATGAAGCCACCCGTTCCCGACTGAACGATTACCTTCCGGAAGTGCGCAGCCGTCTGCTGCTGCTGTTCTCTCGTCAGGACGCTTCGACGCTTGCCACCGATGAAGGTAAGCAAAAGCTGGTCGACGCTATTAAGCAAACGCTGGCAACCCCGCTGGTGAACGGCCAACCTAAGCAGGAAGTCACTGACGTTCTGTATACAGCCTTTATTCTGCGGTAACGACATGGGCGACAGTATTCTTTCTCAGGCAGAAATCGATGCGCTGCTCAACGGCGACAGCGATAAGAGTGATGATCCACAACCGGGTATTGGCGGCGATAACGATATTCGTCCCTATGACCCGAATACCCAGCGTCGCGTGGTACGTGAACGTCTGCAGGCGCTGGAGATCATTAACGAACGTTTTGCACGTCAGTTCCGTATGGGGCTGTTTAACCTGCTGCGTCGTAGCCCGGATATCACCGTGGGTGCGATCCGCATTCAGCCGTATCATGAGTTTGCCCGCAACCTGCCGGTGCCAACCAACCTTAACCTGATCCATCTGAAACCGCTGCGCGGCACAGGGCTGGTGGTATTTTCCCCAAGCCTGGTGTTCATTGCGGTGGATAACCTGTTCGGCGGCGACGGGCGTTTCCCGACCAAAGTAGAAGGTCGTGAATTCACCCACACCGAACAGCGCGTCATTAACCGCATGCTGAAGCTGGCGCTGGAGTCTTACAGCGACGCGTGGAAGGCGATTAACCCGCTGGAAGTGGAGTACGTACGTTCTGAGATGCAGGTGAAATTTACCAACATCACCACCTCTCCGAACGACATCGTCGTCAACACCCCGTTCCACGTGGAGATCGGTAACCTGACCGGCGAGTTTAATATTTGCCTGCCGTTCAGCATGATCGAACCGCTGCGCGAGCTGCTGGTCAACCCGCCGCTGGAGAACTCACGTCATGAAGATCAGAACTGGCGTGAAAACCTGGTGCGCCAGGTTCAGCACTCTCAGCTTGAGCTGGTGGCGAGCTTCGCCGATATCCCGCTGCGGTTATCCCAGATCCTGAAATTACAACCCGGCGACGTTTTGCCGATAGAAAAACCCGACCGCATTATTGCCCATGTGGATGGTGTCCCCGTGCTGACAAGTCAGTACGGCACAATTAACGGCCAGTATGCGTTACGCGTTGAGCACTTGATCAACCCGATTTTGAATTCGCTGAATGAGGAACAGCCCAAATGAGTGACATGAACAATCCGTCCGATGAAAACAGCGGAGCACTGGACGATCTGTGGGCTGACGCGTTAAACGAGCAAAAAGCGACCCCGGCCAAAAGTGCAGCGGATGCCGTCTTCCAGCAGTTAGGCGGCGGCGATGTCAGCGGTACGCTGCAGGATATCGACCTGATTATGGATATCCCGGTTAAATTGACCGTTGAACTGGGCCGCACCCGCATGACCATTAAAGAGCTGCTGCGTCTGACGCAGGGTTCCGTCGTGGCCCTCGACGGTCTGGCCGGTGAGCCGCTGGATATCCTGATCAACGGGTATCTGATTGCTCAGGGTGAAGTGGTGGTCGTGGCCGATAAATACGGTGTGCGTATCACCGACATCATTACCCCGTCTGAGCGCATGCGTCGTCTGAGCCGTTAAGAATGAAAACCCAGGCAACAGTATCACAACCTTCTGCCGTTCCCGGCTCACCGCTGCTCCAGGTGAGCGGCGCGTTGCTCGGTATTATTGCCTTTATTCTTATCGCCGCCTGGCTGGCGAAGCGTTTTGGCCTGGCGGGTAAAACCGCCGGGACGCGCGGTCTGAAGGTGAGCGCCAGTACAACACTGGGGCCACGCGAGCGCGTGGTCATCGTAGATGTTGAGGACGCGCGGCTGGTGCTGGGCGTCACCGCGTCTAACGTCAACGTTTTACATAAACTGCCGCCCGCCCCTGCTATCAGTGACGAGCGCGCAGAAGCCCCTGCGGATTTCCAGTCCGTCATGAAGAGTTTGCTTAAGCGTTCCGGGAGATCCTGATGCGCCGTTTGTTATCCCTGACGCTCGCGGGCGTTGGCCT
Source organism: Enterobacter sp. 22466 (assembly GCF_052044775.1). Lineage (NCBI taxonomy): Bacteria > Pseudomonadati > Pseudomonadota > Gammaproteobacteria > Enterobacterales > Enterobacteriaceae > Enterobacter > Enterobacter sp. 22466. The sequence goes on along the minus strand of NZ_JBQENX010000002.1, from coordinate 622,061 downwards.
GTTTGCTCCTGCGGTTTATGCGCAACTGCCCGGTCTGGTTTCAACCCCTCTGGCGGGCGGCGGACAAAGCTGGTCGCTCCCGGTTCAGACGCTGGTCTTCATCACCTCGCTGACCTTTATTCCGGCGATCCTGCTGATGATGACCAGCTTTACCCGCATCATCATTGTCTTTGGCCTGCTGCGAAATGCGCTGGGTACCCCTTCCGCCCCGCCGAACCAGGTGCTGCTGGGCCTGGCCCTGTTTTTGACCTTTTTTATCATGTCGCCGGTCATCGATAAGATTTATACCGACGCCTACCAGCCGTTCAGTGAAGATAAAATCTCCATGCAGGAGGCGCTGGAGAAAGGCGCGCAGCCGCTGCGTGAATTCATGCTGCGCCAGACGCGCGAAGCGGATCTGGCTCTCTTTGCCCGCCTTTCCAATACCGGGGAATTGCAGGGTCCGGAGGCCGTTCCTATGCGCATACTGCTGCCTGCCTACGTCACCAGCGAGCTGAAAACCGCGTTTCAGATTGGCTTTACCATCTTTATCCCGTTCCTGATTATCGACCTGGTGATCGCCAGCGTGCTGATGGCGCTCGGTATGATGATGGTACCGCCGGCCACCATTGCCCTGCCCTTTAAGATCATGCTCTTTGTGCTGGTCGACGGCTGGCAGCTGCTGGTCAGTTCGCTGGCGCAGAGTTTCTACAGTTGAGGAGCGCGCAATGACGCCAGAATCGGTCATGATGATGGGCACGGAAGCGATGAAAATCGCGATTGCCGTTGCCGCGCCGCTGCTGCTTGTTGCCCTGGTGACCGGTCTGATTATCAGTATCCTGCAGGCCGCCACGCAGATTAACGAAATGACGCTCTCGTTCATCCCGAAAATCATCGCCGTTTTCGTGGCAATCATTGTTGCCGGGCCGTGGATGCTGAATCTGCTGCTGGACTACATGCGCAACCTGTTTACCAATCTGCCGTACATCATCGGCTGACGCGACGATGCTCCATTTTACCAGCGACCAGTGGGTTCAGTGGCTTGGGGTCTATTTCTGGCCCATGCTGCGCATTCTGGCACTGATCACCACCGCCCCGATTCTGAGCGAAAAAGCGATTCCCAAGCGGGTCAAGGTGGGGCTGGGCATCATTATCACCATCATCGTTGCGCCTTCCCTGCCGCCGGTGAATATTCCAATCTTCTCAGCCAATGCGGTATGGGTGGCGTTGCAACAGGTGATGATTGGCGTCGCGGTTGGCTTTACCATGCAGCTGGCCTTCGCCGCCGTGCGCACCGCCGGGGAACTGATCGGCCTGCAGATGGGGTTATCGTTCGCCACGTTTGTCGACCCCGGTAGCCACCTCAACATGCCGGTGCTGGCGCGCATTATCGATATGCTGGCGATGCTGCTTTTCCTGTCGTTCAACGGCCATCTGTGGCTTATCTCCCTGCTGGTGGATACCTTCCACACGCTGCCGATTGGCGAAAATCCGGTGAACAGCAACGCGTTTCTGGCGCTGACCCGTGCCGCCGGGCTGGTGTTCCTTAACGGGCTGATGCTGGCGCTGCCGATCATCACCCTGCTCCTGACCGTTAACCTGGCGTTGGGGTTACTCAACCGTATGGCACCGCAGCTGTCGGTGTTCGTCATTGGTTTTCCGCTGACGCTAACGGTCGGAATTTTATTAATGTCATTGCTGATGCCCCTTATCGCTCCCTTCTGTGAACATTTATTCGGCGAGATATTCAACCTGTTAGCGGATATTGTCAGCGAGCTACCGCGTAAATAATAGCCCCCACAGTTGATATTGTCTTTCTGAGGATATTCCTAAAATAAAACATGAAAAACATCTTCCAGGATATATCTGACGCGGTTTAATTGTTTCTAACCACCTCACAATACTTAATATTTACTTTACTTTAAGATGATTCCTGGCAAATTATACGTAACTTTACGGGATAGTGAGTCCGCCTGAAAGTCTTTGTCATGCTCACAGGTTTATTAATTTTTTCCATCCCGTATGGCTGTTTATGAGCTCTCAGGCAGATGGTGAATTATCGTTACGCATTGAGTGAGGGTATGCCATGTCAACGATCATTATGGATTTATGCAGCTACACCCGGCTAGGGTTAACCGGGTACCTGGCAAGCAGAGGGGTAAGAAAAAGAGACATCAACGACGCACACACCGTTGAGGAGCTCGCAGCCGCTTGTGATGAACTCAAACCAGGCGTGGTGTTTATTAATGAGGACTGTTTCATACACGATCCAGCCAACAGTCAGCACATTAAGCAAATCATTAATCAGCATCCTAAGACCCTGTTTATTGTCTTTATGGCGATCGCAAATATCCATTTCGATGAGTATTTGTTGGTTCGTAAAAATTTATTGATCAGTTCTAAATCGATAAAACCAGAGTCGCTGGATGACATCCTGGGGGATTATTTGAATAAGGAAGTTAAGAATGTAGGCGCGGTTAACTTACCCACCCTATCATTAAGCAGAACTGAATCAAGTATGCTGCGAATGTGGATGGCAGGGCAAGGAACTATTCAAATCTCAGACCAGATGAATATTAAAGCTAAAACCGTTTCGTCACATAAAGGAAATATTAAAAGGAAAATTAAAACCCATAATAAGCAAGTGATCTACCACGTTGTTCGCCTGACCGATAATGTGACGAACGGGATTTTCGTCAATATGCGTTAGTTGCATGAGACCTTGAGTACCCTACACGATCTCTGGCCTGGCCAGAGATTTTTGCTTTTACGGGCGCTGTCGGGCACGCAAGCGGCCACCCGACGCCTTGTTACTCTGCTTTTTCCACAAAGATGCCATCCGGATGTCCCAGTTCATTAAAGAACCAGATGCCGAGCGGGTAGTCTTCCAGTGATACCAGGTACATTGTGCCTTCACTAAACTCTTCAATTGCCAGCACCACCCCCGGGCGGCGTGGCCCACCATCCGTTTTGACAGTGACCCGATCGTTGACCTTCATACGTTCCTCCTGTGGTTTTGAGCCAGTGTAGAACAAAACGTAAAAACACACATCGCCACCGGATGCGAATGGCGTTTTTATACACTAAATCATTCAAGTTGCATCAAGGCGGCAAGTCTGAGAATCCCCAGGAGCTTACTCAAGTAAGTGACTGGGGTGAGCAGACGCAGCCAACGCAGAAGCAGCTTGAAGGATGACGTGTATGTACAGTCTATACTTACCGTTGGACACGGTTGAATGAGGACCCCGTAATGAAGACCGACAAAGAGTACAGCGACACCATCAAACGCGAGGTCGAGGTGGATGTTGATGCCCTGCTGGCCGCCATCAATGAGATCAGTGAGTCAGAAGTTCGTCGTACGGATGATAATTCTGACCGGGTCATTGTTAACGGCAGGGATTATCACACCTACCGTGAACTGGCCGAGGCCTTCGAGCTTGATATCCATGACTTTAGCGTGTCTGAAGCGAATCGTTAGGGCGAAAAAAATCCCGGTCATGGGGATGGCCGGGATGAAACTTGCTTATGCAAGAAGCACTTGAAAATTCGTTACACCAGGAAATCTGATGTATTCAACACACTATCCCCAACGATTTTCGCTGACAAGCATATATTCTCATGGCGAATATACTGTTTTTTAAACCTGAATTTTTGTTATGAGCAGCGAGGTGCGCTGAATGCGGGTTTGGCGGGATCGGTTCCGACTTCGTCCCTTCCGGAAATCCTAATTTTTTAGGAATATTCTTAGAAAATGAGTTATCTGCGATAAGGAGCCGTTATGCCTTCACTGCAGGAGACGCTGCTGGTTTTTTCCGACCTTGATGGCTCGTTGCTGGATATTCATACCTACGCGTGGCAACCGGCGATGCCCTGGCTGGATAAACTGGTGGATTTTCAGGTACCGCTCATCCTGTGCAGCAGCAAAACCGCGGCGGAGATGCTGGATCTCCAGCAGGAGCTGGGGCTGGAAGGTTTACCTTTCATTGCCGAGAACGGCGCGGTTATCCAACCCGATGTGCGATGGGAAAAGACTCAGCGCCAGATCAGGGGAATGACCCACCGTGACATTCGCCCGTTCATCGAACAGATCCGCCTGCAGGCAGGGTATAAATTCACTACTTTTGACGATGTGGATGACCGGGTTATCAGCGAGTGGACGGGGCTGAGCCGCTATCGTTCGACGCTTGCGCGTAAACATGAAGCCTCGGTCACGCTCATCTGGCGCGACACCGATGAGAAAATGGCGCAGTTTGAAGAGGAGCTGGCGCAGCGCGGTCTGAAATGCCTGCAGGGTGCCCGCTTCTGGCACATTCTGGACGCCCGCTGCGGTAAGGACGTGGCGGTGAACTGGCTGATTGCACAGTATCGCGAACAGGAAGGCATGATGCCCACAACGCTTGGGCTGGGCGATGGCCCGAATGATGCGCCCCTGCTCGACAGCGTCGACTTCGCGGTGGTGATCAAAGGCATTAACCGCCAGGGCATCACGCTGCGCGACGATAACCCTGCCCGGGTGTATCACACGCAGCAAGCAGGACCGGCGGGCTGGCATGAAGGGCTGGATCACTACCTGTCCTGATCGTCCCACACCACCTGGTTGCGGCCGCGCTGTTTGGCCAGATACAGCCGGGCATCCGCAATCGACTGCAGTTGTTCGAAGTCGTAATTTCCCTTCTCCTGCGCGCAGCTGACCCCCATCGACGCGCTGATACGCAACGTCGTGCTCTTTTTCACCAGGATCTCTTTGCTGTCGATGCGTGAGCGAATGCGTTCCGCCACCGCTCTCGCCTCCGCCAGCCCGATACCCGGCAGGACCACGCAAAACTCTTCCCCGCCCACGCGCCCGGCAACGTCGTTCTTACGCAGGGCGCTGGCAATCAGCCCCGCCGCATGGGACAGCACCTTATCTCCGGCCTGATGGCCGAAACGGTCGTTGATGCTTTTAAAATAATCGAGATCGATCTGGATAACCGATAACGGCAGCGACTGTGCCTGACATTGCTTCGCCAGCACTTTTGCCCGCTCAAACAGCGCCCCACGGTTATTCAGACGGGTGAGCGGATCGTGCCAGGCCTGCCACTGCAACGAATGCTGGAGCGTGTACATGTTGCTGACCATCCGGCGAATCACCAGCCAGGAGATCAGCAGCATGGCGGTGAAGAGCGCCCACAGGAGCGCCAGCACGATACTGATGCTGCCGAAGTCGCCTTTTACGCCTTCATGCAGGGTATGGACCCGCAGGACAACCCCGTCAAAATGATCGAGCCGCTCCCAGCTGACAAAACGGCTGCCAAGCCGGATCCCGCCGCCGGTATCGCTCTCAATGGCATGGGCAATCTGCGCCGTTTCACGCTCATCAAAATGGTTGGCCTCGCTCGTGGATGCTTCAGAAGAGGCGATCATATTGAGCCGGGTATCGTACAGCTGATACTCCCCTTCCGCGTGGTCATCCGTCGCATCGGCCAGCAGACGTTTCATGGTATTGAGAGAAAAATCCATCGCCACCACGCCGTACCAGTAATGGTCAAAATAGATGGGTACGCTGGCGGTGATCATGCGTTCGTTGCCGGTCCAGGTTGACGGCGTGGAGATAAACCACAGCACCGCGCGCGCACGGTTGTTACGTTCCGTTTGCTGCGTAAACCAGGGCTGGGTCACCAGATGGTAATAGCGCGGGATGATATCGGCGCTCTGTGCAGGCGTATCCGTGGAGAGGTAAAACCCGGCCCGGGAGACATAGACTACCCGCTCTTCGCTGCGCATGACCGGCGAGGCCAGCCTGAGCAAATACCCCACTTCAAGCGCAGCAGACACTTCATTATCGAGAAGTTCATTGTCGCGATTGAGGAGCGTGGTTTTTTCAACAAAAGCATCCGAAACGCCGTTGATGGGCAGCGTGCGTTTTGTATCCACGGCAAGCTGCCAGAAAGGACGCGTCCGATCTGCATTGAAGCGTGTCACCGCAGCACGCAGAACATCAAACGCCAGCGGTGTCTGGAGCGCATCGCGCATGCTCTGGCGGAAAAACAGCAGCTTATCCACGCTGAACTGGAGCTGTCTGTCCAGCGACGTGGCCACCGTCTCCAGATGGTTGCGCTGGCTTGAGATATAGGCATCTTCCAGCACCACCACTTCTCGCCAGGTGAGGAGAGTCGAAAAAACCAGTACCACCAGAAAACAGAGATTAACAATCGCACCCGGATTGCTACGCTTATGCAGCCATTGCAGAAAAGACCGTCTTACAACAAAGGTATCACGCTGCACACATACTCCCTGATCGCTTCCTTACACCTGATACTTGATATAAAAACGCCCGGCAAGGCCGGGCGTTAAGTGATTAAGCCTTATCACGCTGTTGCCGCCCGTCACCTGGTTGAAGCTCATCTTCACGAAACGCTTCCCGCTTGATGCTGTAACCGTCATGCCACCGGCATTCCACCATTCCGCTGGAATACCCGGTGACAATCATACGTGGGCCGCCCTTCTTAGGCTTAACTTCATCACTGACCAAAAAGACCATACCTGCCTCCTGTATCAGGGTGAAACTGTTTCAATTTAGACGAGGAATGACCTTTTTGCATCCTGGCGCAGGTAACAATTAGTGCGCCGTTCCGCGCATTTTTTCAACCAGCTTCACGGCAGCTACCACAATAGCCCCCACAATAAAGCCCAGCACCAGATTAAGCAGCGTGGGCAGAATGGCCGCCACCACGGCACCCTGCTCTGCCGCAAAATGTTCTATCGCATGGTGCAGCGGCGCAATACCGTGTACCACAATCCCACCGCCGACAAGGAACATCGCCAGCGTCCCCACGACAGACAGACTCTTCATCAACCATGGCGCAAGCACCAGCAGGCTTTTACCGATACCTTTAGCTATCGCGCTCGATTTCGCCTCCAGCCAGAAGCCGATATCATCCAGTTTGACGATAAGCCCTACCAGACCGTAAACCCCTACCGTCACCAGAATGGCGATCCCGGAGAGGATCAGCACCTGATTCAGCAGCGGCGAGTCAGACACGATCCCCAGGGTAATGGCCACGATCTCCGCCGACAGAATAAAGTCGGTACGAATGGCGCCCTTGATTTTATCGCGTTCGAAGGTTTTTGGATCCTGTGCAGCCAGCGCTTCCAGACGCTGCTGACGCACTTCTGGCGTGTCATTCTTCTTACTCGCCGCGAAGGAGTGCAGCACTTTCTCTACCCCTTCGAAGCATAAAAATGCGCCACCAATCATCAGCAACGGCGTAATCGCCCAGGGAATAAAGGCGCTGATCAACAGCGCCAGCGGTACCAGAATCACCTTGTTGAGGAATGAGCCTTTCGCCACGCCCCATACCACCGGTAACTCGCGGTTAGCCCGTACGCCACTCACCTGCTGGGCATTCAGCGATAAATCATCCCCCAGAACCCCTGCTGTTTTCTTCGCCGCCAGTTTTCCCATTACGGAAATGTCGTCCAGCAACGTGGCAATATCATCCAGCAATGTTAATAAGCTACTTCCCGCCAAAATCACTATCCTTCTTTTTTTGCTAATTAAGTGAATAGTATGGAACAAAACCGAACACCCGGAAACAGGTACATCACGTCAACAAAAATTTCACAGCAACTACACAATTAAAGGGCTCGCCAGCCTGGTAGTTTTGGCGTTTACTATGAGCGAACTTTTTATTTCGTCGTGAGGGACTATGCGTTTTCGGCAACTACTACCGCTCATCGGAGCGCTCTTTTCGCTGTATATCATCTGGGGATCAACTTACTTTGTCATTCGCATCGGGGTGGAAAGCTGGCCCCCGCTGATGATGGCGGGGGTTCGTTTTCTCTCGGCAGGCATCCTGCTGATGGCCTTCCTGCTGTTACGCGGGCATAAGCTCCCTCCGCTGCGCCCGCTGCTTAATGCCGCCCTGATTGGCCTGCTGCTGCTGGCCGTCGGCAACGGCTTTGTCACCGTCGCAGAGCACCAGAACGTGCCCTCCGGGATCGCCGCAGTGGTGGTTGCCACCGTCCCACTGTTTACGCTCTGCTTTAGTCGTCTTTTCGGCATCCGCACCCGCAAGCTGGAATGGCTGGGGATTGGGATTGGACTTGCCGGCATCATTCTGCTCAACAGCGGCGGCAACCTGAGCGGTAACCCGTGGGGCGCCGTGATTATTCTCATCGGCTCCATCAGTTGGGCGTTTGGCTCGGTGTACGGGTCACGTATTGAGCTGCCGTCCGGCATGATGGCGGGTGCCATTGAGATGCTTGCCGCAGGCATTGTGCTGCTGATTGCCTCCACGCTGACGGGGGAAACACTGACGGCCATGCCGGATCTGTCCGGCTTCCTGGCCGTGGGTTACCTGGCGCTGTTTGGCTCCATCATCGCGATTAATGCGTACATGTTCCTGATCCGCAACGTCTCTCCGGCGGTCGCCACCAGCTATGCCTACGTTAACCCGGTTGTGGCGGTACTGCTTGGCACGGGTCTGGGCGGTGAAGTGCTTTCGCCGGTTGAATGGCTGGCGTTGGGCGTGATTGTGTTTGCCGTGGTGCTGGTAACGCTGGGGAAATACCTGCTGCCCGCTAAGCCTGAGGGGGTGCCGTGTCAGGTGGAGAAACCGTAAACGGATGAATGCCCTGAGTGTCGATCTGCGCGGTCTGACCGCCGCCGCAGATCCACTCTTCCAGCCGGTCGCTCAGATCCCGATCGTTCAGTTTCAGTCTGCCGCGTAGCGCACATTCCCACACCACCAGCACCCGCCATCCCTGTTCGACCAGCGTGGTGATATCGCGCTGGTCACGCAGGACGTTCTTGCCAATCTTCTCCAGCCAGAAATCGGTGCGCGTGGCCGGGACTTTGAACAGGTAACAATTGTGCCGGTGCCAGAAGCAGCCGTGGGTAAAGATAATGCACCCATAGGCGTCGATAACGAAATCAGGACGCCCGGCAAGTGAGGCATCCTGCACCCGAAAGTCAAAACCCGCTTCGGTCAGTAACGCGGCCAGGCGTTTCTCAATCACCGTATCACGCGTGCCGATGGCACGCATGTTTTTACTGCGCGTCGCCCTATTGTGCACATCCGTCATTGACGGCCTCACTCTGGCGCAGGGCAACCGCCTGTTGAATGCGTGAAGCCAACAGTTTTGCCACTGCCGCAAAGGCGGGAACCACCACGGAGTTGCCAAACTGTCGGTACGCCTGGGTATCAGAGACCGGAATGCGGAAGCTGTAACCCTGCGGCGTCTCAAACCCCATTAACCGCGCGCATTCGCGTGGGGTTAAGCGACGTGGACGATGGCGCTGGTTTTCAGGGTTGTCGAAATCTTTCTCACCTAACGCCTTATCCCAGCCCCGGTCGATCAGGATCTCTGCACCGTCTTTGTAATAGCGCGCGGACAGGGTGCGGGTCACACAGTGCGGATCGTTCGGGTTGACCATGCCAAAACCAAAACCGTTGCCTTTTGCCTGATGTTTTTTGGCATAGCGATAGAGGTACTTCCAGAGCACTGGCGTCAGGATAAATTTCGCGTCCACCGCGGGCTCAAGAAGATCGGCCACGGACGGACGGCGCGCCGGATACAACGACGGAATATCGCGCAGGGTAAAATCGCCTTTCAGATTGAGATCGCGGCGGAACCCGACCAGCACAATACGTTCCCGGTGCTGGGGCAGGAAGTGTTTACCATCAATGATTTTCGGATCATCGGCGCCCGTGTCCTCTGAATCCGCCACGTCGTAGCCCAGCTCATCCAGTGTCTGCATGATAATGCGGAAGGTTTTGCCGCCGTCATGGCTCTTTAAATTTTTGACGTTTTCCAGCACAAAAATGGCCGGACGGCGGGCATCGATAATGCGGACCACATCAAAAAACAGCGTTCCCTGGGTATCGCAGGCAAAACCGTGCGCGCGTCCGAGGGCATTTTTCTTCGATACGCCAGCGAGGGAAAATGGCTGACACGGAAAGCCCGCCAGCAGCACGTCATGTGCCGGAATGTTCTGGCGAATATGTTCTGCGGCCTCTTCATCGCTCACGCCGCTTTTGTGGCTCAGCGTAACATCGCGGATATCGGCGTTGAACCGATGCGCATCGGGGTCACAATACCAGTTGGCTTTATAGGTGCGGACCGCATGTTTGTTCCACTCGCTGGTAAACACGCACTGACCGCCGATGGCTTCAAACCCGTGTCGAATCCCTCCGATACCGGCAAACAGATCGATAAAGCGGAAGGCATAATGGGGATGCGCGGCGGAAGGACGCGGAAGCAACGTTTGCAGATAACGAAACTCGCCGTCGCTCAGGCGATGCCCTGCCCGCTCGCTGGTGATAAGTCTCTTAATGATTGCCGGACTCCAGTGGCCCTCACCGTGCGCCACCAGCTGGTTTGCCAGGGTTTTAGCATCGTAGATATCCAGCAACTGGCGCAGCAGCGCCTGCACCGAAGCCGTTGATTTCACAGCCTGCTCTGGCGCGGGCTCACTCACAGATCGATTTTCCTGCATTCTTTTAACCGGACAATAAAGACTGGAAACAGATTACCACAGTTCATTCGTGCAAACTGCGACGGAAGCGGCTCAGTACCTGGCTATCCAGCCCCAGGCAGTCACCCTGTAGTTCGGCACTCAGTTTTGCCATAAACTGGATGAGAAAATCGGCGTTGTGGCGTGCCAGCTCGCGCCCCATCTCTGTTTGCATTGTATCAGGCAAGCGCAGCAGCTTGGTCTGAAAATGGTCGAGGGCAAACGCCCGGTCATCAAGGGTTCGCGTGTCGGCAAAGGGATCAACTGCGTCAAAAAGCGGCACGCCCAGCGCCCCCGAAACGGCAAACACCCGCGCCAGGCCAATCGCCCCTAACGCTTCAAGCCGGTCAGCGTCCTGCACAATTTTGGCTTCCAGACTCTGCGGCGCAATACTGGCGCTGAAGCTGTGCGCCTCAATGGCATGCGCCACGGCGGCATAATGCGCTGCGGGGAAGTCCGGGAAATCGCGGTGCAAAATGTCACGCGTTTTACGCGCCGCCAGCTGCGATGACTGGCTGCGCTCAGGATGGTTTTTCGGCAGGCTGACAATATCGTGGAAATAGCATGCGGCCAGGATCACCAGTGGCTCCACCGCCTGGTTGGCCATGATTTTTTGTGCCGTCATCCAGACACGACGAAAGTGCGAAATATCATGCGCGGTGTCGTCGGTTGTGTGGTTTTCCCCGAGCCAGCGCTCAAATCGATGCTGCCACTGCGTAAGTTCCATCATCACGTCCTGTCGTCAAAATGGCTACGATAGCAACTTTCCCCGCCGCTATCACGGGTTGTCCTGACGGGGACGGGTGTACCACGCAATCGCGCCCAGGATCAGGCCGACCGTGCCCAGCACCAGAAACCCCAGCAATGCCCCAAGCCATTTGCCGCTGGTTGACCCCAAATCCCCTTCCACTGCCGTATTCGGCAGCGACGGTATCTTACTGATAACCCAAACGTACCGCGCCATCGCCCAGACAAAGTAACCGCAAAAAGCGTAGAACACCCACAGGGCCAGTTTGCCTCCCAGGCTGCGTTCGATTTTTCGTTCCATCTTTGACTCCACGGTCACCGCAGTACCGTTTGCACATGCTTACACTGATTTTGTGATAATTGTCACATTTTGGCATTAAACCCTGTGCTGTGTGAAGGTTTCTGACACGCAGTTTGCGTTAAGTTGATCTTGTGCAAGTTTGCAGAAGAAGATAACTGGCGAGTGTTTAGTACGCAGAAATATAATTAAGGTTAATAATAGAACTTATAAAATAATCACGAAAAATACTTAACAATAATTAACCAATATATATTTCAAATTATAATTCACAAGAAAAATAAAGCGACATTTAGAAATATTTGGTAATATTTTTACCTATTTAATTACATTTATTATTGAACTTAAATCCCCTCTCTTGGAATAGTATCGACGCTGTAGTTACGGAGCGTGATTACATATATTCATATAAATTATCTCTAAAGGGAATATATAATGAAAAGAAAAGTATTGGCTATTCTTGTACCCGCGTTATTAATGGCTGGCGTAGCAAATGCCGCTGAGATTTACAATAAAGGCGGTAATAAAGTCGATTTCTACGGAAAGATGGTTGGCGAACGCATCTGGTCCAACACTGATGAAAGCAACAGTGAAAATGAAGATACGTCATATGCCCGTTTTGGCGTAAAAGGCGAAACGCAAATTAATAGCCAACTGACCGGTTATGGCCAGTTTGAATACAATATTGATGCAAGCCAGCCTGAAGGTAAACAGGATGAGAGCACGCGTCTGGCTTTCTCTGGTCTGAAATATGCGGATTACGGTTCATTCGATTATGGCCGAAACTATGGCGTAGCTTATGACGGCGCGGCGTACACCGATATGCTGGTTGAATGGGGTGGTGATTCCTGGGCTGCCACGGATAACTTTATGACTCAGCGTACCAATGGCGTTGCGACCTACCGTAACACCGATTTCTTCGGTATGCTTGAAGGTCTTAACTTTGCTGTTCAGTATCAGGGTAAAAATGACGACCGTGATCTTTTCAAAGCAAACGGCGATGGTTACAGCATGTCTGTAAATTATAACCTTGATGGCTTTGGTTTCGTGGGTGTCTACGGTAAATCCGATCGTACCGATGAACAAACAGCTGATCATTATGGCGACAATGCTGAAGTATGGGCACTGTCTGCAAAATATGATGCAAATAGCGTTTACGCCGCTGTAATGTATGGCGAAACACGTAATATGACTAAAGCAGGTTCCAACCACGGCTTTGCTAATAAAACCCAGAACGTTGAAGCTGTAGTTCAATATCAATTTGATTTTGGCCTGCGTCCATCCCTTGGCTATGTTTATTCTCAAGCCAAAGACTTCGGTGCACGAGATGGTTACGAAGGTGTCAACGCTGATCGTGTAAATTACATCGAACTTGGTACCTGGTACTACTTCAATAAAAACATGAACGTTTATACTGCCTATAAATTTAACCTGCTGGACGAAGAAGACGGTGCCATCACTGGCAACGCAACTGACGATCAGTTCGCGATGGGTATTGTTTACCAGTTCTAATCCCCCAAAACACCAAAGGCCGCTATCGCGGCCTTTTTTTATTCCTGCGCGCTGTATTACGGCGCTTCCTGCAACGCCACCCGAATAAACCCGTTATTCTGCGCAAGCAATTCATGCGCTTTCCAGGCATCCAGCCCGGTCAGCACCATCAGCACCGCCGTTTTGCAGTTATGGTTACAGCTCGCCAGCGCGGCTTTCGCCACCGCGCGGGTGCATCCCCCCGCTTCCATCACAATCGCGATTTGCCGTTCGGTCCACTGGGTGCTGCTCGCCTCCAGATCCACGCGCAGGTTGCTGTAAACCCGCCCGGTGCGGACGGCCAGCCCGGTGGTCACCATAGAGAGGATCATCTTTTGCGCGATGGCCGCTTTGGTATTCAGATAGCCGGCCACCACATCCGGTCCCAGCTCTGGCGCAATCACCATACTCGCCAGCTGCGCCGCTTCGCTTTGCGCATTATCGGTAATCACCGCCACCGGTGAACCGAGCGACCACGCATGCCGCATGGCCCCCCACACCCACGGCGTTTTTCCGCTGACGGTGACCGCCAGCATCATATCGTGCTCGCCAAAGTTAATCGCCTGCAGGTCGGCAACGCCGCGCTCGTAGCTTGTCGCCTCGTCGCCCGCCGTGATGGCAATCACCGGGGTTTTACCCGGGGCATACTCATCCGCCGCCTGTTTTGCCACACAGCCGGACGGCCCCGCGCCAACCATGACCAGACGCCCCCCGTGGCTCAGGGTCGCGGCGGCGTTATCCACCACACGGGCAATAATGGGTAAAAAAGGGGTGATTGCAGCGGAGATAAGTGCATCATCCTGGTGAATGACTTTCAGCATGTCCAGCGTGGACAATCTATCGATATTCATCGTGCTGGCGTGCCGTCTTTCCTTGACCGAACCGGTAAGCATAATGCTCATAAACAGCCTCCTTATTATGAGTACCCACACACTATAAAGTGTTTTATATGGATGACATGCGAGGAGGGTCACGAAAAGCGGACCAAATGCATGCTTTTACATAGCTTTAAGAAAAGCGCGTCATCGGCGATAATTACCCTTTCTTCTTCATCGCGGAGTGTTGATGAGCGATTTGCAGCCTTTCCCCCAGACGCGCAAGCGCCCCATGAAACTGAACACGCTGGTCACGTTGATGGTGTGCGCGATCATCGGTTCAGTGCTCCTGGTGGTCTTTGCGCTCTATTCGGTGCAGATCACCCGGGCAACCCGCGATGATGTCAAAGACACCGCACTCGGCATTGCCCGCACCCTCGCCGACAGCCCCGAGATACAGCGCGGCCTGATGCAGGCACCGCAGGAAAATATTATTCAGCCTATCGCCCAGGCAGTGACGAAACGAAACGATCTGCTGTTCACCGTGGTGACCGATATGCGCGGGATCCGCTATTCTCACCCGAACGAGGCGCTGCTGGGGCTGCATTTTATCGGCGACGATCTGAACCCGGCGCTGGAAGGTAAGGAGAACGTCTCCGTTAACCGGGGCGCGCTCGCGGAAGCCCTTCGCGTATTTACGCCCGTGTATGACAGCCAGCACGAGCAGATCGGCGTGGTGGTGGTCGGCATCTCGCTTAAAAAAGTGGAAGACCAGATCGCCCGCGGGCGACTGAACGCCGTCTGGACCATTTTGTTCAGTATCTTTATGAGCTCTATGGCGATCTGGGGGCTGGTTCGCGTTCTGAAACGCATCCTGTTCGGGCTGGAGCCGTACGAAATCTCCGCGCTGTTCGAACAGCGTCAGGCGATGCTGCAGTCGCTGCGTGAAGGGGTGTTAGCGGTCGATATTCATGGCCGCGTGACGATGATTAACCACACCGCCAGAGAGATACTGCTCCTGCCCTCCGGCAAGCAGACCGAAAACGCCAGTGCGCCCCTGCTGGCCAGCCTGCGCGAGGTGTCGAAGACGGGCATCGCACGCCAGGATCAGGAGATCAGCTGCAACGGGCGGCTGCTGCTGTGCAACATGGTGCCGGTGAAAAGCCAGGAGCGGGTGATCGGGGCTATCACCACCTTCCGCGACAAAACCGAAATCAGCCAGCTGATGCAGCGTATCGACGGCATGGTGAATTACGTCGACGCCCTGCGCGCCCACACGCACGAGTTTATGAACAAACTGCACGTGATCCTGGGCCTGCTGCATATCAAGCGCTACGACAAGCTGGAAGAGTACATTCTGCAGACGGCACATAATTATCAGACGGACATCGGCGCTATCCAGAGCAAGGTGAAATCCCCGGTAATTGCCGGGTTCCTGCTGGGTAAAATCAACCGGGCGAAAGAAGCGGGGATCACCCTCACCCTGGCGGATGAGTGCCAGATACCGGATACCGCCAACGAAGAGCAGGTCGCGGTGCTGGTCACCGTACTCGGTAACTTAATTGAAAACGCACTGGACGCGATGGAAGGCCAGCCGGAAGGCGAAATCAGCCTGCTGCTGCACTATCAGAATGGCTGGCTCAGCTGTGAAGTCAGCGATGACGGCCCGGGAATTGATCCCGCGCAGCTGGAGACTATTTTTACTAAAGGCTTCTCAACAAAAGGTGAAAACCGGGGCGTTGGGCTGTTCCTTGCCCGCCAGCAAATTCAGAACCTGGGCGGTGACATCACCGTCGAATCTGAACCTGGCGTATTTACCCAATTTTTTGTTCACATCCCCTGGGATAGCGAGAGGAATATCGCGTGATAAATGTATTAATTGTCGATGATGACGCCATGGTAGCCGACCTCAACCGTCTGTACGTCAACCGTGTTGATGGCTTTAGCTGCTGCGGCGTCGCCTCCACGCTGAACCAGGCCGAGGCCATTATTAACAACCCTGCCCAGCCGGTCGATCTGGTGCTGCTGGATGTCTACATGCAGCAGGATAACGGGCTGGATCTGCTGCCGGTGATCCGAGCCTCTGGTCGCCCAATCGATGTCATCATGATCTCTTCGGCCGCCGACGCCGCAACCATCCAGACCTCTATCCATTACGGCGTGGTGGATTATCTGATTAAACCGTTCCAGTTCCCGCGCTTTGAAGAGGCCCTGAACGGCTGGAAGGCAAAGCACAACCTGATGGGGTCGCACCAGTATTATGAGCAGGCGGACGTCGACAGGCTGATCCACGGCGGGGCGCCGGAGCTGGCAGACAGCAAAAAGCTACCAAAGGGGTTAACGCCGCAGACGCTGCGCACCATCTGCCAGTGGATTGACGCCCACCCGGAGACCGAGTTTTCCACCGATGACCTCGCCAGTGCAGTCAATATCTCGCGCGTCTCCTGCCGCAAGTATCTGATCTGGCTGGCGCAAATCAATATCCTGTTCACCAGCATTCATTACGGTGCCACCGGGCGTCCGGTGTATCGTTACCGTCTCCAGCCCGAGCAGACAGGCCTGCTCAAACAGTACTGTCAGTAACGCGATAGCTGTTATCCAACAAGGTAAAGCGGAAGTGGTGCGCTGAAGAGAGCACCACTTCTTTTGTTTTGGTCACGAAGATCGCTTCAATATCAGGGCGCGAGCGCAGCACCGCGCAGCCCTTCTCCACGCCCATACCGTACATCAGCGTGGTCCAGATATCCCCGTCGATAGAATCGTTTGAAATGATGGTCACGCTGTCCAGTTCGTTATCCAGAGGATACCCGGTGCGCGGGTCCAGGATATGGTGATAGCGTTTGCCGTTTTGTTCAAAGTAGCGCTCATAGGTTCCCGACGTCACCACGGAGCGATTCTCTACCGTCATTGCGCCGATCAGCGCATCACCGGCAAACGGCTTTTTCAGCCCCACGCTCCAGCCCCCTTCCGGCGAGCCCAGCGTCTGGATATTGCCGCCGAGGTTGATCAGCCCGAGTTCAGCACCCTCTTTACGCAGGTAATCCCGCACCCTGTCGGCGATATAGCCTTTGGCGATGGCCCCTAGGTCAATCTCCATCCCTTTTCGGGTTAAAAACACGCTACTGCTGGCCTCGTCCAGCACCACATCCTCAGGACGGGTAATCGCCAGCAACGCGGCGATCTCATCCGCTGGCGGCACGCTGTCGCCGCGAAAGCCAATTTTCCAGCGTTTCACCAGCGGGCCGATGGCCAGGTTAAACGCGCTGTCTTTAAGCACGCTTGCCGCTTTCGCGCAGCGAATCAGCTCAAACACCGGACGGCTGACGGCAACCGGATGCTGACCGGCCGCATGGTTGATATCCATCACCTGCGAATGCGCACGGTTAACGGTAAGCAGGTCTTCGTACTGTTTGATCAGGCGAAATACGCGGGACGCGAGGGCTTCGTCATGGGAAAAGAGTTTGAGGAGGATGGGCGATCCCATCAGGACGGCGGAATAACTGTAAACGCGATGGTCATCAGGCATAGCATGAGTCCTCAGATGTAGCCCCGGCAAGCACCGCGCCGCCGGGGAAAATGCCGGATAACGCTGCGCGTCTCCGGCATACAACACAGGGGTCTTACTGCTTTTTCGAACGCATAGCCGCCTGATGTCCTGCAAGCGTACCAAAAATAATGATATCTGCCACCGCGTTACCGCCGATACGGTTACCGCCGTGGATCCCACCGACCACTTCACCGGCCGCAAACGCCCCAGCCAGCACGTTGTGGTTGCTGTCCAGCACGCAGGTTTCGGTGTTGATGGTCACACCGCCCATGGTGTGGTGTACGCCCGGCGCAATCTGAATGGCGTAGAACGGCCCTTCGTTGATAGGCGCACGCAGCGCGGTGGTACGGCCAAAATCGTCATCGTGCTGTTTTTCAACGAAACCGTTGTAGCGTTCCAGGGTCGCCAGGAAAGCGTGGTAATCCATGCCCAGCGCTTCGGCCAGGGCTTTTGGCGAGCTGGCGCTGGTCACAAAGCCTTTGGCGATGTACTCATCCGCGGCTTTGTTTTTGGCACGAACATGCTCGTCAAAGACGATATACGCGTATTTCTCCGGCAACGCGATGATTGACGCCGAGACTTTATCGCGGGTTTCCATCTCATTGAAGAAACGGTTCCCCTGCTGGTTGACCAGAATCGCCCCGCCCCCACGAATGGATTCAGAAATCAGGTACGAGGTTTTCTGCTCAACGGTTGGGTGGATCTGGATCTCACCCATATCAACCGTACCGGCACCGATGCGTTCCAGCAGCGCGATACCGCCGCCTGTTGCCCCTTTGTGGTTGGTGGTGACAAAACCTTCCAGGTCAGGGCGGTATTTCACCACCATCTGGCTGTTGGCACTGAAACCACCGGTGGCGACAATCACGCTTTTGGTGGTCACGGTGAGGGTTTCGTTCTCTTCTGTGGTCAGACGCACGCCGGTCACTTCGCCGTTTTCGAACAGAATGTCGCTGACGGACGTATCGAGCATCACCTCAATGTTGCGTTTGTTGACGTTACGCACCAGGCCGCTGATCAGATAGCCGCCTACCGCGGAACCGTCTTTTGGACGGTGCGTACGGTCAATGCTCATCCCACCGGTGGTGGTGATGTCATTCAGCATAATGCCGCGAGTTGCCAGCCATTCAATCGCCTGTGGCGCATTCTCCACGAAGCGGCGCAGCAGTTCCGGGTTGTTCTTGTTACCGCCCCCTTTCAGGCTCTCCTGGTAGAACAGCTCTTTGCTGTCCTGGATCCCTTTCACCCGCTGGAAGCGCGTCTCGGCGGCATTCATCCCGGCAGAAGCTTTGATGGTGTTACCGCCGATGGTTGGCATCTTCTCAACGATCAGCACGCTCGCGCCTTCATCGTGGGCCTGAATGGCTGCGGCCAGACCGGCACCGCCGCTACCAACGACCACCACATCCACACTGCGGGTCGCGTTCGGGTCAGCGCCCTCTTCTGCCGCCAGCGCTTTACTGGATTTGAGCATCGCTTTAGAGACGGCTTTTTTCACCGCTTCACTCTGGCTGGTTGCACCCGTGATGGCATCCACGTGCGGGGTGTTGGCATCCAGAATACGGGTACGGATCTCTTCAAAGCTGGTGACAAACTCAACGTCTTCGCTCGGGCCAGACGCCAGCGCAATATCGGCGATGCGATCGGTTTCCAGGCTGACGTTGATCACCAGCTCGTTAACATCGTCCTGCACCTTTTCAGTGAACATGCCCGGTTTGAATTTTGATTCGCCCATGCTCATGTCGCGGATCATCGCTTCCACCAGCGAGAAGCGCCACAGCGGTTCAGGAATGCTCAGTTCTTCGCGTTTGGTGCTGTCCATAAACAGCTCCAGGTTTTCACCTGCCGCGATCCGGTCGGTCCAGTCCGGGTAAGCGATAGTCGCGCGACCCACGGCGATCAGGTCATAACCATGATCCAGCGCCTCATTGACGTCCGCGGCATTCACCACGCCGCCGACCCCCATCACCGGAACCTGAGCCAGGGTATCAGAACGCATGGCGCAATATTTTTCGATGAGCGGGGTTGGGTCCTGCGTATCAACAATCGAAGGACGCAGGGTCGCCCCCACGGAGAAATGCAGATAATCCACACCGCGCGCCGCCAGTTTTTCCAGCAGGTACATGGTGTCTTCAAAGCGGATGCCCGGGACTTCCAGCTCTTCAGGGGAGAAACGGTAGCCAATAATGAACGCGTCGTCCGCGTACTGACGCACCATTTTGTGCGTGATATCCAGCACCGCCAGCGGGAATTTAGCCCGGTTATCGCGGCTGCCGCCCCACTCGTCGTCGCGCTGGTTTGAGTTCGGGGAGTAGAACTGCTGAATCAGGTAAGTGTTGGCCCCGTGAATTTCAACCCCGTCGAAACCGGCCTGGATGGCACGGCGAACGGCTTCACCAAACTTGCCGATCATGCCTTCCACTTCTTCGCCGGTCAGGGCAACCGGCGTAGCAGCCCCGTCGCGCGGCGCGGCAACGGCGCTTGGGCCAACCGGCGTGCGGCCACCGATCAGTTTCGGATCGACCATACGGCCGCCGTGGTAGATCTGCAGCAGGGCTTTCGAGCCTTTGGATTTAATGGCGTCCGCGATTTTCGCCAGTCCGGCGATTTTCTCGTCGTTGTCGATACCAATCGCGCCGGGGAACGCAAGGCCGAGGTCATCGATAAAGCAGCATTCAACGATAATGGTACCAATGCTGCCGGAACGGGCCCGATAGTACTCCACCAGCTCGCTGGTGACCGTGCCGTCGTAATAGCCGGTACAGGTGGTCATGGGGGCCATTAACAAACGGTTTTTCAGTTCAGTGCCATTCGGTAATGTGAAGGGGCTCAGAATACGTTCGTTAGTGCTCATAATTGAAACTCCAAACTTTAAAAATTAAGAATTCGGTATCGGATTGATTTTTTATTTCGTCGTTATTTGCCGATGTCATGATATTAATATAATGATTTTTTTAGTTTCTAAAGTTATTACGTTAGTTAAAAAACTATTTAATCCCTGCGATAACACAAATAACACATTGGTGTTAGCGATTGTAATTCAGCTATTCACAATAATTTAAACTTCGTTAAATTAGGAATGGTAAAACCACTTCACCATTAGGAGGTGTAGTCATTATAAATCAACAACATAAAAAACAGCAAAATACTGAATTGTTAAAAAATTGATAAATTCAATCCATAATATACGTAATACCCACATACGCCAGAGTGGTTATTAATAAAAGCACAAAAATAACGCTGCAATTCTCTTTTTTTGATCCCGATCAATAGTTATGGCATCCAAAAGCGCAATATAAAAACATCATCAATTTTTAATTTAGCGCAAACAAAAATGCGTTAAATCGCTATTACTGAAAATACAAAACAGCACCTTAAATAACTAAAAAAAGCAAAGAAACTTAAGAAAGCAATTTTGTTTTTCAGTGCGACCGAATTTTTGACAACTTAAGACGTGAAACTATGAATACAAAAACTGCTGTAACGCCCCCTGTGGCGAACCAGGCATCAAATGGGAAAGCAAAACGACTGCTGATGATGGCATTGCCCGTCATCGTCGCCGTCCTGCTGCTGTTTGTTCCGGTACCGGAAGGACTGCCGCCTTACGCGTGGCACTACTTCGCTATCTTTGTCGGCGTGATCTTCGGCTTAATCTTTGAACCGCTGCCGGGTGCGGTGATCGGTTTGACCGGCGTGGTGGCGATTGCGCTGTGCAGTCAGTGGGTGCTGTTCAGCCCTGAACAGCTGGCCGACCCGAAATTCAAGCTGGCGGGTGCCTCGTTTAAATGGGCGGTCAGCGGGTTTGGTAACTCGACCGTGTGGCTGATCTTCGGTGCCTTCATGTTCGCCGCTGGCTATGACAAAACCCGCTTCGGCCGCCGTCTGGCGCTGATTCTGGTGAAATATCTCGGCCGTCGCAGCCTGACGCTCGGTTACGCCATCACCTTCGCGGACCTGCTGCTGGCACCGTTTACGCCGTCCAACACCGCACGTAGCGGCGGGACCATCTACCCGATCATCGCTAACCTGCCGCCGCTGTATGGTTCAAAACCAAACGACCCCAGCGCGCGTAAAATTGGTTCGTACCTGATGTGGGTGGCGATCACCGCGGCCTGTATCACCAGTTCGATGTTCCTCTCCGCCCTTGCGCCGAACCTGCTGGCACTGGCGCTGGTGAAAAGCACGGTAGGGATTGATATCTCCTGGGGTACCTGGTTCCTCGCCTTCCTGCCGCTGGGCATCCTGCTGATTCTGACCATGCCGCTGCTGGCCTACTGGTTCTACCCACCAGAAGTCAAAGTGAATAATGAAGTACCGCTGTGGGCAACCCGTGAGCTGGAAAAACTGGGCAAACTGTCCCGCAATGAAATTCTGCTGCTGGTGTTCGTGTGCTGTGCGCTGCTGATGTGGATCTTCGCCGCCGCGTGGATTGAACCGGCGATGGCAGCCCTGCTGATTGTGGGTCTGATGCTGTGGACAGGCGTGCTGGAGTGGAACGATATCACCGGCAATAAAGCCGCGTGGAACACCTTCGTCTGGTTCGCCACCCTGGTTGCGCTGGCGGATGGCCTCTCCTCTACCGGCTTTATCAGCTGGCTGGGTAAAGAAGGCGGCCTGTTAATGAGCGGTATCTCTCCGGGCGTCGCCACCATCGTGCTGCTGCTGGCGTTCTATCTGCTGCACTACCTGTTTGCCAGCACCACCGCGCACACCACCGCGCTGCTGCCGGCGATGCTGACCATCGCCTCCACCATTCCGGGCATGAATATGGAAGTGTTCGTCCTGCTGATGGTGACCTCGCTGGGTGTGATGGGGATCATCACCCCGTACGGTACTGGCCCAAGCCCGATTTACTACGGTAGTGGCTACCTGCCAACCAAAGACTACTGGCGCCTGGGCACTATCTTCGGTGCCATCTTCCTGGCGGCCCTGCTGCTGATTGGTTATCCGTGGATGTCCATGATGTTCTGATTCCTGACCGCCGGACTTCTCCTCCGGCGGTTTTATTTTTGTGGAGCAATACGCTATGTCAAACAAACCGTTTTACTACCAGAACCCCTTCCCGCTTTCCCATGACGACACCGAATACTATCTGCTGACCAAAGAGCACGTCTCCGTTGCTGAGTTCGACGGTCAGGAAGTCCTGAAAGTCGAGCCAGAGGCGCTGACGCTGCTGGCGCAGCAGGCGTTCCACGATGCTGCGTTTATGCTGCGTCCTTCCCATCAGAAACAGGTCGCCGCCATTCTTAACGATCCGGAAGCGAGCCAGAACGATAAGTACGTTGCCCTGCAGTTCCTGCGTAACTCTGAAATCGCCGCTAAAGGCGTGCTGCCAACCTGCCAGGATACCGGTACAGCGATCATCATGGGTAAAAAAGGCCAGCGCGTCTGGACCGGCGGTGGCGATGAAGCAGCGCTGAGTCAGGGGGTGTACAACACTTACATCGAAGACAACCTGCGCTACTCCCAGAACGCTGCGCTGGATATGTATAAAGAGGTGAACACCGGCACCAACCTGCCTGCGCAGATCGACCTCTACAGCGTCGACGGCGACGAGTACAAATTCCTCTGCATGGCGAAAGGCGGCGGTTCAGCCAACAAAACCTACCTCTATCAGGAAACCAAAGCGCTGATCACCCCGGCGAAGCTGAAAAACTATCTGGTGGAGAAAATGCGTACCCTGGGTACCGCGGCCTGTCCGCCTTACCATATTGCCTTCGTGATTGGCGGAACCTCCGCAGAAGCGACGCTGAAAACGGTGAAGCTGGCCTCCACCCGCTACTACGACGCCTTGCCCACCGAGGGGAACGAACATGGCCAGGCGTTCCGCGATGTTCAGCTCGAACAGGAACTGCTCCAGGAAGCGCAGAACCTGGGTCTGGGTGCGCAGTTTGGTGGTAAATACTTCGCTCACGATATCCGCGTGATCCGCCTGCCGCGCCACGGTGCCTCCTGCCCAATCGGCATGGGTGTCTCCTGTTCCGCCGACCGTAACATCAAGGCGAAAATCAACCGCGACGGGATCTGGATTGAAAAACTGGAACACAATCCGGGCCAGTACATTCCTGAATCGCTGCGCCAGCAGGGCGAAGGCGACGTGGTCAGCATCAACCTCAACAAGCCGATGAACGAGATCCTGGCGCAGCTCTCCGCGCACCCGGTCTCTACCCGTCTGTCGCTGAACGGTACCATCATTGTGGCGCGTGATATCGCCCACGCGAAGCTGAAAGAGCTGCTCGATAACGGCGAGGAACTGCCGCAGTACGTTAAAGATCATCCGATTTACTACGCGGGCCCGGCAAAAACCCCGGAAGGCTATGCCTCCGGCTCCCTCGGCCCAACTACTGCAGGCCGCATGGACTCGTATGTGGATTTACTGCAATCCCACGGTGCGAGCATGATCATGCTGGCCAAAGGCAACCGCAGCCAGCAGGTGACGGATGCCTGCCACAAACACGGCGGTTTCTACCTGGGCAGCATCGGTGGCCCGGCGGCGGTGCTGGCGCAAAACAGCATCAAGAGCCTGGAGTGCGTGGCGTACCCGGAACTGGGAATGGAAGCCATCTGGAAAATCGAAGTGGAGAACTTCCCGGCGTTTATCCTGGTGGATGACAAAGGTAACGACTTCTTCCAGCAGATCCAGAACAAACAGTGCCAGGGGTGTTCACAGCGCTGAGTGTTTCCAGAGTGCCGGCAGCCGCGACAACATGTGATTGATCCGCTCACGCTTGTCGCTGCCCGGCTTCCAGATAGTGACCATCGTCTGACTAATCCCCTGGCTGCCCACTTCGGTGGGCAGCCTTTTTACGTTCTTCCACTGCGTCGCATGAAGGTGGGTCGGCAAAAAGCCCCAGCCACAACCCTGCTCCAGCAGGCCGCGCAGCATCTCAATTTCATTAGTAAAAAGGGTATGCCCGGCAATTTGCAGACGACGGGCAACCGGTTCATCTGACGCGGCATGCATAACCACCTGCGGAACCAGAGAGAGATCGAGCAGCGAAACCGGCGTGGCAACCTTCGCAAAAAGCACGTCTGCGGCGTAAAAATCCATGTCGATGGCTCCTAAAGCCCGCCACTCCATCTCATTACCCACGCTGCGGTTGCGCGCCTGGCAGATACCTAAATCCGCCTCTCCGCTCGCCAGCAGGGCTTCCGCCTCGTCACGCGACGCGCTGGTCAGGCTCAGGCGTATTTTTTGTGCCGCCATCTCTGCAATCAGCGCCTGCAGAAAAGCCCGGGGAGTGAACGGATCATAAGCAAGGGCAATGTCCTGCGTCGCGCTTTCCGGTACCGCTGTGGCAAAGGCCTCAAAGGCTTTCACCTGGCGCATCAGCAGGTGCGCCTGTCGCTGGAGCTGTTCCCCTTCAGGCGTTAAGCGCACGCTGCGTCCCTCGCGCAGGAACAGGGCATACCCCAGCCCGTCCTCAAGAAAATCGATCAGATCGCGCAGGGTCGTACGGTCTTTACCGAGCTTAATGGCCGCCTTCATCAGGCTGCCGTGCTCTGCCACCGCGGTAAACGCCTCCAGCTGGGCAAATGAATAGACTATCGCCACCTCTCCCTCCTGTGCCATTTCCGGGGGATTTTCCCCCATAACCCGTTTTTTATTATAGGTCGCGGCTTCTTAAACTGAAGCCCTTCCTGAACCAAACGAGATAAACATGAAAAACAAAACGTTAAACCGCACCCTGCTCGCCGCGCTGGTGGTCAGCAGTCTTTTATCCCCTGCCGTTATGGCTGCCTGTCACGGCACCGATCTCAACCCCTGCCCTGCGCCGTTTGACGCAACCCTTCCCGACACGCACAGCATGCTGACCTGGAGTCAGGCGGATCGTGTGGTGGGTTTTCGTAACGACTATCGCAACTACGCAGGCGATGTTTTCCGCCACGGTAACGCCACGCCGCTGCTGGCAGCAGAGAAACCGCTTACCGACGCCCGCTATCAGGTCGATGGCAAGACGTATAACCTGCAGGACTACCTGAAACGCCAGAACGTCAGCGGCATGCTGGTGCTGAAGGACGGCAAAATTGCGTGGAAGTATCTGGGTGAAGGCAATACCGATTCCACGCTCTGGACATCCCGTTCGGTGGGGAAATCCGTGGTCTCTGCGCTGGTCGGAGTTGCCCTTAAAGAGGGTAAAATTCACTCCCTCGACGACCTAATCACCCGTTACGAACCCGATTTAAAAGGCACGGCGTGGGATGGCGTGACGCTGAGACAGCTGATCACTCACACCTCTGGCGTGGCGTGGAACGAAGACTACACCAACCCACAGTCTGATTTCGCGCAGCTTACCGAATGCGAAGCGAAGCCGGGCACCTACGACTGCGTGCGTAAGCTGGTGAAGGGGTTACACCGGGAACACCCGGCCGGAGAGAACTGGTCCTATTCATCGGGTGGCGCGTGGCTGCTGGGTGACGTGCTGGAGCGTGCCACCGGTATGACGCTGGCGGCGTACCTGGAGAAAAGCATCTGGCAACCGTACGGGATGGCGAGCGACGGCGTATGGCATGCCTACCGTAAAGGCCAGCACGATGTCGGGGCGCACGGCTTTAACGCCACGCTGGAAGACTGGGGCCGCTTCGGCGAGTTTATCCTGCATAACGGAACGCTCCCTTCGGGCAAACAGATCCTGCTTGACGGCTGGGTGAAGGCGTCGTCAGAGTGGACGCAGGCGAAAGGATCGGTGTCTGACGCGCATCCGAAAGGGTTGTACGGCTATCAGTGGTGGAATAACGAGGTGCCCGCCACGGCCACAGACGTTAAGCCCGCGCCAGAGGATTCCCTGAAAGATTCACTCTGGGCGCTGGGGATTTTTGGCCAGATGATTATGGTGAATCAAAAGGAAAACCTGGTGATTGTCCAGTGGTCCACCTGGCCGCAGGCGGAGCCGTCATTCAGCGCCCAGCCGCTGGAAGCGTCGCTGATGTTTAGCGCAATTGCACAGGCGCTGCGCTGAATAGAGTACTCTGCCAGTTTCGCCCGGCGGCGCTACGCTTGCCCAGGCCTACAAAATTCACAGGTCGGGTAAGCGAAGCGCCACCCGACAAGAGCAGCGGCTATTCTGCCCTTCTGCGCGATATCACAAAATAGCGATATCAGCCACTTAGCAAATTATGGTGAATGAAAAATCAATCAATTGTTAAGTTATTGTTGGATAGGTAAATCCTGGTCAACGCCCTGTCATTGATGCGCAGCACGCATCAGTTCATGCGTGATTTGCGCTTATTAATTTCCGTTTAATGCGCCAGTTTTCAAAAACAGACGGACAACACGTCAATAATAAACTGGAGACGACCATGATTTCCTCAACCCCACCTGCAACCGTTCGCGCAAGAGCGGGCGCGATACTTCGCGTCACCTCGGGCAATTTCCTTGAGCAATTCGACTTCTTCCTGTTCGGGTTCTATGCCACCTACATCGCGCATACCTTCTTCCCGGCGAGCAGTGAATTTGCGTCGCTGATGATGACCTTCGCCGTCTTTGGCGCAGGCTTCCTGATGCGCCCCATCGGCGCAATTGTCCTCGGGGCTTACATCGACAAGGTCGGTCGTCGTAAAGGGTTGATCACCACCCTGTCGATTATGGCGGCCGGCACCTTCCTGATTGTGCTGATCCCCTCTTATGAGAGCATCGGCCTGTGGGCACCGCTGCTGGTGCTGGTGGGACGCTTGCTGCAGGGCTTTTCCGCCGGGGCGGAGCTTGGCGGCGTGTCGGTCTATCTGGCTGAAATTGCCACGCCGGGCCGCAAAGGCTTCTTTACCAGTTGGCAATCCGGCAGTCAGCAGGTGGCGATTATGGTGGCCGCCGCAATGGGCTTTGCGCTGAACGCGATGCTGGAAGAGAGCGCTATCCGTGAATGGGGCTGGCGGATCCCGTTCCTGTTCGGCTGCCTGATTGTGCCGTTTATCTTCTTCCTGCGCCGCAAGCTGGAAGAGACCGAGGAGTTCCGCACCCGCCGTCACACGCTGGCGATGCGTCAGGTCTTTACCACCCTGCTGGCGAACTGGCCGGTTGTGGTCGCGGGCATGCTGATGGTGGCCATGACCACCACCGCGTTCTACCTGATCACCGTCTACGCGCCTACCTTCGGTAAAAAAGTGTTAATGCTCAGCGCCTCCGACAGCCTGCTGGTGACGCTGCTGGTGGCTATCTCTAACTTTATCTGTCTGCCGGTGGGCGGTGCCCTGTCGGACCGCTTTGGCCGTAAACCGGTGCTGATTGCCATGACGCTGCTGGCGCTGGCGACCAGCTATCCGGCCCTGACGCTGCTGGCACAGGCGCCGAGCTTCTCCATGATGCTGAGCGTATTGCTGTGGCTCTCCTTCCTCTATGGCCTCTACAACGGCGCGATGATCCCGGCGCTGACGGAGATCATGCCGGTTGAGGTGCGTGTCGCCGGTTTCTCACTGGCGTACAGCCTTGCCACCGCGATCTTCGGCGGGTTTACGCCGGTCATTTCAACGGCCCTGATTGAGTACACCGGCGATAAAGCCTCGCCGGGTTACTGGATGAGCTTCGCGGCGGTCTGCGCGTTGCTGGCAACGCTTTATCTTTATCGTCGCAGCACGATGAATCTGCAGGTACAGAGAGGATAATATGCACACATTTGTACGTTCAGGACTGACCGGGCTGGTAATACTGACGACCAGCACAGGCGCGCTGGCCCAGGAGGTGACGGTTATGATTTCAGGCGGTTTTAAGGCCGCGCTGGAAAAACTCGCCCCCGAGTATGAAGCCCGGACGGGCGACCATATCGTGCTGATCCCGGGGCCGTCGATGGGACAGACGCCGCAGGCGATCCCCAACCGGCTGGCACGCGGTGAAAAAGCGGACGTGGTGATTATGGTCGGTGATGCGCTGGCGCACCTGGCGAAGGACAAG
Source organism: Enterobacter sp. 22466 (assembly GCF_052044775.1). Taxonomy (NCBI): domain Bacteria; kingdom Pseudomonadati; phylum Pseudomonadota; class Gammaproteobacteria; order Enterobacterales; family Enterobacteriaceae; genus Enterobacter; species Enterobacter sp. 22466. The sequence continues at coordinate 593,762 of NZ_JBQENX010000002.1, read as the reverse complement.
ATGGTCAAAGAAGGTTCGCGCGTTGAGCTGGCGGATTCCCCCATCGGCGTGGTGGTGAAAGCCGGCTCGCCGGTGCCGGATATCGCCACGGATAGCGCGCTAAAACAGACCCTGCTTAAGGCGAGCACCATCGCCTACTCCGACAGCGCCAGCGGCCGGTATGTGCAAACGGAGCTGTTCAAAAAGCTGGGGATTGAAGCGCAGGTAGAGGGGAAAGCGCACAAGGTGGAGCGGATCCCGGTCGCCTCTGAGGTGGCGAAAGGGAAATACGCCGTGGGTTTCCAGCAGGTCAGCGAGTTGTTACCCGTGCCCGGCGTAACCTTTGTCGGCAAACTGCCGGATAACCTGCAGTACATCACCCGTTTTGCCGGGGCGGTCACCGCCCACGCGGAGCACCCTGCCGAGGGGAAAGCCCTGCTGGATTATCTCGCTTCAGCAAACGCGCAGGAGACCATTACCGCCACCGGGATGATGCCCGTCACTCCGCGGCGCGATAACGCGCAGTAATGAGGGTTTCCAGCTCAGCGGCGATCCACGACTGAATACGCCCGCTGCGCCGGATCAGCCCGACAGTGCGTTTGACCTCGGGCTCGGTCAGCGGAATATGCGTCAGGAAGGAGTGCTCAGAGTGCGGCATTGACATGGCGGGGACGGCAGCAATGCCTATCCCCGCCTCGACCATTCCCAGCATCGTGGTGACGTGGCGCGTCTCGCAGATCCCCGGACGCTCCGGCTTAATGTGGCCGAGCATCTGATCGAGCAGATTCCGGTTCCCCGACGTAATGTCCAGGCTGATGTAATCCTGCTGATAAAAGGTCTGCCAGGTCAGACTCTTGCGTCCCGCCAGCGGGTGATCGCGACGACACGCGGCGACATACACATCCTCCACCAGCGGAATAAAGGTGAGATCCGGCTGAAGGCTTCTGGCAAAACAGATGCCAAAATCCGCCTGCCCGCTGGCTACCGCGTCAATGACGTTGCCCGCACTGCTGTCGATAAGCTTGATGCGCACGCGCGGATAGCGGCGATGAAACTGGCGGATCACCTCCGGCATAAAATGGCAGGCCGCCGACGGCACGGTGGCGACGGTAATCAACCCGGTGCGCTCCTCGCTCACCTTGTCGATATCCGCCAGCATCGATTCCACGTTTTCCAGAAGCTGCCCGCAGCGGTCGGCAAAGGTTTGCCCGAAGAGCGTCAGCGTCACGCGCCGGGTGGTTCTGTCGAACAGTTTCGCGCCGACGGCGGTTTCCAGCTTTTCAATACGGCGGCTTAAGGCGGACTGGGAGATACAAATGGATTCTGCGGCGATACGGAAGTTACCGTACTCCACCAGCGCTCTGAAGGCATAAAGATCGTTGAGGTCGAAATTGACGGGCATATTTTCTGGCAATCCTTAGCGCTTTCTGGAAACTCGGACATTCATAATAGCGACTTATGAATCAGCGGCAACCTCTGCCGCTGATGTGTGTCCGGAAAGCGCTACACTGCTCCGTGGGAGTCGCTGTGCGACGCCGCCACGGCATCCACCAGCGCCAGTTCCTCACGGCTCAGCAGCATCTCAATATTCACCAGAATAATCATTCGACTGTCGAGCACCCCCAGCCCAAGCAGGTAACGGCCAGAGAGCACCGAAGCCACGTCCGGGGTCGGCTTGATGTTATCCACGTCAATCGACAGCACGTCCGCCACGCCGTCAACCACGATACCCACCACGCGATCGTTCAGATTGAGCACGATGACCACCGTTTTATCGTCCTGTGACGGGTCGGGCAGATCGAAGCGCACGCGCAGATCGACAATTGGCACAATCACGCCGCGCAGGTTGGTCACGCCGGTAATAAAATTCGGCGCGTTCGGGATCCGCGTCAGGCGATCGCAGCCGCGGATCTCCTGCACTTTGAGAATATCAATGCCGTACTCTTCATCGCCCAGGCGGAATACCAGGTACTCCTGGGCGATGGCGTCGGTTGCGGCGGGTTTACTGGCGGTTGCTACAGTCATGCGTTTACCCCCTCCCTCTGGGGTTGTGGCGCGTTGAGCGTTGAGAGCTCAACCACGTCAAGGATCAGCGCCACGCTGCCATCGCCGAGGATGGTGGCAGCGGAGACGCCAGGCACTTTGCGATAGTTATGTTCAAGGTTCTTCACCACCACCTGCTGCTGGCCGATAAGCTGATCGACCCACAGCGCATAGCGGCAGCCCGCGCTTTGCACGATAACCACAATGCCGTCGTCGGCAGGGGCTTCACCCGCCACCGAGAGACGCTGGCGCAGCAGCACCAGCGGCAGATATTCGCCGCGCACCTGCAACAGGCGCTCTTCGCCGACAAAGCGGCACAGCATGTCGTCGGTCGGTCGCAGCGACTCCATCACCGCGCCCAGCGGCAGAACGTAAATCTCGTCCCCCACCTTCACCAGCATGCCGTCGAGGATCGCCAGCGTCAGCGGCAGAATAATGCGGATGGTGGTCCCGGCCCCTGGCGTCGAGAGCACGTCCACGTGGCCGCCCATCGCCAGAATGTTGCGTCGCACCACGTCCATGCCAACGCCACGTCCGGAGACGTCCGTTACGCTCTCGGCGGTGGAGAAACCGGCGGCGAAGATCAGCATCCACACATCGTCGTCACTCATGGTGTCGCTGATGGTCATCCCCTGAGAGCGGGCTTTGGCGAGGATCTTCTCCCGGTTCAGCCCCGCCCCATCGTCGCTGACCTCAATCACGATATTGCCGCCGTGGTGTTCGGCAGAGAGCGTCAGGTTCCCGGTTACCGGTTTGCCTTTTGCGGCACGCACCTCTTTCTCTTCAATACCGTGGTCAAGGCTGTTACGCACCAGGTGGGTCAGCGGGTCGATAATGCGCTCGATCAGGCTCTTATCCAGCTCGGCGGAACCGCCTTTCAGGGTCAGTTCGACCTCTTTATTCAGGCGAGCGCCCAGGTCATGCACCAGACGCGGGAAGCGGCTGAAGACGTAGTCCATCGGCATCATACGAATGGACATTACCGACTCCTGCAGCTCGCGGGTGTTGCGCTCCATCTGCGCCACGCAGCCGGACAGCAGATCGTAACTGGCCGGATCGAGGGTTTTCGACAGCTGTGAAAGCATTGCCTGGGTGATAATCAGCTCCCCGACCTGGTTGATGATCTGGTCGACTTTACTCACCGCCACGCGAATGCTGCCGGACTCCTGGCTGGCCGGACGAGGCGCAGGCGGCGCTTTTTTGACAGCAGTCTCTGGCACCGCAACTGGCGTCTGTACCGGCGGTGTGGCTTGTGCAGGGCGGACGTCGATCTGCTTGCTGTCGAGCACAAAGCAGAGCACGGCAGTGATGTCATCCGCCGAGGCGGTGGTCCGCAGCGTGACCGTCATGCTGTCTGTCGTCGCCTTAACGTCTGTCACCTCACCCATGTTGGTCAGCTCGTCGCGCAGCGTCGTCTGCTCGCGCGCCCCGACGTTACGCAGGGTCACCACCAGCGAGGTTTCCGTTTCCTGCGCCGTGCTGGCTGGCGCGGGCGCGGGGGCCGGTGTCACCGCTGGCGTCGTTGGCTGCTGACCTTCAAGGGCAATCTCCCTCAGGGCTTCACAGATATAGCGATAACGTGCTTCATCAGGCTCCTGCGAAGACTGATAGGCTTCCAGCTGCGCTTGCATAATGTCCTTACATTCCAGAAAAAGGTTGATGATTGAGCGACTGAGCGTTCTCTCCCCTGCCCGCGCCTGGTCAAGGAGGTTCTCCAGCAGGTGGGTCGTCTCCTGTAATGCGGTAAAGCCAAAGGTGGCCGCGCCCCCTTTCAGCGAGTGGGCGGCACGAAAGATGGCGTTCAGTTGCTCCTGATCCGGCGCCGCCACGTCAAGCTGCAGCAACTGCTGTTCCATTTCGGCCAGCAGCTCTTCTGCCTCGGTAAAGAAGATCTGCGAAAAATCATTCATGTCCATCGGTATAGCCCTGCACGTTTTGCAGATTGATATCGCTCAGCACGCTCTCAGCACGCTGAGCCTGCGTATCTTCCAGACGGATCTCCTGCTCTTTCGAGCGGCTGAGGACCAGAATGCTGATGCGGCGGTTCACCGCGCTTTCCGGCGGCGTGTTCTCCAGCGGCATCCGGCTGGCGGTGCCGATCACGCGTAGGAAACGCTCATCGTTAAGGCCGCCCCGGACTAATACCCGGCGGGCGGCATTCGCGCGCCCGGCAGAAAGCTCCCAGTTGCTGTAGCCGCCATCGCCACCGGCATACGGCAGCGAGTCGGTGTGCCCTGTCAGGCTCAGCGCGTGTGGCAGCTCCTGCAGCAGCGGCACCAGCGCCTGCAGAATGCCGTTCATATAAGATTCAGGCAGTTCACTGCCGACGCGGAACATCGGGCGATCCTGCGAGTCGGTGATCTGGATCAGCAGACCGTCATTGGTGAGGTTCAGCAGGATGTTTGACTTGAAGCTGTTCAGCCGCGGATCGGTTTCGATCATCTTCTGCAGCTTCTGTTTTGCCTGTTTCAGGCTCTCCGCGCGCTTAAGCTTATCAATGCGGCTGAGCTGCCCTTTTAACACTTCGCCCTCCTGCTTGATCACATCGTCCCCGCCGCCGGGGATGACGCTGTCGCTCAGGCTGGTTTTATTGCCGTTGGCCATCGAGGGTTTCAGCGGCATGCGGAAGTAATCGGCAATCAACTCCCTTTCCATGTCGGTCGACTGCGACAGCAGCCACATCACCAGAAAGAAGGCCATCATTGCCGTCATAAAATCGGCATAGGCAATCTTCCATGTGCCGCCGTGATGCGCATGCTTCTTCTTTTTGCGCTTGCGCGAAATGATGACCGGCGTTACGTTCTTCATGCTGCGTTGTCCGCCGATTTGGTTTTCAGCGAGGCGTTGGATTTGACCTCACGCACGTGCTCTTCCAGCTCTTCAAACGACGGGCGTTCGCTGGTAAAAATCGTTTTGCGGCCAAACTCAACCGCAATCTGCGGCGCATACCCGTTGAGGCTGGAGAGCAGCGTCACTTTGATACACTGCAACACTTTAACCTGGTCTGAACTCTTCTGACGCAGCAGCGTCGCCAGCGGTAACACGAAACCATACGCGATCAGGATCCCGAGGAAGGTACCCACCAGCGCGTGACCAATTAGCATCCCCAACTCCGCCGCCGGGCGATCCGCCGACCCCAGGGCATTCACGACGCCCATCACCGCGGCCACAATACCGAACGCCGGAAACGCGTCGCCCACGGTGTTCAGGCTGTGAGCAGGCACTTCCAGTTCCTCTTCGCAGGTTTCGATCTCTTCGTCCATCAGGGCTTCGATTTCATGGGAATTCATGCTGCCGCCAATCATCAGGCGGAAGTAGTCGAGGATAAAGTTGGCGAGCATCGGGTCGCTCATGAGGCGGGGATAGGCGCTAAAAATATCGCTGTTTTGCGGGTCTTCAATGTCTTTTTCCAGCGACATCAGCCCGTGAACGCGGCTCTGGGAGAGCAGCAGGAACATCAGCGCCATCAAATCCATATACACCTCTTTGTTGTAGCGCTTGCCGACAAAGACCTTAACCAGCGCCTTCCCCGTTGCCTTCAGGGATTTGACGTTGTTGCCGACAATAAAGGCCCCGACCCCGGCACCGCCGATGATCAGCAGCTCCAGTGGCTGAAACAGCGCCATCAGATTACCGCCAGACAGAATAAAACCACCAAAAACGGTCAGTATGACAACAAGATAGCCAACAATAACTAACACACTCTCTCCTTTAACTTTTTTGACCGATGCCGGTTTTTCCGGCATCAGGTAAACGCCATCTTGCGCACAGCCGTCCGGGGTTACGCCGTCATGATTTCCGGCGCGGCAAACGTGCCCAGAAGCCCGGTATTGCTCACCTGGGATTTTTTAAGCGCGCGCGACGGCGGACTGCACAAGCTGCAGGTAAATGGGTTTTTAATAAATTCGGTGGTGACGACAAACCCGCCGCCACAGACGCTGCAGGCTTTACGCGAAATAATGCCGCAGTCGATAAAACGTAATAATGTCCAGGCACGCGTCAGACCCAGCACCGGCTTCTCATCGGAACAGGTGCTGCACTGCTCAAGATAAAGACGGTAGGTCTTCATCAGCATTTCAATGGAGCGCCCCTGTTCGGTCTTTTGCAAATACAGATAGATGTTGTAGAACATGGAAGAGTGAATATTCTGCTCCCATGACATAAACCAGTCTTCTGAAAACGGCAGCATGCCTTTTGGCGGCGGACAGCCGCGTAATTCTTTATATAAACGCAGCAGGCGACGGCGACTGAGCGATGTTTCAGATTCCAGCACCTGCATTCTCGCCCCCAGAGAAATTAATCCCATGGCGATATTTACTTCATCAATTTCCTGCAGCAGACTTTTTTCACCACACATAATTATGCCTCCTCCGCGGTAATGGCATCTTCTTCGCTTAAGGCGTTAAGAAGATTGGTCGACAAAATAATGCCGGTGTGAATTTGCTGCAGCGCTTCAATACGCGAATCTTTGGTCAGATTTTCAATCACCACTTCATCATCAACGCGTAAACGACAAATCAGTTGATTAGTGGTCGCCAGCTTCATTAACTGCGGCAACGACAGATCTTTCAGGTTATTAATCGTTCCTTCAGACAACCCAAGGCGAAAACCCGCCGCAAACTTATCCTGACGAATAAGCTGCTGCGCCAGCAGAAGATAAGACAGATTAATATCATGAATATTTTGCAGGTACTCGTCGAAATTAGACACAGGCGAAAACTCCCAATGTTATTCAGCCAACAACTGGCATGTCAGTTAAGATAGATAACGTTTCCGAACTGATGCAGAGAGTCTTTTGGTATTGATATTCACTGAGGTAAGTCACTCTTCCTCAGTAAATGAGTCAATGCCAAAGGAGGCTGCATCTCAAAACTGGCAAAATCATAAACACTAAGTATTTTCCGAACAAGCGACAGAAATTTCCTCAAATCCACAAATTGATGTTAACTCGTTGATTTTATAAGTTAATAAAGCATTATTAAACGTTATTAAACCTTGATTTTAATGATTAATCCTGCAGAGAAACCCGTATTAACAATATAAATGTTAATATCCTGTAATTCACGTTAAGCTGATTCCATACGGCTTCTTAACCTTTTCACGGCCAGACTATGTAACTGACTCACGCGTGTTTCCGTAATCCCCAGCACCAGCCCAATTTCTTTCATATTCAAATCCTGCAGATAATAGAGCTGTAAAAGCACTTGTTCCCTTTCGGGTATATACTGAATATGCTCAGCGATCCGTTCTATCAAATTTTCTTTGATAGCGTCATTCAGTGGATTAAGCTGTTCATTCTCATCGCCGTTTGTCTCCCAGCTGTCGGCATAATTCTCCTGCAGCTCATCAACCGAGTACATCTGGCTGGCGTTATTATCTGCCAGCATCTGCTGAAATTCCTGCAACGAGACGCCCATGCGTTCGGCGATTTCAGCTTCCGTAGCTTCGCCCCCTTTTTCCTGCTCGATTTGCTGAATAAGCGCGACAATTTCACGCGTATGGGTGCGTACCCGACGTGGAACCCAGTCACTTTCTCTCAGCTCATCTAATAATGCCCATTTCACCCGCTGGGCGATCCACGCCGTAAGCGTTACCCCTTTTTTGGGGTCAAAACTCTCGACTGCACTTAAAAAACCGATTGAGCCCGCCTGAATTAAATCATCCAGTTCTACGCTGGCAGGAAGTCGCTTATGTAAACGCAATGCTTCCTGCCGCACCAGATAGTGATATTTAGACCAGACTACCGATTTATTTTCCAGCCCTTCGGCCGTGTAAATACCATCCACGATTGCATTCCACCTGCTATTCTCTTTAAGAATTATCCGGTGAAATGGCGCATTCAAATAGTGCGATAAGCCTTTATAAAAATGCGCATTCTGTCACTTCGCCTGTATTAACAGGCTATTTTATAAAATAGCGAGATTAATGGCGGTATTTAATAAGATTAAAAGGTTTCCCACTGGGCCAGGTCGGGCTCTTTTTGACGCTGCGGTTTATTCACTTCCACCGGCACCTTCGCCATCGCGCTCTCATGGTTCAACCTGAATTGCGCTACCAGTTTCTCCAGCGCATCGGACTGCGCTTCCAGTTCGCCCGCCGCCATTGCCGCCTCTTCCACCATCGCCGCATTCTGCTGGGTCACCAGATCCATTTCATTGACCGCCTGCGAAATCTGGTTGATACCCGCGCTCTGCTCGTCAGACGCGGAGGTGATTTCGCCCATGATCTGCGTCACCTGTGCAACAGAGGTCACAATTTCCTGCATCACCGTGCTGGCCTGTCCGACCTGACGTGAACCGGTATCAATATTACTCACGCTGGTGTTGATCAGCTGGTTGATCTCTTTGGCCGCATCGGCGCTGCGTTTTGCCAGGTTACGCACTTCTTCTGCCACCACCGCAAAACCACGCCCCTGCTCACCTGCTCGCGCCGCTTCCACTGCCGCGTTCAGGGCCAGAATGTTCGTCTGGTTGGCAATGCTATCGATCACGCCGTTGATATCGGCAATCTGGCGCGAGCTGGTCGTTATTTGCGCCATGATCTGCTCAAGGCTCTGCATCACCTCTCCGCCGTTATGGGCATTGGCGCTGGCGCTTTCCGCCAGTTCACGCGCCGCATGGGCATTATCGGCATTCTGACGCACGGTGGTTTTAATCTGCTCCATGCTGGCCGCCGTCTCCTGCAGCGCTGCCGCCTGCTCTTCGGTGCGGGAGGAGAGATCGTTATTGCCGTGAGCAATCTCCTGGGCGTTGGTATGAATACGCTGCACGCTGTCGCGGATGCCGAGGATCGTACTGGTCAGGGAAGTACGCATGGTCTCCAGCTCGGTCAACATGTGGCCAATTTCATTCTGGCTGCCAGTGTCAATGGGCTGACTCAGATCGCCCGCCGCCACGCGACGCAGCATTTCAACCGTGGTCTCCATACGACGCACCAGGGTATGACGCAGCCAGTAACGCACGGCAAACAGCAACCCGACGGCCAGAATGAGTACGACAATCCCCACGCCCAGCATAATCCGGTAGCCGCGCTCGGAAGCATGAATATAGCTTTCGCTCATGCGGGCGCTGGCATCGGTATACTGATCGACCTTATTACGCAGCGCGGTGCGCAGCTCCATATCGTGTTCCAGCGACCCGGAATACCCTGCCGGGTTATGCAGGTAGCCCAGCTTAATTTCGGCAACCTTGTACACTTCGTTGAACGCCGCATTGACCTCAGCCGCCAGACGACTCTCCTCCGGGGTGTTAAACGGCGAGGCCATAAACGCATCCATATTACGACGCGCAAGTTTCACCACATTCACCGTATGTTTGGCAACATTCTCAGAAACCGGGTTACCCAGCGCTGCCTGCAGCATCAGGCCGTTGGTATTGGCCATTACCGCGCTGATGTTATAAGCGGCATCGCGCATCTGATCGTTATTTTCAGAGGCCACGACAATACGTTTGAAATTTGTATTATTTGAGACTGTGTCATAGACAGAATAGGCGGTTACGCCGAACAGCATCACCGCAAACAGGCCAATAATAAGGCTGATTGCGCTATAAATTTTGAGTTTCGTTAACATAGTTTCTCACCCGCCGCGCACGGCTTAACCGTACGCGGTGGCGCCTGTAAAAGGGAATTAAAACGGTGTTGGACGTCACATATTAAACAGATTCATCTTCTGCATATTTTTGTAGACGTACATGGAGGCATTGAACGCCAGCTCGGACATTTGCGATTCCGACACCAGCGTCACCAGCATGCTGGTATCAGCACCAATGGCATCCTGCACTTTGACAATGGTGTCGTTAATCAACACATCGCCAGTGAGATCCAGGGCGTCAAGCTGCTGCATGTTGGTACCGAGTTCGGCCTGGGCTTTCCCGAGGCGGTCGATGCCCACATCGATACCTTTGCTGGCGGCTTCAAGCGCGGCGCGCATATCATCGTAATTAATCGGGTCCCGGGATAATTCCGTAACGGCATTATCAAGAAGCACGAAAATATCATTGAAGATCTCATCCCCAAGATGCCCGGTTTGCATCTCGGTCCCGTCTGCCACCGTTTGCCTGCGCGCTTCATCGCCGCCCTGATACACGCCATTCTCGTCAAACGCTGGGGTATCGGTATCAAAGCCGCTAAAAATATAGCGGCCGGACGCGTCACGGCTGTTGGCTAAATCCAGCAGATTCTCGCGGATCCCCTCAATCTCTTTTCCCAGCGCCCGGCGATCGTCGTCGGAATAGGCATCCGATCCCGCCGCCACCATTTTTTCCTTCAGGGTGGTGGTCATCAGATTCCCCACACCGTTCAGAATATGGTCCTGAAACTCAAGCGCACTGCGCGTGCGGGAACGCACGTTGCTGTACATCTCCAGCTTCGCCAGCGCATCCTGATGTTTTACCGCATCGGTGGCGGCGGTCGGGTCGTCCGACGCTTTGAGCAGCGTTTTGCCCGCCGACATCCGCAGATACGCCTCGTTACTCTGGCTCATGCGCTTTGTCATCGCCTCCGAGCTTTGCTTATACATATAAAGCGTACTTAATCGCATCATTTTCTCCTTATCGGATGGCCAGCAAGGCGTCAAACATGGCGGTTGCCGTTTTCAGCAGTTGTGCGCTGCCGTTGTAGTACTGACGGAACATATCGAGGTTGATATATTCCTCGTCCATGTTGACGCCAGAGAGCGCCTGTTTGGTGTCAAATTTGGTACGTAAATCGCTTTCGGCGCTGGTAGCGTAGGATTGCACCTCGCGTGCGCTTTCACCGATCTTGCCCGCCAGACTGGCGTAGGCTGCACTCAGCGTGTCGTTGCCGATCAGCGGCTTGTCCTGGATCTTCAGCATCTCTTCGAGGTTTTTGTTATTTCCCGGGCCGCCCGTCGCACTGTCAGAGGCTGCAAATTCCTGCGCGCTGGTTATCTTACGGCTGATGCCTTCGGCTGCGCCTGCCATCGGGTTCAGGGTGAATTTATCCCCGGCGACGGCTGTTGATGGATTGGGAAGGGTTATTTCAATCCCATCAAATTTGAGCGCGCCTGGCAGTGCTGCAGGGTCAAGAGGAACGTTACGACCATCCGCCCCGGTGACCACCCAGTCAGTACCATTAAAGCTAATGTCATAGTTTTCCGACTTCACCGCGGTGAAATCGGTCACGTTGATCTTGTCCAGCGCATCACCGCCCTTGTTTTTGGCATTCGCAATGGCCTTGATATCCGGCAAAGAGAAGAGATCGCCCCCAGGAGTACCATCTGGCGTGAACCCTTTACCGTGCTGTTCGTTCATGCTGTGCGCCATCATAAAGGCGATCTGGTCGAGATCCTGGCGTGCGACGACGAGATCTTCGTTGCGGAATTTGAACAGCCCGCCCAGACGCCCTTTGGTGATGGCGTTTTCATCCAGCGGTGACGCTTTGCCGTTCGCATCCACGTAGGAGACAATGATCTTGTTGGGATCGGCATCCGACGGCGAGGTTTCCAGCTTATACGCGGTGTCGCCCGAGACCAACGGACGTCCATCGGAGAGCGTAACGCTCACGCGCCCGGAAATCTGATCCTCGGTGACGGTAATCCCCAGTTGCTCGCTCAGCCCTTCCAGCAGCGCATCACGCTGGTCGAGCAGATCGGCTGGCGGCACGCCATTTCCCTGCAGGCGTTCCAGCTGCTTGTTCAGCTGTGCCAGCTGTTCGGTGTAGCTGTTAATCTCTTTGGCGCTGCGCTCAATCTGGGTATTGGTGCTTTTTTCAAGGCCAGAGAGACGTTTGGCGCTGGCGTTATAGCGGTTCGCCAGCACGTCCAGGGAGGTAAACACCGCCGCACGCGCCGGACCGTCTGCCGGGTCGCCGCTCAGCGTTGCCATATCGTTAAACAGCTTGCTCAGCGAAACCGAGACGTTATCCGCTTCGTCCGCCAGCATGTTGTCGATATCCGCCAGTTGCTCCATTCGACCAGTGAGGGAGGCATAGCCGGAGAGCGAGTCCCGCAGCTGGTTATTGGCAAAGGCATCATAGGCACGCTCGACGCCGCTGGCGCGGGCACCGTAGCCAAAAAATCCCTGCGCGGTCGACATGCCGCCAAGCTCGCCAATAATCAGATTGCGTCGGCTGTAGTTGGCAGACATGCCGTTCGTCAGGTTATCGCCGGTCACCGCGATCGCGGCCTGCGCCACGCTGATGCCGTTTCTTGCTAGGTTAAAAAGGTTGTTCATTGGTTCTGGATATTCCCTGATTGCGGGCCCGGGGTTCGCATCCGGGCCAGAAAGTTCATGGCTCTGTCTATTTCATCGGTGATTCAAAAAATCACTAAAAAATTTTGTCGATATCGTTTTTGTAAGCGTTCACGCCCTGCTGAATATCGCCTTTCACTTTCTGAATAATGGTGATGAGCTTTTTGGCGTAGGCCGGGTCGGTCGCATAGCCGCCCGCCTGCAGTGCCTTCGCCCCCTGCTCTGGCGAGCCGGATTGCACCACCCCACGATAGCGCGGATTTTTGGTCAGCAGCTTTGCGTAGTCAGAAAGGGCATGTTCGTACGAGTCGTAAACGCGGAACGCCGCTTTCACCTTCTGCTTCACGCCGTTGATATATTCGGTGGTGGTGATTTCGGTGGTTTTACCGCGCCAGTCTCCCGTCGCTTTAATGCCGAACAGGTTGTGGCTCGGGCGGCCGTCCGCCGCCGGGATTTCGCGTTTCCCCCAGCCGGACTCCAGCGCCGCCTGGGCGAGGATCAGATGCGGATGCAGCCCGCTCTGCTGTGCGGCCGCATGGGCCGGGCGCAACAGACGGGCAATAAACGGATGCGCCCCTTCCGCCGGTTTGGCGAACGACACGGGTGCAGGCAGGCGCAGTGGGCCGGTGGCGGGAGCCGAAGAAAGGCCCGGGCGCAGGAAGTCACGTCCTGGCGCGCTCACCACGGGTTCATCAGCCTCCCCGCCCAGCTGGCGGACGATAAGATCGGCAAAGCCGAGCTGACCACTCCCGGCAATGTTTTGTGCGACCTGCTGATCGTGCATCGCGGTGTACATCTCTGAAGACTGGCTGCTCAGCAGATCGCTCTTAAAGGTGGCATCGCGCATGCTTTTCATCATCATCTGCACGAAAATCCCCTCCATCTGCTTTGCCGCCGCTTTCAGCGCGCCGGGCGACTGCCGCCCGGCCTCCCGTTTCAGCGTATCCAGCGAACGAACGTCAAACGCTGGCTGGTCGAATTTATCGAAGGCGTTCATCAGTTCACCTCCAGCTTCGCTCGCAGACAGCCGGCGTTTTTCATCGCCTGCAGGACCGACATCAGCTCGTTTGGCGTGGCGCCCAGGCTGTTGAGGGCGCGGATCACCGCGTTCAGATCGGTGCTGCTACGCACGTGCTGCAGCGAGCCGCCGCTGTCGCGCACCGAGATATCGGTCTGCGGCACCACCACCGTTTCGCCGCCGCCAAACGGCGTATCCGGCTGGCTGATGATATTGTTCTGCATCACCTCCACCGTCAGCGAGCCGTGCGCCACCGCGCAGGCGTCGAGCGAGACGTGGCGGTTCATCACCACCGAGCCGGTACGCGAGTTCACAATCACCTTCGCGTCCTGCACGTTCACCCGTAGCGGAATGTCCTGAATGTCGGCCAGAAAACGCACGCGGGACGGACCGTCCGGCGGCGCGAACAGGCGCACGGTGCGGGCATCTTCCGGCAACGCCGCCCCGCCGCTGTAGCGCTGGTTAATGGCATCGCTGATCTGCTGCGCCAGCGAGAAATCGGTCTCGTTCAATTGCAGGCGCACAATGCTCTGGGTGGCAAAATCGTTCGGCACTTCCCGCTCCACGGTCGCCCCGCCGCTGATACGTCCGCCGTTAAGCTGGTTCACCTGCACGCGGCTGCCGCCCGCCTGCGCGCCTGCGCCGGAGATCAAAATGTTGCCCTGGGCGATGGCGTAGATCTGGTTATCCGCCCCTTTCAGGGGGGTCATCAGCAGCGTGCCACCGCGCAGGCTTTTGGCGTTACCGACCGAGGAGACCACGATGTCCAGCTTGTCGCCGGGACGGGCAAACGGCGGCAGCTCGGCGGTGACCATCACCGCCGCAATGTTTTTCAGCTGCATATTAGTGCCCGGCGGGACGGTGATCCCCAGCTGCGAGAGCATGTTGTTCAGGCTCTGGCCGGTGAACGGGGCCTGCATGGTCTGGTCGCCGGTACCGTCAAGGCCGACAATCAGGCCGTAGCCCATCAGGGAGTTGGAACGCACACCCTGTACCGTCGCCAGATCGCGGATACGTTCCGCATGGACTACTTTGGGTACCGCCAGCGTCATGCCATAGAGCAGGATGCTGAGAAAAAACAGGACAGATTCTTTTTTCATGGTCATATCAGAAAGGAGAGAGGTTCAGGAACAGGCGTTGCAGCCAGCCCATGTTCTGCGCTTCGTTGATGTAGCCGTTGCCGACGTACTCGATGCGGGCGTCCGCCACCTGGGTGGACGGCACGGTGTTGCTGCCGCTAATGGTGCGCGGGTTCACCACGCCGGAGAAGCGGATAAATTCGGTGCCCTGGTTGATGGCGATCTGCTTCTCGCCCACCACGCCGAGGTTGCCGTTCGGCAGCAGCTCTTTTACGGTGACGGTAATGGTCCCGGTAAAGGTGTTGCGCGCCGCCGCGCCGCCCTTCCCCGCGAAATCGCTTTTACCTTCGGCTTCGAAATCCGCTTTGCCGTCGCCCAGCCAGCCGTTGAGTTTGGTCGGTACCGCAATCAGCCCCATCCCGGCCGATCCATTACGGTTGGCACTGGCGGAAGAACTTTTGCTGGCGCTGACGTTCTCCTGCAGCAGGATGGTCAGCGTATCGCCCACGTTACGCGGGCGGCGGTCTTCGAACATGGGCTGATAGCCGTAGTTCATGGCCTGCCCGGCCTGAAACAGTGAGCCGCCGGTGGCCGCCGGTGCCATCGGTAATGGTGTTGCCGTGGTAGGACCCTCAACGAGGGGCTTTTGCATGATGTGCGCGCAGCCGCTGAGCAGCAGCGTGCTTGCCAGCAGCGCAGCCGCCGGAATGTGCATAGACAGTATTTTCATTTCAGTGTCGATAAAATGTCTGGCCGCACGCGCGGCCAGAGAGGATTAAAGCTGGGAAAGACGCTGCAGCATCTGGTCCGATGCCGACACCGCCTTACTGTTGATTTCGTAGGCGCGCTGCACCTGAATCATGGTTACCAGCTCTTCCGCCACGTTGACGTTGGAGATTTCCACATAACTCTGCTTCAGCGTGCCCGCGCTCTCCATGCCGGGGTTCAGCTCGTTCGGCGCGCCGGACGACTGGGTCTCTTTGTAGAGATTGCCGCCGATGCTTTCGAGCCCCGCGTTGTTGACGAAGGTAGTCAGCGTCAGCTGGCCGATCTGCTGCTCTTCCGCCTGACCAGGCACCTTCACGCTGACAATACCGTCGCTGCCGATGTTCAGTTTGGTGGCATCCTGCGGGATGACGATCCCCGGCTGAATCGGATAGCCTTCGGCATTCACCAACTGCCCGTCCGGGCTTTTGGAGAAGTGGCCGTCGCGGGTGTAGGCGGTGCTGCCGTCCGGCATCTGCACCTGGAAGAACCCTTCCCCTTCGATAGCCACGTCGTACTCGTCGCCGGTCTGGTTCATGCCGCCCTGGGTATGCACGCGTTGAGTGGAAACAGGACGCACGCCGGTACCCAGCTGCAGGCCGCTCGGCAGCGTATTCTGCTCGGTCGACTGGGCGCCAGGCTGGCGCATGTTCTGATAGAGCAGATCCTGAAACACGGCGCGCTGACGCTTAAAGCCGTTAGTGTTGACGTTCGCCAGGTTGTTGGAGATAACGTCCATATTGAGCTGCTGTGCTTCCAGCCCGGTTTTTGCGATCCATAAAGAACGAATCATAGTGACTCCTTGCGCGGGCTTAGCTCACGCTTAATAGCTGATTGGCTTTCTGGGCGTTCTCGTCGGCGGTACGGATCACCTTCATGTTCATGTCGAACCCGCGGGAGTTGGCGATCATCTGCGTCATGGCCTGTACCGGGCTGACGTTGCTGCCTTCGATGGCCTCTGGCGTCAGACGCAGGGTTTCATCCTGGGCGAGCATCTCGCCGCCTGCCGTGCGGAACAGGCCGTCGTCGCCGTGAACCAGGCTGTTCATGTCGGCGTTGACCAGCTTCAGACGGCCAACGGGCACCAGCATCGTCGGGTCATCGCCCATGCCGAGTGCCGAGACGGTGCCATCGCTACCGATGGTAACGTGGGACTGCGGCGGTACTTCCAGCGGTCCGCCATCGCCCATCAGCGGACGGCCGTTAACGCTGAGCGCCCCGTCCTGATCCACTTCAATAGCGCCGTTGCGGGTATAGCCTTCGCTGCCGTCGTCCAGCGCCACTGCCAGCCAGCCGTCCTGCGGCAGCGCCACGTCCAGGCTGCGCCCGGTATGGGTAATCGGCCCCATGGTGGTGTCGTGAAACGGGGTGGACTCCGCCACCAGCGCGCGGGTGCGCAGGGTTTCCCCTTCGATGGGCACCGAGCGGAAGGCCGCCAGTTGGGCGCGAAAGCCCGCGGTGGAGCTGTTCGCCAGATTGTTTGAGGTGACCGCCTGGCGGTTGAGCGCCGCGTTAGCGGCACTCATGGCGGTATAAATAGCGCGATCCATCACTCAGCCTTAACGCAGGTTAACCAGCGTCTGCAGAACTTCAGACTGGGTTTTGATGGTTTGTGAGTTGGACTGATAGTTGCGCTGGTAGACGATCATGTTGACCATCTCATCGCCCAGATTGACGTTGGAGGATTCAAGCATATTGCCGCTAATATCACCGAAGCTACCCGAACCAGAGGTGCCGAGGAACGGCTGGCCAGACTGCGAAGTCTCCGCCCACAGGTTGTTGCCCTGCTGCTCAAGACCGCCCGCGTTGGCGAAATCAGCCAGCACCACCTGCGCCACGGTTTGACGTTTGCCGTTGCTGTAGATGGCGATCACTTCGCCAGTGTCACTGACCTGATAGCTGTTAAATTTACCCGGTGCCTGGCCGTCAATCTCGTCGAGCTTGACCTGAGTATCGCTGGCGTTTTGGGTGATATTCAGATCGAGATTCAAATCCAGCGCAGCTGAGCCGTTGTAAGCCGCACCCTTGATATTCAATGTCACCGGCGCGGTAAGCTTGCCGTCGGTGCCAAACTTAAGCGTTGCCGTGGACCACTCCGCAGCCCCTGCGCCTGGTGCGGTGGAATCCTGGGCGTGTACCTGCCACTCACCTTCTGCAGTATGTACGTAGTACACCTTAATGGCGTGCTTATTTCCCAGGCTGTCGGTGGCGGTCACTTCGCTGACGTAGTTGTAGGTGTCTGCGTTCTCTGGATCAAAGGCTGACGTCGCCGGGATAACTTTATCATCAGACTTCAGGTTGCCAGCTACCGAGCCTTTGGTGGACGCCGCCGGTGGCATATCGTCCGTTGGGATGCGAATCGGCCCTACCTGCGCACCAGGGTTAATTACCCCGTCCGTCGCCTGGTAGCCGGTTAAAAATAGTCCGTTGGTTTTATTAACGATAAAGCCGTTTTCATCCTGCTCAAACTGGCCGTTACGGCCGTAGAAAACGCTGCCCGCTTCGTCAACCATGCGGAAAAAGCCGCGACCAGAAATCCCCATATCCAGCGCGGAGGCACCGTTCATCAGCGCACCGTCACCAAAGTTCTGACTCACACCAGCAACCTGCACCCCCATTCCGGTCGAACCGGCGAAAATATCGGCAAAGGAAACGGAGCCTGCTTTAAACCCTACGGTCTGGGAGTTGGCGATATTGTTACCCACCACATCCAGCGCTTTTGCTGCGGCACTCAGGCCGCTAAGACCTTGTGAAAAACCCATAATTTATTTCCAGATTATTTTTGAATGACAAAGACTTTGTTCATGCCAATCGGATCGCTATTCAGCAAATGCAGAATTGGCCCGGTCGGATCCATCGTGACGCCCTGCACCTGCTCCTGAACCAGGCCAATCACGTCCGGGTTCTCCCCCTCTGGATTACTGGCCTCAAAGGAGAGGGTGTATTCTCTGTCGCGCGGCGGTCCCGGCTCCGGCTTGAAGTTTTCCAGGTCGTCGAGGTTGAAGGTATTCATCCCCTGCTTCACGTTCTTCAGCTCTGCGGTATAGGCCTTATCTCCGTCGTGCAGCGTGACGGTGACCGTTTCGGCATCGGCCGTCAGCGCGAAGTGGAAGTCGTCCGAATTGCCCGGGATCTCCACGCCCTCCTGCATGATGCCGATCCCCGGTTTGCCAAAGGAAACTTTGGCCTCCCCTTCAATCAGCACGCTACGCCCCACCCAGGCGGAGGCGCTCATGCTGCCGAGCTGGATCATCATCGCCTGAACCCCCGCCACCGAGCTGTTGAGCTTCTCAACCCCAGCAGCCATGTTGAACTGCGCCAGCTGCGAGGTAAGCTGGTTGTTATCCATCGGATTGGTGGGATCCTGGTTTTTCATCTGCGCGACCAGCAGTGTCATAAACTGGTTCGACAGATCCGCCGCGCTGTTGCCGGTACCGGTGCCACCTGCGCCGCTGTTGTTGTTAATCGAAGAGACCGCCATATGCGTCCTTACTGACCAAGCGTTAATGTTTTCAGCATCAGGCTTTTGGCGGAGTTCATCACTTCCACATTGGCCTGGTAGCTGCGGGAGGCTGAAATGGTATTCACCATCTCGTTCATGACGTTGACGTTGGGCATGCGCACGTAGCCCTGTTCATCCGCCAGCGGATTGCCCGGCTCATAGACCAGGCGGTCCGGCGCGCTGCTCTCCACCACGTCGCTAACCTGCACGCCACCGATCTCCTGACCGGCAGACGCGTCAACGGAAAACACCACCTGACGCGCGCGGTACGGCTGCCCGTCCGGGCCCGCCACGCTGTCGGCGTTGGCCATATTGCTGGCGCTGACGTTAAGGCGGCGAGACTGGGCGGCCATCGCCGAGCCCGAAATATCAAATACGCTAAAGAGCGACATCGTTGATTACCCCTGACTGAGCACAGTCATCATTTTTTTAATATCCGCGCCAAGGAACGTCAGTCCCGACTGATATTTCACGGCGTTATCCGCAAAATTGACGCGCTCACGGTCCATATCCACGGTATTGCCGTCGGCACTCGGTTGATCCGGTACGCGATAGAGCAACTGACTGTCGTCAAACGGCCTCGCTTTACCTTCAATATGCTTATTTGACGTTAATGACAGTGACACGGGTGATTTCGTCATGGCGTTATTTTCCATGGCGGCTTTTAGCTGCTGAGTAAAATCAATATCTCGCGCCTTGTAGCCCGGCGTATCAGCATTCGCAATATTTGAAGCCAATATATCCTGACGGCGCGAC
Organism: Enterobacter sp. 22466; assembly: GCF_052044775.1. Classification (NCBI taxonomy): domain Bacteria; kingdom Pseudomonadati; phylum Pseudomonadota; class Gammaproteobacteria; order Enterobacterales; family Enterobacteriaceae; genus Enterobacter; species Enterobacter sp. 22466. The sequence goes on along the minus strand of NZ_JBQENX010000002.1, from coordinate 574,409 downwards.
AGCAAACCTAACGCCTGCTGTTGAAAGCGAAAGGCGTCATCAAGTTTATTCATGACAACAGGACTCCTGTCTCGCGTTATTTAAACTGCGATAGTGTAGTCAGCGCGGGTGAAATATCACACCGCGAAGACCCGACAGAAATAAGCCTATTTAGAGAAATAGAAATAATGCACAGAGCGTTAAAAAATTGAAGAAATTAAATGGCGACAAAAGTGTCATTATTTCAGGCAATAAAACCCGTGTTTCTGCGTATATAATTTCGCCACGTTTTATAGAGTAATTTCGTTATTAAGGCAATAAGATGAAGCTCCGATTATTCAGCACGGCGGTGGCCGTCTTGCTCTGTTCTGCCTCCGCTGCAGCCAGCGTACCGTCTGACCAGATGGCGAAGCAACGTCTGATGCTCAAACTGGATACCCTGATCAAACAGCCCGAGAACGGCAGCGAGATCGTGCGCACCGCGACCCTGCTCGCCACCCCGGCACAGCTGGCCGCCGTGTGTGAGAACCCCACGCTGAGTCTGGTGGGGCGCGACAGCCGTCTCACAGGCAAACGCACCGTGCTCGCGCAGTGTGGCCCGCGCCGCCATTTCCTGCCAGTACGCATCAGCGCCCAGGGTACCTGGTGGGTGGCAAGCCAGAGCCTGCCCGGCGGGGCGATTGTGCAGCGCAGCGATATCGAACCGGTCACCGGCAACCTTGACCACCAGCCAGGCGGTTTAATCTTTAATGCCGACGAGATTATCGGCCAGCGCCTGACCCGCGCAATTGATGCCGGTAAACCGCTGTTAGAAAACCAGCTGCGTCAGCAGTGGCGACTGCGGGCCGGGCAGACGGTGGACCTGGTCACCACTGGCGCAGGCTTTCGTATTCGCAGCCAGGGCAAAGCGTTGAATAACGCGGCGGTGGATGACGTGCTGAAGGTGAAAACCGTGGGCGGGCGCACCGTAAGCGGGAAAGTGGGGGCTGACGGTCAGGTGATGATTATTTCCCAACAATAAATTTTAGGTTTTCTGTGAATCACCGATGAAAGCAGTATTGAGTAGATAAATTGATTTGCGAGGACAACCATGAGCATCAACAGCAGCCAGACCACCACGCCGATTGCGAAAATCGCCCCAACGCAGGAACTGCGCGCCCGTACGCAGTCTCAGGAACATGACGCTGCGGCAGAACGCCCGGAAAAGAGCGACAAAACCAACGTCACCCTGAGCGAATTGACCAAAAAAATCCAGACCGACGACAGCCGCGACGTGGATTACGCGCGTGTCGCCGAACTGCGCGACGCGCTGGCAGCAGGTACCCTGCGCATTGAGCCTGAGAAAATTGCTCAGGCCATGGTGCAAGACATGTTTCAGTTTTAACCGTTTACAGGCCCCTTATGGACAAGCTTTACCCGATACTCGCGCAGATGAAAACGTCTCTGGATGAACTGGAGGCGATCATGATTGAAGAGGTGAATCAGCTCAACCGCACGCAGATCAACCCGGTGTCGCTGCAGGTGCTGGCGGATAACAAAAACCAGCTGCTGACCACGCTCCAGTATTACGACGATATGCGCCGCCAGCAGGAGCAGAGCTGTGGCACAGAAGCCCCCTACCCGGGGCTCGGTAAGCTCTTTGCCAGCTGGCAGCAGGTGCATGAGAAGGTGCGCAGCACCAAGGCGCTGAATCAAAAAGTGGAATCACTGCTGCAAAGTCATATGAAGAAAAATCAGCATATCCGCAAGGCTATCGACCATGTGGGTCATGCAAACGCGCTCTATGGCCCGGCGGGAGAATCCAGCCAGCTGCCTTCTGGCCGCAAGTACAACATCAGTATCTGATCGTTCCTGTCTGCGTTGTCCTCTTTTGCCCGCCTCTGGTGGGCTTTTTTTTGCACGGGCCTGCGGGTTTCATCGTTGAGTAGGCCGGGTAAGCGCAGCGCCACCCGGCAATCAGGGAGGGAACTAAACAGCCGTGTAGGCTTTATTCATCGTGCGGGATTTACGCATGGCGGAGAGTTCGGTGCTGATGGTGGTCAGGCGCCCCTGAATAGCCTGCGTTAACAGGGCGTCGTGCTCCAGAAGCGTCGCCAGTTGAGCACTGACGGGCGCTTTGTTGTGCTGTGCCAGCTGGGTTAAATCGATATCACACAGCGTTCTCATTCCCATGGTGTACGCCACAGACTCGTCAAGAAACAGATCCCATTCGCCAGCCTCAGCCTGCTGGCGCAGCTTCGTGTTGCTGATAAGCAGTTCTTCAATCAGCGCAATAACATCCTTATCCATGTTTCACCTGCTTTTGCTGTGGCGCAATGGCCTGCCAGGTTTCAGCCATGCCTGTCATCAGGGCGATAAGGTGCGGCAGCTTTTCGCCGGATTTGTTGAGATTCGCCTCCAGCAGCGTGCGCGAAATATACTCGTACAGACTCTCCAGCTCTTCGGCGATTTTCCCGCCCTTCTCGTGGTCCAGCCCGGCGCGCAGGCCGTTGTCGATAATATTGATGGCACGGGAAATCATCTCACCGCGACGGGCAATGTTCCCGGACTGGAAGTAGATTTCTGCGCGCTTCATGGCGTTGATCGCCCCGTCGTAGAGCAGAACGATCAGCTGGTGCGGCGTGGCGCCGGTGATCTGGCTGTCGAGTGAGACAGCGGTGTAGGCACTGTTGCCCGTTTTGGTGTACATCGTCAAATCCTGCCGGGCAGCGGCCTGCCCGGATTGTTAATAGTTAAATTAACCCCGCCAGCGACTGCTGCAACCGGGTGCTCATGCTGTTCATATCACTCATGGCTTTATCCAGACGCTGATATTCTTTTTCTCTGCGCAGCATGGTCTCTTCAATGCGTCTTTCGACGGCCGTGATCTGCTTGCCAATGCGCTTTTCCTGCTCGCGCAGACTTTCCAGCGCGTCTTCAATGACGCCGTCTTTGTTGTCAATGGACTCTTTATCCCCGAGGTAGGCATTAAAGATCCCATCCATTCGATCCTTAATCCCCTCTTTCCCGCCTTTGCCGAGGAACAGCGCCTCAACCTCTTTCAGGTTGTCCTTCAGGGCGGCATCGAGCTTTTTGTTATCAATTGTCAGCGTGCCCAGTGTGCCTGTACGGTCATCGCCGGTTTTGCCATCGAACGTAACGGTAATCCCTAGTTTGCCCAGGGTCTGAATCACATCCCCCACCTCGGGATAGCTGCCGGTTACGGTGGCTTTCAGTTGGCTGGTCAGACGGCGTAAAGAGCCATCGCTGAACAGCGCGCCGTTACTTGGGTCAGGCTTTGGCAAAGCATCAGAATTGCTGTCGCGATCGGGTGCGGTGTACTTCGTCGCACCGGCGACGGTGGTGAGGTAGCTGTTGTAGTTCTTAACAAACTCTTCAATCAGCGTTTTCACCTTTGAGGTATCTTCGGTGATGGTGAGGGATTCTTCTTTGTAGACGGGTTTAGCCGGGTCTTTGTCATCGCTTTCAGAGACTTCACGCAGCTCCAATGTCACACCGGTGATTAAATCGCTAATGGTGTTAGAACTGCGAGTGACTTCCTTGCCATTAAGTAAAATGATGGCATTCTTCGGTTCCGTTTCTGGCGTAGCCATGGCAGCGGTCATCTTGCCTTCCAGTGCCGCATTGCCTGTGACTTTGATATCCATTTCCCCGGCATCACCGGTTTTTTTAGAGGTCAGCACCAGCTTGTGCTTACCGTCCTCTATGGTCATCACTTCCGCAACCACATCGCCTTTCTGCTCGTTGATCTTTTTGGCAATCTGATCAAGGGAGGTTTCATCTTTCGCTAAGTCCACTACCAGCGGTTCTTCGCCCTCTTTCAGGGTGATAGCCACTTTCGCACCGCTGCTACCAATGGGTTTATCGCGTGTGTCGTTCTCAATCGCAAGCTGATGCGCTTTCGCCAGCTGTTTAACGGCAATGGAGTAGCTGTTCGGGATCGCGCCCTGCCCCGCGGTTGCTTTGAACGTTTTGTTGTCGCTAACGCTGACGCCATTAAAACCTTCATCTTCCAGCTTGCTGAGATTGTCCTTCAGCGTACTCAGCGAGCTGGAAATCGATCCCCACGCGGAGATCTGTCCTTTATAACTTGACTGCTTTTGCAGATACGGATTCAACTTTTGTGAAAGGCCTTTACGCTCGTCGGCCATCCATTGGTCAAACGGCAGCCCGGAGCCCACGCCGAGAAAATTAGTTGCAGCCATAATAGTGTTCCTCCAGAAATGAGATAGCTTTCACTATTCTCATCGGGTAATAGAGAAGGAAGTTTAATTTTTCACAGTGGTCGTAACAATATGATGGCAGGGTAAAGACAGTTTTGTGCGTTTATTCCGCCATTGCCCTTTGTTATTTTAATAATTAGCGACATGCTTGACGCCATTTTATGCCATTAACAAAAAAATCAAAAAAAATAATTCAGTCTTTTTTATTACCCCCGATGAAAGAAGTATGCGCAGCAACGAACGCATATTTCATATTACCGTTATTACTTAGAAGGAAATAACAATGGCACAGGTCATTAATACCAACGCGCTGAGTCTGATGGCTCAGAACAACCTGAACAAATCTCAGTCTTCTCTGGGTACCGCTATTCAGCGCCTCTCGTCCGGTATGCGTATTAACAGCGCCAAAGACGATGCAGCAGGTCTGGCGATTTCTAACCGCTTCACCTCATCCATCCGCGGTATGACCCAGGCGGCACGTAACGCCAACGACGGCATCTCCCTGGCGCAGACCACCGAAGGCGCGCTGGAAGAAGTGACAGAAAACATGCAGCGTATTCGTGAACTGACCGTACAGGCGAAAAACGGCACTAACTCCCAGAGCGACCTGGACTCCATCAAAAAAGAGATCGGTACCCGTCTCGAAGAGATCCAGCGCGTAGCGGAAACCACCAACTTCAATGGCGTGAAAGTCTTTGACGGCTCTAAAGATAAAATCACTATTCAGATCGGTGATAAAGACGAAGATACCATTGACATTTCTCTGAACAAACTGGACATGGAAACCCTAGGTCTGGATAAATTCATGGATGACTTCGCAAAAATCGGTACAGGCAACGGCACAGGTAGTAGCTATACTGGCAAAGCAGTTAACAAAGCTGCGAATGATGACACGGGAGTGGTTGTAGGTGGTGGTACCGAAAAATGGAAAATTGATGCCGCAGATATCACTGCGCTCAAAGGGGCTATGCCAGGTGGTGTAGCAACCGACGCCCCTGAAATTTATATCAAGGACGATGAGGCCTTCGTCCTGAATAAAGACGATGGTAAGTTATATAAACTCGATCTTGATAAAGTAACATGGACTGCCAATGGCGCAGGTTTCCAGAAGATTGATAACGTGACTTCGGCTGCACTAGAGGAAATGAATGAAGCCGATACCGATATGCTGCTGAACGGACCAACCAAACTGAGCGATGCTAAGCTGGTTAAAGCGGATGACAGTGTTCAGGTTGGTGGTAATCCAGTGAAACTTGATGCCGCGAAGATGGATGCGATTTCAACCGAACTCTTCGGCGGTGATGTAGCGACTTCTGGTATGCAGTTTTTCTCTGCAACTGGCGCAGCAGCGGATACGTTCTATGCAATCAATGATGCGGGTGAAGTGAAATCATTTAAACTTGATGCCACTGGCGCAATCGATCCAGCGTCTAAAGCCGACGCGGGTTATGGCGATGCTGCAGTAATCAAGAAAGCAGCAGGGGTTGCAGTGGGTGAAGGTCTGCTGGCCGACATGGATGCTGCTATCACACAGGTTGCCGACTTCCGTGCCGACCTGGGTGCTGTTCAGAACCGCTTCAGCTCCATCATTGCGAACCTGAACACCAATATCATCAACACCACCGAAGCGCGCTCCCGTATTCAGGACGCTGACTTCTCCGTAGAAGTGTCCGCCATGAGCCGCGCGAACATCCTGCAGCAGGCAGGTGTTTCCGTACTGGCCCAGGCCAACCAGGTTCCGCAGAACGTGCTGTCCCTGCTGCGTTAATCTGCGTTACCACCTCACTATTATTACGCGCGTGCCTCACGCGCGGTTTGCCCTCCCTGGTGGAGGGCTTTTTTGTTTTTGTGCTCTGTGCGCATTGCCCGGCGGCGCTGCGCTTGCACGGGCCTACAAGGATCAACGCAAACGTAGGTCGGGTCAGCCGCCACCGCCACCCGGCAAGGGTTTAAGACGGGAGATAAGGCTCCTTCACATAATCCGCCAGCAGGTACACCATATCGTGCAGTCATCCCATCAACGCGATGTTCACCTCCTGCGGCAGGATGTTTCCCAATATTGCCTGTGGCAGCGCCTGCGCATAGTGAACCGGCGTAAACGTGTCCGGCCAGCTGTCCGGAATGCTCGACGGTGTGGCGTCATGGGCAATGAGTTGCTGGAGAAATCGTTGCGAGAGAAAGAAGAAAGTGCGGACAGAATCGTCATATGAAAGCCTCCGGAGAGATGAGAAATGAATAACAAAGAGCAAACCAGCAGGTCGCTTCGGTACCACCTTGTATTTTCAGGTTCTCACGCCCGGCTGCGGGTATTGCCGCAACGCGGGCACTTTAGTTGGGATAGAAACTAATAACAGGATAAATCGCGTATTACAGAGAGTTACTTATGGGATTGCGAGGCGGCTTCCAGATTTTTGCCGGGTGACGGCTACGCCTTACCCGGCCTACAAAATCTCCGAAAGTAGGCTGGGTAAGCGCAGCGCCACCCGGCTAGCTGCCTGTGCGCTGAAGCAGGGTATTCGCCACCGTATAAACCTCTTCTATCAACACGCTGTTATTCTGCGTCACTGACGGTGCCCCGCTTTGCGCCTGCATCATCGCGTCGTCAATCAGCGCCCGGAGTTCTTTCGAGGAACGCGCACAGCGGCTGGCCAGATTGCGCGACTCGACGGCAAAAATGCCCTCATCGTTATGCAGCGAATAGCTGTAAGCACGGCTGGCCAGTTGCACCAGCGCGCCGCTACTGTCGGCAATCTGCAGCGCGGCGTCATGCAAGGCATTCATCCCCTGAACCACGCCGGAGGTGCTTTCGCTCAGCATGGCGAGGAGATTACCGTTCGCTTCAGGTACCCGCAGCAGGCGCTCGTTTTCCTCAGCAATCGTGCTGGCTGCCTGCGCAATCACCCTCACCTGTTCGCCAATCTCCTGCATCAGCGGCGGCAAGTGCGCCCCCTGTTCGGTTTTCAGTTGCGACGGAAGTTCTTCGTTAAGGCGGGAAAGGTGCAGGTTAACGCTGCGCAGAAGAGTCAATGTGGAGACCAGCAGCAAAGCCGCCAGCGGCCACGGTTTATGCAGGAGTATGCCCGGGCGTTCGCCCAGCCTACGGGTGGGAACATCAATGGCCAGCAGCCATGGTGTCTCAGCAATGGGCGTCACCACCAGCGTATGTTCGCCGCTGGCGCTGCGAAAACGGGTATGGCGCATCCCTTCACCCGACTGAGCCAGCAGCGCACGCAGCGGTACCGCCATGGGCAGGCTGGCATCGTTGAGAGATTGTACCGTCGGCGCACCGGCGGCATCACCAATGATGCGCCCGGCAGCATCAACCATCCAGGCGCGACCACCAAGGCGTTCGCCGATCTCTTTGACCAGTGAATTGAAGAATTGGCGGCTGGTGCCCGTCTCTTCGGCGATATCGGTATCACCGGGGGCGCTTTTGTCCAGCGCAAAGCTTTTCAGGGTAACCACACTTTCGGTCATTGAGCGCTGCTGCGCTTCAACCCTGTCGAGCTGTTCACGTAATTGGGTAGCCAGGGCATCAACCTGCGTACGCAGACGCTGCCCCTCCGTGCGAATAAACCACGGCATGACGCCAGCCTGCACAAGAATAACCAGAGTAATAAAAATAACGACCAGTATGACAATAAAAACCATGACATCAGCGCCTGTTCTTTTAACGGCAGCACGACGCTGCCTCTACAGGGCTATTTTATTATGCAGGCGTCAGGAAATATGCTCTTCAAACCGTTGATAACCGCACACTTGTGTTACTCCTCCACAAAAACAATTTTGCGCACATTATCCCAGCGTTTCACCAGCCAGCCATCAAGACTACACAGCGTGCCGCCCCAGGTCAGGGGCAACAAACAGAGCACGATATACAGTGTCTCGGGCAGGTAAAAGAGCCAGCTCAACCAGGCAATCAGATTTAGCCCGCGCGGAATGGTATAAATACCAATGGTTGCCAGCGCCACGGTGCTGATAATCATCAGAACCAGCGCGCTAACGCGACTGAATAGCCCCAGTGTCAGCAACAGGCCCATGCTGCATTCCAGGAAAGCGACGACGACCGCCATCACGTCCGGGAAAGGGATCCCCGCGTCATACAGGGTATCCACCATCAGCAACTGGTTTTCAATCACAAATAATTTATTAAACCCGGCGGTAAAGAAAAATATCCCGACAACCAGACGACAGATAAATACGGGAAACATGGCGGGCAGATCGGACGTTTGCATAAAACGCTTAACAGATACCATCGGTCATCCTTGTAAAGAAAATAAAATACTGTGTAATAAATTCAATATCCTGTCTTTACTCAGTATAAATTTGCTGACCTCATTCGCAACCGCACCGGCCCCATTCCCAACACAATTAATAAATATATACAGATTAAAAATTATTAATTTAAAATAATAACAGCGTCTCATTATCAACGCTGCGGATGCCCCACCTCCGCCATCACAACTGCAAGTGATTGGTTTTAATATAATTAAAGTAAAACACTCCTAAGCATTACTTTTTACATGGTTAATAAGAGCCCGATTAATAACCTTAATTCTGTTAAGGCTGTTATTACGTAGTGGTTGCAAAAATATGACGTAAGACATAAAAAGCATGTCGCTCTGGCCTTCGGCTAGCAATACCGTGCATTCATTACTATTAATTACACTAGCCAGAAGCGATGTCCATTACACCAGAAGAATCAAATAACTATGCTAAACCCTATCGCGATTGGAACGTCACTAACGCTGGATGTGCAGACCCGGGAACTTACCCGGACGGATACGCAAGAGACCGTTACCCTCCCCCAGAGCGCGTGCCTGTGTCTCGCCGCACTGGCCGAGGCGCAGGGTGAGGTGCTTTCCCAGGAACAACTGATGGAGATCGGCTGGCGTAGCGCCGGGGTAGAAGTCACGGACAACAGCGTACGGGTGATGATCACCAAACTGCGCCGCGCGTTTACTCAACTGAACCTGCAGGAAGCCATCACGCTCATCGCCGTGACGCGCAGCGGCTACCGCCTGCTGGTGCGGGAGGCGGGCAGCGAACTGCCACAAGCGGAACCCCTGCCCCTGGAGGATGAACCGATACAGGCCGATACACCAGAAGCACCACCGGCTGTGACGCACCTTCCTGCCCGCGCTCGCAATGCGCTCAGGCAAAAGATCGGTGTCACTCTGGCGGGCGTACTCGTTGGGCTGGCGATTGCGCTCCTCCTGCACGGCATTGTCGACTTTACCCCGCAGCCGGTTCACTTTGTGCGCTGGAACGGGCCCGGCGTGCCGCCCGGCACACAAGTGATGGTTCAGCAGGATAAACAGTCGCAACAAGCGCTGATTGAATCCACGCTGCAAACCTATACCCGTCACGTGCTGGACCGTCGTCCCAACGAAAAACCGGCCGCCGTGCTGTACGTCACCACCGGCTCTGAAAAAATGAGCCAGTTCCAGGGGCTTATTGCCTGCCAACAACCCTTTAAGGATTCAGGGAATGACTGCGAATCGTTCTATTTTCGCCTTTATTAAATCCCCGCTCACCCTGCTGTTTGTGGGCGGGATGGTCGCCGGGCTGGGCGGTATGGCGCTGTACGGGTTTAAAACCACCGCGTACGCCTCGCAGTGTATTGCCCCCACCTCCTACTACGTGATAGAGGACGACAACAACGCGACGCTGGCGCGGGGTATCTACCGCTCCTATCGCGACGGTCTGTTCAGCGGGCATACCACCTATATTGGCACTATTAGCCACTTCAGGGACGGCAAGCGCGACGGACTGCCCAAAGCGGTGAACCGTGAAGTGCGTTACGATGTTGAACTGTCGGGCAAACGGATCCATCTGACCGTCACCAGCCAGCACCGCAAGCTCGGTGGCCAGACCGCAGATAAAGACGTGACCGACTATATCTTCCCGCAGATTAAACCAGGTGAAGTGGCCACCAGCACCGTGTATCTGCTGGACGATAAAGTGCTGGCCTCCGGCACGGAAACCGTCGCCCGTATCGCCTGCATGAACTGAGGGTTACACCAGCGCCTGAATCAGGCCGGCAAGGGTATCAAACCCGGTGGCCATCAGGCGCTCAAAGAACGGGGCCAGCGTTTCGGCAATCAGGAACAGCGCCAGCATGCCGAAGGTGAGTGTCAGCGGGAAACCAATCACGAAGATGGAGAGCTGTGGCGTCAGGCGGTTTAACAGCCCGAGGATAAAGTTGATGCACAACAGCAGGGCGATAATCGGCAGTCCCAGCATCAGCCCCTGGCTGAAGATGAGCCCCGCGTGAGTGACCAGGTACATAAACCCGCCCGCATGCAGCGGCGTGGCGTCAACCGGCAGCGTCTGGAAGGTCTCCGCCAGCAGCGCCAGCAGCCAGAGATGGCCGTTAAAGGCGAGGAACAGCAGCGTCACCAGCAGGTTGAGAAAGCGCGAGATCACCGGGCTGTTACCGGCCCCGGGATCGAAGAAGGTGGCGAACGACAGCCCCATCTGCATACCGATGATCTCACCGGCCATGCGCACGGCGGCAAACAGCAATTGCAGCGTCAGCCCCATCGCCGCACCGATAATCACCTGTTTGGCCAGCACCCAGACGCCTTCCCAGGAGTAAAGCCCCACCTGCGCGTCGGGCAGCGTACCGCCGAGCAGGATCGCCGTCAGCAACGCCAGGCACGCGCGCAGCCGGGCGTTGATCGCCTTCTCGCCAAACACAGGGGCAACGTGCAGCAGCGCGGCAATGCGCACCATAATGAAAAAATAGTGGCTGACCAGCCCGTAGAGCTGGTCAAGAGGAAGTCCGAAGGCCATCAGCCGATCACATAGGGGAGGCTGGCAAACACCGCGCGGGTGTATTCAATAAAAATTTTCATCATCCACGGGCCAAGCGCCACCGCGACGCCGACAATCATCAGGATTTTCGGGATGAAGGTCATGGTCATTTCGTTGACCTGGGTGGCAGCCTGCAAAATACTGATGATTAGACCGGTGACCAGCGCGGCCACCAGCATTGGGGCTGATACCATCAGTCCCACCTTGATCGCCTGCATACCAATCACCATTACGCTTTCCGGGGTCATGGGTCTCTCCTAACTGTAAAAGCTCTGCGCCAGCGATCCCACCAGCAGCTGCCAGCCATCGACCAGCACAAACAGCATCAGTTTGAACGGCAGCGCAATGGTGGTCGGCGGAACCATCATCATCCCCAGCGCCATCAGAATACTGGCGACCACCAGATCGATAATCAGGAACGGGATAAAGATGGTAAAGCCAATCTGGAAGGCGGTTTTCAGCTCGCTGGTGATAAACGCCGGTACCAGAATGCTGAGCGGCACCTCTTGCGGCGAGGCGACATCCGGGGTTTTGGCGATACGGGCGAACATCGCCAGATCGCTTTCGCGTGTCTGGTCGAGCATGAACGCACGCAGCGGTTTCACCCCTTCGGTGAGCGCCACCTCCATGGTGATTTTATTTTCCTGCAGCGGCTGCCAGGCTTTTTCGTAGATCTGGCTGAACACCGGAGACATAACGAAAAAGGTCAAAAACAGCGACAGCCCCACCAGCACCTGGTTGGGTGGCGCGGTGGGTGTACCGAGCGCGTTACGCAGCAGCCCCAGTACAATGATGATGCGGGTAAACCCGGTCATCATCAGCAGTACCGCAGGGATAAAGGTAAAGCCGCTCAGCAGCAGCAGGGTTTGTACCGGCAGCGTCCAGCCCCCTTCCCCCGCCGGTTTGCCGAGGGTGATGTCAGCGTTGGCCGCCAGCGCACCGGCGGCAGGCAGCATCAGGGCGAGCGCCAGCAGCAGACGAAGGCTCACTGCTCACCTCCCGGACGGTATTTCTGACGCAGCTTTTCCAGCATCAGCGGAAAGGTCGCCGCAGGCGCGGTGGTCTGCGGGGCGTTTTCCGGGCGCGCCTGTGTGGCGAGGCAGGTAATCTGCGAGGCGGTAACGCCCAGCACCAGACGCTGTTCACCCACGTCAACCAGCACCAGGCGCTCGCGCGGCCCCAGCGACTGGGTCGCCACCAGGGTCATGTTGCCCTGGGCGTCGTTCAGCCGACGCGCCAGCCCGCTGCGGCGGGCGGCCCAGGCCAGCACCACCATCAGCAGGACGATCAGCGCCAGCGCGCCGCTGACCGTCATCAGTACCGAGCCGGTGGCCGGGAGGGAGTCAGTGGCGTTCATCAGCGGCTCAGACGATGCATGCGCTCAGACGGGGTGATGATATCCGTAATGCGGATGCCGAATTTATCGGACACCACCACCACTTCGCCCTGCGCAATGAGGTAACCATTGATCAGGATATCCAGCGGTTCACCCGCCAGACCGTCCAGCGACACCACCGAGCCCTGGCTTAAGCGCAGCAGCTCCTTGATGGTCATTTTGGTGCGTCCCAGCTCCACGGTCATTTTTACCGGGATATCCAGGATCAGGTTCATCTCGTCAGAAAATTGCGGTGCAGCCATGGTGTCGGTAATTCCCGCCGCGTGCTGTTCGGTCATGGCCTCACCCCAAAGATTATCGATGGACTGATCGTCAGAACCCGATGAGGTGTTCATATCGCTCATGGGGAAATTACTCCTTGTTTAATGAAAGTAGTGAAGGCTGAATCATCTGCTCGACCTTCAGGGCATATTGATTGTTGACGGCACCGTAGCGGGCCGTGAAGACCGGTACACCACCGACGCTGGCCTCGATAAATTCCTGCTTGTCCAGGGCGATAATGTCGCCTTTTTTCATCTGCATGACGCTGGAAAGCCGGGTGCCGATATCCGCGAAGCGTGCCGTCAGCTCCAGCTCGGTTTCCCGCATCTGGCTGGCCAGCAGCCCGCGCCAGTGGGAGTCCTCGTGCCGGGAGTTGTCCATCGGCGGGTTACTCAGCAGCTCGCGCAGCGGCTCAATGGTGCTGAAGGGAATACAGATGTTGAACTCCCCGCGGTGCGAGCCGATCTCCACCGAAAACGGCGTGGTGACCACCACGTCATTCGGGGATGAGGTGATATTGGTGAACTTCACCTGGATTTCGGAACGGATGTACTCCGTTTTGATTTTATAGATCGAACTCCAGGCAAATTCGTACGCCTCGCGCGCCATCGACAGCATGCGGTGGATCACGCGCTGTTCAGTGGGCGTAAACTCGCGGCCGTCAGCCTTGGTAGGGAAACGACCGTCGCCGCCAAACAGGTTATCCACGGCCATAAACACCAGCCCCGGCGAGAACGCCATCAGCGAGGTGCCGCGCAGCGGGTTAAGGTGCAGCAGGTTCAGGTTTGTCGGCACCGGCAGGTTGCGGGCAAACTCGTGATACGGCTGGATCTTAATGTTCCCAGCGGTAATGTCCGGGCTACGGCGCAGCAGGTTAAACAGCCCCATACGGAACTGACGGGCAAAACGCTCGTTAATAATTTCCAGCGAATGCAGACGTTCGCGAATGACCCGGCGCTGGGTATGCGGATCGTAGGGTTTGATCCCCGGGTCTGCCCCGTTGTTTTGACGATCGCTGTTGCTCTCCACATCGGCATTGAGCAAACGGTCGATCTCATCCTGAGATAAAAAGCTGTCAGCCATAATAATTACCGCAGAATAAATTCGTTAATAAGCACGTCAGTGACGCGAATGGACTGGTTAAATGCCAGCGGTTTATCGAGCTCACTCTGAATATTGGTAATCAGGCGACGCTTTCCTTCATCCGTCGATAAATCTTCATAGGTCTGGTGAGTAAGCAACATAAATAAGCGGCTGCGATATTCCGGCAAATATTTTTCCAGCACCGCCAGTGATTTCTGTTCTGCCACGCGAATGGACAAGCCCAGATACAATACCCGATCCGATTCGTTCGCCGTCGGCTTCAGGCTCACGGTAAAGGTATTCATTGAAGCGTACAGCGGCTCAACCTGTACCGGCGCCGGTGTTGCCTGCACTTCCCCTTGCGCAACCTCTGCTGCCGGTTTCGCAAATTTCATTTCCCAGAACAGGTAGCCGGAAAATCCGCACGCCGCAACGGCAGTCAAAAACATGAACGTCATCAGAAGCGAGCGAGACCCTCCGCCGCTGGCGACCTTTTTATTTTTATTACTCATTGAACGTACACCTGATAAATAAGAGAGGGCAGCGGACTACCCTCGGGTCAATATGGCGGACATTGTAGTCCATATCATCATCCTGATAATCAGGTGATAAAATTTCATTCCTGAAGCTAATTCGCCACTTCAGGCAAAGGTATTTATTCCGTATATATTTCCGGGGGTGGTGGTTAATAAGGTCGGCACGATCTCCTCTTCCATCAACGGCTCTTCCCCTTCCTGCGCGCCGTGCTCGTCACCCGATGCGTTCTGGCCCTGCTCACCGGCGGCAAACTGCTGCCCTTCCGCGCTCACGTTTGCCTGGCCGAGCTGAATACCCGATTCCGCCATCGCGGCCCGCAGCTGCGGCATGGCCTGCTCCATGACGTGACGAATATGGGCATGTTCGCTGACGATATGGATCTGCGCCTGATCCTGCTGCATACGCAGGGAGATCTGCAGCGACCCCAGCTCTTCCGGGTGCAGGCGGATCTCCGCGCTGTGCAGCCCGTTACGGCTAAAGATAGCGATATGCTGGCTGACCGACTGCTTCCACTCCGGCGTTTCCGGCGGATGGTTGACGGTGACAACCTGCTGCGGTGCATGCGCCACACTGGTGCGTACGGCGGCCGGCAGCGCCACGGCGCTCACCGATGAGCTCGCAGGCACGTCTGCCGTGATTATCGCCTCACTGCTCACCGCTGCGGGCTGCGCCGTCAGCGGTGCGGTATTTGCCGCTGGCGTGTTCCCGGCGGCGGCCATCAGGGGAGACACCGTTTTGCCTTCTCGCGCCGGGGTTTGGCCACTCACTATGCCCTCTGCAGGTTTAACCGGCTCTGCTCCGGTGACGCTGCGGGTCACCAGCTGTTGCAGCTGCCACTGCGGGCTCTCTTCACCCTCACCGTCGGTGAGTGAAACCCCTTTCAGGGCCTCTGCCAGCCCCGGCGGCGCGGCGAGCAGCATACCGTCGGCATCCGTTACCGGTGCGTCGCCGGTAAGCTGTTGCGGCAGTAAATCCGCGGATAACCCCGCCAGCGCGGCTTCCGGCATGGCTGCCAGCGCCTGGGGGTCAAGCCCCGGGAAAAGCTGCGCCAGTTCCGCCAGCTTGTCATCCAGCGCCAGGCTGAAGCCTTCGTCTGCGAGCAATCCGGCCTTCGGTTTGCCCTGTGCTGCGCCACCCAGTAACAGGGCGGCAATATCAATGTTCATAGCCTTTCTCTCTTTTGTCCGGCACGCTGAGCAAATTCATCCATCAGCTTTTGTTCATGTCGGCTCTGAACCAGGGCCTGCGCCGTCGCCCGGCGCTCAATCAGGGTTTCAAACGCGTTCAGGCGCTGCTTGTTCTGCACCCAATTCTGCTTCACCTCGTCTACCGCCTTTTCGCAGGCGTTAACGTGGCCTTCCTGCTGCTTCACCACCTGTTTCAGCGACAAAATAAACGACTGGTGATTCACCAGATCCGCCACCGACATACCGCCGCCCATCATTCCCTGACGCAGGGACTGCTGGTACTCCTGCTCATAGTGCTGCAGCTGTTCGTGCTGGGTCATCGCCTGCTGGAGCTGCTGCTGCGCCCCACCCAGCGCGCGGGTGGTCTCGGTCAGCGTCTCCTGCGCCATATCGCGCAGCAGCGTCATGGGGTTTTTCACGTTCATCGCGCCTCCGGATTAGTCCCTGATGTCCGGGAAGAGCCCGGACAGGGCGCGAACGGCGTCGTCATAGCCGCTGCGCTCGTGGATCGCCTGATGGAGGAACGCCTCCAGCGACGGATATTTGTCGATAGCCTGATCCAGCATCGCGTCGCTCCCTTTGACGTACGCCCCCACGCTGACCAGATCGCGGTTGCGCTGATACGCGGAAAGCAGCTGTTTAAAACGCTGCACCTTGCGGTACTGGGCATGCGGGATAAGCTCGGTCATGGCACGGCTGATCGAAGCTTCAATATCGATCGCCGGATAGTGCCCCGCCTCAGCAAGACGACGCGACAGCACGATATGGCCGTCGAGGATCGCCCGCGCGGAGTCGGCAATCGGATCCTGCTGATCGTCCCCTTCAGTGAGCACCGTATAAAACGCGGTGATTGAGCCGCCCCCTTTAATACCATTACCGGTGCGTTCAACCAGCGCAGGCAGACGGGCAAAGACCGACGGCGGATAGCCTTTGGTCGCGGGCGGTTCGCCAATCGCCAGCGCCACTTCACGCTGCGCCATGGCGTAACGGGTCAGGGAGTCCATGATCAGCAGCACGTTGAGGCCGCGTTCGCGAAAATCTTCCGCAATACGCGTCGCGTAAACGGCCCCCTGCATACGTAAAATCGGCGAGACGTCGGCCGGGGCGGCGACCACCACCGCCCGCGCCAGCCCCTGCTCGCCGAGGATATTCTCGATAAAATCTTTTACCTCGCGGCCACGCTCGCCAATCAGCCCCACCACGATGACGTCAGCGGTAGTAAAGCGGGCCATCATGCCGAGCAGTACGCTTTTGCCGACACCGGAACCGGCGAACAGGCCCATACGCTGCCCGCGCCCTACCGTCAGCAGGCCGTTGATAGCGCGCACGCCGACGTCGAGCACGTTTTTAATCGGATCGCGGTGCAGCGGATTAAGCGTTGGGGTAAACAGCCCCGCAGCCGGTTTTCCCGGCGCGGGACGGCCATCCAGCGGTCGCCCCTGCGCATCCAGCACGCGACCCAGCAGGTGCGGGCCAACGGGCAGTTGCTTACCCGCGTGGTTGTCACTTTGCAGGGCGTAAATGCGCGCCCCCGGCAGAATGCCGTCGACATGCTCCAGCGGCATCAGGAACAGCGTCTGGCCGTTAAAGCCCACCACTTCGCTCTCCACCGGGATAATGCCCTGCTCCGTCTGGCGCTCAACGATGCACAGGGCACCGATCGGCAGCTTCAGCCCCACGGCCTCCATCACCAGCCCGGTGGCGCGCGTCAGCTTGCCGTACTGGCGAAAATCGGGCACCTGCGTGAGTTTCTCCTCCACCCGGTCGAGGGCGGAGAGCCACTTTTTTAGCTGCTGGCTCATTGCGAGAGCTCCTCGCGCGCCAGCTGACAGAGCGCCTGCCAGCGGGTTTCCATGCTGGCATCCACTTCCACATCCGGGGAGACCACCCGGCAGCCGCCAGCGGCCAGGCTGGCGTCGCGGTGCAGCTCCCAGCCCATCGCGGTGAGCGTTTCACCCAGCGCCTGCTGCACCGCGCTAAACGCATCCGGGCTGACATACAGCTGGATGGTGCCGTGCAGCAGCGCGTCCTGCTGCATCAGGCTGCGGATCTGGGTCACCAAAGCATGGTTATCTGCCACACGAGACGAACCGTAGAGTTGCTGCACCGCTGTCAGGGACAGCTGCACCAGACGCGCGGGGATAAGCCCTTCGAGGTTTTCCAGCGCCAGCTTAAAGTTGCTGACCCAGGTTTCCGCCTCGCGCAGCAGCGCCTGCTGCTCCACACGCGCCTGCTCGACGCCCTGGGCAAACCCGGCGTCGCGGCCCTCTTTCAACCCGGCCTCATAGCCCTGTTTGCGGCCCTCTTCCTGGCCCTGTTGCTGCCCCTGGGCAAAGCCCTGCTGTTCCGCCTGCTTGCGCAGACGCGCCAGTTCGGCTTTCAGCTGCGCCTCAGACTGGGTGTTATCCAGCGTGGGCAGCGGGGTGTCCTGAGGTTCACCCAGCAGGTTTTCAGGCTGCCAGGCGCGCCACCCGGTAGCGTTATGTTCATCAAATGTAGGCATCGTCGCTGCCTCCAATCAGGATCTCGCCGGTCTCGGCCAGACGACGCACCACGTTGAGGATAGTCTTCTGTTCGGCTTCCACCTGCGACAGACGCACCGGGCCACGGGAGGCCAGATCGTCGGTCATCAGCTCGGCCTGACGGCGCGACATGTTGCGGAAGAACTTCATGCGCAGCGGCTCGTCGGCCCCTTTCAGCGCGATGATCAGCGTATCGCTCTCGATCTCCTGCAGCAGGCGCTGGATGCTGCGGTCTTCCACATCCACCAGGTTTTCGAACAGGAACATCTCGTCGATGATCTTCTGCGCCAGCTCGCCGTCGAACTCGCGTACCGCCTCGATGGCCGCCTCTTCCTGCTGAGATTTCATCAGGTTGAGGATCTCGGCCGCCGGACGGACACCGCCCATCTTGCTGCGCTTGAGGTTCTGACCGTGCAGCAGGTTGTTGAGCACTTCCGTCAGCTCCTGCAGCGCGGCCGGCTGTACGCCGCCGAAGGTGGCAATACGCAGCATGATGTCGTTACGCTCACGATCGTCGAATTTACCCAGCACGTCCGCCGCCTGGTTACGCTTAAGGTGGACCAGGATGGTGGCGATGATCTGCGGATGCTCTTCGCGGATAAGATCGAATACCGCCTGCGGATCCATAAAGTTGAGCGTTTCGATGCCGTTGGTGCCCTGGTGGGTATCCAGCAGATCTTCCAGCAGCGAGGAAGCGCGCTCTTCGCCCAGCGCCTTGACCAGCACGCTGCGCAGATAATCGTTGGTGTTGAGGCTAAGCGCCGCATATTCGCTGGAGTCTTTCTTAAACTCCTCCAGCACCATGGCCATCTGGTCGTGAGTAAAGCCCGCCATGTTAACCATGGAGCCACTGATCTGCTTCACCTCGTGGGCGTTGAGGTGCTTGAACACCTCCGCCGCCAGGACATCTCCCAGCGTCAGCATGACGATGGCGCTTTTTTCTGAGGCATTCATTATTTCGGCTCCTTACTCATCCACTGGCGGATCACGAGGGCAATAACGCGCGGCTCCTGCTCTGCCAGCTCACGCAGCTGTTGACCATTGAGTTCCGTATCCACACGCTGCTGGGCGCGGTCGCGGTTGCTTTTCTCCGCTGCACGTTTTTTCGCGGCAATCTCTTCTTCCCGCGCCTCTTTTTCCATCTCCAGACGGCGCAGGGTGGTCTCCTGGTGGCGAACCCAGGCAGGCTGAACCAGCTTGCGCCACATGACCCAGGCGATAATGGCGATGACCAGATAGCGGGCGATAGCCATCAGCAACGCGTAGAAGCGATCCTGCTCCCAGAACGGCGGAACCGGCTCTTCCACCACGCCGTTGAAGGCGGAGTTGAGGATGTTGACGCTGTCGCCACGGCTGGCGTTATAGCCAATCGCCTCTTTGACCAGCGCGTTAATGCGGGTCAGTTCGGCCTCGCTAATCGGCCCAGCCTTACCCTCTTCGCCCTGCGGCAGATGGTTTATCACCACCGCCACGGACAAACGCTGAATGCGCCCCACGCTGGATTTGGTGTGCGTAAGGGTGCGATCCACCTCAAAGTTGGTGGTCTCGTCACTGCGGTTGTTGTACGGCTGCGGCGTCTCGCGGTTATTATCCGTGCCGGTGGTTTTCTCTTTCTTATCATCCCCTGGCGTGTTCAGCGGCTGGGTGATGGGCGCGGTCGCCGGTGCGGGAGGCGTATTGCTCAGCGCGCCCGGAACGCCGCTGGCACCACGGCGATTCCCCTGCTCGGCCAGGCTGGCCTGACGACTGCGGATCGCCATTTTTTCAGGGTCGCTGTTCGGCTGATACTGCTCCTGCGTCTGCTCCTGCTCGGTGAAATCAATCTGCGCGGTCACCTGGGCGCGGATGTTTTCATCCCCCACCAGCGGGGCGAGAATGCGCTGGATGCGCTGCTGGTAGTCGCTCTCGATTTCATTGGTGTATTTCAGGTGCGCGGTCTGCAGGCCGCGCATCCCGCTCTGGGTGAGCAGGTTGCCGCGCTGATCGACAATGGTCACGCTCTCTGCGGCCAGCCCGGTCACCGCGCTGGAGATAAGATGGGTGATCGCCACCACCTGGCTGTCGTCAAGGGTGCGGCCCTGCAACAGGTTAACGGTGACGGACGCAGTCGGTTTTTTCTGTTCGCGGACAAACATCGACGGTTTTGGCGTGGCCAGATGCACGCGCGCGCTCTGGATCGGCCCGAGATTTTCAATGGTACGCGCCAGCTCGCCTTCCAGAGCGCGCTGATAGTTCACCTGCTCGGTAAACTGGCTGACGCCAAATTTCTCCTGATCGAGCAGTTCAAAGCCCACGCCGCCGCCTTTCGGCAGCCCCTGCTGGGCCAGCTTCATGCGCACCTCATGCACCTGCGATGCCGGGACCATGATCACGCCACCCGGCGTGTCGATGCGGTAAGGGACATTGAGCTGCGACAGCTGCGCCACGATGGCGCCGCCTTCTTCATCACTGATATTACTGAACAGCACCCGGTAATCCGGCTCCTTTGCCCAGAACATTAACGCGATGATGACGGAAAGCGCCGCAGCGCCGCAAATCACCAGCAAAAGCTTCGGGCTGCCGCGAAGTGAGGACAGCATCGATTTAATTCGCTCTGCCGGATTGTTGGTTAACTCATTTAGTGTGGCACTCATGCCGTATTCCTGTATGAAATAGCACGCATCCGCGATGCGCGTCAGCTCACGAAATTCGCGAGAGTGATGTCGACGATTTCAAAAATATAAGAATTTTTCAGGCGGGCATTATCGTCTGAAAGGCGTTTTTTTTAAGGATAAATAAGCTCAAAGTTCTGTCGGCTTATTGGATTTTCTGAGGTTTTTAAACGCGTGTTAAGCTGTCGACGTTTAAAAGATGTGCAACAAACCGCCGTTTTTATCTTAATCACCAGGAATAAAAAGAATGTCAGCGACATTAATGCGTGGCGTACTCGATCAAATTCAAACCCAGGCGCAGCAGGTCAGCGGCCCATCTCACCGGCTGCACACCTCGCGCGACGAGGCCCCTGCCTTTTCTGACGTTTTATTTAACAGCATTAACGAAATAAATAAAACCCAGGTTGAGGCAAAGAGCAAAACACAGCAATGGATGTCTGGAAGTAGCGATATTGCCCTGAATGACGTGATGCTGGCGATGCAGAAATCGTCTATTTCATTCAGCTTTGGTATGCAGGCACGAAATAAGATGATTAGCGCCTATCAGGAAATAATGAATACGCCGGTTTAAGGTCTGATCCCCTTCTATGAGTGAAATTAACAGCACGCCTGCACGCTTATCCCTGAATACGCTTTCACTGACTGACAGCGAATTACAGCGTGTCGGGAAATTAATCTATAAGCGCGCCGGCATTGTCGTCAACGCGCAAAAGCGAGAGATGATTTTTAATCGTCTCTCGCGTCGCGTGCGCACGCTGGGGCTGGCCACGTTCAGCGAGTATATCGCCCTGCTTGAGTCGCACTCTGAGCATCCGGAATGGCAGAACTTTATCAACGCGCTGACCACCAACCTGACCTCCTTTTTCCGCGAGGCGTATCACTTCCCGATCCTCGCGGAACATGCGCGCCAGCGCGCGAATGGCTATCGCGTCTGGTGTACCGCCGCCTCAACGGGGGAAGAGCCCTGCTCTATCGCCATGACGCTCAACGAGCAGCTGGGTGCGTCGGTGGCCGGGCCGCGCATCTGGGCGTCGGATATCGACACCGAGGTGCTGGCTAAGGCCGAAGCGGGCGTCTACCGGCTGAGCGATCTGGATGCGCTGACGCTGGCGCAAAAGCGCCACTATTTTCTGCGCGGGGCGGGCGACAACAGCGAGTGGGTGAAAGCCCGGCGGGAACTGCTGTCGGCCATTCACTACCAGCAGCTTAATTTACTCGATGAAAAGTGGTCCGTTCCCGGTCCGTTCGACGCCATTTTCTGCCGCAACGTGATGATTTATTTCGACGCGCCGACGCAGCAGCGTCTGTTGCAGCGTTTTGCGCGTCTGCTTAAGCCGGGTGGCCTGCTGTTTGTCGGTCATTCGGAACACTTTAACCACGCACATATTCCGCTGCGCCTGCGGGGGCAGTCGGTGTATGAACTGACGGAGGCCACACGGTGAAGGCGATTCGTGTGCTGGCGGTCGATGATTCCGCCCTGATGCGTAACATGCTCAGCGCGGTGGTCAATCAGCAGCCTGATATGGAAATGGTCGGCACGGCGCCGGACGCGTTTATCGCGCGCGAGCTGATTAAACAGCTCAACCCGGACGTGCTGACGCTGGATATCGACATGCCACGGATGGATGGGCTGGAGTTTCTCTCCCGCCTGATGCGCCTGCGCCCGATGCCGGTGATTATGGTCTCCTCTCTGACCACCCGTGGGTCGAAAGCCACCATGACCGCGCTGGAGCACGGTGCGGTGGATTTTCTGCCCAAGCCGGAGCACCGCGGCGCAGAGAATATCGACAGCTGGAGCCAACTGGTAGTGGAGAAGATCCGCGTCGCGGCTCGCGCAAAGCTGGCACAGCATAGCCCTGACGTCAGACCGGTCCTCGCCGGTATTCCCGTGCGCCAGCAGAGCATCATCGCCATCGGCTCTTCTACGGGTGGCACGGAGGCGCTGCGCCGGGTGCTGATGCAGCTGCCGGTCAGTACGCCAGGGATTGTGATCGCCCAGCACATGCCTGCCGGTTTCACCTACTCCTTCGCCCAGCGGCTTGACTCGCTGTGCCAGATTGCCGTGCGGGAAGCGCAGGATGGCGAACCGGTGCGACCCGGTACCGCCCTGATTGCCCCGGGCGATCGCCATATGGAGATCCTCTGCCAGGACAATGGCTACCGGGTCAGGCTCAGCGATGCCCCGCCGGTGAACCGCCATCGCCCGTCGGTGGATGTGCTGTTTGACTCCGTGGCGCGTCAGGCCAGCAAACACGCCACCGCCGCCCTGCTGACCGGCATGGGCGCGGACGGCGCGCGCGGTCTGCTGCACCTGCGCCAGACCGGCGCCTTTACCCTCGCGCAGAGCGAAGCCACCTGCGTGGTGTTCGGCATGCCGCGTGAGGCGATTGCGCTGGGCGCGGCGAAAAAGGTCGTCGATCTCGACGATATCAGCCAGTGCTTACTGGACAGTTTTCATAAACATAAATTATCCAAAACCGACTCACGTTCAGGAGATCTCCCCCATGTCGGATAAAAATTTGCGTTTTCTGGTGGTAGACGACTTCGCCACCATGCGACGCATCGTACGAAACCTGCTGCAGGATCTGGGCTACAAGCACATTGACGAGGCCGAAGACGGCCAGGACGCGCTCAACAAGCTGCGCACCAGCGACTTCGATTTCGTCGTCAGCGACTGGAATATGCCCAATATCGACGGTCTGGAGCTGCTGAAAACCATCCGCAGCGATGCGGCGATGTCAAAACTGCCGGTCCTGATGGTGACCGCAGAAGCGAAGAAAGAGAACATCATCGCGGCCGCTCAGGCGGGGGCTAATGGTTACATCGTTAAGCCGTTTACCGCTGCCACGCTGGAAGAAAAGCTCGGCAAAATCTTTGAAAAACTCGGGTAACCCTTATGAACTCCCCGTTAAACATGCAGGCGGATAACGCCAAAGAGATTTTTGTTCGCATCGGACAGCTGACCCGTCTGCTGCGCGACAGCATGGCTAACCTCGGTCTGGAGCAGGCGATTATGGAAGTCGCGGACGCCTTTCCGAACACCCGCGACCGCCTGAACTACGTGGTCGGTAAGACCTCTCAGGCCGCCGATCGCGCGCTGACCAGCGTGGAGGTGGCGCGCCCGCTGCAGGAAGGGCTGAGCGATAACGCCAGCGCACTGAGCGCGCGCTGGGACGCCTGGTTTGAAAACCCGCAGCCGCTGGAGGATGCCCGCGAGCTGGTCAAAGCGACCCGCGCCTTCCTGCACGACGTGCCGGAGAAGGCCCGGCAGACCAACCGCCAGCTGACTGAAATCATGATGGCACAGGATTTCCAGGATCTCACCGGTCAGGTGCTGCAAAGCCTGATGCACGTGATTGAGACCGTCGAGAAAGAGCTTATCAGCGTGCTGGTGGAAAACATGAACGAACGCGACGCCAGCGCCGCCGCCGGTGATGCGCATCTGAAGAACGGTCCGCAGATCGATACCCGCGCCGAAGGCATTGTGGCGTCTCAGGAGCAGGTGGACGATCTGCTGGAGTCACTCGGCTTCTAATCCCGCCGGGCGAATGTCATGTCAGAACAAAACGACAGCGAAAAAACAGAAGACCCCACACCCCACCGAAAGCAAAAAGCGCGCGAGGAGGGACAGGTTCCCCGATCGCGCGAGCTGACGAGCGTCCTGATGCTGCTGGCAGGCTGGGGATTGCTGCTGGTGGCGGGCGGCTGGCTGGCAAAACAGCTGCAGCATCTGCTGCATAACGGCTTAACGTTTGACCGGCTGTTAGTCAGTGACCCGCAGCAGATGCTGCATCACGCCGGAGCGCTGCTGGGTATCGCCTTTCTGGCCCTGCTGCCGTTCGTGGGCGGGCTGTTTTTGACCGCCGTCGCCACGCCGTCGCTGATTGGCGGCCTGAATATGAGCGCCAAAGCCCTCAAATTTAACGTCAAAAAGCTCAATCCGATCAGCGGCATCAAACGCCTGTTTTCCGGGCAGATGGTATCGGAGATGGTGAAGAGCATTCTGAAGGTGATGCTGGCGGGCATCGGCGGTGGGCTGTTTTTGTGGTTCAACAAAGGGAAATTTATCAGCCTGATGTATGAACCGCTGCGCCTGGCGCTGGGGGATATCAGCGCCCTGCTGATGGGCTGCATGCTGGTCATTATTTTATCGCTGATCCCGATGGTGGCGTTCGACGTGGTTTACCAGCTCTGGAGCAACTTCAAGAAGCTGCGCATGAGCCTGAAGGAAATCAAAGACGAATTCAAAAATCAGGAAGGCGATCCGCTGATTAAAAGCAAGGTTCGCCAGTTGCAGCGTCAGATGGCGCAGCAGCGAATGATGAGCGACGTCCCCACCGCTGACGTGGTGGTGAATAACCCGACCCACTATTCGGTCGCCCTGAAGTACCAGGAAGGTGCCATGGGCGCGCCGATGGTGGTTGCCAGCGGTAGCGGGCTGATTGCCCTGCGCATCCGTGAACTGGCCGAAGAGAACCGGGTCCCTATGCTTGAGGCGCCGCCGCTGGCGCGCGCCCTGTATCGCCATTGTGACCCCGGCACACCGGTTCCCGCCGAGCTGTATAGCGCGGTGGCGGAAGTGCTGGCCTGGGTTTATGGCCTTAAGCGCTGGCGTAAGGGCTATGGCTTACGTCCGCTGACACCTAAAGATCTTCCCGTTCCGGCGGGGATGGATTTTGCACAAGAGAGTAGAGAGTGATGGCCAATATCGCCACCAAATTACGATTACCCAACATGAAGGAAACCCAGTGGCAGGTGCTGGCCGGGCCGGTGCTGATCATGACCATCCTCGCGATGATGATCCTGCCGCTGCCGACCTTTGTGCTGGACCTGCTGTTTACCTTCAACATCGTGCTGTCGATCATGATCCTGCTGGTCGCCATGTTTACCCAGAACACGCTGGAGTTTTCAGCGTTCCCGACGGTGCTGCTGTTCTCCACCCTGCTGCGTCTGGCGCTGAACGTCGCCTCAACGCGCGTGATCCTGATGAACGGCCATACCGGCTCGGAAGCGGCGGGCCAGGTGGTAGAAGCCTTCGGCCACTTTCTGGTGGGCGGTAATTTCGCCATCGGTATCATCGTGTTCATCATTCTGATCATCATTAACTTTATGGTGATCACCAAGGGTGCGGGACGAATTGCGGAAGTGGGCGCGCGCTTTTCTCTCGACGGGATGCCGGGTAAGCAGATGGCGATTGATGCCGATCTCAATGCCGGACTGATCGGCGAAGAAGAAGCCAAGCGCCGCCGTAAAGAGGTGACGCAGGAGGCGGACTTCTACGGCTCGATGGACGGTGCGAGTAAGTTTGTGCGTGGCGATGCCATCGCCGGGCTGCTGATTATGGCGATCAACATTATTGGTGGCCTGGTGATTGGCGTGATGCAGCACGACATGTCCGTGGGCGTGGCCGGTGAAACCTATACCCTGCTGACCATCGGTGATGGTCTGGTGGCGCAGATCCCGGGTCTGGTGATCTCCACTGCGGCCGGCGTGGTCGTGACCCGCGTAGCCAACGATCAGGATGTGGGCGAGCAGATGGTGGGCCAGCTGTTTACCTCTCCGCGCGTGATTGTGCTGGCGGCGGGCGTGATTGGCCTGCTGGGGCTGATCCCCGGCATGCCTAACTTTGTCTTCCTGCTGTTTACCGCCACGCTGCTGGGTGTCGCCTGGTGGCTGCGCGGGCGCGAAGGTGAAGCGAAAAAAACGGGTGGAGCGCAGGCTGACGCCTCCGACGCGACGGAAGCCGAGATGGCGCAGGTACACGAAGCCACCTGGTCTGATGTACAGATGGAAGATACCCTGGGTCTGGAAGTGGGCTATCGCCTGATCCCGATGGTGGATCACGAGCAGCAGGGCCAGCTGTTGACCCGCGTGCGCGGCATCCGCAAGAAGTTTGCCCAGCAGATGGGCTTCCTCCCGCCTGCCGTGCATATTCGTGACAACCTGGATCTGGCGCCGACGCACTATCGCATTCTGCTTAAAGGGGTCAACATTGGTTCGGGTGAAGTGCAGCCGGATCGCTGGATGGCAATCAACCCCGGTTGCGCCGAGGGCGAAGTTCCCGGCACGCCGTGCACCGAACCCACCTTTGGTCTGCCAGCCCTGTGGATCGATGAAGTCCACCGCGAACTGGCGCAGACGCTGGGCTACACGGTGGTGGATCCGAGTTCGGTGGTGGCAACGCACCTCAACCATCTGATCACCACCCATACCGAGGAGCTGTTTGGTCGTCAGGAAGCGCAGCAGCTGCTCGACCAGATCACCAAACATTCACCGAAACTGGTGGAAGATTTGATCCCGGCGGTCATCAGCCTGACCATGCTGCATAAGGTGCTGCAGAATCTGCTGGCCGAGCGCGTGCCGATCCGTGATATGCGCACCATCATCGATACGCTGGCGGAGTTTGCCACCGCCCAGAGCGATGCCGATGAGCTGACCACCCGCGTGCGGGCGCGTCTCTCCCGGGCGATCACCCAGCAGTGGTTCCCGGGGGAGGACGATATTCAACTGATTGGTCTGGATCTCTCCCTGGAGCAGCTGTTGATCCAGGCGACCCAGAGCGGCAGCGCGATTGAGCCGGGGATAGCTGAAAACCTGATGAAGCAGACCGAACAGGCGCTGCAGCACCAGGAAGGCCTGGGCGCGCCGCCGGTGCTGCTGGTGAACCCGGCCCTGCGTCTGATGCTGTCGCGCTACCTGCGCCGCATCTTCCCGCAGCTGGCGGTCCTTTCCAGCCAGGAGATCAATACCCAGCGCAACGTGCGGATGACGTATCTGATTGGGGGTAAAGGATGAGGAGAGCAGGACTTGCGCTGCTGCTGGTTTCACCGCTGGCGATGGCGGCGGACGGTTCATGGAGCGGTAGCAGCTTCGGCGGCACAATGACCCGTGGACAGGTGGTACTGAAAAGCAAACCGCTGCAAAGCCCCTCTCCCCTGCCCGCTGGCGCAGTGGCTTCGCGCGTACACTGGAAGATTCAGACGAACGGCCTCACCCCCGCCGGGTTTCGCATTCGCCTGTGCAGTGCCACTCGCTGCCTGAGGCTGCCCGGCTATGCCGGGGAGCTGCCCCTGCCTGCCGGAATGCCGCCAGGCGGGCCGTTTCGTTTTGAGTATTATTCCGTGGCGGGAGGTCGCCTCGACACACCGCTGACCGTGCTGAGTAACCAGGTGACGGTGAGTTATCGCAACCGGGGTTGAGCGTATCGCCCCCGTTGCAGTCGGTGATATCTCTGGCTCATTTTTTGCGTTCGGCTTTAAAGAGCGCAACCTTCCCTTCAACGGTAATCTCCACATGATGAAAATAGCGGGAGAGAAGAGAGGCTAACCCCTCTGCGCTGTCGGTTCGGTTAGAAAAGATGCCTTTTTTATTATAAATGTCCATCAGTTTTCGCCCGAACATATTGTGACCCGCATCGTCACCCAGAATAGTCGCGCCAAATAAACGCCCTTCTTTTGTTAATGCAGCACTGGCATGGGCAATCACCTCAGCTTTATCGTGCATTTCGCCGGGCAGGCAATGGAGCAGATAAAACATCGACACGGAGTCAAATTGCTCTCGCAAATGCGGTGGATAAGGATTGAATACGTCATGCAATATGGACTCTTTTACTCTTCCTCTGCCCACACGTGCATTCGCCGCCTCCAGACTTGAGATATTCAAATCCATAAGCGAGATAGTGCAGAAACCTGGCGTAAACGTCAGATAATATCCGGTGCCGACTCCCACATCGAGGTGGTTATTTTTCATGTTATTTCTGAAATGAGGAATCAGATGTCGCTCGGTAGCGCATTTCCAGGCATAGCGATTGGAAACGCGAAGTACCCACCAGTCATAGAGCTTCAGGGAAAGTGGGTTATAGGCTTTTATTCCGTCACGTGTTTTTGTACTCATAAGCTCTCCTGCGCGAGCGGTGCAGTAAAAAGGCCACATTATGTGGCCTTTTATTTAGAAGAAGAAAGTAAATTGCGCGACACCGCCTATCGTGCGGTCACGACCGGCAATAGCGGTTAAGTCAAACTGCATGGCGTCACCGGCTGAAAGCCCCACCCCGCCCGTGACGACGCGGCGGTCGTTACCACGCATATCAAGGCGATAACCCGCCCGCAACTGGATCCAGTCTGCCGTGCGCCATTCAGCACCAAACGCCGCGTACTGATTTTTGTCGACATACTGGAAATGGCTGACCGGCGTCAGATCAATATCGGCACCTAACGTCACTGGCCCCGTTTGCCAGGCGGTACCGGCGGTAACCTGCGGACGAATAACAAAAGCAGGCTGATAGCCGTTCACCTCACGGGTTTTCACGCGGTTTTCAAACAGGTTTTGCGCCGACAGCGCCACCATCCAGCCCGGTGTCGGTGAGGCAAAGAAACCGGCGTCGATATTGGCACTCATGGTTTGATGTTGCCAGTTACCATCGCGCAGATCGGAGGAGTCATAGTTGTTAATGGCGACGTTGTAATTCCACGTTTCGATACGCTGGATCTTCGGCGTGATCCCCACGCCCATCGACATATCGCCCACGGTAAACGGATGTGCAATCGACACGCCGTATTCCGTCACCAGTGCGGCCATGCCTTCGGCGCGAGAGGTTAATTTATCCAGATCGTCTTTCACGGGAATAATTGACCCGTTGGCAACCCCTTCCAGATAGTCCAGATCGCTCTGGCTCACTAACGCGCGCGCATTGCCTTTGCCCCAGGTGTTTATGGATAACGCGATGGGAAGTGAATCATCAGGCACAGCAAGCACCATCGCCAGCCCGACATTTGCGTAGGCATTTTCCCCGGAGAGGCCAGACACAATATCGCCCAGCTTGCCTGCGGCTTCAGCTTCTGTACCGGTGCCCAGGGCGCTTTCCAGCGTATCCCAGGCTGATTTGACGTCATCAAAACCATCGATCAGGTTTGCCGAATCGCTGACTTGCACACCGATGGAGGGGGCAATCAGGCTGATAGTGTCCTGTGAGCGTGAGGTTGCAAGTAGTGCCGGGTTCACTAACGGTGCCGCACCAAAATGTGCTGACGCCACGCCGGTGCCCCCCATTGCAGTGCTGCGCGCATCAAAGCCGTTATAAGACGCCGAAGCAAAAGGGGTTGCAACGCTAAAACCTGCCAGTAACAGGCTGCGCAAAATAATATTTTTTTTCATTTTATTCCCAGAGTAATATTGAGCGGTGTGTCAGGGTGCTCATTGCGTGTGATATAAATTGCTCTTTATCATGCTAGCAAAAAGTTCATTCTGTTTATTTGGCGATAACCTCAAAGACATTTCCGCTATTGATGACTTTATTCATCAGGATTTTTTATTTCCCGCCCCATTCCCTGAAATGCTTACAATTATCATCGTTTATTAACGTTATAAACGATTGCCTGTAATAAACAGACTGCGATAATAGTTCCTCAACTTATCTTTGCGGGAGAATAACCGTGCGCTATTTCGCCGTTGTGGTTTCATCAATTTTAATGTGTGGTTCATCGCTGGCCGCCTCCGTGAACGCCGCAACCCTTCCTGAGCTGGCAGAGGCATTAAACACGCGATTCGAGGTGATGAAGGATGTGGCAGGTTATAAGGCGGCGAACCATCTTCCCATTGAGGATCTCCCTCGGGAAAAAAATGTTCTCCTGAAAGCACTGGACGCTGCCCGTGACGTCATGCTGGATCCGCAGAGTATTGATGCGTTTATCCAGACACAGATGGCTGTCAGTAAAAATATCCAGTATCGCTATCTTGATCGCTGGCGTTTGCAGCCTGAAAAAGCCTGGCAACCCCGTCCCCTGGCAGAAGTGAGAGCACAAATTCTTGAACTGGATAGCGCCATTCTGAACCTGATTAGCCGTCAAATCATGACCGGTGGCGGATTTGGTGAAGAGCAGGACCGCACGCTGTCCGGGTTGCTGAGCGATAAGCAGATTTCAGCGCTGGAGAAAGCGCAGTTGATTGACGCGCTCGGGAAGATTAAGCGGCGATAAATATCAGCGATCGTTCTACACTGTAAGGTCTTGATGGAATGATAATGAACGCATCTTTTTAACAGGAGCAACACGTGACTCTGAACAAAACATCAGGCCTGGCTGTCTTCCCGGCCCTTATGATGACCCTCATGCTGTCAGCCTGTAGCACGTCTAAGCCCGCTCCTGCGTCAAAAAGCACGCCACTTCCCTATCAGGTGACGCTCTCTGCAACACCGGATGACCGTATGCAATGTGAAAATTGTGGCAACAGTGGCAAAAAGGTCCTGATCAAAGACGGAGAGAAACTCAGCCAGTACACGATGATGGTGGACAGCCCCTACTTTGTCTTCCTGTGCAATAACTCCACCGACGCCTGCCGCACCGGTTCGTGGATTGCGATTAACAAAAACCTGGTCAGACCGTATGCACAGACGCTATCGCTTGGTGGTCAGACGCTAATCACCGATCTCCGACCGGCAAATGATGCGCATCACACCTGGCTACAGGTAATTTATGCCAATGGAGAGCAGAACGTTTTCACTTTCGACAACAATAAATAACCGCAGAACAACCGACTTTTCTCGCCTGGTTTTCTCAATGGGATTCTTGTCACTGAAAGGAAACGGGATAAGTGTTTGAATAATGGCAGAGAGGCTGGCCTCTCCTGCCATTCCGACATCTCTACGTTTTGTAGTTGCCTTCATGCCGGGTTCTTTGGCATGTTAACCTAACCTGACCTTTCCATTTTGTTCACGTGACGAGTTTGCGAGCACAGCGATGATTAAGTGGCCCTGGAAATCAAATGACGCTGGTCAACATGTGGCGCTGCCGTGGGATGACGCGCTGGCGATCCCCGTGCTGGCCAACCTCCAGCCGGATGAACAGTCAAAGCTGATTCAACTGGCGGATCGCTTTTTGCAGCAAAAGCGGCTGGTTCCGCTGCAGGGGTTTGAGCTGGATGCACATAAAAGTGCACGTATCGCCCTGCTGTTCTGCCTGCCGGTGCTCGAACTGGGTATCGAATGGCTGGATGGTTTCCACGAAGTGCTGATCTACCCGGCGCCGTTTATCGTTGACGACGAATGGGAAGATGATATCGGGCTGGTGCATAACCAGCGCGTGGTGCAGTCCGGGCAAAGCTGGCAGCAAGGGCCGATCATCCTCAACTGGCTGGATATTCAGGACTCGTTCGACGCGTCCGGGTTTAACCTGATTGTTCACGAAGTGGCGCATAAACTGGATACCCGCAACGGCGATCGCGCCAGCGGTGTGCCGCTGATCCCGCTGCGTGAAGTCGCCGGTTGGGAGCACGACCTGCATGCGGCGATGGAAAATATCCAGGATGAAATTGACCTTGTCGGGGAAAGCGCGGCCAGCATTGATGCCTATGCGGCAACCGATCCGGCCGAGTGTTTTGCGGTGCTGTCAGAGTATTTCTTCAGCGCCCCGGAGCTGTTCGCCCCGCGTTTCCCGGCCCTGTGGCAACGTTTTTGTCATTTTTATCAGCAGGATCCCTTGCAGCGTTTGCGGCAAAGTGAGGAGTCCGGCAACCACGCCTCCCGCCAGGTCCACTAAGGCCTTCCGACAGGGGGACGCTCAACCGACCGTACCCCTAAGCTCAGGGCTAAAAACAGCAGCGCCATCGCCCAGGCGGCCACGATTAAAAACGTTTCACCGAACATGCGCGTCACCAGCGGCACCAGCAACGCGCTGAGGCCGTAGCCCAGGGTATGGCTGGTGGCGATCACCCCCGCCCCTTTGCCTGTCGTTAATCTGTCGTTCAGCAGGAGCTGATATCCGGGCGTTGCCATCGCCGCCCCCAGCGAGGTGATGACGATCCCCACATAGAACAGCGCCACATCCGCGAGACACATCACCCCAAGCCCGACCACCATCAACACCGCGGCCAGGCAAAGTAACGTCATCGGGCGAAAGTGCTGCGGACGCACCACCAGAAACTGGGCAGCGAGCGTTGCCAGCGCGGCCAGGCTCAGCAGCAGCGCAACGTGATGACTGATTTGTGCCGCATTGCCGTCCAGCAATGGGCTCAGATGGGGTGACAGACCAAGCTGCATCAGGCTCACCAGTGCGGCAAGCAGCAGCGCCAGCATGAGATACGGCACCATTGATGCCTGCAGCCGCGTCGCCTGCTGCGCCACCGGCGGTAAAGGCGGATCGGCCACTTCACGCAGCACCATCAGCAGGGCGATCAAGGGCGCTATCGCCATCAGCCACAGCGGTGCCACCGGATTAACGCTGAGCATCAGTGCAGCCAGCGGCGGCCCCAGCAGACGCCCGCAGCTGAGGCCCGAGCTTATCGTCGCCAGCGCGGCCATTCTTTTCTCCAGACCCGCACGCTGAATGGCCCATGTCTGGGCTGCCGGCACCAGACCGGAGACCGTCAGGCCGTAAAGGGTGCGCGAGAGGATAAGCCCTGCCAGCCCCCAGGCGGCATTGAGCATCCCGTTCGCCATTGCCCAGACCACCAGCGCCATGACGAAGAAACTTGCCAGATAGCCGCTCAGCGAGGCCAGCATCACGCTTTTACAGCCGTGCCGCTCGCTCTGGCGTCCCCACCAGGGCGAAGCCGGTAAAAAGAGCATTGAACCGAACATCAACAGCCCCGCCCAAACGGAGAGCGATAGCCCGGTCATCGTGACCAGTTGCGGCAGCATGACCAGCAAACCGTTTTGCCCGATCCCCAGTAAACCGGCACACAACGCCAGGGGCCAGTTCGCTTTCGGGGTGAGATTGTCGGTCAGGGTGTCGGAAAGTGAGCGCATAGAATTGTGAACATAGTGTCAATAAATGTGTGGAAATCATGAAGTTTATGCAAACAAATATTGCAAAAATAGTTGCGACTGTAAACAGAATGAATATCATAACGAGAATTATTATCAGTCATGGAATGAGGTACATCTATGCGTACTCTGCCCCGCTCTGCCGGTACAGACGTTGCGGCCCAGTGTTTTTTAAACGCCCTGTTGCGCGAAACGAAGGACTGGCGCTATCTCCCCGCTACCGCTGCGGATGAGCTATCGCAGATCCATATCCCGCTCTCGCAAACCCAGGCCATCCGGGTTTCAGTACACTATTTCTCCCCAACCCAGCATCATCAGTACCGCTTCCCGGCAACGCTCATCCAGACCGACAGCGACCGTAGTGACGCCGTCACTTTCCCTCAACTGGTTGATTTAATTCTTGAAAAACCCTCTGTAAAAGGCTCGCTGGATGCCGATACGCTGGCGCGCTTTAAGCAGCGCGCCCTCGAAAGCCATGCCCATACCTGGCAGGCAATCGACTTGCGTCACAACTGGGCAAACCTGCGCGACACACCGCTGACGTTCGCCGAGGCGGAACAGGCGCTGCTGGTCGGCCACGCATTCCATCCGGCCCCGAAGTCACACGAGCCGTTTAACGAAGCCGAAGCCCGCCGCTATTTGCCCGATTTTGCCTCCCGTTTCCCGCTGCGCTGGTTTGCTGTTGAGAGCGAACTGATCGCCGGCGAGAGCCTGAACGTCTCCCTGCGTGAACGTCTGCTGCGCTTCGCAGCCCAGAGCGCCCCTGAACTGCTCGGTCATTTCACCGACACCCGCTGGCTGCTGCCGATGCATCCGTGGCAGGCGGAGCACCTGCTCGGTCAGGACTGGTGCCAGCGACTGGTGGCGAAGGGAGCGCTGCAGGATCTGGGCGAAGCGGGCGCGCAGTGGCTACCCACCAGCTCCTCCCGCTCGCTGTACAGCGAAACCAACAGCGACATGATTAAGTTTTCCCTGAGCGTGCGCCTGACCAACTCGGTGCGCACGCTGTCGGTGAAAGAGGTTAAGCGCGGGATGCGTCTGGCGCGTCTGGCGAAGACGGCGCGCTGGCAGGAACTCCAGGCGCGCTACCCGACCATGCGCGTGATGCAGGAAGACGGCTGGGCCGGTCTGCGCGACGAAAGCGGCGCCATTCAGGAAGAGAGCCTGATGGCCCTGCGCGTGAACCTGCTGTTTGATACGCCGGATACGCAAACCAACGTGCTGGTGAGCCTGACGCAGGCCGCGCCGGACGGCGGTGACAGCCTGCTGGCGGCTGCGGTCCGCCGTCTCAGCCAGCGTCTGGATCTCCCCCTCGCCCAGGCCGCGCGCTGCTGGCTGGAGGCCTATTGTGACCGCGTTCTCCTTCCGCTGTTCAGCGCCGAAGCCGATTACGGTCTGGTCCTGCTGGCACATCAGCAAAACATTCTCGTGGAGATGCAGCAGGACTTCCCGGTCGGGCTTATCTACCGTGACTGCCAGGGCAGCGCCTGGACCGAAGGGGCCGACGCGTGGCTGAAAGAGGCAGGTGAAAGCGAGGTGGAAAACCGCTTCGGCGAGAGCCAGCTGCTGCGCTACTTCCCGTATTACCTGCTGCTGAACTCCACCCTTGCCGTCACCGCCGCCCTCGCCGCCGCAGGTTTCGACAGCGAAGAGAGCCTGATGTCACGGGTGCGTGACGCGCTGGCCGACCTGCGCCAGACCGCGAAGCAGACCCGCTGTCTCGACTATGTGCTCGACAGCCCGACGTGGAACTGCAAAGGCAACTTTTTCTGCTACCTGCACGATCGCAACGAAAACACGATTGCCGATCCGGCAGTGATCTATTTCGACTTTAGCAACCCGTTTTACAAGGAGAAGGCGTGATGGCTAACGCGAATATCGTCCATTCCGGCTATGGCTTTCGTTGCACCGTAACGGACAGGTCCCTGCCGCTGACCTTAGGCCTCGACGGCAGCGCGGTGCTGGAGCGCCTGCGCGATATCCCGGACGGCTGGCTGGTCGAGGCGCTGGATCAGCTGTTTGTCGCCGCACCGGCGCTGACCGGCATCACGCTGCCGTGGGCCACCTGGCAGGATGAACCGCAGGCGCAGACGTTATTCGCGCTTACCAGCGGCGATTATCTGGCCCGTGAGACCTTCTGGCAGCTGCCGCTGTGGCTGCAGGGGGAGCGTCCGCAGGCCAGCGGTGGCATGCAGTTCGATGAGAGCCGTCAGCTTTACTTCCCGCTGCGCCCTCACCGTCCGCAAGGGGAAGTTTATCGCCGTTACGATGCACAAATTAAACGCACCCTGAGCTTCCGCGTGGCCGACGTGGCGCTGGACGGTGAGCGTTTTACCCAGTGGATGAACAACCCGCGCGTTAATGCGTTCTGGGAGATGGCCGGTCCACAGGAAGAGCAGGAAAACTACCTGCGCCGTCAGCTCGACTCGACGTACTGCTATCCGGTTATCGGCTGCTTTGACGATCGGCCGTTCGGCTATTTTGAGCTCTACTGGGCCGCAGAAGACCGTATCGGACGCCACTATCGCTGGCAGCCGTTTGACCGTGGGCTGCATATGCTGGTTGGCGAAGAGAACTGGCGCGGCGCGCAGTATATCCGTAGCTGGCTGCGCGGTCTGAGCCACTATCTGTGGCTGGATGAACCGCGCACGACGCGCATTGTCGCCGAGCCGCGTTTCGACAACCAGCGCCTGTTCCGCCATCTGGCTTCCGCTGGTTTCGAGACTGTCAAAGAGTTCGACTTCCCGCATAAACGTTCTCGCCTCATCATGAGCGAGCGTCACCGCTTCTTCAGCGAGGTGGGACTGTGAACGCACTCTGGCAAAAAGTGAACCGCGAGATGGTGGCGAAGATCCTCGCCGAGCTGGAATACGAACGCACCCTGAGCGCCGAACCGCTGGCCGCTGATCGCTGGCAAATCGCCATGGGCAGCGAAACATGGCAGTTTCGCGCCACACGCGGCATCTGGGGCTGGTTACATATCGATCCCGCCAGTCTGACCACCACCAGCGGAGCTGCCGTGGAAGCGGAAAGCACGTTTCTGCAGCTGGCGACGGTGCTGGAGATGAGCGACGCGCAAACGGCAGAGCATCTGGAAGATCTTTACGCCACGCTGCGGGGCGATATGCAACTGCTGCAGGCGCGAGAGACGCTTGATGCCGACGCGCTCATTCATCTCGACCCGGACGAACTCCAGTGTCTGATGAGCGGCCATCCTAAATTCATTTTTAACAAAGGACGCCGCGGCTGGGGGCTGGATGCGCTGCGCCAGTACGCGCCGGAATACCGTGGCCGTTTTCGCCTGCACTGGGTTGCCGTGCAGCGCGAGCATCTGGTCTGGAGCAGCGATGTCGATTGCGATATCAACTCCCTGCTGGCCAGCACCATGGACAGTGCCGAGCGCGCGCGCTTTGATGCCCGCTGGCAGGCGCTTAACCTTAACGACAGCTGGCTGCCGGTACCGCTGCACCCGTGGCAGTGGCAGCAAAAAATTGCCGTCCATTTCCTGGCGCAGCTCGCGCGCGGTGAGATGGTGGAGCTGGGGGAATTTGGCGATGAGTATCTGGCCCAACAGTCCCTGCGCACGCTGACCAACGCCAGCCGCCGCGCGCCGTATGACATCAAGCTGCCGCTGACCATCTACAACACCTCCTGCTATCGCGGCATTCCGGGCAAGTACATTGCCGCCGGTCCGCTGGCTTCGCGTTGGTTACAGCAGCAGTTTGCCAGCGACGCCACTCTCACCCGCTCTGGCGCGCAGGTGCTTGGTGAACCCGCCGCCGGATATCTGGCGCATACCGGTTACGCCGCATTACCGAAAGCGCCCTATCGCTATCAGGAGATGCTGGGCGTGATCTGGCGCGAAAACCCGTCCTGCTATCTGCAGGACGGCGAGCAGGCGGTACTGATGGCGGCGCTGATGGAGACCGACAACGCCGGACGCCCGCTGATTGACGCGTGGATTGCGCATTCGGGATTAACCGCCGAAGCCTGGCTGGAAAAACTGTTCGATGCCACGGTGATCCCGTTCTATCACCTGCTCTGCCGCTACGGCGTGGCGCTCATCGCCCACGGCCAGAACGTGACGCTGGTGATGAAAGACTACGTACCGCAGCGCATTCTGCTGAAGGATTTCCAGGGTGATATGCGGCTGGTGGATGAAGATTTCCCGCAGGCGGAAAGCCTGTCGCAACAGGTGAAAGCCGTTACGGCGCGTCTGAGCGCGGAGTACATCATTCATGACCTGCAAACCGGCAACTTCGTGACGGTGCTGCGTTTTATCTCGCGTCTCACGCAGCAAAGCGGCGTCAGCGAAACCCGCTTCTACCAGATCCTGGCGCAGGTTTTGCGCCGTTATATGGCCGCGCATCCGGATCTTGCAGAACGTTTCGCGAAATTCGACCTGTTTAAGCCGCAGATTATTCGCGTGATCCTCAACCCGGTCAAACTCACCTTCTCCGAACACGACGGTGGCAGCCGCATGCTGCCGAACTACGTCTGCGATCTCGATAACCCCCTTTTTCTGGTCTCCCAGGAGTCAGCGCAATGAAAACGTATGATTTCATCGGCATTGGTATTGGCCCGTTTAACCTCAGCATCGCAGCCCTTGCAGAGGGGCTGGACGGATTTAGCTCACTGTTCCTTGAACGCAAGCCACATTTCTCCTGGCACCCGGGGATGATGGTCCCGGACTGCCACATGCAAACCAGCTTCCTGAAGGATCTGGTCAGCGCCGTGGAGCCGACCAACCGTCACAGCTTTCTCAACTACCTGGTGCAGCGTAAAAAGTTCTACCGTTTTCTGACCACCGAGCAGCGCACCGTCTCCCGCGAAGAGTTTGCTGATTACCTGAGCTGGGCGGCGGAAAACCTCACCAACCTCGCCTTCAGCCAGCAGGTGCAGCAGGTGAGTTTTGATGAGAAAAAGGGCCTGTTTGAGGTGGTGACCCAGCGCGATCGCTTCCTGGCGCGCCACGTCTGCGTGGGGATTGGCAAACAGATCAACCTCCCCGACTGCGTGACCGCGCAGGATGACAGCTGCTTCCACGCCAGCGAGATGATGCTGCGCACGCCAGATTTGGCGGGCAAACGGGTGACCGTCGTTGGCGGCGGCCAGAGCGGTGCCGATCTGTTTTTGAATATCTTCCGCGGGGAGTGGGGTCAGCCGCTGAGCCTGAATTGGGTGTCGCGCCGCAACAACTACAACGCCCTGGATGAGGCCGCGTTTGCCAACGAGTATTTCACGCCGGAGTACGTGGACAGCTTCTCCACGCTTGGTGAAGAGGCCCGTCGTCAGATGCTGCACGAGCAGAAGATGACCTCTGACGGTATCACCACCGAGTCCCTGCTGGCGATTTACCGCGCCATGTACCACCGCTTCGAAGTGCTGCGAGAAAAACCCTGGGCGCACCTGATGCCGTCCCGCTCGGTGACCGCCCTCACGCGACTGCCAAACGGGCAGCGCCTGACGCTACAGCATCACCTCGACGGCGGCCGCGAACAGCTGGAGAGCGACGTGGTGATCTTTGCCACTGGCTACCGCGCCGCGCCGCCTGCGTTTCTGGCCCCGCTCTCCCATCGTCTGCACCTGGATGCCGATGAAGCTTTTCACATCAACAACGATTTCACCCTTGAATGGGACGGCCCGCAGAGCAACCGCCTGTTTGCCGTGAATGCCGGGATGCACCGTCTCGGCATTGCCGAACCCCAGCTTAGCCTGATGGCCTGGCGCGCCGCGCGAATTCTCAATCGCGCGCACGACGACGAGCCGTTTGAGCTGGCCACCACCCCCGGCGTGATCCACTGGCGTAGCACCACCAGCGTGGATAACAGCCAGGTTTTTAAACCATTAGCACAGACCACCGAGTACTGACACACACAATCAGGATCAACATAACAATGAAACGTTCTCATCTTTGGGTTTTAAATCCGTGCTTGCTTGCCATGCTTTCGACCTCTGCGTGGGCAGAAGAACAAAAGGAAGAAAATATCGTTGTCTCCGCCAGCCGCGCACACCGCAGCGTGGCGGAGATGGCGCAGACCACCTGGGTTATTGAGCGTGCGGAAATTGAGCAGCAGGTTCAGGGCGGGAAAGAGATTAAAGACGTGCTGGCGCAGCTGATCCCGGGCATGGACGTCAGCAGCCAGGGGCGCACCAACTACGGTATGAACCTGCGCGGCCGTTCAATGATGGTGATGGTGGACGGTGTGCGTCTGAACTCCTCCCGTAGCGACAGCCGTCAGCTTGACTCTATCGATCCGTTCAACATCGACCGTATCGAAGTGATTTCCGGCGCCACCTCGCTGTACGGCGGCGGCAGTACCGGCGGCCTGGTGAACATCGTCACCAAAAAAGGTCAGCCGGAGACGGAAGTCGAATTCCAGACCGGGGCAAAAAGCGGGTTTAACAGCCACAACGACCACGATGAGAACGTGTCGGCGGCGGTCAGCGGCGGTAATGATAACGCGTCTGGTCGCCTGTCCGTTTCTTATCAGCGTTACGGCGGCTGGTATGACGGCAACGGCGACGAGGTGATCATCGATAACACCCAGACCGGCTTACAGTATTCGGACCGTATTGATGTGATGGGCACCGGCACCATCAACATTGACGATCACCAGCAGCTGCAGTTAACCACCCAGTACTACAAGAGCGAATCCGATGGCAAGCATGGCCTGTACCTCGGGAAGAACTTCTCGGCAGTAACGGGTGATGCCACTGCGTATAACAAAAACAACCTGGATTCTGACCGTATTCCCGGTACCGAGCGCCATCTGATTAACCTGCAGTACTCCAATACCGATTTCTGGGGACAGGATCTGGTCGCGCAGATCTACTACCGTGACGAGAGTCTGACCTACTACCCGTTCCCGACCCTGAGCAAAGGGACGGTCACCAGCATCGGTGCCTCTCAGCAGAAAACCGATTTTTACGGCGGTAAGCTGACACTGAACAGCAAGCCGGTGGATGATTTAACCCTGACCTGGGGCGTGGATGCCGACCATGAAACCTTCGATGCCAACCAGCAGTTCTTCGACCTGAGTAAAGCGGCGGCGAGCGGCGGCATGAAGCTGGACAATGCGTACAATGTGGGACGTTATCCGGGTTACAGCATTACCAACCTCGCCCCGTTCCTGCAGGCGAGCTATGACATTGACGCCATCACCCTGAGCGGCGGCGTGCGTTATCAGTACACCGAAAACAAGGTGGATGACTTTGTTGGTTACGCCCAGCAGCAGGCTATCGCCACCGGTAAGGCTACCTCCGCAGACGCGGTACCGGGCGGGAAGACCAATTACAACAACTTCCTGTTTAACGCCGGGATCCTTGGCCGCCTGACCGAACAGCAGCAGTTGTGGTTTAACTTCTCCCAGGGCTTCGAAATCCCGGACCTGGCGAAGTACTACGGCTCCGGCACCTATCAGCTGGTTGACGGGCACTATCGCCTGCTGAACAGCGTGAACGTTAACGACTCGACGCTGGACGGCATTAAGGTTAACGCTTACGAGCTGGGCTGGCGCTACACCGGCGATAACCTGCGCACGCAGGTTGCGGCGTACTACTCGCTCTCGGATAAAACCATCACCATCAACAAAACCG
This sequence comes from Enterobacter sp. 22466, assembly GCF_052044775.1. Taxonomy (NCBI): domain Bacteria; kingdom Pseudomonadati; phylum Pseudomonadota; class Gammaproteobacteria; order Enterobacterales; family Enterobacteriaceae; genus Enterobacter; species Enterobacter sp. 22466. Next base: position 533,395 of record NZ_JBQENX010000002.1, on the reverse strand, counting down.
ATATGACCATCAACCTGGAAGATGACAAACGTCGTATCTACGGGGTGGAAGGTCAGGTGGACTATTTCTTCACCGACAGCGACTGGAGCACCGGCGCGAACTTTAACGCCATTAAGTCTGAAACCCGTGAAAACGGTAAATGGGAGAAGCTGACGGTAGACAGCGCCAGCCCGTCGAAAGCCAGCGCCTGGGTCAACTGGGCACCGGGCGACTGGACCCTGCGCGTGCAGAGTACCCAGACCTTTGACGTCTCTGATGCCGACGGTAAGAAGATCGATGGCTATAACACGGTCGACTTCCTGGGCAGCTACGCCCTGCCGGTGGGTAAAGTGAGCTTCAGCGTGGAAAACGTACTGGACAAAGACTACACCACCGCCTGGGGACAGCGCGCACCAGGGCTGTATAGCCCAACGTATGGCGCTCCGGGTCTGTATACCTATAAAGGCCGTGGCCGTACGTTTGGTCTGAACTACTCCGTCCTGTTCTAATCAACCGCGCCGCCTGCCCGCAGGCGGCGCATCCTGCTGTGTAATTTCACCGCAAATTTGCTATAAAATCAGCGATTTGCTGAAATTGTCGGCAAACAATCAAAAAGGGTGTTTTCACCCTTTGACAAGGCGTACCGAGGTCGCTACTATGCGCCTCGTTCACACGATTCCTCTGTAGTTCAGTCGGTAGAACGGCGGACTGTTAATCCGTATGTCACTGGTTCGAGTCCAGTCAGAGGAGCCAAATTTGAAAAGCCTGCTTTTAAAGCAGGCTTTTTGCTTTTGTGCGTTCGGAAAAACTGCCGGGTGGCGGCTTCGCCTTACCCGTCCTACGGGACTGTAGGCCCGGTAAGCGCTGTCTTATCTTTCGACTGGCGCAAAGACCCCTGACGCTCACGGCAGCCTGGCTATCACCTTAATCTCAAACTGGAATCCGTACAGCCACGTTACACCGATCCCGGTCAGCGTTGGGTAAGGTGCCTCCCCCCAATACTCTGGCAGGATACTCCAGATAGCATCGAGGTTTGACTCGGGATCGACGACATAAAGGGTAACGTCAACCACGTCATCGAACGTACAGCCCGCAGCCGCGAGGACAGCATGAAGATTGTCGAATGCCAGCCTGACCTGCGCTTTCAGATCGGGCTCAGGCGAACCATCCTCCCGGCTACCAACCTGCCCCGAAACAAACAGGAAGCCGTTAGATTTGATGGCAGGTGAATAGCGATTGCGCTCATAGAGCGCCTGGCGTCCAGAGGGAAAAACGGCTTCGCGTGTTGTCATATTTACACCTTTGCAATGGGGCGAAATCTGCCCAATGAACTTAAAGACACATTACAGGTGCTGGCCCGAACGGATAAACAAGCGACTTTGTTCATCATTGTTTGTAATATCCAAACAATCGGTGAAAAGAGAGGATAAGGAATGGATCGTTTCGATGCGATGCGTGCCTTTGCTCGCGTGGTAGAGGCAGGTAGCTTCACGAAGGCTGCACAAACGCTTCATATGAGCAAAACCACGGTGACGCAGCTTATTCAGCAACTGGAAGCGCGCCTGCGCGTCAGATTGCTCCATCGCACCACCCGCAAGCTCAGCGTCACTCCTGACGGCGCAGTCTACTACGAGCGTGTCATCCGCCTGTTGGCAGACATGGAAGATGCTGAGAACAGCCTGTCCAGTGCGGCAATGACGCCCAGGGGACGGCTACGTGTGGACGTGCCCAGTCCGCTGGCCCGCCTCATCCTGGTGCCGGCGCTACCGGCGTTCCACGCACGCTACCCTGACATTCAGTTCGACATGGGCGTGAGCGACCGGGTGGTGGACCTGATTGGCGACAACGTGGATTGCGTGCTGCGCGGCGGTGCAATCCATGACCAGTCCCTGATTGCTCGCCATGTCGGTGATTTGCAAATCGGCGTCTACGCCGCTCCCGGTTATGTGGAACGCCTTGGTACCCCTGCGCATCCGCGAGAGCTGGAAAACACCGACCATCGCATCGTGGGATTCTTGTCCTCACGCACCGGTAAGATTGATCCTCTGGTACTGCGCAGTGAGAGTGAACGTATTGAAATCACGGGCAGCTATGTACTTGCCGTGGATGATGGCAATGCTTACCTCGAAGCCGGGTTAGCCGGGTTAGGCGTGATTGCGCTGCCAGTCTATATGGCGGCAGCGCATCTGGCTCGTGGTGCCTTGATTCCGCTATTTGAACACTGGCGTCTTGCTCCAATGCCCCTGTACCTGGCATTTCCGCCGAACCGCCATGTCAACGCCAGACTGCGCGTATTTATTGATTGGATCGTTGAATTGATGCAGCAGCATGTCCCCAACGTCAACCGAAAGGGAATTCTGATTTAGCTCGTATATTCGCTAGTTACTGGCTAAGGCGCTCCCGGTCAGAGGAACTAAATTTGAAAAGCCTGCTTTTGAAGCAGGCTTTTTGCTTTTGCGCCCTACAGCACAAACTCATAATGCGAACCATCCGGTAACTCAACGTCAAGTGTAAGCTTTCCACCCGCAGCCTCAACGTAGCGCTTGAGTGAAGAGAGTTTAAGATCGCGCCCGGGCTTTTCCATGACCGCGACGGTAGGCTGTCGGATACCCAGCGCCTGCGCCATTTCAACCTGCGTTTTTTGCACCTTTTCACGTAGCTCTGCCAGATGGATGTTAAGCAAAATGTCGGCAGCCATTGCCTGAGCGCTGGCAACAACATCCGATTTTTCATCCGCTATAAGCTGCTCAAGGTTTCTGCCCATCGCGTAACGTCCTCTCTTTTAATGTATTCAACCAGTGAGTGAATTCCCGGTCGGCCACCAGAAGCATCTCATCGTAAAAGCGTCTTTCGTTGCCGACCTTATTGCCGGCACAGAGCACAATGCCGGTACGGTTTGGGTCAAACGCGAAAAATGCCCGCAACGGATCGCCCTTACTCTGAATGCGCAACTCTTTCATGTTGCTGTGACGAGAGCCTCTAAGCGTATCGGCATAGGGCCTCGACAAAGCAGGCCCCTTTTCTCGCAAAACAAGCAGTGCTGCCAGCACGCTGGCCCGATCAGTATCGTCAAGTGAACGAAACCAGCAATCGAACCTGTCCGTCGTGTTAATTGTCCACACACTCCCTCCATAAAATATAGATCACAAACTATATAGCCGTAAAGCTATAGCAGCGATTATCCTGAGAGAATGCGCATTATTCTTGTGTTGTTACGCGAAAGCTGAAGACGCGCAGGAGTATTTCGGTGAATCACCCGTCAGGTGCTCACCGCATTGCGAGCAGTATCGTAAAAAAGAGTTCAGGACTATGTTAACTGCCGCCAGGCCGCCACTTCCTCATCCAGCCATTCGACGAAATGGGGCACCTCTGGCTTTGCCTCTGTTAACGTCGATGTCACTAGCCAGTAAGGCCAGGGGTATGGCGCGGTGATGGAGGTTAACTGAACCAACTCGCCTCGGGTGATGGCATCCTGAACCAGAGACCGGCGCTCCAGCGCGATACCTTTCCCGAGCCGGACCGACTCAAGGATGATATTGGAGTCGTTAATACATACACCAACAGGCACGATCTCTTTCTCAAGCCCCGCATTCACGCACCACGTCTTAAGACGCTGGGCTTTATCCTCGTCGCCGCTGAGAAAGCCGTGCAAAATGTGTATGAACACCACCAGCGCCCGCTGGAGAAACAGCACGCTTCATGGATCGAACGCATTACAATCCAGCTTCTGGCGGCCTGCAGGGAATGGAATACCTTGCTGGAGAAGCGCCCGACCACCACTGTTCCCGATCAGGTTGCCGTCACCAGTACGGTGGTCTGGACGTTTATTCAATAGATGATCCCACACGTTGTCAGCGCAGCGCTACCGGGCAAGCCAGCAGCTATATTTGATAATCAATCGCCACTTCTTCTGGCTCCATCACCTGGCGTTTGATTTCGTCAACGGACAGCCCGGCGTTGCAGAGTTCGATAAAGCGCCACACATAGTTGCGCTGGAGCTGTCCACGCTTGAGGCCGAGCCATACGGTATTCGCATCAAACAGATGACGCGTATCCAGGCGCACCAGGTTCCCGACTTCGCGCTCGCCGCCGGACTGTTCCGCCACCAGGCCAATTCCCAGCCCCAGCTCGACGTAGGTTTTGATCACATCGGAATCCTGCGCGCTGAGCACCACATCTGGCGTTAAGCCTTTGCGGTTGAAAGCCTCATCGATACGCGATCGCCCGGTAATGCCCTGGCGGTAGGTAATCAGCGGCCATTTTGCAATCTCTTCCAGCGTCAGGGGAGAGGCCTGATTCAGGGGGTGATCGACAGGGAGGAGTAAACTGTGGTGCCAGCGGAACCAGGGGAAAGCCACCAGCAGCGGGTCGTTGCTCAGGCGCTCACTGGCGATACCGATATCTGCCCCACCGTTTTGCAGCAGAACTTCAATTTCCTGTGGCGTGCCCTGAATAAGCTCCAGACGCACCTCCGGGAAGAGTTCGCGGAAGGCTTTAATCACTGGCGGCAGGCTGTAGCGGGCCTGGGTGTGGGTGGTGGCGATGGTGAGCACGCCGGAGGCGTCATTGGTAAAGAGATCCGCCAGGCGGCGGACATTGCTGGCCTCGTTGAGGATCCGCTCAGCGATGGTCAGCAATGCTTTACCTGGCTCCGTCATGCCAAGCAGACGCTTGCCGCGACGGATAAAAATCTCAATGCCAAGCTCCTCTTCCAGCTCGCGAATATGGCGGCTGACGCCCGACTGGGAGGTATATAGCATATTGGCGACTTCGGTCAGGTTGTAGTCCCGCCTGGCCGCCTCACGGATAATTTTAAGTTGCTGGAAATTCACGGTTCACTCCGGCGCATCTGACATAGCTCTATTGTTAGAGTCAGCTGAGCTGCAGAACAAATAATAAAAACCAGCATCTTATGCTTTTATGGAATATTAACTCACGAGCTGCAGTTCTCGATTCTCCAGCGATGGCTTACTGACCAGCGACATCAAAATTTCTTTCACCGCCTGCGCCTGTGGCGACAGCGAGCCGCGGGCGGACATGTTCAGCGACAGCGGCAGGCTCATCGAAGGCGTGGTGATGCGTGCCATCCAGCCATTTGCTGCGCTGCAGAGCGAGCGCGCGGCGGATTCCGGCAGCACCGTGACGCCCATCCCGCTGGCAATCGCCGCGGTCAGCGTGGAGATGGAGTCAATTTCACCGATGATTTTTGCCGTCAGGCGGCGCAGGGAAAACGCTTCATCCACCCGCACCCGCACCGCGCTGTAATCACGCGGGAGGAAGAGATTCATCTCGGCAACGGCGGTGAGATCAACGCTCTGCCCCGGACAGTCGCGGGTACCCACGAGATACAGATCTTCTTTCAGCAGCGGCTGGCTGGTGATCCCGGCAACCGGAGAACGATCGTAAAGTACCGCCATATCCAGCTGGCCATTGAGCAGTTTGTCATTCAGGACAGAGCCGCTGTTCTCGTGCAGATAAACCAGCACTTCCGGCAGTTCCGCGCGCACTGCCTGCAGCAGTGGCATCGTGATTGAGGACGCTGCGGTCCCCGGCGCCAGCCCGATGGAAACGTGTCCGCTCAGCGTCTGGCCAACATTATGCACCGCCAGCTGCGCCTGTTCGCACTGGCGAAGAATGGTGCGCGCGTGGGTATACAGGATCTTGCCTGCTTCCGTTGGGGTCACGCCACGTTTGGTACGGATCAACAGCTGCTGATCCATTTCGCCTTCCAGAGTAGCCACCTGCTGGCTCAGCGCAGGCTGCGCGATATGCAGCACTTCCGCCGCTTGAGTCAGGCTGCCGATATCGACGATTTTTACGAAGTATTTCAGTCGTCTTAAGTTCATTTTGCCCCCTGTTCGAAATGCTGTGCCGGTACTGGCTGTTGTTGTTGAACAGGTTTTGCAATATGAATGCCAGTTTTACCAGCAGGTCAGATTTGTTCGCTAAGCGCCTGAAAATAAGGAAACCTAATCATAGACGCTGGTTTTATTACTGAAACAGCGGTTTATGATCTGCCCCATAAGAGGTATATCCGCACCACAACGGTGCATTACGTTGGCAAAATCGCCACTTTGCTGAAATTGTCAGCAAACAGATGCAAAGCGTGGTTTCACCCTTTGACAAGGCGTACGCAGGTCGCTACTATGCGCCCCGTTCACACGATTCCTCTGTAGTTCAGTCGGTAGAACGGCGGACTGTTAATCCGTATGTCACTGGTTCGAGTCCAGTCAGAGGAGCCAAATTTGAAAAGCCTGCTTTAAAAGCAGGCTTTTTGCTTTTGTACAGATGATAAAAACTGCCCGGTGGCGCTACGCTTACCCGGCAAAAGTAGCGTCACATGCCAAGCTTAACCGGCATCCCCGATCGCCGCTCCAGTTCGGCTCCGGCCCCCTCGTTGATTAGCTGCGCCCGCAACGCGGGAGTCATCGGCAGCGGCACCTTATTGGTTGATTCAAATTCGGCACGGTTACGCGAGAGCGGCTCGTGCACTTCCACCCAGCGGCTGCCGTCCGGCTCCGTTGTCACTTTTACGGGCTGATCGATAAGCTGCACGCGCGTGCCTGTCGGCACATTGTCGAAAAGGTATTTGATATCGTGATTACGCAGGCGAATGCAGCCCTGACTGACGCGCAGACCGATGCCGAAATTCGAGTTGGTACCGTGAATGGCATAAAGCCTGCCAATATAGATCGCGTACAACCCCATCGGGTTATCCGGCCCGGCGGGTACGAATGCGGGCAGCGTTTTCCCCTCTTTCGCATATTCACGCCGGGTGTTTGGCGTGGGCGACCAGGTTGGCCCTTCCTGCTTGCGCTCGACGGCTGTCACCCAGTTGCGTGGCGTTTCGCGCCCGGCCTGGCCAATACCGATGGGAAACACTTCAACGGTATTGCTGCCTGGCGGGTAATAGTAAAGGCGCATTTCCGCCACGTTCACCACGATGCCTTTGCGCACCGTATCGGGAAGAATGAGCTGCTGAGGTACCACCAGTCGGGTCCCGGATTGCGGTAAAAATGGGTCAACACCCGGGTTCGCCTCCAGCATGTTACTCAGCCCCTGCCCGTGCTGCGCGGCAAACGCTTCGAGCGGCAAGGTGTTCCCCTGTGGAACGGTAACAGTTATGGGTTCCCCCACCAGACGGCCACCATCAGAGGGTAATGGATAGGTTACGGCAAACGCCTCCGGAACAACGGCGCAAAGCGTAAGAACGAACGAGGCGAATCGAATCATAATGTCCTGTGTTCAAGCCTGCCGTCAGGCAGGCTGTTTGAGTTAATGCGATTACGCCACCGTTTTACGCCACCTGCGCGTTAGCGGTTTTTCCACTTCGACAATCAGGAACATCGCAAAGCCAATCAGGAACGTGATGACCCAGTAGCGGAACGGCAGTGCTTCGGTACCGAACAGCGTCTGCATGAAAGGCGCGTAGATAATAAGCAACTGTAGCACCAGTAATACACCGCTCACCACCCAAATACCTTTATTTGCCAGTAAGCCTTTGCTCAGGGAAAAACCGTCCGACACGCGGCAGTTAAGCATATAGAACCACTGCGCCGTCACCAGCATTTGCAGCAACACTGTACGGATAAACTCCGGTGAATAACCACGCGGCTGTAACCAGGCTTCCAGCACAAAGGCACTGATGGCAATCATCAGGCCAACGAAGACCACTCGCCAGATGGCAAAGCCGTCCATCACATGCAAATTTGGTTTACGCGGCGGACGGTTCATAATGTCCTTTTCACCAGCCTCAAACGCCAGCCCAAAGGAGAGCGTTGCCGATGTCGCCATGTTCATCCACAGGATAAGCACGGGCGTTAATGGGATCAGATTCCCTGCCAACAGAGCGATGATGATGAGCAATGCCTGGGCGATGTTGCTGGGAATAATGAACAGAATGGTCTTTTTCAGATTATCGTAAACGCGACGCCCTTCGTTTACGGCCCTGGCAATGGTGGCAAAGTTGTCATCCGTGAGCACCATGTCAGCGGCCTCCTTGGTGACTTCCGTGCCCTTAATCCCCATCGCAATACCCACATCCGCGCGCTTGAGCGCAGGGGCATCGTTCACGCCGTCTCCGGTCATCCCCACCACCTCCTGCTTGCTTTGCAGGGCTTGTACCAGACGGTATTTATCTTCCGGGCTGGTTCGGGCAAAGATATCGTATTGTTGAGCCGCCTCGCTCAGCTGCCGGTCATCCATAGCCTCAAGCTCACGACCCGTAATGGCGCTTGCCGCATTACCTATACCCAGCATTTGGCCAATGCTCATCGCCGTTTGCGGGTGATCCCCGGTGATCATCTTCACGCGAATACCGGCCTGCAGGCAGTCGGCAATGGCGGTTATCGCCTCGGGACGCGGTGGATCCATCATACCGGCAATTCCGAGCAGAATGACGCCCTCCTGCAAGTCTGAGTGATCCAGTTCGCGTTGCCCGCTGACGGCAGGCTTCCAGGCAGCGGCCACCATACGCAACCCCTCCCGGGCATACTCTTCAATTTTGCCTTCCCAGTAAGACTGATCAAAAGGCTGCAACCCGGTGTTGGTCTGCTGGAACTGGCACAGGCGGAAAAGGACGTCCGGCGCACCGGTGATGAGGATCACCTCCTCATCGCCCAGGCGATAGAGCGTAGACATGTATTTATATTGCGAATCAAAGGGGATTTTACTGCGCATTTCGGTGTTAAGCGGCGGGAGCGGGATTTTCGCCGCCAGCACCTTCAGCGCGCCCTCTGTCGGTCCACCTGTGATTTTCCACAGTCCCTGCTCGTCTTTGATCAATTGACTGTCATTGCAGAGGTCAATGGTACGCAGATAGCGTTCCAGCAGGGAGCCCTGCGTAACGCTGACGGGTGTTGGGTCGTCAACGGGATGAATATTACCCACCGGCTCGTAACTGTCCCCCTCCACGCGATAGGTGGTGTCAGCGGTAATCAATGCTTTGACCGTCATTTCATTCATGGTCAGGGTACCGGTTTTATCCGAGCAGATAACCGTCATCGCGCCCAGCGTTTCCACCGTCGGCAGCTTACGAATAATGGCCTTGCGACGCGCCATAGCCTGTACGCCAAGCGAGAGAATGATGGAAATGATGGCCGGCAGGCCTTCCGGTACCGCCGCAACAGCAAGGCTGATAAGCGACAGCACCAACTCGGAAACCGCCATATCACGGAAAAGCAAACTAAAGACAAAAAGCGCCACCATCATCACCAGGATGGTGATGAAGATGGTCTTTCCGAGCTTATCCATTTGTACCATCAGCGGCGTACGATGCTTTTCAATGTCGGACATCATCTGATTAATATGGCCAAGCTCTGTCTCGCCACCGGTCGCCACGACTACCCCTTTGCCACCGCCGGAACTGACGGTGGTGCCTGAATAGAGCAAGTTATACCGGTCACCTAAAGGGAGTTCTCCGGTTAACGCATCGCTGTTTTTCTCAACTACGGTGGATTCACCGGTCAGGATGGCCTCCTCCACGCGAAGGTTATGCGCTTCGATCACGCGCAGATCCGCGGGGATACGATCCCCGGCGCGGATCACCACAATGTCGCCCGGCACCAGCGCTGTAGTAGGGATCGTTTCATGATTGCCCTGACGCACCACCACGGCTTCGCTGGAGAGCATATTGCGAATACTTTGCAGCGATTTTTCAGCATTGCTCTCCTGAATATGGCCAATCAACGCGTTAATAACAGCCACGCCGAGGATCACAAACATATCGACCCAATGCCCCATAATGAGCTTGAGTAACGCTGCTACCAGCAGCACGTAAATCAGTACATCGTTAAAATGGGCCAGGAAATTCAGCCACGCGGGTTTACCCTTTTTCTGCGGTAACGCATTCTCACCATACTGCTGGAGTCGGGCGGATGCCTCAGTGCTGCTCAGTCCCTCCGCAGTGGAGTCGACATTAGCCAGGGTGTCGTCAACAGTTTGTTGATAATACGGACGATCAGATTTTCCTGTTTTCATCGTTCCTTCCTCAGGTTCTTTTCAGAAATCACCTTGCTTTCATGCTATTAACGAATAACGAAAACAGGAACATGTGCATAACGAACAATACTTGCCGCCTCTGACCCTAACAAATGGGTTTGAATATTGGGGTTGCGGGAGCCGACAATAATTGCCCCAGCGGCAAGTTCATCTGCCAGCTTAATAACTTCATCACGTACATTCCCACTCCGAACATGAAGATGAACATGTTCCTCAGGCAGATTCAGTTTTTTGACCAGGGCAGACAGCTTTTCTTTCGAATTATTAACCATATATTCATCCATTTTGCGCGCATCTGAAATAAAACCACGCGTCAGTTCGGCTGAAAATTTGGGCATGACGTGCAGCAAATGAATGTCACCCGATGCGCTTTGCGCCAGAAAATGAGCGTGCTCTAGCGCTTTGTCTGCCAGACTTGTCTCGTAGACATCCACCGGAACCAGAATGTTTTTATACATATCGTGCATCCTTTTTGTAACTAATATGATTATGGCTGGAGCAAAAAAAAGCATTAAATGCAGGGACTTGCTCTTAATGCCCGTTACAGGGAAAAGAGATGAATGATATTAAACGTAGCACAGGAATATCAGGATTAACGTCCCCCCACTGATAATGGTTATTTAACATTTATCTTTTCTCCAACTATGCTCATTGAAAGACGCTGCTTACGGCTCATGGAGGAATGAATGTACGGTTTAAGCCTTTTTCGTCTAGGTTTGTTTATCGCGCTTGCCATTATTGCCAGCACGGCAATTGGCCTATTTACCTATATGGTCGTCACTGTTCTGGCAGAATAGTGTCACCCCCTGCCCTTCTTACGGAATAAATAAAACAGTTATTTATTAGGGGAATACAGTGAACCGCTACCTCTCTCTTTTACCGTTCGTTATGTTAACGCTCACGGCGTGCGACCCGAAACCCAGGCAAGATGCTCCCCTGCCGCGCATGGTAAAAGTGGCGGAGGTGGCTGTTCCCGGTCATGCCCGGCAGCGCGTCTTTCCCGCCCGTATTGAATCAGGTGATGCGACCGACCTCTCCTTCAAGCGCGCGGGTCAAATCGAAGCACTGGATATACGCCAGGGCGCAACCATCAAGCAGGGGCAACAGCTAGCCAGATTAAACGCCCGTGAAACGCAGCAGCGGGTTAACGACAGACAAACGGCGGCGACGCTGGCCCAGCGGCAGTTCGATCGCTTCCAGACGCTGGCAGGACGCCAGGCTATCTCGAAAGCAGAAATGGACATACAGCGCGCGAACCGCGATTCGGCGAATGCGGCGCTGCAGATTGCCCGTGAAGAGCTGAATCAGATGACGCTCGTCGCCCCCTTTAGTGGAACAGTGGCCAGCGTGCATGTGCGAAAGCATCAGGTGGTATCGGCCGGTCAGCCCATTGCGACCCTGACCCGCACCGACCTGCTGGACGTGGTGTTTAGTCTTCCTGAGAACCTGTTTAAGACCTTTGATATCCGTAACGCGCAATATCGTCCCGTGGTAAGAATTAACGCCTTCCCGGATCGGGAGTTTACCGCTGTCTACAAAGAGCATTCAGGCAGTAGCGACAGTAACACCCTGACCTGGCAGGTGATACTCACCATGCCGCGCCCGGATGATTTTCCCGTGGTGGGAGGCGTAAGCGGTACGGTTACCATCAATTTAACCAACCTCCCGGCCGGTGCGGGCCCTCAGGCGCTGGTTGTACCGGTTGAGGCGGTCTTTAACCCGAATAACAGCCCGCGCAATGAGCCGCACGTCTGGGTCGTGGCGGGAGAAGGGGATGCGCTCCATCTTGAAGACCGCAAGGTCAGCGTGGGGCAAGTAACCACTGAGGGCGTGATAATCACCCGTGGGCTTAAAGCAGGCGAGCGTGTCGTGGCAGCTGGCGTGGGTGAACTTCATGCTAATCAGCCGGTACGTATCTGGACGCGTGAACGGGGACTGTAATGGATATCTCTCGCCAGTTTATCAATAACCCCATTCGCGTCTGGCTGACGATCCTGCTGCTGGGCGTGGGCGGCATTTTCGCCCTGCTGAACATTGGCAGGCTGGAAGATCCCGCCTTTACCATAAAAACCGCGGTGGTGATCACCCACTATCCCGGCGCCTCCGCTCAGCAGGTTGAAGAGGAGGTCACGCTACCGCTGGAGAATGCCCTTCAGCAGCTGCCCTATCTGGACAACGTGAGCTCCATCTCTTCCAACGGCCTGTCGCAAATCACCGTGAACATTGCCTCACGTTATCATTCGAACGAACTGCCGCAGATCTGGGACGAACTGCGCCGTCGCGTGGGCGATGCTTCGCGCCAGTTCCCGCCCGGCGTCGTGACGCCCTTCGTGAATGATGATTTTGGCGATGTGTTCGGCTTTTTCTTCGCGATTTCCGGGGATGAATTCAACAATTCTGAACTGGTGAGATATGCCGAGCAGCTGCGACGCGAACTGATTCTGGTCCCCGGCGTCGGTAAGGTTGCCATCGGCGGGGCCATCAGCCAGCAGGTCAATATCGATATATCCCTGACCAAAATGGCGGCCCGCGGCATCACGCTGAACCAGCTTTCCGCCCTGCTCAGCAGGCTTAACGTCGTTTCCAGCGCCGGAGAAATCACCTCCGGAACAGAATCCATTCGTCTGCATCCAACCGGTGAGTTCGAAAATCTTGATGAACTGGCGGATCTCATCATTACCCCTTCCGGCACCGGGGCGGCGACCCGTCTGCGGGATATCGCCACGCTGTCGCGCGGGCTGAACGAATCGCCCGCCAGTATCTATCATGCCAACGGCAGGAAAGCCGTCACCATGGGCGTCTCGTTTATTCCCGGCGTGAACGTGATCGACGTGGGACACGCGCTGGAGGCAAAGCTCAACCAGATGTCAGCGGAAAAACCGGCAGGGATACACATCGACCTGTTCTACGATCAGGCCGCCGAAGTGGGGCACTCTGTAAATGGTTTTATCATTAACTTCCTGATGGCGCTGGCGATTGTTATCGGCGTGCTGCTGATCTTTATGGGTGTCCGCAGCGGGATCATCATCGCGTTTTCCCTCGCACTTAACGTGCTGGGCACGCTGCTCATCATGTATCTGTGGGGTATTGAGCTGCAGCGCATCTCGCTCGGCGCGCTGATTATCGCCCTCAGTATGCTGGTGGATAATGCCATCGTGATCGTTGAAGGGGTACTGATTGCGCGTCAGCAAGGTTCCCCGCTGTTAACCGCCATTAACTACATCATCCGTCGTTCCGCCCTGCCGCTGCTGGGGGCGACGGTGATCGCCATCCTCGCGTTTGCGCCTATCGGGCTGTCCCAGGACTCTACCGGGGAATACTGTAAATCCCTGTTCCAGGTACTGCTGATTTCCCTGATGCTGAGCTGGTTCTCGGCGCTCACCATCACGCCGGTGCTGATCACATGGTGGTTGTTTAAAAATGACAGCGCGCCGGAAAAAAGTGACGAGGCAGACCCTTACGACAAACGCCTCTATCGACTTTACCGGCGCCTGCTTAACGCGCTGCTGCACCGGAAAGCGCCGACGCTCATCGTGATGGCTGCGCTGCTGGCAGCGTCAGTCTGGGGTTTTGGTGCCGTGCGGCAAAATTTTTTCCCGTCGTCTAATACGCCGATTTTCTTTGTCGACCTCTGGCTACCCTACGGCACCGATATTAAATGGACCGAGAAAATGACCGGCGATATCGAAAAAACCATTAACGGCCAGCCCGGCGTGGAAACCACCGTCTCAACCATCGGTCAGGGCAGCATGCGGTTTATTCTGACCTACAGCGGACAGCGGCAGTACAGCAACTATGCCCAAATCATGGTAAGAATGGATGACCAGCGCAACATCTCCGCATTGACGCGCCACGTCGATGAGTACATTGCGCGAAACTATCCGCAGGTAAACGCCAGCACCAAACGCGTAATGTTTGGTCCCTCTGGCGACAGCGCCATTGAGGTGCGCATCAAAGGCCCCGATCCTGACAGGTTGCGTCTGATTGCCAGCCAGGTGGACGAGATCCTGGCGCGCGACCCGGCCACGGCAAGCGTGAGAAACGACTGGCAAAACCGCAGCAAGGTGCTCCGTCCGCAGTACGTCGCCGCACTGGGACGCGAGCTTGGCGTGGATAAGCAGGACGTCGACAACGCGCTGGAGATGAATTTCTCCGGCAGCCGGGCGGGATTATATCGGGAAGGCAGTGACCTGCTTCCGGTCGTGGTACGCCCGCCGGAACGCGAACGGCTGGACGCGAATCACCTGAACAACGTGCTGGTATGGAGTCAGACCCGGCAGCAGTATATCCCGCTGAGTAATGTCGTCAGTCGCTTCTCGCTGGAATGGGAAGATCCGCTTATTTTGCGACGCGACCGCTCGCGGGTGCTGACCGTTCAGACCGACCCCGATCCGCTTAGCCAGCAAACGTCAGGCGATATTCTCGCCCGGGTGAAGCCGCGCATTGACGCCCTCGCCCTGCCCCACGGCTACAGCATTGAGTGGGGAGGCGATGCGGAAAACTCCAGCGAAGCACAACAGGGGATCTTTACCACGCTGCCGATCGGGTTCCTGGTGATGTTTGTCATCACCGTTTTGATGTTCAGCTCGGTGAAAAACGCCGTTGCCATCTGGCTGACCGTGCCGCTGGCGCTGATTGGCGTCACGCCGGGATTCTTGATCACTGGTATTCCGTTCGGCTTTATGGCGCTGATTGGCCTGCTGAGCCTGAGCGGGATGCTGATCCGCAACGGCATTGTGCTGGTGGAAGAGATCGAGCAGCAGAAAGCGCATAAAGGTCAGCACGAGGCTATTGTTTATGCTGCCACCTCGCGCCTGCGCCCCATTCTGCTCACCGCATTCACCACCGTACTGGGCCTGGCTCCGCTGCTGCTGGACGTTTTCTTCCAGAGCATGGCCGTTGTGATTATGTTTGGACTGGGGTTTGCTACAATCCTGACGCTGCTGGTACTTCCCGTAATTTACGCGTGCTTCCATCGTAAGGACAAAGCGGAACAACAATGAATGCGACAGGCCTGAACATTATCAAGACGCTGGGCTGTATGACGGCGGTAACCTTTTTCACCATCTACAATACGTGGGATCATTATGATTATGACTATCACTGGATCCTGGGGTTTTTAACCTTTATCTCGACCATCGCCACGCCGCTGTTTTTTGTGGTCGCGGGCTACCTCGACGGCCAGTCCCGGCACGGCACCCGCTGGCAACTGGGCAAAATTAAAAGCCTGGTGATTGTCTTTCTGTTCTGGATAACGATCTATTACCTGTGGGAGCCGTATCAACGCGGGTATTTAATTCAGCCGTGGTTCGTGTTTGCGTTTGTGGTTATTTACAGCTTCCACCCGGTGGTGGAGTGGCTTAGCCAGCGGCGCGCGTTGTTCTGCGGCGTAATTGCCTGTCTGCTGCTCTTCTCCTACGGGTATGATTTACTTTCAGCGCTCTATCCCGACGTCCACCTCCTTTCCCTTTCGCCACAGTACCGCCTGTGGACGTGGTTACTGTTTTACCTGACGGGGCAGCTTTTCTGCGATCCCAACATCTCCGGGTGGATTAGCCGCAAGAATGTGGTCAGGACGGCGGTAATCGCCATCCCGTTTATTTATCTCTTCACCTGGTTTTACGAGCGCCACTTCTTTTTTGCCCTGTTCAAGGCCGACAGAAACGCCTTTATTCTTACAGGTTCGCAAATCTACATTCTGATTATTGCGCTGGTGATTGCGGCGAATGGTGTGCGCTTTCGCCGCAATGCTGAGTTTAAAGAGTCGGTCCTGGCCGCCATCAGCAAAACGATGACCGGCGTGTACATTGTCCACTACTCGGTGTTTCACCTGCTGACGGCGCTGATACCGGTGACGTCTCTCGGCATGAAGCTGACGCTAATCGTCCTCACTTTCATCACCTCAGTTCTGTTTTCCATGCTGATACTGTCTAACGCGGTGGCAAAAAAGGTGATCACCCTTTAAAAGCCGAGACGCAGCCAGGCAAAGAGCACGTTACCGTTGTTATAGGTTCCAGGAATATAAGTGAACTGGACGGTAACGCGCTTATACCCGGCAGAGAACAGCGGGAAGATAAACGGCAGGGGCACATAGTTAGCAAAATCATCGCGCGCCGTGATGCCCGCTGCGGCACCGAGCCCAAGCCGGAAGTCCTGGGCATTATCCAGGTACCAGCCCTTCTCCCAGCCGTAGCCCATCGCGGGTTGCCATTCATTGTGCGAATCTTTGAACATCATGGCGAAGAGCGCGCTCCAGTTGCCCTCTTCGTTATAGCGGGACACGCCCAGTCCCCCGCCCCACGGCATTTCGTTATAATTGTCGGTTTTTTCTTTGTCGTACATAAAACGGGCGTGCCAGCTCAGAAACGGAAGGTAAAGATCGTATCGCTCTGGTTGATGCCAGGTCTGGGAAATATCCTCCGTCAGCGCATTCCACCAGCGGCTAATACGCTGCTCACCATAAACGCCGGGTTCCGCATGAAGCGGGAAAATAAATACAAACAGTGCCATCCAAAGTGCTGGAAAGAGGCGTTGCATAGATATTTCCTCAGCTTAAGTCACACAGTATCTCTAATACTTTAAACCATTCAGCACGAACCGGTGCCAAACAGACCGATTTATATTGCGGCCCGTGCAGATGAAATTTTTTTATTCAGCACCCTCAGGAAGGATAAAAACGTTTTCTCATGTCCCCTGTCGCGGTAGTCTCATACCTTCCGCCAATAACGCGGCGGCTATGTGAGTAACCTTTTCTTATACCAATAAATAAAAAATCAGTGCAGACAGGACAACTATGGACTCCACCCTCATCTCCACACGTCCCGGCGAGGGGACACCTTGCCTTAACCGTGCCCGCCGCGCTGCCTTTGGCAGCTTCGCCGGGGCCGTCGTGGACTGGTATGATTTTTTGCTCTACGGCATCACCGCCGCTCTGGTGTTTAACCGCGAATTCTTTCCGCAAATTAGCCCGGCTATGGGCACGCTTGCCGCGTTTGCCACCTTTGGCGTCGGGTTTCTGTTCCGCCCGCTGGGCGGGGTGATCTTCGGCCACTTCGGCGACCGCCTTGGCCGCAAACGTATGCTGATGCTCACCGTCTGGATGATGGGGATCGCCACTGCGCTGATCGGTATTTTGCCGTCGTTTGCCACGATTGGCTGGTGGGCTCCGGTACTGCTGGTCACCCTGCGCGCCATTCAGGGCTTTGCCGTGGGCGGCGAATGGGGCGGCGCGGCGCTGTTATCGGTCGAAAGTGCACCGAAAAACAAGAAAGCGTTCTACAGCAGCGGCGTGCAGGTCGGCTACGGCGTGGGTCTGTTGCTCTCCACCGGGCTGGTGTCGCTTATCAGTCACTTCACTACCGATGCGCAGTTTCTGAGCTGGGGCTGGCGCATTCCGTTCATCTTCAGCATCGTGCTGGTTATCGCCGCGCTGTGGATCCGTAACGGAATGGAAGAGTCCGCCGAGTTTGAACAGCAGCAGGAAAACCCCGTAGCCAGAAAACGGCTGCCGGTGATGGAGGCGCTCATCCGCCATCCTGGCGCTTTTCTGAAAATTATCGCCCTGCGCCTGTGTGAACTGCTGACGATGTACATCGTTACCGCGTTTGCCCTCAACTATTCCACGCAGAACCTTGGCCTTCCCCGTGAGCTGTTCCTGAATATCGGTCTGCTGGTGGGCGGGATCAGCTGTCTGACAATCCCCTGCTTCGCCTGGCTCGCGGACCGGTTTGGCCGTCGCCGCGTCTATATTACCGGTGCGCTGATTGGCTCCCTCAGCGCCTGGCCGTTCTTTATGGCACTGGAGGCGCAGTCGGTCTTCTGGATAGTCTTCTTTGCCATTATGCTCGCCAACATTGCCCACGACATGGTGGTTTGCGTGCAGCAACCGATGTTTACCGAACTGTTCGGCGCAAGCTACCGCTACAGCGGGGCGGGCGTGGGGTACCAGGTGGCGAGCGTCGTGGGCGGCGGATTTACGCCGTTTATTGCCGCCGCGCTGGTGACGTTCTCCGGCGGAAACTGGCACAGCGTGGCGATCTACCTGCTGGCAGGCTGCCTGCTGTCGGCCGCCACAGCGCTGGTGATGAAAGAGACACACCATCCCTGATCTCCCTTTTGTTTCACAGGCGTGTGACATACTATCGGGTATAGCAGCACACCTGTGGAACAAGGAGACAGACATGAATAATAAGGGCTCCAGCCTGACCCCGACTCAGGCACTGGAAAAACTCGACGCGCTGTACGAACAGTCCGTCAATGCGCTGCGCAGCGCCATCAGTGAGTACATCGAAACAGGGAAACTTCCCGATGAAAAGGCCAGAACCCAGGGCCTTTTTGTTTATCCATCGCTCTCTGTCACCTGGGACGGCAGCGCCAGCACCACGCCAAAGACCCGTGCCTACGCGCGTTTTACCCACTCCGGCTGCTACAGCACCACCGTGACCCGCCCTGCGTTGTTCCGTCCTTACCTTGAGGAACAACTCACTCTGCTCTATCAGGACTACGGCGCACACATTGCCGTTGAGCCATCACAGCATGAAATCCCGTATCCGTACGTGATTGACGGTTCGGCGTTAACGCTCGATCGCTCCATGAGCGCAGGGCTGACGCGCCATTTCCCAACCACCGAGCTGTCGCAGATTGGCGATGAGACCGCCGACGGCATTTATCATCCGGCGGAATTTTCTCCCTTGTCGCATTTCGACGCCCGCCGGGTGGATTTCTCTCTGGCGCGCCTGCGCCACTACACCGGGACGCCAGCCGAACATTTCCAGCCGTTTGTGCTGTTTACCAACTACACCCGCTATGTCGACGAGTTTGTCCGCTGGGGCTGTAGCCAGATCCTGGATCCGGAGAGCCCTTATATCGCCCTCTCCTGCGCGGGCGGGATCTGGATCACCGCGGAAACCGAAGCGCCTGAGCAGGCTATCTCCGATCTGGCGTGGAAGAAGCACCAGATGCCAGCCTGGCACCTGATCACCGCCGACGGCCAGGGCATCACGCTTATCAACATCGGTGTGGGTCCGTCAAACGCCAAGACCATCTGCGACCATCTGGCGGTGCTGCGCCCGGACGTCTGGCTGATGATTGGTCATTGCGGCGGGCTGCGTGAAAGCCAGCTGATTGGCGACTACGTGCTGGCCCACGCCTACCTGCGTGATGACCACGTGCTTGACGCCGTGCTCCCGCCGGATATCCCGATCCCGAGCATCGCCGAAGTGCAGCGCGCGCTGTACGACGCCACCAAAGAGGTGAGCGGCATGCCGGGTGAAGAGGTCAAACAGCGTCTGCGTACCGGCACGGTCGTCACGACAGATGACCGTAACTGGGAGCTGCGTTACTCCGCCTCTGCCCTGCGCTTTAACCTGAGCCGCGCGGTGGCGATTGATATGGAAAGTGCCACCATTGCCGCACAAGGGTATCGCTTCCGTGTGCCTTACGGCACGCTGCTGTGCGTTTCCGATAAACCGCTGCACGGTGAAATCAAGCTTCCGGGACAGGCAAACAGGTTCTACGAAGGGGCGATATCCGAACACCTGCAAATCGGCATTCGTGCCATTGATTTACTGCGGGCGGAAGGTGATCGGCTGCACTCACGCAAGCTGCGTACCTTTAATGAACCGCCATTCCGCTGATAACAATAAGGAAAAATAATGCACAACACATCACCGTTATCGGCCCTGCGTCAGTGGCTACAGGAAAATCAACTCGACGGGATGATCGTCCCGCGCGCGGATGCCTGGCAGAGCGAATACTGCGCACCGTATGATGAAAAACTGGCCTGGCTCACCGGCTTCGACGGCTCGGCGGGGCTGGCGCTGGTGCTAAAAGACAAAGCCCTGCTTTTTGTCGATGGCCGCTATCAGGTTCAGGCCCGCGTGCAGGTCAACATGGATGAAGTTGAGATCCACCATCTGCACAACGAGCCGCTGGCACAATGGCTGACGGCAAATGTTGAAGCTGGCACGCGTATTGGTTTTGAAGCGCTGCTGATGACCAATGCCGACTATGAGACGCTGTCTGCGACACCGTGTGAGATGGTGCCGCTTAACCAGTCACCGTTTGATACGTTATGGACCGATCGCCCTGCCGCTCCGGCGGGGCTTATCCGCGAGATGCCGGTTGAAATCAGTGGTGAAAGCAGCGCCGATAAACGTCAGCGCGTCGCCGCCGTACTGGCCGCGAACAATGCCGATTATCTGGCCGTGACCCTGCCGGATAATATCGCCTGGCTGCTTAATGTGCGCGGTTCAGATATTCCCACCAGCCCGGTTCCGCTCTCCTTTGCCCTGCTGAATCGCGACGGTAGCGTTGAGTGGTTTGTTAACGACAATAAACTCAGTGACCTGCCTGATAGCGTGCGAAACGCTTTTACCATTGCGCCGCAGGATGCCTTTATTGAACGCTGCCAGCACCTTTCTCACGGTAAACGGGTCATGCTAGATGCCGATTCAGCGCCGGTGGCTTTGCGTTTTGCCATTGAGCCACACGGTGACATTCTCTGGCGCACCGACCCCATCACGTTGATGAAGGCCAATAAAAATCCGGTAGAACTGGCGGGTTACCGGGAGTGTCATCACCAGGACGGTGCCGCGTGGGTCAATTTCCTGGCCTGGCTGAGCCGCGAAGTGCCCGCACGTGCGGCAGCAGGTCAGCCGGTGACCGAGCTGGAGGCCCAGGCACAGCAACTTGCGTTTCGCGAGCGGCAGCCCGGTTTCATTGAGCAAAGTTTTGCAACCATTTCGGCCTCGTCCAGCAATGCGGCAATGTGCCACTACCACTCAAGCGAAGCCAGCAACAAGCCCATCGGCCATGACCACTTCTATCTGAATGATTCCGGTGGTCAGTACCATAACGGTACCACTGACGCCACGCGTACCCTGGCATGGGGCAAGGTCAGCCCGCAGCAGCGATTACACTACACCGCCGTGCTGAAAGGCTTTCTGTCGCTGATCACCCTGCAGTTTCCGTCCGGCACTCAGGGGCATCAGCTGGATGCCTTTGCACGTCGACCGCTCTGGGAGTTGGGGCTGGATTTCGATCACGGAACGGGTCATGGCGTGGGTCATCAATTGCTCATCCATGAGAACCCACATCGTATTGCCAAAAAGGTCAACCCGTGGCCGCTGGTGGCAGGCAATATTATGACCATCGAGCCGGGATACTATCTGGCGGACAGCCATGGGATCCGCATTGAAAACCAGGTCGAGATTGTGGAGAGCCGTCCAGGATTCTGCAAGTTTGTCTCGCTGACGCTGATCCCAATCGATCTCAGCCAGGTCGAACTCAATCTGTTGAATGAGCAGGAAAAGCAGTGGCTGGATGAGTATCACCAGCAGGTGCGCGAGGCACTGTCACCGTTGGTGGAGAGCGACGCGCGTCCGTGGCTGGTGGAAGCGACAGCACCGATTCGTGTTAACCGGTAGTGCGGTTTATTGCCGGGTGGCGGCTTCCAGAACGCAAAAAAGCAAAAAGCCTGCTTTAAAAGCAGGCTTTTCAAATTTGGCTCCTCTGACTGGACTCGAACCAGTGACATACGGATTAACAGTCCGCCGTTCTACCGACTGAACTACAGAGGAATCGTGTGAACGGGGCGCATATTATCGATGCTACCCGGTGTTGTCAAAGGCAGAATGCAGATTTCCGATCGTTTGCCGATTTATTCAACATTTCGCACATTTGTCAGGCATTGTGTCGCGGATATTTCCAGAGCCAGCGCCCACTTACCATCCGCCAGTAGAACAATGCCCCACGCACGGCCCAGTCAAGGAACATCCCCAGCCAGACACCGACAACCCCCATACCGAGCATGACCCCCAGCGTATAACCCGCCACTACGCGGCAACCCCACATACCGAGCATGGATACCCACATCGCAAAGCGGGCATCGCGTGCGCCTTTTAACCCGGCAGGCAGTACCCAGGACGCCGCCCAGATGGGCATAAAGGCCGCGTTAAGCCAAATGAGGATCTTAACGACCTCTTTGACATCATCTTCGTGGGTGTAGAACGAGGCCATCAGCCCGGCAAAGGGCGCACTCCCCCAGGCAATGAGCGTCAGACCGATGGTCGACAGCCAGAAGACATGGCGCAGCTGCCGCTCCGCCTGCCCTATCTGCCCTTTGCCGAGCCGTTTACCGGTGATGATGGTGGAGGCCGACCCGAGGGCGTTGCCCGGCAGGTTAATCAGGGAGGCGATGGAAAAGGCTATAAAGTTACCGGCAATCACATCTGTCCCCATACCGGCAACAAACATCTGGGTGAGCAGTTTACCGCCGTTGAACAGTACCGACTCGATACTGGCAGGAATACCAATCCCCATCACTTCCCAGATAATGGCGAAGTTAAAGGGTCGGAAGTAGCTTTTTAACGTGAGGCGCAGCGATGGCGTGATCCCCGCCATCAACACCCCGAGGATGGCTGCCGCACCAATGTAGCGGGAGATAGTCAGCCCCAGGCCTGCGCCAACAAACCCCATCCCCTCCCAGGAGAAAACACCGTAAATCAGGACACTACTGATCATGATATTCAGGATGTTCATTCCGCCGTTGATCAGCAAAGGAATTTTGGTGTTGCCTGCCCCGCGCAGCGCGCCGCTACCAATCAGCGCGATGGCCGCTGCCGGATAGCTTAAGACCGTCATTTCCAGATAGGTCAGCGCCAGATCCTTAACTTCATTCGTCGCTTCACCCGCGACAAAATCGATTATCTCTTTGCCGAAATAGTGGATCACCGCCGCCAGGATGATTGAAAAAATGGTCATGATCATCAGCGACTGCCGGGCGGCTTCGCGCGCACGCTTCGGATCCAGCTTGCCCAGGCTAAAGGCCACCACCACCGTGGTGCCAAGATCGATAGCGGCAAAGAAAGACATCACCACCATGTTAAAACTGTCCGCCAGCCCAACCCCGGCCATCGCCTCTTTACCCAGCCAGCTCACCAGGAAGGTGCTCAACACCCCCATCAGCAGAACGCAGGTATTCTCCAGAAAAATAGGTACGGCAAGCGGGGTGATTTCACGCCAGAACAGAACACGATAACTTTTACGTTTTGCATACCATGGCGTGCGCATAATCGCCTGGCGGAGAGTGGCAGTAACGTTCAAAATGGACCTTAGCGAGAAAAGTTGAAACTCCATTTCAAATGATGGGGGAGAAAAGCTCATCCTGCAAAGTATTTTCCATAAAAAGATGTCTGGATTTGCAACAAACTGATGACAGAATCGGCAATCGATCGCTAATCACTAAGATCAGGTTTGACAAAAGTTTTTTCGCCGCTAAGATAAGCCTCCACAACGATTCCTCTGTAGTTCAGTCGGTAGAACGGCGGACTGTTAATCCGTATGTCACTGGTTCGAGTCCAGTCAGAGGAGCCACATTCTGAAAAGCCCGCTTTTAAAGCGGGCTTTTTGCTTTTCTGGTGAGGAAAACATGGACTCTTTGTTTGTCTACGGTACGTTACGCCCGGGTCACTCAAATGCACATATTCTCGAAAACATCGGCGGCGAATGGCAGGTCGGTTTTGTCACCGGGACGTTTTATGAGCGTGGCTGGGGTGCTGCGGCGGATTTTCCGGGTATCGTGCTGCACGCCGATGGTCCGTGCGTAGAGGGCTATCTCTTTACCTCCAGCAACCTCCAGGCACACTGGCCGATGCTGGACGAATTTGAAGACGGTTACGATCGGGTCGAGGTCATGGTGACCACCGCCGAAGGTGACCAGGTTAAGGCCTGGATCTACCAGCTACAGCCGCGCTCTGTGTAATAAAAAAGGCTCTCTGTCACCAGAGAGCCTTTTTTTGCAATCAGCTGCGATTATTCGCTTTTGGCTTCAGCGTTTTTGATTTCGCCCATCACTTTCAGCTTCTTGGAGATGTCACGACGCTCTTTAGACAGCTCAGCGTTTTTGATGATGTAATCATCAACGCGGTCTTCGTAGTCGCTCTTCATGCTGGCGATGATACCCTGGATGGCTTCAACGCTCATACCTGGCTTGATGTAGTCGCTCAGGTTATCCAGCAGCAGAACACGTTTCTGGTTGTCACGGATCTTCTTCTCAACGTCCTGGATTTCACGCTGCAGTTTGTTTTTGCGGCGGAACAGGCGGACGAATTCCAGAACATCCTGGAACGAAGGCTTGGTAGTTTCCATTTTTACACCCCTGATAATGTGAGATTCGGATTCGTTAAAGCAACCGTTGTAACAGTAACCTTACTGACAGCGGTTGCGAATGACAATGAGTATATCGTTTAAAACTATCATAACCCCAATTGATGCTGAATCGAAGCAGCAGCCGTCACATATGGCGATAGCTGCTCTTTATTTGCGCAATGCCCGGCAAATAAGATGCGACAGCAACTCAAGCTGACGCGCCAGTTCCATGCTCAGCCAGACGTAGCCATGAATCGGTGTTTCCGCCACGTTGTCGCTCTGACGCTCGTTGATCAGCTGTTTCAGTTCGGCAACGATCTCATTCAGACGCTCGCTGTTCGCGAGGATAGGTTGCGGGTTACCTTCATAAAGGGCATGAGCGATGGTCAGCAGGGTTTGTTGCGTCATCTGCTGCGTCTCCTTCAGCGTCTGTGCGTTCAGCATCAAGAGATGGCTGGGGCGTGAGGCCCAGTGTGCGTTGATTTGCAGCTCAAGCATGCAGACCAGATTGCGGCTTACGGTCTGGATAGCTTCGAAAATCGATTTCTGGATATGGGTCTCTTTGCTGGCCGGGGTAATCAGACCGCGCATTCTGACCACATCATTAAGGATCTGCTGGAGGTGCTTCTCCAGCCGGGGACGTTCTACCAGATTCGGTGAAAAACCGGCCTGGTAGACGCGGTTAAAGGCAGTGACGTAGTTTGCCATCTGGATGCGCCAGTGCAGGAAAGCGCGCTGCGGCCAGATACCGGTGAAAAGCATCGCCAGCAGTGAACCAAGAATAACATCCCCGCTTCGCCACAGTGCCGTGGTCATATCACCCGCTGGCGCGCCGACCACCACGGCGAGGGTGATACCAATCAGCAGTGCCTGATAGGGCTTTTTACCCAGCGCCAGCCAGCCGCAGAGGAACATTGCGACACCGCACCAGGCCAGCATCACCGGAAATGAAATCAGCTCCAGCTTCAGGGCAATCAGCCCAAGGGCTGAGCCTAAAACCGTACCGCCAATGCGCTCGAAGGCGCGGGGGACAACGTTCCCCCAAAACGAGATTGGCCCCATGACGACCACCAGCGTGATCAGCGGCCACGTGCCTTCAGGAACATCCAGCAAACGGACCAGCACAAACGTCAGAACGAATGCCAGCGCAATACGGCACCCGTGGACCACGCGATAGTGTTTATACAGCCGAATTTCGAAAGATGTTAATGATTTGTCGGGACGCACACCCGCTCTCCAGCTACACGGCAAATCACAATTGTACTGCGTTTTCAGCCGGACGGATCACATCCGGCTGAAAAACCCTACGATTAACAGGACTATCTCGCTTTATTCTCTACGGCGATAAACATTTCGATGTCCCAGTATCCGTCAGCGTTGCCATCATTTAGATAGCGCTCGAAGCACGGTTTAAGCGCCATCTGGTATTTATTGTCCTGCAGGAGGGAATTAAAGAACTGATACCACGGGGTGGCGAAGTCGTAGTTTTCAACACGTGCTTTCGCGACGGCGTAATCTCCGGCAGCAATTTCCGTCATCATGACGCCTTCGCTGTTGTCCGGGATAACGAAATCATCCGGTACCGTAACGGCCGTATCGCAGCGCAGTTTTTCTGCCGGGACTTCGTCCGGATTATCGTAGTACACCGCAACCCACTCCAGTGGCTGAATGTGACGGCCATCGACCCACATGACCAGCTGTTCGAAGCCCTGTTTTACCGTGTGTTCCCATGGCCCGACCAGGTGAAAACCGGCAATCTTACGTTTCTTTTCCTGCCTGATGCTGTAATCCATACTGCCTCCGTTTATTACTGTATATTTATACACTATAAAGCAGAATTTATATTATCGGCAAACGGGGAGTGTTTATTATGTGAGCAGACTCGCAACCCTGCCAGTCTGCTCAAAAAGGTTAGATTTTGTGGTGCAGATAATCACTCAGACGGGAGAAAAGGCCACCTTTATCAACACGCTCAAGCGTCACCAGCGGCCAGTGAGCGACCACCTTGTCACGGTCGTATAACTGGATTTCGCCGACCCGCTGATGCGCGGCAATCGGCGCTTCCAGCTCTTTTTTATCCAGCACGTATTTTGCCTTGATGTTCGGTACTTCAGCTTTCGGTAATGCCAGCCAGAAATCCTGGTCAGTGCCCAGGTTCACCTGTTCTTTATCACCGTACCAGATCCGCTCGGTGCCCACTTTTTTACCGTTATGCAGGATCTGCACGGTATCAAAATTCTGTTGCCCCCAGTGCAGCAGTTTACGGGCCTGATCCTCACGTCCTTTCGGACTGTCTGCCCCCATCACCACGGCGATCAAGCGACGCTGACCGTCCACGGCGGAAGCAATCAGGTTAAACCCTGCGCCCGACGTATGCCCCGTTTTCAGGCCATCCACGTTCATGGTCTTATCCCACAGCAGGCCGTTACGGTTTTGCTGCGTGATCCCGTTCCAGGTCAGGCTCTTTTCGCTGTACATATGGTAAAACTCAGGCTCGCCGTGGATGATGGCCCTGGACAGCACGGCCAGGTCATACGCAGAGCTGTGCTGGCCCGGGGCATCCAGACCATGAACGGTTTCAAAGTGCGTATCGCGCAGATTCAGCTTTTGCACATAGTCGTTCATCATCTTTACGAACTGCGGCTGACCAACGGCCACGTGATCCGCCAGCGCCACACAGGCATCGTTGCCGGAATCCACAATCAGGCCGCGGCTGAGATCGCGCACAGAAACGCGGTCACCCTCTTTCAGGAACATCAGTGACGAACCGTCAAATACCGGGTTACCTTTTGCCCACGCGTCGCGCCCCACGGTCACAATGTCATCCGGCGAAATGCGGTGGCTATCAATAGCACGGTCAACAACATAGCCGGTCATCAGCTTGGTAAGGCTCGCCGGATTGCGTTGTTGATGTTCGTTGCCCGCCGTTAAGATTTGACCCGTAGTGTAATCCATCAGTACCCAGGAGCCGGCCTGAATGGCCGGGGGCTGCGGCGAAAAATCCAGCGGATCGGCCGCAAAAGCAGATGAGACACTCGAAGCGAGTAAAGAAACAGCAATAAACAGACGGCGTTTCAACGGTATATCCTCAGGTCATTAAAAATCGATGACCTTTTTACGGGAGTTCTGTTGTCGTTACCTGGCTTAATTGCAAAAAAATGTGACAGGAAGCATGTTTTGCCCTGAAGCACGCTCGCAAATTTGCAGCATGACGGTGCTTTTTATTCGGTCTGCTCCTCACGATCGTTTACCATAGTGGTGTCACTTTTTAACAGGATGGTATTACTGGTGTCTGACTCTGCCGCACGCCCGACTTTTTTGTTCCACGACTATGAAACCTTCGGCACCCACCCGGCGCTGGATCGGCCGGCGCAGTTTGCCGCCATCCGTACCGACGACGAATTCAATATCATTGGCGAGCCAGAGGTTTTTTACTGCAAACCTGCCGATGACTACCTGCCGCAGCCCGGCGCGGTCATGGTCACCGGGATAACCCCCCAGGAAGCGCGGGAAAAAGGCGTTAACGAGGCAGAGTTCGCCCGCCGTATCCACGATCTGTTTACCGTTCCCCATACCTGCGTGGTTGGGTACAACAATATCCGTTTCGATGATGAAGTGACGCGCAACATCTTCTACCGCAACTTCTACGATCCCTACGCCTGGAGCTGGCAGAACCGCAATTCGCGCTGGGATTTACTCGACATTATGCGCGCTTGCTATGCGCTGCGTCCGGAGGGGATTAACTGGCCGGAGAACGAAGACGGATTGCCAAGCTTCCGGCTGGAGCACCTGACGCGCGCCAACGGCATTGAGCACAGTAATGCCCACGACGCGATGGCCGACGTCTACGCCACCATTGCCATGGCGAAGCTGGTCAAAACCGCACAACCTCGTCTGTTTGAGTATCTGTTGAGTCATCGCAGCAAGCAGAAACTGATGACGCTGATTGATGTGCCGCAGATGAAACCGCTGGTGCATATCTCCGGCATGTTTGGTGCCTGGCGCGGCAACACAAGCTGGGTGGCACCGCTGGCCTGGCACCCGGATAACCGTAACGCGGTCATCATGGTGGATTTAGCCGGGGATATCTCCCCGCTGCTGGAGCTCGACAGCGATACCTTGCGTGAGCGCCTCTATACCCCGAAAGATGCGCTGGGAGATCTGCCCGCGGTGCCGGTCAAACTGGTGCATATCAATAAATGTCCGGTATTGGCGCAGGCCAATACGCTGCGCCCGGAGGATGCCGACAGGCTCGGGATCAACCGTCAGCACTGCCTGGATAACCTTAAAGTACTGCGCGAAAATCCGCAGGTGCGCGAGAAAGTCGTCGCCATATTTGCCGAAGCCGAGCCATTCGTGCCGTCCGAAAACGTGGATGCGCAGCTGTATAACGGCTTCTTCAGCGATGCCGACCGGGCTGCCATGAACATCGTGCTGCAGACCGAACCGCGTAACCTGCCCGCGCTGGACATCACCTTTGCGGATAAACGCATTGAGAAGCTGATGTTTAACTACCGCGCGCGTAACTATCCCGGCACGCTGGATGAAGCTGAGCAGGAACGCTGGCTGCAGCATCGGCGTAATGTGTTTACGCCGGAATATCTGCACGGGTATGCGCAGGAGCTGGAGATGCTTTACGGCCAATACGAAGGGAATGAAGAGAAGCAAGCGCTACTGAAAGCACTGTTCAAGTACGTACAAGAGATCGTCTGAAATTCAGCGATAAAAAAACCGGAGCCGATGGTCTCCGGTTTTTTTTGCCCGGTGGCGCTGCGCTTACGCGGGCCTACGGGTTTTGTCGGTCGGGTAAGCGTAGCCGCCACCCGACACGGTATTACGCAACGTCTTCGTACTGAGGTACCGGGTTACGGAAGCTCTTCGTGACGCAGGCCAGATAAACGAGACCGATACCCGCCCAAATCAGGCCAAGCACCATTGAGCTCTCTTCCAGGTTAACCCACAGTGCACCCACAGTCAGCGCACCGCACATCGGCAGGAACAGATACTGGAAGTGATCTTTCAGCGTTTTGTTACGCTTTTCACGGATCCAGAACTGAGAGATAACCGACAGGTTAACAAAGGTGAACGCCACCAGCGCACCGAAGTTAATCAGCGCAGTTGCCATCACCAGGTCAAAGTTGATTGCCAGCAGCGCAATCGCACCTACCAGGATGATGTTCATCGCCGGCGTACGCCAGGTTGGATGCACGTAGCCGAAGAAGCTTTTCGGGAATACGCCATCACGACCCATTACGTACATCAGACGCGCAACGCCTGCGTGCGCGGCCATACCCGATGCCAGTACGGTGATGGTGGAGAAAATCAGCGCGCCAACCTGGAATGCTTTACCCGCCACGTAGAGCATAATTTCCGGCTGAGAGGCATCCGGATCCTTGAAGCGGGAGATATCCGGGAAGTACAGCTGCAGGAAATAGGTCGAGAAGATAAAGATCAGACCGCCAATCAGCGCCGTCAGGAAGATAGCACGCGGAATCACACGCTCTGCATCTTTGGTTTCTTCAGACAGGTTGCTGATACCGTCAAAACCGGTAAAGGAGAAGCACAGAATGGTTGCCCCGGTAATCATCGGGATCACATGCGCATCACCAGACCAGAACGGCTTGCTGCTCGCCAGGGTGCCTGCGCCTTCGCCATGGAATACGCCATAAATGACCATACCGAGGATCACGGCAATCAGGACAACCTGAAGCACAACGATAACGGAGTTAAAGTTGGCAACAGACTTGATGCTGCGCAGGTTAAAGGCCGTCATAAAGGCCACCAGCGCCACGACGAACATCCAGGATGGGATCGACGGCACCAGTGCTTCAAAGTAAATTTTCGCCAGCAGAATGTTGATCATCGGCGCGAACAGATAGTCGAGCAGCGACGACCAGCCCACCATAAAGCCAACGGTAGGACTGATGGATTTCTGGGCATAGGTGTAGGCAGAACCGGCAGACGGATAACGACGAACCAGTTTACCGTAGCTCAGTGCGGTAAAGAGGATCGCGACCAGCGCGAAGGCGTACGCGGTCGGCACATGACCGTCTGTGAGGCCTGATACGATACCGAATGTATCGAACAGCGTCATTGGTTGCATATAGGCAAGGCCCATCATAACAACCGGAATCAACGTAAGTGTTTTACGTAATTCCACGCGAGAGGTGTTTGGAGTTGCGTTATGCGACATAGTTATTCTCCTTTACGGTGATAACCGCCACGTAAGCGAAAAATTGCCCCATTTCTTTCTTCCTCAGCGACAACAACTGTCGGATTTTAGTAAATATCTATCCGGTACGAAGCCCGGCCTCTTGGTTTTTAGTTTCGTTTCATACATGCAAAAAAAAATAACCGACGCCTTTTATATCGTCGATTATTCATTTGGTTGCTGCGGCGCATTTTGCCCCACATCAGATACAAAACGCAATACTTTACAAAGGCATTGTAAATTTTCCTGCGCTAACTGGCTGATTTCTCGACACCACTCTGCGTGTAGACGGCAGCGATAGCACTATTTGCTAAAATTTCGTCCCGCCACCAGGCGCTGGCTAACCCCGCTGTTTGTTCATTCCAGCCAACCCACACCGATTCATTACTGCTTTGGGCCAGCACCTGTTTTTCAACCAGCGCCCCGCTATCAAGGAACCGCTGTGCCAGGTAGCGGGGCAAATAGCCACACCCCAGCCCACTGATTTGCAATTCCAGCTTGGTTTTAAAATCAAAAACGGTGATGGCCTCTTGCTCATCAAGCAACTGCGACGAGACGGCGCATTCCGGGCGTGAGCTGTCGCCCACCACGATGGCGCGGTAACTTTTAATAATGCGCCGATTAATGGGCTCCGGCTCCCGGGCCAGCGGATGATGTGGAGCGACCGCGAAAACTTGCTCCAGTATCCCGAGGCGGGCAAATCCAAAATCGCTCAGCTGAGGGGGTTCATGTAATGCGCCGACGATGATATCCGCCCTGCCCTGAACCAGGGCCTCCCAGGAGCCGCCCAGCACACCATTAATGAAAATCAGCCGGGTCACGCTGTGGCGCTGATAAAACGCCTCAAT
This sequence comes from Enterobacter sp. 22466, assembly GCF_052044775.1. Classification (NCBI taxonomy): domain Bacteria; kingdom Pseudomonadati; phylum Pseudomonadota; class Gammaproteobacteria; order Enterobacterales; family Enterobacteriaceae; genus Enterobacter; species Enterobacter sp. 22466. The sequence goes on along the minus strand of NZ_JBQENX010000002.1, from coordinate 502,210 downwards.
CAGCGGCGTCAGGAGAGAAAACGGAAAGGTATCGTCAACACCAATCACCAGTTCATTTTCCCAGCCCTGATGAAGTTTGATGGCCTGTTTTTCCAGTTCGCGGACGGTGTGCAGAACTTCACGCCCTTTTTCCAGCAGCATCTGTCCGGTGCGGGTAAAGCGAGCCCGGTGGCCGGAGCGATCGAGGATCTGGATATTCAGATCGCTTTCCAGTTTATGAACGGTATAGCTCAGCGCTGAGGGGGTTTTGTAGAGCTTCGCCGAGGCAGCCGCAAAGCTGCCTTCTTTTTCCAGTGCATCCAGAATAATAAGAACATCCAGCAGCGGTTTCATGTTCGCCCCCTTCCGGTGTGCGATCGTCTCCGCTGCGGGACTTATGCCATGGGCATCACCAGCGGATCGGGATATTGATACTCAAACCCCAGCTCATGACAAATGCGATTGCCATCAACAATTTTGCCTTTACTTCCGTCCTTCGCGTCACCAAAAACGGGTGGCGCCAGGCCCAGCTGACGCGCCATTAGCGGGTAAAATGTACTACGCGCAGGATGAGAGGGCGCACATATATTATAGATGTGCCCACCCTTTGGAGCCTGTAAGAGAAGCTCAATTGCGCCAATAACGTCCTCTAAATGCACCAGATTGACAACATGTTGCCCATCAGGGGCTGACTTGCCGGCAAAAAAGCGTCCCGGATGCCGGCCTGGGCCAACCAGCCCCGCCAGACGCACGATATCGACCTGCGTACCCGGCAGGTTGTGCAGCCAGTCTTCCAGCTCTTTCAACACCTTGCCGCTCGCGGTGACAGGATGGCGCTCGGTGCCCTCTTTCACTACCCCTTCCACATCGCCATAGACCGATGTTGAGCTGGTAAAGATTATACGCGGTACATGGTGCGCCAGCGCGCTGTCGACAATCTCCTGCATCGCCTGCAGATAAAATGATTCGCCCGGACCGCTGCGTCGCGCGGGAAGCGTAATGACCAGCGCATCCACATTCATCAGCGTGTCCAGATCGTCAGCATCACACACCAGCTCAGGTTCAAGACGCAGTTCGACGCCATCAATACCGCACATGCGCGCCGCCTCTACCCCGTCCGCCGTGGTTTTGCTCCCGGTCACTTGCCAGCCTTTCGCGGCTAATGACATCGCCAGCGGCATTCCCAGCCACCCTAAACCGACAATCGCGACCTTTTTCATGCGAATTCTCCTGACTCTCACTCGTCTGTCTTAAGGCTACGCCAGCCCGGCAGAACACACAATTCATAGCGTCAATATGAAATGAATTAATGATCAAAAAAAGCCCTTGCAATCTGTCATACAACTGGTTTAGGTTAAAAGACATCAAATGAATAAGCATTCATCGAGAATATTTATATGACACGCGTTCAATTTAAACACCACCATCATCACCATCATCCTGACTAGTCTTTCAGGCGATGTGTGCTGGAAGACGTTTGGATCTTCCAGTGGTGCATGAACGCATGAGAAAGCCCCCGGAAGATCTTCTTCCGGGGGCTTTTTTTTGGACCAAATTCAGACAGGTTAACGAGGAACACAGAATGTTAGATAACTCACGTTTACGCATAGCTATTCAAAAATCAGGCCGTTTGAGTGATGATTCACGCGAACTGCTGGCCCGCTGCGGGATTAAAATCAACCTGCACACCCAGCGCCTGATTGCTCTGGCTGAAAACATGCCCATCGACATTCTGCGCGTGCGTGATGACGATATCCCGGGACTGGTGATGGACGGTGTCGTTGACCTTGGCATCATCGGTGAAAACGTGCTGGAAGAAGAGCTCCTGACCCGTCGCGCTCAGGGTGAAGATCCGCGCTATTTTACCCTGCGTCGCCTGGACTTCGGTGGCTGCCGCCTGTCGCTGGCGACACCGGTTGATGAAGCCTGGGACGGCCCGGCCGCGCTGAACGGCAAACGTATCGCGACCTCCTATCCTCACCTGTTAAAACGCTATCTGGATCAGAAAGGCGTGCAGTTTAAATCCTGTCTGCTGAACGGTTCTGTCGAAGTCGCGCCGCGCGCGGGTCTGGCAGACGCCATCTGCGACCTCGTCTCCACCGGAGCCACTTTGGAAGCGAACGGCCTGCGCGAAGTGGAAGTCATTTACCGCTCCAAAGCGTGCCTGATCCAGCGTGACGGCGAGATGGCCGATGCCAAACAGCAGCTGATCGACAAACTGCTGACCCGTATTCAGGGTGTGATTCAGGCGCGTGAATCCAAGTACATCATGATGCATGCACCAACCGAACGTCTGGACGAAGTGATTGCCCTGCTGCCAGGCGCTGAGCGCCCTACCATCCTGCCACTGGCGGGCGATCAGCAGCGTGTGGCGATGCACATGGTGAGTAGCGAAACGCTGTTCTGGGAAACCATGGAAAAACTGAAGGCACTGGGCGCCAGCTCCATTCTGGTGCTGCCAATTGAGAAGATGATGGAGTAACGGCCATGAGCTTTAACACGATCATCCCCTGGAATGAGTGTACTGACGAACAGCAGCGCGAGTTGTTAATGCGCCCGGCCATCAGCGCATCCGAAAGCATCACCCGTACCGTGACGGAGATCCTCAATAACGTCAAAACTCGCGGCGACGACGCGCTGCGGGAATACAGCGCAAAGTTTGATAAAACGGAAGTTGACGCCTTAAAGGTCACCGAACAGGAAATCACTGATGCCAGCAATCGTCTGGGTGATGACATCAAACAGGCAATGGCCGTCGCGGTGAAAAATATCGAGACCTTCCACGTCGCGCAGAAATTACAGACCGTCGATGTGGAAACGCTGCCGGGTGTGCGATGCCAGCAGGTGACCCGCCCGGTCGCCTCGGTGGGCCTCTATATCCCTGGCGGCTCCGCCCCGCTGTTCTCTACCGTATTAATGCTGGCCACCCCGGCGCGTATCGCCGGTTGCCAGAAAGTGGTGCTCTGTTCCCCACCGCCGATTGCCGATGAAATTCTGTATGCTGCAAAACTCTGCGGTGTGCAGGACGTGTTTAAAGTCGGTGGTGCGCAGGCGATTTCTGCCCTCGCGTTTGGCACTGAATCTGTTCCGAAGGTCGACAAAATTTTTGGCCCGGGCAACGCCTTTGTCACCGAAGCCAAGCGCCAGGTCAGCCAGCGTATTGATGGCGCGGCCATTGATATGCCCGCGGGTCCGTCTGAAGTGCTGGTGATTGCCGACAGCGGCGCCACGCCGGATTTTGTGGCGTCGGATCTGTTATCCCAGGCGGAACACGGCCCGGATTCGCAGGTGATTTTATTGACGCCAGATGCCGATATGGCTAAACGCGTGGGTGAAGCCGTAGAGCGTCAGCTTGCCGACCTGCCGCGCGCCGACACGGCACGCCAGGCGCTATCCGCCAGCCGCCTGATTGTGGCGCGCGATCTGGATCAGTGCATCGCTATCTCCAACCAGTACGGTCCGGAGCACCTGATTATTCAGACTCGCAACGCGCGCGACCTGGTCGACAGTATCACCAGCGCAGGGTCTGTTTTCCTCGGCGACTGGTCCCCGGAGTCCGCTGGCGACTACGCCTCCGGCACCAACCACGTTCTGCCGACATATGGTTACACCTCGACCTGTTCCAGCCTGGGCCTGGCCGATTTTCAGAAACGCATGACCGTGCAGGAGTTGTCCCGCGAAGGATTTGCCTCGCTGGCGTCCACCATCGAGACGCTGGCCGCCGCCGAACGCCTGACCGCTCACAAAAACGCCGTTACGCTGCGTGTTGCAGCCCTGAAGGAGCAAGCATGAACATTGAAGAATTAGCGCGGGAAAATGTCCGTCGACTGACGCCTTATCAGTCTGCGCGTCGCCTGGGCGGCAACGGTGATGTCTGGCTGAACGCCAACGAATTCCCGACAGCGGTACAGTTTGAGCTGTCACAGCAGACGCTGAACCGTTATCCGGAGTGCCAGCCAAAAGCAGTCATTGAAAACTATGCGCAATATGCAGGCGTGAAGCCGGAGCAGGTGCTGGTCAGCCGCGGTGCGGATGAAGGTATTGAGCTGTTGATCCGCGCGTTCTGCGAGCCGAGTAAAGATGCGGTGATGTACTGCCAGCCTACCTACGGCATGTACAGCGTCAGCGCGGAAACCTTTGGCGTGGCGTGCCGTAACGTGCTCTCCCTGGAGAACTGGCAGCTGGACCTGCAGGGAATTGCCGACAATCTGGACGGCGTGAAGGTGGTCTTTGTCTGTAGCCCCAACAACCCGACCGGGCAGATTATCAACCCTCAGGATATCCGTACCCTGCTGGAGATGACCCGCGGCAAAGCACTGGTGGTCGCCGACGAAGCCTATATTGAGTTCTGCCCTCAGGCGACGCTGGCCGGCTGGCTGGAAGAGTACCCACACCTGGTGGTGCTGCGTACGCTGTCGAAAGCCTTTGCGCTCGCAGGTCTGCGCTGCGGGTTTACGCTGGCCAATAAAGAGGTGATCGACCTGCTGCTGAAAGTGATCGCCCCATACCCGCTTTCTACTCCCGTGGCTGACATTGCCGCTCAGGCCCTGACCCCGCAAGGGATCAATGCAATGCGTGAGCGTGTGGCACAAATCCTGGAAGAGCGACAGTACCTGGTGACCGCCCTGAAAGCGATCCCTTGCGTAGAGCAGGTGTTCGACTCTGAAACCAACTACCTCCTGGTTCGCTTTACCGCCTCCAGTGCCGTATTTAAATCTTTATGGGATCAGGGCATTATCTTACGTGATCAAAATAAACAACCTTCTCTGAGCGGCTGCCTGCGTATTACCGTCGGCACCCGTGCAGAGAGCCAGCGCGTGATTGACGCACTGAAAGCGGAGAAAGTATGAGCCAGAAGATCCTCTTTATCGACCGAGACGGCACCCTGATTTCGGAGCCACCCACCGATTTTCAGGTCGATCGTTTCGACAAACTGGCTTTTGAACCAGACGTGATCCCGGTGCTGCTGAAACTGCAGAAAGCCGGATACAAGCTGGTGATGATCACCAACCAGGACGGTCTGGGTACCGACAGCTTCCCGCAGGCCGACTTTGACGGCCCGCATAACCTGATGATGCAGGTACTCACCTCTCAGGGCGTGGTATTTGATGAGGTGCTGATTTGCCCACACCTACCTGCCGATGCGTGCGACTGCCGTAAGCCGAAGGTGAAACTGGTAGAACGCTATCTGCTGGATGATGTCCTGGATAAAGCCAACAGCTATGTTATTGGCGATCGCGCCACCGACATTACGCTTGCCGAAAACATGGGCATCACCGGGCTGCGCTACAACCGCGACGATATCAACTGGGCGAAGATTGGCGAGCAGCTCACCAAACGTGACCGCTACTCGCACGTAGAACGCAACACCAAAGAGACACAGATTGACGTGAAGGTGTGGCTGGATCGCGAAGGCGGCAGCAAGATCCACACCGGGGTGGGTTTCTTCGACCATATGCTGGATCAGATTGCCACCCACGGCGGCTTCCGCATGGAGATTACGGTAAAAGGCGATCTCTACATTGACGATCACCACACCGTTGAAGACACCGGTCTGGCGCTGGGCGAAGCGCTGAAGCTGGCCCTGGGCGACAAACGTGGCATCAACCGTTTTGGGTTTGTTCTGCCCATGGATGAGTGCCTGGCGCGCTGTGCGATGGATATCTCTGGTCGTCCTCACCTGGAATATAAAGCCGATTTCACCTATCAGCGCGTGGGCGATCTCAGCACCGAAATGGTGGAGCACTTCTTCCGTTCATTGTCCTACACCATGGGCCTGACGCTGCATCTGAAGACCAAAGGCAAGAACGACCACCACCGAGTGGAAAGCCTGTTCAAGGCCTTTGGCCGTACCCTGCGCCAGGCAATTCGTGTGGAAGGTGACGCCCTGCCCTCATCAAAAGGAGTGCTGTAATGAATGCGGTGATTCTGGATACCGGATGCGCCAACCTGAACTCCGTGAAATCGGCCATTGCCCGCCACGGCTACGAGCCGGTGGTGAGCCGTGACCCGGACGTAGTGCTGCGCGCAGACAAACTCTTCCTGCCTGGTGTAGGCACCGCGCAGGCGGCGATGGATCAGATCCACGAGCGTGAACTGGTCGATCTCATCAAAGCCTGTACCCAGCCAGTGCTCGGGATTTGCCTGGGGATGCAGCTGCTCGGCCGTCGTAGTGAAGAGAGCAACGGCGTCGATCTGCTGGGTATTATTGAAGAAGACGTGCCAAAAATGGCCGATCACGGTTTACCACTGCCGCATATGGGCTGGAACCGCGTTTATGCGAAAGCGGGAGACAGACTGTTTCGCGGCATTGAGGATGGCGCTTACTTCTACTTTGTGCACAGCTACGCCATGCCGGTGAATCCCTACACCATCGCCCAGTGCAATTATGGCGAGGCGTTTACCGCGGCAGTGCAGAAAGATAACTTCTTTGGCGTGCAGTTTCACCCGGAACGTTCGGGTGCCGCAGGCGCTCAGCTGCTGAAAAACTTCCTGGAGATGTGATGATTATTCCCGCTTTAGACTTAATTGACGGCACGGTTGTTCGTCTTCATCAGGGTGATTACGGCCAGCAGCGCGACTACGGTAACGACCCGCTGCCGCGCCTGCAGGATTATGCCGCTCAGGGTGCGCAGGTGTTGCACCTGGTGGATTTAACGGGCGCGAAAGATCCGGCAAAACGCCAGATCCCACTGTTAAAAAAACTGGTGGCGGGCGTGGATGTCCCCGTACAGGTTGGTGGCGGTGTGCGCACGGAAGATGACGTTGCGGCACTGCTGGACGCAGGCGTGGCGCGCGTGGTGGTCGGCTCGACGGCGGTCAAAGACCCCGACACGGTGAAAGGCTGGTTCCGCCGCTTTGGTTCTGACGCGCTGGTGCTGGCCCTGGATGTTCGCATCGACGAACAGGGCAATAAGCAGGTAGCGGTCAGCGGCTGGCAGGAGAATTCTGGCGTCTCCCTGGAGGAGCTGGTGGATATTTATCTGCCCGTTGGCCTGAAGCACGTGCTGTGCACGGATATCTCCCGCGACGGCACGCTGGCAGGCTCTAACGTCTCGCTGTATGAAGAGGTCTGCGCGCGTTATCCGCAGGTAGCCTTCCAGTCTTCGGGCGGAATTGGTGATATCGGCGATGTGGCGGCGCTGCGCGGTACCGGCGTCAAGGGTGTAATTGTTGGCCGGGCCCTGCTGGAAGGAAAATTTACTGTGACGGAGGCGATTCAATGCTGGCAAAACGGATAATCCCTTGCCTGGACGTACGTGACGGCCAGGTCGTAAAAGGCGTGCAGTTCCGCAACCACGAGATCATCGGCGACATCGTCCCGCTGGCGAAACGCTATGCCGATGAAGGCGCAGACGAACTGGTATTTTACGATATCACCGCCTCCAGCGATGGCCGCGTGGTAGACAAAAGCTGGGTCGCGCGCGTCGCAGAAGTGATTGATATTCCCTTCTGTGTGGCGGGCGGGATTAAGTCTGCAGAAGATGCGGCGAAAATCCTCTCCTTCGGTGCCGACAAAATTTCTATTAACTCCCCTGCGCTGGCTGACCCGGAACTGATAACCCGTCTGGCCGATCGCTTTGGCGTGCAGTGTATTGTTGTCGGTATCGACACCTGGTATGACGCAGCCACAGGCAAGTATCACGTCAACCAGTATACTGGCGACGAAAGCCGTACCCGCGTGACCCAATGGGAGACGCTGGACTGGGTGCAGGAAGTCCAGAAACGTGGCGCGGGCGAAATCGTACTGAACATGATGAACCAGGACGGCGTGCGTAACGGTTACGATCTGGAACAGCTGAAAAAAGTGCGTGCGGTTTGTCACGTACCGCTGATTGCCTCCGGCGGCGCGGGCACTATGGAACACTTCCTGGAAGCCTTCCGCGATGCGAACGTTGACGGCGCGCTGGCGGCGTCCGTGTTCCACAAACAGATTATCAATATTGGTGAGTTAAAAACGTACCTGGCCGACCAGGGCGTGGAGATCAGGGTATGTTAACAGAGCAACAACAGGCGCAGCTGGACTGGGAAAAAACTGACGGATTACTGCCCGTGGTTGTCCAGCATGCCGTTTCCGGTGAAGTGCTGATGCTGGGATACATGAACCAGGAGGCGCTGGCAAAAACGGTCGACAGCGGCAAAGTGACCTTTTACTCGCGCACGAAACAGCGCCTGTGGACCAAAGGGGAAACCTCAGGCCACTTCCTGAATGTGGTTAGCATTACGCCGGATTGCGATAACGATACTCTGCTGGTTCTGGCTAATCCCATCGGTCCGACCTGCCATAAAGGTACCAGCAGCTGCTTCGGAGAGGCTAGCCACCAATGGCTATTCCTGTATCAACTGGAGCAGTTACTGGCTGAGCGTAAAACGGCAGATCCTTCCAGCTCGTATACGGCGAAGCTGTATGCAAGCGGCACCAAGCGTATTGCGCAGAAAGTGGGTGAAGAAGGCGTTGAGACCGCGCTGGCCGCGACGGTGCATGACCGCGAAGAGCTGACCAACGAAGCGTCTGATTTGATGTATCACCTGCTGGTGCTGCTGCAGGATCAGGAGCTGGATTTGACGGCGGTGATTGAGAACTTACGTAAGCGCCATAAATAAAAAAAGACCGGGGAAACCTGGTCTTTTTTTGTCTGCGAATCAGGCTTTTGGCTTGTAGTTACGCAGCGCGTTGCGGCCGAGAACCACACCAGAACCGATAATCCCACCGAGCAAGACTGCCAGAATTAACGTGATGGCCTTTTTCGGGCTGTCACGATAGACGGGAAGATCCGGCTTCATAACGTAACGATAAACATGGATGGTATCCGGGTTCACGTTCAACTTCTCGATATCCAGTAAGTTTTGCTTAGTCTGGTAGTAAGCGCCAGAGAAGACCAGCGGACGAGACGCTTCGTTATCAATCATTGATTTCAGCGCTTCGCTCCCCAGCAGGAACATGGTTTCCTGAGTCACATCCTGGGTTTGCTGGATCTGCGGAGTGGTAATTTTCGCCGCTTCCGCGTTCTTAAGCGCCTCAGAAATCTGTTTAATACGCAGATCTTTTTGCTCCTGAGCGACTTTCTCCTGGTTTTCAAGGGAGTCGTTCAGGGTGGTGATCTGCTGCTTAATATTGTCTTTGAGGTCGAGAGCAAGTTCCTTCGCCGTTTGCTCATCCACCTGTTGGATGTACTGCGCAAGCTGTTTCTGTGCCGCTTCTGCTGAGTCACCTTGATAAGTGACGCTTAACGGCAGCGGTTGGCCTTTAACGGTTGCATCGATGGTCAGCTTTTCTGGCATTTCCTGGTTTTCAAGCGCCTGAGCTAAAGCAGAAAATGAGGAATTGAAACGGCCAATGGCACGGTTTTGAATATCCAGCATTGAAGGTGCCGCACTACCGTAAAGGATATTCAGTGCATTCGCGTAAGTGGCAATCTGTGCCGCATCCGGCTGGGCAATAATGGCGGACGAGGTCCATTTTTCTTTTGCGATGGTGATATAAATACCCGCAATGATGATAAAAACAGCAACAAAAGCGCCAATTACCCACTTTCCACGCCACAGCTGTAGCACTAAATCAAGTAAATCAATTTGCTCCGGACCATTACTGCTATTAACCGGAGTATTGTTGTTCTGCGTCATACAATCCCTAACAGATGAAAAAGGGCAAAAACAGTGATGTTTACATAGTGTATCTGTTGCCAGCGATTTTTCTATCAGAATCCGATGAGTTATATCGGAAAGATGGGTTATGTAACTCGCGGTCAACGCGTTATCATATAGCAATTCTGATGCCTCAGGCATCGACAAGATAGAAATATAATGAGGGCAGATATGAAATTTTTGGTCACGGGCGCGGCAGGTTTTATCGGGTCGCATGTCAGCCAACGCTTGCTGGATGCCGGGCATCACGTCGTCGGAATTGATAATTTGAATGACTATTATGACGTCAATCTCAAGCTGGCACGTCTGGATTTACTGAAATCCGGGAATTTCACCTTCCACAAAATGGAGTTAGCCGATCGTGAAGCTATGGCAGCGCTGTTTGCCACCGAAAAGTTTGATCGCGTGATACATCTGGCCGCACAAGCAGGTGTGCGTTACTCGCTGGAAAATCCGCACGCTTATGCGGATGCTAACCTGGTCGGTCACCTTAACGTGCTGGAAGGGTGTCGTCATAACAAGGTACAGCACCTGCTGTATGCCTCATCAAGCTCCGTTTATGGTCTGAACCGCAAGATGCCGTTCTCCACTGACGACTCCGTAGATCACCCGGTGTCACTGTACGCGGCGACCAAAAAAGCCAACGAGCTGATGTCGCATACTTATTCCCATCTGTATAACCTGCCGACCACCGGCCTGCGTTTCTTTACCGTGTATGGCCCGTGGGGACGTCCGGACATGGCGCTGTTCAAGTTTACAAAGGCAATGATAGAAGGCAAAAGCATCGATGTTTACAACTACGGCAAGATGAAGCGTGACTTCACTTACATTGATGACATCGCTGAAGCCATTATTCGTTTGCAGGATGTCATTCCTCAGGCCGATGCAGACTGGACCGTCGAGACCGGTTCCCCGGCGACCAGCTCCGCGCCTTATCGCGTTTACAACATAGGTAACAGCTCTCCGGTTGAGCTTATGGATTACATTACGGCGCTGGAAGAAGCTCTCGGCAAAGAAGCAGAGAAAAACATGATGCCGATTCAACCGGGTGACGTGCTGGAAACCAGCGCGGACACGAAAGCGTTGTATGACGTTATTGGTTTTAAACCGCAGACTTCAGTCAAAGACGGGGTGAAAAACTTTGTCGACTGGTATCGCGCTTTCTACAAGGTCTGAAAATAAAAAAACCCGGCAACATGGCCGGGTTTTTTACGCGCGTTAAAATAATCAATCGCTACCGAACAGATCGCGGGTATAGACTTTATCCGCCACATCCCCCAGCTCTTCCGCCATGCGGTTAGAGATAATCACGTCCGCTTCCTGCTTGAATGCATTCAAATCGCGAATCACACGTGAATGGAAGAACTCATCTTCCTGCATTGCGGGTTCATAAATAATGACCTGTACACCCTTCGCTTTAATACGCTTCATTATCCCCTGAATGGAAGAGGCGCGGAAGTTATCGGAACCGCTCTTCATGATCAGACGATACACACCCACCACTTTCGGCTGACGCGCCAGGATGGAATCAGAAATAAAATCCTTACGCGTGCGGTTGGCATCCACAATGGCTGAAATCAGGTTGTTTGGCACAGCCTGATAGTTGGCCAGCAGCTGCTTGGTATCTTTTGGCAGGCAGTAACCGCCGTAGCCAAATGACGGGTTGTTATAGTGGTTACCAATGCGCGGATCGAGACAAACACCTTCGATGATCTGGCGGGTGTTCAACCCCAGGCTCTCTGCATAGCTGTCCAGTTCGTTGAAGTAAGCGACACGCATTGCCAGGTAGGTATTGGCGAAAAGCTTAATCGCCTCCGCTTCTGTGGAGTCGGTAAACAGTACCGGAATATCTTTCTTGATGGCGCCTTCCTGCAGCAGCGCGGCAAAACGTTCCGCACGCTCAGAACGCTCACCAATCACGATACGGGAAGGATGCAGGTTATCGTATAACGCCCTGCCCTCGCGCAGGAACTCTGGCGAGAAGAAGACGTTATCGATGCCCAACTCTTCTTTGATGGATTGAGTAAAACCTACCGGAATGGTTGACTTAATCACCATCACCGCTTTCGGGTTGATTGCGATAACGTCTTTAATGACCGCTTCTACAGTGGATGTGTTGAAGTAGTTAGTTTTCGGGTCATAGTCGGTAGGAGTGGCAATGATGACGTAATCCGCATTACGGTATGCATCTTCTTTATCCGTAGTAGCGCGGAAATTCAGTTCTTTGTGAGTGAGATAATCCTGGATTTCTTTGTCAACAATTGGCGATTTCTTCTGGTTGAGCATATCCACTTTGGACTGCACGATATCCAGCGCAACCACTTCATGGTTCTGGGCAATCAGAATACCGTTAGAGAGTCCAACATAGCCTGTTCCGGAGATTGTTATTTTCATTCGCTAATGACTTCTGTGAGTTAACTGTTGTGATGGCCGCCAGACCATCGCGATAAACCTGACTGTTGGGCTTTGTACCTCTTGGCCAACAGAACTGTCAAGGCAAACCAGGAGTAATCCCTGTACTCGGGATGACATTCAGACTACTTCGAATATCAGGAGCGAGATTTCACGTAAAAAAAACCCGGAGACAGGCTCCGGGTTGAGATTACAAAGCGTTATTTTATTCCATCCATTCGGTATGGAACACACCTTCTTTATCTGTACGTTTATACGTATGCGCACCGAAGTAGTCACGCTGCGCCTGGATCAGGTTGGCAGGCAGTACGGCAGCGCGATAGCTGTCGTAGTACGCTACTGCAGCAGAGAAGGTCGGCACCGGAATACCGTTCTGTACAGCGTAAGCAACCACATCACGCAGCGCCTGCTGGTATTCGTCAGCAATCTTCTTGAAGTACGGTGCCAACAGCAGGTTCGCGATGCCTGCATTTTCCGCATAGGCATCAGTAATTTTCTGCAGGAACTGGGCGCGAATGATGCAACCTGCACGGAAGATCTTCGCGATTTCACCGTAGTTCAGATCCCAGTTGTTCTCGTCTGATGCCGCGCGCAGCTGAGAGAAGCCCTGCGCGTAGGAGACGATTTTACCCAGGTACAGAGCGCGACGAACTTTCTCGACGAATTCCGCTTTATCACCAGCAGGTTTAGCCTGTGGACCAGACAGCACTTTAGAAGCCGCAACGCGCTGATCTTTCAATGAAGAGATGTAGCGCGCGAATACGGATTCGGTGATCAGAGACAGCGGTTCGCCCAGGTCCAGAGAGCTCTGGCTGGTCCATTTGCCGGTACCTTTGTTCGCCGCTTCGTCAAGAATCACATCGACCAGGTATTTACCCTCTTCATCTTTCTTCGTGAAGATATCTTTGGTGATGTCGATCAGATAGCTGTTCAGTTCGCCTTTGTTCCACTCGGTGAAGGTCTCTGCGAGTTCTTCGTTGGAGAGGTTCAGGCCACCCTTCAGCAGAGAGTAGGCTTCAGCAATCAGCTGCATATCGCCGTATTCGATGCCGTTGTGAACCATCTTAACATAATGGCCTGCACCATCCGGACCGATATAGGTCACACACGGCTCACCATCTTCCGCAACCGCAGCGATTTTGGTCAGGATTGGCGCAACCAGTTCATACGCTTCTTTCTGGCCACCAGGCATGATAGATGGGCCTTTCAGCGCGCCCTCTTCACCACCGGAGACACCGGTACCGATGAAGTTGAAACCTTCAGCAGAGAGTTCACGGTTACGACGAATGGTGTCCTGGAAGAAGGTGTTACCGCCATCAATGATGATGTCGCCTTTTTCCAGATAAGGTTTCAGGGAATCTATGGCTGCATCGGTACCAGCGCCCGCTTTCACCATTAACAGGATACGACGAGGCGTCTCCAGAGACTCAACGAACTCCTGGACCGTATAGAATGGCACCAGTTTCTTACCTGGATTTTCGGCAATCACTTCTTCGGTTTTGTCACGGGAGCGGTTGAAAACGGATACGGTATAACCACGGCTTTCGATGTTGAGCGCCAGGTTGCGCCCCATCACTGCCATACCGACGACGCCGATCTGTTGCTTAGACATTACATACTCCTGTCAGGTGTGGTCACCGCGCGAGACGTGCGCGGTTTTAAATGTGGCTTAGATGTTAACTCAGGTCAAAGTGATGGTGATAGCGGAAGATGCTTTTACTTTTTCGTCCCAGGCTTGAATAGGTCAGTATTTTTTAGCGAACCAGCGTCCCAGAATGCTCGCCAAAGCACTTTCAATTGCTTCAATTGCCCTTTAACGAGGCAAGAACAACCATAGCCAATTGCCAGAACTATCGGCTTATTGCGCACGAAAACATTTGTACCGTAATTCTTGTGAAGGTAGAACAAATTTCTGAGCATAAAGTAACCTTTCCAGGAAAGCAGATCGTTTCCCTGATTGTTTATCAGTAAACGATAGGCTTTAGCTTCAAGGTCACAAACGATAGGGATCCCTTTCCTTTTGGCTTTAATCGCGTATTCAATATCATCGCAGAAGATGAAAAACGCAGGATTAGGAAGTCCGATTTCCGTAACGGCTTTTCTTGAGATTAAAGGCCCTTCAAATGGAATTGCTTCGATATTTATCAGCCGATCTGTTTCTTTATTCTGCTCAAGATAAACCTTGAGCGGTGTACCTTTCGGATTTAGTTTTAACGGATTGGAAAGATCATAACGCAATGGAGATAATTCAGCACAAGTTTCATCCAGATTATAACGGACAGGCTGAGCAATCCCCAAAGGGTTTGTTGATAATAATTTTTCAAGGCAATCATGAGCGGGCATCAAATCGTCATCCATCAGCCACAGATAATCATAACTATGCTTCTCTGCCTCTTTAAAGCCAAAATGGAATCCCCCCGCTCCACCTAAATTGCCACCAGTATTGATATATTCAACGACGGAGGACAATTTACTGGTTACGCTCTCTTTCGTACCATCCGAGCTGTTATTATCGATGATAAGGATCTTTTTCAATGGATAGCTTTGATTAGCAACCGCATCGATAACCTTACCTAATAACTCTTTACGGTTATACGTGACGATAACTGCGACAACATCCTTATTCACTAATATTCGCCTCTTTTCGGAAACTGGTCAACGCCGATTTTATGACCTGATGCATGTCATAATATTTATATTCTGCTAGTCGGCCGCCAAAAATCACGCCATCCAATCCTTTTGATTTTTCACGATATTTTTTATAAATATGCATGTTTTTTTCATCATTCACTGGGTAATAATACTCATCACCTACAGCATATTCTTTTGGGAATTCACGTGTTATAACAGTTTTAGGTTGCTGCCCAAATTCAAAGAATTTATGCTCTATAATTCTGGTAAACGCAAACTCTTTATCATTATAGTTAACAACAGCATTACCTTGATAATTATCAGTCTCTAATACCTCAGTTTCAAATCTAAGTGATCGATAATCAAGAGCACCGTAACAATAATCAAAATACAAATCAATTGGGCCTGTATATACAATTTTATCAGCTAATGAATCCCAATATTCTTTCCGATCAAAATAATTGGTATTAACTTCGAATTCAATGCCGTCCAGCAACCCATCAATCAAAGCATTGTAACCACCAGTAGGAATCCCCTGGTATTTATCATTGAAGTAGTTGTTGTCGTAGGTGAAACGCACAGGCAAACGCTTGATAATAAAAGCAGGTAATTCCTTACAAAGACGGCCCCACTGCTTTTCGGTATATTCTTTTATAAGAGTCTCATAAATATCCCTTCCAACCAGAGAAATTGCCTGTTCTTCTAAATTCTCAGGTTCCTTTCCCTTTAATTCGGAACTCTGTAAGACAATCTTTTCTTTTGCCTGTTCAGGAGTGACAACGTTCCAAAGCTGATTAAATGTATTCATATTGAAAGGCAAATTATATACTTTGCCTTTTGATATAGCGACAGGCGAATTTGTGAAACGATTAAATTCGACAAATTTATTGACATAGTCCCAAACTTCTTTATCACTGGTATGGAAAATATGCGCACCATATTTGTGGATATTAATGCCTTCAATATTTTCACAATATATATTACCACCAAGATGGGAACGTTTTTCAATTACTTTGACTTTTTTTCCGGCTTTCTTAGCCTCATGAGCAAAAACCGATCCAAAAAGCCCGGACCCTACAATAATATAATCATACATAAGTTATAGCTCACTCAGTCTTGATAATTTATTGAAATGAATTTCAGTTAATGTATTTTCACCAAAATAGTTTAAATCCATTAAATACCTATGAATATATAGTCTCAATCTGGTCTTATCGAAATTACTGTAAATTGCACGACCTAAAACAGTTAGTTCTTTTTCAAAAATTAGTGCCTCAAGTCCTACCGTCGAATTAACTGTATATATTCTTTTGGCATTTTTAATTAATGCAATAGTATTGTTACTTACAATTCGGATTTTTTTTTGTTTCTCTAACTCTAAAAAATAATTAATAGTTTCAATGTTTGATTCAGCTGGATGGATTTTAACGTATATATCGATATCTTTTTCACGTTCTAAAATAATACTCATAGCCTGAAGATTATCAATATCGCTATTAATTTTAAGTTGTGTATCAGAGGTAACTTGCGTAGGGAAGAAAATATAGGGTTGAGTTAAATCAGCGTGCTCAGCAGAATCGAGGATTTTTCTAGATTTAAATTTACTGCGAAACATTTTGACTTTATCGATAAAGGAGAGAGAGTCTTCCTTTATTATATTTTTAAAAAGCCTTGCGAATATATCATCAACAGCAAGCAATAAATACGTTGGAACGTTTATTTTTGACTGTGGAATGGGTTTTTCTTTATAGGTAATATAATCATTTACCCATGCTTCATGCTGAGCGTCTGATACACTTTCCAGAGAGTCCAATACTTCGGGTTTTGAATAAAGTATGGATTGCGCATTAACGCCTTTAGGGTCAAATACCATTTTATCTGGAAGATTGCTTATCTCAGCATAAAGTGTTTTAGCGCCTTTGCTGTTAAAAACATCAGTTGTTGCAATAGCACTGGCATGATTACCATTGAAAACAATCACCGTATCATTGCAACCGATATTATTTATAACTTTAGAAAATAACGATGCTCTTACAGCGCAATAGTTTTTAATGGCATCGTCCAAAGTTTGTCGACCATTCAGAACAGAGATGGTTTTTGACAAACGAGCACGATCCACAATGGAATCAGATTCATGCTTTGAAGATCCAGAAAGCAAGATGATTTTTTTATTTGTTTTTTTTCTTAGAAAAAGAAAGCACGATATCTTATTCGTTAAATAAATTACATTATCAACTTCTTGAAAACACGAAAAAAAACGAGCTTTAACTATATCATCGACCAAAATATATAACATAACGAATCAAACCCAAAAGTTTTATTTAATTTCTCGTATCAATTGATACGTCACATATTTCATTACTTAATATACAGTAGTTTATTTTATAATTACCATAGGAATCATCTTCCAGACCACGAGGCACAAACATTATGATATTAGTTATAGTTAAGAATACAACAAAGCCAAGCAATGCCATCGATTTTGAATTGTCTGCAATTTTGTATTTAATAAAATAGGCGATACTATAAGCAGTAAACAAATAGAGTACAGGAGAAAGATACCTCGATAACCTTGCAAAAATAAACAGTTCATTTGAAAAGATCCTGAAAGCGATAAACAGGATAATTGAAAGCTGGAAAATTCCTTTTGTTCTGTTATCTATGATACCTATTTTTTTCATAAAGAAATAGTAAAATAACAGAGCAAGGGCAACACCACCATAAGCCGAAAGTTGTCCAATAAATGTTGCCGGTACAGCATAAGTATCTGAAAGGAAATAGTTGTAATACATTAGCTTATAATTTACAAAAATATAAGCAACCAGACTCAACGGATTAAGGAGAATTATTGTTACAAAAGCAATAAACGTCTTGCGTTTGACCGGAAAGATAAAGGCCAATGACAACCAAGTTATTAACGCAATGGGTATCATGCTGAAGTGAATAAAACAGCCTGCAATAAATGTGAGGATAGTAAGGAACGATCTTCGCTGTATGTAATAGTATAAGCCTAATACATAAAGACTCGCAGCAAGGCAAGATCTAATACTATTCAAGCTTAAGAAATAATAATTACCTAAATACAAAATTGTACATAATGCAAATACTATTTTTGGTTCAACGTCAGTAAATGCATTCGACATTTTATAGAAGAACATCGCAAAGAATAATGTCGTTAAGACTGCATAAATAAAAAATATAAATTGTGGCCCAAATCCCGCGCATAAAGCTAACTCATTTACTGCAAGATGGAAAGGCTCCATATGCAAATAACTCTGGAATCCATCTCTTATATCATAGAATAAATTAACATAGTTTGGATAATCGGTGCCAACCTCAAATCTGATTGCAGCAATTAAAGCCAGTAAAAACCAAAATGCGAGGGTGACGCGATTTCGACATAAAATGACAAGCATCGTGATGCAAATAATAAAAATGAAAAAAATCATTCTTTATTCCATACCTGAATATACTTTGAGCAAATCACATCAGATGAGTGGTATTTATCTATATACTCTTTAGCAGAAATTCGCAGAGAATTATAGTCTTCATAATTTTCAATTATATGTGTTAATTTTATTGCTAGCGCTTTAGCGTCAGGTTCAGCATTGATACAGGGTATCGTTCGACCATAGAATTTTTCGATATCTGGTTCATTTCCGCTAAATGTGATCATACCGTTTGCCATACCGATGATGCCCGACATACCTTTGTCATAAGATAATGTCTGGTCCAGCAAGATATCACAGTCGGCTAACAATGCTTTATACTGTTCGAAGGGTATACCATTAGCAGTGACTAACTGATAAGAAATTTTCTTTTCATCTAAAATCGCAAGGGCTTCATCGAAATATTTATATCCTTTCTTATAATAATCACCCATATGTGGTTTTTTGCTATAAAATATCTTTACCAGGCCACCGTGGGTTGATGTTGATATAGATGGATGATATTCCCCACTATTAATTGGTAAACCTATTATTGAAGTGCATTTTTTATTATTCTCATAAGCGCGTCTATATTCATAGAGTCCCGGAATAATTGCTTTAACCTGTCGTGTCACATAAAAATGTAACGCAGCATGTGCGGGGAAAAAGAAAGATATGTTTTGATAAAAATATTTAACCCGATTGATCTTAAAACTGCTCCAAGGGGAATATTTCAATCTCCTCATGATAAAAAATGTTTCTACGCATAAATCACCGCCAAGAGCACATAAAAAAATCTTAGGTGCTTTTCTGGATAATTTTCTGAATAAACATAAATTCCCAATAGCGCCGAATGCCTTTATGGCCTGAGGATTAATAAATTGTATGACATCGTAATTGTCGAGATTGTCAATCAAATTACGGTTTTCACGATAGGATGAGAGCCCAGCTAATCCTAAAAAATCGAGTACCGGGAAAAGTAATTTTCCTATGCCTTTGATTGGTTGCCGTTTAGGGATCGTTATAGTTGAATTAAACCCTTTCCACCCGTCACCATCCGACAGTAGATCGCAATAAATGCCTTGTTTGTTTAATTGCTCCATCAGATTGCGATGAACACCAGAGAACTCACCTACCAACAATACTCGCATAAACCCTCATATTACTTCGCAAATTTTTTCATATTGAACATCATGAAAATTAGATAAAAACCATATGCAAGTGTATAGGCTAAATTAGCGCCTTGGGCTCCCATCATGTTTATAAGGAATAGAGATAGCGCTACCCACACGAACGCAAAAGCAATCTCTGTTGAAACATACCACTTTACAGCAGCACGTGAAAGCATTGGATACGCATATATCCAACTCCAGATCTTCAGTACATCACCAACAAGTTGGATCATAAAAAGATCACGAGCTTTAGAAAACTCATTAGTGAATAGAATCTGGATAATCCAATCTCGTGTGAAATAAATACACAAAGACATAGCAATGATTACAGGAAGTATAACCAAAACAACGCTGTGTATTTCTTTTTGTATCTCATCGACACTCTTTAGCTTCGCTAACTTTGGCATAAAATAAGTACCAAGTGCCATTGTTACAACACTGAGATACACTTCAGAAATCTTCCAGACAGATTGCCATTGACCAGCCATATCCCAACCAGCTTCGGCGATGAGAATCTTTCTTATACACACCTGTGCTACTGGTAGTGTCAATGCTGATACCATTGCCATAGTAAGATATTTATTAATATCTGATCTTTGCTGTTTGGCTACTTTTCCCCAGAAATTACTTAACTTAAACCAGCTAAATTTCAAACAGCTAATGCCAAGTGTAACACCGAGTATCGCAGCCTGTAGCGAGGCTGCCATCAGGGCCCCCTGAACACCATATATTACGGTGAGCAGACACATTAATGCGAAAGAGCCAATTACTGAAATCATTCCAGTAAAAACAAATCTTTTATACTGTTGTAAACCGTTCAGGACAGAATTTAAAAGAGTGCCTAATAAGGAGAATGGAAGAAATAAGCCAATAAGTATGATATAGACAGTATAATCATTACTATCAAATACTAGCTTAGACAATAATGGAGAAAGGAGTATTATCGCAGGGCAAAGGGAAGCATAAATAATCAAGCCGACCTGCACCCCTCCCTTCCACCACATGGTAAATTTCTCGTCGGGATCATCAGAATGCTCAGATGTATAACGAACAATGCCACTGCTGACAGAAGCATTGATAACTCCGTTACAAATGGAGGCAAAACTTTGTAATTGTCCAAGCAGGGCCAAACCAGTAGGCCCTGTATAGACAGCAATAATTTTACTGATGATAAAGCCACAACACATTCGCAAGAGCGTTAGCATTCCTGAGAGAAATGTAACGGTTAACAATTTCCTCATAATGCAAAACTATTAATCGCGTCGGCTACTATTTTTGCATCGTCTAATGTCATTGTCGGTCCCATTGGAATGGAAAGAACTGTACGATGTATCTCTTCAGCAATCGGCAAAGACATATGTTCAAATTGCTTGTATGCCTGTTGTTTATGTGGCGGGATAGGATAATGAATTAAAGTTTGGATATTTTTATCTGTTAAATGTTTAGCTAAAGCCTCACGGTGCGCACAAGTGATCACAAAAAGATGCCAGACGTGCATTTCCTCTGAAACAACACGCGGAAGATTTACTAATGGATTGTTAATATTGCTTAAATAGAAATTGGCTATTTCTCTTCTTTTTATTACTTCAGTCTCTACTGAATCTAGCTTAACTGACAACAACGCAGCCTGCATTTCATCTAAGCGACTGTTCACACCTGTATAAAGATTTTCGTACTTTTTATGTGACCCATAGTTACGTAGCGCTAATAATATTTCAGCTAATTTGTCATCATTTGTTGTGATGGCACCAGCATCACCTAATGCGCCAATATTTTTCCCAGGATAGAAGCTAAAACCCGCTGCATCACCCCAGTTACCAGCCATAACCTTTTTTGACATTGCACCATGTGCCTGAGCGCAATCTTCAAGGATTAAGAGATTTTTCTGCTGAGCTAGCTCTTTAATATCTGCCATCTCACAGAGCTGGCCATAGAGATGAACTGGTAAAATAGCTTTTGTTCTTTCAGTTATTTTTTCTTTAATACCAGCTGCAGTAATATTAAAAGTTGAAGGGTCCGGTTCAACAAATACGGGAACAAGATTATTCTGGGTAATGGCAAGCACTGAAGCAATGTAAGTATTTGAAGGTACGAGCACTTCGTCACCTTCGCTGAGCAGACCTAGTTCTTTCCATGCTCGCAATACTAATATGAGCGCGTCAAGGCCATTTGCAACCCCAATGCAGTGCCTGGTACCGCAAAACTGTGCAAAACGTTGTTCAAAGGTGCTAAGCTCTTTGCCCATAATATACCAGCCAGAATCAAGCACACGCTCAAATGCTTGCATTAATTCTTCTTTATATTGCTGATTAATAGCTTTCAGATCCAGAAATGGCAACATTATTTGATTTCCTTAAGAATTTTTGCCGGATTACCTGCAACTACAGTAAAAGGTGCAACGTCCCTGGTGACTACTGCCCCGGCACCGACCATTGCACCTTCGCCAACAATAATCCCCGGCAAAATCGTTGCATTAGCACCAAGAGAAGCACCCTTTTTAATAGTCGTTTTTAGAAATTTTTCGGGGTACTGTTTAGAGCGAGGATGTTTATCATTAGTGAACGCGACACAAGGACCAATAAAAACATCATCCTCAATATTAATGCCATCCCACAAGAATACCCCTGATTTTACCGTAACGCGGTTCCCTATTTTGACATCATTTTCAATAAATGTATGAGCACAAATATTACATTCGTTTCCAATTACTGCTCCTGGCAAAATTACAGAATATTGCCAGATAGTTGTATCTTCTCCGATCTGAGTGGATTGCACGTCACTTAATTTATGGATTTTCATTCTACAGACTCCACAAACTCATCGTAATTACGGATATAGTCACTTTCGTTGTAGACATCACTGGCTAAAACTAAAAGAATACAATCATGGGAATAATCATACATCTCATGCCAGATGGAAGGTTCAATAAGTAATCCCAAGGCAGGATTATCCAGAAGAATATCAACCTTCTCTTTCCCGTCATCTAGCATAAAACGACAAGAACCACTTACCGGTATAGCAAGCTGTCTTAATTCCTTGTGAGCATGGTAGCCTCTGCGAACGTTAGTCTGGGTACCAAACATGTAATAAACACGTTTAATCTCAAACGGCACATTTTTAGTCTGCTCAAGTGCCACCAGCATGCCACGTTCATCATCATGCTTTTGTAATGGAATCAGTTCAACTTTCATGTTTCTTTACCAGATTAATAAGATATTTACCGTAATGGTTTTTCTCAATTTGTTTTCCAAGATGACATAACTCATCATCCGTTAGCCAGCCATTACGCCAGGCAATCTCTTCTGGACAGGCAACCATCATGCCCTGTCTTTTCTGAACAGTTTCAACGAAACTGCCAGCCTCAATAAGACTGTCGTGAGTGCCTGTATCAAGCCACGCAAATCCGCGGCCAAGTAATTCAACATTCAAAGCATTGTGTTTTAAATAAACCTCATTCACTGCTGTGATTTCTAATTCACCACGCGCTGAAGGCTTAATTTCTTTTGCAATTTCAATAACACTATTATCGTAAAAATAGAGACCTGTTACTGCCCAGTTTGATTTTGGCTTAACAGGTTTCTCTTCTATGCTGATCGCCCTGTAATTTTTATCAAAGGCCACAACCCCAAAACGTTCAGGGTCCATAACCTGATAACCGAAGATTGTCGCGCCGGAGTTTCTTTCCGCGGCTGCTTTCAATTTAGGTGTAAAACCTTGCCCAAAGAATATATTATCGCCAAGAACCAGGCAGATAGAATCATTACCAATGAATTGTTCTCCAATAATGAACGCCTGAGCTAAACCATCCGGGCTCGGTTGAACTGCATACTGAATCTCTACGCCCAGATGGTTACCATTACCAAGAAGACGCTGGAAACCAGCCTGATCTTCAGGTGTAGTAATGACCAGAATATCCTTTATACCAGCCAGCATCAGCACAGACAGGGGATAATAAATCATCGGTTTGTCGTAAACCGGAAGCAATTGCTTCGAAACCCCCATTGTAATTGGGTATAAACGAGTTCCCGAACCGCCAGCTAAAATAATTCCTTTCATATTAAATGATTCCCAGGCGCTCACGCTGATAGCTGCCATCCTGCACGCGGCGGCACCATTCAGCGTTGTTTAAATACCATTCGATAGTTTTTCGGATACCGCTTTCGAAAGTCTCTTGCGGTTCCCAGCCTAATTCTTCGGCGATCTTGTGGGCATCAATGGCATAGCGGCGATCGTGCCCCGGCCGATCTGTGACATATGTGATTTGATCACGATATGTTCCTTGTTTTGGTACGATTTCATCCAGCAGATCGCAAATAGTTCGCACCACATCAAGATTCCGCTTTTCGTTATGCCCACCAATATTATAGGTTTCGCCGGGTTTTCCTTTGGTCACCACGGTGTATAACGCGCGCGCATGATCTTCAACATATAGCCAGTCACGGATCTGATCGCCTTTGCCATAAATTGGCAACGCTTTACCATCCAGCGCGTTCAGAATCACGAGTGGAATCAGTTTTTCCGGAAAGTGGAATGGACCATAATTATTGGAACAGTTAGTTACAATTGTCGGGAAACCATAGGTACGTAGCCATGCCCGAACCAGATGGTCACTCGACGCTTTGGATGCGGAATAAGGACTACTTGGGGCATAAGCTGTCTTTTCTGTAAACAGCGGCAATTCAGCCGAAGCAGGATGCTCGTCAGGATGTGGCAGGTCACCATACACTTCGTCGGTCGAAATTTGGTGGAAACGGAACGAACTTTTTTCCGCCTCATTTAAGCCAGACCAATAGGCACGAGCGGCTTCCAGCAGTACATAAGTACCAACAATATTTGTTTCAATAAACGCAGCCGGGCCAGTGATTGAACGATCGACATGGCTTTCAGCAGCCAGATGCATCACCGCGTCTGGCTTATGCTCAGCAAAAATACGTTCCATCGCCTCTTTATCGCAAATATCTGCATGCTCAAAGGCATAACGAACGTTATCACTTACTTCTGCGAGCGATTCCAGGTTACCAGCATAGGTCAATTTATCAACATTGACGACTTCGTCCTGAGTATTTTTAATAATATGTCGCACCACCGCTGAGCCGATGAAACCGGCACCGCCCGTAACAAGAATTTTCACGTTAACTATTCCGTCTGAAGGATATTCGAGATATTGATGCTATGAGCCAGCCATATACAGCTGGCTCAGGAAATTTGCACGCTACCGCCCCTGGCTTAACAGCTACCAGTGTACTGAGCGAAGATAGAATGTCATATTTCTAGGGTCCGAATGTATCTGAACAAAAAATTGTCATCAGTTCATCACAAAACTGGCATTAATTGTCGTCCTAAACAACATCAGAAACAAGCACAAATCGCTACAAGCCAGCCAAAAAAAATACAGATAACCTCTTGTTATCTCAGCTTATTCATAAATACAAAAGCGGCGCCCCTCATTCTGGCTGTCTTATCTGCTCAGAAAGAGTGTTGCCGCTTTTGAAAAGCTCGTCTGTTATTCGCTAGTCAGCAGTTTCTGTATCCTGTCTCTGAACTTCTGCCCTTCCTTCAGGTTACGCAGCCCGTAGTTCACAAACGCCTGCATATAGCCCATTTTCTTGCCGCAGTCGTAGCTTTCGCCCGTCATCAGCATAGCGTCAACCGACTGTTTTTTCGCCAGTTCTGCAATCGCGTCGGTCAACTGAATACGCTGCCAGGCACCCGGCTCCGTCTTCTCCAGCTCCGCCCAAATATCCGCATTCAGAACATAACGGCCAACAGCCATCAGGTCGGAATCCAGCGTTTGTGGCTGATCAGGCTTTTCAATAAACTCAACGATACGGCTCACCTGCCCTTCTGTCTCGAGCGCTTCTTTCGTCTGAATAACAGAATACTCAGAAAGATCGCCCTTCATCCGCTTAGCCAGTACCTGGCTGCGACCGGTTTCATTGAAACGTGCAACCATCGCCGCCAGATTGTAACGCAACGGATCGGCCGAAGCGGTATCAATAATGATGTCAGGCAGAACAACGATAAACGGATTATCACCCACAACCGGGCGAGCACATAGAATGGAGTGCCCCAACCCCAGTGGCTGCGCCTGACGTACGTTCATGATGGTGACGCCAGGAGGACAAATGGACTGAACCTCAGCCAGAAGCTGACGTTTAACGCGCTGCTCAAGCAACGCTTCGAGTTCGTAAGAGGTGTCGAAGTGGTTCTCAACCGCATTCTTGGAAGAGTGGGTAACCAAGACGATTTCTTTGATCCCTGCAGCAACAATTTCGTCGACAATGTATTGAATCATCGGTTTATCGACGATTGGCAGCATCTCCTTAGGAATCGCTTTCGTTGCTGGCAGCATATGCATGCCCAAGCCTGCTACCGGAATGACGGCTTTTAAATTGATCATTATCTCTTCCACCTAAAAATGGTTGACGAAGTATAGACCTGACCAGGAAAAATGCCTGATAAATGAAGTCTACCGCGCCTAATGCAAATCACGTTTCAAGTCGAAACTCACCCTACTACACCTCATTACGCTTCAAGTGTGACCCAGAATTGTCGGAAACCCTACAGAGAAAAACGCAAAACGCCCCGTTTCCGACTAATCGTAGCCATCAAAAGTTATTCAGAGACAAACGTGATGTCATCTTTCTTTTCATGGACAAACTCATATTTCAGCGTACGGTCCAGTCCCTGAGATAAGGTGTAAGGCGCATTAAAACCAGAAGTATGTACTTTAGTTGCGTCGAACTGAGTGGTGGCGCAGAATTTTTTCACACGCACGGAGCTGATTGCGTATTTTTTACCCGTCACTTTACTGAGAAGATCAAAGCAATAGCCACCTAGCATACCGAGCGGATAAGGAAGATGGACAGAAGGGATTTTCTTGTTAAGACTTTTTTCGACTTCAGCAACCAACTGATTCATATTCAGGTCTGGTTTGTCGACGTAGTTATACACATCGTAACCCGGTTTAACAGTGGTCAATTTGAACTTGATAAACTCAACAATATTTCCCACGTAAGCCATTGATTTATAGTTAGTACCCGCGCCAACCATAGCAAATTTCCCCCTCGCAATTTGCTTCAGGAGGTTGTAAACATTACCGCGATTACGCTCACCAAAGATGACCGTTGGACGAATAATCGTCAGAGAGCGATCCTGTGGGGCTTTGTTGAACCACTCGCGCAGCACTTCTTCAGCCTGCCATTTACTTTTGCCATAGTGGTTAAAGGGATCGTACGGGTGAGATTCGTCAGGGTTCACCTTATTGAGGCCATACACGGCAACTGAACTGGTAAAAATAATATTTTTAACATTATTTTTTTCCATTGCTTCCAGTACGTTACGCGTACCCTGCACGTTTACATCATAGTAAAGCGACGTTGGGCTTACATCATCACGGTGTTCAGCGGCGAGGAGAACCACTGTATCGAAACCGGCTAATGCTTGATCGAGCTGATCCTGATTACGAACATCGCCAGAAACGGTAATGTCGGGATAGAAATGACTTTGCTGCTTATCGAAGTTAGTGACATCAAACGCTGTCTGCGAAACTTCAATCAAACGGGTCCCAACGAAACCAGACGCGCCAATAAACAAAACTTTATCGTTCATACACCACTCAATGCGTTATGTGTGTTGGGAAAACCTCTGGCGATCGCTATCTTCCCTGAGGTATCGCTAATGATTAGACAAATATTGCAAAATAGTGGCATTGATTATAAACCCTAAATTTACTGAATTCAGTAACAAATTTTAGTGAATGTCTCAGACTTCTCGACGCAAGCCTAGGATACTTACTCCACTTTGGAGGGCAGCGCAAAATTCAGCCGTTCCGTATTCACCACATGCTGATCCACCCGGTCAATATCCACCGAGCTCTGCCCCTTCTCATTCACTGCTTTGATGTTTGCCAGCGACAGCAACGTCTCGTCTTTCGCCATGAATTTACCCCGTACATCCTTACGCAGGTCAAAGTTCAGCTTGAGGGCCGGCCCGATTGCCGCTTCCTGCATCACATTGATATTGCGTAAGAAAAGATGCTGAGGTTTGTTATGCAACTCTAGCGTCGCGCGCTGCATCTCGACGTTGGTGATGGCCACAAACGAGGTCGCGTTACCGGATGAAATTTGTATGCCGCGCAGCTTATAGGCAAGCTGGCTATTATTCAGACGAATATCGTTAAGCTTGAAGTTCTGCGGAATCGACAGGTAGTCACCTTTAATCACACCGTAACCGATTAACATTCCGGCACTATTGACCATATCGACATTATCAATAACGAAATTATCACAGCCATAAATTGCTACCGTGGCATTGTCTATTCCCGCCTTTTTACTGAAATCAGGCGTAATATTTTTGGCCTTAATATTGCGGATAATAAAGTGTTTACCGTTCTCAACGTGGACCAACTGGCGGCAGTTGCTGCCGGTGATATTGGCAACCACAAAGTTCTTCACGGTCTGCTTTTCCGGGTAGTCGTTGTCGTAGGTACTGCCTGCAAGGCCAATACCAATCCCCCAGTTAATCTTCCCGTTGGTGCAGTTGATGTTGTCGATCACATGGTCGGAGATCAGGATATTTCGATCATTGATGGCCACGTTCCACTCGATCGCATCGCCCTGCAGATGGCTGAATGTGCTGTTGGTGATGCGGGCGCCGTCCACCTGGTTATGAAACCCCTGGCGCAGAATGGCGTAATTGGCCTGGCTCACACGGATGTTATCAATGACCAGATTACGCATCACGCTGGGCTTTTTGCCGCCGATGTAGATTTGCGTTACCGGGCCAAATCCGCTCATCGCCAGCCCTTTGATCACACAGTCTGAGCCGCGAACGTCAAGGGTGATATTTTCGGTACGGCCTTCGCCCTCACCGATGACTTTGCTGCCCTCCTGCAGGACAAAGCGCCCCCGGCCATTGCCGGTTAACGCCCCACGAATCAGCAGCGTTTTGCCGTCAGGAATGAAAATGCCCGTGTTGATGTTTTTGCAGGTGAGCCCTGCAGGGACAACGACGGTGTCGCCTTCGCTAAACGCCTGCTTAAAGGCGGCGATCCAGTCGTTGTTGTTGTATTGATTAACAGAGACCGTCTTGCCGGTTGCCGCCCGCGCAACGCGGGACGACAGCAGCGGCATTGCCGCAAGGACGGACAGAGAAGAGACAAAGCTGCGTCGGGTAATCTTTTTCAGCATACAACCTCGGCGTTACAACGTTTGCAGCAGGCTCGCTAACTGGCGATTGATCACCTGCTGGTTAAAATCTGCCTCGACTTTTTGTCGGGCATTGTGCAGCACGGGCTCCAGCGTCTGCTGGTCGATATCGCTAAACGCGGCCAGCCGATCGGCCAGGGCCATGGCGTTATTTTCGGGGACCAGCCAGCCGGAATGGTCAGACTTGATCAGCTCCGGGATCCCGCTGTGCAGGGTCGATACCACCGGGATCCCCACCGCCATCGCTTCCATCAGCGCCACCGGAATGCCTTCCATGTCGCCATCGGCACCGGTAACGGACGGCAGCAGAAACACGTCGGCTTCATCGAGCATGGCCTTCACCTCGTGGCTCGGCTTAAAGCCCGGCATCTCCACGTGCGCTTCCAACTGATATTGTTCAATCAGCGTACGCAGACGTCGTTCCCACGGGCCGATACCCAGAATGCGATAGTGGAAATCCACGCCGCGCGCCTTTAACTGACGGCAGGCTTCAATCGCCACATGCAGCCCTTTCTTCTCGGTCAGTCGGGCAACGGAGATAATCTGCAGCGGTTTACCCGGCACCTTGACCGGACGACGAGTAAAGCGCGCCAAATCCACGCCCATCCGCGAAACGGTGATTTTCTCGCCCGGGCAGCCCATGTTTTTGAGGCGTCCGGCCCACAGATCGCTGATGGGCAGCATCATGTCGCCGCGCTGGAACAGCTGCTGATACTCTGGGGTGTAATGGTTCAGCACCTCACGGCTGGAGATATCGATACCGTGGAAGATCGTGGCGATCTTCCCGTCAATGACCCCCAGCTCGCGCAGCTTGGCTGCGGTCACTCCCGCAGGGCCAAAGTGGGCGATAAACACATCAGCACGGTACGGCTGCGCCGTTTGCCCGCAGATGGCCGACAGGATCAGATTGCGCGACTCCGCGCCATAGCGGGAGATATTCAGCGCACGCCAGGTTGACGCGCGATGGAGCCCGCGTAAGGTCTGGCTGGCACGGTAGCGCAGTTTGTTCACTTTTCCGGAGGGCTCATCCTGCAGCCAGCGGGTTTTCGCCTCCAGCCCATACTGGGTATACGCCGCATGGGTGTTTTGTGTATCGCCCTTTTGCAGGGCGATAATTTCCACGTCATATCCCATATCGATAAACGCGGTGATTTGATTGAGTACAAAAGTTTCAGACGACAGTGGAAATTTCAGTAAGAAGAAACCAACCTTCATTTCCCCTCCCGCACGCGGTCAAGCACCGATTTCACCATCCCCATGCCCTTTTCGCGCTCGGCTTTCACCGCCACGGCCAGGCGCTCATTGACGGCGGGCAGTTGCCCAAGGGTGTCGCCCACCATTGCGCCGAGCGAGCCATCCAGCAGATGACGGATATCCACGGCCATTTCCGGCATCCCCAGTTGCTGCATAATCCCGGCAGATTTGTGCTCATAGTTAATGGCAATGGCCGGCGTGCCGAAGTTCATCGAGATGATGGCAGAGTGCAGACGAGTACCCACGGTCAGGTCACAGGCGGAGAGCAGTTTGCCCATCTCCAGATCGTTCAGTTCGTCCATTACCACGTGATACCGGGACGGATCGTTCACCAGATGACGCAGGTTCAGCGCCACCATGCGATCATCCTTGTTGTAGCTATCGATACCAGTACAGGTGGAGAGCGCCAGCACCTGATAACCGCTGTCCAGCACGCGGTTAACGACCTCGGCAAAGGCCTTCTCGTAGGCGGCCTGAGTCGTACCTAAACGTTTATCAAAAGGCGCCAGCTCGCGCAGGGTAATGGCGACAGTTTTCTGTTTCGCCGCCACGTCCAGCCAGTGTTGCACCGCGTAGCTCGGCTGGAAGCTGTCGTCCTGGTGATCCACCAGCCACGCAGTATCCACCCCGTGCTCGACTTTCGAGGTGTCGATCTCGCTGCGCTTCATCATGTCGAGGCTGACTGACTCACGCAAAATCAGGGCATCGCAGTGGCCAAAAACATAGTTTGCCAGTTGGTTGAACTGAGGTTCCTGGAATGGCCCGACGCTGTGACCAATCATAAACAGCGGCTTCTTCGCCATAAAGGTGCAGAGGGCGTGCTCAAACTGCGGCACGCCGTAGAGATCGACAAAGAACGAACCGCCCACCTGAATGATGGCGTCATAGCCGGAAAGCAAACGCACAAAATCGGTAAAGCCCTGCGCGATGGCGATGTTGCGCAGCTTGCCGGTGTCGGTTACGCGAGAAAGCAGCACCTGATGCTGGTAGCGGCGACGCAACACTTTCTTCACGCGCCCCATTACGCCCGCAGCGTTATTATGCTGTTTCATCTGGCTGTAGAGCGGGTCGCCCATCACCGGGCGGTTCAGTAACCAGGATGAGCTGACCGGGTAACGGCTCATCACGTCCACTTCTGTCTCAGGCTTAAGGGTGTTAATTGCATCCAGTAAACCGCGCAGGATGGCGCTGTCGCCACGGTTGCCGCAGGTATGGTTGCCAAGAATTAATAATTTCATAATGGCCTCTTAAATAACTAGCCTGCGCGAAGCAGCGTTTTCATTTTTTCGTTACGGCAAAACTGGCGCTTCATCTCCACCACCAGCGCATTGCGTGACAGCACAATCATCACCCCAAACGCCAGCGCGCCCGCGGCAACCTGCACTGCCAGCAGCGCGGCCAGGGGCAAATGGCCCTTCAGGAGCACGCCCAGACCGTAGCTCACCACCAGGGTCGGCAGGGAGAGATAAAACGGCAGCCACAGGCTCAGGATGTACTGACGGTAGCTGGAGCCCAGCACCGGCTTGATCATGATGAAGTAGCTCAGCACGGTGTTGATGATTTGCACCAGCAGAAAGCCCAGCGTGACGCCAATGGCGCCCGCCATGTGTCCGCCGACGATAATTGCCGGAATAAACAGGAAGGTTTTAAACACATTGAACTTAAAGCTGATATCCACGCGCGCTTTCGCCATCAGCAGGGAGCCAATCGGGTTCCCCACGGAGCGCAGCAGCCCCACCACGCAGAGCAACTGCAGGATCGGAATGATGCTGTTCCATTTCTCGCCAAACACCAGCGGCACAAAGTTACTCGACACCACCATCAGACCCAGCAGTACCGGGAAGTTAATAATGCCGACCACGGATAGCAGCTTGTAGAAGTTGACGCGCAGCTTTTCAGTGTCGTCCTGAATCTTGGCGAACGCCGGAAACAGCACGCGGGTGATAATTGGGTTGAGCTTCATCGGCGGGACGACCGCAACGTTGTAGGCCAGGTTATAGCCCCCCGCGACGCTCGCCCCCAGAATGCGCGCCAGCACCAGCGTGGAAAGGTTGGTATTGACGTAGTTGATGATGCTGTCGGCCGTCAGCCAGGCGCCAAAACGCAGGTTCGAGGAGACGGACGCCAGGGAGAAATGCAGCCCCGGGCGGTAGATCTTGCGGCCAAAGTAGCCGAACAGCAGCGTGCGCACGGCAGAGTTCACCAGATACCCGAGAATGGCGGTCATGGCCAGCGGCCAGAAATGGGCGCTCACCACCGTGAAGGTAAAGCCCGCCAGCACGGCGCTGGTTTCAATCATGCCGATCTTGTTGAACTCCAGCTCTTTTTGCATCAGCGCGCGGAACTGCTGCCCGTGCGGGATCACCACAAAGGCAAACGACAGCGTGCGCATCAGCGGGGCCAGATCCGGGTTGTGCAGCACGCTGGCGATCACATCGCTCAGCAGGAACACCAGCACAAAAACAAACATCCCCAGCCCGACGTTCAGCCAGTAGAGCGTGGTCAGCTCCAGCTGGCTAATCTCTTTGCGCTGGATAATCGAGTTGGCGATACCGAAGTCAGACAGCGTGTCGGCCAGCGCGATAATCACCAGCGAGACGGTCAGCAGACCGAACTGGTGGTTATCGATAATGCGCGCCAGCACGGTCATCTGCACCAGACCCAGGCCAATGATGACGATAGTCGCCATCGCTGACCACTTGGCGCCGCTGATGGTTTTTTCACGTAAGCTCATCTTAGTACGCCGCTTTGTTCACGAAACCTTTGAAGATGGTCAGAAAGACGATTTTGATATCGAACCAGAGGCTCCACTCACGGATGTACTCCAGGTCGAACTCAACGCGTTTTTCCATTTTTTCCAGCGTGTCGGTTTCACCGCGCCAGCCGTTAATTTGCGCCCAGCCGGTAATGCCTGGCTTCACTTTATGGCGCAGCATGTAACCTTCAATCAGCGAACGGTACTGCTCGTTATGGGCGACCGCATGCGGACGTGGCCCGACAATCGACATACCGCCAGTAAAGACGTTGATAAACTGCGGCAGCTCGTCCAGCGAGGTGCGGCGCAGGAAATTCCCCACGCGGGTCACGCGCGGATCGTTCTGCGTTGCCTGCGTCACCACTTTGTCGTTCTCCATCACCTTCATGGAGCGGAATTTCCACACCATGATCGGCTTACCGTCCATGCCGTAGCGCGTCTGACGGAAGATCACCGGTCCGGGAGAGCTCAGCTTCACCGCCAGCGCAATGCAGCACAGCACCGGGGAGATCAGCAGAAGGATCAGCGAGGAGAGCACGATATCTTCCAGACGCTTCAGCACGCGGTTAATACCTGACAGCGGCGTGTCATACAGCGGCACCACCGGCACACCATTCACCTCTTCAATACGGGAATGGAGAATGTTGAAGGTAAAGACGTCCGGAATGAGGATCACGGAACAGGTGGTGTCCGCCAGGTCGCGCATCAGTTTCTTAATGCGGGATTCCTCTTTCATCTGCATGGCAATGTAGACGTTGTGAATTTTGCCCGCTTTCGCATCGTCAATCAGCTGGTCGTAGTTGCCCGCCCAGTCCGACGGCACGCCACCCGGTTTCGCGTCGTGGTAGATGCCCACCACTTCAAAACCTAACCACGGCTCTTTGCGGAAGCTATCAAGCAGCACCTGCCCCACCGGCAGATCGCCCGCCACGGCGACGTAGCGGCGGTTATAACCACGGTTACGCAGCCAGCCCGCGCCAAAGCGGATCAGCGAGCGGCAAACCACCATGCCGACACTGGTCAACAGATACCAGCACAGATACGTCACCAGACGATTATCAAAATCATGGCTGAACGCCACCAGGCCCGCGCTGAAGATCAGGCTTAAGGTCCAGTTCTGCAGCAACAGCATCAGTTCGGTGGTCATCTTGACGCCACGCCACGAACGATAGAAATCCGTCATCCCGCCGATCATCTGAAACACGACCAGCGCAATCAGTGCCATCAGCAGATGCATGTATAAGAACGATTGCCCGCTGATCCAACACACCGCCCACAATCCGCCGACCATGATGGTGATATCAGAAAAACGCTGCACCATAGAGATTAACGATGCATTCGTTCTCGCTCGTTCGCGCTTTTTTAGATTCGTCATCGTTGTTCCTGTATTCGGTTTCCCCTCCCACCGGGAGGGGCAAATATTACTGATTCAACAGCGCCAGAATGTCCTTCGTTCGGGCTTCCATCAGCGCGGTGTCGGCGCGTGATTCCACGTTCAGGCGCACTACCGGCTCGGTATTGGACGAGCGCAGGTTAAAGCGCCACTGCGGGAACGACATGCTGATACCGTCGGTACGGTCAATTTCCAGCGCGTGGATAGCAAAGTGCTGCTCCACGCGGGCAATGGCCTCAGCAGGCTGCGCCAGTTTGCTGTTGATCTCTCCACTTGCCGGGAAGGCTGCCATACGGTCACGCACCAGCTCGCCCAGCGTCTGCCCTTTCAGGCACAGCAGCTCGGTCACCAGCAGCCACGGGATCATCCCGCTATCGCAGTAGGCAAAATCACGGAAGTAGTGATGGGCGCTCATCTCGCCGCCATAGATGGCGTCTTCTTCGCGCATACGCTCTTTAATAAACGCATGACCGGTTTTGGACATCACCGGCGTGCCGCCTGCTGCAGATACCACGTCAACGGTGTTCCAGGAAAGGCGTGGGTCATGAATGATCTTCGCCCCCGGATTTTTTTCGAGGAACGCTTCCGCCAGCAGGCCGACAATGTAATAGCCTTCGATGAACTGCCCTTTCTCATCGAACAGGAAGCAGCGGTCGAAATCGCCGTCAAAGGCGATACCCATATCCGCACCGTGTTCAATCACCGCATTGCGGGTGTCGTCGCGGCACTCTGGCAGCAGCGGGTTCGGGATACCGTTCGGGAAGTTGCCGTCCGGGGTGTTGTGTACCTTGACGAAGGTCACCGGCACGTTCAGCGCCTTGAAGCGGGCTTCCAGGGCATCTACCATCGGGCCCGCCGCGCCGTTACCGGAGTTGATGACCAGCTTCAACGGCTTAAGGTTCGCCACGTTGATGTAGCCCAGTAGGTGGTCGATGTACTCTTTACGCAGATCGATCTGCTTGTAGCTGCCGCGTGCAGACTCGTTCACCGGCGGGAAGTCGTTGGCTTCCGCCAGACGTTGCACGTCGCGCAGGCCGGTGTCGCCGCTGATAGGGCGCGCACCCTTGCGCACCAGCTTCATGCCGTTGTAATCCATCGGGTTATGGCTGGCCGTGACTTCAATCCCGCCGTCCACGCCCAGGTGGAAGGTGGCAAAATAGATCTCTTCGGTACCGGAAAGGCCGATATCCAGCACGTCCACGCCCGCGTCCTGCAGCCCTTTCGCCAGCGCCAGCTTCAGGGATTCGCTGGTCAGACGCACGTCACCGCCCAGCACGATAGTTTTCGGTTTCAGGTATTCGCCGTACGCGCGGCCGATGCGCCACGCAATGTCTTCATTCAGCTCTTCACCCAGCTTGCCGCGAATATCGTAGGCTTTAAAACAGGTTAACTTTTCCATCATGACCCCTTTTTCAGGCAACAGTTGGCCCGCCCAATTAACAGGCAAAATATTTTTTATTCATTCGTAGGCCCGGTAAGCACAGCGCCACCGGGCATGATGCGAAGCGGTTACACCCGACCGTAGCGGTCCTGGAAACGGACAATATCGTCCTCTTCCAGATATGAGCCGGAGCGCACTTCAATTAAATCGAGAGGTATCTTCCCTGGGTTTTCCAGACAGTGTGTCGCCCCCAGCGGAATATAAATTGACTCGTTTTCACCGAGCAGTTTCACTTCACCGTCGATAGTGACTTTGGCGGTACCCGCCACCACCACCCAGTGCTCAGCGCGATGGTGATGCATCTGTACCGATAACCCCTCACCCGGCTTCACGGTAATGCGCTTCACCTGGTAACGTTCGCCCGCATCGATGGAGTCGTATTTGCCCCACGGGCGGTACACTTCGCGGTGAATATGGTGCTCGTGGCGACCGTCGGCTTTGATCTTCTCCACCACTTTTTTAACGTCCTGCACGGCGTTACGGTCGGCAATCAGCACGGCGTCTTTGGTCTGGACGACCACCAGATCCTTCACCCCCACCGTGGTCACAAGGCCGGATTCGGCGTAGACGTAGCTGTTCTCGGTTTTGTGGCTAATCACATCACCGTGATGGACGTTACCCTCCGGGGTATGGGCGCTGATCTCCCACAGGGATGACCAGGAGCCAACATCGCTCCAGCCTGCATCCATCGGCACCACGACGGCATCCGCCGTGCGCTCCATCACCGCATAGTCAATGGACTCTTCCGGGCAGGCAAGGAACGCGGCTTCGTCGACGCGAATAAAGTCGAGATCCGGATCCACCACGTTCATGGCTTTCTCGCAGGCGCTCAGGATATCCGGACGATACTTTTGCAGTTCTTCCAGATAGCGACCTGCGCGGAACAGGAACATGCCGCTGTTCCAGTAGTATTCACCGCTGGCAACGTAGGCCTGCGCGGTTTCCAGATTCGGTTTCTCAACGAACTGCGCCACGTCAAACGCCACGCTGTCGCCTTCGCCCGGCGTCACGCTGCCGCGGCGGATATAGCCATAGCCGGTTTCTGGCAGATCCGGCACGATGCCGAAGGTCACCAGCTTGCCGCTTTCTGCGTAAGGAATGGCCGCCCGCACTGCGTCGCGGAACGCCTCTTCCTGCTGGATGACGTGGTCTGCCGCCAGCACCAGCATCAGCGGATCGCAATCCGGGCTGCTGCGTTTTGCCGCCAGCGCCGCCAGGGCAATGGCTGGGGCGGTATTTCGTCCGGCAGGCTCCAGAATGATGTTTTCTGTGAGTTTGTTCAGCTGGCGCAGCTGCTCGGCAACAATAAAGCGGTGCTGTTCGTTACAAATCACCACCGGGCTTTCACACTCCACACCCTGCAGACGATTAACCGTCGTTTGCAGCATGGTGAGATCCCCTTTCAGGCAGAGGAACTGTTTTGGATAGAGCACGCGGGACAGCGGCCACAACCGGCTACCAGAGCCACCTGCCATCACAACCGGATACAACGTGGTTTGACTCATGATTTATCCCCGTATATCTGCAATAAATTGGCTCAGCACGTTCTCTTTCTCGAGCGTGCGTTCGGCATATTCACGTGCCACCGTGTTCACTTTTGGCATGGCGAGTGCCTGTTCAATTCCGGTCACCAGCGCCGGAACCGATTCCGGCTCCACGCAAACGGCGATCCCCGGGTAGCTGTCACACAGCTGGCCTAATTCGGTTTCGGCTTCTGCCGTGATTACGGCGTTCCCGCCCACGGCCAGAATGTTGGTCAGCTTGGACGGCAGCACCGCATCCGCCGCGCCGCGCTTTTGCACCACCAGATGGCAGTCACCCATCTTCAGCAGCGCAGGCAGCGCCTCGTAAGACTGAAGCGGGAAGAATTTCACGTTAGTCAGGCCGCGTTCGCTTGCCATCTTTTCCAGCCGCGCTTTTCCGCCGCCCTGACCAACAATCACAAACATCCACGGATGTTCGCTAAGCTGTTGAGCCGCCTCGATAACGTTCTCCAGCCCCTGCTTTTCGCCGATGTTGCCTGAATAAAGAATGATTTTTTGGTCATCAGGCAAACCGAGCTCTGCGCGAAGCGCCTGCGCGTCGCTGTCTGTCACGTCGCGGAAACGGGCCACTTCGGACCAGTTCGGGAAAAAGATCACCTTTTCCGGCGCGACGCCCTTCTCCTGCGCTTTGTTCATCATCGAGCGCGAGATGGTGGAGACATAATCCACGTTATGCAGACCGCTACGCTCAAAAGCACTGGCGAGTTTCGCCACTTTGCCGCCCTTGCCTTTACCTGCCATCCCCAGGCCCAGCATGGCGTCAACTTCATAATCCTGAATATGCAGCAACGTGCGCGCTCCGGAGAGCTTACCCAGCAGGCGCATGCCCGGCGTGCAGAACAGCGTCGGCACCACGCCGATGATGCGATCCGGCTTCCAGCGACGCTGCGCCATCAGCGGAAAGAAACTGCTCAGGGCAAAGCTGCCCAGATGAATTAAACGTTTCAGCGTCGAGGGCTGCTTCGGCACGTACAGCGGGCAACGCCAGACGGTCGCCGCACCCTCTTCGCGGCGATAGCGCCAGCTGGAGTAGCGCTCGCCCACTTTCCATTCCGGGTAGTACGGCGGCGCGGTAATGACCCGCACGTCATGTCCCTGGCTCGCCATCCACTCGACCATCTCGCCGGTGTATTTCCCGATACCGGTTAATTCCGGCGAGTAGTTGATTCCATATACGAGGATCTTCATAGTCCCGGCACCTCAGACTGACGATCGGCCAGGAAATAGGCACGACTGTTGTCATGCACATTGTCGCTGGCCAGCAGCGC
This sequence comes from Enterobacter sp. 22466, assembly GCF_052044775.1. Classification (NCBI taxonomy): domain Bacteria; kingdom Pseudomonadati; phylum Pseudomonadota; class Gammaproteobacteria; order Enterobacterales; family Enterobacteriaceae; genus Enterobacter; species Enterobacter sp. 22466. The sequence continues at coordinate 464,079 of NZ_JBQENX010000002.1, read as the reverse complement.
CTCTGGCGTCTGCCAGCGATAGTCGTCATGCTGAGAATCAGGCAGACGCAGGTCTGCCTCACTCACCTTCAGGCGGAACCCCAGCACGATGTAGTGCGTGGTGAAGCCGGTGCCTGAAAAGTTATCGTCATAGAAGTGCTGCCAGACCCCGTAAAACTGGCCTGCTGCCATCGGCAGTTGCAGACCCAGTTCCGCCAGAGTGAGACGCTCAAACGCGTTGGCCAGCGTCTCATCCTTCTGCACGCGCCCGCCGGGCACGAACCAGAAGCCCTGAGCAGGACGATTGGTTCGTTTCCCCAGCAAGAACTCGCCGCGTTCGTTCTCCACGATCAAATCAATTGAGATGAGCGGAGTGGAGCGCACTACCGTGGCAAAATCTTCCTGACTTAAAAACATTGTTACCCCCGGAAGCGGTGCTGATTTTCCAGGAACCACTGGTAGGTACTTGCCAGCCCTTGTTCCAGCGACACCTCGTGATACCAGCCCAGCTGATGCAGACGGGTGACGTCCAGCAGTTTGCGCGGCGTGCCGTCCGGTTTGGTGGCGTCAAACACCACGCGGCCCTTGTAGCCCACCACCTGAGCGATGGTCTGCGCCAGCTCGCGAATGGTGCAATCCACGCCGGTGCCAACGTTGATGTGCGACAGCATCGGCTCGGTGTTCTCCTGCCACACCTCGCGATCCAGCTCCATCACGTGAATGCTGGCCGCGGCCATGTCATCCACGTGCAGGAATTCGCGCATCGGCGTGCCGCTGCCCCACACCACCACATCCGGTGCGTTCTCGGCGGTCGCCTCGTGGAAACGGCGCAGCAGCGCCGGGATCACGTGCGAGTTGCTCGGGTGGAAGTTATCGTGCGGCCCGTACAGGTTGGTCGGCATCACCGAGCGATAGTCACGGTTGTACTGACGGTTGTAGGACTCGCACAGCTTGATCCCGGCAATTTTGGCAATCGCGTAAGGCTCGTTGGTTGCTTCCAGCGTCCCCTGCAGCAGTTCGCACTCGGCGATCGGCTGTTTCGCCATTTTCGGGTAGATACAGGATGAGCCAAGGAACAACAGCTTGTTCACGTTGTGCAGATGCGCCGCGTGAATGATGTTGCTCTCAATCATCATGTTCTCGTAGATGAAATCTGCCGGGTAGGTGTTGTTGGCGACAATGCCGCCCACTTTTGCCGCCGCCAGATACACCTGATCGATACGTTCATTGGCAAAGAAGTCCTGTACCGCACGGCTATCGAGCAGATTCAGCTCGTCGCGGGTACGGACAACCACTTCCACGTCACCGCGCTGCTCCAGCTGGCGAACAATCGCGGAACCCACCATTCCGCGATGACCGGCGACAAAAATACGTTGTTTTGTCATTCTCAGGACTCCAGCGCGATGGCAACCTCGTAGCCATGAGACTTGAGCAGGGAGTGTTTTTTCGCTGCTTCAAGATCTTTGGCTACCATCTCAGAGACCATCTCCTGCAGAGTGGTTTCTGGTTTCCAGCCCAGTTTCTCGTGCGCTTTGGTTGGGTCGCCCAGCAGGGTTTCCACTTCCGCAGGACGGAAGTAACGCGGGTCAACCTGCACAATCACATCACCTGGTTTCACGCCCGGTGCGTCATGGCCGGTCACAGAGACAACGATACCCTTCTCTTCCACGCCGGTGCCTTCGAAGCGCAGTTTGATACCCAGCTGCGCGGCAGCCATTTCCACGAACTGACGGACGGAGTACTGCACACCGGTCGCAATCACGAAGTCTTCTGGCTGCTCCTGCTGCAGCATCATCCACTGCATCTTCACGTAGTCTTTGGCATGGCCCCAGTCACGCAGGGAGTCCATGTTGCCGAGGTGCAGGCAGGATTCCAGACCCTGAGCGATGTTGGCGATAGCGCGGGTAATTTTACGGGTCACGAAGGTTTCGCCACGACGTGGGGATTCGTGGTTGAACAGAATGCCGTTACAGGCGTACATGCCGTAAGATTCACGGTAGTTTACGGTGATCCAGTAGGCATACAGTTTGGCTACCGCGTAAGGAGAACGTGGGTAGAACGGGGTGGTCTCTTTCTGCGGGATTTCCTGCACCAGACCATACAGTTCAGAGGTCGATGCCTGGTAGAAACGGGTTTTCTTCTCAAGGCCGAGGAAACGAATCGCTTCCAGCAGACGCAGCGTACCCATGGCGTCAACGTCAGCGGTGTATTCCGGGGATTCGAAAGAAACCGCAACGTGGCTCATCGCGCCCAGGTTGTAAACTTCATCCGGCTGTACTTCCTGCAGGATGCGGGTCAGGTTGGAAGTATCGGTCAGGTCGCCGTAGTGCAGATGGAATTTCGGGTTCGCCGCATGCGGATCCTGGTAAATATGATCCACACGTTCCGTGTTGAAAGAAGAAGCACGACGTTTAATACCGTGAACTTCATAACCTTTTTCCAGCAGCAACTCTGCCAGGTAAGAACCATCCTGCCCGGTAACGCCGGTGATGAGAGCGACTTTAGACATGTTTATATTCCTCTACTTATGAATTTAATCAGTTTCAACGCGTTCGCGTATCACCACTGCGGGGTTGCCACGGCAAATTTTATTTGCCGGTAGCGATTTAAAAACGCTGCTGCGGGCACCGACTACCGTGCCATCGCCAACAGAAACACCAGGTGCAACAAATACATCTGTTGCCAGCCAGCATTTTTCACCAATCACAATTGGCGAAGCGGTAATATCAAAATGCTGACTCATAAAATCGTGACTGCCGGTACACAAATAACACTTCTGTGACACCACCGCGTTTGCACCAATCGTGATATCGCCAAGGGTATATAACACGGCGTCATCCCCTACCCAGGCGTAATCGCCAAGCGTTAATTTCCAGGGGTAAGTAATTTTTACCGATGGACGAATGACTACGTTTTTTCCGATTTTTGCGCCAAACAAACGCAATAAAAAGGCACGCCAGCGATACAGTATTTGCGGTGACCAGGCAAATAAGGTGGCCTGAACGGCCCACCATAACTGCACTTTAATACCGTTCCCGCCCCGAAAACCTTTCGGCACGGTGAACCCGTTAAGATCCTGCATTACATTTCCTTATATTCAGGCTTTGTTATATAAGGTTTTCGTTTTACCCGTGGTGCGCAGGCGGAATAAATAAGACAATTCCGCCCAGAATGCGGGCACGCGTAATATCTTACGCTGTACGTTTTTTGCATCCTGGCACAATTCCAGATTATTCGAGGTGGATACCCCGCCCATTGAAAATTCAGACACCAGCCCTTTAATTCGACGGAACGGGTAGCCTGATTTATACAGACTGGCGGCCAGGGCATAATCTGATGACACTTTATACTGCAGATCGTAAGGCTGTTTTTTCAGACCTTTTACCGGGAAGAAAATGGCCTGATGGCTGGCCGGTAAACTGTGATAGATATACCAGCCGGGTTTCGCGCTGCGGCAAATTTTATGCCCGTCGCCAAAATCGAGCAGCGCATCGCCAATATACATCGCGTCATCTTTCTGGCGCGCCAGCTGACGGGCAAACTGCGCCACATCGTCATGGAACACATCCCCCGAGTTAAGGAAGATGGCATAACGGCCTTGCGCCATGTTAATGCCTTTGTTCATCGCATCGTAGATGCCTTTATCTTTCTCGCTAATGAAGCGTAAGTTGAACTCACCGTTGAGTTTTTCCAGAAACTCCGCCGTGCCATCGTTCGAGCCGCCATCGACCACGATCCACTCAAAACTGAGGCTCGGATCGCGCGCCAGGTTGCGCAGCGAGCGCCAGGTTTTTACCACCCCTTCGTAATTACGAAAAGCGACAGTAATGACGCTAAGAAACATAAGACCACCTCGTCATGAATTCGTAATATTAAGCGCTTTACGCAAAATAAACGGACAAACAATTAAGAACGCATATTCCGGGCTAAATATTGACCCCGTAAAAAACAGCGACACGGGCGTAAACAGATAAAGCTGCACGCGAAAGTTCTGGTTATCCCCAAACGCGTGAATCATCATTTTGAAAACTTTAAACAGATACCAGAGCGTCAACAGTACGGCGAACCACGAAAAATAAATAATTAACAGATACAGGCCATTGTCTATGGTTTTACCGACATCCGCACCGTTAAAGATTCCGAATGATGCAACATATTCGTAAAGTGAGCCGAATCTTACTACACCGTCGATATGGGTTAAGGAATAACCCACCATCACCAGCGGCCCGATAATGCGATAATAGGACGATGAACCTTCCGTTCCCAAATCCCCCAGACGCTCTGAGATATACGGGAATGCAAATATCACGCCTACTAAAAATACCGTCAGGGAGATGATCGCCAGCGGCAGTTTTTTCTTAATCGCATCTTTGTTCAGGTACTGGAATGCCCACTCCAGGAGGTAAAACAGGATAAATGTCATGACCCCTGAGAACGAACCAGACAGAACGATTCCTGCAAGAATCATAGCATCGGTCTTAGGGGTTTTGATACCAAACTGTTTGATGCTGAGCCAAATTGAGATTAACGCCAGAGCGAAAAACGCCGGTTCAAAATAGAGGGCTGTCGTACGCTTACCGCCAAACTTAATGAAGTTCAGTACATAGCTGTTACTGTAAATGAGATATTTCGAAATCATCTCCATCAGGCTGCTACCACCGGTGAGAATAATTTGCGCCATTTCCAGTGCAGCAAGCATAACAATTAACGCAACGGCAATATAAAAGAGCCTGAGGATTTTCCGATAATTGTGCGGAGAAATAGTTTTAAAACGAATACTCCAGACCATGCCAATAATAATGACAATATAAACAAACAGCATGGTAGAGGTGACGTACTTGCTGGGATCCAGCGACTGGCCAAAGATGTAGTTAAACAGCGTCAGGCCAAAACCCATCCCTAAGGCAATCATCAGCTTCTTGAGGTTGATTTTATCGACGTACAACAGAAGCAGAGCGGGCAAGAAGGTCACAATGGTTATCGGGAAGCTTTCGCCGAGCTGGGCAATCTTGACGTTGACCAGCAGATAGATCAGCGGCAGCAGCAGATAACTACAGACTCTGATAGAACGAGACATACTCCTCCAGCATCTGTTGTCCACTGTAGGCCTTGCGGCTGCGGTTGCGGAACGATTCCAGGTCAGTGCCAAAAACGGCCTGCGCAATCTGCGGCTTCGGCAGTTGCACCAGCGGCAGCACCTCCTGTTCCGCGAACGTTTTCCCGCCCGATTTTTCCAGCACTTCACGCGCCGCGTCGCTGTGGGTGGCGATCACCGGCACGCCAATCGAGAGCGCTTCACAGAGGATCAGCGGGTAGTTATCCACGCGCGAGCTGAACACCAGCGCATCCATCCCGTTGAGGGCGCTCATCAGTTTGCGCTTGTCCGTTTCAAACCCGTGATTCACCACGTTAGCGCCGTCGAACGGCGAGAATTTGCCGAAGGTATGCAGTTCGATTTTGTCACCCAGCGCCATCATGTCGCGCACCAGCTGCTGGTTGGTTTTGCCGTCGTAACGCAGGTCATGCGCGACGATTGCGATTTTCGGTTTACCCGCGGTTTCCGCAACCGGTGTCAACTCGGCCAGAATCGCTTCCGTCGCCACGTCGATCCCGTTGTTGATAATCTGACACCGCCCTGCCCCATACAGACTGTTGAAGGCATCGGCCACATGCTGGCTTGGGGAGATAAACGTGCAGCCGAGCGACAGCATATCGCGGAACAGCTGACGTTTTCCGTCCACCAGCTGGTGAGCGCGATCCACTTTCACCGGCGGGTAATTGGTTAATGTCGGACACTTCTGGCAGGCGTTTTTCCAGCCTTCGCAGCCGTCGGTGAACGCACAGCGTCCGGTCACGCTCCAGTGGTCGTGCAACGTCCAGATGAAACGGGTATCCGGCTTGTGAGCCTGTACCTTCTGGCAAAACGTCACCACCTCTTGCAGATTCAGCCAGTAGCTGTGCAGCACGTGAAAATGGAGCACAACCGGGCCGGTGGTGCGCGTGACCGTGCGATAGAGGTTGTTCAGGTTGCCAAACAGATCGCGGTTAAACAGACGAAACAGCGCAATATTGGCGACAGAGGTCAGACGTGGCGTCTGCTTGTGCACCTGCGGATAGATATCGTGGCTGACGCTTTTCTTACCGCCTTTGCCGTAGCCGTAGATAAAACGAGACTGAAGTCCTTTTTGCAGCGCACGCTGGTGCAGATCCAGCGCCACACCGGCTGCTCCGCCTTCGGCGAGACGGACATTAAATTGCAGAATGTTCATTTGATCACCTTCACGCGGGCTTTTTCGCCCACTACCAGCGCGTTATCCGGGATGCTGTCCAGCACCACGCTGCCTGCACCAATCGTGACGTTGTTACCAATGGTAATGTCGCCAATGATCACCACGTTCGCCCCCAGCTCGACGTTGTTGCCGATGACCGGGCAGGCCAGGCTCTCCGGCCCCCGGTTGCCGATGGTGACCGCATGACGAATAGTGAAATCATCCCCGGCGACCACAAACTTATTGATGACCACCGCATAGCCATGGTGAATGGTAAAGCGGCGGCCGATGGTGGCCGCAGCCTGAATTTCATAGCCAAAAATGCATTCGGTGATAATCCGGTACAGCACCAGAACCGGTGCCGCCCAGAGGTTGTTCAGAACATTTTTCTTACGCCACACCGAGCAGAAATGCGCGATGCGGTACGCCAGAACCATGCAGCACGGGCGCAGGCTCCAGCTGTTAGCGCGGCAATCTTCCAGAAACATTATTTCCCCCGCAGTCCATCAGCCAGTCGCTTGCCGTTGCGCACGGAAAACAGCGTCAGCAAGGTACGCCAGGTCATCCGCTTATTGCGGATCTGATAGAGGGTAAAGAGCTGGTACTTCCGGCTGCCACGGTCAAACTTATCCTTGTGCTTGCGGTAAAAATGGAAGTAACCCGAGAATTTTTTTGGCGAGGAGGTGATTTGCATCTCCCCGTGGTTGATGTGCAGGATCTGCGTGGCCTCTTCCACTTTCCACGGCTCGCCATACTCCACCACCATCCGCAGGAAGATGTCGTAATCCTGCGCGGCCTTCAGTTCGGTATCGAACAGGCACTCTTTAAAGCGCCACGCCCAGGTGAACACCTGATTGCCAATGATGTTGCGCTTGTAGAACAGGCGGCGAGAGTATGGTGATTTCGGGTACAGCGGCAGGCTGGCAGGCTGCGAGTAAACCTCGCCCTGACAGACATAGTCGTTGGCATACAGGAAAGCGTGCGTGACCAGTTGTTCCTTGTGCGACAGGAAAATCGACAAGCGGTTTGGCGTCCACTCGTCATCGTCGTCGATGCCGGTCAGATACTGCCCTTTGGCCTGCATAATCGCCTGATTACGCACCGCACACGCCCCGGAGTTGATCGCGTTATGGGTGTAGCTGACGCGCGGGTCATTAAGGTCGGTGACAAACTTTTGCAGCTGCTCATACGAAGAGGAACAGTCATCAACAATGATCAGCTCCCAGTTATCGTAATCCTGGCGCAGCACAGATTTGATTGCACGGATCGCCAGCTGCTGACGATTCCATGTCGGCATATAAATAGAAACTAAAGGGCGTTGTGTGGTCATGGTCTTCCCCTGATCCCTCACCCCGCCCCTCTCCCAAAGGGAGAGGGAGAATAGCTGCACCGGGCAGTTCCCTCTCCCCTCGGGAGAGGGTTAGGGTGAGGGGGATTGTTATTTGCTGTCAGACTTATATTCGTACTCGTAATACCCGTAATCCTGATAACCGGTTGCGCGACGGAAGATGGAGTTCAGGATCACCCCTTTCACCTCAATACCGTTCTGCTCGAAGCGGCTCAGGCTGGTTTCCACTTCCTTCAGGGTGTTCACCGCATAGCGCGCCACCATCAGCGTGGTTCCCGCCAGGCGGCCGACCACGGCCGCATCGGTCACGGCCAGAATTGGTGGTGTATCGATCAGCACCAGGTCATAGTTTTTGCTCGCCCACTCCACCAGCTCGGCAAAGCGGTCGCTCATCAACAGTTCGGATGGGTTTGGCGGCACCTGACCACGTGGGATGAGGTCAAATTTCGGGATGCTGGTTGGTTTTGCGCTCTGGCTAATCTCACCCTTGCCGAGCAGGATTTCCGACAGACCGTTGACGTTATTGGTCCCCAGCAGTTCGTGGGTGTAGCCCTTACGCATATCGCAGTCGATCAGCAGCACCCGTTTATTGGTCTGACTGACCACCGCCGCCAGGTTGGCGCAGACAAAGGTCTTACCTATCGACGGGCTGACACCGGTTAACATCAGAACGTTGTTTTTGGCCTGCATCATGGCGAAGTGGAGACTGGTACGCAGACTGCGCACCGCTTCAATTGCCAGGTCAGTCGGGTTACCCACTGCCAGCAGCTGGCTCTGTTTGTAACGCTTGACGCCTTTGACGCTTTTGACGCGGTCATGCGATTTCTGCCATTCGGACAGCGGGATACTGGCGTAGACGTTGATACCGTTCTCTTCCAGCACCTGCGGGCTTTCGATACCGCGGTTGAACAGCGAACGCAGCAGCACACCAACAATGGAGAGCATCAGGCCAAGGATAATGCTGCCGAGGATAATCAGCGCTTTCTTCGGCTTCAGAACGCCAGGCTGGGTAATGGCCGGGTCAACAATACGCACGTCGCCGACGGTGCTGGCTTCGGTGATTTTCAGCTCCTGCTGTTTGTTCAGCAGCTGCATATAGACCTGCTGGCCGGATTCCACGTCGCGGGTCAGACGGACAATTTCCTGCTGCGTTTTTGGCATCGCGGTGACGCGGTCATTGAGCTTCGCCTTCTCCTCTTCGAGGGTACGGCGTTTTTCCAGCAGCGTGCGATAGGCCGGATGACGTTTGGTGTAGAGCTTAGAAATTTCCGCCTCTTTGAAGGTCAACTCGTTGAGCTGCGCATCGATGTTGACCATCGAGTCCAGCACCGATTTCGCTTCCAGTGGCAGATCGACGGAGTCTTTGTCCTGACGAAACGCGTTCAGTTTGTTCTCAGCATCATCCAGACGGGCGCGCACTTCCGGGAGCTGTTTCGCGAGGAAGGCCAGGCTCTTCGCCGCTTCAGCCGACTTACGCTCGACGTTCTGCTCAAGGTAGTTGCGGGTGATGCTGTTGAGGATATCGCGGATTTGATCCTTATCTTCACCGGTAAAGGTCATGCTCAGGACACCGGTGTCCTTGCCATTTTCGGTGACCGTCAGGTTGTTTTGCAGATTGTTGATCATCCCCAGGGTAGAGAATTTGGTGACGGTAAACTCGCCGCCTTCCTGCGCATGAATAGCGCTAACCATCATGCTGACGCCATCTTTCGTCAACATCTGCCCCACTTCACCGCGCGCACTGAAGCCGGCGTCACTGGTCAACTGGTACTGCTTCGGCCCCAGAACGGTCAGGGTAAAGGTTTGATCCGCACTGCCTTTCGGCAGCACAAAGTCAGTGACTTTTACCGTGTCGTTACTGCGCCCTGTCAGGCGATCCCAGCCGGCACCAAATATCGGGAAAGTATTTTTGGTGACGGAGATATCAAGCCCCAGATCGTGAACCGTTTTGCCCAGCACCAGACGCGACTGGATCAGCTGAATTTCAGCCTCGGAGGCAGGCGGTTTGTTCGCCAGGGCAGAACCAATATCCTGCACCAGCGAGTTGCCGGTGTTCTGCTCAATCTGTACCAGCGCATCGGCACTGTAGATAGGTGTCGCAAACAGCGTATAGACGATCGCCGCGGCGGCAAACACGGCGGTGATCCCAAGTACCCACCACTTCGCCTCTATTACGGTGCCGACCAGGCGACCAATATCGATTTCATCACTGCCCGAAATCGGGGCGGCAGAAGGTTTTGTTTTTTCTGTCATTGTTATCCCTGCTGAGCTTTCAGTGCCTGCGCCCACTGACGGGCAGACTGGTCAAGTAAGGTATACACCGCCTCAAAGGCCTCACGGCTTTTGCGATACGGATCGGGGATTTCGCGTTCATTATCCCAGTGACCAAACAGCATCACTTTGCCGCGCATCTCCGGTGCGATGTCGCATAGCGAGTGAATATGGCGTTTTTCCATCGTCAGGATCAGGTCATACTCCCGGCACATGCGGCCGGTGACCTGACGGGCGCAGTGCCCGTCGAGAGAAAGGTTATGATCGCGGGCCACGCTCGCGGCGCTTTCATCGGCACCTTTACCGACCAGCGCACCCAGCCCTGCAGAATCGACGGTGAGTTCGGGCTGGTAGTGTTTCAGCAACCGCTCAGCCGTTGGGGAACGGCAAATGTTCCCCACGCATACCACCAGAATTTTATTAAACATCGCGGATTACCAGGTATGAATGTCGCGCGCCGTATCCGTCATGTAGCGAACGCCACTGATGGTTGGCAGCAACTGGTTGATCAGACGGTTCCAGCGGGCAACCGGCGCGGTGGTGACATACACCACATCATATGGCTGGAGGCGGAACTCCGTTGCCATCACCAGAGAGGTCGCATCGGACATATCCAGCTGGTAGATATTGGCAATCTTGCCTTTCGCACTGCCCTCGCCTTTCAGCGGACGGATCACGAAGATACCGGTGGCGTTAGAGGTAGTGAGATCGATGCCCTCTGCATTCCCCAGTGCTTCGGTCAGTGTCATGCCGCTGAAGTCCATTTTGAGGGTGCTCTGTTTCTTCACTTCACCCATCACGAAGACTTTCAGATCGTCATTACGTGGCACGTACAGAATGTCGCCCGGATAGAGCAGACGGTTCTGGGTCAGGTCACCGTTTTGCATCAGCGCCTGCAGAGAAATGCGTTGTTCTTTACCGTTGTGGGTCAGAACGACGTTGCGCCAGTCGGCACCGTCGGTTAAACCGCCCGCGGCGTTAATGGCATCCAGCACGGTCAGCGGCACGTTGGTGATAGCCTGCTGGCCAGATTTGTTCACCTGACCGGAGATATAGGCTTTTTGCGAGCGGAATGCGGCGATATTAACGTCCACCTGCGGATCGGCAATGTACTGCGCTAAGCGGCCGGTAATATCACTACGGATTTCGGCAAGGGTTTTCCCCGCGACATGAACTTTGCCAATATAGGGATAGAACATGGTGCCATCAGACTGGACCCAGTTACCGGTGTCGCTTGAGCTGCGATACTGGCCCGCAGGAGTGGTCAGTTCCGGGTGATCCCAGACGGTGACGTTGATGACATCACCAGGCCCCACGCGATACTGGTAGGAGGCAATTTCCTGGTCCAGCGACATATTCGGCTGCGCAACATTGGGACGTGGACGTAATTGTTCGACCAGACGTGGTGTCAGTGGATAAACATTCACCATCTTGTCGAGATCAAAATCAGCATCCTGTTGTTTGATCACATCCTTACCCATTGTTGACATATTGCTGCCGGGAAAGACTGTACAACCACTCATCAAGGTCACAGACACCAATAATGGCATCAATTTCATTTTGGATTTCATCATTGATTATTTATCACTTTGGCAGAGTAATTATCCTGTGCAATTAAATAAGCCGGGTCGATTTGGCTTTCAGCATGCAGTTGTTCAAATAGAAATATAACTGGCATCAGTCCTAAAAAAAGCTTATTCATCCATTGGCTATTGACAGAATAATCGAGGCTGATTCACACGCTTTCAGGCACGCTACCGCCCTTGGCTTTCAGTTACCAATCCACTGACTAAACAATGCGTTATGGATAGACACCCTCTTGAATAAGGTCTTCTGGAAATATATCAGCCGCTTGCGACACACGGCGGATAATGAATAACCATCACTGAAGACCAGAACAATAATAGCAACAAGGAGTTTTAACATTTGATGCTGGGAGAATTGTTGCAGCTAACCTAATAGCAGGCAAGGAGACAACTGTCCTAATAACGGTTTTTAAGATTAATATTAAGAGCAAAGTTTTGACGTTTTAGGATTTTCTTTATATTGACAAAATTAAAATAAAAACCATTTATTGCGATATATCCTAAAATGGTTTCTTTGTAATTAAATCTACGTATTTAGCTTATTTACAGTTTCAGCAAAGCTCGTCCTTTTAAGCGGATCGTATTAAGAGAAATCTCAGCCCGGCATTGCAATTTTCCCCAGCTTTATCCATGATCGAAGTGTGACATTGCTCAAATAACAGAAGGTATTGCGATTACTATGGAATGGATTGCCGATCCATCAATCTGGGCCGGGCTGGTTACGCTGGTCGTCATCGAATTAGTGCTCGGTATTGATAATCTGGTCTTTATCGCCATCCTCGCCGAAAAACTCCCCCCGGCGCAGCGCGACCGTGCGCGCGTAACGGGCCTGCTGCTGGCGATGGTGATGCGACTGCTGCTGCTGGCCTCAATCTCCTGGCTGGTGACCCTGACAAAGCCCCTGTTCTCCGTTCACGGCCTGAGCTTTAGCGCGCGTGACCTGATCATGCTCTTCGGCGGGTTGTTCCTGCTGTTCAAAGCCACGGTAGAACTGAATGAGAGGCTCGAAGGTAAAGACAGTGAAAACCCCACCCAGCGGCGCGGGGCTAAATTCTGGCCGGTGGTCGCGCAAATTGTGGTGCTGGATGCAGTCTTCTCTCTGGACTCGGTGATCACCGCCGTCGGGATGGTCGACCATCTGGCGGTGATGATGGCTGCGGTGATCATTGCCATCACGCTGATGGTGATGGCGAGTAAAGCGCTGACCCGGTTTGTGAACAGCCACCCGACCATCGTGATCCTCTGCCTGAGTTTCCTGTTAATGATTGGCTTTAGCCTGGTGGCGGACGGCTTTGGATTCCACATTCCGAAAGGTTACCTCTACGCCGCCATTGGCTTCTCCGTCATGATTGAGGCGCTTAACCAGCTGGCGATTTTCAACCGCCGTCGCTTCCTCTCGGCAAATCAGACATTACGTCAACGCACCGCCGACACGGTGATGCGCCTGCTCAGCGGGAAGAAAGAAGATGCGGAGCTGGATGCAGAATCCTCCGCGATGCTGGCCGATCACAGTGACGGGCAGATCTTTAATCCGCAGGAGCGGCTGATGATTGAGCGGGTGCTCAATCTTAATCAGCGCACGGTCAGCAGCATCATGACGTCGCGCCATGACATTGAGCATATCGACCTCACCGCGCCGGAAGAGCAGATCCGCGCCCTGCTGGATAAAAACCAGCATACCCGCGTGGTGGTGACAGGAGGTGAAGAGGAAGAGGAGCTGCTGGGCGTAGTGCATGTCATCGACCTGCTGCAACAGCAGTTGCACGGTGAGGCACTCAATCTGCGCGCCCTGGTGCGCCAGCCGCTGGTGTTCCCGGAGGGGTTGCAACTGCTTTCTGCCCTTGAACAATTCCGTAACGCGCGCACGCACTTTGCCTTTGTGGTGGATGAATTTGGTTCGGTTGAAGGGCTGGTGACGCTCAGCGACGTGATGGAAACTATCGCCGGTAATTTGCCCAACGAAGTGGATGAAATCGATGCGCGCCATGATATTCAGAAAAACGCGGACGGTTCATGGACGGCCAACGGCCATATGCCGCTTGAAGACCTGGTTCAGTATGTTCCCCTGCCGCTGGATGAAAAACGTGAGTACCACACCATCGCGGGTCTGCTGATGGAGTATCTGCAGCGTATTCCTCAACCGGGAGAAGAAGTTCAGGTTGGCAACTATCTGCTGAAAACACTGCAGATTGAGAACCATCGCGTGCAGAAGGTGCAGCTGATTCCGCTGCGCGATGAAGAAGAGATGGATTTTGAGGTGTAGGTAAAAAAAACGGCAACCCGATTGCTCCCTCTCCCGTGGGAGAGGGATGGGGTGAGGGCATCAGGCCGCACTGGCAGCCGCCACCCGGCACAACAAACATCAAAGCTTATCCAGCAGCTTCTTCACATCCTTCCCGGTCTGGGAATCTTTATTCCGATCCGCCCAGTCGTTCAGGCGACGTTTGGCTTCATCCTGCAGATGTTTGCGCAGGAGTTGATCCACCTGAAGGCTGTAGTTCAGCGACTGCCATTTGCCATATACGCTCAGCGGCACCGGCGTCTCTTTCAGGAAGTCGATCAGCTTGCTTTCGCCCTGCCAGCCGGACAGAACCCGTACATTGAAGCGGGTATCCGCCGTCTCTTTCACCAGATCCAGCTTGCCTTCCCCGGTTAATGACAACATGGAAGAAGCCCCCTGCATGCCGTCAAGAGAGAGCTGTCCGTCGTCGAGGGTCAGGTCACTGCTAAAGCTGTCGAGACGCGTGGCGCTGTCGTAGTTTTCCTGTGCTTTCACATCGCTGCTGCGCTCTACCGCCTGCTGCACCAGCTGCTGGAAGTTGAGCCCCTCCATGCGGGCATCTTTCAGTTCAAGATGAGCCTGCCCCTGCCAGTCGCGGCGGAAAGCATCAGCATCGATCTTCGTGCCCGAGAAATCTCCCGCCAGCGTCAGTTGACCGGTCATGGAGATCGGGTAGTCAAAGGCTTTCAGAATAGTGCCAATCTCAACGTTGTCGAGACGGGGCTGAAACGCTGCGGTCGAGTTCTCATTACGCACGTCCAGCGTGCCCGGCAGGGAAAGGTGCCCGGCGCCCATTTTGCCGCTCAATTCCGAAATCACCAGCAAACCGTTCTGGTTGAACATCTGACTGCTCACGTCGGTGAAATCGATCCCGCGCCAGCGCAGGCTGTTGGCCTTCAGCAGAATGTCCGCCGTGAAGCCCCGCAAACCGTTATAGTCAGGCTGATCGAGATTAGACGAAATCACCGGACGCGCCTGTTTCCCCTGGCTTTGCCCGGTCTGCGCGGCATCACTGTCCGTGGCGCTCGCCGGCGGCGGTGGCAGCAGGTTTTCCAGGTTGAGCTTGTCAAACTGCAGATCGAGAACCCATTTCGGTTTCGCCGCAAGGATAACGCTCGCCTGCCCTTTCAGGCTGCTGTCATTGGCCTGCAGGTTGAGATTATTCATCTCCAGCTGTTTTTGCTCTTCACGCCAGACGGCCTGCATCGTGCCCTGGCCGGTGATCCCCTGGGCAGGGAGATCGGCCCCCGTCAGTTGCCAGTTCAGCTGCTGGATGTCTGCCGTGAGCTGATGCGGATAATCAGACGCGTTAACGCTGGCATTCAGCGACAGGGTCAAATCGCGCTGATCGCGGTTCACCCGGCCACTAAACTCCAGCGAAGCAAGATGGTGCTCATCCTGCTCCATATTGAGGTTGATATTGCGTACGGTGACCTGCTCATCATCCTCATGCTGGAAAACCAGCACGCTATCGGCCACTTTCAGTTTGCCGATATCGAATGACCAGCCCGTATCCGACGGTTCATCAGGTAAGGTATTTTCCCGCGGCGCAACCGGCGCATCTGCGTTACGCACGGCTTCGGTTTGCCGGGTAAGCTGAATCACCGCGCCTTTTAACATCACCTGGTTGACCTGCAACTGGTGCGAAAAGAGCGGAATCAGCGCCACATCAAGGCGCATATTATCGGCAGACACCAGCGGCTGGGCAGCCCCCGGTGCAGTTAACGACATGCGGCCAGAGAGAATGCTGAGCTGGGGCCAGACGTGCCAGCGCAGCGGCCCATCCAGCTTCAGTTGGTATCCACTGCGGGCCTCGACCTGCCGCACCATATAGGCGCGGAAATCATTCGGGTTAACCAGCAGAACCAACGCTGAAAGGCCAGCCACCAGCACCACCAGCAAAATCATCAGCGTTGTCAGAACTCTTCTCATGGCATCCTCAGTGGACTAACTGATCAGTCTTTATCAATACGGCTGGCAACCGCACCCTGCTGGTCGCGATATTTTGCGTCCTGACGGCGGTTATAAGGACGATCGGCCGGGCCGGTCAGCGGTTCGAAGCTCAGCGCACCAATCATCATGCCCGGACGCAGCGCCAGCGGCAGTTTACCGGCGTTGAAAAATTCCAGGACGATACGGCCGGACCAGCCTGGATCAATACGGTGCGCGGTCACGTGTACCATCAGCCCCAGACGCGCCAGAGAAGAGCGGCCATCAAGCCAGCCCACCAGGTCCGCAGGCAGCGTCACCGATTCAAAGGTCACTGCCAGCGCCAGTTCGCCCGGATGCAGATAAAAGGCCTCGCCTTCGTCAATAACGATCTCGTCACTCATTACGCGGTCAAGCGCGGCACTGACTTCATCCTTCGGCCCGCTAAGGTCGATGAACGGTGCGGTATGGCCGCTGAAGGTACGGAATTTATTCCCCAGCCGCACATCAACGGTAACACCATTGATACGCTCCACGGGTGGACGTGGGGTAATAGACAGGCGGCCTTCATCCAGCCAGGCTTCTATATCGCGATCACAAAGACGCATGGCACTCTCTCCTTTCGTGCATCGTGCCCTGAGGATAACGACTCAGGGCGAAGCAGGTTATCTCTGAACGGTACACAATTCGCGCGGCTTATTCAAAAAACTGGCTGATTTTCGCTTTTAAGATATCAATGGCAATGCGGTTTTTACCCCCGCGCGGCACAATAATATCGGCGTATTGTTTGGATGGTTCAATAAATTGCAGGAACATCGGGCGAACGGTTTTCTGGTACTGCGCCATGACGGAGTCCATTGAACGGCCACGTTCGTTCACGTCGCGCTTGATGCGGCGCATCAGGCAAATATCCAGCGGGGTATCAACAAAAATGGAGAAGTTCATTGACTCGCGCAGACGCGCATCGGTCAGAAGCAGGATGCCTTCGAGGATAATGACCTTCTTCGGCTCAATACGAATCGTTTCCTGCGTGCGGGTATGTTCTACGTAACTATAAACAGGCAGTTCAATCGCCTGGCCGCTCTTCAGCGCTTCTAAATGCTGGAACAGCAAGCTGTGATCCATGGCATTGGGATGGTCATAGTTCGTTTTTACGCGCTCTTCCATCGACAGATGGGATTGATCTTTGTAGTAGCTGTCTTCGGGAATGACGCCGATGTGCTCATCACCAACTTGTTCACGCAGTTCGCGGTAAAGCGTACTGGCAATAAGACTTTTACCTGAAGCCGATGCGCCGGCGATGCCTATAATGACGCACTGATGAGACTTATCAGTCATAAATTTAGCGACCTGATTAACCTGGATGTTAAGGAAGGACGACGCCGGAGCGTCAAACGCGGCAATTATAGGGATTTCACGGACGTGATACCAGTCGAAAGCGCAGGTTATGCGAGACAGGCTGAAAAGTGGCTTAACGTTCCCTGAGTGAAATTTTTACGCGTGTTTTTTCAGCGTTTAACATGATTTTTTTACACACTAACTATTTAATAATTCTATGATGTCAAATTATGAGCAGTCGCCATATGAATTGTAAATTGTTTGTACTAGCATAAACCAAATTAGCACATTCACTCGTCCGGACTTCACTCCTGGCGGCATGGCGTCTCTGGATAAAGCGGTAATGAATAAACAACACCAGCGGGTTTTGGTTACCACCCCACATCCTCTCATGCGACTTGTCTGTCTGGGCCTGGTCACCTTTATCTTTACCCTTTTTTCACTGGAGCTGACCCGCTTCGGCACGCTGTTAGCACCGCTCTGGTTTCCTACCGCCATAATGATGGTGGCGTTTTATCGCCACGCCGGAAAAATGTGGCCCGGCATTGCCCTTGCCTGCTCGTTCGGCAATATTCTGGCCTCGTGGATGCTTTTTTCCTGGTCGTCGATCAATCCGACCTATACCGCCATCAACGTGGTGGAAGCGGTTGTTGGTGCGCTATTACTGCGCAAACTGCTCCCCTGGTATAACCCATTGCAGAACCTGAACGACTGGATCCGCCTGGCGATTGGCAGCGCGCTGATCCCCCCGCTGGTCGGCGGCGTTCTGGTGCATTTTCTGGTACCTACTTCTGAGCCACTGCGTAATTTCCTCGTCTGGGTATTGTCTGAAGCCATCGGCGCGCTGGCACTGGTGCCATTAGGATTACTGTTTAAACCGCACTATCTCCTGCGCCATCGTGACCCGAAGCTGCTGCTGGAAACGCTGGTCACCATGGCCGTGACGCTGATGCTCAGTTGGGCGTCGATCACCTGGCTGCCGTGGCCCTTTACCTGCGTTATTGTTCTGCTGATGTGGAGCGCCGTGCGCTTGCCGCGTATGGAAGCCTTTATGGTGTTTCTGGTCACCGTAATGGTGGTTTCCCTGATGATTGCCCGCAACCCTACGGCACTTACCACCCAGCACACCAACGCCATGCTGAATGCGCCGTGGCTGCCGTTTTTGATGCTGCTTCTCCCGGCCAACGTCATGACCATGGTGATGTACGCCTTCCGGGCGGAGCGGAAACATATCACTGAAAGTGAAGAGCGCTTTCGTAACGCGATGGAGTATTCCGCCATCGGGATGGCGCTGGTCAGCATTGAAGGCCAGTGGCTGCAGGCCAACAAAGCGCTGTGTAACTTTCTCGGTTACAGCCAGACAGAGCTACAGTCGCTCACTTTCCAGCAGTTAACCTGGCCGGAAGATCTGCACACCGACCTCGAACAGCTTGAACAACTGATCAACGGGGATATCAACACCTATACCCTGGAGAAGCGTTACTACACCCGCAGCGGAGAAGTGGTCTGGGCGCTGCTTGCTGTCTCGGTGGTGCGCCATGCCGACGGCTCGCCGCTCTATTTCATTGCCCAGATTGAAGATATTAACGATCTGAAACAGACCGAATGGGTCAACAAACGGCTGATGGAACGCATCACCCTCGCCAATGAAGCGGGGGGGATCGGCATCTGGGAGTGGGATCTGGAGCCGGACATCATCAGCTGGGATAAGCGGATGTTTGAGCTGTATGAAATCCCGCCGCACATCAAGCCGACATGGCAGCTCTGGCACGAGAAGATGCTGCCTGAAGATCGCGCCCATGCGGAAAAAGTGCTCCGGGATTCCCTGATCGCGCGCTTGCCGTTTAAGCTGGAGTTCCGGATTCGCGTTAAAGAAGGTGTGCGTCATATTCGCTCTCTGGCGAACCGGGTACTCAATAAACAGGGCGAAGTCGAACGTTTGCTCGGCATCAATATGGACATGACCGAGGTTAAACAGCTCAACGAAGCCCTGTTCCAGGAAAAAGAGCGTTTGCACATTACTCTCGACTCCATCGGCGAAGCGGTGTTGTGTACCGATGTCGACATGAATGTCACCTTTATGAACCCGGTCGCCGAGAAGATGAGCGGCTGGCTGCAAACCGAGGCCATTGGCCAGCCGGTGCTGAAGGTCCTGCATATCACCTTCGGTGAAAAAGGGCCGCTGATGGAGAATATTCACAGCGGCGATATGTCCCGCGCCGATATCGAACAGGATGTGGTGCTTAACTGCCGTACCGGTGGCTTCTTTGATATCCATTACAGCATCACTCCGCTCAGTACGCTGGACGGGCAGAATATCGGCTCGGTGCTGGTTATTCAGGACGTCACCGAGTCGCGCAAAATGCTGCGTCAGCTCAGCTACAGTGCCTCTCACGATGCCCTCACCCACCTGGCGAACCGGGTCAGCTTCGAAAATCATCTCAAACGGCTGCTGCAGACCGTCCAGGAGACGCGCCAGCGTCATGCGCTGGTGTTTATCGATCTCGATCGCTTTAAAGCCGTTAACGATACAGCGGGCCATGCGGCGGGCGATGCCCTGCTGCGGGAGCTGTCGTCATTGATGCTGACCATGCTGCGTTCCAGCGACGTGCTTGCGCGTCTGGGCGGAGACGAATTCGGGTTGCTGCTGCCGGATTGCAATATTGAGAGCGCACGCTATATTGCGGGTCGGCTGATCCACACGATCAACGACTATCACTTTATGTGGGAAGGCCGTCTGCACCGGATCGGCGCCAGCGCGGGGATCACGCTGATTGATGAAAATAATCATCAGGCGTCGGAAGTGATGTCCCAGGCCGACATTGCCTGCTATGCCTCGAAAAACAACGGTCGCGGCGTGGTAACGGTGTACGAACCGCAGCAGGAGCGAACCCACAGCGCGCGCAGCATGATGTCGCTCGATGAACAGTGGCACATGATTAAAGACAATCATCTGATGATGATTGCCCGCAGCGTTGCCTCCCCACGTATTCCCGAGAGCTGCAACTTCTGGCTGATTTCGTTACGCCTGTGGACCAGCCAGGGTGAAGTTCAGGAAGAGCACGCCTTTCGTTCCGGTCTGGCGGAGCCTGAGCTTTTGCATGCGCTTGACCGCCGTATTTTTAGCGAGTTCTTCCGCGCGTATGCCGCTCCTGTTGCCAGAAAAGGCCTGGGGGTCGCGCTTCCCCTCTCTGCCGCCGGTTTAGCCAGCGCCACGCTGGTTGATGAATTGCTCGACCTTCTGGATAAAGGGCCATTACCGGGTCGTCTGCTGCATCTGGTTATCGCGATCGACGTGGTGGCCAACCCGGATCAGAACATTCAGACGGGGCTGCATAAGCTCCGCCACGCCGGCTGCCGCGTGGTGTTGAGCCAGGCGGGGCGCGACATGGCACTCTTCAGCCACCTGAGCGCCAACATGGCGGATTATCTGATGCTGGACGCGGAAGTGGTGACCAACGTTCATGGCAATCTGATGGATGAGATGATGGTGACCATCATTCAGGGTCATGCGAAGCGTCTGGGGATGCGTACCATCGCCGGCCCGTGTAACCAGCCCATCATGATGGATACGCTCTCCGGCATCGGCATTGATTTTATTTTTGGTGACACCATCGGCGAGCCGCAGCCGCTGGATCTACTGCTCAATACCAGCTATTTCGCCATCAACTGATGGCGTCCAGCCGTCGGTATACCAGATGTGCAGCAGCGCGTAAGAGCGCCACGGCTGCCAGCGCAGGGCATAGCGACGAATTTGCGCGGGTGTCATGCCGGCAAAGCGCTGCTTGATCAGATAATCATCCGGCAGGAACACGTCTTTCGCCTGCCAGCCGCGCAGGGCAAGGTAATTAGCCGTCCAGCGCCCTATCCCCGGCCGCTGCTGTAACCCCTTCATCCCGGCTTCGATATCCTCAGGCGGAGACAGTGGAAACGTGCCATCGACCACGGACCGGGCCAGGTGAATCAATGACTCCGCCCGTTTAACCGGCATGCCGAGGGCTTTCAGCGCCAGCGGATCCACCGCAGCCAGCACGTCAGGTGCAGGAAAGCACAGATAACCTGGCGCATCCTTTACCGGTTCACCGCACAGGGCCACCACCCGTGAGGCCAGCTTCGCCGCCATCGCTACGCTGACCAGTTGCCCCAGGATCGCCCGCACGCCCTGCTCGTAGGCATCCATGGCTCCCGGTAAACGCAGCCCCGGACGCGCGGCCCCCAGTTCGCCCAGCACATTCTGAATTTGCCGGGGATCGCAGGCGAGATCAAACAGACGCCCGATGCGCTCAAGGCAGATCTGCGCAACCGGGACTAATCCCGGGCTGAGCGTCACGTTGAGCGTGTGGGTGTTCAGATCCGGGGTGACGCGAAAGATCCCCTGGTGCTGCTGGCAGGTGTAACTGCGCTCGTAGTAGCTGTCGGTAACCGTCTCAATGCCCTCTACCGCACGCGCGCCAAGGAAGCCAAACATCCATTGCCAGTCGTAAGGGGGTTGCCAGGTCAGGGTATACATCGTCGCTCCTTTTTTGTTCCTCTCAGCATAAACCGAAAGACCTTGTTTCGCCTTGCTTTCATATTCCTGTTGTCGCCAGACGGGCATTCCGCTAAAGTCTCGCCCCTTCTCACTGGCATGGGGATTAAACGTGTTTATTGGATTCGACTACGGTACGGCAAACTGTTCGGTTGCGATTATGCAAAACGGACAACCACAGCTCCTGAAAATGGAAAACGAGAGCACGCTGCTGCCGTCAATGCTCTGCGCACCCACGCGTGAAGCGGTCAGCGAATGGCTGTTCCGCCATCATCAGGTTCCGGCCACGGCGGCGGAATCACAGGCTTTGCTGCGCCGGGCAGTCAGTTTTAACCGCGAGGAAGATATCGACGTCACCCCGTCGAGCGTCCAGTTCGGCCTCTCTTCACTCGGGCATTACATTGAAGATCCGGAAGAGGTTTACTTCGTTAAATCGCCAAAGTCGTTTCTCGGTGCCAGCGGCCTGAAGCCGCAGCAGGTGGCGATGTTTGAAGATCTGGTTTGCGCCATGATGCTGCACATTCGCAATCAGGCGCAAACCCAGGTACCGGAGGCGATCGATCAGGCGGTCATTGGCCGTCCGATCAACTTCCAGGGGCTGGGTGGCGACGAGGCCAACCAGCAGGCGCAGGGGATCCTTGAACGAGCCGCACACCGCGCGGGCTTTCGCGACGTAGTATTCCAGTATGAGCCGGTGGCGGCGGGGCTGGATTTTGAAGCCACGCTGACAGCAGAGAAGCGCGTGCTGGTAGTGGATATCGGTGGGGGGACGACCGACTGCTCGCTCTTGCTAATGGGGCCGCAGTGGCATAACCGTCGTGACCGCGAAAACAGCCTGCTGGGGCACAGCGGCTGCCGCGTGGGTGGTAACGATCTGGATATCGCCCTTGCATTCAAGAGCCTGATGCCACTACTGGGCATGGGTGGGCAAACGGAAAAAGGGATCGCCCTGCCGATCCTGCCCTGGTGGAATGCTATCGCCATCAACGACGTCCCCGCGCAGAGTGATTTTTACAGCACCGCGAATGGCCGCTTCCTGAACGATATGGTGCGCGATGCCCGGGAGGCTGACAAGGTCGCCCTGCTCTACAAAGTCTGGCGTCAGCGTCTGAGTTATCGCGTGGTGCGTACTGCCGAAGAGAGCAAAATCGCCCTCTCCGATCGCCCGGAGCACGCGGTTTCCTTGCCGTTTATCAGTGAAGATCTGGCAACCGCCATTTCTCAGGAAGGACTGGAAACCGCGCTCACCCAGCCGCTGCAGCGCATTCTGGAGCAGGTCCAGCTGGCGCTGGAGAACGGCAAAGAGAAGCCGGACGTGATTTACCTGACCGGCGGTAGCGCCCGTTCGCCGCTGATCAAGAAAGCGCTGGCAGAACAGCTGCCGGGCATTCCGATTGCCGGCGGCGATGACTTCGGCTCCGTCACGGCGGGGCTGGCGCGCTGGGCGCAGGTGATGTTTAGCTAGCGTTGGTGCGGTCTGGTGCCCTCACCCCGGCCCTCTCCCACGGGGAGAGGGTCAAAACCGCGGCGCTACTCTCAGACCATTCCTGACAGTCTTCCATATTTCCTCCATTTTTCCGCTGTGTTAGCTGACTAAACTAGTATCATTCCCCGAAGTGTTTCAGGATGAGAACGTATAACGATGAAAGGCAGTCATAAATCCCGCTGGGCAATCGCCGCAGGTATCAGTGTGGTGGTCTTTGCCGCCGCCTGGTACTGGCACAATCAATCTGCAACGTCTTCTGCTCCGGCAGGCGCCAGCAGTCAGCCGCAACGCCCTGCGGGCGGGGGGCGCCACGGTATGCGCGGCGGCGCGCTGGCACCGGTTCAGGCAGCTACCGCGGTGAATAAAGCCGTTCCGCGCTATCTCACCGGTCTCGGGACCATTACCGCCGCTAACACCGTCACGGTACGCAGCCGCGTCGACGGTCAGCTCATGGCGATCCACTTCCAGGAAGGTCAGCAGGTGAAAGCTGGCGATTTACTGGCCGAGATCGACCCAAGCCAGTTCAAAGTCGCCCTCGCCCAGGCTCAGGGACAGCTGGCGAAAGACAAAGCCACGCTCGCTAACGCCCGGCGCGATCTGGCGCGCTACCAGCAGCTGGTGAAAACCAACCTGGTCTCTCGTCAGGAGCTGGACACGCAGCAGTCGCTGGTCAGCGAAACGCAGGGCACCATCAAAGCTGACGAAGCCGCGGTGGCCAGTGCGCAGCTGCAGCTGGACTGGAGCCGCATCACCGCGCCGATTGACGGGCGCGTTGGCCTCAAGCAGGTCGATATCGGCAACCAGATCTCAAGCGGTGACACTACGGGCATCGTGGTGATCACCCAGACCCACCCGATTGATTTAGTCTTTACTCTGCCGGAAAGCGAAATTGCGACGGTGGTGCAGGCGCAGAAAGCCGGAAAGGGGCTGGTGGTGGAAGCCTGGGACCGTACCAACAAGCAGAAGTTGAGCGAAGGTTCTTTGCTTAGCCTGGATAACCAGATCGACACCACCACCGGCACCATCAAGCTGAAGGCGCGCTTTAACAACCAGGATGACGCCCTCTTCCCGAACCAGTTTGTGAATGCGCGCATGCTGGTGGCGACCGAAGAGAACGCGGTGGTGATCCCCACCGCTGCGCTGCAGATGGGTAACGAAGGCAACTTCGTCTGGGTGCTCAACAGCGACAATAAAGTCAGCAAGCACCTGGTGAAAACCGGGATTCAGGACAGCCAGACGGTGGTGATCAGCGCAGGCCTTTCCGCAGGCGACCGCGTGGTCACCGACGGCATTGACCGTCTGACCGAAGGGGCCAAAGTCGAAGTGGTTGAACCTGCGAAACAGGGAGCGAATTCCTGATGCAGGTGATGCCCCCAGGCTCTACAGGTGGGCCATCACGCCTGTTTATTCTGCGCCCTGTTGCCACCACGCTGCTGATGGTGGCGATCCTGCTCGCCGGGATTATTGGCTATCGCTTCCTGCCCGTCTCGGCGCTGCCGGAAGTGGATTATCCCACCATTCAGGTCGTTACCCTCTATCCTGGCGCCAGCCCGGATGTGGTGACCTCCGCCATCACCGCCCCGCTGGAGCGCCAGTTTGGTCAGATGTCGGGCCTGAAACAGATGTCCTCGCAAAGTTCCGGCGGTGCATCGGTGGTAACGCTGCAGTTCCAGCTCTCGCTGTCGCTGGACGTGGCCGAGCAGGAGGTGCAGGCTGCGATCAACGCCGCCACCAACCTGCTGCCGTCAGACCTGCCTAACCCGCCGGTTTACAGCAAAGTGAACCCGGCGGATCCGCCGATCATGACTCTTGCCGTGACCTCTTCCGCCATGCCGATGACCCAGGTGGAAGACATGGTCGAAACCCGCGTGGCGCAGAAAATTTCCCAGGTCTCCGGCGTCGGGCTGGTGACGCTGGCGGGCGGGCAACGCCCGGCGGTGCGCGTGAAGCTTAATGCGCAGGCTATCGCTGCGCTGGGGTTGACCAGCGAAACCATCCGCACCGCCATCAGCAATGCCAACGTCAATTCGGCAAAAGGCTCGCTGGATGGTCCAACCCGTGCCGTGACGCTCTCTGCCAACGACCAGATGCAGTCCGCCGATGAGTACCGTCAGCTGATTATCGCCTACCAGAACGGCGCGCCGGTGCGTCTGGGTGACGTCGCCACCGTTGAACAAGGCGCGGAAAACAGCTGGCTGGGTGCGTGGGCCAACAAACAGCAGGCGATTGTGATGAACGTGCAGCGCCAGCCGGGCGCCAACATCATTGAAACCGCCGACAGCATTCGCACCATGCTCCCGCAGCTTATCGACAGCCTGCCCAAATCGGTCACTGTGAAGGTGCTTTCCGACCGAACCACCAACATTCGCGCATCGGTCACCGACACCCAGTTTGAGCTGATGCTGGCGATTGCGCTGGTGGTGATGATCATTTATCTGTTCCTGCGCAACGTCCCGGCAACCATTATTCCCGCCGTTGCCGTGCCGCTCTCGCTGGTGGGGACATTTGCCGTGATGGTGTTCCTCGATTTTTCGATCAACAACCTGACGCTGATGGCGCTCACCATCGCCACCGGCTTCGTGGTGGATGATGCCATCGTCGTGATCGAGAACATCTCGCGTTATATCGAGAAAGGTGAAAAACCGCTGGCCGCTGCGCTGAAAGGAGCGGGCGAGATCGGATTTACCATTATCTCGCTGACCTTCTCGCTGATTGCGGTGCTGATCCCGCTGCTGTTTATGGGCGATATCGTCGGACGACTGTTCCGTGAATTCGCCGTCACGCTGGCGGTCGCCATTCTGATCTCTGCCGTGGTGTCGCTAACCCTGACGCCGATGATGTGCGCCCGCATGCTGAGCCATGAATCCCTGCGCAAGCAAAACCGCTTCTCCCGCGCCTCTGAGCGGATGTTCGAGCGGATTATTGCCGCCTACGGTCGCATGCTGGCGAAAGTCCTCAACCACCCGTGGGCGACGCTCGGCGTGGCGCTCGGCACGCTGGCGCTTAGCGTCATGCTGTGGATCGTTATCCCGAAAGGCTTCTTCCCGATCCAGGACAACGGCATTATTCAGGGCACGCTTCAGGCGCCCCAGTCGGTCTCCTTCGCCAGCATGGCGCAGCGTCAGCAGCAGGTGTCTGAGATCATCATGAAAGATCCGGCGGTAGAAAGCCTGACCGCGTACGTAGGGGTCGATGGCACCAACCCGTCACTCAACAGTGCGCGTCTGCAGATCAACCTTAAGCCGCTGGGTGACCGCGACGATCGGGTCAACGCCGTCATTGAGCGACTGCAAACTGCCGTGGCGCGCGTGCCGGGCATTGAACTTTACCTGCAGCCGATTCAGGATTTGACCATCGATACCCAGGTCAGCCGCACGCAATACCAGTTCACGCTCCAGGCCACCAGCCTTGACGCGCTGAGCACGTGGGTGCCGCAACTGGTTAACAAACTCAAGGCGCTGCCGCAGCTTTCTGACGTCAGCAGCGACTGGCAGGACAAAGGGCTGGCGGCGTATGTTAACGTCAATCGCGATACCGCCAGCCGTCTGGGTATCACCATGTCCGACGTGGATAACGCGCTCTATAACGCCTTCGGCCAGCGCCTTATCTCCACCATTTATACCCAGGCGAATCAGTATCGCGTGGTGCTGGAACACAACACCGACAACACGCCCGGCCTGGCCGCGCTGGACTCGGTGCGCCTGACCAGCAAAGACGGCGGCATTGTGCCGTTAAGCGCCATTGCCAGCGTGGAGGAGCGCTATACGCCGCTGTCGATTAACCATCTCGATCAGTTCCCGTCCACCACCATCTCGTTCAACGTACCGGACAACTATTCGCTGGGCGAAGCAGTCGAGGCCATTCTGGGCGCGGAGAAAGAACTTAACTTCCCGTCCGATATTCAGACCCAGTTCCAGGGCAGCACCCTGGCGTTCCAGGCTGCGTTGGGCAATACCATCTGGCTGATCGTGGCTGCCGTGGTGGCGATGTACATCGTCCTCGGGGTGCTGTACGAAAGCTTTATTCACCCGATCACCATCCTCTCTACCCTGCCGACCGCCGGGGTGGGTGCGCTACTGGCCCTGATGCTGGCGGGCAGCGAACTGGACGTCATCGCGATTATCGGCATCATCCTGCTTATCGGGATTGTGAAGAAAAACGCCATCATGATGATCGATTTCGCCCTTGCCGCCGAGCGTGAACAGGGCATGTCGCCGCGTGACGCCATTTTCCAGGCGTGCCTGCTGCGTTTTCGTCCAATCCTGATGACCACGCTCGCCGCCCTGTTAGGTGCGTTGCCGCTGATGCTCAGCACTGGTGTCGGTGCGGAGCTGCGTCGTCCGCTGGGTATCGGCATGGTCGGCGGTCTGCTGGTGAGCCAGGTACTGACGCTGTTCACCACGCCGGTCATTTATCTGCTGTTTGACCAGTTGGCTCTGTGGACCAAAAGCCGCTTCCCGAAACGTGAAGAGGAGGCGTAAGTGAAGTTTTTCGCCCTCTTCATTTACCGCCCGGTGGCGACGATTTTAATCTCGCTCGCCATTACGCTGTGCGGCGTGCTGGGCTTTCGCCTGCTGCCGGTGGCCCCCCTGCCGCAGGTGGATTTTCCGGTGATCATGGTCAGCGCATCGCTGCCGGGCGCGTCGCCGGAAACGATGGCCTCGTCGGTTGCCACGCCACTGGAACGCTCGCTCGGGCGGATTGCGGGAGTCAACGAGATGACCTCCAGCAGTTCGCTGGGCAGCACGCGCATCATTCTGGAATTTAGCTTTGACCGGGATATTAACGGTGCGGCGCGTGACGTGCAGGCGGCGATCAACGCCGCGCAAAGCCTGCTGCCGAGCGGGATGCCGAGCCGCCCGACCTACCGTAAAGCCAACCCGTCCGACGCGCCGATCATGATCCTGACGCTGACCTCAGACACCTACTCGCAGGGGCAGCTCTACGACTTTGCTTCAACCCAGCTGGCACAAACCATTGCCCAGATTGACGGCGTGGGGGATGTGAGCGTCGGCGGCAGCTCCCTGCCCGCCGTGCGCGTCGGCCTGAATCCGGAGGCGCTGTTTAACCAGGGCGTGTCGCTGGACGATGTGCGCTCCGCCATCAGCAGCGCCAACGTGCGCAGGCCGCAGGGGGCGATAGAGAACACCAGCCACCGCTGGCAGATCCAGACCAACGACGAACTCAAAACCGCAGCGGAATATCAGCCGCTCATCATCCACTATAATAACGGCGCGGCGGTGCGCTTAAGCGACGTGGCCAGCGTCACCGACTCGGTGCAGGACGTGCGCAACGCCGGGATGACCAACGCCAAACCGGCCATTTTGCTGATGATCCGCAAGCTGCCGGAAGCCAATATTATCGAAACGGTAAACAGCATTCGCGCGCGTCTGCCGGAGTTGCAGGAGACCATCCCGGCCGCCATTGATTTGCAGATTGCTCAGGATCGTTCGCCGACCATTCGAGCCTCGCTTGAAGAGGTGGAACAAACGCTGGTGATCTCCGTGGCACTGGTGATCCTGGTGGTATTCCTGTTCCTGCGCTCCGGACGGGCAACGCTGATCCCGGCGGTGGCCGTGCCGGTATCGCTGATCGGTACTTTTGCCGCCATGTACCTGTGCGGCTTTAGCCTCAACAACCTGTCGCTGATGGCGCTGACCATCGCCACCGGTTTTGTGGTGGATGACGCCATCGTGGTGCTGGAGAATATTTCCCGCCACCTGGAAGCGGGCGTGAAGCCGCTGCAGGCGGCGCTGCAAGGGACGCGCGAGGTCGGTTTTACCGTGCTCTCCATGAGCCTGTCGCTGGTGGCGGTATTCCTGCCGCTGCTGCTGATGGGCGGGCTGCCGGGCAGATTACTGCGCGAGTTTGCCGTCACGCTCTCCGTGGCGATAGGTATCTCGCTGGTTATCTCGCTCACGCTCACGCCGATGATGTGCGGCTGGATGCTCAAGCGCAGCAAACCACATTCGCAGCCGCGTCGCAAAGGGTTTGGCCGTTTCCTGATGGCAATGCAGGAAGGGTACGGTAAGTCCCTGAAGTGGGTGCTCAACCATACGCGGATTGTCGGTCTGGTGCTTATCAGCACCATTGTGCTCAACGTCTGGCTGTATATCTCCATCCCGAAAACCTTCTTCCCGGAACAGGACACCGGGGTACTGATGGGCGGCATCCAGGCTGACCAGAGTATTTCCTTCCAGGCGATGCGCGGCAAGCTGCAGGATTTTATGAAGATCATCCGCGAAGACAAGGCAGTGGATAACGTCACCGGCTTTACCGGCGGGTCACGCGTGAACAGCGGGATGATGTTTATCACCCTTAAGCCGCGCGGCGAGCGCAATGAAACGGCGCAGCAGGTGATAGACCGGCTGCGAATGAAGCTCGCCAAAGAGCCAGGCGCCAACCTGTTTTTGATGGCCGTTCAGGATATCCGCGTGGGCGGGCGTCAGGCGAACGCCAGCTACCAGTACACCCTGCTCTCTGACGATCTGGCCGCGCTGCGCGAGTGGGAGCCGAAGATCCGTAAAGCGCTGGCCGCCCTGCCGCAGCTCGCGGACGTGAACTCAGACCAACAGGACAACGGGGCAGAAATGGCGTTGACCTACGATCGTGAAACCATGTCACGGCTGGGCATTAACGTAGAAGCCGCCAACAGCCTGCTGAATAACGCCTTTGGTCAGCGCGAGATTTCCACCATCTATCAGCCAATGAATCAGTACAAGGTGGTGATGGAAGTGGACCCGCGCTATACCCAGGACATCAGCGCGCTGGATAAAATGTTTGTGATCAACAACGACGGTAAGGCGATCCCGCTCTCTTACTTCGCCAGCTGGCGGCCTGCCAATGCACCGCTCTCGGTTAACCATCAGGGGCTGTCGGCAGCGTCCACGATCTCCTTTAACCTGCCCACCGGCTCGTCGCTTTCCGAGGCCAGCGAGGCCATTAACCGTGCCATGACCCAGCTCGGCGTGCCCTCGACCGTGCGCGGCAGTTTTGCCGGGACCGCGCAGGTCTTCCAGGAGACGATGAACTCGCAGGTGATTTTGATTCTGGCGGCCATTGCCACGGTCTACATCGTGCTTGGCGTACTGTATGAGAGCTACGTCCATCCGCTGACCATTCTCTCGACGCTACCGTCAGCAGGCGTGGGGGCGCTGCTGGCGCTGGAGCTGTTTGGCGCGCCGTTTAGCCTCATCGCCTTAATCGGGATCATGCTGTTAATCGGTATTGTGAAGAAAAACGCCATCATGATGGTGGACTTTGCGCTGGAGGCTCAGCGTAACGGAAACCTGACGCCAGAAGAGGCAATCTTCCAGGCCTGCCTGCTGCGTTTTCGCCCGATTATGATGACCACGCTGGCGGCGCTGTTTGGCGCGCTGCCGCTGGTGATCTCCGGTGGCGATGGTTCAGAGCTGCGCCAGCCGCTGGGGATCACTATCGTCGGTGGGCTGGTGATGAGCCAGCTGCTGACGCTCTACACCACGCCGGTGGTCTATCTGTTCTTTGACCGCCTGCGGCTGCGTTTTTCACGTAAAAACAAAACCACGGTGACCGGGTAAATGACTGATCTTCCCAGTAACGTTCGCTGGCAATTATGGATAGTAGCCTTCGGCTTCTTTATGCAGTCGCTGGATACGACCATCGTCAACACCGCCCTCCCCTCAATGGCAAAAAGCCTGGGGGAGAGCCCGCTGCACATGCACATGGTGATTGTCTCCTACGTACTGACGGTTGCCGTGATGCTCCCTGCCAGCGGATGGCTGGCGGACAAAGTGGGAGTGCGGAATATCTTCTTCAGCGCCATCGTGCTGTTTACCGTGGGGTCGCTGTTTTGCGCAATGGCGAATACGCTGGATCAGCTGGTGATGGCGCGCGTTCTGCAGGGCGTCGGTGGGGCCATGATGGTGCCTGTCGGACGGCTGACGGTGATGAAGATAGTGCCACGCGAGCAGTATATGGCGGCAATGACCTTTGTGACCTTACCAGGCCAGGTGGGCCCTCTGCTGGGCCCGGCGCTGGGCGGGATCCTCGTGGAGTATGCCTCGTGGCACTGGATTTTTCTCATTAACCTGCCGGTGGGCATTATTGGCGCTATCGCCACCCTGGCGCTGATGCCCAACTACACCCTGCAGACGCGGCGCTTTGATGTCCTCGGTTTTCTGTTGCTCGCCACCGGTATGGCGACGTTGACCCTCGCCCTCGACGGGCAAAAAGGGCTGGGGATTTCGTCCCTGACGCTGGCCGTTATGGCCGTCATCGGGGTGAGCGCTATTCTGTGGTATCTGTGGCACGCCAGAGGAAATGAGCGCGCGCTGTTCAGCCTGACACTGTTTGAAAATTCCTCCTACCGTCTTGGGCTGCTCGGCAGCTTTGCGGGACGCGTCGGCAGTGGCATGCTGCCGTTTATGACGCCCGTCTTCCTGCAAATTGGTATGGGCTTTTCACCGTTTCACGCGGGGCTGATGATGATCCCGATGGTGCTGGGCAGCATGGGAATGAAGCGCATTGTGGTGCAGGTAGTCAACCGCTTTGGCTATCGCCACGTGCTGGTGGCCGCGACGCTGGGGCTGGCACTGGTCAGCCTGCTGTTTATGACTGTAGCGCTGATGGGCTGGTACTACGCCCTGCCGCTGGTGCTGTTCTGCCAGGGCATTATTAACTCCATGCGCTTCTCCTCAATGAATACCCTGACGCTGAAAGACCTGCCGGATGAACTGGCAAGCAGCGGCAACAGTCTGCTGTCGATGATCATGCAGCTCTCCATGAGCGTGGGGGTCACCCTTGCCGGTTTACTGCTCGGCATGTACGGTCAGCACCATCTCAGCATCGACACGCCGGTGGCGCATCAGGTCTTTTTATACACGTATCTCAGCATGGCGGTTATCATCGCCCTGCCCGCTTTCATCTTCGCCTGCGTGCCGGATGATACCAGCAAGAACGTCGTGATTAGGCGCGGCAAAAGGAGAGGCTCATGAAATTCTGGCGTCCGGGTATTACCGGCAAGCTTTTTGTGGCGATATTTGCCACCTGTATCGTTCTGCTGGTTACCATGCACTGGGCGGTGCGGATCAGCTTTGAGCGCGGCTTTATTGATTACATCAAACACGGCAACGAGCAGCGCCTGCAGGGGCTGAGCGATGCGCTAAGCGAACAGTATGCCCTGCACGGGAACTGGCGTTTTTTACGCAACAACGATCGTTTTATTTTCCAGATCCTGCGTTCGCTGGAGCACGATAGCGGCGAAGATCGTCCCGGCCCGGGCATGCCACCGCACGGCTGGCGCACTCAGTTCTGGGTGATTGACCAGGATATGCGCACGCTGGTTGGCCCGCGTTCACCCATCCCGCCGGACGGCACCCGGCGGGCGATCAAAGTCAATAACGCCACCGTTGGCTGGGTTATCGCCTCCCCGGTGGAGCGGCTGACGCGCAACACCGATATCAACTTTGACCGCCAGCAGCGCCGGACAAGCTGGCTGATTGTCGCCCTCTCCACCCTGCTGGCCGCGCTTGCCACCTTCCCGCTGGCGCGGGGTCTGCTCGCCCCGGTGAAACGGCTGGTGGAGGGCACGCATAAACTGGCCGCCGGGGATTTTTCCACCCGCGTGGACACCCGCAGCCAGGATGAACTGGGCAAGCTGGCACAGGATTTTAACCAGCTCGCCAGTACGCTGGAGAAAAACCAGCAGATGCGCCGCGATTTTATGGCCGATATTTCGCACGAGCTGCGCACCCCGCTGGCGGTGCTGCGCGGCGAACTGGAGGCCATTCAGGACGGCGTGCGCCAGTTTACGCCCGAATCGGTAGCCTCCCTGCAGGCGGAAGTGGGTACGCTGACCAAACTGGTGGACGATCTGCACCAGCTCTCCATGTCAGACGAAGGGGCGCTGGCCTACCAGAAAGCACCGGTGGATGTGATCAACATTCTGGAGGTGATCAGCGGGGCTTTCCGCGAACGTTTTGCCAGCCGCAACCTGACCATTGATCTCTCCCTGCCGGACAGTGCGGTGGTGTTTGGCGATAAAGATCGTCTGATGCAGCTCTTCAACAATCTGCTGGAAAACAGCCTGCGCTACACCGACAGCGGCGGCGGACTGCACATCTCCGGCAAACAGGAAAACGGCCGCTTCGCCCTCACCTTTGCCGACTCCGCTCCTGGCGTGCAGGATGCGCAGCTGGAAAAACTGTTTGAACGTTTTTATCGCACCGAAGGCTCACGCAACCGCGCCAGCGGCGGCTCCGGGCTGGGGCTGGCGATTTGCGTTAATATCGTCGAGGCGCATAATGGCACCCTCCGTGCCGCCCATTCGCCTTTTGGCGGGGTTAGCATTACAGTAGAGTTACCGCTGGAACGGGATTTATCGAGAGAAGCATGACCGAATTACCGATTGACGAAAACACGCCACGCATTCTGATTGTGGAAGACGAGCCTAAGCTTGGGCAGTTACTGATCGACTATTTACGAGCAGCCAGTTACGCCCCGTCGCTTATCAGCCATGGCGATCAGGTGTTGCCGTACGTGCGCCAGACGCCGCCGGATCTGATCCTGCTGGATTTGATGCTCCCCGGCACCGACGGCCTGACCCTGTGCCGGGAAATTCGTCGCTTCTCCGACGTGCCGATTGTCATGGTGACGGCAAAAATCGAAGAAATCGACCGCCTGCTGGGCCTCGAAATTGGCGCGGACGATTACATCTGCAAACCCTACAGCCCGCGTGAAGTCGTCGCCCGCGTGAAAACCATTCTTCGCCGCTGTAAACCGCAGCGCGAACTGCAGATGCTGGACGCCGAAAGCCCGCTGATTGTCGACGAGAGCCGCTTCCAGGCAAGCTGGCGCAGCAAGCTTCTGGATCTCACGCCTGCTGAGTTCCGCCTGCTGAAGACCCTTTCCCACGAACCGGGGAAAGTCTTCTCTCGCGAGCAGTTGTTGAACCACCTGTATGACGATTACCGCGTGGTGACTGACCGCACCATCGACAGCCACATCAAAAACCTGCGCCGCAAGCTGGAAGCGCTCGACGCCGAACAGTCATTTATTCGCGCGGTGTATGGTGTGGGGTATCGATGGGAAGCGGATGCGTGCAGGATTGCGTGACGCCCCACCTCTGAAACCCGCCACCAGGCGGGTTTTTCTTTTCTGGAATCAATTCAGGAATCAACCATACTCTTTTTACCGGTTCGTTTACTTATAACTGGTACGGATAAGTTAACTGTCGATCAAGGAGTGCCTATGTCTGGTTGGTTCGAATTAAACAAGAGCAGTGATGGTCAATTCAGGTTTGTGCTGAAAGCGGGAAACGGAGAGATTATTCTCACCAGTGAGCTTTACACCAGTAAAAGCGCCGCTGAGAACGGTATTGCTTCCGTACGCACGAACAGCCCGCAGGATGAGCGTTACGAAAAGAAAACCGCCTCTAACGGTAAGTTCCATTTCAATCTTAAGGCGGGCAACCATCAGGTGATTGGCAGCAGCCAGCTGTATGCGACCGAACAATCGCGTGATAAGGGCATCGCCTCAGTCAAAACCAACGGTTCTACCCAGACGGTAAAAGACAATACCTGACAACCCGAAGCACGCCGGGTGAGCGGTGACGCGACCCGGCGCTTTACCTCCCCGTCACGCAGCGCTACAATGCCCGCCCTTAAAGTGGGGGATCTCCCCTTACCGCTGCACCTGGTGCACGCGGATCTGACCTGTCATCAGAACGAGAACAAACATGTTTAAACCGGAACTCCTTTCCCCGGCGGGAACGCTGCAAAATATGCGTTACGCTTTCGCTTATGGTGCCGACGCCGTCTATGCGGGCCAGCCTCGCTACTCGCTGCGCGTGCGCAACAACGAATTCAACCATGAGAACCTGCAGCTCGGCATCAACGAAGCGCATGCCCTGGGCAAAAAATTCTACGTGGTGGTGAACATCGCGCCGCATAACGCCAAGCTGAAAACATTCATCCGTGACCTGAAGCCGGTGGTGGATATGGGGCCGGATGCGCTGATCATGTCGGACCCGGGTTTAATCATGCTGGTTCGGGAGAACTTCCCGGAGATGGATATTCACCTCTCCGTGCAGGCTAACGCCGTGAACTGGGCGACGGTGAAGTTCTGGAAACAGATGGGGCTGACCCGCGTCATTCTGTCGCGTGAACTGTCCCTCGACGAGATTGAAGAGATCCGCACCCAGGTGCCGGATATGGAAATCGAAATTTTTGTTCACGGTGCGCTGTGCATGGCCTACTCCGGGCGTTGCCTGCTCTCCGGTTACATCAACAAGCGCGACCCGAACCAGGGCACCTGCACCAACGCCTGCCGCTGGGAATATAACGTCCAGGAAGGCAAAGAGGACGACATCGGGAATATCGTCCACAAGCATGAGCCGATCCCGGTCACTCACGTAGAGCCTACGCTGGGCATCGGCGCGCCAACCGACAGCGTGTTTATGATTGAAGAGGCCAAACGTCCGGGCGAGTACATGACCGCCTTTGAAGACGAGCATGGCACGTACATCATGAACTCAAAAGATCTGCGCGCCGTCGCCCACGTTGAACGTCTGACCCAGATGGGCGTGCACTCCCTGAAAATTGAAGGCCGCACCAAATCCTATTACTACTGCGCGCGTACCGCACAGGTGTACCGCAAAGCGATTGACGACGCGGCAGCCGGTAAACCGTTCGACACCAGCCTGCTGGAAACCCTGGAAGGCCTGGCACACCGCGGCTACACAGAAGGTTTCCTGCGACGTCATACCCATGACGACTACCAGAACTACGAGCACGGCTACTCCGTGTCCGAACGTCAGCAGTTTGTCGGCGATTTTACCGGCGAGCGCAAAGGTGCGCTGGCCGCCGTGGCGGTGAAAAACAAGTTCACCAAAGGCGACAGCCTGGAGCTGATGACCCCGCAGGGCAACATGAACTTCACGCTGGAACACCTGGAGAACGGCAAAGGCGAAGCGATTGAGGTTGCGCCGGGCAATGGCCATACCGTCTGGCTGCCGGTACCGGAAGAGGTGGAGCTGGAATTCGCCCTGCTGATGCGCAATTTCAACGGTGAAAGCACCCGAAATCCGCATAGTAAATAGTCAACCAGGGAAATTTTTTCATGCCGGGAAAATTCTTAGAATCGGATCACATACCGCTTCGTTCAATACGGGTATTATCCCCAGCGCTGAAAAACATAACCCATAAATGCTAGCTGTACCAGGAACCACCTCCTTAGCCCGCGTAATCTCCCTTACGTGGGCTTATTTTTTCGCTTTAATAAAATGAAATAAAAGGATTTGTTTCTGGTCACGCTCACCCAATACCCACATCGATATAAGACCGCATGAGCACTGAGAGAGCCCCGAACCGCACCAGCGACGGAGCAGGCTGGCAAACATGGGAATTAAGACGAATGCAAACTCATGCAACCGATGCATGCGCGACTTAAAACGGGAAAATTGCGAAAAATGGCATAAAAAAACCGGCACTTTGAATGCCGGTCTTATGGCTTCATTCAGGCGTCAGTTCTGCCATGAAATGATGTCGTCCAGACCTGAGAGCAGGTCTGGCAAATAGCTTTCATCAATATCGAAGGAATCCTCAAGCGTAATACTGTCAGCATGGTTTTCAGGCTTCAGTACCATGCTGACGCCAACAGCTCCGGCAAAATGTGCCTGATGAAACTTAAGCACAACCTGCTCAAATGCCGAGGTTAAATTAATATCCTTAAATTTCGCCCCTGTTTTTAAGGCCTGATGGAAGCCATGGATATCATGCCTGAACTGCTCTAACTGACCGACAAAAAACTCTGCAGCAAACGCCGTTTTTAAGGCAGGGATTGAGAATTCAACCCATACCATAATACGGCTATAAGCTGGCTCCTCGGGCTCAGTCAGCCTTTCATAAGGCGTTAATTTAAGGTGTCTGTCACCGCTTGTGATATCTATCATGATCCCTCCTTACGGCATGTACTGAAAATGCATGATAGTCCAGTCAGTTTCTCTGACCAAAACCTCAAGACGATAAGACTTATAAATATAAGTGCCTTTATTTTGCCTGTCTTCCACAAGCTTATACATACGCGCTTCGTACCGGAAAAGCCCAGGCTTTTTAGTGGGTCTGGTGTTCTGGTACCATAACGAATGGCCTTTTCCTGAATCTGTAAAGGCACATAACGACCTGGGGTCAGCATAATGGACGTTTTTACTTCAATCTACCTTTCTTAACTCTGGTTTTATCGACTTAGAAGCTAACGCCTCGCGGGGCCCATTGTTCAACACCATCAGCGATGAAAGAGAGTTTTCAGCACCGGGGCGTTTGCTATCGTCGACGTGGCGGAGGAATCATTGCAGTTGCTCTTAGCATGAGTTGTTAAACACCATTTCAAACTCCTCAGCCTTTGTTGGAAGCGCTATCTCAGGTAATATCAGGAATCCGCAGAATGTTGCACAAACGGGTAAATATGTTTTCGGTTTAATTCAGTCTTTTTCATTTACAGGAAGTTATTAACCCAGCCATGATGAAATACATTAAGAATAGCCTTGCATTAAGTGCTGTGGTTAAAAGTAAAATGGCGACCGATGATCTCCATCAGCTTGAGTCATTAAAAGAAGAGTTAAAAGCGCAGTTTGGCGTTCCTGTGGGTGTACATATGACAGGAATTCCTTTGGCATTGAGTACCTTACTTGCTATTTTTTGCTACGCCATGCTGCAGGTTTCCCTCTGGTTGATGCTGTTTCGCTGGCTTGAATTGCCAGAGTTTAAAGTCATGATGGGAGTATTCAGTGCAGCAAGTGTGTATTGTCTGGCAGTGATGAGCACGATGTTTATGACGACACGGGGTTCTTTGTCTGGATATAAACTGCATATTTTTGTCATTACGCTGACAGGCTTGATGAGCATCGTTTATTTCCTCTCGACATGGATTTTGCTTTTATTCGGCCCCGTTGACAATTACACGCCGCAAATAACCTCTTTATTGGGTCTGGGATTTTTCTGTCTGAATATCAGGTGGATGAATACATCGATTTTTTACCGTTCCATTGCGCTAACGCTACATAACCGTGTCTGGCGTAAGCAGTTGAAAATTGAGGCAAAGCAAATGTCAGGCTCAAACGGTAACCGCAAGTGACAGGAGCATGCTATGTAAGCGCTACAGGCTTCGTTTGGCGGTATAACGGCCCCGCTTACGCGGTCTTATTTTTCCCTTTCATCCAGTTCTTACCCGCTTTTTTCCTCACTGCTATACACTCTTACTAACGCTAAAAAAGGGAGCAGCGAGGATGGCAACCTATCCAGACAGTTTATTGATTCTCAATGGTAAAAGTGCAGGCAACGATCTGCTGCGTCAGGCAATCACTGATTTGCGGGAAGACGGGGCGCGGATCCATGTACGGGTCACGTGGGAAAAAGGCGACGCGGCACGGTATATCCATGAAGGCCTGACGTTGGGCGTCGAAACCATTATCTCCGGCGGCGGCGACGGCACCATCAATGAGATCGCCTCTGCGCTTGTCGACCTGCCCACCGAAGACCGTCCGGTGATGGGCATTTTACCGCTCGGTACCGCCAATGATTTTGCCACCAGCGCCGGCATTCCGGAGGAGTTGAGTAAAGCCCTGCAACTGGCGATCCTCGGCAAAGCTACCGCCGTGGACATTGCGCAGGTGAATGACAAAACCTGCTTTATCAACATGGCGACGGGCGGGTTCGGCACGCGGATCACCAGCGAAACGCCGGAAAAACTCAAAGCGGCGCTGGGCGGTGTCTCTTATCTGATCCACGGTCTGATGCGCATGGACACCCTCAAGCCTGACCGCTGCGAAATTCGCGGCGAGGATTTCCAGTGGCAGGGCGACGCGCTGGTGATTGGCATTGGCAACGGTCGTCAGGCAGGCGGCGGGCAGCAGCTGTGCCCGGAGGCGCTAATTAATGACGGTCAGCTTCAGTTGCGCATTTTCACCGGCGACGGACTGCTGCCTGCACTATTCACCACGCTGACGCAACCGGAAGAGAGTCCAAATATCATCGCCGGGAAATCGGCATGGTTTGAGGTGAATGCCCCACACGGTATGACGTTTAACCTTGATGGTGAACCGCTGAGCGGGACGCAGTTCCGCATTGAGGTGTTGCCCGGTGCGCTGCAGTGCCGATTACCGCCGGATTGCGTGCTTCTGCGCTAATCCCCTCACCCCAGCCCTCTCCCAAAGGGAGAGGGGGCCGTCTGTGCAGGCATTATGCCCACCGGGAGAGGGAGTACTCAGGCGATCGTCACTTTGCTGTCCAGATAGACATCCTGAACCGCATTGATCAGCTTCACGCCGTCAGCCATTGATTTCTTAAACGCCTTACGGCCGAGGATCAGCCCCATACCGCCTGCGCGTTTGTTGATAACCGCCGTGCGTACCGCGTCAGACAGGTCAGTATCTCCACCCGCCGCACCGCCGGAGTTAATCAGCCCGGCGCGTCCCATGTAGCAGTTCGCCAGCTGGTAGCGCACCAGGTCGATCGGGTTATCGCTGGTCAGTTTGCTGTAGACACGGTCATCGGTATAACCGAAGTTCACCGCCTTATAGCCGCCGTTATTCTCGGCCATTTTCTGCTTCACGATGTCAGCACCAATGGTTGCGGCCAGGTGGTTCGCCTGACCGGTCAGGTCAGCTGAGACGTGGTAATCCACCCCGTCTTTTTTGAACGCGGAGTTACGCAGATACGCCCACAGCACGGTCACCATCCCGAGCTCATGGGCGCGTTCAAAGGCGGCGGAAATCTCTTCAATCTGACGACGGGATTGCTCAGAGCCGAAGTAGATCGTCGCCCCAACCGCTACTGCGCCCATATTGAACGCCTGCTCCACGCTGGCGTAGAGGGTCTGGTCATATTCGGTTGGGTAGCTGAGAGTCTCGTTGTGGTTCAGTTTGACGAGGAAAGGGATGCGGTGGGCATAACGCCGTGAAACAGACGCCAGCACGCCATAGGTAGAGGCCACACAGTTACAGCCCGCTTCAATCGCCAGCTCAACAATGTTCTTCGGATCAAAGTAGAGCGGATTGGCTGCAAAGGAGGCGCCTGCCGAGTGCTCAACGCCCTGGTCAACCGGCAGAATCGAGAGATACCCGGTACCGCCCAGCCGCCCGGTGTTATAGAGCGTCTGCATATTTCGCAGCACGGCCGGTGGACGGTTGTTATCCACCATCACGCGATCAACGTAGTCGTGGCCGGGCAGATAAAGCTGGTCGGCTGGAATGGTCATACAACGATGCTGTAAAAGGCTGTCGGCGTCTTTGCCAAGCAACTGCGCAATATCAGTCATAGCGATGCTCCCGTAATTCCGACGTCATGTCGGTGAGTGTTTATCCAGACCCACATTTTTATGGGCAGACTAAGCCTGGTACCGACTTAACAGATTTTCCAGCATTTGCATTTTTTTTCAGCACAATCTGCTGGCTCGATTCGTGTACAACAAAACTGTTACATTGATCAAACAATCACCACAAAGGTATTTTAAAGGTATTATTGAATGGTATGTTAAAGGCGTACTCTCACTGACATGCAGGATTAAACAATGAAAACGAAAGTCCAACTGTCATTCATGATGTTTGTTGAATGGTTTATCTGGGGAGCGTGGTTTGTGCCGCTGTGGCTATGGCTGAGCAAAAGCGGCTTTACCGCCGGGGAGATTGGCTGGTCCTACGCCTGTACGGCCATTGCGGCGATCCTGTCGCCTATTCTCGTCGGCTCGCTAACCGACCGCTTCTTTGCCGCCCAGAAAGTGCTGGCGGTGCTGATGTTTGCCGGTGCCATTCTGATGTACTTCGCCGCACAGCAAACCCAGTTCAGCACCTTCTTCCCGCTGTTGCTGGCCTACTCCCTCACCTATATGCCCACCATTGCGCTGACCAACAGTATTGCCTTCGCCAACGTCGATGACGTGGAAGCCGATTTCCCGCGTATTCGCGTGATGGGCACTATCGGTTGGATCGCCTCCGGTCTGGCATGTGGGTTCCTGCCGCAGATGCTGGGCTATAGCGATATCTCTGATACCAATATTCCGCTGCTGATGACCGCAGCCAGTTCCGCCCTGCTGGGCGTGTTTGCTCTGTTCCTGCCGAATACGCCGCCGAAAAGTACCGGCAAACTGGATTTCAAAGTGATGCTCGGTCTGGACGCGCTGATCCTGCTGCGCGACAAAAACTTCCTGGTGTTCTTCTTCTGCTCTTTCCTGTTCGCGATGCCGCTGGCCTTCTACTACATCTTCGCCAACGGTTATCTCACCGAGGTGGGGATGAAAAACGCCACCGGCTGGATGACGCTCGGCCAGTTCTCGGAAATTTTCTTTATGCTGGCGCTGCCGTTCTTCACTAAACGCTTTGGTATTAAGAAGGTCTTACTGCTGGGCCTGCTCACGGCCGCCATCCGCTACGGCTTCTTTGTTTACGGCGGAGCGGAACAGTACTTCACCTATGCGTTGCTGTTCCTCGGCATTCTGCTGCACGGGGTGAGCTACGACTTCTACTATGTAACCGCGTATATCTACGTGGATAAAAAAGCGCCGGTGCATATGCGCACCGCCGCACAAGGCCTGATTACGCTGTGCTGTCAGGGTTTTGGTAGCCTGCTGGGTTACCGCCTGGGCGGCGTGATGATGGAAAAAATGTTCGCTTACAAAGAGCCGGTGAATGGACTGACCTTCAACTGGGCCGGAATGTGGACATTCG
Organism: Enterobacter sp. 22466; assembly: GCF_052044775.1. Classification (NCBI taxonomy): domain Bacteria; kingdom Pseudomonadati; phylum Pseudomonadota; class Gammaproteobacteria; order Enterobacterales; family Enterobacteriaceae; genus Enterobacter; species Enterobacter sp. 22466. The sequence goes on along the minus strand of NZ_JBQENX010000002.1, from coordinate 422,367 downwards.
GGGCGATCATGATTGCCGTGATTGCCGTGCTGTTTATGCTGTTTTTCCGCGAATCGGACAAAGAGATCACCGCAATTGAGGTGGTTGATGGCGATGCTGCGCTGACACAAGGGGAAGTTAAATGAAACAAGAACGTATTCTCGGTGCTCTTTACGGGCAGGCGTTAGGTGATGCGATGGGGATGCCCTCCGAGCTGTGGCCGAGAAAGCGCGTCAAAGCGCACTTCGGCTGGATCGACCGCTTCTTACCCGGCCCGGCAGAGAATAACGCGGCCTGCTATTTCAAGCGCGCGGAGTTCACCGATGATACCTCGATGGCGCTGTGCCTGGCCGATGCGATTATCGAATGCGACGGGGAGATTGACGCGGATGTCATCGGCAAACATATCCTGAACTGGGCGCTGGATTTCGATGCCTTTAATAAAAACGTGCTGGGGCCCACCTCAAAAATCGCGCTGAACGCCATCCGCGACGGCAAACCCGTCAGCGAACTGGACAACAACGGCGTGACCAACGGGGCGGCGATGCGGGCTTCCCCGCTGGGCTGCCTGCTACCGGCGACGCGGCTGGAACATTTTGTCGGGCAGGTCGCGCTGGCCTCCAGCCCGACGCATAAATCGGACCTCGCCATCGCCGGGGCCGTGGTGATTGCCTGGGCAGTTTCGCGCGCCATCGACGGTGAGCGCTGGCAGAACATCGTCGATGCCCTGCCCGGCATTGCCCGCTATGCACAGGAGGCGAAAACCACCACCTTTAGCGCCTCGCTGGCGGCACGTATCGAGCTGGCGCTTAAGACCGTGCGGGAAGCCCATGGCGTCGACTCCGCCAGCGAGCAGATTTATCAGCTCATTGGTGCGGGCACCAGCACCATCGAATCCGTTCCGGCGGCGATTGCGATGGTGGAGCTGGCCGGTACGGATCCGAACCGCTGCGCAATTTTGTGCGCCAACCTCGGCGGTGATACGGACACCATCGGAGCGATGGCAACGGCCATCTGCGGGGCACTGCACGGCGTGCAGGCGATTGACCCGGCGCTGAAGGATGAACTCGACACCGTAAACCGGCTCAATTTTGACCACTACTGCGAAAAACTGCTGCACTACCGGGAGCAAAGGGAGGGCGTATGAGTACGTTAGCCCAACGTCTTGAAACATTACAGGCCACACGCCCGGTTACGGTGCTGGGCGCGGCGGTGATCGACGTGATCGCCGACGCGTACGCCCTGCCCTGGCGCGGGTGCGACATCGAGCTGAAACAACAGGGGGTGAATATCGGCGGCTGTGCGCTGAATATTGCCATCGCCCTGAAGCGGCTCGGCATTGCGGCGCAAAACGCCCTGCCCGTCGGCCACGGCGTATGGGCGGAGATCATCCGTAACGCCATGGCGAGGCAGGATCTGCACAGCGCCGTGGAGGCCGAAGCAGGCGATAACGGCTGGTGTCTGGCGCTGGTAGAGCCTGACGGCGAACGCACCTTTATGTCGTTCAGCGGCGTGGAGAACCAGTGGCAGCCGCACTGGCTGGATGGGCTGAATGTCCCGCCGGGTAGCCTGGTATATCTGTCCGGCTATCAGCTGGCATCGCCATCGGGTGAACTGCTCACACGCTGGCTGGAATCGCTGGAAAATGTCACCGCGTTTATCGATTTTGGCCCCCGCATTGCCGATATTCCCGACGCGCTGATGGCGCGGATCATGGCCCTGAAACCCATCGTGTCACTCAATCGTCAGGAGGCGCAGATTGCCGCTGAGCGCGCTGGCATGGACGTTGATACCTTAGGCGTGCAGTGGCAGCACCGTTATGACGCCGCGCTGATTATTCGCCACGACAAAGATGGCGCAGCCTGGTATGAAGGCGACGCATCAGGTTATGTTCCCGCGTTTCCCGCCACCGTCGTCGATACCATTGGCGCAGGCGACAGCCATGCGGGCGGTACGCTTGCCGGTCTGGCGGCAGGATGGCGTCTGGCGGATGCCGTAACGCTGGGGAATGCCGTGGCGGCCTGGGTGGTCAGCCACCGCGGCGGGGATTGCGCGCCGACGCGCGAGGCATTACTCCTCGCACACAAAGACGTATAGGTCGCTGCGACAGTAGCTGATGCTGTACTCAATCGGCCGGTGCTGCTGGTCAAGCGCAACCTGCTTGATCACCAGTACCGGTATTTTGTCATCCATACTAATATGCGCCTGAAACTCGCTGTCCGGCATCCGGGCGCTGACCCGGGAGCGGGTGCGTTGCGGAAAGATATTCTGACTACGGAAGTAGTCGTAGAGCGAGATACCAATGGCATCCGGGTCGTGAATTAACTCAACCGGAACCCAGGACTCCTCAATCGACACCGCGTCATCGTCAACGTAACGAATGCGCTTAAGCAAGAATACCTCGCTGTCCGGGGGGACCGACAGCTGGCTGGCCACCTCTTCCGGACACTTCACCACCCGTTTATTCACCCATAGCGTGTTAGGTTTTTTACCGCGCAGCACCACCTGCTGGGAAAACCCGCGCGCTTCCTTGAGCGAATATTCAAAGATGTTGTTGATCTGTGTCCCGTAACCCCGGGCACGCGTTACCACGCCCTCTTCTTCCAGCGCCTGCATCGCTTTGCGCACGGTAATGCGCGACACCCCGGTTAACTGGCTCAGATCGCGCTCGCCGGGCAGAATATTGCCGTGCTCCAGCATCCCGCTGCGTACCGCGTTTTTTACCGTTTCGGCAAATTTCAGATACAGCGGCATGTTGTCGGGCGCGGCGATCCGTTCATTCAGTTGAGCGATTAACCGGGTATGCGCTTGTTCCATCTCTGTTTTCTCAGGCGTGGTGTTTCCTGCCAGTATACTGGCTTACCACCATGCATGAAAATGATGAACCGGCCCAATACCGTGACCCACTTCCAGAGTATCGGCTTTTGCCAGCGCGGCGGAGAGCCACGTTTTGGCCTCGCGTACCGTATCGCCCCAGCTGTTGTGCCGTGGACGCAGCGCCGCCAGCGCGGCAGAGAGCGTGCACCCCGTACCGTGGGTATTTTTGGTGTGCACACGCGGGGCCGTGAAACGCAGTTCACCGTCACGGGTAAAGAGCCAGTCCGGGCTTTCATCGTCATCAAGATGGCCGCCTTTCATCAGCACCGCGCCGCACCCCATCGCCAGCAGGGCATTCCCCTGCTCTTTCATTTCACGTTCATTCTGCGCGTGCGGCGCGTCTAACAGTGCGGCCGCTTCAGGCAGATTTGGCGTAATCAGCGCCACCTGCGGCAGCAGTTTCTTGCGCAATGTCTCAACAGCAGATACAGAGAGCAGCGGGTCGCCGCTTTTAGCCAGCATCACCGTATCAAGCACCACATTTTGCACCTGATAACGTTGCAGCCGCTCAGCCACCGCCTCGACGATATCCGTTTCCGCCAGCATCCCGATTTTGGTGGTATCGATGCGCACATCGCTGAACACCGAGTCCAGCTGTGCACCGACAAAATCAGGCTCGATACAGTAGACCGATTGCACGCCGCGCGTGTTTTGCGCCACCAGCGCGGTGATCACCGAGCAGCCATAGGCGCCCAGGGCGGAGAACGTTTTCAGGTCGGCCTGGATACCAGCACCGCCGCTTGGATCGGTACCGGCAATCGTCAGAGCATTAATTCGTTTCATGCCTCCCCCTCCAGGTTGTGCAGCGCATCAAGGAACGCGCTGGCAAAGCTGCCCGGCCCGTAAGACTGCGCAACGGCGATCGTTCCGGCGCGCTTCATCCATCCGCAGGCAGCGGCAACATTATCCAGCCGATCCCCCGGCAGGGAACAACTCGCCGCCACCACCGCCGAGAGCGCACACCCGGTGCCCACCAGGCGGGTCATTAACGGATCGCCGCCCGCAACCGTTCGGGTGCGCTGGCCGTCGGTGACGTAATCCACCTCCCCCGTCACCGCCACAATGGCATTGGTCTGGCGAGCCAGCGCCTGCGCGGCGGGTAGCGCGGCGGCGGCGGTGTCGGTGGTATCCACACCGCGTCCCCCTGCGCTCATCCCCGCAAGGGCGAGAATTTCCGAAGCATTGCCGCGAATGGCGGCTGGTTTCAGGGCAAGGATTTGATGACAAAAGCGGGTACGGAACGCCAGAGCGCCCACCGCAACCGGGTCAAGCGTCCAGGGCTTGCCTGCCGCCACCGCGCTCTCGATGGCCCGCCGCATCGACTGGGCGCGGGGCGTGGTGAGGGTACCGACGTTAATCAGCAGCGCATCGGCCATCCCGGCAAACTGCTCGGCCTCTTCGGCTTCAATTACCATTGCCGGAGAAGCGCCAAGCGCCAGCAGAACGTTGGCCGTAAAGGTTTGCACGACATCGTTGGTCATACAGTGCGTGAGCGGGGAACGGGTTCGGAAGTGATGTAAAACGTGTAAATCGAGCAGGTCAGGCTGCATAGGTTCGCTCCTGCCTTGCGTGAAGAAGCGATGACCAGGGGAGGCATCTGACTTCCCTACGCTGGCATTATCCAGATCAGGTAATACGGGTATTTCTCAGCCTTCACAAAGAAGGGCACCCCGAGTCAAAATACTTATAATACAATAAATTAAATGATACTCATTGCTACCATTTAGTGTAACCGCGGCGGCAGGCCAGGTGCAAGGGCTTTCGAGTTATCACGGTACCGGGCAGAGTGATATCACACAGCGATAGCGTAATGAATTTTCTGATACAGACTCACCTGCTTATTTTTTCCTTTTTATAACATTACACTCACGCATTTATTGCAATTTGGCCTGAACACTTTCTCGCTTTAATTTTCAACATAAATATTTTTTCAGGAAAAAACCCACAATATAAACACCCTCACTGTAACTTTCATTCAAAACATAAGTCAGATTCGAAAATAAAGAAGTAAAGGCAACGTATAAATAGGTATTAACTATTTTGAACATTTTGCACCATTTTTGCTTAAAACACATAAGGATTACTTAAGTGTTAATATTTCGGAACTCTTCTTTCACTCATTCACCAAAAATAACTAACTCATTGTATTTTATGAGTTTAAAACCAAAAGCACTATAGATCACCCGTTTAGCTATTCATGCTATTTATGATTTAGATCAATAATTATTATTGTACATTGATAGATAGTTGCCACGCGTTACGAAATAAGTTATCAAACCAAAATTTCGTAATTTATCCCAGATATAACAAGAGGTTGTATCTTCCCGCCAGGATAGCAATCTGATCTTTATTGATTTAATGATGAGAACTTTCTAATGAAATTTATCAAAACAGCTATAGCGTCTATTACTCTTTCGGCTATTTCTGGTTCTGTATTTGCTACCACTTACTTTTCATTGCAAGAAAAGTCAGACGCGATTCAGCAAGTAAGGACTGAAGCAAATGCTGCTGCTCGGCTGAATAGATTTATAATTCTGAAATATAACAATGATCGCGCCAACTTTAACCAGCAAGATTGGGATTTTTATCATAAGACCGAGGAAACATTAGAAAATGCAAATGCTCGAATTGCAGAGATTATGCGTGCTCCCGTTGTTGCGATGCCTTCCAGACCAAATCCACCAACACCGACAGTCACTCCGTTGATGCAACCTCACATGGTACCTAATAAGGTACCCACTCCTGTTGCTAATAACGTGTTGTCTAATGTTGTTATTCCTGCCGCGACGTTAACCGCAGCACAAAAAACGCCGACACCATTAACACCTGCCATCCCCCCCAGCGTGTTTGGTACAGCGTATATTGATGCTAAAAATAACCAGAGTGTTTTCACGCCTCCGCCAAGGACCGTCATTCCTGCCGCGACGTTAACCGCAGCGCAAAAAACGCCGACACCATTAACACCTGCCATCCCTCCCAGCGTGTTTGGTGCAGCGTATATTGATGCTAAAAATAACCAGAGTGTTTTCACGCCTCCACCACGGACCGTCATTCCTGCCGCAACGTTAACCGTAGCGCAAAAAACACCAACACCGGTTGCTCAACAGGTACCGTCCAAAATTGTGATTCCTGCGACGTCCTTGACCGCAGCACAAAAAACGCCGACACCGTTAACACCAGCCATCCCCCCCAGCGTGTTTGGTGCAGCGTATATTGATGCTAAAAATAACCAGAGTGTTTTCACGCCTCCACCACGGACCGTCATTCCTGCCGCAACGTTAACCGTAGCGCAAAAAACACCAACACCGGTTGCTCAGCCAGGTGTTGCGATGGCCAACCTGACTCCACAGAAATTGAACGGCTCGCAGCATCCTACAAATGAGCATCACATTTCTGATGCTCCAGTCAAACAGCCATACAATATACCCGTACAGACAGCTACCCATTTTGTTAGCCTTACACCGTCTGTCAAACCGCAGGGCGTTCCCACGCCGAAATATAACAATATCGCTTTGGTGGGTTCTCATCTTGATAGCAATGTAACTGACGCACAACGTCTTAGATCTATTTTAGAAAATGCGCCAAAAGCTGTTAACGGTGTGGATGGTAAAAAAGGCGCGAAAGGCGATACCGGCGCGACAGGTGCTCAAGGTGTAACGGGAATTAAAGGGCGTGACGGCATTAATGGTCATAATGGTAAAGACGGCGTGACAACCACAGTGACACGCATGCAGGTAGACACGGTAACACAAACAAAAGTCGCTAATAATAGCCAGGCTATTACCACAACCGCTCAGGATCTGCAGGCAACCAAACAAACATTACAGGCAATGAATAATAACACCAGTCAGCAATTTAAATCATTGCGCGATGAAGTGGATAATAATAAGAAGCAGGCCAATGCCGGTATTTCAGGCGCAATGGCGATGGCGGGGTTACCGCAAGTACAAACAGATCAACGCGTCATGTTCTCTGCCGGTGGTGCGACTTATAATGGTGAAAGTGCCCTCGCAGTAGGAGCATCGGTGAACTTCAATTCACATGTCATCGGGAAAGTGAGTTTCTCTGATGATACCGCCAATAATATGGGTGCTTCTGTTGGTATCGGAATGGGCTTTTAAATAAATACAAAAACCACCACAATAAAAAACACAATTACGTTTATAACCCGCTCGTCTCTGATGAGAATAGCGATGATAGTCAAAAACATGTCCAGATATATATTTATCTCAGCGGCCCTGTATCTGATGCTATTGGGTGTCGGAATTTGGATCGGCGTGATGTATGTGTCCTATTATCTGTGTAGTTTATAAGGTAATAAAATGAAAAAAGTATTAATCACCGTGGCTGGCGCACTCGTGCTGGCGGGGTGTGTATCGCCCGCCCAGCGTATCGCGAATTGCACAGCGAGTGGGGTCAGCTATGACACGTGCTATTTATCCGAACAACAAAGGCAACAAAGCATAAATGATGCGTCCCTGTCTGCGGCTTATGCAAATGCGGCCAGAGCGACAGAGACGAATAAACACACTCACCACAACTAAGGTTTAACAATGAAAACGCGATTAACTTTAATTGCTCTGTTGTTCACTGTCGCGGCGACGCCGGCTCATGCGATAAACGCACACTATCGTGCTCAATTAGCGCGTTCGGGATGTACTGAAATAAACGCCAACGATGGCACTTGCGATATCCACAAAAACAAAGCCCAAAACGCGGCACAGCCGTCATCCGCAGCGATCCACGATCCGATGCGTGAAGCGTCATTCTCATCGGATGCGCTTAATGCCACGATTTCAAACGGTTTTTTTAGCGCCACCGTTAATGGTAAGAAAGCAACCGTTAAGCGTGTGAACGCAAACTTCTATGAAATCCATGGCGGCGGGTTCGTTATCTCTTTAAGCCTTGATGAGAACGGTATTACCGGTGCATCCTGGAATAAAACGAAGGGTCGCGACCACGGCATTTTGCAGGTTACGCAGAAATAACGATCGCAAGGAGGCCATGTGCCTCCTTTTTCTTCGACGAAAGGCACGATTTGTCACACTCTTTTCTCTGTTTTTACAGTTCTGACAATGCCCTCGTAACTGGCTGTTTTTATTGCACATAGAACGTAATTTTCTTTCTTAAAACGGGGAGTTCCCCTCCCCTGTGCCCTCTGTCACAAAACAGTAAACAAATTAACCATTGAGCCCCGTGGCAAAAGGCTCTATATTGGCGGCGTTTTTTTCAGGCCCCCATCTGTTTTTTAACTTTTTATTCAATCGTGGCTCATAACGAAGCGGCGGTTGTAGGAGTGATATGATGACGGATAAAGTCCGTATTGACACCGTAGATGCCCACAAAAGCAACGAAACCTATCTGGCCCGTCAGGCCGAGTTTGAATCTAACGTCAGGAGTTATCCGCGCAAACTGCCTTTAGCTATTACTAAAGCAGAAGGCGTGTGGATCACCGATGCAGATAATAAAGAATACCTTGACTGTTTAGCAGGCGCAGGCACCCTCGCGCTTGGCCATAACCACCCTGATGTGCTGAAAAGCATCCAAAATGTCATTACCAGCGGCTTGCCGTTACATACTCTGGATCTGACTACGCCTCTGAAAGACGCGTTTTCCGAATACCTGCTCTCTCTGCTGCCTGGTCAGGGCAAAGAGTACTGCCTGCAGTTCACCGGTCCATCCGGTGCTGACGCCGTGGAAGCGGCGCTGAAGCTGGCGAAAAAAGTCACCGGCCGTAGCGGTATTATCAGCTTCTCGGGTGGTTACCACGGTATGACTCACGGCGCACTCTCCGTGACCGGTAACCTGTCTCCGAAAGAAGCGGTAGACGGTATGATGCCAGAAGTGCAGTTCATGCCTTATCCACACCAGTACCGTTGCCCACTGGGTATCGGCGGTGAGGCTGGCGTGAAAGCGCTGACCTACTATTTCGAAAACCTGATCAACGACGTAGAAAGCGGCGTGCGCAAACCTGCTGCGGTCATTCTGGAAGCCGTTCAGGGTGAAGGCGGCGTGAACCCGGCTCCGGTTGAGTGGCTGCAGCGCATCCGTAAAGTGACTCAGGAACACGGCATTCTGCTGATCCTCGACGAAGTTCAGGCTGGCTTTGCCCGTACCGGTAAATTCTTCGCCTTCGAACACGCTGGCATTGAGCCAGACATCATCGTGATGTCTAAAGCGGTTGGCGGCGGTCTGCCACTGGCTGTGCTGGGTATCAAAAAGCAGTTCGATGCCTGGGCACCAGGTCACCACACCGGCACCTTCCGCGGCAACCAGCTGGCGATGGCAACCGGTCTGACGACGCTGAAAATCCTGAAAGATCAGAACATCGCGGGCAAAGTGGCGGCACAGGGCGAATGGCTGAAAGGCCAGCTGAACGAGATGGCGAAACGCTATCCGGTTATCGGCCACGTTCGCGGTCTGGGCATGATGATCGGTATTGAGATCGTTAAGCCACACGAAGCGGCAGACCACATGGGTTGCTTCCCGGGTGATGGCGAGCTGTCTGCTCTGATTCAGAAGAAGTGCTTCGAAGCCGGTCTGATTCTGGAGCGTGGTGGTCGTAACGGTATCGTTCTGCGTCTGCTGCCTTCTCTGCTGATCAGCGATGATGAGCTGAAAGTCTTCCTGGATAAATTCGAGCAGGCACTGCTTGCTGCGGGCGTTCGCCCGGCGTAACCGGAGTTGTTGATTACGATGTCTGATTCAAACCCAATTTTGTTCTCCTCTGCGCAGAGCATTGAAGCTTACCAGCAGGCGATTGAACAAAGCACTCAGGCTGTGATGCAGTGGCTGAAGCAGCCTGAGATGTATCAGGGCAAAACGGTCGCGGAACTGCGCGACCGCATTAAGCTGGATTTCAACCCGAAAGGGCTGGGTAACGAAGCGGCGATTGAACGCGCCGTAGAGTTCTTCCTGAAAGACAGTTTGTCCGTTCATCACCCGCAGTGTGTGGCGCACCTGCACTGCCCGAGCCTGGTCGTTAGCCAGGCGGCGGAAGTGCTGATTAACGCCACTAACCAGAGCATGGACTCCTGGGATCAAAGCCCGTCCGCAACCATTATCGAGATCAAACTGATCGAATGGCTGCGTACCCGCGTGGGTTATCAGGCTGGCGACGCGGGTGTCTTCACCAGCGGTGGCACCCAAAGCAACCTGATGGGTCTGATGCTGGCACGTGATGCGTTCTTCGCGCGTCAGGGCCACTCCGTTCAGCAGGATGGTCTGACGGGCGATCTGCGTAAGATCCGCGTGCTGTGCTCGGAAAATGCGCACTTCTCCGTGCAGAAAAACATGGCGCTGATGGGTCTGGGTTACCAGTCCGTCGTGCAGGTAAAAACTGACGAATTCTCCCGCATGGATCTGACCGATCTGGCGGCGAAAATCGAGCAGTGCAATGTCAACGGCGAGCAGATCCTGGCGATCGTGGCGACAGCAGGTACCACCGACGCTGGTGCTATCGATCCGCTGCGCGCCATTGCTGAACTGGCGGCGAAGCAGAATATCTGGGTACACGTTGATGCGGCCTGGGGCGGCGCGCTGCTGATGTCTGAGCAGTATCGTCACTACCTGGACGGCATTGAACTGGTGGATTCCGTTACCCTGGACTTCCACAAGCAGTTCTTCCAGACCATCAGCTGCGGCGCATTCCTGCTGAAAGAAGCGCGCCACTATGAACTGATGCGCTATCAGGCGGCTTACCTGAACTCTGAGTTCGACGAAGAAGCCGGCGTGCCGAACCTGGTGTCCAAATCGCTGCAGACCACGCGCCGTTTCGACGCGCTGAAGCTGTGGATGAGCCTGGAAGCGCTGGGTCAGGAGCAATACGCGGCGATCATCGATCACGGCGTGACGCTGGCACAGCAGGTTGCGGCTTATGTGAAAGAGCAGCCTGCTCTGGAACTGGTTATGCAGCCACAGCTGGCAAGCGTGCTGTTCCGCTTCCGTGGCGAGGTGCAGGCAGATGATGCAGGTATCGCCCTGCTGAACCAGAAAATTGGTGATGCGCTGCTGGAGTCCGGCCGTGCAAACGTCGGCGTGACCGAACATAACGGCGTGACCTGTCTGAAACTGACACTGCTGAACCCAACCGTGACGCTGGAGGATATTAAAATCCTGCTGTCTCTGGTTGAGCGCACTGCGCAGGAAGTTCTGGCGAAGTAATGCAAAGCCCCTCTCCCATCGGGAGAGGGGCTATTTTTATAACCCTGCCCACCACATCCTGACTTTCAATCCCCAGTAGCTTGTCCAGCCCGTTGTTGTACTGACGACATTGCCTTTGGATACCAGCACCAGCGTCGGCGTAACGCTTACCTGCCATTGCCGCGACAGCGCACCGTTTTCATCATTGACCACCGGCATTTTCAGCTGTTTCTTTTCAACCCAGCGCGCAAGCTTTGCGTCATCCCCGGAACGCATGGCAACACTCACCACATTGCCACCCTCTTCTGCCAGTTTATTGACCGCAGGCGTGGTATAACGGCAGATGCTGCACCATGTCGCCCATACGTAGATCAACAGCGGCCGGTCCTGACTGAGCGCCGCAATGTCGTGCAGCGTGCCATTAATGTCCTGCATCGGAGTGGCACTAAACGTGGCGGGTAATGACGGCTTGCGGTACTGATCCACGCCCCACATCACGGCCAGCGCCAGCAGAGCGAGTATGATCCCTTCCCGCGCCCAGCGGCGCAGTTTGCTAAATTTGCGGTTTTCCATTGTGACCTCGTGATTTAACGAAGGTCATCTTAGCGAGCTACGCACCGTTTCGCTGTAAAGAAGTGTCGCCCTACCTGGTGCGTAAGGTATCCACCATCAGGGTAAAGCAGGATTCAATGAGCGCAGGCAGCGCCTGCGGGGCTCGCATCAGCGCCACCGTACGCGCCAGGGCCGGTTGCTGAAGGTGGACCACCTTAAGCTGCGGGTCCTGCAGGTGCGTGGTGTACAGTTGCGGCAATATCCCCACGGCAAGCTTCGAGCGCACCAGCCCGTATAGCGTCTCGATATAGTCCACCTGATAACGGGTCTGCAGAGACAGACGGTGGCTTTCGGCAAGCGCATTGACCAGCCGCTGAATATTTCCTTTTGAGAACACGGCAATATCCCGGCCCACCAGCTGTTTCCAGGGAACATGTGCCGACGCGGCAAGCGGATCGTCGCAATGCAACACTGCCACAAACGGATCTTCCTGCAGCGGGAACACGTCCAGCTGTTCGGGTACCGAACTGTCCAGCGCCCCGATGCCAAAATCAATCTGCCCTTTCAGCAGTTGCGCCACCAGCGCATCATTGGTCTGGTCGTGAAACTCCACTCTCAGGCGCGGAAAAGCCTGCGCCAGCGTCTGCGGCAGCAGCGGGAAAAGCAACGAACTGACTGAGGGTACCAGGCCGATACGCACCGTGCCGTCACCGCCGGCCTGCACAATCTGCTGCATATCATCAAACGCCAGCTGCGCCACGCTGAGCACCCGCTGGGCGTGTGGCAGAATGGCGTGACCCAGCTCGGTCAGCGTGACCGCCGACGCGGTACGATTGACCAGTTTGCCGCCGAGTACCGTTTCGATTTGCCGCAAGGCGCTACTGAGTGCCGGCTGGCTGATAGCCAGCTTACTGGCGGTATCCGTAAAATGACGCAGCTGCGCCAGAGTGACAAAATACTGTAGCTGTCGAAGGGAGAGCGCAGGCAAGCGCTGCCAGGGTTCCGTCATCATTATCCATTATACCCGTCACAGAATAACCCGGGGTTATCGGGCGATAAATTTTATCAACTGGGCAAACGTTTGCCGGGTGCATAGAGTAACGTCAATATTTCAATGCTGGAACTGTTAATTGCATGACTGCCGATACCCGACGCCGCGCCGTTATGGCTGCACGAGGCGACACGCCGTTTGATCTGTTGCTCACACATACCCGAATTGTTGATATGGCAACCGGTGAGATCCGCGACGCGGATGTGGGTATCGTCGGTTCGCTTATCGCCAGCGTCCATCCGCGCGGCAGCCGCAACGATGCGCATGAGACGCATGACCTGAACAATCAGTTCCTCTCTCCGGGGCTGATGGACACGCATGTTCACCTTGAAAGCTCGCACCTGCTGCCCGCACGCTACGCGGAGATTGTACTGGCGCAGGGCACCACCGCCGTTTTCTGGGATCCGCACGAGCTGGCGAACGTGCTGGGGATTGAGGGCGTCCGCTTTGCCATAGAGGCGAGCCGCAACCTGCCGCTGCAGGTGATGGTCGCGGCACCATCGAGCGTCCCTTCCACGCCGGGGCTGGAGATGTCAGGCGCAGACTTTGCGGGCGAAGAGATGAATACCCTGCTCGGCTGGCCGGAAGTGCGCGGCGTAGCGGAAGTGATGGACATGCACGGGGTGCTGAATGGCAGTCAGCGTATGCTGGAGATCCTGCAGGCCGGGCTGGAAAGTGGAAAGCTGATTGAAGGCCATGCGCGAGGACTCAGTGGCGCGGACTTACAGGCGTATCTGGCTGCGGGCATCACCTCTGACCATGAACTCACCTCCGCCGAGGACGCGCTGGAAAAATTGCGCGCCGGGCTGACGCTGGAGATCCGCGGCTCGCATCCTTATCTGCTGCCGGATATTGTCAGCGCGCTGAAAACGCTGCCGCATCTTTCGTCGCAAATCACGGTCTGCACCGACGATGTGCCGCCAGACATGCTGATGGAAAAAGGTGGCATCATCGCCCTGCTCAACCTGCTGATTGAACATGGTCTTCCGGCAACGGATGCGCTGCGGTTTGCCACCCTGAACGCCTCCCTTCGCCTGCAGCGTAACGATCTCGGGCTGATTGCCGCGGGCCGTCGTGCGGACCTGGTGGTGTTCGATTCACTGGATAAACTGACGGCTCGCCAGGTGTACGTCGCCGGAAAATGCATTGCCCGTGACGGAGCGATGATCGAGCCGCTTGTCGATACGCCTCTGACGCTGCCCCGTGATACCGTGCGCCTGACGGCGCGGGTCGCTGCCGATTTTTGTATGCACATCGACAACGCGAAGCACGGTGTGGCGCGGCTGCACCATATCAGCGGCGCACGCTTTACCCGCTGGGGTGAAATTGACGTTCAGGTGCGTAACGGACGCGTTGACATACCGGCTGGTTTTAGCCTGATCTGGGTTCAGCATCGCCACGCACGCCACGCGGCAAAACCGCAAATCGCCCTGCTTGAAGGCTGGGGAGAGCTGCGGGGAGCTATTGCCACCAGCTACTCCCACGATTCACACAATCTGGTGGTACTGGGGCGCGATCCAAATGACATGGCGCTGGCCGCCAACACGCTGATCAGCAGCGGCGGCGGGATGGCGCTGGTCCAGAACGGGGACGTGATCGCCCATGTGGCGATGCCCATTGCGGGGATGTTGTCAGAACTCGCCCCTGCGGAACTGGCGCGCCAGTTCCGTGAGCTGCGCGAACGCAGTAGCCAGATTGCCGACTGGGAACCGCCGTATCGTGTCTTTAAAGCGATTGAAGGAACGTGCCTTGCCTGCAACGCCGGGCCGCATTTGACCGATCTTGGACTGACCGATGGCAGCACGCGCCAGATTGTCGATCCGTTGATTTCTTACCGGGAAACCCCGGACACTACACAATAATACCGAAGGAGAGCCGGATAATGGCCGACAACACCGTTAATTCGCCAGCACCAGGGAGCTGGCTTGAACGTCGTTTTGCACTGCATACGCGCGGCAGTACCGTGCGCACAGAGTGTCTGGCCGGTCTCACCGGTTTTCTCGCCGCCGCCTATTTGCTGGTGGTCATCCCGGGGCTTCTCGCCGTGGGCGGGATGGACAAAGGCGCGGCGACCACCGGCACTATTCTGGTGTTTGTGGCCGGTACGCTGCTGATGGCGTTTTACGCCAACCTGCCGTTTATTGTCGGGCCCGGCATTGGTGGCTCGGTGCTGGTCGGGGTAACGCTGGCAGGCAGTGAAGGCATCGGCTGGCAAATTGGTCTGGGCATTGCCTGCTGGTCAGGAATTTTGTTCTTCCTGCTCACCCGTTTTGGCCTGCGTGAAGTGGTGACCCGCTCCGTACCGCAGTCCATCAAGCTGGGGCTGACGGCCTCTATCGGTCTTTTTGTCGCGGTACTGGGTTTTCGCAATGCAGGGCTGGTGCTGGCCAACGCGAAAACAAACGCGCTGATGCTGGGTGATTTTCTCTCACCCGGTGCGCTGGTGGCCCTCACTGGCCTGTTCCTCGCCATTGCCCTGCAGGCGCGTCGCATACCGGGCGCCATTTTGTGGGCCATTTTATTTGCCACCCTTGTGGGTATCCCGATGGGGGTGACCCGGCTTCCCGCCAGCTTTATCGATATGCCTCACTCACTGACACCGGTGCTGGGCCATATCGACATGGTGGGTGCGCTGAATATTGCCTTCCTGCCGTTCCTGTTTGTCTTTTTCGCGTCGGAATTTTTCTCCACCATGGGCACCACGCTGGCGGTGGGGGGCGAAGCCGGACTGCTGGATGAAGAGGGCAATATGGCCAATATCAATCGTCCGTTTATGGTGGACTCGATTGCCGCCGCCATTGGACCGTGGGTAGGTATTCCTGCCGCCACGGCGCTGATTGAATCCTCGGCGGCCGCAGAAGCGGGCGGTAAAACCGGCATGACGGCACTGGCAGCAGCGGTTATGTTCCTGCTGATGCTGCTGTTTACCCCCGTTGCGCTGATGATCCCAAAAGAAGCCACAGCCCCTGCCCTGATCCTGATCGGTCTTAATATGTTCAGCGGCCTGCGCAAGGTGGATCTGGCGAACTTCACTGACGGACTGCCGGTGCTGATGATGGTGATGATTACGCTCATCGCCAACAGCTTCGGGACAGGGATTGCGGGAGGGTTGCTGTTTTACATCGTGATCAAAGCGATTGCAGGAAAATGGCGAGACATCCCTGTTGGACTTTGGATCCTCGCCATCCCGCTGGTGTATTACTTCGCCACCCTGGTAAAACATTAATCCTTGCGCGGTTGCCGTGTCGGGCTTTGGCCATACTCGTAATGGCCATAGCCTGCGCGGTAATAGAGCGCTGCGGACTTCACCACGTCGTTCAGCACGGTGCCGTTGATATAGGCCCCCGTTTGCTGCAGACGCTTGATGCTGTTTTCCATCTCTTTCAGGCTGGTTTTCGCAAAGCGGGCCACCAGCAGTGAGGTGGCGGCCACCGGGGCAGCCACGGAGGCATCGGTAACGGCCAGTACCGGCGGAGTATCCAGGATCACAAGATCGTACTGCTCATTTGCCCAGGTCATTACCGCCCTGAAGCGTTCGCTCATCAGCAGTTCAGAGGGGCGTAACGGAACCGGACCGCAGGTCAGCACATCAATGTTGCCTTTTTCATAGCGTTGTATCGCCTCCTGACATTCACATTTTCCGTCAAGCACGCCGGACAGTCCGGTATGGTTAGTTAAACCGAATACGTTATGGACATAGCCCTCGCGCATATCCGCATCAATGAATAGCACACTCAGCCCGGCCTGCGCCTCAATCGCCGCCAGCGACGTGCTGACAAGCGTTTTTCCGCAGTCCTGCGTCGGGCCAGAAATCATGACGATCCGGTTAGCGGCATCCTGCAACGTGAAATGGAGACTGGTACGCAGTCCGCGCACGGCCTCGACAAAAATATCCGCTGGCCGATCAACCGGCAGAAAAGGCACGTCGGTGATCCGGTGTTTCCAGCGCGTACCAAACGCGCGTTTTCTGCGCAGGTTAGTTTTTTTCCACAGCCACGCAGAACGCGGCAAGGTGGCCATCACCTGGACGCCCAGCCCTTCCAGTTGATCGGCGGTGTTGATGCCGCGTCTGAGCGCCATGCGGACCAGCACCAGGCCTACTGATAATATCAACCCCAGCAGGATGCCAAACACGATGACCAGCGCCTTTCGCGGTTTAATGGGATCGGGCTGGGTTACCGCGCTGTCGATAATTCGCACGTTACCGATGGCGCTGGAACGGGAAATGTTCAGCTCTTGCTGACGGGTAAGCAGTTGCAGATAGATAGTACGGCCTGACTCCACGTCCCGGCTGAGACGCAAAATGTCCTGTTGCGTCGACGGCATAGCTGCGACACGCTGATTCAGACGGATCCTCTCCTGCTCCAGCGTCTGGCGTTTTTCACGCAGGGCGCGGTAGTTCGGGTGATCTTTCTTGAAAAGCTGAGAAATCTCTGCCTCACGAAACGTCAGCTCGTTGAGCTGGTTTTCAATATTCACAATCTGCTCGAGAACCGATTTCGCTTCCAGAGAGAGATCGACCGAGTCACGCTGTTTGCGGTACTGATTCAGCCGCTCTTCGGCCAGATCCAGCTCGCTTCTGATTTTGGGCAACTGCTGCTGCAAAAACGCAAGACTGCGGGCATCCTGCGCTTCCTGGCGGGCGATATTTTGCTGCAGATAATTGTTGGCAATCCGGTTGAGCACCAGGGCAATACGGTCAGGATCGGTGCCGGTCAACGTGAGCGTTAGCACCCCGCTCTGCTTTGCCGATTCAACGACGCTAAATTGGGTACTCAGCAGATTAATTGCCTCCAGGCGGGGACGGGTTTGTAGCGTGAATTGCGTACCCGTTGGGGCATTCAGTTTCGACACCAGCAGGGAAACGCCCTCCTTTTCAAAAGGTTTTCCCTCCATGCCCTCAGCATAAAAATTGTCGCCTTCCAGCCGGTATGCGCCTTTTTCCAGCACAGTGAGCACAAGCGTGCGTGGTTTGTCTTTGACAGGTGGCAGTTGCAGCCAGCCAAAGTCGATCGTCTCCGGTTTGCGGCCCTGCAACCGTGCCCAAAGCCCCCCCACAACCGGGAAAGTACGCTGCGTCACATGCTGCGCTAATCCTAATTCATCAACGGTAGCGCCCAGGATCATGCGCGATTTAAGCAGGAGAATTTCGGGTTGCACATCGGGAGACATCTCACTGCCAAACTGTTTTAAATTTTTGAGCAGGCTATTATCCTGCTTTCCCTCCACCTGAATTAAAGCATCTGCGCGATAAACGGGCGTGGCCAGAAAGGCATACAGCCCCGCCAGCAGAGTGAAAATGAACGTAATTGATAATATGACTGCACGGTGATCGATCATCTCGCCAAGGAGACGAATGAGATCAATTTCATGATTTTCCGGTGCGGCCGCACCGTAACTTTCTGATGTGTAAGACGACATTAACGCTTCATTCCTTGTTGACTCAAACGATGAGCCCATTCCTGGCTGGCTTTGCCCAGCAGCCCGAAAACATAGTCGAACGCTTCACGACTTTTACGATAGGGATCGGGGATGTCCTGCGGCTCCAGCCATTGCCCAAAGAGCAGCGATTTGCCGCGAATTTCCGGGGCCATGGCAGAGATAAAGCGAAGATGGGCAGGTTCCATCACCAGAATAAGTTCCGATTCCCGCATGAGTTGCGGAGTCAGTTTGCGCGCGCGATGTCCATCAAGTGAGATCCCATGTCGACTGGCCACATCCTGAGCGATGATATCCGCCGGGCTTCCCTCCAGCCCAAATATGCCTGCCGAGGTTATCCGTTTCCCCGGAAGCAACTGGCGCAACAGCCGCTCGCCAATCGGCGAGCGACAGATATTGCCGGTGCAGACCACTAAAATGGAATCGAACATTACTGCGGCCACGATCTGATGTAACGGACCGTTTCGGTCAGGTCATGAACACCGGTGATGGTGGGCACGAGCTGGGTAATGACGCGGTTCCAGCGCGACAGCGGCGCCGTGGTGACATACACAATGTCGTAGGGCTCAAGCTGGAATTCGGTGCCCAGCACCATCGCGGAGGCATCTTGCGCGTTAAGCTGATAAACGTTGGCGATTTTTCCCGCATTGTTGCCCTTGGCAATGGAGCGAATGACAAAAATGCCCGTCGCATCGGCCATGTCCTGATTCAGCCCGCCCGCATTGCTCAGCGCTTCGGCAAGGGTCATCCCGCTCCTGTCCATCTTCAGCGTGCTCTGCTTGATCACTTCCCCCATCACAAAGACTTTCAGGGCGTCATTGCGAGGTACAAAAAGAATATCGCCCGGGTAGAGCAGTTTATTTTGCGTCAGGTCGCCGTGCTGCATCAGCGCGTAGAGAGAGAGGCGCGAATCTTTGCCCTCGTGAGTGAGAACCACATTGCGCCAGTCCGCGTCGGCAGAAAGCCCACCCGCCGCGTTGACGGCATCCATAACCGTCAGGGGAATATTGGTGATCGCCTGCTGGCCAGATTTGGCGACTTCGCCAGTGACATAGGCTTTTTGCGAGCGGAAAGCGGCCACGCTGACATCCACCTGCGGGCTTTCGATCACGCTATCCAGCCGTTTGGCGATCTCCTCCCTGACTTCAGAGACCGTTTTTCCCGCCACGGGGAGTTTTCCGACATAGGGATAAAAGAGCGTCCCGTCGGCATTCACCCAGTTGCCGGTGTCGCTGGCACTACGATACTGCCCGGCCGGTGTTGTCAGTTCAGGGTGATCCCAGACGGTAACGGTCAAAATATCACCTGCGCCAATACGGTACTCCCAGTGTCTGACCTGCTCATCCAGATTAGGATTTGGCTGAGATTTCGCGGCGGCAGGACGCAATTTCTCAATCAGGGAAGGGGTAAGAGGATAAAGATCCACGCGCTTATCTATATTATTATTTTCATCACCCGTCGTGATGATGTTTTTCCCCGATGAGCGTAATGTTTGCCCAGGAGAAAATACGCAGCCAGTCAACAGACTTATCGCTAAGAATATTACAGAGAGTGTGGTTGTGTTTTTCATTAAAATTAATTTATCAATCATGAGCGCAAAAAACGCATAACAGGCCATTCCGGAAGAATCGCCTGGTTTTACAATATGCTGTTTTTCAAGCAATTAAGTAAAAATCCCACATCATTGAACGATGTGCAGAATTAACTGAAGGACCGGAACCACATAGAATTGAGAATTAAACCGCTCCACTTTTTTAAGTTTAAAACGTCTTTAAATAAAATGCATGCATTTCAGGTCACAAATGTAGAGCAAATTTATATTTTCAGAATTAATTAAAAAAAACATTTCTGCACTGAATTAGTCTTAGAAAATATCATTCATAAACAAAATAGTATTAAACGTTTGATCTACACAAAACCGTCCACTTTTGTTACATTTTTTTTCGAACAGACTCTGCTGGGATACTTAAAATAGGCTGTCTGCCACACCGTCATCACAACAGCAGACTGAGAGTATCAGTAACGGTATAACTGGAGAAAAAATGGCTAAGCGTACATGGCTGCTTCTGGGTGTAGTAATGTCTCTTGCGAGCGCGGCTTATGCGGCCCCGCAAACGGCGTCAGCATCTGGCGGCATCAAAGCTTATGAAGAACAAGAGTTCATCGCTGATTTCACGAAGTTCAAAATTGGTGACACGGCTCCGGCGCAATATCAAACCCCTGAATACACCATCAAACAGTATCAACTGCGTAACCTTCCGGCACCGGATGCGGGCACACACTGGACCTATATGGGTGAGAATTACGTCCTGATCGGTGATGCTGATGGCAAAATCTACAAAGCGTATAACGGAGATATCTTCTATCATCGCTAATACCGTTCAAATCCGACCGTGGCAGGAGAGCGATCGCCCTTTCCTGCGCACGCTTTACCTGCATGCCCGCCGCGAGGCGTGGCCGTGGCTAAACGGTGCCGAATGGCAGCTCGAAGACTTTGACGAGGCCACCCGCGACGAAGTGATTTGGGTCGCCGTGCAGAACGGTCATCGTGTGGGCTTTGCGTCAGTCTGGACGAATGATAATTTTCTGCACAATCTGTTCGTTGACCCGCAGTATCAGAGCCTGGGCGTAGGCCATTTGCTGCTGGAACAGGTGCAAAAAACGTTTACCAGTACCGGGGCGCTAAAGTGCCTGGTGAGAAACGAACGGGCTATCGCGTTTTATCAGCGTCATGGCTGGCACATTGAGGCAACGGGAGATTCTCCGGACGGAGAGTACTATCTGATGCATTATCGGCTTGGGTAAAGTCAGGTGGCGCTTCGCTTACCTGACCTACAAAACCGTATTTCGTAGGCCGGGTAAGGCGAAGCCGCCACCCGGCAATCCGGCGCTGGAAATTTACACCGCGCGGAAGGCGATTTCGCCAGGAATAACTTCACCCTGCCAGTAGAGCTGCGCCGCAACGCGTCCCGCCAGCTGACGATACATCTCAGCAAACTCGCTGTCCGGACGGTTGACCACCGTCGGTTTCCCGCTATCCAGATCTTCACGCAGCGTGATATGCAGCGGCATCTGTCCCAGCAGTTGGGTGTGATACTGCGCCGCCAGTTTTTCTGCGCCACCGGTGCCGAAGATAGGCTCGTGATGACCACAGTTGCTGCAAATGTGCATACTCATGTTCTCGACGATACCGAGTACGGGCACCTCGACTTTCTCGAACATCACGATGCCTTTTTTGGCGTCGATCAGCGCGATATCCTGCGGGGTGGTTACCACAACGGCCCCCGTCACGGGAATGTTCTGCGCCAGCGTCAGCTGGATATCACCGGTACCCGGCGGCATATCCAGCACCAGGTAATCCAGATCCGGCCACAGGGTTTCCTGCAGCATCTGCATCAGCGCTTTGCTGGCCATCGGGCCACGCCAGACCATCGCATTGTCATCAGTCACCAGATAACCGATGGAGTTGGTCGCCAGACCGTGCGCCATGATAGGTGCCATGTGGGTTCCATCCGGCGAGGTTGGACGCTGGTTTTCTGCACCCAGCATATTTGGAATTGACGGCCCGTAAATATCCGCATCCAGAATACCCACCTTCGCCCCTTCGGCCGCCAGCGCGAGCGCCAGGTTGACAGCAGTAGAGGATTTCCCCACCCCGCCCTTACCAGAGCTGACGGCGATGATGTTTTTCACACCATTCACGCCTGGCTGGTTCTTCACCCGCTTGAGGGTGGCGATGCTGTGGGTCAGTTTCCAGTCAATCGCTTTCGCACCGGTAATGCGCAACAGCTCAGAGCTGGTTTGCTCTTTCAGCGCATCAAAGGCGCTGGTCCAGACGAAGGGCATCTGCAGCTCAATGTGCAGTGTCTCGTCCAGCCATGCGACATGGTGCAACGCTTTCAGCGTAGTGAGATTGTGCTTCAGGGTTGGATGCTGAAAGTTAGCCAGCGTCCCGGCGACCATTGCTCGTAAGGCTTCCGGTGATTTGGCCTGGGATTGAGAACTCATCCCGACTCCTTTGTTCTTGTGAATAAGACCTTAGATGAACAAGTTTACCTGAAAGGCCGCGGTTTGTGCTTACTTAATAATGCCCCTTTTGGTAATATCAAAAACCCTTTTCACAGTTAAAAGAAGTAATGCCTACTATGACTCAAGTCGCGAAGAAAATTCTGGTAACGTGCGCACTGCCGTACGCCAACGGCTCAATCCACCTCGGCCACATGCTGGAGCATATCCAGGCTGATGTCTGGGTCCGTTACCAGCGAATGCGCGGCCACGAGGTTAACTTCATCTGCGCGGACGATGCCCACGGCACGCCGATCATGCTGAAAGCCCAGCAGCTGGGTGTTTCCCCTGAGCAGATGATTGCCGAAATGAGTCAGGAGCATCAGACCGATTTTGCTGGCTTTGACATCAGCTATGACAACTACCACTCCACGCACAGCGAAGAGAACCGCGAGCTGTCTGAGCTCATCTACACCCGTCTGAAAGAGAATGGTTTTATTAAAAACCGCACTATCTCTCAGCTGTACGATCCGGAAAAAGGCATGTTCCTGCCGGACCGTTTCGTCAAAGGCACCTGCCCGAAATGTAAATCACCGGATCAGTACGGCGATAACTGCGAAGTGTGCGGCGCAACCTACAGCCCGACTGAGCTGATCGACCCGAAATCCGTGGTCTCCGGCGCCACGCCTGTGATGCGTGATTCCGAGCACTTCTTCTTCGATCTGCCCTCCTTTAGCGAGATGCTGCAGGCGTGGACCCGCAGCGGCGCGCTGCAGGAGCAGGTGGCGAACAAAATGCAGGAGTGGTTCGAATCCGGCCTGCAGCAGTGGGACATCTCCCGTGATGCGCCCTACTTCGGTTTCGAAATCCCGAATGCACCGGGCAAATATTTCTACGTCTGGCTGGACGCGCCAATCGGCTACATGGGCTCCTTCAAGAACCTGTGTGACAAGCGTGGCGACACCGTCAGCTTCGACGAGTACTGGAAAAAAGATTCCACCGCCGAGCTGTATCACTTCATCGGTAAAGACATCGTCTATTTCCACAGCCTGTTCTGGCCAGCAATGCTGGAAGGCAGCAACTTCCGCAAGCCGACCAACCTGTTTGTTCACGGCTACGTGACGGTGAACGGCGCGAAGATGTCCAAATCTCGCGGTACGTTCATTAAAGCCAGCACCTGGCTGAACCACTTCGACGCGGACAGCCTGCGTTACTACTACACGGCGAAGCTCTCTTCCCGCATCGACGACATCGACCTGAACCTGGAAGATTTCGTGCAGCGCGTGAACGCGGACATTGTTAACAAGGTGGTTAACCTGGCCTCCCGTAACGCGGGCTTTATCGCCAAGCGTTTTGACGGCGTGATGGCGGCCGAACTGGCTGACCCTGCGCTGTACAAAACCTTCACCGATGCGGCGGCTACCATTGGCGACGCGTGGGAAACCCGCGAGTTCGGTAAAGCGGTGCGTGAAATCATGGCGCTGGCAGACCTGGCTAACCGTTATGTGGACGAGCAGGCGCCGTGGGTGGTCGCGAAGCAGGAAGGCCGCGATGCCGATCTGCAGGCGATCTGCTCCATGGGCATTAACCTGTTCCGCGTGCTGATGACGTATCTGAAACCAGTTCTGCCGCAACTGGCAGCCCGTGCAGAAGCGTTCCTCAATACCGAACTGAGCTGGGATGCCATTCAGCAGCCACTGCTCGGCCACAAGGTCAACACCTTTAAGGCACTCTACAACCGCATTGAGATGAAACAGGTTGAAGCCCTGGTGGAAGCCTCGAAAGAAGAGGTGAAAGCGGCCGCAGCACCGGTGACCGGCCCGCTGGCTGACGATCCGATTCAGGAGACCATCACCTTTGATGATTTTGCCAAAATCGACTTGCGTGTGGCGCTGATTGAGAACGCAGAATTCGTGGAAGGCTCTGACAAGCTGCTGCGCCTGACGCTGGATCTGGGCGGTGAGAAGCGTAACGTCTTCTCCGGCATCCGTTCTGCCTATCCTGATCCGCAGGTACTGATTGGCCGTCAGACCGTCATGGTCGCGAACCTGGCACCGCGTAAAATGCGCTTCGGCATCTCTGAGGGGATGGTGATGGCCGCAGGCCCTGGCGGGAAAGATATCTTCCTGTTAAGCCCTGACGAAGGCGCGAAGCCGGGTCAGCAGGTGAAATAACAAAAAAGCCGGAGATTATCTCCGGCTTTTTTGTTCTCCCTCTCCCACAGGGAGAGGGCCGGGATGAGGGCATCAGGCCGCCCCCATTCCGCAATCACGCCTTCGTGTTATGCACCCGGTGGGTCAACCCGCGCAGGAAATTACGCATAAACTGGTCGCCGCATTCGCGGTAATTTTTATGGCCCGGCGCACGCATCATGGCGGTCACTTCCGGCACGGATACGCGGTATTTTTGCTCGGTCATGATCGCCACAATATCGTCCGTTTTCAGCGAGAACGCGATACGCAACTTTTTCAGCACCGTGTTGTTGTCCACCCGACGCTCCAGCGCCAGTTCAGGTGCAGAATCATCTTTGCCACGCTTATCGTAGATCAGGCCGTTCAGGAAGCCAGACAGGATAATGTCCGGGCAGCGAACAAACCCCTCTTCGTCTTCTTTGGTCATCCAGGTGTCGAAACCGGCAGAGGTGGATTCCATGGCAGACAGCGCAAGAATGCGCACCATGTCGTTGTTGTTTGCTTTCAGGGTGTAGCGCAGGCTACGAAGAATATCATTACTAAGCATGAGTGCCTTTAACTGTCGATGATGCAATGGCGCGCAGTGTACCAGTTTTACAGGCCAATCGCCTCTTTCAAACTTTTCAGGTAACGGCGACTGACGGGCACCGTTTGACCGGCCCGCAGCACCAGCTCGGCCTGGCCGTTATCTTCCAGACGGATTTCTTTCAGATGCGCCATGTTAACCAGATACTGCCGATGGCAGCGGACAAGCGGCGTGCGGCTCTCCAGGGTGCGCAGCGTCAGCTCGGTAAAACCTTCATTGCCCTCGGCGCTGGTGACAAACACCCCGCTCAGGCGACTGCTGACGAAAGCCACATCATCCATCTGCAGCAGGTAAATCCGGCTATGCCCGGTACACGGGATAAACTTCAGCGGCTGCTGGTTTTCCGGCAGCAGCGTGACGTCCTGTACCGTACGCTCCTGGCGTAAACGCGTCAGGGTCTTTTCGAGCCGCTTCTCTTCAATCGGCTTCAGCAGGTAATCGAACGCGTGTTCTTCAAAGGCTTTCACGGCATATTCGTCAAACGCCGTCAGAAACACGATATACGGGCGATGCTCCGGATCAAGCATGCCGACCATCTCCAGCCCGCTGATACGGGGCATCTGGATGTCGAGGAACAGCACGTCCGGGCGCAGTTTATGCACCGCGCCAATGGCCTCAATGGCGTTGGCGCACTCTCCCACAATCTCAATGTCACTCTGCTCCTGCAACAGCACGCGCAGGTTTTCCCGTGCCAACGGTTCATCATCAACTATCAGCACTCTTAACATGCGGTCTCCTCCAGCGGCAATCGTAACGTAATACGGGTAAATCGGTCCGGCTCACAGGCCACGGTAATGCCACATCCATCACCAAAGTGAGCGCGCAGGCGTTTATCCACCAGGCTCATCCCCAGCCCGCCTGACGCGGACGCGACGTAAAGCCCGGCATTGTCTTCAATATTCAGCACCAGATGATGATTAAACCGGCTGGCAGAAATGGTGATCTCCCCATTCCCCAGAAGCTGCGATGTCCCGTGCTTAATGGCATTTTCCACAATCGGCTGCAGGGTAAAGGCCGGAAGATGCTGATACGCCAGTTCATCCGGCACGGATAGCGACACCTGCAGACGTGACTGGAAGCGCGCCTGCTCAATCTGCAAATAGGCGTTTACATGTTCAATCTCATCAGCCAGGGTGACAATTTCAGACGGCCGTTTCAGGTTCTTGCGGAAAAACGTCGACAGGAACTGCACCAGCTGCGCGGCCTGATCGCTGTCGCGGCGGATCACCGCTTTCAGGGTGTTGAGGGCATTAAACAGGAAATGCGGGTTCACCTGAGCGTGCAGGAGCTTAATTTCCGACTGCGTTAACAGGGCTTTTTGCCGTTCATATTGCCCCGCCAGGATTTGCGCGGAGAGCAGCTGCGCAATCCCCTCCCCCAGCGTCCGGTTGATTGAACTGAACAAGCGGTTCCTGGCTTCATAGAGCTTAATGGTCCCCATCACTCGCTGGTTTTCACCCCGCAGCGGGATGACCAGCGTAGAGCCAAGCTTACACTGCGGGTGCAGCGAACAGCGGTAGGGCACCTCGTTTCCGTCGGCATAGACTACCTCACCGGTCTCTATTGCACGAAGCGTATACGCGGACGAAATCGGTCTGCCGGGAAGGTGGTGATCGTCGCCGGTACCGGTAAAGGCCAGCAGCTTTTCACGATCGGTAATCGCAACGGCACC
The DNA here is from genome assembly GCF_052044775.1 of Enterobacter sp. 22466. Classification (NCBI taxonomy): domain Bacteria; kingdom Pseudomonadati; phylum Pseudomonadota; class Gammaproteobacteria; order Enterobacterales; family Enterobacteriaceae; genus Enterobacter; species Enterobacter sp. 22466. The sequence goes on along the minus strand of NZ_JBQENX010000002.1, from coordinate 395,872 downwards.
GATGTCCAGCTCCTGATAGAGCACCTGCGCCACCTTCATGCTGTTTTCTTCGTTAAAGCCCTGGCGCAGGATCCCTTCAGTTGAGGCGGCGACCTTCAGTGCTGTCGCAGAGAACGCCGAGGTGTATTTCTCAAACATGGCGCGTTTGTCGAGCAGAATGCGCATAAACAGCGCCGCGCCCACGGTGTTGGTGACCATCATCGGGGCAGCAATACTGTTCACCAGATGCAGTGCGTCCTCAAACGGTCGGGCGATAAGGAGGATGATCGCCATCTGCGCCATTTCGGCCACAAAGGTGATCGCGCCCGCAGTAAGCGGGCTGAAGACTTTATCCGGGCGGCCACGTTTAATCATGTAGCTGTGCACCAGGCCACCGAGCAACCCCTCCACGATGGTGGAGATCATGCAACTGAGCGCCGTCATGCCGCCCATGGAATAACGGTGCAGGCCACCGGTCAGCCCGACGAGTCCGCCGACCACGGGGCCACCGAGCAGCCCCCCCATCACCGCGCCAATCGCGCGGGTGTTGGCGATCGAGTCTTCAATATGGAGGCCAAAGTAGGTCCCCATAATGCAGAAAATGGAGAAGGTTACATAGCAGAGGAGTTTGTGCGGCAGACGGACGGTCACTTGCATCAGCGGGATGAACAGACGCGTTTTACTCATCAACCAGGCGATGACAAGAAACACGCACATCTGCTGAAGCAACAGCAGCACCAGATTAAACTCGTACATACTCAGGAACCGCACCTTCTGAAAACGCGTAACATACACTGAAGGCGCCGAAGTTTCTTTGAAGCAGTCCAAAAAAGCGGTAAATCGTGTCCGCCATCACATCTTTTGCCGAACATAACGCATGCTTCGCATTATTTGTACAAAAAAAGAGCAATTCTTCCTGGTTCGACAAACTGGGTCTACAGTTAAGCTGGGGACGCGTTAGCCAGGGGGCGATTATGGCGCTTTACACGATCGGTGAAGTGGCACTCCTTTGTGACATCAATCCCGTCACGCTACGGGCATGGCAGAGACGGTATGGTTTACTCAAACCGCAGCGAACGGACGGTGGTCACCGTCTTTTCAACGATGCCGATATCGACCGGATCCGCGAGATCAAAAGCTGGATCGACAACGGTGTACAGGTGGGCAAGGTTAAGTCGCTGCTCAGCCATGACGATCCCGACACACAACACCTCTGGCGCGAACAACAGGAAACCCTGCTGCGGCTCCTGCAGGCGGGTAACCTCCAGCGCCTGCGCGCGTGGATAAAAGAGCAAGGCCGCGATTATCCGGCGCAAACGCTAATCAGCCATCTTTTCATCCCGCTTCGTCGACGGCTGCAATGTCAGCACTCCACCCTGCAGGCGCTGCTGAGTATGCTCGACGGCGTTCTTATCAACTACATCGCCGTTTGTCTTGCCTCGGCGAGAAACAAAGGCGGAAAAGACGCGCTGGTTGTCGGCTGGAACGTGCACGACACCACGCGGCTGTGGCTGGAAGCCTGGATCGCCACCCAACAGGGCTGGCGTGTGGATGTTCTGGCGCATTCGCTTGCCCAGCTGCGGCCCGAATTTTTCGACGGCCAGACCCTGCTGGTCTGGTGCGGCGAAGTGCCCTCCGCCTCGCAGCAACAGTTGCTGACGGAATGGCGGGAACACGGTTATCCGGTTTACGCCCTCAGTCCCGACGAGCCGTAACGGCATTTAATGGTTCATTAACAGCTGCGCTTCACCGTATAATTGTTCCGTTAACAACAGGAGCAGATGATGAAGGCAACCAAACTGGCCGTAATTACCCTTTTTGTACTGATGGCCGTCAGCGGTATCGGCGGCGTGATGCTGGCCGGGTACTCATTTATTGTTCGTGGCGGTGTCGGCTGAGGAATTGAGCCAGCCGCTCAAACAGGCGATCGACGACGATGGCCGCCAGCGCGACCAGTACCGCCCCCTGGATTATATAGGCCGTATTAAACCCGCTTAAGCCGATGATGATCGGCGTTCCCAGCGTATTGGCCCCCACCGTAGACGCGATGGTCGCCGTGCCGATGTTAATAATCACCGACGTACGGATCCCCGCGATAATCACCGGTGCCGCAAGCGGCAGTTCAACCTTGCACAGTCGCTGACCGCTGCTCATGCCCATCCCTTCGGCCACGCTCAGTACCGATGCCGGTACCGACGCAATGCCCGCCAGCGTCCCCTGAAGAACAGGCAGCACGCCGTAAAGAATCAGCGCAATGATGGCCGGTTGCTGACCAAACCCGATCACCGGCACCGCAATCGCCAGGACCGCCACCGGCGGAAATGTCTGCCCGATAGCCGCAATTGTCTCCACCAGCGGGCGAAACTCTCTCCCCCAGGGCCGTGTTACCGCAATCCCGGCGCCCACGCCCAGCACCACGGCAATCGCGCTGGAGAGCGCCACCAGCCACAGGTGCGCAAGGGCAAGATTGACAAAACTCTCCTGCTGATAGACCGGTCGCGGCAGGCCGGGAAAGAGTGAGCTGAACAGCGCCGCGCTGTGCGGCATCAGAAACAGCAAGGCAACAAAAAGCCCTGTCAGCCAGAGGAGCGGATCACGCATGACCTTCACGCGTCACCTCCCCGGCCAGCAGATCGCGAAAATGCAGGGTGCCGCACGGTGCGCCTGCGGCATCCGTAACCGGCAAGACCTCGCACTGGCGCGCCACAAAGGCGGATAGCGCGTCCCGCAGGCTCATTTGTTCCTGTAACGGTTCACCGCTTATCGCCACATCCTGTCGACGCATATAATCGCTGACGGTTCGCAGGGAGAGCAGTCTGACGCCCAGTTCGCTGCGGCCAAAAAACTCGCGCACAAAATCGTTCTTCGGATGGGTCAACAGGTCAAGCGGCGTGCCCTGCTGGATCACTTCGCCGTGATCCATCAATACCAGATGGTCGGCCAGCCTCAGCGCCTCATCAATATCGTGCGTCACGAGGACGATCGTCCGGCCAAGGATCCGGTGAATGCGGGTCATCTCGGTCTGCAGCGCCCCGCGTGTGACCGGATCCAGCGCGCCAAAAGGCTCATCCATCAGCAGCACCTGCGGATTGGCCGCCAGCGCGCGCGCCACCCCCACACGCTGCTGTTGCCCGCCCGAAAGCTGATGCGGGTAGCGGTCACGCAGCCCGGGCTCTAACCCCAGCAGCGACATAAGCTCGTCCACTCGTGCGTCAGTCTTTGCCCGCGACCATTTTTCCAGCTGCAGCACGGTGGCAATGTTCTGCGCGACCGACCAGTGGGGAAACAGGCCGATGGACTGGATGGCGTAGCCCATGCGACGACGCAACTCCAGCACCGGCAGGCTGCGGATCTCTTCCCCGGCAAAACGTATTACACCGCTGTCGTGCTCCACCAGGCGGTTGATCATCTTCAGGGTGGTGGATTTCCCCGAACCCGAGGTGCCAATCAGTACCGAAAACGCCCCCTCGGCAAAATTCAGGTTCAGGTGGCTTGCCGCCGGACGACCGGCAAACATTTTACTGACATCGTGAAATTCAATCATTGGCTCTTCTCCCGAGCAACGCGAGCCATAAGGCAAACAGCGCATCGATGACGACCGCCAGTGCAATCGTGGGCACCACGCCCAGTAACACCAGATCCAGCGCGCTACTCAGCAGCCCCTGGAACACCAGCGCACCAAAGCCACCAGCGCCAATCAGCGCGGCGATCACCGCCATCCCGACGGTCTGGACCGCCACCACCCGCAGGCTACGCAGCAGCAGGGGCAAGGCCAGCGGGAGCTGGATCTGCCAGAAGCACTGGCGCCGGCTCATCCCCATTGCATGGGCGCTCTCCAGCACATCCGGCGCGACCTGGCTTAAGCCCGCCACCACGCCGCGGACCAGCGGCAGCAGCGCGTACAGCACCAGGGCAATCAGCGCGGGGGTTAATCCGGTTCCGGCGATACCGAGTGCGGCTAAGGCCGGAAATGACTTCACCAGTCCCGCAAGCGGCGCAATCAGCAGGCCAAACAGAGCCACGGAAGGAATGGTCTGGATCACGTTGAGCACGGCAAAAACCCCGCCCTGGCGGGAAGGATGACGATAACACCACATGCCCAGCGGTACCCCCAGCAGTAACGCCGGGAACAGCGTGCCGAAGAGGATCGTCAGGTGTTGCGCCAGTGCATCATCAAACACCTCCTGACGGTTGGCGTACTCTTTTAACAGCGAGAGATTATTCAGCTCACCGCTGAACAGCAGCAGCAACGGAACACACCAGATCTGGGCATTGAGCACCCAGCGCCAGGCAGACGACGGGATCAGGCGGCGGATCGCATCGCTGCAGGCCAGCAGACACAGCGCCAGCCACAGCCACAGTCCACTGCCCACGGTGGTTCGCGCCAGTGGACTTTCCGCCGAGGTCATGTGCGTGGCGGCAAGCCCGGCACTCCAGAACAAGGTGATGAAGAGGCCTTCACTGAGGAGTAGCGTCAGCCATTGTGCAACCCGCCCACGGCTGAGCGAGAGCACAACCAGTGCACCCAGCGCTACAACCAGCAGCAGCGGCGTAAACGGCCAGACCTGCCAGAGTGCGCGCCCTTCCCCCGACATCAGGCGGTTAGGCGCCACATTGACAAACGGTAGCGCGACCGCCGCCATGGCCACACAGGCCAACAGCAGCAGTACGCGGTTATGACATTTTATTGGCACAGCCCTGTCCTGTTACTTCACAAGCCCTTGTTGTTTCAGGAAGTCGGCGGCCACTTTTTTGGCATCCAGTCCCTCTACGGCAATGCTGGCGTTGAGCTGTTGCAGCGTTTTCTCATCCAGTTTTTCAAAGACCGGTTTGAGCCATTCAGCGATATCCGGGTAGGCTTTCAGCACCGCCTCACGCACCACGGGCGTTGGGGCATAAATAGGCTGAACGCCTTTCGGATCGGTTAAGGTTTGCAGGCCAAGCGCCGCGACCGGGCCGTCCGTACCGTAGGCCATCGCCGCATTGACGCCAGATGTCTGCTGCGCCGCCGCCTTGATGGTCACTGCGGTGTCACCGCCCGCGAGCGAGAGCAACTGTGCCTGGTCGAGCTTGAAGTCGTAGGCTTTTTCGAAAGCAGGCAGCGCGTCCGGACGCTCGATAAACTCCGCGGAGGCCGCAAGCTTAAAGTCGCCCTTCTCTTTCAGGTAGCGGCTGAGATCCGCCAGCGAGGTCAGTTTGCCTTTCTCCGCCACGTCTTTACGCACCGCGATGGTCCAGGTGTTGTTGGCCGGAGCCGGGGTCAGCCAGACCAGCTTGTTCTGTTCTGCATCGAGTTTTTTGACTTTTTCATACCCGGCTTTGGCGTTTTTCCATGCCGGATCGTTTTCATCTTTGAAGAAAAATGCCCCGTTGCCGGTGTATTCCGGGTAAATATCCAGCTCGCCGGAGGTGATGGCCCCGCGTACCACGGGCGTGGTACCCAGCTGAACTTTATTGACGGTTTTCACGCCGTGGCTTTCCAGTACCTGCAAAATGATATTCCCGAGCAGCGCACCCTCGGTATCGATCTTCGAGCCCACTTTTACCGGTTCTGCCGCCTGTAGCGGCAGGCTTAGCGCCGCGAGCAACGCCGCAGAAACCATCATCCCCGTTTTAATCGTCATTCCACTATCCTCATTTTTTTGTCGCCTTTTTCAGAGGCTTGAGAGAAAAGCGTAGCTTAAAACGGCGGATTTACCCGGCAAAATGCCTTTTTAGCATAAGGTAAGACGCATCCCCCGATGAACGGGGGATGCAAAGGAAGGAAAGGTTACAGCAGCTCGAACTCGCCTTTATTGACGCGAGCGGAATCCACACCAATAAACACATTGAACTTGCCCGGTTCCGCATCGTATTTCATCTGCTGGTTCCAGAACTTCAGGGCATCCACGTCGATCGGGAAGCTGATGGTTTTGGTTTCACCAGGTTTCAGGTTGACCTTCTCAAAGCCGCGCAGCTGTTTCACCGGACGGCTCATGGAGGCGGTCACATCCTGAACGTACATCTGAAGCACCGTCGCACCTTCACGTTTGCCGGTGTTCGTCACCTCAACGCTGGCAGTCACTTTACCGTCACGCTTCAGGCTCGGGGCTGACATTTTCACGTCAGAGACCTTAAAGGTGGTATAGCTCAGACCGTAACCAAACGGATACAGCGGACCGTTCGCTTCATCGAAGTAACGGGAGGTGTACTTGTTTGGCTTATCAGCGTTATATGGACGACCTGTATTCAGGTGGCTGTAGTACACCGGGATCTGCCCGACGGAGCGCGGGAAGGACATCGGCAGTTTGCCCGACGGGTTGTAATCACCAAACAACACATCGGCGATGGCGTTCCCCCCTTCCGTACCGGCGAACCAGGTTTCCAGAATGGCGTCAGCCTGCTGATCTTCTTTCACCAGCGCCAGCGGACGGCCGTTCATCAGTACCAGCACCAGCGGCTTGCCAGTGGCTTTCAGGGCGGCGATCAGATCGCGCTGGCTTTGCGGGATCGTGATATCGGTACGGCTGGAGGCTTCGTGTGCCATCCCCTGCGCTTCACCCACCACCGCAACCACCACATCAGACTGTTTCGCGGCGTTTACCGCTTCGTCAATCATCTCTTTTGGCGTGCGCGGATCGACCTTCACCGCCTCTTCATACTGATTGAGGAAAGTCACGATATCTTTATCATCAGTGACGTTCGCCCCTTTGGCATAGATCACCTTCGCGTTTTCACCGACCGCACTCTTAATACCGGTCAGCACCGTCACGGACTGATCGGCCACGCCCGCAGCGGACCAGCTTCCCATCACGTCGCGCTTGCTGTCTGCCAGCGGGCCAACCACCGCAATGGTGCCGGATTTTTTCAGCGGCAGCGTGTCGAGTCGGTTTTTCAGCAGCACCAGGCTTTCACGCGCCACTTCACGGGCCTCTTTACGGTGCAGACGGCTTTCGGCGTTGGTGTCTGCCGGGTCAGACTCTTTCGGGCCCAGGTGGCTGTAAGGATCGTTAAACAGCCCCATGTCATATTTCACGTTCAGCACGTGACGCGTGGCATCGTCCAGCTCCGCCATCGTCACCTTGCCGCTCTTCACCAGCCCCGGCAGGTACTTGCTGTAATACTCGTCGCTCATGCTCATGTTGATACCGGATTTGAGCGCCACGCGCACCGCATCTTCCGGGTCCGACGCCGTGCCGTGTTTGATGAGCTCTTTAATGGCGCCGTGGTCAGAGACGGTGATGCCCTTGAAGCCCCACTGGTCACGCAGCACGTCTTTCAGCAGCCAGGAATCCGACGTGGCTGGCGTGCCGTTGAGCGAGTTCAGGGCGACCATCACCGCGCCGCTACCGGCGTCCAGGCCTGCTTTGTACGGCGGCATATAGTCGTTAAACAGGCGCTGCGGGCTCATGTCGACGGTGTTGTACTCTTTACCACCTTCCACGGCACCATAGGCCGCGAAGTGCTTGACGCTGGTCATGACCGAATAGCGATCCGCAGGGCTTTTACCCTGCATCGCTTCCACCATGGTTTTCCCCATCGTGGCGGTCAAATAAGTATCTTCACCAAAGCCCTCTGACGCGCGGCCCCAGCGCGGATCGCGGGAGACATCAACCATCGGAGCCCAGGTCATGTTCAGGCCGTCGTCGGCGGCTTCATATGCCGAGACGCGCCCGACGGTTTTCACCGCGTCGAGGTTAAAGGAGGAGGCCAGACCGAGGCTGATAGGGAATACGGTACGCTGTCCGTGTACCACGTCATAGGCGAAAAACAGCGGAATTTTCAGGCGGCTAAGTTCCATCACCTGATCCTGCATTTTGCGGATATCCTGACGGGTTACGGTGTTAAAAATCGCCCCCACCTGGCTCTCTTTAATCATCTCGCGGATCGCCTCTTTCGGGTTATCCGGGCCGACGCTGATAAGACGCAGCTGGCCGATCTTCTCATCGACCGTCATTTTCTTGAGCAATTCCGTGACAAACGCGTCCCGTGCTTCAGGCGTAAGCGGGTGATTGCCAAACAGTTCATCTGCCAGCGCAGGTTGCAGTGCCAGGCTGACGGCGACACCTACAGAACATAGCCATTTCATGTCGTTTTACTCTCTCATCAATTTCCGCCGGAAGATCTCGGCCAGGGCGTGCGAAAAGCGCAGTGTGCCACAAACCCTCAGAACGTTGCAGGGTTATTCTCTGATTTTTCTCGCAAATACGCGCCCTCTAAACGGCTAATCGCGCTATGCTTTACAGCGAGAAATTTGCCCCACCACAAGGAGTGGAAGATGTCTTCTGTTCGAACTGCCGATAACACGACTTTTATTCACGAACTGTCGCGCCTGGTTGGTCACTCTCACCTGCTTACCGACCCGGCCAAAACTGCCCGCTACCGTAAGGGCTTTCGTTCCGGACAGGGCGATGCGCTGGCGGTGGTTTTTCCCGGCACGCTGCTGGAGCTGTGGCGCGTCCTGAGCGCCTGCGTCGCCGCCGACAAGATTATTTTAATGCAGGCGGCTAACACCGGCCTGACCGAAGGCTCGACGCCGAACGGCAACGATTACGACCGTGATATCGTCATCATCAGCACCCTGCGTCTCGACAAACTCCACCTGCTGGATAAAGGCGAGCAGGTGCTGGCCTTCCCCGGCACCACGCTCTACTCGCTGGAAAAAGCGCTTAAGCCTCTGGGGCGCGAACCGCATTCGGTGATTGGTTCATCCTGTATTGGCGCCTCCGTCATTGGTGGGATTTGTAATAATTCCGGCGGTTCGCTGGTGCAGCGCGGCCCGGCTTATACCGAAATGTCGCTGTATGCCCGTATTGATGAAAACGGCAAGCTGACGCTGGTGAACCATCTGGGAATCGATCTGGGCGTCACGCCGGAGCAGATCCTGAGTAAGCTCGACGACGATCGCGTGAAAGATGAAGATGTACAGCACGATGGCCGTCATGCCCACGATCACGATTACATCACCCGCGTACGTGATATCAACGCGGATACACCAGCGCGTTACAACGCCGACCCGGATCGCCTGTTCGAATCCTCCGGCTGCGCGGGCAAACTGGCCGTTTTCGCGGTCCGTCTCGACACCTTCCCGGCCGAGAAAAAACAGCAGGTGTTTTACATCGGCACCAATCAGCCTGACGTGCTGACCGAAATCCGTCGTCATATTCTGGGCGAATTCACGCATCTGCCGGTGGCGGGCGAGTATATGCACCGGGATATCTACGACATCGCCGAACGCTACGGCAAAGATACGTTCCTGATGATCGACAAGCTCGGCACCGACAAGATGCCGTTCTTCTTCACCATGAAGGGCCGCACCGATGCGATGCTGGAGAAAGTGCCGCTGTTTAAACCCCACTTCACCGACCGCTTTATGCAGAAGCTGGGTAACGTTTTCCCGGCCCACCTGCCGGAGCGAATGAAAACCTGGCGCGACAAGTATGAACACCACCTGCTGCTGAAAATGGCCGGGGACGGGATCGCCGAAGCGCAGACCTGGCTGAGCGAATTCTTTAAAACCGCCGAGGGGGATTTCTTCGCCTGTACGCCTGAGGAGGGAAGCAAAGCCTTCCTGCACCGTTTTGCCGCTGCGGGTGCCGCCATCCGTTATCAGGCCGTACACTCAGAAGAGGTAGAGGATATTCTGGCGCTGGATATTGCGCTGCGACGCAACGATACCGAGTGGTTTGAACATCTACCGCCGGAAATCGACAGCAAGCTGGTGCATAAGCTCTATTACGGCCACTTTATGTGCTACGTCTTCCATCAGGATTACATCGTTAAAAAAGGGGTCGACGCGCACGCGTTGAAAGAGGAGATGCTCGCCCTTCTTCGCGAACGTGGCGCACAATATCCTGCGGAACACAACGTCGGGCATCTTTACAAAGCCCCCGATACACTTAAGCAGTTTTATCGCGAGAATGACCCTACAAACAGTATGAATCCCGGCATTGGTAAAACAACGCGGAATAAATACTGGAAGGAGAGCGTTAACGCGGAGCAGTCCATAACGCAAGCGTCTGATTAATTCATACAGCCATATTTAAGAGATTGTTAAGCACAGCTCAATCGTACTAGAGTACCTGCACTCGCCGGAGAAACGTTTCTCCGGCAATCTTTGACGAGGAGCAGGCACATCATGTCGGCTGTTGATATCTTATCCGTAACCGAAGTGGAAGTGCGCGATGCCCTTCCCGACGATGTGCATGCCATTTCGGCTATTTACGCATGGCATGTACTTCACGGACGCGCGTCGTTTGAGGAAATTCCCCCCACCGTTGATGAAATGCGTAAGCGTTTGAAAAACGTCACCGATAACGGTTTGCCCTGGCTGGTGGCGCTGTATCGCGGCATTGTGGTGGGCTATTGCTATGCCACCCCCTACCGTCCACGACACGCATATCGCTACACGCTGGAAGAATCTATTTACGTGGATGCCAGCACCACCGGACGCGGTTTTGGCAGCGCATTAATGGGCGCGCTGATTGAACGCTGCGAACAAGGCCCCTGGCGGCAGATGATTGCCGTTGTGGGTGATGGCAATAATAATGCCGGCTCATTGCGACTGCATAAAAAGCACGGTTTTGAAGTCGTGGGTCAGTTGCGTAGCGTGGGTTACAAAAAAGGCGACTGGCGGGATACGGTGATTATGCAGCGCCCGCTCAACGACGGAGACTGGACGCTGCCGGAATAGGCCCAGTGCGGTCTGGTGCCGTCACCCCGGCCCTCTCCCACAGGGAGAGGGAGAAAACAGAAAAAAACGGTAACATAGTTACCGTTTTGCTTTTACCTAATCGTTCTGCGCTGTCGCCATCTGCTCGGCTTTCTGCTTTTTATACGTCAGCGCCGCAGCCGGAACCGGCTGCACTTTCCCTGTTTCAATCCAGGTGCGCAGTCGGCTGGCATCGGCGAAGTGAGTATATTTGCCGAAGGCATCCATCACCACCAGCGCCACCGGTTTACCGTTGAACACGGTACGCATCACCAGACAGTGACCCGCCGCGTTAGTAAAGCCGGTTTTGGTTAACTGAATATTCCAGTTCTCGCGGTACACCAGGTGGTTGGTGTTGCGAAACGGCAGCGTATAGGCCGGATTCGCAAAGGTGGCCATCTCTTCACGCGTGGTACTGAGTTGCCCAATCAGCGGGTACTGTTTACTGGCAATCAGCAGTTTCGTCAGATCGCGCGCCGTGGAGACGTTGTGAATCGACAGACCTGTCGGCTCAACATAATGGGTGTTATTCATACCCAGCGCTTTGGCTTTGGCATTCATCGCGCGAACAAAAGCGTCATAGCCACCCGGATAGTGGTGGGCCAGGCTCGCTGCCGCGCGGTTTTCAGACGACATCAGCGCCAGCAGCAGCATGTTTTTACGGCTGATTTCACTGTTCAGACGCACGCGGGAGTAAACCCCTTTCATCTCCGGCGTGTGGCTGATGTCCACTTTCAGTTTTTCATCCAGCGGCAGATGTGCATCCAGCACCACCATCGCGGTCATTAATTTGGTTATCGAGGCAATCGGGCGCACCAGATCCGGATGGCTGGCGTAGATCACCTTATTGGTGTTGAGATCAACAATCATCGCGCTGCCGGAAGCGATTTGCGGTTGGGCAGCAGCGGTGGTCACGGCGGGCGTTTTGGCGAGAGCTGGCACGCCAGCAGACGCCCCCAGCAACAGTGCCAGGCTAAGTAAAGAAACTCGGAATTTCAGCATGGTGAGACTTCTGATAATTATTCACGCACGTTATGACGTACACCGCCTGTGTCGACGGAGAAACACAGGCTGGCTCCGGCATCATAGCGGTCACCGTGCATTGTCGCCAGCGGATAATCGTGAACAGATGCTGCATTGCTGGCATTTACGCCAGCAATGCAGTGAACTCAGAAGAGACGGTATCCATAACCCCAAAGAATCACCGTCAGCGCCAGTAACGCCTCCAGCACCAGCACGCCGATGGCGAGCGTTGAACTGGAGAAGCTCAGGCCCTCTTCTTTATTGATATTCAGGAAGGTGGGTACGCCCAGATACAGCAGATAACCCGTGTAAAAGAGCGCAATAGTACCGATCAGCGCGCACAACCAGACCAGTGGATAGAGCGCAACAATACCGCTTAAGAACAGCGGGGTCGCGACATATCCGGCAAAAACCATACAGTGTGCCAGCGAAGGACGTTGCGGATAGTTACGCGCCATCCAGTGAATGACACGTCCCATGATGGCGACACCCGCCAGCATCAGACCATAAAAGAGAATGGCCAGATAAAGCCCGGTAAACCAGGAAAGCTGAACCACGGTACCATCACCAAAGTTCCAGCCGATTTGTGTTGTACCGATAAACGCGCATATCACCGGCACCGCTGCCATCAGCAGCACGTGGTGCGTGTAATGATGCGAGACCGTTTCGTTCTCACTTTTGATGACATGCATTTCACGATCGGGATGGGAAAAAAGTCCCCAGACATGGTTCATAGCGCCCCCTTGTTGTCGGCCCGTCATCGATATCTTAAGTATAATGCAGGCTTTAGATTATTTTATGTACAGTGGGAAATTTCCGTTGATTGCCCCGCGGTTGAGACAAGGGGTATATGATTAAGCGAGGCATGCTGAGGGAGATGATGTTTACGTAATGGATATCAACGGACTTATTGAACAATACGGATACGCAGCGCTGGTTGTCGGGAGCGTGGCGGAAGGTGAAACCATCACGCTGTTAGGCGGCGTCGCCGCGCATCAGGGATTACTCAAATTCCCGCTGGTCGTCGCCGCGGTTGCCCTGGGCGGGATGATTGGCGATCAGCTGCTCTACTTTCTGGGGATGCGCTTTGGGCCGACGCTGCTTAAGCGTTTCGCTAAACACAAAAAGAAGATTAACCGGGCGCAACGGCTCATTCAGCGTCATCCTTACCTGTTTGTTATTGGCACCCGTTTTATGTATGGCTTTCGGATCATCGGGCCGATATTGATTGGCGCCAGCCGCCTGCCGCCGAAAATTTTCCTGCCGCTGAACGTGATTGGTGCATTCGCCTGGGCGCTGATTTTTACCACGCTCGGTTACGTGGGTGGAGAAGTGATAGGTCCGTGGCTGCATAACCTTGACCAGCATCTGAAGCACTGGGCGTGGCTGATACTGGTGGTTGTGGCAGTGATTGGGGTCAGGCTGTGGATGCGGCACAGAGAGAAGAAGCAGGATGAGGAGTGAGTGCGGCCTGCTGCCCTCACCCTCTCCCACAGGGAGAGGGAACTTAAAACACCCTCTCCCACGGGGTGAGGGGGAAGCTAACCCGCCGGTTTAAACTGCGGATTCGCCAGCATAAACCCACCATCGACGATAAACGACTGGCCGGTGGTGTAGCTGGCGTCGCTGTCGCATAACCACGCCACCAGACTGGCGATCTCTTTGGTGTACCCCGGTCTGGCGAGCGGGATCGCTGGCATCGAGCCTTCCTTCACTTCACTCTCGTCCATATCATTCATCGGGGTGGCAATCGCCCCCGGCGCGACAGCATTCACCAGAATGTTGTGTTGCACCAGCTCAAGCGCCATGGATTTGGTTAATCCCCCCAGGGCGTGTTTTGCGGCGGTATAGGCGCTGGCCTCCGGCAGCGGCGTGTGTTCATGCACCGAGGTGATATTCACAATTCGCCCCCCTTCCCCTTGCTTCACCATGGTACGCGCGGCTATTTGCGAACAGAGAAACGCGCCGTCCACATCGACAGTAAAGATGTTCCGCCACTCATCAAACGGCATATCCAGGAAGGGCGCTTTGGTCATCGCGCCGGCGTTGTTAACCAGCACGTCCAGGCGACCAAAACGGGCGATTAACGTTTCAATCGCCTGCGCCCCCTGCGGCAGGGTGCTTAAATCAAGCTGGATAGCTTCAGCCCGCCGTCCCTGCGCCTCTACTTCGCGGCAGGTCTCCCGCGCCCCTTGTTCATCAGAATGCCAGGTGACACCAATATCAAACCCACGTTCAGCCAGCATCAGGGCCGTGGTTTTACCAATCCCGGAGTCCGATGCGGTAACAATCGCTACTTTGGTCATACTCACCTCCTGAAAAACTGCAAAGAGGTAAGTATAGATAATCTCCTTTTTTAGCCATGATGATAACCACCGCCGAGCGCGGACGTCAGTTGCAGCGTGGCGTCAATGTACTCGCCCTGCAGCAGCAGACCGGCGAGATGTTCTTTCAGCGCGGGGATTTTGGCTTCACTGACGCGGGATCCGGCAATAATCCCGGCGCTAAAACGCGCCTGCGCCAGCGCCACCACACGCGCGGCATCTTTTTCCACCTGCTGCTGATGCTGATTTTTCGCCGTCAGCATTTCCACTTCGCTGGCCGTACGTGCCACCTGGTTCACGGCATCCACCACCGCCTTGTTGTAATTCGCCACCGAGAGATTGTTCTGCGCCTGGGCGATATCCAGTTGTGCATTCAGCCTGCCGCTGTCAAAAATGGGCAAGGTCAGCCCGGCGGTCACGCCCATTTGCTGGGCTGAAGAACGGAACAGATCGCTCAGGTGCAGGGCATCCTGCTGTAAAAACGCCATCAGATTCACATCAGGATAAAACGCTGCTCTGGCGGCATCGACCTCGCTCATGGACGCTTCGATATACCAGTGGGCCTCCTGCAGATCCGGCCGTCGGGCCAGCAGTTCATACCCCAGCGTCGACGGTAACGAAGCCTCAACCGTCGGTAAGGCATGCCGTGTGAGCGCCAGCGCGGAGGTATTAGTCAACGCGTTCAGACGCGCCTCAACGGCTTTCATTTTGCCGTGAACCTCGGCGATTTGCTCTTCGGTTTTGCTGGCGTTGATATCGGTTTCGACACCTTCCACAGAGGAGGTGATGCCGTGCTGATACAGCTCGCGATCGGCACCAATGATATTGTCCTGTTCGGATTTTATCTGCATGAGGATATCCCCTGCGGCGGCCTGTGTTTGCCAGTCCCAGTAGAGCCGCGCCACGCTGCTGGCAAGCAGTTGACGGGTCTGCTCAAGCTCCGCTTTTTGCGCATTCACTTTGCCTATCCGGGCCTCCACCCGGGCGCGATTTTTGCCCCACAAATCAAGATCCCAGCCCGCAGTCAGGCCGAATGTACCGTTGGTATACCAGGGGCCGGTGGTTCCCGCCGCCGGATCGGTAAGAGCAAAAGGCCCCATCAGCCCTTCGGCGGACATTTTCTGACGTTCGGCGTCAGCCGAAAAATCCATTTGCGGGCCGTCGGCTGCCAGGGTGGCTTTAGCCTGGGCTTCAGCAAGGGTAATACGCTGACGGGCAATCTGCATATCCGGTGCATCGTCCAGTGCTTTGGCAATCAGTCTGTTTAGCTGGGGATCGTTATACGCCTTCCACCATTCATTTTTCGGCCAGTCCTGATGACGCAGAACCGTATTAACCGACGCCGTGATCGGCCGGGTAGTGAGGGGGGATACCGTGGCATGTTGCGGCGCACAGCCGGCCAGACAAAATGCAAAAGAAGCACTCAGAGATAAAATAAGAAAAGGTTTCATTACGCCATTCACGCAAAAAAATAAAGGCGCAAATTACGCTTGATGCTGTTTGTTTTTTTAGTAATGCGTGGCAATGTGCAAATTGTCATACACTTTTATATTCAGAAAATTATACATCACAGGAATGAATTAAATCAGTGAATTCATCTTAATGATAAATTGCCTGCTACACTTACTGTTGACATACAGACGCAGGAGACGCGAATGAAAATATTACTGTGGGTAATTTTAATTATATTTCTGATAGGACTGTTGGTCGTCACCGGTGTATTCAAGATGATTTTCTGATTCCTTTGCCCGGCATACCGCCGGGCAAATTCCCTTTATTCCGCTTTTAACGATGCGCCTTTTGTTGCAATTACCTCTTTATACCAATAGAAGCTTTTCTTACGACTGCGGGCCAGCGTGCCATTTCCGCTGTCATCGCGATCGACGTAAATAAAGCCATAGCGCTTGGAGAGTTCAGCTTTAGACGCACTCACCAGGTCGATTGGCCCCCAGCTGGTATATCCCATTACCTCAACCCCATCCTCAATGGCTTCGCGCACCTGTACCAGATGGTCGTTAAGGTAGCGGATGCGATAATCATCCTGCACCACACCGTCAGCGTCCGGTTTATCCTTTGCTCCCAGACCATTTTCCACAATAAACAACGGCTTCTGATAACGGTCCCAGAGCACATTCAACAGGGTGCGCAGACCGACAGGGTCAATTTGCCAGCCCCATTCGGAACTTGCCAGATGCGGGTTTGGCACCATGCTCAGGATGTTGCCACGCGCCTGCTGGTTGAGGGCTTCATCCGCGGTGACGCAGCCCGTCATGTAATAGCTGAAGGAGATAAAATCGACGGTGGATTTCAGCGCCTCGCGGTCGGCATCCGTGACCTCAAGCTGAATCCCGTTGTCGCGGAAGAAGCGCTGCATATACCCCGGGTAGGCGCCACGGCACTGTACGTCGCCAAAGAACTGCCAGGTGCGGTTTTCCTGCAGCGTTTCCAGTACATCTTCCGGCTTACAGGTCAGCGGATACATCAGTCCGCCCAGCAGCATGTTGCCAATTCTGGCGTCAGGCACGATCTCGTGACAGGCTTTTACCGCCAGCGCGCTGGCCACCAGCTGATGGTGGATCGCCTGATACACCTCCCCTTTGCTGCTGGTTTCCGGCAGACCGACGCCCGTCATCGGGGCGTGCAGAGACATATTGATCTCATTGAAGGTCAGCCACAGCTTCACCTTCTCTTTGTAGCGCGCAAAGACGGTACGGGCATAGCGCTCAAAGAATCCAATAGTCTGGCGGCTGCCCCACCCGCCGTACTGCTTCACCAGCCCCCACGGCATTTCGTAGTGTGAGAGCGTCACCAGCGGCGTAATGTTGTGCGCAGCCAGCTCGTCAAACAATCTGTCGTAAAACGCCAGTCCCGCTTCGTTAGGCTGAAGTTCGTCGCCGTTGGGAAAAATACGCGTCCAGGCAATGGAGACGCGCAGGCAGCTAAAGCCCATCTCCGCGAACAAGCTGATGTCTTCCGGATAGCGATGATAGAAGTCGATGGCGATATCCTTGATGCCGCTGTCACCCGCCACGCGCTCAACTACCGGGCCGAAGACCCCCTGCGGCTGAACGTCTGAGGTGGACAGCCCTTTTCCATCCTCCAGATACGCGCCTTCTACCTGATTCGCGGCAACCGCGCCGCCCCATAAAAAATCGTCCGGGAAAGTTTTCATCACGTTCTCCTGTTATTGTTTGCTGACGCTGAGTAACGGCGCACCCGCATTGACGGACGTCGCCGCCACGGTCACCACGTCACGATACTCATCGCTGTTACTGATAATAATCGGGGTCGCCAGGTCATATCCGGCATCAATAATCGCCTGACGATCAAACTCCAGCAGCAGGTCGCCAGGCTGAACCCTGTCGCCCACCTTCACATGGGCAGTAAACGGCCTGCCGTCGAGCTTCACGGTGTCGATACCCACATGGATCAACACTTCAATCCCGCTGTCGCTGAGCAAGCCGATGGCGTGTTTGGTCTGGAACAAAGAGGCCACCACACCGGCAAACGGGGCAACCACTTTGTTATCAGATGGAATAATGGCGGCACCGCTGCCCAGCAGGCCGCTGGCAAACGTGGTATCCGGCACCTGGTCAAGCGCCAGAACGGTACCGGTCATGGGGGATAAGACATCGTTTTCCCCGGCAGAAAGCGCAACCTCCGGCGTGGCACGCCCGGGCATTCCGGCCACCAGGGTCAGGCCGCAGCTCAGCACCAGCGCCACTACGGTACCGATGACACCGCCCCACAGCGTGGCGTTTACGCCCCCAGGCGGGATCATCTGTGCAATGGTAAAGATATTGGCGAAGCCAAAGGAGTAAACGTGGGTATCGCTGAAGCCGACAATCGCGCCGCCGATAGCCCCCGCCACGCAGCCAAAGATAAACGGACGGCGCAGAGGCAGGTTCACGCCATAAACCGCCGGTTCGGTGATACCAAAAATGCCTGCCGTCACCGATGAACCTGCCAGCATTTTCTGGCGGGCATCGCGGGTTCGCAGGAAGATCCCCAGCGCCGCCCCGACTTGCCCGAACACGGCGGGCAGCAGCATCGGCAGCATGGAGTCATGTCCCAGCACAGCCAGGTTGTTAATCATCAGCGGTACCAGCCCCCAGTGCAGACCAAAAATAACGCAGACCTGCCACAGCGCGCCCATCGCCGCCCCCGCCAGCCACGGCGCCAGAACGTAAATGCTTTGATAGCCGTTCGCCAGCATCTGGCTCAGCCAGGTCGCCAGCGGTCCAATGATGAGGAAAGTCAGCGGTACGGTCACGCCCAGACAGATCAGCGGCGCGAAGAAGTTTTTCATCGAGGAAGGCAGCAGCCTGGTGCTCTGTTTTTCCAGCCAGCAGCTGACCCACGAGGCGAGGATGATCGGGATCACCGACGCGCTGTAGTTGAACCAGGTGACAGGGATGCCGAGAAAGGCTTCCGCTACCGCACCAGGCTGCTGGCTGGCGTTAAACGCCGCAATCATCACCGGATGAGTGAGCGCCCCGCCAATCACCATGGTAATAAACGGATTGCCGCCGAATTTTTTCCCGGCGGTATAGCCCAGCACCAGCGGGAAGAAGAAGAACAGCGCGTCGCTTGCGGCAAACCAGATTTTATAGGTACCGCTCTCAGTGCTAAGCCAGCCGCACACCACCGCCAGCGCCAGCAGCCCTTTCAGAATACCGGACGCGGCAAGAATGCCGATAAACGGGGTAAAGATCCCGGAGACGATGTCGATCAGACGACCCAGCAGATTCCCCTTTTCCCCCTTGTCTTCCACAACAGGCGCGTCATCAGTCAGTCCTGCTTCGCTCCGCACCGCCTGCCAGACATCATGAACGTGGTTACCAATCACCACCTGAAACTGGCCGCCGCTTTCCACCACCATGATCACGCCCGGGTTTTTCTTGAGCCCTTCCGCATCTGCCCGTTGATTCTCTTTGAGCCTGAAGCGAAGCCGGGTGGCACAGTGGACAAGACTGATTATGTTCTCTTTTCCGCCAACGTGGCCGAGAATATCCTTCGCCAGAGCCTGGTATTCCATCTCGATTTCCTTACATCCGATGCCCGCAGGCATCTGTTGACTGAGTTCAAAAAATAAAAAAACCCGAGAACGGCCTCCTTACGAAGTCCGCGCTCAGGTTTTGCCTGCGTTATGCAGTAACAATCCCGTGTTGAGGCTTAACGCCCCTCTTTTCTCACTCGCTCGATATGAATAGCGAGGAACATAATTTCTTCGGTTGTCAGATCGCGCTGGTAGCTTTTATTCAGATGCTGCGCGATTTTCTCGGCGCATTTCCAGGCTTTCGCATAGTTGTCCTTTACCGCCGAATGCAGCGTGACATCATCATCTTCCACCACCGTGCGGGTAAGCATCCGCTGGGCAAAAAACTTCAGGTGGGTGACAAAACGCTGATAGCTGAGCGACTCTTCGTCATACTCAAGCTGCAGCTGATACTTCACCAGTTGCAGGATCTCCTGCATCACCCGCGTCACGTGCATCACGTCCGGCATTTCGCTGTTCAACTGCGCGGTCACCAGATGCAGTGCGATAAACCCCGCCTCATCCTCCTCCAGTTCGACGTTCAGGCGTCTGGCGATAATGGCCCGCGCCTCCTGCCCTAATTCGAACTCCTTCGGATATAACCGCTTGATATCCCACAGCAGCACGTTTTTGATGGCCAGCCCTTTTTTCTGGCGTTCAATCGCAAAGTAGCAGTGGTCCGTGAGTGTGATATACAAGCTGTCCTGCAGTTTTCCCAGCCGCTGTGCCGCCAGCCCAATAATCCGGTCACAGGTGGTCATCACTTCCAGCGGGATCTGGCTCAGCAACTCTCCAAGCCGACGCACCAACTCATCACTTTGCAGCGCAAACACCTTTTCAATCAACGCGGTATCCAGGTCATCACCGACGCGCTTCTGGAAAGCCAGCCCGCGCCCCATCACCACCTGTTCACCTCCGCGTTCATCCTGAACAACCACCACATTGTTATTAAGTATTTTGGCGATTTTCATCGGAACCCCAGAAACAAAAAAACCTGACCTCCGGCAGATGCCAGAAAATCAGGTTTTGCCTGCCTAAGCAGTAACAATCCAGTTCTGGCACTGTAACAGTTTCATTCGTAGCCTCAATGGGTCACGCGTCAGAAACGTGATGCGGATCGAACTTGCACCGGTGATATCAGAAGGTCACCACCGTTTTCAGCTCCGTGACCCAGGCATCCTGGGTGCGGCTGACCCCGCCGGGATGGTGCCAGTACTGAATGCCCGGCTGTAGCTCAAGCCATGGCACTGGACGAAAACGGTAGTAAAACTCGCCGTTCAGGGAATGGCCCGGCACCGGGTGCCAGGCCGGATCGTTATAGCCGGAAACGCCGCTCAGGCTGTTCAGGTAACGCTGGTTGCGCGCGTACTGGCTGCTCATATCAATCCAGGTTACGCCAAAGCCAATCCAGTCTTCCGGGCGTGCATCAAACAACCCGCGATAGCGCAGCGAGGCGGCGTAAACCTGATGCATGTAATTCGTACGCTGATCGGCAAGGCTCATGCTGAAAGAGGTGCTTAAGCCGCGATTCGGATCGTCCTGATGCTGCGTAAGCTGCTGGTTGAGGCCGGCGTACATAAACCAGGTCCGGTTGTGTTGCGCAAATCCCGCCGGGTCCGTCGCGCCTGCCCCTCCGGATTTACCGCGATAGAGATCGGTTTGCGGCGCGTTGGTAAACACCACCCCCAGGTTATACGCACCCGGCAGACCATTAATCAGCGGACGCGCTTCGATTTCAACCGGCAGCAAGACGCCTTTGCTGCCCTTTGTCGACCAGCTCCAGGCGTGGCTACGGCTGGAGGCCTGCGGATTTTGCTCCATCACGCCGCCTTTCAGGGTAAGTGTCGGCGTGAATTTATACTCAAGCGTCGTGCCCCAGGTGTGTACGTTCCAGTTGTTCCAGGTTAATGAGTTGGCTGACTTGCCGCCGCACTGCGACAGCAGCTGGAAGTCACAGGGGATGATTTGATCGAAGGTCTGCACCTTGTTCATCATCCCAATGCGCCACGTCAGACGTCGGTCGTCAAAGCTGCGGGCAAAGGTCAGCCAGCCCAGACGGGTAATCGACTGCCCGCCCCAGCTTTCCTGCGTCAGATCGTTAAAATTAATGCGCGGATCCTGAACGCGTCTGGTGGTGAGATCGTCATTGTGGTTGCGGTTGACGATATTCCCTTCAATACGCGCATCGGGAATGCCGGTCCAGCGCGCCAGATCCTGATTAAAGGTCAGCGCAAACTGATCGATATACGCCACGTGGGAGTCATGGTTATAGCCACCACCACCGTTCCAGCCGATTTCGTTTAAATAACCAAGATTGTACGTAAAGCCGTTATCGTTGAGGATCTTCCGCACGCCGAGCATCTCACCGAGAACAGGAGCCGGTGGCGCCTCAAAACCTAATACCGTTCCGTTCCAGTCTTGCGCCATGGACAGCGGGGATAACGTCAATAAGGCGAATGCGTAGAATTTATTTTTATTTACCATAATAGCAGCCCGTGATTGAGTATTTAGTGCGTAACCAGCCGCAGGAAAATTTTCTATTTCCTGTCGATATTTAATTTTTTAAAATCAGTGAAAAGCGCTAAGCCAAATGTCTCTCCTGCGTAAACGACAGGCAAAAAAAAACCTAAGCACTCCACAGCGATAACTGCTGTGAAACGCTTAGGTTTTGCCTGTTAACCAGTAACAATCCTGCGTTGAAAACAGTGGCACCTTAACACCGTCGCGCCACGTTGAAAACCTGTATTGTTTTTTGTTTTAAAAAAGTGTGAGCAATTTAACGCTTATTATTTTGACTGGATCACCCGCGCAATATCCGCAGAAGTCTGTAATGTCCGAATCTCCTGAAATAATCCCAGCGCTTCATCGTACTCTTTGCGTAAATAGCTGAGCCACTGTTTAATGCGCGCCACATGATATAAACCGGTGTCGCCCTGCTTTTCCAGACGGCTATATTTTTGCAGCAGCGTAACAACATCAGCCCACGGCATACGCGGCTCGTTATATTTAATCACCCGGCTAAGGTTAGGCACATTCAGCGCACCGCGGCCGATCATCACCGCCTCGCAGCCAGTGGCCTTCAGACAGGCCTGCGCGCTCTCGTAATCCCAGATTTCACCGTTGGCGATAACCGGAATAGTGAGCCTTTGGCGGATCTCACCTATCGCCTGCCAGTTAATGCGCTCGGCTTTGTAGCCGTCTTCTTTGGTGCGGCCATGCACCACCAGCTCGGTAGCGCCGGCCTGCTGCACCGCATCGGCAATTTCAAACTGCCGCGCGTCGCTGTCCCAGCCCAGGCGCACTTTGACCGTCACCGGCAGGTGCGAGGGCACGGCCTCACGCATCGCTTTCGCGCCACGGTAAATCAGCTCCGGATCTTTCAGCAGCGTCGCCCCACCGCCGCTGCCGTTCACCAGCTTAGACGGGCAGCCACAGTTGAGATCGACCCCATAAGAGCCGAGTTCGACGGCACGGGCGGCGTTCTCCGCCAGCCATTCAGGATACTGGCCCAGCAGTTGAATACGCACCAGCGTGCCGGAGGTGGTCCGGCTCTGGCGGTGCAGCTCCGGACAGAGTCTGTAGAACGATTTTACCGGCAACAACATATCGACCACGCGCAAAAACTCCGTCACGCAGAGATCGTAATCGTTCACCTCGGTCAGAAGTTCGCGCACCAGGGAGTCGAGCACGCCTTCCATTGGGGCCAGTAAAACACGCATAGCAGTACCTGTGAAAAAAGACGCGCTATAGTATCCGCTCTCTATATCGCTGGGAAGCGGTTCTGTTCAGGGAGAAAGTCAGCCGGCGTTGCCCCGACAATGGCGCGAAACGCCGCCGCAAATGCCGCTGGGCCAGAAAACCCAAGCATCCAGGCCACCTGCTTAACCGGGTAGCCGTTTGCAAGCAGGTCCAGCGAGGCACAAATCCGTGCACGCTGTCGCCAGGCGCGGAAGCTAAAGCCAGTGTCTTTAATAAACGCGCGTGAAAATGTGCGTTCGGACATCGCGGCCCGTTCCGCCAGCATTACCATTGAAACATCCCAGAGATTATTGGCAATGATGTCACAGGCAACACGGTGTAACCGCTCATCAACGGGCATCGGTAATTCGGCTGAAATCTGCTGCGTCTCACTGAGGATCTCGAGCAGCAAAACGGCCATGCTACGCTGACTTGCCGGCCGGTATTCCGCACTGAACAGCCCGGCAATCAGCTCCTTGAACAACGCTGTCGCCATAATTACGTGAACCTCTTCTTTTCGCTCAAAGGGTTCGCATTGCGAAATCAGTGCGGGGCTAAACCAGACTGCGCGAAGCTCCGTTGCGGATAACACACTGTAGGTGTGTTCCTGAAAAGGAGGGATCCACAGCGCGCGTTGCGGTGGTATTACCCAGCGTTTGCTGCCGGTTTCAACGAGCATAACCCCTTTGATGGCAAATAAAAGTTGTCCCTGTGAATGCTGGTGAGGCGGATCCACTTCCCCGCGGGTATAGCTTATTGCCCCTCTGGACCATCCGATGGCATCGTCGTGTATTGGCGTTTTATCGATAACGGTTGGCATTTCACATTCCTCCCTCTCTCTTATGATGCTGCTTGTACACGTAACCGGAGAGAGACGCAATGCACATCCATTTTATCATTCATGAACATTTCGAAGCGCCAGGCGCCTATGAAATCTGGGGGAAAAAGCGCGGCTGTACGCTGAGCTACTCCAGGGTTTATCAGGACGATCCTTTACCCCAGGATCCGGGAAGCATAGATTTGCTCATCATCATGGGGGGGCCGCAGTCACCCGCCACCACGCTTATGGAATGTCCCTGGTTTGATGCGCAGGCGGAAATTGCACTCATTCGCCGGGCGATAGAAGCGGGTAAAACGGTAATTGGCGTTTGTCTGGGATCACAGCTTATCGGTGAAGCACTGGGTGCCACGTTTTGCCACAGTCCGGAAAAAGAGATCGGCAAATTTCCCATCAAACTCACAGATGCCGGCAAGGTGAACCCGCTGTTTGAGGACTTTGGCCGCGAGCTGAACGTCGGCCACTGGCATAACGACATGCCAGGGTTGACGTCGCAGGCAAAGATTCTCGCTTACAGCGAGGGTTGTCCCCGGCAGATCGTGCAGTACAGCGAACGGGTTTATGGTTTTCAGTGCCATATGGAGCTGACGCCGGAGGTCGTTGAACTGCTGATTGAGCATTCGCAGCACGATCTCCGGCGTGCAGGGGCATTCCGTTTTGTCGAAACGGCTGAACAACTCCGCTCGCATGATTATCGTGAAATGAACCAGGCACTGTTTTCTTTTCTCGATAAACTTACCGCCCAACACAATGTTGGACTCTAAGGTTTTTCTCTGGCTCATCACTTCGCCACTGCACTCCCTTTCCTCTAGACTGTAGCCTGTCCCTTTAGGGTGATACCAGACGTTCCATTCCGGAATGTCTGGTATGCTCAAAATTCATGATGTGATCCGTGGCACACTTTCGGGTTTAATTGTATGATGAATGCGTTTCAGCAAGGATTTTAACCATGAGAAAATCATTAAACATTATCTGGCAATATCTGCGCGCATTCGTGCTGATTTACGCCTGCCTGTACGCCGGGATTTTCATCGCTTCCCTGCTTCCTATCACCATTCCAGGCAGCATCATCGGCATGCTGATCCTCTTTGTTCTGCTGGCCCTGCAAATTCTGCCGGCGAAATGGGTCAACCCTGGCTGCTTCGTCCTCATTCGCTATATGGCGCTGCTGTTCGTGCCGATTGGTGTCGGTGTAATGCAGTATTTTGATTTGCTCAAGGCGCAGTTCGGCCCGATCGTCGTCTCCTGCGCGGTCAGTACGCTGGTGGTTTTCCTGGTGGTGAGCTGGAGTTCGCATCTGGTGCATGGCGAACGCAAAGTGGTTGGACAGAAAGGAACAAAACAATGATGGCTAATATCTGGTGGTCGCTGCCATTAACCCTGGCGGTGTTCTTCGCGGCACGCAAACTTGCCGCCCGGTTCAAGATGCCGCTGCTTAACCCGTTGCTGGTGGCGATGGTGGTGATTATCCCGTTCCTGCTGCTTACCGGTATTCCTTATGAACGCTACTTTGCCGGCAGCAAAATTTTAAACGACCTGCTGCAACCCGCCGTGGTCGCGCTCGCCTTTCCTTTATATGAACAGCTACACCAGATCCGCGCCCGCTGGAAATCCATTATTACCATCTGTTTTGTGGGGAGCCTGGTGGCGATGATCACCGGTACTTCAGTCGCACTGCTGATGGGGGCCTCTGCGCAAATTGCCGCCTCTATTCTGCCGAAATCGGTGACCACGCCTATCGCCATGGCCGTGGGCGGCAGCCTCGGTGGTATTCCGGCCATCAGCGCCATGTGCGTGATCTTCGTCGGTATTCTTGGGGCCGTGTTCGGCCATACCCTGCTCAATGTCATGCGCATTCACACCAAAGCCGCACGCGGTCTGGCGATGGGTACCGCGTCGCACGCGCTGGGCACCGCCCGCTGTGCGGAGCTGGATTACCAGGAAGGGGCATTCAGCTCGCTGGCACTGGTGATCTGCGGAATCATGACCTCGCTGATGGCGCCGTTCATTTTCCCCATTATTCTGGCGGTGATGGGCTAAAATTTGCGATGCGTCGCGCAAATTTCATTTTGTTTTCATAAGTTGCATACATAATGAGAAGTGGATCACAAATAAAGCCCTGACGGCTCCGTACACTACCGATCCATTAACCTTTATGAGGCAAACGCCATGCATCCACGTTTTCAAGCGGCTTTCGCCCGGCTTGCAGAGAATTTGCAATCAGCTCTGGCCCCGATTCTGGCGGATGAGCATTTCCCCGCCCTGCTCACCGCTGAGCAGATCACCACGCTGAAACAGGCAACGGATCTAGACGAAGACGCGCTGGCTTTCGCACTGCTCCCCCTGGCTGCCGCCTGTGCGCGTGCCGATCTGTCCCACTTTAACGTGGGTGCCATCGCGCGTGGCGTCAGCGGCACCTGGTACTTCGGCGGAAACATGGAGTTCCTGGGCGCAACCATGCAGCAGACTGTTCATGCGGAACAGAGCGCCATCAGCCACGCCTGGCTGCGTGGCGAAAAAGCCCTGAGCGCCATTACCGTAAACTACACCCCGTGCGGCCACTGTCGTCAGTTTATGAATGAACTGAACAGCGGGCTGCAACTGCGCATCAATCTGCCGGGTCGCGCGCCGCACACGCTGGGCGATTACCTGCCTGACGCCTTCGGCCCGAAAGATCTTGAGATCAAAACCCTGCTAATGGACGAGCAGGACCACGGTTATGCGCTGTCCGGTGATGACCTGAACCAGGCAGCCATTCGCGCTGCCAACAAGAGCCACACGCCATACAGCAACTCCCCGAGCGGCGTGGCACTGCAGTGCCGCGATGGGCGTATCTTTAGCGGCAGCTATGCGGAAAACGCCGCGTTTAACCCAACGCTGCCACCGCTGCAGGGCGCACTGAACCTGCTGAGCCTCAACGGCTACGACTACCCGGATATCCAGCGCGCCATTCTGGCAGAAATTGCCGATGCGCCGCTGATTCAGTGGGATGCTACCGCCGCCACCCTGAAAGCGCTGGGCTGCTCGTCAATCGAGCGTGTATTACTGGCGTGATCCATCCGGCGGGCAGAAATGCCCGCCAGTTTGCTGAAAAAGCCCTCAGTTGATGCGCTGTTTCTTGCGCTAACCAGACGGGTACAGTAGCCTGAGTTAAATTTCACCTTCGGTACGAGCCATCTGCATGTTAAAGCGCGTTTTTTACAGCCTGTCTGTCCTGGTCGGCATACTGCTGTTGATCGTGCTGGGTCTCGACCGCTGGATGAGCTGGAAAACGGCCCCCTACATTTTTGACGATCTGCAGGATCTCCCCTACCGCCAGGTTGGCGTGGTGCTCGGCACCGCAAAGTATTACCGCACCGGTGTTATCAATCAGTATTACCGCTACCGTATTCAGGGCGCGCTCAATGCCTACAACAGCGGTAAGGTCAATTACCTGTTGTTAAGCGGCGATAACGCGCTGCAAAGCTACAACGAACCAGTCACCATGCGTAAAGACCTGATTGCCGCCGGCGTTGATCCGGCAGATATCGTGCTCGACTACGCCGGGTTCCGCACACTCGACTCCATCGTGCGCACGCGCAAAGTGTTCGATACCAACGACTTCATCATCATCACCCAGCGCTTCCATTGCGAACGTGCGCTGTTTATCGCGCTGCACATGGGCATTCAGGCGCAGTGTTACGCCGTGCCATCGCCAAAAGATATGCTGAGCGTACGCGTGCGCGAGTTTGGCGCCCGCTTTGGGGCGCTGGCTGACCTCTATATCTTCAAACGTGAACCGCGCTTTTTAGGTCCACTGGTGCCGATTCCGGCCATGCATGAAGTGCCTGAAGATGCACAGGGCTACCCGGCCGTCACCCCGGAACAGCTGCCTGAGATCCAGAAGAAAGAGAAAAAGTAGCCCGCTTTTATCGTTTCTTTACGCCAGGCGCCACGCTTTTTATCCGACCTTTACGCCTGCCCTTTTATGCTGAGTTCACTGCCGCTACGGCTTCATTGAAGAATGACTATGAACTCGATAATGAATGCGTTTTTCCTGAAAAGTATCCGTCCATATTTTAACTTCCCGGGTTTATCCCTCCCGACCGCGCTGAATTCTGGGCTGTGGCTTGATGAAAAGCTGGATGCCTTGCAGCATAACGTGTCGGTGGAAGTGGCGGATTATCTGGCGCGTTACCCGCAGACAAAACATATTGACGTTTACCTCAACGATATCAATGGCATCATGCGCGGCAAGCGACTCTCGGTGGAGAACATGCTGAGCCTTGAAAAGGGCTGTTATTTTCCCCTCTCTGTCTATTCGATGGACCAGAAAGGAAAGATAGCTGCCGCGCTTGATGATGAGCCAGACCGTTTTTGTGTTCCGGTAGCGGGCTCCCTGCGCCCCTCTTCACACGATCCGCAGCACAACGCACAGATCCTGCTAACGATGAAAGAGAGCGATGGAGCCCCCTGTTCACTTGAGCCACGCGTGATACTGCAGAACGTCCTGGCCCGCTTTCACCAGCATGGTCTCTACCCGGTGATTGCCCCGGAGATTGAGTTCTATCTCACCGGCAGAGGCCCACAGGATCCGCAGAATCAGGGCTGCTTTCATCTGGATACCTCAACGGCACACACCGCGCTATTTGACGAACTGGAACAACTGGCACACCTGCAGCGTATTCCCCTTACCGGGATCGTGGCCGAGGCCGAATCCGGTCAGTTCGAATTAAACCTCAAGCACAGCCATCACGTGGTTGAGATGTGCGATAACGTGCTGGCCCTGCGACGCTTAACCCGCTTTGTGGCAGAGAAGCACGGCCTGCAGGCCAACTTTATGGCGAAACCCTTTAGCCAGCAATCCGGCAGCGGTCTGCATTTCCATTTCAGCCTGAATAACATTCACGGCGAAAATATGTTTGCCTCGCCGGTGGATGAACTGAACAGCATGATGCGCTTATGCATTGCGGGCCAGCTGGCGCTGATGCCCGCCTCCGTCGCCATTCTGGCACCCGGCGTAAACGCGTTTCGCCGCCTGCGTAAAAACCTCACTGAGCCGTTATTCAATTCCTGGGGCTATAACACCCGCTCCGCCGCGCTACGCATCCCCTGCTCGGACGAGAGCAACCGCCGCATTGAGTATCGGCTGGCGGGGGCTGATGCCAACCCGTATCTGGTGGCGGCGACCATCCTGACCGGCATGTTGTACGGGCTGGAAAATTTCGACGAAAAGGATTTACCCGCACCGCAGCATGATGAACCGGTACTGCCGCTGTTCCAGCAACAGGCCATTGAAGAATTTGCCCGCTGCCAGTATCTCATCGACAGCCTGGGCGAGGCGTTTTCACACCAGTGGGTCGCGTGCAAACTCGCGGAGCTCGACTGGTTTGAAAGTATTGTCACCGGGCAGGAATCGGCGCTGGCGTGAGACATAAAAAAAGCCCGCTCGGTGAGCGGGCCAGATAATGCGAGAAGCGATTATTTCTTGCGGGCGTATTTCAGTGAATCCAGCGCAACCGCGAAGATGATAATGGCGCCTTTAATAATGTACTGCCAGTATGGGTTCACGCCGATATAGGTCAGACCGTAGTTGATGACCGTAAAGATGATCACACCGGTGACCACGCCGAGCACAGTGCCCACGCCGCCGCTGAAGGAGACCCCACCCACCACGCAGGCGGCAATCGCATCCAGTTCGTACATAAAGCCGAGGTTGTTGGTGGCAGAGCCGATACGGCCCGCTTCCAGCATCCCGCCGAAGGCGTAGAACACACCGGACAGCGCATAGATCATCAGCAGGTTCAGGGCCACGTTCACGCCGGACACTTTCGCTGCTTCCGGGTTACCCCCGATGGCGAAGATGTTCTTACCGAAGCGGGTTTTGTTCCACAGGATCCAGACGAAAGCCACCGCAATCAGCGCGTAGAAGGTGATGTACGACAGGCGGAAGCTGCCCAGCGCAATAAAGCCTTGCGTAAAGGTCGAGAAGCCGCTGTCGAAGCCCGAGATAGGGGACGCGCCGACGAAGTCGTAGTACAGGGAGTTGATGCCGTAAACGATGATCATCGTGCCCAGAGTGGTGATAAAGGGCGTCACGTTCAGGTAAGCGATGATAATACCGTTAATCAGACCAATCACCGCACCGATGGCACAGACAATCAGGATCACCACGAAAATGGGCATGGTCGCCATTTCCGGGAACACCTTGTTGGCGTTTTCCATCGACTG
Source organism: Enterobacter sp. 22466 (assembly GCF_052044775.1). NCBI lineage: Bacteria > Pseudomonadati > Pseudomonadota > Gammaproteobacteria > Enterobacterales > Enterobacteriaceae > Enterobacter > Enterobacter sp. 22466. The sequence goes on along the minus strand of NZ_JBQENX010000002.1, from coordinate 366,032 downwards.
CAACAGGGTTGCCGCGATCACCGCCGCCAGACCGACCTGACGCCCCGCGGAAAGGTCAGTCCCCTGGGTGACGATAAGCCCCGCCACGCCCAGCGCGATGATAATACGCACGGAAGACTGAGTCAGAATGTTACTCAGGTTCAGCAGACTTAAGAACGTAGGGTCCTGGAAAATGATAATGGCCAGCAATACTAAAAGAACAACGTAAATACCGCCTTCTTTCAGATAAGTGAGAAAACTTTTTTTATTTAACGCACTCATGAGGAGCCCCTGATCTTAAAGGTGCAAAGACGCTAAACGCAAAATTTCGTTTTGCGTTGTCGTTTTCGTGTCAACAATACCGGCAACGAGACCATTGCTCATAACCAGAATACGGTCCGTGATCCCTAACAATTCCGGCATTTCGGAAGAGATGATAATGATCCCTTTATCCTTCTTCGCCAGCTCGGCAATCAGCTGATAAATTTCAAACTTCGCGCCGACGTCAATACCACGGGTCGGTTCATCCAGCATCAGAATTTCTGGCTGCGTTAATAACCAACGACCGATAATGACTTTCTGCTGGTTACCACCCGACAACGAACCAATTTGCGTACGATGACCTGGCGTTTTTACGCGCATGGAGTCAATAACCCACTGGGTATCGCTCTTCATGCGGGAATTATCCAGCAGTCCAACTTTGTTTTTATAGTTGCGAATATTAGAAATTAACGAGTTAAAGTTAATATCCAGATAGGCATAAATACCGGTTGAACGACGCTCTTCCGTTACCAGCGCAAAACCATTATTAATGGCTTCGTTGGCGTTGTGGTTGTTAATTTTCTTACCGTGCAGCGTGATGGTGCCTTCGGCTTTCTCGCGAATACCAAACAGGGTTTCGACGATATCGGTACGTTTTGCCCCAACCAGGCCTGCAATGCCCAGAATTTCGCCCTTGTGCAGGTCGAAGGAGACATCGCGAATGGAGGGCTGGCGCAACGAGGTCAGGTTACGGACCTCAAGGATCACCTCGCCTGGCTTGTTCTCTTTATCCGGGAAACGCTGGTTCAGGGAACGACCTACCATCATGGCGATGATCTTGTCCATGTCCAGCCCTTCCAGAGGCTGGGTGGCTATCCACTGGCCGTCGCGCAGGATGGTTATCTCATCACACAGCTGGAAGATCTCTTCCATTTTATGGGAGATATAAACAATGCCGCAGCCGCGCTCTTTCAGCTTACGAATAATGGTAAAAAGGTGGTTAACCTCTTTTTCCGTTAATGACGATGTCGGTTCATCCATGATGACAATTTTCGCATCATAGGAGAACGCTTTGGCAATTTCGATCATCTGCATTTGTGAGACGGATAATGTTCCCACGCGGGCGCGCGGATCGATATCAATATCCAGCTCATCGAAAATGGCTTTGGTGTCACGGTACATTTTGTCCTGATCGACAAAAACACCTTTGGTGGGATAACGACCCAACCACATATTATCCATTACCGAACGTTGCAGTACCAGGTTCAATTCCTGGTGAACCATTGAGATACCGTTTTCCAGTGCTTCTTTTGCTGAATGGAAATCGATCTCTTTCCCCTGAAAAAGAATACTGCCAGAATCTTTTTGATAGATCCCAAAAAGACATTTTAATAATGTTGATTTACCTGCCCCGTTTTCCCCCATTAACGCATGAATAGAGTGGGGACGAACTTTTAAATTAACATTATCGAGTGCCTTAACACCGGGAAACGACTTGTTGATGCCGTTCATTTCCAACAAGTATTCACCGGACGACTGAGTAGTTGTGCTGACCATAATTATACCTTGTTGGCCTCGCATATCGCGTTATAAAAGGGCGCAACATGTTGCGCCCTGTGGAGACATGACTAACTATCTTATTTACCGATAAACTCAGCCAGGTTGGACTGGTCTACGCCCACGTAAGGTACGCGAACGATTTTATTGTCGATTTTCCAGTTGGTGCCATCCGCTGCACCTTTACCGTCGGCCAGGTTTTTCGCCAGATCGAAGGTCGCTTTCGCCTGGTTATTGGCATCGTTCAGCACGGTACCGGCCATCGCACCCGATTTCACCAGTGCCAGGGCTTCTGGCAGCGCATCCACGCCGAACACAGGGATAGAGGATTTGTTGTGTGCTTTCAGGGCTTCTACCGCACCCATAGCCATCGCGTCGTTGTTAGCGATAACCACTTCAATTTTGTTCGCGTTAGGACCAGACAGCCACGCGTCCATTTTGTCTTTCGCCTGAGCGGTATCCCACATTGCGGTATCTAAGGCCAGCTGCTGGGTTTTCAGGCCCTTGTCGTTCAGCTCTTTGACAACGTAAGTGGTACGCGCTTCAGCATCCGGGTGGCCCGGTTCACCTTTCAGCAGCACAAACTGGATCTGGCCGTCTTTGTTCAGATCCCAGTTCGGGTTGGCCGCCCAGTGTTTCGCGATCAGATCGCCCTGGATAATACCGGACTCTTTGGAGTCAGTACCGACGTAATACGCTTTGTCATAGCTGTCCAGCGCTTTACGGGAAGGTTCTTTGTTGAAGAAGACGATTGGCACATTCTGGCCGCGCGCTTTCTCAATAACTGTGCCTGCAGCAGCCGGGTCAACCAGGTTGATTGCCAGTGCTTTCACGCCTTTTGCCAGCAGAACATCGATCTGGTCGTTCTGTTTGGACTGGTCGTTCTGGGAGTCATTCATCAGCAGCTGAACATCTGGCGCTGCTTTAGCATCTTTCTCGATCGCTTTACGCACAACAGACATGAAGTTGTCGTCGTATTTATAGATAGTCACACCAATACGGGTATCCGCAGCGTGCGCTGCAGCACCAAAAAGCATGCTTGCCATTACAGCAGACAGAGTCAACACCTTCTTATTCATGGTATCTCCGGTTTTTTTTATGCAGGGTAGTTCTTGTGAAAAACGATCGGCGGGCAGATGTTAATAAAACGTTACTGACAGCCGAAGTTCACTTATAAAATTTCTATCTTCCGTGTTCGGTAACGCTCCAGAAATGCGTTTTATTCGTTGTTTGCGGCACGTTGGCTATAGTGAAAGTGAATAATCACTGTTACATAGCGTTTCAGCCCCTAAAACGCTGACATCATAGTCAGCGCCTTGTTAAGATACTGTGAATTTACTCACAGATTGAAAACGGTTACATCAGCTCGCTTTATCAGTTAGTGATCGGAACCACAATTTGCCGGGCAGAGACCGAATGACGACGCACTAACGTCGGCATGAAACAGTGAGTTGCCCCCGGATCCAGCTGCCCTGCCGCGCCCTGTAACGCCAGCTCTGTCGCCAGTTTGGCCATTGAGGCAATGGGATAGCGTACCGTTGTCAGCTGCGGGTCGGTGTAACGGGCAATGGGAATATCATCAAAACCGATCAACGATAAATGCTGTGGCACCGCAATGCCGTTATCTTTTAACGCGGTCAGTGCCCCGGCGGCCATGCTGTCGTTGTACGCAAACACCGCAGAGAGCTGCAGGTTGCGGCCCAGCAGTTCGACCATCGCCGCCTCCCCTCCCTGCATGTCCGGTGTGCCGGTACCTACCCAGCTTTCAGAAGGCGCAATGCCGTGCTCTTTCAGGGCGTTTTGCCAGCCTTCGCGACGCAGTTCATCGTCCTCAATCGCGTGGCTGGACGCCAGATATCCGATCCGCTGATGCCCGTTATTAATCAGCATACGCGTGGCCATCATCGCGCCACTCACGTTATCCAGCCCTACGCAGCGGTGGGCATAGCCGGGCACAATACGGTTGATCAGTACCATGCCAGGGATCTGCTCCATAAATCCGGCAAGTTCTTCATCACTCAGGGCTTTTGAATGGACAATCAGCGCGTTACAACGCTGGCGGATCAGCACTTCGATGGCATAGCGCTCTTTTTCTGCTTCATGATAGCTGTTGCCGATCAGCACATACTTCTGGTGCTGCTGGGCGACAACATCCACCGCTTTAACCAGCGCCCCAAAAAACGCATCCGACACGTCCATCACCACCACGCCCACGGTGTCACTGACCTGGGTAGCCAGCGCCTGCGCGTTAGCATTGGGCCGGTAACCCAGTTGGGTCACGGCTTTCATCACGGTTTCACGGGTTTCAGGGCTGACCAGCGCACTATTGTTTAGCACGCGAGAGACGGTAGCCACAGAAACGCCCGCCTGACGGGCGACGTCACGAATGGTGATCATATTCACCATCCTTAAAAGGATTGCAGCAACTCACAGACACCCCCTGTGTTTAGCAAGGTGGCTATTTTGGCAGCGAGAGAAAAGGGACTACGTGAAGAAGCTCACACGGATGAAAACGGTTACATCCGTTTTGTTAATGATTGTGATCCAGATCGTTATCTGGATGTATTACTCAATGAAACGCCTGACGCTTTTGCGGTTAACTGACGCCACCCCCACTCCAGCGGCCCCTGGCGGAAATAGCGTAGCCAGATAACCGAAAACGTCAGGTTTACCATCCAGACCGGAATAACAAACGCCAGCAGCGTAAGGCGGTCGAATTTCATAAACAGGCCAAATCGGTAGAACAGCGTGGTGCAGATGAGAGTCTGCAGCAGATAATTGCTTAACGCCATGCGGCCGACGCAGGCAACAGCACTGACAATCCAGAGACGGGAGAGCTGCGGCCAGAAGCCATAGATGAGCGCGGCGTAGCCGATGGTCTGGAACGGGGCACTGAGCTCGCGCGGAACCTGCAGCAGGAAAGCGCACCAGCGGTAATCCCAGTGAAGATGCCACTGCGCGATCACCGCCGGGAGATTGATCGCCACCCCCAGTAGCACCAGCAAAGCCCCTGTGCGACGGTAGTGGCGCAGGCTAAATTCCCCTTTCAGCCAGCCGGTACGCATCAGGGATGCGCCCATCAGCATCATCCCCGCCAGTTGCCAGCCGTATTGCGCACCCAGCGCCAGCAGGTTATCGCCCAGCATATCCGCACGGTTGCTTATCGCTTCCGCACCGCCTTTTAGCTTCCAGAACTGCTCATACTGCAGGTTGGCGGCGTCCGGTATCCACGAGCGATTGGTCGCCTCGCCGGAAATCATACCCAGCAACAGCAGTACGCCAAGCCCCATGACATAGAGCATGACGCCGGTATTAAACAGGCTTTTTACGCTGTGCGCGTCGCGGATCAGCCGCCAGCAAATCAGCCCGACCAATCCATAGGCGAGAAGAATATCACCATCCCAGAAGAACAGGCCGTGAATAAAGCCAAGGAGAACCAGCAGCGTCAGACGTGATTGTATCCAGCGGGTGCCGCGTTTGAGCAGCAGGTGCAGGCCAGCACCAAACAGCAGCGCAAACAGGGTGAGGAATTTCACCTGTGCAAAGAGATCGAGGATCGCCCAGGTCCAGGCATCGCTGCGGCTGATGTCGCCATACCAGGCCGGGTTGAGATAGGCGGCCTTCGGCAAGCCGAAGGCGCTGATATTAAGCAGCAGGATACCGAGAATGGCGACGCCGCGAACAAAATCGAGCGTGACGTTTCGCTCCATGGTCCCTGCCCTGTCTGATTAGTTGTGGTGACGCACAGCGCGCAGGAACTCCTGGCGGGTGTTCTGGCTGGATTTAAACAGACCGCCCAGCGACGTCGTGGTGGTCGCACTGGTGGCATCACGCACACCGCGCGCTTTCACGCAGTAGTGAACCGCGTCAATGGAGACCGCGACATTATTGGTGCCCAGCAGCGTTTGCAGCGCGGTCAGGATCTGCTGCGTCAGACGCTCCTGCACCTGTGGGCGTTGGGCAAAGAATTGCACGATACGGTTGATTTTGGACAGACCAATCACCGTATCTTTTGGAATGTAAGCCACGGTCGCTTTACCGTCGATGGTCACAAAGTGGTGTTCACAGGTGCTGGTCAGCGTGATATCACGCACCGTGACCATCTCATCCACCTTCATTTTGTTTTCAATGACGGTGATTTTCGGGAAGTTGGCGTAATCCAGGCCGGAGAAAATTTCGTCGACATACATTTTTGCGATGCGATGCGGCGTTTCCATCAAACTGTCGTCGCTCAGATCGAGATTCAGCAGTTGCATGATCTCGGTCATGTGCCCGGCAATCAGACGTTTACGGGTTTCATTATCCACTTCCTGAACGGGTGGACGCAGTGGCGTTTCAAGACCGCGCGCAACCAGGGCTTCGTGGACAAGGGCCGCTTCTTTACTGAGTGATGACATTCTTTTCTCCTGCAGGTGTGGCGTCTTCTGCCCTCGTTGTGGCAAAAGTGTGCGCTCATTGTGCGTGAGGCGGCGCACATAATCCAGTATTCACGACGATAATTATTGCAATTGCTGTTGCCTTTCAGCCTGACGGTTCCACACCAGCGCGCCGCCAATGAACAGCGCCACGCCTGCCAGCCCCAGTGCAGGCTCAAGCTTGTGGGTAAGCCAGGTGGATAACGCTGAGGTCATCGGCCCCACTAACTGGCCAATGGCGTAACCGGTGGTCAGCAGCCCCGCCATGTAGCGGGTATGTTCGGGTGCCAGCTCGCGCCCGTAGAGTAAAGAGAGCTGAACGGCACACAGGAATCCGCCCCCCACCAGCAGACCGCCCGTCAGCAAACCGCCAATCCCCGGCAGTAGCCAGGCCGCCAGCACGCCCGCCCCCTGTAACCACAGCACGATAGCCAGCCTGCGGTTCGAGGTAGAGGTGTGACGCAAAACGATGCTGAGCACGATGCCCACCACAGCGGCGATGCCAAAGATCGGCCAGACAAACTGTGCAAACAGGCTACCGGGGAAACGCACGGCCGCCATTTGCGATAAGAACGTCGCAGGCAGGATGTAGCCAAACCCGGCCAGGCTGTAGCTCCAGACCAGGCGCTTTAAATCTTGCGTCAGAATCAATGGTTCAGGCGCACTGCCCGGCCGGTGAAGTTGCCCGGCACGCGGTAAATAGCGGGCAATCAATGCGATAAGCACCAGCGCCAGCACGCCGTAGATCTGCCATGCAGCCCCGGCCGATAACGCTTTCGCCTGGATATAAACCGCAAGCAATCCGCTCAGGGCGATACCAGCACCCGGCCCGGCAAACACGGCCGCGCTCAGGCCCGGTTTACCCAGTTGCCCCAGCCGCTCGTTGGTCCAGGCGGCAATCAACACCATCGACCAGCCGCTCATGCAGCCAATCACAAAGCGCAGCAGACCATGTACCAGCGCGTTATCTGCCGCGGCGGAAAGCAGCGTCAGCGCCACCGCGCCAGTAATGCCCAGCCAGAGGCGGGTTTCAACAAAGCGATGGGCGCGCATCGCATCCCATGCGCCCACCAGATAGCCCAGATAGTTCATCGCCGCCACCAGACCTGCGCTGGTGAGCGTGAGTTGCCCGGCGGCAATCATCAGCGGCACCTGTGGAGTAAACGCGAAGCGCCCAATCCCCATCGCCACCACCAGAACCACAAATCCACTGAGCGCAATTCGCAGCGCCATGACCGCTCCAGTTGTTAACAAAAAGTAAATTTATGATGCAGTATCTCGCTGTCTTGCGAAAGTGAAAGTTGCTCACAGGTAAATGAAAACTCTGTATTATGGACTGAATGAATAGCAATTCGCATTAAGGAGCCCTGCATGGAACTGCTCGAAGAGCATCGTTGTTTTGAAGGTCGACAGCAGCGCTGGCGCCACGACTCCGCCGTACTGAACTGTGCCATGACGTTCAGCATTTTCCTGCCGCCCACTGATGAGGGTGCTAAGCCCCCGGTTCTGTTCTGGCTCTCGGGGTTAACCTGTAACGATGAGAACTTCACCACTAAAGCAGGCGCGCAGCGTGTGGCAGCCGAGTTGGGTATCGCCCTGGTGATGCCAGACACCAGCCCGCGTGGCGATGAGGTGGCGGACGATGCCGGATATGATCTGGGCAAAGGGGCCGGGTTCTATCTGAACGCCACCGAGCAGCCGTGGGCAAGCCATTACCGCATGTACGACTACATTGCCGACGAGCTGCCAGCGCTGATCCAGCGTGAGTTTGCGGTAAGCAACCGGTGTGCCATCAGCGGGCATTCTATGGGTGGGCACGGCGCGTTGATCATGGCGCTAAAAAACCCGGGCAGATACACCAGCGTGTCCGCGTTTGCGCCGATTGTGAACCCCACCCAGGTACCGTGGGGGCAGAAAGCCTTTACAAATTATCTGGGCGATGACGCGCAACGCTGGCAGGAATGGGACAGTTGCGCCCTGATGCTGGCGAGCCAGCCAGGAAGTGCGATCCCGACGCTTGTCGATCAAGGTGATGCGGATCAGTTCCTGGCAGGGCAATTACAACCTGCCGTGCTGGCTGAAGCCGCACGTCAGAAGGACTGGCCGCTGACGCTGCGCATTCAGCCAGGCTATGACCACAGCTATTACTTCATCGCCTCCTTTATTGAGGATCATCTCCGTTTCCATGCGGAGCATTTGTTCGGGTAAATCCCCTTCTCGCCCGGTGACGCTCTGCGTGCCGGGCATACCCTGCCATCGGAGTGAATCACCTCAGTAGTCTGCCCTTCACATCAAACACAAATGATTTCGATTATCATTTGTGTTTACAAATCTACATTCTTTTGTACAATTCGAGCCTCTTCTCCATCACAAAGCGTTCTTACAAGACAAAGACATAGCGTTATCAGGATTATCCCGATGGAGTTTTTTTCATTTATACGGAATGTACAAAATGACTATACCTCGCGTTAAGGCACTGGCTATCGCCGTTGGCATCGCCACACTTCCCCACGTCGTTCACGCAGCCGAACAGGACACCGTTGTCGTCACTGCCACCGGGTTTGAACAAAAGATCCAGAATGCCCCCGCCTCGATATCCGTAATTTCGAAACAGCAAATTGAAGACAAAGCGTACCGCGACGTCACCGATGCGCTGAAAGATGTACCGGGCGTGGTCGTCACCGGTGGGGGCAGCAGCAGCGATGTCAGCATTCGCGGCATGGCTTCCCAGTACACGCTGTTCCTGGTCAACGGCAAACGTATCAGTACCCGCAGCACGCGCCCAAACAGCGATAACGCGGGTATTGAACAAGGCTGGCTGCCGCCGCTGGAGTCCATCGAACGCATCGAAGTGATCCGCGGCCCGATGTCATCGCTGTATGGCTCGGACGCCATGGGCGGTGTGATCAACGTGATCACCAAAAAAGTGTCGAATACCAAAGCCTGGACCGGCTCTTTACATGGCGATGCCACGTTCCAGGAAAACAATGATTCCGGCGATATTTTCCAGACCAACGCCTATGCTTCGGGCCCACTGATTGACGGCCTGCTGGGGGCAAAAGTGACGGGACTGCTGTCACGCCGCGCGGAAGATAAAATCGTCAACGGGTATAACGAGCAGAAGATGCGTAACGGCGGCATTACACTGAACTTTACCCCGGACGAGCAGAATGATTTCGATCTCGATTTTGCCCGTGAACTTCAGGACAGAAACAGCACGCCAGGCATGTCCAAAGCGACAGAAACCTGCCGCGGCAACACCTGCAAGCCGAACACAAAGAGTGAGACGCGCTACGAGCATACGACGTACGCATTAACCCATAACGGCTATTACAGCGACTTCAATACCACCAGCTACATTCAGCAGGAAGAGACCAACAACCCGGATCGCAACATGCGATCCTGGAACACGACGTTCAACAACCAGAACCAGATCTTCCTGGGTGACCATACGTTGACCCTCGGCGGGCAGTATCGTTATGAGAAACTGCGCGATAACGGCAACCAGCTGCAAGCCGCTGATGGGCTCAACAAACTGACGCGCTGGAGCTGGGCGCTATTTGCCGAAGATGAATGGGCGATGACCGACAGCTTTACGCTGACCGGTGGTCTGCGGATGGATAAAGACCAAAACTACGGCACCAACTGGACGCCACGCGGCTATGGCGTGTGGCATCTGGCCGATCAGTGGACGCTAAAAGGTGGCGTCTCCGCTGGCTACCGTGCGCCGGACCTGCGTCAGTCTTCAGCCAGCTGGGGCCAGGCAACGGGCGGTGGACGTCTTGATGGCATCATTGTCGGCAATCCGGATCTGAAACCGGAGAAGAGCCTGAGCGAAGAGATCGCCCTGCTCTGGGATAACAGCGACAATCTGAATGCCGGCGTGACGCTTTTCAATACCGACTTCAAGGATAAGATCACCGAAGTGCGCCGCTGTAACAGCAGCGCCGATCCTGCCTGCACCATTGGTAATCACACCTATGATTTCGTCAGCGACCGCGTCAATGTGGACAAAGCGAACATGCGCGGTGTGGAATCCACCTTCGGCTGGAAAATTACCCGTGATGTGAACTGGACCGCCAACTACACCTACACGGAATCGGAGCAGAAAAGTGGCCAATTCTCTGGCAAGCCGCTGAACAAAATGCCGAAGCACATGTTCAATACCACCCTCGACTGGCAGGCCACGCCGGATGTCGGGTTCTGGAGCCGTCTGAACCTGCGCGGTAAAACGTCTGAATACCTGAGCCGTACCTCAATGTCTCAGGGCACACCGTCCTATACCCAGGTTGATGTCGGTCTGCGCTATAACGCGAATAAAAACCTGCTGGTCACCGCCGGCGTTTACAACGTGCTTGATAAGCAGATTGATTACGATACCTACGACACCGTACTCGACGGCCGCCGCTATACCGTCGGCATGACGTACAGCTTCTAATCCCCCATAAAAAAGCCCGCTCAAATGAGCGGGCTAAAAGAGAGGAAGTGCGGTTTATTTATTAAATCGTTCCGGGAATTCCATTTCACTGTAGCGAACGAAGTGCGTTCCTTTCATCAGCTTGTAACCAAACCAGATCACCAGGAACAGCGGAATACCAATGTAGGTGGCCGTGACGGCGCCCCAGTCAATGGTGTCCGCCAGGAACGCTTCATAGTTCTGGCCCAGGGTGATAATCAGACACAGAATGAAGGCGAAAATCGGCCCCAGCGGGAAGAACCCGGAGCGGTATGGCAGGTTGTTCAGATCGTGTCCCTGCATCACATAGCCGCGACGGAAGCGGTAGTGGCTGATAGCAATCCCCAGCCAGGCGATAAAGCCCGTCATACCAGAGGTGTTAAGCAGCCACAGGTACACCGTCTGGTTACCGAACATGGAGGTCAGGAAGCACAGACCAGCAATGACCGTTGTGGCATACAGCGCGTTACGCGGCACACCGCCACGAGACAATTTTGCGAAAATACGCGGCGCTTTACCGTCACAGGCCAGGGTATAGAGCATACGGGTTGAGGCATACATCCCTGAGTTACCCGCAGACAGTACCGCGGTCAGGATCACGGCGTTCATCACCGCCGCCGCAGAGAGCAGACCGGCATGCTGGAAGACCAGCGTGAACGGACTGACGCTGATGTCTTTGACATCGTTACGCAGCAGGCTTGGGTCGGTGTACGGAATGATCAGGCTGATGATCAGGATCGCGAACACATAGAACAACAGAATACGCCAGAACACCTGACGCACCGCGCGCGGAATGTTCTTCTCCGGATTTTCAGATTCACCGGCGGCAATACCAATCAGCTCGGTTCCCTGGAAGGAGAAGCCAACAATCATCGCCACGCCAATCATCGCCGAGAAACCACCGGCAAACGGCGCATCACCAATTGTCCAGTTGCTCCAGCCTGCAGGTTCTGCACCTTTGAAAATACCAACGATCATCGCCACACCGACGACGATAAAGATGATGACGGTTGCCACTTTGATCAAAGAGAACCAGTATTCCGCTTCGCCAAAGCCGCGAACGGAAATGTAGTTCAGCAGGAAGATGACCGCGAGGAACAGCGCACTCCAGATCCAGCCTGGCGTGTCCGGGAACCACCAGGTCATCACCAGCTGTGCGGCGACAAGGTCAACGGCGATGGTAACCGCCCAGTTGTACCAGTAGTTCCAGCCCAGCGCGAAGCCGAACCCTTCTTCAACGTATTTCTGACCATAGGTCGAAAACGAACCTGATACCGGCATGTACGCGGCTAGTTCGCCCAGACTGGTCATCAGGAAGTAGACCATCAGGCCAATCAGGATATAAGAGAAAAGCGCCCCACCCGGGCCTGCTGCCGAAATGGTTGCCCCGGAGGCAACAAAAAGACCTGTACCGATTGAGCCGCCGATGGCGATCATCGTCAGGTGACGCGCCTTGAGTTCGCGACGTAGCGCGGGCGCTTCTGTGGTTTTAATTTCTGAAACCATGTGAAAATGCTGTCCATCTAATAAATGAGGCGCGATTGTAGCAGACGATCCGCATTCCTTCCGGCAGAAATACTGAGTTATAAGAGACCTTCATGACTCGGCCAGGATTATAAGTAAAGCATAATTTTTCCCTCTCCCCATTGGGGAGAGGGCCAGGGTGAGGGGCGCTTTTAAATGGCGCAATAGCGCAGAAAACGCTGTAACGAACTGGAGAGGTGTTTCTGACGATGGTGAATGCACCACAACGTGCGCACCAGTTTTGGCAGCGGAAGCGGAATTTCAACCAGCGTTCCGGCCTCCAGCTGTTCAGCAATGACCCGCCGCGAGAGACAGCTAATCCCCAGACCATGACGGACCGCATGCTTAATCGCTTCTGAGTTGCCAAGCTCCATACCCAGCTGGAAATGGGGCAGATGGGAGAGCAGCAGATAATCGACAATTTCCCGCGTACCGGAGCCCTGCTCACGCAGGATCCACTGCGCCTGCGCCAGTCGCTCCAGCGTCACCTCCCCCTGCAATAGCGACGAGGCCGGCGAGGCGAAGACCACCAGCTCATCTTCCAGCCAGGGTTCAGCAATGATATCGACGTTATGGCACGGCCCTTCGATAAGACCGATATCCACGCGGAAATCGATCACCGCGTTGATTACATCCTGGCTGTTACCGACGCTCATCTCCAGCGGCAGGGTCGGGAAATCCCGGCGATAGCGGGCAATCACTTCCGGCAGAATGTAGTTTCCGATGGTACTGCTGGCATATACGCGGATGGCGCCGTTTTCTTCCCGGAACAGTTGTTCAATTTCCGTCGCCTGTTCCAGCAGCGCCAGCGCACGGGGATACAGAAGGCGACCATGCTCGTTGACCACCAGCCGCTTCCCTACCCTGTCGAAGAGCTGTACGCCCAACTGACCCTCAAGATCGGTCAGGGCCGCGCTGACCGCAGACTGGGAAAGTGCCAGCATCTGTGAGGCTTGTGTCGTCGACCCGCTTTTCAGCACTTCGGCAAAGACTTCCAGCTGACGCAATGTAATGTGCATGGTTGCTTACCACTTATATAGATTAATTATAAGTATATAATCAATTTTATTTTTAAGCCAGCGCGCCGTAACCTTTAGCCAGACAAAGGAGAAGGTTATGTCAGAAATTACCTTACAGCATCATCGTACATTGTGGCACTTCGTGCCGGGTCTTGCCCTCAGCGCGGTCGTCACCGGCGTGGCACTCTGGGGCGGCAGCATTCCCGCCGTCGCCGGTGCTGGTTTTAGCGCCTTAACGCTGGCGATCTTGCTCGGCATGGTCGTGGGTAATACCGTTTACCCGCATATCTGGAAGTCCTGTGATGGCGGCGTTATTTTTGCCAAGCAGCATCTGCTGCGCCTCGGGATCATTCTTTACGGCTTTCGCCTCACTTTTTCGCAGATTGCCGATGTCGGCATCAGCGGTATCGCCATTGACGTCCTGACCCTTACCAGTACCTTTTTACTGGCCTGCTTTATCGGGCAGAAAATCTTTGGTCTGGATAAACAGACCAGTTGGCTGATCGGTGCCGGGAGCAGTATTTGCGGTGCGGCGGCGGTGCTGGCAACCGAACCTGTCGTCAAGGCGGAATCCAGCAAAGTCACGGTGGCCGTCGCGACCGTAGTGATCTTCGGTACGCTGGCTATTTTCCTCTACCCGGCCATGTACCCGCTGGTCGCCCACTGGTTTAGCCCGGAGACCTATGGCATCTATATTGGTTCAACCATGCATGAAGTGGCGCAGGTTGTGGCGGCGGGTCACGCCATTAACCCGGAAGCCGAAAACGCCGCGGTGATTGCCAAAATGCTGCGCGTCATGATGCTGGCACCGTTCCTGATTATCCTGGCCGCCCGCGTGAAACAGCTTGCGCCAGCGGGCAGTAACCAGAAGAGTAAAATCACCATTCCGTGGTTTGCGATACTGTTTATCGTGGTGGCGATTTTCAACTCTTTCCACCTGCTGCCAAAAGCGGTGGTCGATATGCTGGTGACGCTGGATACCGTGCTGCTGGCGATGGCGATGGCGGCACTGGGGGTGACCACGCACGTCAGCGCACTGAAAAAAGCCGGTGCAAAACCGCTGCTGATGGCGCTGGTGCTCTTCATCTGGCTGATTGTGGGTGGCGGCGCGATTAACCTCGTGGTCCACAGCCTGATGGCATAAACCACTACATCCTTCTCCTGTTAACCCGCTATGATACGCATTTCGGGTTAACAGGAGTCCTTTATGAAATACGTTGGAGCGCACGTCAGCGCTGCTGGTGGCCTTGCGAATGCCGCCATTCGCGCCGCCGAAATTGAGGCGACCGCTTTCGCCCTGTTCACCAAAAACCAGCGTCAGTGGCGCGCCGCACCACTTACCGCTGAAGTGATTGATGATTTTAAAGCCGCCTGTGAGAAATACCACTACGGGCCGGGTCAAATCCTTCCCCACGACAGTTACCTGATCAACCTCGGTCATCCGGTCGAAGAAGCCCTTGAGAAGTCCCGCGAGGCGTTTCTTGATGAAGTCCAGCGCTGCGAGCAGCTTGGGCTGACGCTGCTGAACTTCCATCCCGGTAGCCACCTGATGCAGATAGACGAAGATGCCTGCCTGGCGCGCATTGCGGAGTCCATCAACATCACGCTGGATAAAACCCGGGGTGTGACTGCGGTGATTGAGAATACCGCCGGTCAGGGCAGCAACCTCGGTTTTAGGTTCGAACATCTGGCCGCCATTATCGACGGCGTGGAAGACAAATCCCGCGTGGGCGTATGTATCGATACCTGTCACGCGTTTGCGGCCGGTTATGACCTGCGCACAACCGAGGCCACAAAAAACACCTTCGATGAGTTCGAACGCGTGGTGGGCTTTAAGTATCTGCGCGGGATGCACTTAAACGATGCGAAAAGCGCCTTTGGCAGCCGCGTAGACCGCCACCACAGCCTGGGCGAAGGCAATATCGGCCATGATGCGTTCCGCTTTATCATGCAGGACGCCCGTTTCGATGGTATCCCCATGGTGCTGGAAACCATCAATCCGGATATCTGGGCGGAAGAGATCGCCTGGCTGAAGGCGCAGCAGACCGCTGAACAGGCGGCATAAAAAAAGCCGGACGCTTAACGCGATCCGGCTTTTTTGTGGTTTTATCGCTTAGGCTGCTTTCGCCACCACTTCCGCTTCAGGGCGTTTCAGCACCGCGTAAGAGAGCCCCGCCACCAGCGTACCGGCAACAATCGCCAGCAGGTAACCCAGTACCGGGGTGATGGCGCCCGGGATCAGCAGAACGAACAGACCACCGTGCGGTGCCATCAGCTTCGCGCCAATCGCCATTGAGATAGCCCCGGTCACCGCGCCGCCAGCGATACAGCAAGGCAGAACACGCATTGGGTCACGGGCCGCGAATGGAATCGCCCCTTCGGTGATAAAGCACAGGCCCAGCACCAGCGCCGCTTTACCGCCTTCCTGCTGCGCTTTGTCGAATTTACGACGCGCAATAATCGTTGCCAGCCCCAGAGCCAGCGGTGGTACCATACCGGCCGCCATAATGGCTGCCATCGGCGCGTAGGTCTGAGTACTCAGCAGGCCAACACCGAAAGCGTAGGCCGCTTTGTTTACCGGACCACCCATGTCGGTACACATCATGCCACCGAGGATGGCACCCAACAGCACCGCGTTCGCCGTGCCCATGGTTTGCAGCCAGTGGGTCAGACCCGCCAGGATACCCGCCACCGGCTTACCAATCAGGTAAATCATCGCCAGACCGACCACCAGACTGGAAATCAGCGGAATGATCAGAATCGGTTTCAGGGCTTCCATACTTTGCGGCAGCTTCAGTTTCGAGCTGATAAGCTTCGCGACGTAACCCGCCAGGAAACCGGCAATGATACCGCCAATAAAGCCGGAGCCGGTGCTCACGGCCAGCATACCGCCGATAAGACCTGGCGTCAGACCCGGACGGTCAGCGATGGAGAAGGCGATAAAGCCCGCCAGCACCGGCACCATCAGCGCGAACGCGGAACCGCCACCAATCTGCATTAACGCCGCGGCCAGCGTCCCTTCTTCTTTAAATGCGGTGATACCAAACGCGAATGACAGCGCGATACACAGACCACCCGCGACCACCATCGGCAGCATATAAGACACACCGGTCAGCAGGTGACGATAGGCACCCGCGGATTCTTTTTTCCCTTCGGTGGCCGGTTTAGCCGCACCGGTAGCCTGATAAGGCGTGGCTTCTGCCAGCGCTTTATCAAACTCCTGCGCAGTTTTCTTCAGCGCCAGGCCGGTAGAGGTGCGGTACATCGGTTTCCCGGCAAATTTTGCCAGATCCACTTCGATATCCGCCGCAACGATCACCAGATCGGCTTCCGCCACTTCTTCCGGGGTGATGGCATTGCCCGCGCCCACCGAGCCACGCGTTTCAACTTTTACCCACCAGCCGCGTTTTTTCGCTTCGGTTTCAATTGCTTCAGCCGCCATAAAGGTATGTGCGACGCCCGTCGGGCAGGCCGTCACCGCCACAATACGTTTCGGGCCCGCGGCAGCAACCGGCGCCGCTGCAACCGGTGCGCTGTAGACAGACGCGTGACCTTTCGCTTCGCTCAGGAACAGTTCCGGATGTGCCACCGCGCGATTAATATCGCCCAGCCACACTTTTTTGCCGTTCAGCGCGCTGTCAGCCGGGACCTTATCACCCAGCACAATCGCCAGTTCAGCGTCGCCCGGGTTATCGGTCATTTCCAGATGTGCTTTGTTCGCCGCCGCTCCCAGCAGGGTCTTCGCCATATAGGCGCGAGCCTGTCCGAGACCGGAGTCAATAATCAGCAGCGTTTTCATTATTCCTCTCCTGCTGTTAGTTAAAAGGTTTTAAGTCAACGCGCGCCATCATCGCGGCTAACTGGGTACGATCGGTAATGCCGACATTGCTCTGACTCACGGCCAGGGCAGCAACGGCGGTGGCAAGACGTAAAGTATGTTCACTGGATTCGCGCATCAGCAGGCCGTAGATCAGACCGCCAACCATCGAATCCCCGGCGCCAACGGTGCTGACAACGTCAACCGACGGCGGTTTGGCGATCCATTCGCCAGACGCGTTAACCCACAACGCCCCTTCTGCACCAAGCGAAATCACCACGTGAGCGATACCCTGCTCGCGCAGCGCATGGGCAGCGTCAATCACATCTTTTAATTCTGGCAGCTTCCGGCCAGCCCAGATCTCCAGTTCACGACGATTAGGCTTAACCAGCCACGGCGACGCTTTCAGACCGGCAACCAGCGCATCACGGCTGCTGTCAAAAATGATGCACGGGCACTGGCTGCGCAGACGCGTCATCCAGTCGGTGAAGGCTTCCGAGCTTACGCCGGAGGGCAGACTGCCGCTGACGCACACCATGTCAAACTGGCCCAGCCAGGTCAGGGAATCGTTAACAAAACGCTCCCAGTCAGACGGCGTCACTTCAAAGCCAGAGAAGTTCAGATCGGTCACTTCCCCGTCTTTCTCCGTCAGTTTGACGTTGATACGGGTACGGCCCTGAACAACCTGGAAACGGTTAGCAATACCCAGCTCGCTGAACAGCTGCTGGAAACCATCCTGGTTATCTTTACCGAGGAATCCCCCCACGGTGACATCGATACCGAGATCCTTGAGCACTTTCGCGACGTTAATCCCTTTGCCCGCAGCATGCAGGCCAGTGGTACGCACAAGGTTTACTTCGCCGCGCTCAATCTCCGGGCAAAACCCTACCAGGTCATAAGCCGGGTTCAGCGTAATAGTCGCAACACGTCTGCTCATTATGCACCCTCCCCCAGACCCGCCGCGATGGCATCGCCAATCGCTTTCAGCGCTTGTTCAGCATCCGCACCCTGCGCGGTGAAACGCAGACGGTGACCTTTCTTCACGCCCAGCGCGACAACTTTCATCAGACTACGACCATTGGCCGCTTTGCCCGTGCCATCAAGGTTAGCCACGGTGATCTCACTTTCGAATTGTTTAATGGTATTCACCAGCATGGTACCCGGACGGGCATGCAGGCCGTGCTCGTTACGCACAACGAACTCTGCGCTCAGCACATCATCCGTCAGCGCATCATCACTGGTCAGCAGTGCCAGCACGGTGGCGGCATCAGCGTTCAGCAGTTTTTCAGCTTTGTTGTTCAGCAGCAGATCGCCCAGACGCTTCAGCACGGAAACCGGCTGGTCATCGGTCATGGCGACGGTCACCAGCAGCGCAGCGCTTTCACCGTCGACGTCAAAGGCGTTTGCGGCACGGCTCACCGCAATGGCGCTCCGCAGGTTGCCTTCAGCACTGTCGTTCAGCCAGATTCCCTGGCCCAGATTAAGAGGCTTATCGTTAATGACGCGGGTGACAAAGGTAGCGTCTGCCGCCCCGGCTTCTTTCAGGCGTCCTGCGTTCAGGGCCTGCAGCGTCACCAGGTCCGTCGCGGCAACATCCAGCGTCAGCGTGTCGTTATCCAGTTTCAGCGCTTCGCTCTGTTTCTCGCCCATCAGCAGAGCGCGCAGCTCTTCAGCGGTGGTGGCAGATTTAAGCTGTTCGGCCACAGAGTCATCGCTCAGCACGTGCGTCAGCTGACGCAGCAAACCTAAGTGCTCGTCGCTGCTGGCCGCGATGCCGATAGCCACGTATGCCACCTGCCCGTCACCCCACACTACGCCCTGCGGGAACTGATAAACCTTAACGCCGGTTTTCAGCACCTGGTCGCGGGTGTCAGTGGTGCCGTGCGGAATGGCGATGCCATTGCCAAGGAAGGTCGAGGTCTGCTGCTCACGCGCCAGCATGCCATTAACGTAGCCTTCAGCCACGTTTCCGGCCTGCACAAGGGCAGCGGCGACCTGGCGAATAGCCTCTTCTTTGTTCCCGGCCTGAGCGCCCGGGTGGATATCCTGTACAGATAACTGGAACATGGTTCTCCTCTCCTGCTGAAATTGAATCGTTTCAGCTTAAATGAGAAAAAATGCGCTAGCCTGCTCCGTTTGTTAAAACAAGATAGCGCTGAAACGTTTCAAAAAGTCTTGCGCTTTCTGCAAGACGTTGCAAGGAAAGTTACATTTCTGATTGCAGAATTTAGAGATGCAGCACATTTCTTCCTCGTTGAGCTGAATTTTGCTGACGGTCAGCAAATCAGTTTCAGCTAAGGTCAGCGGCATGCAAATCTGAAATGCCATTTTGATTATTCGTGGCGAAATTGACCGCACCCTCTGTTTATTTTCTGACTCGCGACGTACACTCCGCGTCTCCTTAAAACTCACCGATTGTGAAACATGCATAACACGCCCGCCGCCGTCTCGCCGAAGCCCTTTGATTTCACCTCAACGGCATTTTTGATTGTTGCCTTCCTGACCGGCATCGCCGGTGCGCTGCAGACCCCTACGCTGAGCCTGTTCCTGACCAATGAAGTCCATGCGCGCCCGGCGATGGTGGGCTTCTTCTTTACCGGAAGCGCCATTATCGGCATCCTGGTGAGCCAGTTTCTGGCGGGGCGCTCGGATAAAAAAGGCGATCGTAAAAGTCTGATCGTTTTTTGCTGTCTGCTGGGGGTGTTCGCCTGCGTCCTGTTTGCCTGGAACCGCAACTATTTTGTTCTGCTGTTTATCGGGGTGTTTCTGAGCAGTTTCGGTTCAACGGCGAATCCGCAGATGTTCGCCCTTGCCCGTGAGCATGCCGACCATACCGGGCGCGAAGCGGTGATGTTCAGCTCCATTCTGCGTGCGCAAGTGTCGCTGGCGTGGGTGATAGGCCCGCCGCTGGCTTACGCCCTGGCGATGGGGTTTGGTTTTACGGTGATGTACCTGAGTGCGGCTGTCGCCTTTGTGGTGTGTGGCACCATGGTGTGGTTCTTTCTGCCGTCGATGCGTAAAGAGCCAAAAGTGGCGACGGGTGTGCTGGAGGCACCGCGGCGTAACCGTCGTGACGCCGTGCTCCTCTTTATTATCTGTACGCTGATGTGGGGCACCAACAGCCTGTATATCATTAATATGCCGCTGTTTATTATTGACGAACTGCATCTGCCCGAGAAGCTCGCTGGCATCATGATGGGTACCGCGGCCGGGCTTGAAATTCCCACCATGCTGATTGCTGGCTATTACGCGAAGCGTTTCGGGAAACGTTTTCTGATGCGTATCGCCGCCGTCGCCGGGCTCCTGTTTTATATCGGCATGCTGACGGTACATACGCCGGGGCTGTTGCTGGCTTTACAGCTGCTGAACGCCATCTATATCGGCATACTCGCCGGGATTGGCATGCTCTACTTCCAGGATCTGATGCCGGGCCAGGCAGGCTCCGCCACCACCCTTTATACTAATACCACCCGCGTGGGCTGGATTATCGCAGGCTCAATGGCCGGTGTGGTGGCCGAGATCTGGAACTATCACACGGTGTTCTGGATTGCGCTGGTGATGTGCACCCTGACGATAGGCTGCCTGACAAGAATTAAAGACGTTTAAGGTGCGGTGAGCGCTTCCAGATCAAGCAGGTACGTCATCGCCTGCGCGCGCGTGCTGCCGCACATCTCAGCGGAGGGCTGCAGCCCGGAGCACACCTTCGGGCGCAGAGGCGAACCAAAGATCTTGCACAGGTTGGTTTCAGAGAGCTGAACGCAGCGGGTATTGGCAGGCTTGCCCTCCGGCATTCCTGGAATGGGGCTTGAAATGGACGGTGCGGTACAGCACGCGCCGCAATCGGGACGACAATCCATAAATGCTCTCTATCGGTGACGAATACCCGCGCAGTCGGGTATCGCGTGCACAGTAACACCTTTTGCGTATTGATAGCAAAAGCCACGAATTCCGCTTGCCTGAAAGGCCGCGCACGAGTAATTTGGCGCGATATTTTTTACCTCCCGTAGACAGGATTACTGCAATGCCAAGAGCGAACGAAATTAAGAAAGGTATGGTACTGAATTACAACGGCAAACTGCTGATTGTGAAAGATATCGATATTCAGGCCCCGAGCGCCCGTGGTGCAGCAACGCTGTACAAAATGCGTTTCGCCGATGTGCGTACCGGCCTTAAAGTGGAAGAACGTTTCAAAGGTGATGATATCGTTGATACCGTCACTCTGACCCGTCGCTATGTCGATTTCTCCTATATCGACGGCAACGAGTATGTATTCATGGATAAAGAAGATTACACCCCGTACATCTTCACCAAAGATCAGATTGAAGAAGAGCTGCTCTTCATTCCTGAAGGCGGTATGCCGGACATGCAGGTTCTGACCTGGGACGGCGTGCTGCTGGCGCTGGAACTGCCGCAGACGGTTGATCTGGAAATCGTTGAAACGGCACCGGGCATTAAAGGCGCGTCAGCCAGTGCACGTAACAAACCAGCGACTCTGACCACCGGTCTGGTGGTACAGGTGCCTGAGTACCTGTCCGCCGGCGAGAAAATCCGCATTCATATCGAAGAAAAACGCTATATGGGTCGTGCTGACTAAGTGGTGTATCTGCCGGGTGGCGGCTTCGCCTTATCCGGCCTACGAAAAAACCGGCCTGAGAGCCGGTTTTTTTGATTTTGTAGGCGCGGTAAGCGTAGCGCCACCGGGCAACAGAACTTACAGAAGCTCAGGATACTTCGTCATCTTCAGCGCCAGCTCTACGCCGCGCACTTCTGCCATCCCTTTCAGACGGCCAATTGCCGAATAGCCCGGGTTGGTTTTCTTGCGCAGATCGTCCAGCATCTGATGCCCATGATCCGGACGGAACGGGATAGGACGTAAATCACCCGCCTGCTTACGCCGTGACTCTTCTGCCAGAATGGCATCCACCACCGCCACCATATTCACATCACCGCCCAGGTGTGCCGCTTCGTGGAAGGTTTTCGGGTTCTCTTCGCGGCAGGTTGCACGCAGATGCGTGAAGTGAATGCGATCGCCGAAGGTTTCGATCATCTGTACCAGGTCGTTATCCGCACGCACGCCGTACGAGCCCGTGCACATGGTAAAGCCGTTATAAATGCTATCGACCGTCTCTTTCAGCCACTGCATATCTTCGAGGGTAGAAACGATACGCGGCAGACCGAGGATCGGGCGCGGAGGATCGTCCGGGTGCACGGCCAGACGAACGCCCGCCTCTTCCGCCACCGGTACAATCGCGCGCAGGAAGTAGGCCATGTTTTCGCGCAGCTGATTTTTATCGATATCACCGTACTCTGCCAGACGAGCGCGGAACTGATCCAGCGTGTAGCCCTCTTCAGCGCCCGGCAGGCCGGCGATGATATTGCGGGTCAGCTTTTCAATGTCAGCTTCACTTGCTGCGCTAAACCATGCGCGCGCCTGCTGCTGCTCTTCCGGCGTGTAATCGGCTTCCGCGCCAGGGCGCTTCAGAATGTGCAACTCAAATGCCGCAAAGGCGATCTGATCAAAACGCAGCGCTTTTGAACCGTCAGGCATCTGATACTCAAGGTCAGTGCGCGTCCAGTCCAGAATCGGCATGAAGTTGTAGCAAACGGTATCAATACCACAGGCCGCCAGGTTGCGGATGCTCTGCTGATAGTTGGCAATCCAGGTCTGATACTCGCCGGAATGAGTTTTGATATCTTCGTGAACGGGAATACTTTCTACAACAGACCAGGTTAATCCCTTTTCCGCCAGCAGTGCCTGACGCTTTTGAATTTCCTCTATCGGCCACACCTGACCATTAGGAATATGATGCAGCGCCGTGACGACACCCGTTGCGCCAGCCTGACGCACATCATCAAGAGAAACCGGATCGTTCGGCCCGTACCAACGCCAGGTTTGTTCCATTGCCCCACCCTCTCAAGTTGTTATACCAATATATGTTACTGCGATGACGACTACCATACATGTTTAACGAGAAGGGTCAATACAGCGCCACACATTGATTGATCAAACTCACATAACCGCGATAATTACGGCTTACCAATTCTTTTTGTTGTCATATAACTTTACACTGGCATTGTTAATTAATGGTTAATCAGGTGTGTATTTCATGAAGACAATTGCCTCCACCTCACTTCCTGCCCATGTTCAGCAACCGCGCTACGATCGCACGCATCTGCGCTCGCGCATCGTCCATTTCGGCTTTGGTGCCTTTCACCGCGCGCATCAGGCGTTGTTGACCGATCGCGTGCTGAATGCCAAAGGAGGCGACTGGGGCATCTGTGAGATCAGCCTCTTCAGCGGCGATGTGTTGATGCGCCAGCTCCGGGTCCAGGATCATCTCTTCACCGTGCTGGAGAAAGGCGCGGAGGGCAACCAACCCATTATCATTGGGGCCGTGCATGAATGCCTGAACGCAAAACTGGATTCGCTGGCCGCCATCATTGAGAAATTTTGCGAGCCGCAGGTGGCTATCGTTTCGCTCACCATCACTGAGAAAGGCTACTGCATCGACCCCGCCACCGGGAAACTGGATTTGCAAAACGCCCGCATCGTTCACGACCTGGAAAATCCCACCGAGCCGCATTCCGCCCCGGGGATCATTGTCGAAGCGCTCCATCGCCGCCGTGAACGCGGCTTACCCGCCTTTACGGTGCTTTCCTGCGATAACATCCCTGATAACGGCCATGTGGTGAAAAATGCCGTTCTCGGAATGGCTCAGAAACGCGCTCCTGAACTGGCCGGGTGGATTGATGACCATGTTAGTTTTCCGGGAACGATGGTCGACAGGATTGTGCCCGCCGCCACCGACGCCTCACTGGCGGAAATCGCGCAGGAACTGGGTGTTGACGATCCGTGCGCCATCAGCTGCGAGCCCTTTATTCAGTGGGTCGTGGAAGATAACTTTGTCGCCGGACGCCCGGAGTGGGAAGTGGCAGGCGTGCAGATGGTGCAGGACGTTCTTCCGTGGGAACAGATGAAGCTACGCATGCTCAACGGCAGCCACTCTTTCCTGGCGTATCTGGGCTATCTCGCCGGGTATGCGCATATTAATGAATGTATGGAGGATGAGGCGTTTCGTCAGGCCGCGCGACGCTTAATGCTGGATGAACAGGCCCCCACGCTGCGTATCACCGGCGTTGACCTGACAGCTTACGCCGACAGCCTGCTCGATCGTTTTGCTAACCCGGCACTGCAGCATCGCACCTGGCAAATCGCGATGGACGGGAGCCAGAAGCTGCCTCAGCGCATGCTGGATGGGATCCGTATTCATCTGGAGCGCAAAAGTGCATGGCCATTGCTGGCGCTGGGCGTGGCGGGCTGGATCCGCTACGTCAGCAGTACAGATGAACAAGGCAATACGATTGATGTCCGCGATCCGCTCAGCGACAAAATTCGTGCGAAGGTTGAAGCCAGCAATGACGCAAACCGCGTTACCGCTCTGCTGACGCTGAGTGAAGTTTTTGGTCATGACCTCGCGCAAAACCCCGTTTTTGTCGAGGCGGTGCGCCAGGCATACCAACGTATTGCCCGCTTCGGGGCGCGCCAGGCTGTTATCGAAACGTTAAATCTTTAACGTTTATTGCGCTTAAGGCGAACGGACATGCGCTCCGTTTGCCCTTCCTCTTCTCATTGCGCCCTTTTTTCGTCAGGATGAGAGATAATTGTTACATCATCACAATTATCTACCGGAGCGCACGTGACCAGGACCAACCTTATTACCGGTTTTCTCGGTAGCGGGAAAACCACCTCGATTCTCCACCTGCTGGCCAATAAAGATCCGGCAGAAAAATGGGCCGTGCTGGTCAATGAATTCGGTGAAGTCGGTATTGACGGCGCGTTACTGTCTGACAGCGGCGCCATGATCAAAGAGATCCCGGGCGGATGCATGTGCTGTGTGAATGGCCTGCCCATGCAGGTGGGGCTGAACACGCTGCTGCGTCAGGGTAAACCCGACCGCCTGCTGATTGAACCGACGGGGCTTGGCCACCCGAAGCAAATTCTTGATTTACTCACCGCACCGGTTTACGAGCCGTGGATAGACTTACGCGCCACGCTTTGCCTGCTCGACCCGCGACAGCTGCTGGATGAAAAAGCGGTGGCCAACGACAACTTCCGCGATCAGCTCGCCTGCGCAGATATTATCGTCGCAAATAAAGAAGATCGGGCTACGGCTGAAAGCCAGGCGGCATTCGATGCCTGGTGGCAACATTTCGGGGGCAACCGTCAGCGGGTGCAAACCACTCAGGGGAAGATGGATGTCGCCCTGCTCGACCTTCCTCGTCTGAACCTCACCGAGCTGCCAGCCAGTGCGGAGCATGCGCATAGTCATCCCGCAAAGCAGGGTCTGGCAGCGTTGAGTCTGCCTGAACACCAGCGCTGGCGGCGTAATCTGAACAGCGGTCAGGGCTATCAGGCCTGTGGGTGGATCTTCGATGCGGATACCGTTTTCGACACCATAGGCGTACTGGAGTGGGCAAGACTGGCGCCGGTCGATCGCGTTAAGGGGATTATGCGCACCCCCGACGGCCTGGTGCGTATCAACCGTCAGGGTGAAGATTTCTTTATTGAAACGCAGAATGTTGCGCCCCCGGATAGCCGAATAGAGTTAATTAGTGCGGTTAACGCCGACTGGAATGCCCTGCAGTCCAGCCTGTTGAAGCTTCGTTTAAGTTCGGGCGGCTAACGTTGCCCCTGATTTCCCTGTATGCTGAATGTTATGACAACTCGAATTCCCCTGATTTTGCTGCTCAATGTCGCCGGACTGGCGCTCTTTTTCTCCTGGTATATCCCGGTGGATCACGGTTTCTGGTTTCCGCTGGATTCTGCCATCTTCCATTTCTTTAACCAGGCGCTGGTGAAGAGTGATGCCTTCCTGTGGCTGGTGGCGATTACCAATAACCGCGCGTTTGACGGCTGTTCGCTGGTGGCGATGGGCTGTCTGATGCTCTCTTTCTGGCTGAAAGAGGACAAAACCGGGCGTCGCCGCATTATGATTATTGGTCTGATGATGCTGCTGCTTGCCGTAGCCATTAACCAGTTGGCTACGGCCATTATTCCGGTCAAGCGCTCAAGCCCAACGCTCTTCTTTACCGATATTTATCGCGTCAGCGAATTGCTGCATATTCCGACGAAAGATGCCTCAAAGGCCAGTTTCCCTGGCGATCACGGCATGATGTTGCTTATTTTTTGCGCAGTCATGTTGCGCTATTTCGGCAGAAAAGCGTACGCAATAGCCCTGATTATTTTTGTGGTTTTCGCCTTCCCTCGCGTAATGATTGGCGCACACTGGTTCACCGATATTGCCGTGGGTTCGCTCTCCGTTGCGCTGATTGCGTTGCCCTGGTGTCTGATGACGCCACTGAGCGACCGAATAATAGCGTTGTTTGATCGCTATCTCCCCGGTAAAACGCAACAAGTATTAAACAAATAACTAACCTAAATTAACGCTCGCTATCAGGGATCATCGCGATCCCTGATAGATCTCCCGCCCACGATCGTTTCACCCTGTCATATTCCTGTCATCAGCTTCATGATAAAAATGAAGCAATTGCGTGATTAAGCGTCGGATCTGACTGCATTTTAAGCAATGACGGATTTTTACTTTCTGTATCACAATTTCTTATAAAAAAAAGGCTTTTTTTACTCGCAATAGCCCTGGCAATCGGTTAATCTCGAACTCGTTTTGCCCCATAGAGATAATTATTTCCTTGGTGAATAAATTTGTGCGCTGCGCCACAAATGTGACCAGAAAGAATTGTCTCATTGTGAACAGATAATTAGTCTCGTCACGTTTGGCATTTTTATAACGATATTTGTCGTTAAGGACTTCAAGGGAAAATAAACAAAATGGTCAAATCTCAACCGATTTTGAGATACATCTTACGGGGGATCCCGGCGATAGCAGTCGCGGTACTGCTGTCTGCATGTAGTACATCGAACACCGCAAAGAATATGCATCCTGAGACGCGTGTTGTGGGAATGGAAGATTCCTCGTCACTGCAAGCCTCTCAGGATGAATTTGAAAATATGGTGCGTAATCTGGACGTGAAGTCCCGTATTATGGACCAGTATGCTGACTGGAAAGGCGTGCGTTATCGTCTGGGCGGCAGCACCAAAAAAGGTATCGATTGTTCCGGTTTTGTACAGCGTACTTTCCGTGAGCAGTTTGGGTTAGATCTTCCGCGTTCAACCTATGAACAGCAGGAGATGGGCAAGTCGATTTCACGTACAAAACTGCGCACCGGTGACTTAGTCCTGTTCCGTGCCGGTTCTACGGGTCGACATGTCGGCATCTATATTGGTAATGACCAGTTTGTGCATGCCTCCACCAGCAGCGGTGTGACCATTTCCAGCATGAACGAGCCATACTGGAAGAAGCGCTACAACGAAGCGCGTCGCGTACTGACCCGCAGTTAATATGATGATTGTATCGTGGGTTATCCCTTGGCTGGCGATATGATGAAAAAAAGACACTGCTTCGGCGGTGTTTTTTTTTGCCCGTTACACTGAATACATCCAGCGGCAATTCAGGAATCACGACGTCTATGTTCACCCGCTACTTTTCCAGTAATCGCAAAATACTTCTCCTCAGCGTTATTACGGGTCTGGTCATTGCCCTGCTTCTCGGATCCCTGCAATTTTTCTGGAGTTACCACAAGCGGGAAGTGCGGTTCGACACCCTGATTACCGATGTGAGTCTCTATATGGAGAGCTATTTCGATGAGTTGAAAACCTCTATCGATGTCCTACAGCCCCTCACGCTAAACAGCTGCCATGACGTGAATGCCGAGCTGACGTCGCGCGCGGCCTTCAGTCTCAATGTGCGTGCGTTCTTACTGGTCAGGGACAAAATAGCCTTCTGCTCGTCGGCCACCGGGCCGATGAATAGCCCGATGGAAGAACTTATACCCGAGCTGCACATCAACAAGCAGATTGATATGGCGTTACTGCCGGGCACCCCTATGTTGCCGAATAAACCCGCCATTGCCATCTGGTACCGAAACCCTCTGGTTAAAGACGGCGGGGTATTTACGTCAGTTAATCTCAATCTGACCCCCTATCTGCTTTATACCGCGCGTCAGGATGACTTCGCAGGGATTGCCATCATCATCGGCGACATGGCGCTGTCTACAATGTCCAGCACCCTGGTCAGGGCGAAAGATTTACATGAAGTGCCCGAGCGTACCGCCACGCTTAAAGCAGTGCCGTTGACCGTCAATCTGTACGCCGAAAAGTGGACGAGCGACGAAATCCTCTTCGCCCTGTTCTTCGGGCTGGTGTGCGGTATTGCGGCAGGATCGCTTAATTTCTATATCCTCACCATCCGCGTTAATCCCGGCAAAGAGATCCTCAGCGCCATTAAGCGCGGCCAGTTTTATGTGGTCTATCAGCCCGTGGTGGATGCAAAAGATCTTAAAATGCGGGGGGTTGAGGTCCTGATGCGCTGGAAGCACCCTACCATGGGTGAGATCCCACCTGATGCCTTTATCAATTTTGCTGAAGCCCAGCAGCTGATTGTTCCGCTCACGCTGCATCTGTTTGACCTTATCATTCACGATGCGCCGGTATTACAGACACAGTTACCGCCTGGTGCGAAACTCGGTATTAACATCGCGCCGGGGCATCTGCATGCAGACAGTTTTAAAGATGATATGCGCACGTTTAAAGATTTACTCCCGCCGGATCACTTCCAACTGGTGCTGGAAATTACCGAGCGCGACATGCTCAATCATCGTGAAGCCAACAACCTGTTCGAATGGCTGCACAACGAAGGGTTTGAGATAGCGATTGATGATTTCGGTACCGGCCACAGCGCGCTGATCTATCTTGAGCACTTCACCATGGACTACATCAAAATTGACCGGGGTTTCGTTAACGCCATTGGGACAGAAACCGTCACCTCCCCGGTGCTTGATGCCGTGCTGATGCTGGCCAGACGGCTCAATATGTCCACCGTCGCGGAAGGCGTGGAGACACCGGAACAGGCAGCCTGGTTGCGCGAACATGGCGTTAACTTCCTGCAGGGATACTGGATTAGCCGTCCGATGCCGCTGGCGCAGTTCCGTGAGTGGCGGCCTGACCTGTCGCCCGCTGGCGAATAATTTCACATTGCCCGTGACGTCACTTATTATTCAGCTTAACTGAGCCGGTCTGTTAAAGAGGGAGCCGCCGCGAGATGTTTATGCGCTTCATACTGTTGCTGTTGGCACTGACGCCCCTGTCCAGCCAGGCGCAAACCATCAAAGAAGACGTTGCGTTTGCCGTGATTGGTGAACCGAAATACGCGGTGAATTTCACCCATTACGATTACGTTAACCCTGCCGCGCCGAAAGGCGGGAATGTGACGCTCTCCGCCACGGGCACGTTCGATAACTTTAACCGCTTTGCCCTGCGCGGTGTGGCCGCGGCGCGCACCGAATCTCTCTACGATACCCTGTTTGTCACCTCTGATGATGAGCCCGGCAGTTACTACCCGCTGATCGCCGAAAACGTGCGGTATGCGGATAATTTCGCCTGGGCAGAAATTTCACTTAACCCGCGGGCACGTTTTCATGACGGCACGCCGGTCAGGGCAAGCGATGTCGCCTTTACGTTTCATAAATTCATGACCGAAGGCGTTCCCCAGTTCCGCATTGTCTACAAAGGCGCGTCGGTCCGGGCCATCGCACCGCTCACGGTGCGCATTGAACTCAGCGAGCCAAATAAAGAGAATATGCTGAGCCTGTTCTCCCTGCCCGTGATGCCTGAATCGTTCTGGAAATCCCATAAATTGAGCGACCCGCTCTCCACTCCGCCGCTGGCAGGAGGCCCGTACCGCATCACCGACTGGCGCATGGGGCAGTATGTGGTCTACTCCCGTGTAAAAGACTACTGGGCCGCCAGCCTGCCGGTAAACCGGGGGCGCTGGAACTTCGACACCCTTCGCTATGATTACTACCTGGACGATAACGTGGCTTTTGAGGCCTTTAAGGCCGGAGCTTTCGATTTACGCCTGGAGAGCAGCGCCAAAAACTGGGCCACGCGCTATATTGGCAAAAACTTCGCCAACGGCTACATCGTCAAGGACGAGCACAAAAATAGCTCTGCCCAGGACACGCGCTGGCTGGCGTTCAATATTCAGCGTCCGGTGTTTAACGACCGCCGGGTACGTCAGGCCATTACCCTGGCCTTTGACTTTGAGTGGATGAACAAGGCGCTGTTCTATGGTGCCTACAGCCGCGCTAACAGCTATTTTCAGAATACCGAATACGCGGCGCGCGCTTACCCCAATGCCGACGAGTTGACGCTGCTGGCCCCCTTCAAAGCACAATTGCCGCCGGAAGTTTTTACCTCCGTGTTTGATCCCCCCACCTCCGATGGCAACGGCTTTGATCGTGACAATTTGCTGAAAGCAAGCAAATTGCTGGATGAGGCCGGTTGGGTCCTGAAAAATCAAAAACGGGTCAATGCTCAAACGGGAAAACCGTTGAGCTTCGAGCTCCTGATCGCGTCCGGGGCAAACGATCAGTGGGTTTTGCCGTTTAAGCACAACCTGGCCCGGCTGGGGATCATAATGAACATACGCCAGGTGGATATTGCCCAGCTCACCAACCGCAAACGCAGCCGGGATTACGATATGATGCAGAGCCTGTGGCCCGCGCAGCCCTGGCCCAGCTCCGACCTGCAGATCTCCTGGGCGTCCAGTTACATCGACTCCTCGTACAATGCGCCGGGGGTAAAAAGCCCGGTCGTTGACGCGCTAATTGCAAAGATCGTGGCGGCACAGGGCGATAAACAGAAGCTCCTGCCATCAGGACGCGCCCTCGACAGAGTGCTCACCTGGAACTACTACATGCTGCCCATGTGGTATATGGGTGAAGATCGTCTTGCCCGCTGGGACAAGTTTTCGCTGCCTGCCGTGCGCCCGATCTATTCGCTGGGCTTTGATACCTGGTGGTATGACGTTAACAAAGCCGCCAGACTCCCTGCTGAGCGGCGATAAGGAATCATCATGGGTGCGTATCTAATCCGCCGTCTCCTGCTGATCATCCCAACCCTGTGGGCCATCATCACCATTAACTTCTTTATTGTGCAAATCGCGCCCGGCGGCCCGGTCGATCAGGCGATTGCGGCCATTGAATTTGGCACCAGCGGCGGGATGCCCGGCGGTGGCGGAGAAGGAATGGGCGCAAGCCACGCCAGAACGGGCGTGGGGAATATCAGCGAAAGCCATTATCGCGGCGGCCGTGGGCTGGATCCGGAGGTGATTGCCGAGATCACCCATCGCTATGGCTTTGATAAACCGATTCACGAGCGCTATTTCAAAATGCTGTGGGATTATGTCCGGTTTGATTTTGGCGATAGTCTGTTCCGCAGTGCCTCGGTCTTAACCCTGATCAAACAAAGCCTGCCGGTGTCGATCACCCTGGGACTGTGGGGAACGCTGATTATCTACCTGGTCTCTATACCGCTTGGGATCCGTAAAGCGGTCTACAACGGCAGCCGCTTTGATATCTGGAGCAGTACGTTCATTATCATCGGCTATGCCATTCCGGCGTTTCTGTTCGCTGTGCTGCTGATTGTCTTTTTTGCCGGCGGCAGCTATTTCGATCTCTTCCCGCTGCGGGGGCTAGTATCCGCCGATTTCAGCACCCTGCCGTGGTATCAGAAAATCACCGACTATCTCTGGCATATCACGCTGCCGGTGCTGGCAACGGTGATTGGCGGATTTGCCGCCCTGACCATGCTGACCAAAAACGCTTTTCTTGATGAGATCCGCAAGCAGTATGTCGTCACCGCCCGCGCGAAGGGCGTGGGTGAAAAACAGATCATGTGGAAGCATGTGTTCCGCAACGCCATGCTGCTGGTGATTGCCGGATTTCCGGCCACGTTCATCAGTATGTTTTTTACCGGCTCGCTGCTCATTGAGGTGATGTTCTCGCTTAACGGTCTGGGGCTGTTGGGCTATGAAGCCACCGTGTCGCGTGATTACCCGGTGATGTTTGGCACACTCTACATTTTCACTCTGATTGGCCTGCTGCTGAATATCGTCAGTGATATCAGCTATACGCTGGTCGATCCCCGAATCGATTTTGAGGGCCGATGATGCCGCGTTTAAGCCCCGTCAATCAGGCCCGCTGGGCCCGTTTTCGCCACAACCGTCGTGGCTACTGGTCGCTGTGGATCTTTGCCGTCCTGTTTGTGTTAAGCCTGTGCTCAGAGCTGATTGCCAACGATAAACCCCTGTTGGTGCATTTTAACGACCGCTGGTATGTTCCGGTGCTTAACAACTACAGTGAGAGTGACTTTGGCGGCCCGTTTGCGACACCGGCGGAGTATCAGGATCCGTGGCTGCGCCAGCAGATTGATCAACACGGCTGGGCACTGTGGGCCCCGATTCGTTTTGGCGCCAACAGTATCAATTTCGCCACCACGACCCCCTTCCCTTCTCCCCCGTCCACGCAAAACTGGCTGGGAACGGATGCCAACGGTGGCGACGTGCTGGCGCGTATCCTCTACGGTACCCGAATCTCGATCCTCTTTGGGCTGATGCTGACGCTCTTCTCCAGCGTGATGGGCGTGGTGGCAGGAGCCGTACAGGGCTACTATGGCGGTAAAATTGACCTCTGGGGTCAGCGCGTGATTGAGGTGTGGTCAGGTATGCCAACGCTGTTTCTGATCATCCTGCTTTCAAGCGTGGTGCAGCCAAACTTCTGGTGGCTGCTGGGGATCACCGTGTTGTTTGGCTGGATGGCGCTGGTAGGCGTCGTGCGCGCAGAATTTCTGCGCACCCGTAATTTTGATTATATTCGTGCCGCGCAGGCACTGGGCGTGAGCGACCGTGGGATCATCTTCCGCCATATGCTGCCGAACGCCGTGGTAGCGACACTGACCTTCCTGCCGTTTATTTTGTGCAGCTCCATCACCACCCTCACCTCGCTCGATTTTCTGGGCTTCGGACTACCGCTCGGCTCCCCGTCGCTCGGCGAGCTGTTGCTGCAGGGCAAAAACAACCTGCAGGCGCCATGGCTGGGCATTACAGCCTTTCTTTCCGTGGCGGTACTGCTTTCGCTGCTGATTTTTATTGGCGAAGCCGTGCGCGACGCCTTCGATCCCAACAAGGCGGTGTAACATGACGCAGCCCCTTCTCAGTATCGATAATCTGTCGATTGCCTTTTCGAAACAGGGTGAGACGCGCACCGTGGTCAGCGATCTGTCGCTGCAGATCCAGCGTGGCGAAACGCTGGCGCTGGTGGGGGAATCCGGCTCCGGCAAGAGCGTCTCGGCACTCTCCATTCTGCGCCTGCTCCCCTCTCCGCCGGTGAGCTACCCGCAAGGGGATATTCTGTTTCACGGCAGCTCGCTGCTGCACGCCGACGAACAGACCCTACGGGGCGTCCGCGGCAATAAAATTGCGATGATTTTTCAGGAGCCGATGGTCTCACTCAACCCGCTGCATACCCTGGAAAAACAGCTTTACGAAGTGCTGTCCCTTCACCGTGGCATGCGCAAAGAGGCCGCACGCGGGGAAATCCTCGACTGCCTCGACAGAACCGGCATCCGCAACGCGGCAAAACGGCTGAGCGATTTTCCGCATCAGCTTTCCGGCGGTGAGCGCCAACGGGTGATGATTGCCATGGCGCTGCTGACGCGCCCGGAACTGTTGATTGCCGATGAGCCCACCACCGCGCTGGACGTCACGGTGCAGGCACAGATTCTGCAGCTGCTGCGGGAGCTACGTAGCGAGCTGAACATGAGTCTGCTGTTTATCACCCATAACCTGAGCATTGTGAAAAAGCTGGCCGACAGCGTCGCCGTGATGCAAAACGGACGCTGTGTTGAGCAGAACACCGCCGCCTCACTGCTGAATGCGCCTCAGCACCCGTATACCCGGCGGCTGCTCGACAGCGAACCCTCTGGCGATCCGGTGCCTCTTCAGGGGAACAGCGTGCCATTGCTCAACGTCGAGGGGCTGTCTGTCTCCTTTCCCATCCGCAAAGGTATTCTGCGCCGCGTGGTCGACCAGAACGCCGTGCTGAAAAATATCCGTTTTTCACTGCGTCCGGGCGAGTCGCTGGGCCTGGTGGGTGAGTCGGGCTCGGGCAAAAGCACCACCGGCCTGGCACTGCTGCGTTTGATCGCCTCGCAGGGCGAAATCCTGTTTGACGGCATGCCGCTGCACCGCTGGAACCGTCGGCAGATGCTGCCGGTGCGTCCCCGCATGCAGGTGGTGTTTCAGGATCCCAATTCTTCGCTCAATCCAAGGCTGAGTATTTTGCAGATCATTGAGGAAGGGTTACGCGTCCATCAGCCTGCCCTGACGGCTCTGCAACGTGAAAACGAGGTCACGCGAGTGATGGCGGAGGTGGGGTTAGATCCCGAAACCCGGCATCGCTACCCGGCTGAATTTTCTGGCGGACAGCGCCAGCGCATCGCCATTGCCCGCGCACTGATCCTTAAACCGGAGCTGATTATCCTGGATGAACCGACCTCCTCGCTGGACAGAACCGTGCAGGCACAGATCCTGACCCTGTTAAAAGGGTTACAGGAAAAGCACCGGCTGGCCTATATCTTTATCAGCCACGATCTACAGGTGGTGCGGGCGCTATGTCATCAGGTGATCGTGTTGCGGCAGGGAGAGGTGGTCGAGCAAGGTGAGTGCCAGCGCGTATTTACTGCACCGACGCAGAGCTACACGCGCCAGCTGTTATCGGCAGACTAGCGCTCAGAAGGGATACTGGCCCGAGAAAGGCTCAGCTATGGCAACGCCAAAGTTTTTCAGGCGGCAGGTCGCGGCAAATTCATCCTGACTTTTTACAAACAGACACGGCTCGCCTTCACACTCCAGCACGGAGCTGTCCACTTCGATATCCGTCAGCGCCTGGCTTAAGCGCTCCATGACCGGCCATGCGTTTTCATCGCTCGGGCTAAGCAGTTTGAGCGCGACCAGACAATTCTCGCAACCTGCAACGTTTTGCGGAATCGGTTCAACTTTCGAACCTGCAAAACCCGCCGACCAGCGATAGCTCTGGGGCAAGCGATGGACTATGGAGAGTTGTAATGTATTCACGTTCGATCCCCGGAAGCAAATTTACTTCACAATTTATTTACATTTATAGTAACACATCATCGCCAACCTGCACTATTCAGCGCTTTTTTATAGGTATTCAGGCTCGCGTCGGCGCTATATGTACCCGTTTCTGCGATCTAACTCAACCTTTTTAAATACAATGATGTGACTTTTTACATAAATAGATTTTACATAAAAGAAACAAACAAGGGGTAAACGAACGCAGGTTTGGTTGATATGGGTCAACAAAAAGGCCCGTATCGGGCCTGATGTGCAGATTAATGCGGGGCTTTGCGTGGCCGGCTGGCGTAAAGACAGAAGAGAATAGAGCTGGTGGCGCAGAACGCCATCGCCCACAGCATTGGCCAGGCCGTGTTAAAGGTCGCCATTGAAAGTAGCGCCCCCACTACCGCACCTATCCCGAAGCGGAATGTCCCCGCCAGCGATGACGCGGTGCCTGCCATATGTGGGAACTCGTCGAGGATGACCGCCATCGCGTTGGAGGAGATCATCGAGACACAGCCAACAAAGACAGCAACCCCCACCACCAGCGCCCAGAAGCCCACGCCGAGAAACGCGCTGACCACCAGCCAGATAGCTATCACAAACTGGATCCACAGCCCGGCACGGAACATGTTCAATGCCCCAATCCGGCGAACAAAGCGGCTGTTAATGATGGTCATGATGAACAGGAACACAATGTTCAGCGCAAAGTAATACCCAAAGTGCTGCGGTGAAACGTGGTTCAGCTCAATATAGACAAACGGCCCGGCACTCAGGAAGGAGAACATCCCGGCAAAGCTGAAGCCGCTTGCCAGCATGTAGCTCAGCACCCGTTTGTGGCGAAACAGCGAGGCAAAATTCCCCATCGTGGTACGGATGTGG
The DNA here is from genome assembly GCF_052044775.1 of Enterobacter sp. 22466. Lineage (NCBI taxonomy): Bacteria > Pseudomonadati > Pseudomonadota > Gammaproteobacteria > Enterobacterales > Enterobacteriaceae > Enterobacter > Enterobacter sp. 22466. Next base: position 330,069 of record NZ_JBQENX010000002.1, on the reverse strand, counting down.
AATTTCTGGCGGCGCTCGACGGCCAGCGTTTCATCAATAAAGAAGAAAATCATCGCCGAGGCCAGCAGTGCGGCAAGCGCCAGGATCCAGAAAATGGCATGCCAGCTGAACCATACCAGCACCGCACCACCGGCCATCGGTGCCACCAGCGGCGCAATGGTGGTGACCAGCATGACGAATGACATCATGCGGGAGAACTCTTCTTTCGGGTAGATGTCACGCATCAGGGCGTTAATCACCACGCTTGCCGCGGCCGCCGCAAGACCGTGGAAGAAACGCATCACGATCAGCTGATCGATACTCTGTGCCAGCGCGCAGGCCACGGCTGCGGCTGCAAAGATCAGCGTTCCGCCCAGAATAACCGGCTTACGCCCGAGGCTGTCAGCCATCGGGCCATAAAACAGCTGGCCGAGGGCAAAACCGAGAATATAGGTGCTGAGCGTCATCTGCGCGCTGCCTGCCGGTACGCCAAACTGCGCCGAAATCACCGGCAGCGCAGGCAAATACATATCAATCGACAGCGGCATCAACATGGCCAGCAGGCCAAGAATGAACACGATTTTGAAAGACGAGTGTGGCCTGGTGGTCACAGGGTTCTCCTGAAATTAATGCGCGGGCAGCCCCACGCTGGCGATCTCTTCTTCCGTCAGCGGGCGATATTCGCCGGGCGCCAGGTCGGGATCGAGTTCAATTGCCCCAATGCGTTCGCGATGCAGACCCACAACGTGGTTACCCACCGCGGCGAACATACGTTTCACCTGATGGTAACGCCCTTCGCTGATGGTCAGACGGACTTCGGTCGGGGTAATGACTTCCAGCACCGCCGGTTTGGTGAGGTCTTTTTCATTATGCAGCTGAACGCCTTTGGCAAATTGTTCTGCCGTGTCATCTGCCACCGGCGATTCCAGCGTCACCAGATAGGTTTTTTCACAGTGATGACGCGGAGAGGTAATGCGGTGGGACCACTGACCGTCATCGGTCATCAGCACCAGTCCCGTGGTGTCGATATCGAGGCGGCCAGCCGCATGCAGCTTGTGGGCAACCGGTTCGTCGAGGAAATATAGCACCGTCGGGTGATCCGGATCGTCCGTAGAACAGACGTAGCCTTCCGGCTTATTGAGCATGAAATAGCGCGGACCGTGCTGCTGGGTCAGCGGATTGCCGTCATACTCCACCTGGTGGTCAGGTTGCAGTTTGAACGCGCTGTCTCTCACAATGTCGCCATCCACGGTAACGCGGCTGGCGCGGATCTCGCGCCCGGCAATAGCGCGGCTTACGCCGAGTTGCTGAGCGATAAACTTATCAAGTCGCATGAAATCTTTTTAGCCTTAATGGTGCTGGAAGTCGGACAATGCGTCCGAAAAAGAAGCAGTCAGGAACGGTTCAGTATAATGGTCTGGTTGCGCCACTCAAGGGAAAAAGTTTCGTGGCATACTATATGCGGCATAACGATACAGAGACCCCATGACTTTTACACTTCGTCCTTATCAGCAGGAAGCCGTTGACGCCACCCTGGCCTGGTTCCGCAAACACCGTGAGCCAGCAGCCATTGTGCTCCCGACTGGCGCAGGCAAAAGCCTGGTGATCGCCGAACTTGCCCGCCTGGCGCGCGGCCGCGTGCTGGTGCTGGCGCACGTCAAAGAACTGGTTGCGCAAAACCATGCCAAGTATTGCGCGCTCGGTCTGGAGGCCGATATCTTCGCCGCCGGGCTGAAGCGCAAAGAGAGCCACGGCAAAGTGGTGTTTGGCAGCGTGCAGTCTGTGGCCCGCAACCTTGACCTGTTTCGCAGCGAATTTTCGCTGCTGATTGTTGACGAGTGCCATCGCATCAGCGATGACGACGATAGCCAGTATCAGCAAATCCTCACTCACCTGAAAGAGGTGAACCCTCACTTACGCCTGCTGGGCCTGACGGCGACCCCGTTTCGCCTGGGTAAAGGCTGGATCTATCGCTTTCATTATCACGGCATGGTGCGAGGGGATGAGAAGGCGCTGTTCAGCGACTGTATCTATGAACTTCCGCTGCGCTATATGATTAAACATGGCTACCTGACACCGCCTGAACGGCTCGATATGCCGGTCGTCCAATACGATTTCAGCCGCTTACAGGCGCAGAGCAACGGCTTATTTAGTGAAGCGGATCTGAATCAGGAGCTGAAAAAGCAGAAACGCATCACGCCGCATATTATCAGCCAGATTGAAGAGTTCGCTGAAACGCGCAAAGGGGTGATGATCTTTGCCGCCACCGTAGAGCATGCGCGCGAAATCACCGGCTTACTGCCCGCTGACGACGCGGCGCTGATCACCGGCGAGACCCCTGGCCCGGAGCGTGACAGACTGATTGAGGCGTTTAAAGCGCAGCAGTTTCGCTATCTGGTAAACGTCTCGGTGCTCACCACCGGGTTTGATGCCCCCCACGTCGATCTGATTGCCATTCTGCGTCCGACCGAATCGGTCAGCCTGTATCAGCAAATCGTCGGCCGTGGTCTGCGTCTGGCCCCCGGTAAAACCGACTGTCTGATCCTCGATTACGCCGGTAACCCGCACGATCTCTACTCGCCTGAAGTGGGTACGCCGAAAGACAAAAGTGACAACGTGCCGGTGCAGGTCTTTTGCCCTGCCTGTGGTTTTGCCAACACCTTTTGGGGCAAAACAACGGCTGACGGCACGCTGATCGAACACTTTGGCCGCCGCTGTCAGGGCTGGTTTGAAGATGATGAAGGGCATCGCGAGCAGTGCGATTTCCGGTTCCGCTTTAAAAACTGCCCCCAGTGCAACGCCGAAAATGATATTGCCGCCCGCCGCTGTCGCGAATGTGACACGGTTCTTGTCGACCCTGATGACATGCTGAAGGCCGCGCTGAAGTTAAAAGATGCGCTGGTGCTGCGCTGCTCTGGCATGGCGCTGCAAGCGGGTGCGGATGAAAAAGGCGAATGGCTGAAAATCACCTATTACGATGAGGACGGCGCCGACGTCAGCGAGCGCTTCAGGGTGCACACTCCGGCACAGCGCACGGCCTTCGAACAACTCTTTATCCGCCCGCATACCCGCACGCCGGGCGTACCGCTGCGCTGGATAACCGTCGCAGACATCGTTCACCAGCAGGTGCTGCTGCGCCATCCTGATTTTGTGGTCGCCCGTAAGAAAGGCCAGTACTGGCAGGTCCGTGAAAAGGTGTTTGACTATGAAGGTCGTTTTCGACGGGCCAACGAACTGCGGTAATGACAGGCAGGCCTTGAATAGGAAACGATTGTTTCCTATTATGCATTATCGCATTACAACAGGACTTCCTCATGTCACGTCTTCCCGGTCGCCCGCGTGAATTTGATACCGACGCCGCCATCGACAGCGCCCTGCTCGTTTTCCGCGAGCGTGGCTATCATGCTACCTCAATCAAAGAGCTGAGTGACGCGACAGGCCTTACGGCGGGAAGCCTGTATAAAGCCTTTGGCAGCAAAAATGGCCTGTTTCTCGCGGCGTTCGACCGTTACACCCGGACGCGCAGCGCCGCCCTGCGCCAGCGTACAGAGGCGGCACGCTGCGGACGAGATAAAATCGCGGCGGTGTTACGCTTCTACGCCGAGAGCAGCCACGGTCCTGAGGGCATACGCGGCTGTCTGGTGGTCGCCAGCGCGATTGAGCTGGCGGTTTTTGATGAGGCGACTGCCCGGTACATCAAAGCCGCCATGCAGCGTACCGAGCAGCTGTTGTTCGAACTGGTTCAGGAAGGCCAGCGGGACGGTAGCCTTTCCCGCGCGCTGCCAGCTGAACAAACGGCGCGTAATCTTTTCGCCCTGCTACAGGGTTACCGCGTGATCGGCAAACAAGGCCTGTCTGAGGACGAGATAAACAGCGCTGTTAGCGCGGCACTCAGCCTGCTCGGCTGAGTTTTTTTCATCAATTAGGAAACGATCATTTCCTATTATTCCGGAGATTGCTATGACCACGCCCATCGCCCCGCAGCACCATTTCATGCTCATCAATGGCATCCGCACGCATTACGTCACCGCCGGGGAACAGCACGCGCAGACGGTTGTCCTGCTGGCAGGTTTCCCCGAGAGCTGGTACGCCTGGCGCCATGTTATCCCGTTGCTGGCCGAGCGTTACCATGTCATCGCCCCGGACTTACCCGGACAGGGTGATACCGATTGTCCGTCAGAGGGGTATGACACCCAAACCCTCGCCAGCCATGTTCATGAACTGCTGACCCAGCTTGGCGTGCATCGCTACTATCTGGCCGGTCACGACGTGGGAGCCTGGGTTGCCTGGCCTTATGCGGCGATGTACAGCGATGAGGTGATAAAGCTGGCGTTACTGGATGCCGGCATACCGGGTATCACCTTACCCGACGCCCTGCCTGTCACCGCGGATCGCGCCTGGCGCACCTGGCATTTTGCCTTTCACGTGGTTGCCGATCTGCCTGAATTCCTTATTAGCGGCAAAGAGCGTGGCTATCTGGAATGGTTTCTGCGTCGCAAAGCGGCAAATCCCCTCACCTTCAGTGAGGCGGATCTTGACGAGTATCTGCGCATTTTTACGCGCGAAGGTGGCTTACGCGCAGGGCTGGCTTACTATCGCGCTGCCGCCCTCTCCGCTGCGCAAAACCGGGCGCTTAGCGAACGGGGTAAACTCTCCGTGCCCGTTCTGGCACTCAGTGCCGATCAGGGTTCGATTCCTGATATGGCCTCGCCGCTGAGGGCGTTTGCCGCGCACGTTGACGGGTGCGTTATTCCCCGTTGCGGCCATTTTCAGCCAGAAGAGCAACCTCAGGCGGTCGCCGACGCGCTAAGCGGTTTTTTTAGTGGGGATTAATTCATTGCCCTGAGGTGGATTGGGGGCTATAATGCCGCCCGCTTTTGCATCCGCAAAGCAGAACACTCACCTGCTGCTGGGTCGCCTGTAGTAGGGTTTTAAATACAGAGAGAAATCAATGTTCACTATCGAAGCAGAAGTACGTAACGTGCAGGGTAAGGGTGCGAGCCGCCGCCTGCGTACCGCTAACAAGTTCCCGGCTATCGTTTACGGTGGCGAAGCTGCTCCAGTTTCTATCGAACTGGATCACGACAAAGTGTGGAACCTGCAGACCAAAGCTGAATTCTACAGCGAAGTTCTGACCATCGTTGTTGGCGGTAAAGAAGAAAAAGTGAAAGTTCAGGCTGTTCAGCGTCACGCGTTCAAGCCAAAACTGACTCACATCGACTTCGTTCGCGCGTAATCGCAAACACGTCGAAAAAAAAGCCCCGCTTCGGCGGGGTTTTTTTATGGCGGTTATTTACCGCCAGTGGTGCGACGCTGCAGCTGATCGCGCAGGTTGGGTGGCGTACCTTTGATGGTCAGCGTATCGGTGGCCGGATCCCAGAAGATACGTTCCCCCAGCAGCATGGCATCAAAGTTGATGGTTAACCCGCCGCCGCTTCCGGCAAATTTGGTTAACTGGCGCAGCGTACTGCGATCCGCCGGGAAGCTCTCTTCCAGCTCATACCCTTTCTCAGCAGTAAATTCCTGGAAACTGACTTCACTGACGCCGGCCAGCTCTTTTGACAGCGACTCCAGCTCAATCTCTTCCCCCGCCTGCAGCTGTTCGTTGCAGTAGCTGTAAACCTGCTGACGCACGTTCTGGCGCTCAGATTTATCGAGCTGGGCTTCCGCCGTGAAGTCATCCACCGCCTGCAGCAGCCCTTTGTTCTGCGCTTTGGCGTTGAGACCTTCGCTGGCGCCGAGGAAGTCCATAAAGAAATCGGCCACTTTACGACCCACACGCCCTTTCAGGAAAGTCAGGTAGCGGGTCGACTCCGGATTGGTTTCCCACTCGGTCAAATCAATACGCGCAACGATATCCGCATGGTTGATATCCAGATAATGGGTGGAGCTGATATCCAGCTGCTCGTTCACGCGCATACTGCTTAAATTGTTCAGCACGGTGACCAGCAGATACTCGACCGCCAGGTAGCGATAGTGGCAGAACAGAACGATCCCGCCGTCGGCAAACGGGTATTTCGCCAGCTCGTCGCGCAGACGCCCGGTTGCGGCGCGGCTAAACGCCAGGAAATCTTCTTCGCCCTGACGCTGAAGGCGCAGGCTATCCGCCAGTTCACTCTCGTCGCTGAACAGACCATAGGCTTTATTTTTTGCACTGTAGACGCGGTGCAACTCCGCCATCATTTCCACAACGGTCGCCGTGGGTTCCAGTAACGAATCGCGCAGCACCACTTCAAGGGTTTGCTCATCACGCTTGATAAGCTGGTGCAAGGCAATCTGGTTGATTTCCAGACTCATGATAAACTCTCCTTTTAGACCGGGCGGTATTCAACCACCACCAGTCCATGTGTGCAACAACTGATAAAAAAGGGGAAAAAAAGCTGTTGCTACGGTAATATGTTGCCCTTTCATCAACAAACTGATTTTGATTTATGCCACAACATTCCCGCTACAGTGATGAACACGTTGAACAATTGCTCAGTGAGCTGGTCAACGTACTGGAAAAACATAAAACACCGACCGATCTCTCCCTGATGGTTTTGGGAAATATGGTCACCAACCTTATCAATACCAGCGTTGCTCCGGCTCAGCGTCAGGCGATCGCAAAATCTTTCGCCCAGGCGTTACAGTCTTCCGTTAGCGACGACCAGGCCCATTAAGGGAAACGAACAACAGTTTATGGTGACGAATCGTCAGCGCTACCGTGAAAAAGTCTCCCAGATGGTCAGCTGGGGGCACTGGTTTGCCCTGTTCAACATTCTGCTGGCGACGGTCATCGGCTGTCGTTATCTGTTTGTCGCAGACTGGCCGACAACGCTAACCGGGCGTATTTACTCCTGGATAAGCGTTGTAGGGCACTTTAGCTTTTTGGTTTTCGCCACCTATCTGCTGATCCTCTTCCCGCTGACGTTTATCGTCATGTCGCAGCGTCTGATGCGATTTTTATCCGCCATCCTTGCAACGGCAGGGATGACGCTGCTGCTTATCGACAGTGAAGTGTTCACCCGCTTCCACCTGCATCTCAATCCCATCGTCTGGGAGCTGGTGATTAACCCCGATCAGAACGAAACGGCCCGTGACTGGCAGCTGATGTTCATCAGCGTCCCGGTGATCCTTCTGATAGAGATGCTGTTTGCCACCTGGAGCTGGCAAAAACTGCGCAGCCTGACCCGGCGACGCCATTACGCGAAGCCTGTGGCCGCGATCTTTTTCGTCTCCTTTATCAGTTCGCACATTATGTATATCTGGGCGGATGCGAACTTCTATCGCCCAATCACCATGCAGCGCGCAAACCTGCCGCTCTCTTACCCGATGACGGCACGTCGGTTCCTTGAAAAACACGGTCTGCTGGACGCGCAGGAGTACCAGCGTCGTCTGATTGAACAAGGTAATCCGGAAGCGGTCAGCGTGCAGTATCCGCTGAGCGAGCTGCGCTATCGCGATATGGGACGCGGGCAAAACGTTCTGCTGATCACCGTCGATGGTCTGAACTATTCCCGTTACGAGAAGCAAATGCCTGCGCTGGCCGATTTCGCCAGCAAGAACGTGACGTTCACCCAGCATATGAGTTCCGGCAACACCGCCGATACGGGCATTTTTGGCCTGTTCTATGGGATTTCAGCCGCCTACATGGACGGCGTACTTTCTGCGCGCATTCCTGCAGCGCTCATCACCGGGCTCAATCAGCAGGGTTATCAGTTAGGGCTGTTCTCCTCAGACGGCTTTAACAGCCCGCTTTATCGGCAGGCGCTGTTGTCTGATTTCTCATTGCCCGCCGCAGAAAGTCAGTCGGACGAGCAGACCGCCAGTCAGTGGATAAACTGGCTGCAGCGTTATGCCCAGGAAGATAACCGCTGGTTCTCCTGGGTTGCCTTTAATGGCACCACGCTCGATGACAGCAATCAGAAAGGCTTTGCGCGCCGCTACAGCCGTGCAGCAGGCAATGTTGATGACCAGATTAGCCGCGTGCTTGATGCCTTACGCGAATCCGGTAAGCTCGATAATACCGTGGTGATCGTGACGGCAGCCCATGGCGTACCGCTGGGTGACGAAGCGAAGAGTATGAGCTGGTCGCGACCGAATCTGCATGTTCCGCTGGTGATCCACTGGCCGGGCACCCCCGCCCAGCGCATTAACATGCTCACCGAACATAAAGATGTGATGACCACCCTGATGCAACGGCTGCTACACGTTAGTACGCCGGCAAATGAGTATTCGCAAGGGCAGGATCTCTTCAGCGCGACACGCCGCCACAACTGGGTGACGGCAGCGGGTAATGATACGCTTGCAGTGACCACGCCAATGCTGACGCTGGTATTGAACAGCAACGGAAATTATCAGACGTATAACCTGCAGGGTGAGCGGTTGAAAGACCAGAAACCGCAGTTGAGCCTGCTGCTTCAGGTTCTGACGGATGAGAAACGGTTTATCGCTAACTGATTAATTATAAACCAGTTAGCGACAGATTCCCTTGCATTCAAAACGGAATCGAGTAGTATTCTTGCATGCGTCGGCACGTAGCGCAGCCTGGTAGCGCACCGTCATGGGGTGTCGGGGGTCGGAGGTTCAAATCCTCTCGTGCCGACCAAAACTATTCAGAAACCAGCCATATGGCTGGTTTTTTTATTGCAGTTCATCCGGCGTTTTACGCAGATAAACCAGCGCCAGCAGGCAAATCACGCCCCCCGCATAAAACGTATATTCCGCGCCAAACGTGTCCCAGATAGCGCCCGCCCCCACGCTGGCAATCAACAGCCCAACACCACTGACCAGACTAAAAATACCGTAGGCGGTACCACGCAAATCAGCCGGTGCGGTTTTAGCTATCATGGCCGCCAGTAACCCCTGCGTCATCCCCATATGCAGGCCCCAAAGCGCGACACCGAATATAATGCCAGCCCAGTGAGTGCTCAGTGCAAGCACAACATCAGCCCCTATCAGCACCATCAGCCCCCACTGCAGTAGTCTGGTATGGCTCATGACGTCAGAGAGCTTGCCAAACGGATAAGCAGAGAGGAAATAAAGCAGGTTCATGGCCACCATCACCAGCGGTATCAGCGCCAGCGGCACCCCGGACTGCTGCGCACGAAGAACAAGAAATGCCTCACTGAAGCGCGCAAGCGTAAAGACGGCCCCCAGTCCAATCACCCACCAGCAGCCTTTCCCCAGACGCCTGAGATTCTCTTTTTTGACGGGATTTGTACGTTTTTGCCCGACTGGCGTTGTCGGTTCATGCAGACCGAAAAACAGCAATGCCACGGCAAGCACGCCGGGGATCACCGCGATCCAGAAAATGGTGCGGAAATCATTATTCCACAGCAGCATCAGGCCAACGGCCAGCAACGGACCGAGAAATGCGCCGATAGTATCCATTGACTGCCGCAGACCAAACGCCGCGCCGCGAAGCTCGTGCGGCGTAACGTCAGCAACCAGCGCATCACGCGGCGCACCGCGGATCCCCTTCCCGACCCGATCGATGAGCCGTGCGCCCAGAATCATGCCGGAAGACGTGGCGATAGCGAACAGGGGTTTACTCAGCGCCCCCAGCCCATAGCCCAACACCGCAAGCCCTTTACGCTTGCCAAGATAGTCACTGATTGCCCCGGAAAACACCTTAATAAACAACGCTGTCGCTTCAGCCAGCCCCTCGATCAGGCCGATAAAAATCACGCTGGCCCCCAGCGTGGTCACCATAAACAACGGCAGCAAGCTGTGAATGATCTCCGAAGAGATGTCCATCAACATACTGACTCCACCGACCACCCAGACGCCTTTCGGGATCCGGCTTAGCGTGGCAAACCGGGATTGCATTAAGCCTCTCCTGCTTTCTGTAAACAAAGGTGTTCTCAACAGAATATCCTGGAAATGCGAATACACAGCGTCAGGCAAAAAAAAAGCCAACCCGCAGGCTGGCTTCGTTATCGCACGTGAACGCTTAGTGCTTGTCACGCCCGCCGAGGAAGAAAATACCCAGCGGAATAGCAAGCAGGACGGTGAACACCAGGCTGTAAACGAAGATCATCGCCGACTGTAGGACATACATGCTGGTCGTCCACGCGGAGAGCGGAATATTGTACTGTTCGATGACGCCGACAATGGTTGCCCGCCCCACGCACGCGGCCGCAATCATAAACACAACCAGCAACGCCAGGAGGAACTTACGGCCTTCAGGTGTTTTGAGCTTTGCACGAATCATCTCTCTTCCCTTTACAGATGAATAACATTATTTAGGCCTTAAAATAACACGATCTGCCGCCAGACTCCACCGCAGTACGAACAACCAAAAAATGGCGACAAATGCAGTTCATTACACTGATCATATTGAAAATGTAAGTAAATCACTCTAAAAATTCACAACCGTTATGCTAATCTTTTGAGGATCGTTTTGACATAAAGGAATGACAGTGAAAAACGCACCTAAATTTGCCCTTGCCTTGATCGCTGCCGCGTGCATGAGCACCAGCGCCTTCGCTACCGACAACCAGAAACCACAGCCTCTGGAAAAAGTCGCCCCTTATCCGCAAGCGGAAAAAGGAATGAAGCGTCAGGTGATCCAGCTTCCCGCTCAGCAGGACGAAGCGAATTTCAAAGTGGAACTGTTGATCGGCCAGACGCTGGAAGTGGATTGCAACCAGCACCGTCTGGGCGGCCAGCTGGAAAGTAAAACGCTGGAAGGCTGGGGTTACGACTACTTTATCTTTGATAAAGTGACGTCGCCGGTCTCCACCATGATGGCCTGCCCGGATGGCAAGAAAGAGAAGAAATTCGTGACCGCGTATCTGGGTGATAACAGCCTGTTACGCTACAACAGCAAGCTGCCAATCGTGGTGTATACGCCGGAAAACGTGGAAGTGAAATATCGCGTGTGGAAGGCAGATGAGAATGTCGGACAAGCGGTAGTACGTTAAGAATACGTCGGGTGGCGGCTTCGCCTTACCCGACCCGGAAAGGGTGCGTTCTGGTGCCCTCACCCCAACCCTCTCCCACCGGGAGAGGGAGAAAACACTAAAAACGGTAACAGATGTTACCGTTTTGCTTTTACCTTACAGCGCGATATCCGCAACCGGTTTGTTTTCTGCCTGCGGCTTGAGCTCTGCTTTTGGTGCAGCATCAGCGGCCTGCGGTTTAACGTATTGCAGTTGCAGTACGCGGCTGGTGTATTCCAGCTCCTGCTCCGTCGCGTCCACGTTACCGTTCAGCTTAGTACCGTAGGATGGAATGATGGTTTTCAGTTTGGCCTGCCATTCCGGCGTGGCAACTTTATCTTTGAACACTTTTTCCATCAGGTGCAGCATGATTGGCGCAGCGGTAGAGGCCCCTGGTGACGCCCCCAGCAGCGCGGCAATGGTGCCGTCTTTATCGCTTACCACTTCGGTACCCAGACGCAGCACACCGCCCTCTTTCGGATCACGCTTGATGATCTGTACGCGCTGACCCGCCTGCCACAAACGCCAGTCTTCTTTTTTGGCCTGCGGATAGTACTCTTTCAGTGCCTCGAAGCGTTCTTCATCAGAGAGCATCACCTGGCTAATCAAGTATTTCACCAGATCGAAGTTATCCAGACCGACATCCATCATTGGCTTAACGTTAGAGGTCGTGGTTGCGCTGAGCAGATCCCACAACGAGCCGTTTTTCAGGAATTTGGTGGAGAAGGTTGCAAACGGCCCGAACAGCACCACACGTTTACCATCAAGCATACGGGTATCGATGTGTGGAACGGACATCGGTGGCGCGCCGACGGAGGCCTGGCCGTATACTTTTGCCAGATGACGGTTCACCACTTCCGGGTTTTCCGATACCAGGAACTGACCACCTACCGGGAAGCCCGCGTAGTCGTCAGCTTCAGGGATACCGGACTCCTGCAGCAGTTTCAGCGCCGCGCCGCCCGCACCAATAAAGACAAACTTCGCCTTGATGACGTGCTCGGCTTCGTTGTTTTTCAGATCGGCAACGGTCACGCTCCAGCTGTTGTCAGCGTTGCGCTTAAAGCCACGCACTTCGGTGCTGAGCTGAAGGTTAAAGTTCTCTTTTTTCTTCAGAGAGGCCACCAGCTGACGGGTGATTTCGCCATAGTTGACGTCGGTACCAATCTCGGTGCGGGTCGCTGCCACTTTCTGGTTCGGGTCACGCCCTTCCATGACCAGCGGTGCCCACTCTTTGATCTGCGCGTGGTCTTCAGAATACTTCATGCCGCGGAACAGCGTGCTCTGCTGCAGCGCCGCGTAGCGCGCGCGCAGGAAGTTCACATTCTGCTCCCCCCACACAAAGCTCATGTGCGGCACGGTGTTGATGAACGAGTGCGGATCGTGCATCACGCCGCTGTTCACCTGGTGAGACCAGAACTGGCGAGAAATCTGGAATGCTTCGTTGATCTCTACCGCCTTCTCGATACTAATGGAACCGTCCTTTTTCTGCGGCGTATAGTTCAGTTCCATGAGTGCCGAATGTCCGGTACCGGCGTTGTTCCAGCCGTTTGAACTCTCCTGCGCGACGCCATCCAGGCGCTCGACCATGGTCATCGACCAGTCCGGCTGGAGCTCTTGCAGATAGGTTCCCAGCGTGGCGCTCATGATACCGCCACCAATTAAAAGGACGTCCGTTTCCTGCTCTTTTGGTGTGTCAGCGTTCGCCGCCATAGAGACGGTGTTCAGCCCCACGGCCAGAGAAAAGAGCATGGCAGTCATTTTTTTCATAATTTTGCCTTAGTTGAGTAGTGCTTGAAGCGTGGAAATTGCAGGTGAAAAAAGCTGCGGGGGGAACGGTAACAACTTTTAAATATTGTTTAAAGGTTACGAAATTATTGTAATTGTGAAATTTAATAATGGATTGTTTGTAGGGAATTGCCGGATGCAACTGGCAAGACGCAGTTTTTCTGGCTACTATGCTGCACTTTGTGATCGCGCGCACGGAAGCCCGCCCCAACCTGCGAATTGTTATGTCATTACCTCCTGCTTTTTCCTCCCGTGAAGACCATGTCTCCACGGTCGTGCGCTCACCCCACCTGTTGCTACGTGAAACCCTGGCGGGCGTCATTACCGCCCTGGCCCTCATTCCTGAGGTGATCTCTTTTTCCGTGGTCGCGGGCGTTGACCCGAAGGTAAGCCTGATGGCCTCCGTCGTGCTGTGTCTGACCCTTTCAGTGCTCGGCGGTCGTCGCGCGATGGTGACAGCGGCAGCGGGTTCCGTCGCGCTGGTCATTGGCCCGATGGTGCATCAGCACGGCGTGCAGTACATCCTGCCGGCCGTCTTGATGGCCGGGATAATTCAGATCCTGTTCGGCGTGCTCGGAATGGCGCGCCTGATGCGCTTTATTCCCCAGTCGGTGATGACCGGCTTCGTAAATGCGCTGGGATTGTTAATTTTCTTCGCGCAGGTTCCCCATTTCTGGAGCCGCAGCCCGCTGATTGTGGGCCTGTTCGTGCTGACGCTGCTGATTGTGCTGTGGGTGCCGCGCTATATCAAAAGCGTCCCGTCACCGCTTATTGCGATTGTACTGCTCACCCTGTTCACCGTGACCACCGGACAGGTTCTCCCGACGGTGGGGGATGAAGGCTCTATGAGCAGTGGTTTGCCAGGGCTGACACAGCTGCTCGTTCCGCTGAACATGGAAACGCTCAGCATCATCTGGCCATGCGCGCTCAGCATCGCCTTTGTCGGCCTGCTGGAATCTCTGCTGACGGCAAAACTGGTGGATGAACTGACCGCGACATCCTCCAGCAAACGCCGTGAAAGCATCGGTCTCGGCGCAGGGAATATTCTGGCCGGGTTGTACGGCGGTATCGCGGGCTGTGCCATGATCGGGCAGACCATCGTCAACGTGGAGATGGGCAAAGGTCGCAGTCGCGTCTCAACTTTTGCAGCGGGCATGGTGCTGCTGGTGCTGGTCACCGCCCTCAGTGAGATAATGGCAAAAATCCCTATGGCCGTACTGGCCGGGATCATGGCGATTGTTGCCATCAAAACGTTTAACTGGCATAGCCTTCAGCCTGCCACGTTAAAAAGCGCGCCCATTGCCGAAACGGTCGTGATGCTGATTACCGTTGCAGCAACGGTTTCAACCGGTAACCTGGCCATTGGCGTGATGGGCGGGATTATTGTGATGGCACTGCTTCCCGCCCGGCTCAAGCGTCGGCTTAAAGAAGAAAAATCGTTGCAAGCCCAAGAAAAATAAAGAAACCGCCGGTATCGGTGATGGCGGTGATCATCACGCTCGACCCCACCGCGGGGTCGCGCCCCAGTTTGGTCATCGTCAGCGGGATAATGACCCCCATCATGGAGGCCACCAGCAGATTCAGCACCATCGCCAGCATCATCACCCCGCCTAACGCCATATCATCGTACAGCCACCAGGTAATGCCGCCCATAATGCCGCCCCACACCAGGCCGTTAATCAGCGCTACACCCATCTCCCTGAAGATCAGGAAGGCGAAGTTTCCCGGCTGAATATTCTCCAGCGCCAGCGCGCGGACGATCATGGTAATGGTCTGGTTGCCGGTGTTGCCGCCAATGCCGGCCACAATCGGCATCAGCGAGGCCAGCGCCACCAGTTGTGAAATGGTGTGTTCAAAGCCGTCGATCACCCGGGAGGCGATAAATGCAGTGCAGAGGTTAATGGCGAGCCATGCCCAGCGGGTTTTCACCGCCTTGCCGACGGAGGCGTGGACGTCATCTTCGGCGCTGATCCCGCCGAGCGCACGTAAATCGTTATCGGTCTCTTCGTAGACCACGTCAACAATCTCATCGATGGTCAGACGCCCCATCAGTTTACCGACAGAATCGACGACCGCCGCGCTCACAAGGTCGTCACGTTCGAAGGTACGGGCCGCTTTTTCCGCGTCGTCTTCCGGGGAGAAGACCATCGGCTCGGTCTCCATCACCTCACTCACCCGTCGCTGAGTGCTGTTCAGCAGGATCGTTTTAAGCTCCAGCTCGCCAAGCAGGGTTTTATCCCGCGAGGTGACAAACAGTTTATCGGTGTTGTCCGGCATGCTGCCCAGGCGACGCAGATAGCGCTGAACCGTACCGAGGGTGACATCCGGACGCACCATGATGACGCCAAACTCCATAATGGCGCCCACGCTGTGTTTGTCGTAGTGCATCACCTGACGCACGCGCGCCCGCTCTTCCGCAGGCAGCGAAGCCAGTAATCGCCCGGTCAGGTTTCGCGGCAGGTGCTGAACGAGATAAATCTGTTCGTCAATATCCAGCGTCTGCAGGGCATCAAGGATATCCCGGTCGCTCATCTCATCAATGAGATCGTCCCAGACGTTTTCAGAGGCTTCGAGCAACACCTGCCCGCGCTCATGATCCTGCACCAGACGCCACAGAGCATGACGCTCTTCCGAGGGGAGCGCTTCCAGGGTATCCGCCAGATCCGGCGGGGGTAAATGAGCAACCAGCGCACCTACCTCAGCAATATCGTCGGCCAGTGTGCCGACATCATATTGCTCAGCCAGGGTCAGTTTGCCCAGTAACGCAGAGGTGACCGCTTTATCCGTCGTAAGGAGCCAGATGAGACGCGCACGTTCCTGGTCGCGCTGCCTGGCACTGTTTTTCTTTAAAACCGACATTAATCATAAATCCATGAAATAAGTTGGCTTTAAGCATAGCGCGGAGATATGTAAATAAGAATAAACAACGGGGCGGGATGGAGAAAAAATCGGCATAACATGCACGATTTATCCCCTCTCCCTGTGGGAGAGGGTTAGGGGGAGGGCTTCAGGCCGTGCGCGCCACCGCATCGCGAGACGCCGCATCGCGCTCTTCACCGGTCAGTTCGCTCAGCTTGCCGTCACGCATCTCCAGCAGACGGTCGGCATGAATGAAATAGTGATCGTCATGGCTGATGGCAAAGATGGTTTTGCCCATCGCCTGCATCAGCGGCAGCAGCACCTGGTAGAACTCGCGGCGGAAATGCGGGTCCTGATCCGCCGCCCACTCGTCCAGCAGAATGATGTCGCGCTCTTCCGCCAGGGCCAGCAGCAGCGCCACGCGCTTTTTCTGACCTTTCGAGAGCTTCAGGTTAAGGATCTTGCCGTCCTGCAGCTCAAGCTTGTGCGACATCTGCAGATGCGCCAGCCACTTCTCCACCAGCGCCGGGTTAGCCTGCTGCCCCTCCGGTCCCAGCAGTTGATCGAAGAGCCAGACGTCGGTGAATACCGCCGAGAAGAGCTTGCGATAATCCTCGGGCTTCTCTGCGCTGAGCGCGCGGCCATCCAGCAGAATGTCACCCGATTGCGGCTGATATAACCCCGTCAGCAACATCGCCAGCGTCGACTTCCCGCTGCCGTTACCGCCAATGAGAAACAGCAGTTCGCCGCGATGAATCGTCAGATTGACCGGCCCCACGGAAAAAGCGTTGTCCTGATAGCGGAACGTGACGTTACGCAGTTCCAGCGTTTGCCAGTTCGGGAAGGCCTGAGGGCGCGGGAATTCGGCTTTGAACGGGGCAAGGTCGAACTTTTTGAGCTTATTAAACGCCACCTGCGCACTCAGCAGGGTGGGCAATGCGCCGACGGCCGAGAGCAGCGGTGTACGCAAAAACAGCAACGTCAGGGAGTAGGTCGCCGCAACGTTAGTATCGGCCCAGCCCAGGCTGTTGGCCATCCAGAAGACCAGGCCAATCGCGCCCAGCATCATTATGTTCGACCAGTTAACCGCGCTCAGGTGGAAGGTATCGGCGCGAATAATATGATGCCGGTATTCACGCGCGTCCGGAATATAGAGGTTATTGAAGATATGCTCCGCACGCTCGCGGTTCAGGGTCAGCTCTTTGCGCCCTTCCAGTACCGTCTGGTAATCGTTATAGAGTTTGTCCTCGGTTTCACGCAGTACTGCCATGTGTCTGTAGACGCGGGATACCAGCAAAAAACCGCCCCAGATGGTGATAGCAATCCACAGTGCCGTAACGGCCAGCATTTTGCTGGAGAGCCAGGCGAGATAGGCCGCCGAACCAACGGTCAAAATAATACCCTGCACCAGCTCCGGCAGGCGGACAAACGCAATGGTGATGGCGCGCACGTCGCTGGTCAGCCCTGCCAGCAAAGAGGCACTGCCGAGCTGCTCGACGCGCTCCACCTGGGTATCCAGGATCCGCTTGATAAACTCGCTGCGCAGGCGGAAGACGAAATGATGCCCCAGAGCCGTCAGCGCCAGCTGGGAACCCAGCGTGACCGCCATCAGCAGTAATAACAGCCCCAGAAATTCCGGCAGAACGGACAGCGAGGTGTCGACCATTTCAATCAAACGCACGTTGATGAAGGCGATCAGACCAATCCCTAATGCGGCGCTGGCAAGGCTTAACAGCATTACCGCAATAAAGGGCCAGCGATACTGACGCCAGACAAGAAGAAGTAGTTGCATGCAGGCAATCCGGACAATAAAAATCAGCCAGCAGTGTAAACTGACCTGCGTTTACATCAAGAATAATTCTTATTTTTATTTGCCTGGCGCGGTCTGGCGGAAAGTCAGGTTAAAGCGGAACTCGCCCGTCTGCGGATGGACGCCAGGCTTCAGTGGCTGAATGCCGTGGTAATAGAGCCGCGACTCCCTGCCCCACACCACCACATCCCCATGCTCCAGCATCAGACGCTGGAGAGGATCGTTGCGGCGTAACCCGCCGAATTGAAACACGGCGGGCAGCCCCAGGGATACCGAGACGATCGGCGCACGCAGATCGGGTTCATCTTTATCCTGATGCAGCGAGAGTTTCGCCCCAACGCCATAGCGGTTGATAAGACAGGCATCCGGTTGAAAATCGGGATAAGTGGCCTCGACGGCGGCACCATGGCAGAGCGCCTGAAAAACCGCAGGCATGGGCGGCCAGGGCTGGCCGGTGACCGGATCGTCCGCGGCATAGAGATAACCCCGTTCGTTGGTTGCCCAGCCTGCTGTGCCGCAGTTGGTCATCGCCACCGACATGGTGTAGCCGCCCGGGGTGACCATATGCCGAAAGGGCGACACCGCCGCGACGTCATGGATCCCGGCAAGCAATTCCGGTGCCCGGGAGAGCGCAAACCGGCGCAGGATCACCGCACCAGGCGCAAGCGGCTCCTGCCAGGGTTCTGCATCTGCAAAAAGATCGAGCATTATCTCTCCTGATTCTTCGCCTCACGTTTCAATAATAACGCCTTTCGTTCCGTCCCCCATCGGTATCCTGACAGCGCGCCATCATGACGGACAACACGGTGACAGGGGATGACGATCGCCAGTTTATTTGCGGCACACGCTGCGGCCACCGCACGTACCGCGCCAGGTTTGCCAATCGCCTGCGCCACCTGCTGGTAGCTTGCTGTTTCACCGCAGGGAATATTGCGCAGGGCCTGCCAGACCTGCTGCTGGAAAGCGGTTCCGCGAATATCCAGCGGGAGTGCCAGCGGCACGGCGCGGTTATCGATAGCGTTAATCACCTGATGAACGCGTCGGGCGAATTCGCCTTCCAGCGGTGCGTGCTCCGCGTGCGGAAACAGAGACAAAATCTCCTGGGTAACTTTTGCATCATCATCGCCCAGCAATATTGCACAGATCCCCCGCTCGCTTTCACCCACCAGACAGCGTCCCAGGGCACACTCGCTGATGGCATAACGCACTGCGACATCCCCTTTACGGTACTGCTTTGCCGTCATGCCCAGCGCGTCGTTGGCTTTACGATAATAGCTGCTGCTGTCAGGAAACCCTGCCGCCAGCACGGCATCGGTAATTTTGTCCCCGTGGGCGAGCGCGCTGCGCAGGCGTTGTCCTCGCGCCGCCTGCTGCCAGGCTTTTGGCGTCATCCCGGTCACGGACTTAAACAGGCGGTGGAAATGGAACGGACTCATGGCAACCTGCTGCGCCAGCATTTCCAGCGTTAGCGCGGGATCCTGCTCCAGTAGACGGCAGGCAAGCTCCACTTTTGCCAGCTTCTCTTCCTGCGGGTCGCGTTTGTCCGGCCGGCAGCGCTTGCACGGACGAAAGCCGGCCTGAACAGCATGATGTACATCGGGATAAAAGTGGACATTTTTACGCAGGGCGTGACGGGCGCGACAGGACGGACGACACACGATCCCCGTCGTCTGCACGGCAAAGACAAACTGTTCGTCAGCACGCGGATCGCGGGCCAGCACGGCCTGCCAGCGATCCTCATCGGTAGTAAAGGTCGGGTTTTTCATCATCGGCTCCTCTTACAAGCATACCTACAGCTTGCCTGAGCGCCAGCATTCAAAAACCCGCAACCTTGCTTTTTAATTTTTTTCGCTCACCAGGAAGCTGTCGAACTGTGGTGAACTCCAGGTCTTAAACCCGTCGGCCTCTTTGGTGATCATGTACACAGCCAGCCCCTGCTGGCGAACCACCTCTTTGGCTTTCTCTGTACCGAGTACCATCAACCCGGTGTCCCAGGCATCGGCTTCCAGCGCCGTCGGAGCGATCACCGTGACCGAGACCAGATTATGCGTAATGGGTCGCCCGGTCTGGGGGTCAATCACATGCGAGATACGCTTCCCGTCGAGCTCGTAATAGTTACGGTAGCTGCCGGAGGTGCTGATGCCATGGCCGTTAATATCGACAATCGCCTGCACTGCGTTTTGCTGGTCGGTCGGCTTTTGAATCGCCACACGCCACGGTTTGCCGCTGGCGTTCATCCCCCGGCTGACCAATGCGCCACCGACGGAGACCAGATAACGCGGGATGCCTTCCTGTGCCATCAGCGCGGCCAGATGATCCGCCGCATAACCTTCCCCGACGGTCGACAGATCCACAAACAGGTCGGGAATGTCTTTTTGCAGATACTGTTGCCCGTACTGGTTGATCACCGTCAGATGCTGAAGTCCTGTCCGGGCGCGGGCGTCGTCGATGGCCGCCTGATCGGGCGTGGTTACCGGCTGTTTGTTCGGACCAAATCCCCACAGATTAACTAACGGTCCCACGGTCACATCCATCGCACCGTGAGTTTTATAACCCACGCGCATGGATTCAGTCACGATATCCGCCATCTCTTCGCTCACCGGCCACAGAGACGTGCTGGTAGAGAGGTTAAAGCGCATCAGCGCCGAGTCGTTTTTGTAGGTGGATAGCAGCTGATCGTCGGCATCCAGCTGAGACTGAATTTTGCCGCGAAGTTCTTCTGCGCGTGCTTTATCAAGGTTCATTACGCTGACGCGCCAGAATGTCCCCATCGTCTTGCCTTCCAGCACCGTCGCCGCTGGCGCGTCGGTGTGTGCCACAGGCGTGGACGAGTCACATGCGGTCAGGAAAAAAAGGGTTGCCAGGACGCTGGCGCGTAAAAAAGTCATGTCCATTCATTATTATCCTCATGCCAGGGCGGCAAGAGTACACCAAAACGCGGGAATTGAAAGGCCTTAAAAAAGGCAAGAAAAAGGGGCCAGCCGGCCCCTTTGTTACACTGAAAAGCGATTAGAACTGGTAAACCAGACCCAGTGCTACGATATCGTCAGTGCTGATACCTGCGTTACGGGTGAACTCTTTGTCATCCAGCAGGTTGATTTTGTAGTCCACGTAGGTAGACATGTTTTTGTTGAAGTAGTAAGTCGCACCCACATCAACATATTTCAGCAGATCCTGATCGCCGTAACCTTCAATGTCCTTACCTTTGGACTGCAGGTATGCCACGGAAGGACGCAGACCGAAGTCGAACTGGTACTGAGCAACCACTTCGAAGTTTTGCGCTTTGTTAGCAAAGCCGTAAATATCGCTGCTGCTCTGAGAGTTGCCGAAACGGGTTGCGTTGTAGGTCTGGGAGTATTGCGCCGCCAGGTAGATGTTGTTGGCGTCGTATTTCAGACCACCAGAATAGACTTCAGCGCGATCGCCTTCGCCTTTCAGCGCAGGGTTAGCGGTGTTGTTCTGGTCAGCAGTACGTTTGGAAGAAGACATTGCACCACCGATGCTGAAGCCTTCACCCAGGTTATAGGTCAGGGACGCACCGTAACCGTCACCGTTCTGTTTCAGGGTGCTGCGGCCGGTGTCGTTTTCACCGCTTACGCTGCCGTTTTTACCCTGATACTGCAGAGCAAAGTTCAGGCCATCAACCAGACCGAAGAAGTCCTGGTTACGGTAAGTTGCTACACCGTTAGCACGGGATTGCAGGAAGTTATCTGAACCATAAGTGTCGCCGCCGAATTCTGGCAAAACGTCAGTCCAGGAGGTTACGTCGTAGATCACGCCGTAGTTACGACCATAATCGAATGAACCCGCGTCAGCGAATTTCAGACCCGCGAACGCCACACGCGTCCAGGCCTGGTTGTCGCTTTCAGTCGTGTTACCCTGAATCTGGTATTCCCACTGGCCGTAACCGGTCAGCTGATCGTTAACCTGAGTTTCGCCTTTGAAGCCAAGACGCATGTAGGTCTGGTCGCCATCCTGACCGTCGTCATCAGAGAAATAGTGCAGACCATCGACTTTGCCGTACAGATCTAATTTGTTGCCGTCTTTGTTATAAATTTCAGCCGCATTTGCTGCGCCTGCTACCAGCAGTGCTGGTACCAGGAGGGACAGTACTTTAACTTTCATTTTATTAACCCTCTGTTATATGCCTTATTATTACCACTGCTTACCGGTTAACCCTCTTAACCAGTCGGCAATTTCATTCTCCTCAAAATTACAGAATAATCCAACAGGAATATGATACGAAAACTTTGAAAATGTTTCATTTTACTATCAAGATGTTTCAATTTGTAAACATCAAGGAACTTTTACAAAGCACAAAGCGCTTAGAAAATTAGCACTAATAATCAAAAGAAAATATACACTCATATAAATCATATAGTTACGACATAAAAAATTACAGCACTGAATGACAAAACAAGATCGTGCGTAATCACTAAAATAACAATCGCTATCATCATTAACTTTATTTATTACCGTCATTCAGCTTTGAATGTCTGTTTATCCCTAATTCAACCGGATGCTCCGCATTCGGTTTTTTTTTACCTTTCTTTACGCAATTATAATTTTTTTGTGCTACCGCACAGAAATCATAACGACTATTAACTAAATTCACCTGAAACCCCTCCCGCATAAAACGCAGCGCAATAAAACATAATTTCTTGTTTATTCGTGCTATTCTCTGTCTGATATCGTGCGTAATCTGTACATTCTCCCTGGGTATGTACACATTTAATACAGACTATTCAGTCAGTACTCACAGAGGAAAAAGTCGCGTGTTCAAAGGCTATGAGGCTGGAAATTCAGTTATTACCCTTTATACTGCCCTATCGCCATAAAGCACGGCCATCACGGGTTAAACAAATCAATGAGTCAGACTGAAACTACCGCCCCGAGCAAATTCTCCCTACTCCCCGGGAGCATCACCCGTTTCTTTCTTCTTTTGATCGTTGTGCTGCTGGTCACGATGGGGGTGATGGTTCAAAGCGCGGTGAACGCCTGGCTGAAGGATAAAAGCTATCAGGTCGTCGATATCACGCATGCCGTGCACAAGCGCATTGATACCTGGCGCTACGCCACCTGGCAGATTTACGACAATATCGCAGCCGCTCCAGCGACATCGTCAGGCGAAGGGCTGCAGGAGACGCGCCTTAAGCAGGACGTTTACTACCTCGAAAAGCCGCAGCGCAAAACGGAAGCGCTTATTTTCGGCTCGCACGACAGCGCGACGCTTGAGATGACGCAGCGCATTTCAACCTATCTGGATACCCTCTGGGGTGCTGAGACAGTGCCATGGTCGATGTACTATCTGAACGGTCAGGATAACAGCATGATCCTGATTTCGACCCTGCCGCTGAAAGATCTCTCCTCGGGTTTTAAAGAGACGACCGTAGGCAGCATTGTCGATTCGCGCCGGGCAGAAATGCTGCAGCAAGCGAACGCCCTTGATGAGCGCGAGAGCTTCTCTTCCTTACGCCGTCTGGCCTGGCAAAATGGTCATTACTTTACCCTGCGTACCACCTTTAACCAGCCAGGACATCTGGCGACGGTTGTGGCGTTCGATCTGCCGATTAATGATTTGATCCCGCCGGATATGCCGCTCGACAGCTTCCGTCTGGAGCCAGACAACAGCACCCAGAACATGCGTGCCGCCGCGGATAAAGAGGCCGTAGAAAGCGTCTCTATCTCCTTTAACGGTTCAAAAATTGAAATTGCCTCTTCGCTGAACTCAACCGGTATGCGTCTGGTGTGGCAGGTGCCGTTTGGCACGCTGCTGCTTGATACCCTGCAAAATATCCTCCTGCCGCTGCTGCTGAATATTGGCCTGCTGGCGTTGGCGCTGTTTGGCTACAGTACGTTCCGTTTCCAGCCTGGGCGTCAGAGCGATGCCTCAACGGTACCGGCCGGGACCAGTAATGAGTTGCGCGTGTTGCGTGCTCTGAATGAAGAAATTATCTCCGTGCTGCCGCTTGGCGTATTGGTTCACGATCAGGAAGCCAACCGCACGGTGATGAGCAACAAAATTGCCGACCACCTGCTGCCACATCTGAATCTGCAGAACATTACCACCATGGCGGATCAGCATCAGGGGATCATCCAGGCCACCATCAACAATGAGCTGTACGAGATCCGTCAGTTCCGCAGCCAGGTCGCCTCCCGCACGCAGATCTTTATTATCCGCGATCAGGATCGCGAAGTGCTGGTGAATAAAAAACTGAAGCAGGCGCAAAGATTGTATGAGAAAAACCAGCAAGGTCGCGCCGCGTTTATGCAGAACATTGGTGACGCCTTCAAGCAACCGTTAAGAGCACTGGCTACGCAGGCGGCGGCGCTGAGCACGCCTGATAGCCAGCAGCTGGCGAGCCAGGCGGATTCACTGGTGCGGATGGTGGATGAGATCCAGCTGGCGAACATGCTGGAGAACGACTTCTGGAAAGGCACGCCGACCCTCTTCTCCATTCAGGATCTGATTGATGAAGTCGTGCCGGATGTTCTGCCGGTGATTAAGCGTAAAGGGCTGCAGCTGTTGATCAACAACCATTTGCCGGCCAATGACGAGCGTCACGGCGATCGCGAGGCACTGCGTCGAATTCTGCTGATGATTATTCAGTACGCTGTCACCACCACGCAGATCGGTAAAATTACCCTTGAGGTCAATACCGACGAGTCCGCTGAGGATCGCCTCACCTTCCGCATTCTCGATACCGGCGAAGGCGTCACGACCAGTGAAATTGATAATCTGCACTTCCCGTTCCTGAATGATACTCAGAGCGATCACTACGGTAAGGCCAATGCCCTGACCTTCTGGCTTTGCGATCAGCTGGCCCGTAAGCTTGGCGGTCATCTCAATATTAAAGCCCGCGAGTCGCTCGGTACCCGTTATTCGCTGCACGTGAAAATGGCCGCTAATCCGCAGGAGGAAGATGAAGAGCGCCTGCTGGATGATGTAATTGTGATGGTGGATGTGACCTCGAACGAGATCCGCAACATTGTGGTTCGCCAGCTGGAAAACTGGGGTGCGGCCTGCATCACGCCGGATGAAAGACTCTCAAGTCAAGAATTTGATCTGTTTTTAACTGATAATCCGTCTAATCTTACTGCCTCCGGCTTGCTTTTAAGCGATGATGAGCCAGGCGTGCGAAAAATCGGCCCAGGCCAGCTGCGCGTCAACTTTAATATTAGCAATGCGATGCAGGAAGCTGTACTACAACTAATAGAAGAGCAACTGGCACAGGAAGAGATAGCGGAATCCCCGTTAGGCGGCAATGAAAATGCCGAGCTTCACGCCAGCGGATACTATTCACTCTTTGTTGATACAGTACCAGATGATGTTAAGCGGTTGTATACTGAGTCCGCTGCGAATGATTTTGCAGCGCTGGCGCAGACAGCACACCGGCTTAAAGGGGTGTTTGCCATGCTTAATCTGGTTCCCGGCAAGCAGTTATGTGAAACGCTGGAACATCTAATTCGTGAGAAAGATGCCTCTGGCATTGAAAAATACATCAGCGACATTGACGCCTACGTCAAAAGCTTGCTGTAGCAAGGTAGCCTAATACATGAACAATATGAACGTAATTATTGCCGATGACCATCCGATTGTACTGTTCGGTATTCGCAAATCACTTGAACAGATCGAGTGGGTGAATGTAGTCGGTGAATTTGAAGACTCTACAGCACTGATCAATAACCTCCCAAAACTTGATGCGCACGTGCTCATTACCGACCTCTCCATGCCCGGGGACAAATACGGTGATGGGATCACGCTCATCAAATATATTAAACGTCACTTCCCGGACATCTCGATCATTGTTCTGACCATGAACAACAACCCGGCGATTCTGAGCGCCGTGCTGGATCTGGATATCGAAGGGATTGTACTGAAGCAGGGCGCACCAACTGACCTGCCTAAAGCGCTGGCCGCGCTGCAGAAAGGTAAGAAGTTCACCCCTGAGAGCGTCTCTCGTCTGCTGGAAAAAATCAGTGCCGGTGGCTACGGCGATAAACGCCTGTCACCAAAAGAGAGCGAAGTTCTGCGTCTGTTCGCTGAAGGCTTCCTCGTGACCGAGATTGCCAAGAAGCTGAACCGCAGTATCAAAACCATCAGTAGCCAGAAGAAATCAGCCATGATGAAATTGGGCGTGGATAATGATATCGCGCTGCTGAACTATCTCTCCTCCGTGACGCTGAGCGCGACGGATAAGGATTGATCCAGGACGGGAGTGCGTCCTGATGCCCTCTCCCACGGGGAGAAGGTGAAAAGTAAAAGGCCCTTACGGGCCTTTTTTATGTCCGCGTTTTTCTGACGCGTTCCGCATACACGGACAACGTCTGCTTCAGAACGTCCAGCGTGACCGGTTTCGACAGACAGCTGTCCATGCCTGACTCCAGACAGCGCTGTTTCTCTTCCGCCAGCGCATTCGCCGTAACCCCCACCACCGGCAACGTCAGACCAAGCTGACGAATACGCTGCGTCAGGCGATAGCCGTCCATATTGGGCATATTCACGTCGCTGAGAACGATATCAATATGGTTTTTACTCAGCACATTCAGCGCATCCACGCCGTCATTGGCGGTTTTACACTGATAGCCCAACGAGCCCAGCTGGTCAGCCAGCAGACGACGGTTAATCGGATGGTCGTCCACGACCAGAATCATCATATCGTCGTTCACCGACGCCAGCGATTCCGGTGACGGCAGGCTAGCCGCGCCATCGTTCTCTTCAAGCTGCACGCTGTAGATGCGGGCCAGTAGCCCCAACAGTTCATGCGGCGTCGCCACACTGTGAACCCACTCGCCCGGCGCACGCTCAACCGGGATGCCGATGTGACGACGACAGAACATCACCACGCCCCTTCCCTGCCACGGTTGTGCCAGCGTGTCATCGGTGATCAGTACATCATCCACGTCCGGCGTCTGGCCTTCATAACGGGAAACCCGCACGCCGCTGTGGTTCAGCAGTGCCGTCAGATAATCATTCAGCGAGGCGTTGTGCACCGCCAGCCAGCAGCGCTTATCGCTCAGGCCATCAACCGTCGTTTTCGTCGGATACTGCGCGGAATAGAGCGGAATACGGATGGTGAACTGGCTGCCCATACCGGGTTCGGTATCCACCGAGATATCGCCGTCCATCATGCTGACGAGCTTCTCACAAATCGCCAGCCCCAGCCCGGTCCCCTGGAAGTTACGCTGCACGCCGGTACCCACCTGGAAGAACGGGTCAAACAGACGAACCACTTCCTTCGCCGGGATCCCAACGCCAGTATCCCGCACGCGAATGCTCAGGTAGTCCCCTGCCCGGCACACATGCAACACAATGCAGCCGATGTCGGTAAATTTGATGGCGTTACTGAGCAGGTTCGAAATAACCTGCTGCAGACGCATAGGATCGCCATGCAGCGTCAGCGGTACATCCGGTTCAATAAAGCAATAGAGGCCCAGCTGTTTACGCACCACCAACGGCAGATAGTTGGCGCTGATGTGGTTCATCACCTCACGTGGCGAGAACTCACGCGGTTCAATTTTTAGCTGCTCGGACTCAATTTTAGAGAAATCAAGAATGTCGCTGATGATTTTCAGCAGCAGGCTTGAGGAGTTGTTCATCGCCGTCACCAGGCGGTCAACCCCTTTCGGCAGCTCTTTGGTCTGCAGCAGATCGAGGTTGCCGATAATCCCGTACAGCGGCGTACGTAACTCGTGACTGACGGTGGCAAGGAACATGGATTTCGACTGGCTCGCCTGCTCCGCCGCCTGGGCCATCTCCTGCAACGACTCTTCCATCTTCACGCGCGCCGAGACATCCACCAGCACGCAAATTGCCACGTTCTCATTGCGGTAGCGCGAATGCACGAAGCTTATCTGCAGGTTGGTATGGGTACTGGTCAGCACGTCGACAAAATTCACCTGCTGACCACAGATAATTTGCGTCAGCCTTTGCCTGTCCTCATGCGTCAGCATGTTCAGGTAGTTATGCGCCAGTTCGTTACTGAGGATATTGGTGCCGTCCTGGGTGCGCAGGATACAGATCCCAACCGGCGCGGAGGCGACAATCTTACGGTTAAACTGCTCGTGCTCCTCCAGACGCTGGGCATCATTTTCAGCAGGAATGAAAATCTTCCGCTCATACATCCGCGCCAGGGTAAACAGCGCCCCGCCTACCAGCACGTTCAGCAGGATGGCGTTCATGATAAGAATACGGATCCGCTCAAGCACCATATCCACCGGCAGTGAATAGACAATGCTCAACGACGATGGCGGTAAGCTTTTCTTCAGCACCAGCTCGCGGAAACCTGAGGTATAGCCAAACCACGAACGTTCCTGCATCCAGTGCGGATCGATATTCAGGCGATTATCCGGCCCGGTGAGTGAAATCAGGGGATGGCCATTTTCATCCAGAATGGTCACTCCCATCGGCAGGCTGCCCGGCGTGAAGAAGTTTTCCATGCGGATGGTCTGTTCAATGCCCAGCAGCGCCTGCAGACGATTGCCCAGATACACCGGCGTCAACGCGTAGAAATAGCCCACGCCCATGCGCGGCCCCTGGCTTATCCAGAAGATGTTATTCCCGCGCTCATCCTGTGGCGCATTGCGGTATTTCACAATCCGCTCATGCAGACTTTTCAGCGCATCATCACGTTCGACGGGCACGTCGCGCAGACCAAAGTCGGCCATACAGAGGTTTTCGCTGCCAATCAGGAACACGCGGTTCAGGTCATAGGCGGCGGAGAAGTTGTCGCGCCAGTAGCGCATAAACCAGGAGAGCGACTCCAGCGATCCGCGCCAGGTATTGCTCATGGCGGAACAGTCGGAATCCGGGAACAACGGCTCGAAATCGGGCACTTCGGTTTTGTCATTACGCCCGCGGATAGCAAGAATACCGTTTTCCGCCGTCAGACGATTTTCGGCAATGTACTTCAGCTCCTTCATCACGTCGGATGTTCGCTGAATATAACGCTGGGCCTGATCGGAGCTTAAGTTAAATTCCTGGCGGATCTCCGCTTCTTTCTGGTGCAGCGCGTTAACGATGTAAAACACCGAGAACAGGGCCACCAGTAACCAAAGCAAGAGCGCCAGCGCCCGAAACAGATAGCGAGAGACTTTCAGCGTGGTTCGAAAGGAGACGAGGTATTTCAAAGGGGCGAGGCTCCGCCGTCGGGGTCAAAAAGAATGTGGTTAAGGTAGCGGTAAACGCGGCTTGTCGCAACGTTGACTTATCTGCATCTGCAAAAGAAAAGGGCCGGAATCCGGCCCTTTATGCGTCAGGAGACATTACTCGTCAGCGTCATCCGCTGCATCATCGTCGGTGTCCACTTCCGGTGCGATGTCATCATCACCTTCCGCGACGCTACCGTCGATGGAATCGAGCTCTTCGTCATCCACCGGCTCAGCAACACGCTGCAGGCCCACCACGTTTTCGTCTTCCGCCGTACGGATGAGGATAACGCCCTGGGTATTACGACCCACCACGCTGATCTCCGACACGCGGGTACGCACCAGCGTACCGGCATCGGTGATCATCATAATCTGGTCGGCATCGTCTACCTGCACCGCGCCCACAACGGAACCGTTGCGTTCGGTCACCTTGATAGAGATAACGCCCTGCGTGCCACGCGACTTGGTCGGGTATTCCCCTTCCGCCGTACGTTTACCGTAACCATTTTGCGTCACGGTCAGGATAGCCCCTTCCCCGCGCGGAATGATCAGAGAAACGACGCTGTCTTCGCCCGCCAGTTTGATACCGCGAACGCCCGTTGCGGTACGACCCATTGCGCGGACGGCGTCTTCTTTGAAGCGCACCACTTTACCGGCTGCGGAGAAGAGCATGACTTCATCTTTGCCTGAAGTCAGATCGACGCCAATCAGCTCATCGCCTTCGTTCAGGTTCACCGCAATGATACCGGCAGAACGTGGACGGCTGAACTCGGTCAGCGCGGTTTTCTTCACGGTACCGCTGGCGGTCGCCATAAAGACGTTCACGCCCTCTTCGTACTCGCGTACCGGCAGAATGGCGGTGATACGTTCGTTCGCTTCCAGCGGCAGCAGGTTAACGATTGGACGACCACGCGCACCACGGCTCGCTTCCGGCAACTGGTAGACCTTCATCCAGTACAGACGACCCCGGCTGGAGAAGCAGAGGATGGTGTCATGGGTGTTCGCCACCAGCAGACGGTCAATAAAGTCTTCTTCTTTAATACGTGCCGCAGATTTGCCTTTACCACCGCGACGCTGTGCTTCGTAGTCGGTTAACGGCTGATACTTCACGTAGCCCTGGTGAGACAGGGTCACAACAACGTCTTCCTGGTTGATCAGGTCTTCGATGTTGATATCCGCAGTGTTAGCGGTGATTTCAGTGCGACGCTCATCGCCGAACTGATCGCGGATCAGCTCCAGCTCTTCGCGGATCACTTCCATCAGGCGCTCTGCGCTGCCCAGAATGTGCAGCAACTCCGCGATCTGCTCCAGCAGCTCTTTATATTCGTCGAGCAGTTTTTCATGCTCAAGGCCGGTCAGTTTCTGCAGACGCAGATCCAGAATCGCCTGAGCCTGCTGTTCCGTCAGATAATACTGACCATCACGCACACCGAATTCAGGTTCCAGCCACTCAGGACGTGCGGCGTCATCGCCCGCACGCTCCAGCATTGCCGCAACGTTGCCCAGATCCCACGGACGGGAAATCAGCGCGGTTTTCGCTTCCGCCGGGGTTGGCGCGCGACGGATCAGCTCGATGATCGGGTCGATGTTGGCCAGCGCCACGGCCAGTGCTTCAAGAATGTGGGCACGGTCACGCGCTTTGCGCAGTTCGAAAATGGTACGACGGGTCACCACTTCGCGGCGGTGACGGACAAACGCGCTCAGGATCTCTTTCAGGTTCATGATCTTCGGCTGACCATGGTGCAGTGCAACCATGTTGATACCGAAGGAGACCTGAAGCTGAGTCTGGGAGTACAGGTTGTTCAGCACAACCTCGCCCACCGCGTCGCGTTTGATTTCAATCACGATGCGCATACCGTCTTTATCAGACTCGTCACGCAGCGCGCTGATGCCTTCAACACGTTTTTCTTTTACCAGCTCGGCGATTTTTTCAATCAGACGCGCTTTGTTCACCTGATACGGGATCTCGTGAACAATGATGGTTTCACGGCCGGTTTTGGCATCTGCTTCCACTTCGGCGCGGGCACGGATGTAAATCTTGCCGCGACCGGTGCGGTACGCTTCTTCGATACCACGACGACCGTTGATGATCGCTGCCGTCGGGAAGTCCGGGCCCGGGATGTGTTCCATCAGCCCTTCAATGCTGATGTCTTCATCGTCGATATAGGCCAGGCAGCCGTTGATCACCTCGGTGATGTTGTGCGGCGGAATGTTGGTCGCCATCCCTACGGCGATACCGGACGAACCGTTCACCAGCAGGTTAGGGATTTTCGTTGGCATGACGTCAGGAATTTTTTCCGTGCCGTCGTAGTTATCAACGAAATCAACCGTCTCTTTTTCCAGGTCGGCCATCAGCTCATGGGCAATCTTCGCCAGACGGATTTCCGTATAACGCATTGCCGCGGCGGAGTCGCCGTCGATAGAACCAAAGTTACCCTGACCATCTACCAGCATGTAACGCAGCGAGAATGGCTGCGCCATACGAACGATGGTGTCGTACACCGCGGAATCACCATGGGGATGGTATTTACCGATTACGTCACCAACGACACGGGCAGATTTTTTGTAGGCTTTATTCCAGTCATTGCCCAATACGTTCATGGCGTATAGTACGCGACGGTGTACCGGCTTCAGGCCATCGCGGACGTCCGGCAGCGCACGGCCAACAATGACCGACATCGCATAGTCCAGATAGGAGCTCTTCAGCTCTTCCTCGATGTTAACCGGTGTAATTTCTCTCGCAAGGTCGCTCATCTAACCGCTATCCCTCTACTGTATCCCGGATTCAAAGGTCGCAAATTATAACACAGCCGCGGTGATACAGGTAAACCTATACGCTTTATTCACAGGGATTGCCTGATATACTCATTCGTCTTGCTAAATAAGGAGTAAAAGCGCCCATGAATGCCGAAAAATCCCCGGTGGCTCACAACGTTGACCACGAAGAGATTGCCAAATTTGAAGCGGTGGCGTCCCGCTGGTGGGATCTCGAAGGTGAGTTCAAACCGCTGCATCGCATCAACCCGCTGCGTCTGGGCTATATCGCGGAGCGTTCCGGCGGTCTGTTCGGTAAAAAAGTGCTCGACGTCGGCTGCGGCGGCGGCATCCTGGCAGAGAGCATGGCGCGCGAAGGGGCCACCGTTACCGGCCTGGATATGGGTTTTGAACCGTTGCAGGTTGCCCGTCTGCATGCGCTGGAGTCCGGGATTCAGGTAGAGTACGTGCAGGAAACGGTCGAGGAACACGCGGCAAAACATGCGCACCAGTACGACGTGGTGACCTGCATGGAGATGCTGGAGCATGTGCCCGACCCGCAGTCCGTCGTCAATGCCTGCGCAAAACTGGTGAAACCGGGCGGCCAGGTCTTCTTCTCCACCATCAACCGTAACGGCAAAGCCTGGCTGATGGCCGTCGTCGGCGCTGAGTATGTGCTGCGCATGGTGCCGAAAGGCACGCACGACGTGAAGAAATTCATCAAGCCTGCTGAGTTACTGAGCTGGGTTGACCAGACGTGGCTCAAGGAGCAGCACATTACCGGTCTGCACTACAATCCATTCACGGATAAATTCAAACTCGCACCGGGCGTAGATGTTAACTATATGTTGCACACGACCGCCAAAAACGACTAACGTCATCCATTATTCTTATAAAGATTGCGCGACATCATGTTGCGCAATTCTGACCTCCCGTTGAAGAAATCAGCACTCGATCAAATTTTGAATTTTTTTTCTTAATTATTGACATCTCTTCCAGGCCTTACAGCATGAGGACTTAGCCTTTTTTACCCTTTCACAACCTCAATTTAACGTCAAAATCAACCCTTGTACTGAAAAGAATCCTTACTAGAATACTCACCATATAGCGTTTTTCTTATCGCAAACCCCCTATATGTAGTATTTATCCACAGAGTTAGTCACAAGGCGGATCTGTGGATAAACGGGGGATATTTTTTTATTTCACGGACAGGTAAAACCCACATGAATCAGAGTCTGCTGGTGACAAAGCGCGACGGTACTACCGAGCGTATCAATCTGGACAAAATCCATCGAGTTCTCGACTGGGCAGCAGAAGGCCTGAACAACGTATCTATCTCCCAGGTTGAACTGCGTTCCCATATTCAGTTCTACGACGGCATCAAAACGTCTGATATCCACGAAACCATCATCAAAGCGGCGGCGGATCTGATCTCCCGCGAAGCGCCGGATTATCAGTACCTCGCTGCACGTCTGGCGATTTTCCACCTGCGTAAAAAAGCCTACGGCCAGTTCGAGCCGCCTGCGCTTTACGATCACGTGGTGAAAATGGTTGAGCTGGGCAAATACGATACGCATCTGCTGGAAGACTATACGGAAGAAGAGTTCGAGCAGATGAACGGGTTTATCGATCACTGGCGTGATATGAACTTCTCCTACGCAGCGGTGAAACAGCTCGAAGGCAAATACCTGGTTCAGAACCGTGTCACGGGTGAAATCTACGAGAGCGCCCAGTTCCTCTATATTCTGGTGGCCGCCTGCCTGTTCTCTAACTACCCGCGTGACACCCGTCTGGAATACGTGAAGCGTTTCTATGATGCGGTCTCAACGTTCAAGATTTCTCTGCCGACGCCTATCATGTCTGGCGTGCGTACCCCAACCCGTCAGTTCAGCTCCTGCGTGCTGATCGAGTGCGGTGACAGCCTTGACTCCATCAACGCCACCTCCAGCGCGATTGTCAAATACGTCTCCCAGCGTGCCGGTATCGGCATCAACGCCGGCCGCATTCGTGCCCTGGGCAGCCCAATTCGCGGCGGTGAAGCGTTCCATACCGGTTGTATCCCGTTCTACAAACACTTCCAGACCGCCGTAAAATCCTGCTCTCAGGGCGGCGTGCGCGGTGGTGCGGCAACCCTGTTCTACCCAATGTGGCACCTGGAAGTCGAAAGCCTGCTGGTACTGAAAAACAACCGTGGTGTTGAAGGTAACCGCGTGCGTCACATGGACTACGGCGTCCAGATCAACAAACTGATGTACACCCGTCTGCTGAAAGGTGAAGACATTACCCTGTTCAGCCCGTCCGATGTCCCGGGCCTGTATGACGCGTTCTTCGCCGATCAGGACGAGTTTGAACGTCTGTACACCAAATACGAAAAAGACGACAGCATCCGTAAACAGCGCGTGAAGGCGGTCGATCTGTTCTCCCTGATGATGCAGGAACGTGCCTCTACCGGCCGTATCTACATCCAGAACGTTGACCACTGCAACACCCACAGCCCGTTTGATCCGGTCGTTGCACCAGTGCGCCAGTCTAACCTGTGCCTGGAGATCGCCCTGCCGACCAAACCGCTGGAAGACGTGAACGACGAAAACGGCGAAATCGCGCTGTGTACGCTGTCTGCGTTCAACCTGGGCGCGATTAAGAGCCTGGATGAACTGGAAGAGCTGGCGGTACTGGCCGTACGTGCGCTCGACGCCCTGCTGGACTACCAGGACTATCCAATTCCGGCGGCGAAACGCGGCGCAATGGGCCGTCGTACGCTGGGTATCGGCGTCATCAACTTCGCCTACTGGCTGGCGAAACACGGTAAGCGTTACTCCGACGGCAGCGCGAACAACCTGACCCACGAAACGTTCGAAGCGATCCAGTATTACCTGCTGAAAGCCTCTAACGAGCTGGCGAAAGAGCAAGGCGCATGCCCGTGGTTCAACGAAACCACCTATGCGAAAGGCATTCTGCCAATCGACACCTACAAGAAAGACCTGGATGCGATTGCAAACGCGCCGCTGAAGCTGGACTGGGAAGCACTGCGTGAATCCATTAAGACTCACGGCCTGCGCAACTCCACACTCTCTGCCCTGATGCCGTCTGAGACCTCTTCGCAGATCTCTAACGCCACCAACGGCATCGAGCCGCCGCGCGGCCATGTCAGCATTAAAGCGTCGAAAGACGGTATCCTGCGCCAGGTCGTGCCGGATTACGAGTTGCTGAAAGACAATTACGAGCTGCTGTGGGAAATGCCAAACAATGACGGCTACCTGCAGCTGGTGGGTATCATGCAGAAATTCATCGATCAGTCGATCTCTGCCAATACCAACTACGACCCGACGCGTTTCCCGTCAGGTAAAGTGCCGATGCAGCAACTGCTGAAAGACCTGCTCACCGCCTACAAATTTGGCGTGAAAACCCTGTATTATCACAACACCCGTGATGGTGCAGAAGACGCGCAGGACGATCTGGCACCATCAATTCAGGATGATGGCTGCGAAAGCGGCGCATGTAAGATCTAATAAATCCCCTCACCCTAACCCTCTCCCACCGGGAGAGGGAACTCTTTCCCCCTCTCCCTGTGGGAGAGGGCCGGAGTGAGGGGGAAATAACACCACAGGACACATTCATGGCATATACCACCTTTTCACAGACGAAAAACGACCAGCTCAAAGAGCCGATGTTCTTCGGCCAGCCGGTCAACGTGGCACGCTACGATCAGCAAAAATATGACATCTTCGAAAAGCTGATTGAAAAGCAACTCTCCTTCTTCTGGCGTCCGGAAGAAGTTGACGTTTCCCGCGACCGTATCGATTTCCAGGCGTTGCCGGAGCACGAAAAACACATTTTCATCAGCAACCTGAAGTACCAGACGCTGCTGGACTCCATTCAGGGCCGTAGCCCGAACGTCGCCCTGCTGCCGCTGATCTCCATTCCGGAACTGGAAACCTGGGTTGAAACCTGGGCGTTCTCTGAGACGATCCACTCCCGCTCTTACACCCATATTATCCGCAACATCGTTAACGATCCGGCGGTGGTGTTTGACGATATCGTCACCAACGAGCAGATTCAGAAACGCGCGGAAGGGATCGCCCACTACTACGACGAGCTGATCGAGATGACCAGCTACTGGCATCTGCTGGGCGAAGGCACCCACAACGTGAACGGTAAAACCGTCACCGTGAACCTGCGCGCGCTGAAAAAGCAGCTGTACCTGTGCCTGATGAGCGTTAACGCGCTGGAAGCCATCCGCTTCTACGTGAGCTTTGCCTGTTCCTTCGCCTTTGCCGAGCGCAAGCTGATGGAAGGGAACGCCAAAATCATCCGTCTGATCGCCCGTGACGAAGCCCTGCACCTGACCGGCACCCAGCACATGCTGAACCTGCTGCGCAGCGGTGCAGACGACCCGGAGATGGCGGAAATCGCTGAAGAGTGCAAACAGGAGTGCTACGACCTGTTCGTGCTGGCCGCACAGCAGGAGAAAGAGTGGGCAGACTACCTGTTCCGCGACGGCTCCATGATTGGCCTGAATAAAGACATCCTGTGCCAGTACGTTGAGTACATCACCAACATCCGTATGCAGGCTGTCGGTCTCGATCTGCCATTCCAGACGCGTTCCAACCCGATCCCGTGGATCAACACCTGGCTGGTGTCCGATAACGTGCAGGTGGCGCCACAGGAAGTGGAAGTGAGTTCTTACCTGGTCGGTCAGATTGATTCCGAAGTCAACACCGACGACCTGAGCGACTTCCAGCTCTGATGACACGCGTAACGCTGAGTCTTTCGGGTACAGAAGTGCTGTGCCAGGAAGAGCACCCTTCCCTGCTGGCGGCCCTTGAGGCGAATCAGGTGACGGTAGAGTACCAGTGTCGTGAAGGCTATTGCGGCTCCTGCCGCTGTCGTCTGGTCACCGGCCAGGTGGACTGGCTGACCGAACCGCTGGCCTTTATCAACGAAGGGGAAATTTTGCCCTGCTGCTGCCGGGCAAAAGGTGATATAGAAATCGAGATGTGATTGCCCTGGTTCCCTCTCCCGGTAGGAGAGGGTTAGGGTGAGGGCATCAGGCCGCAGAGCCTGATTGTCGGGTGGCGGCTTCGCCTTACCCGACCTACAAAACCGACTTCCGGTGAATGAATTCGACTGCTTTATCCGGAAAATCCGTAAACAAACCGTCCACGCCCGCCTGGTTATACAACACCTCGTAAAGCTGATTCACGTCCGTAGCGTACGGCGGCAACTGGTCAGCACGCACCGTATACGGATGCACCTGCATCTTGCTGGCATGCGCCTCTTTCACCATCGCCGTCAGCTTCACGTGGCCCGGCGTGGAGCCTTCCGCCACCAGCATGTGGTAATCCGGCCCAATGCCATCGGCGTACTGCGCAATCTGCTTCATCGCGCCCGGCTTAAACATCCAGTCGTAGCTGTAGTTAACCCACTTCCCGTCCGGCTGCTTCTCCTGGGTTTCATTCCAGTCAGTATAGGCAATCAGCTGTACCAGATTGAGATCCATCCCCATCTTCGGCTCCAGCTCGGTTTTGATGCGCTTTAGCTCGGCGGCGTCAAAACACTGCAGGTAAACTTTGTCCTTCTTGCTGGTGTAGCCGTACTGCTTCAGCACCTCCAGCGTCTTCGCGGCAATGTCTTTCCCTTCCTGATGGTGGAACCAGGGCGCTTTGATCTCCGGGTAGATACCGATGTTTTTACCGGTGGAGTGGTTCAGCCCCTGAACAAACTCAATCTCTTCCTGGAAGGTATGAATGCGGAAGTCGGACTTGCCCATCGGGAAACGTCCCGGATAAACCTGCACCTTCTTGCCGTTTTCAATCTCGAAGCCTTCGGTAAACTTCAGAGAGCGGATTTCATCCAGAGTAAAATCGATGGCGTAAAAACGGCCATCTTTACGGGCGCGGTCCGGGAAACGCTCCGCCACATCGGTCACGCGATCCAGATAGTGGTCATGCAGGACGACCAGTTGGTCGTCCTTTGTCATCACCAGATCCTGCTCAAGATAATCGGCCCCCTGCGCGTAGGCCATCGCTTTCGCCGGCAGCGTATGCTCCGGCAGATAGCCGCTTGCGCCGCGATGGGCAATAACGATTTTATCCGCCGCCAGTGCGGAGCCGGTCATCAGGCCCGCCAGCAGCAGACCGGTCGCTAATTGCGTTAATTTCATGGCAATGCTCCTTATTGACGACGCGCCAGCACGTCCGCGTGGTGACGTTTTTCACCGATCATCACCACAATCAGCAGCAGTACCGCCAGCACGCTGCCGCCGATCATCACCATAAAGCCGCCGTCCCAGCCGAAGAAGTCAACGGTATAGCCCACAATAGCGCTCGCCGCGACCGAACCGCCCAGGTAGCCGAACAGACCGGTAAAGCCTGCCGCCGTACCGGCTGCTTTTTTCGGTGCCAGTTCCAGCGCATGCAGACCGATCAACATAACAGGACCATAAATCAGGAAGCCGATGACGATCATACAGGTCATATCCACGCCCGGGTTACCCGGCGGGTTGAGCCAGTAGACGACGGTGGCAATGGTCACGAGCGTCATAAAGAAGACGCCCGTTGCGCCACGGTTGCCCTTAAATACTTTGTCCGACATCCAGCCGCAAATCAGCGTCCCCGGGATCCCCGCGTATTCGTACAGGAAGTAGGCCCAGGAGGATTTATCCAGCGCGAAATGCTTCACCTCTTTCAGGTAGGTCGGTGACCAGTCGAGGATGCCGTAGCGCAGCAGGTAAACAAACACGTTCGCAACCGCGATGTACCACAGCAGTTTGTTCGGCAGCACGTACTTCATGAAGATCTGCTTTGCCGTCAGCTCTTCTTCGTGCTTCTCGCTGTAATCATCCGGATAGTCGTTTTTGTACTCCTCAATCGGCGGCAGGCCGCAGGACTGCGGTGTATCGCGCATCAGCGCAAAGGCGATAATCGCCACCAGAATGGCGCCAAAGGCAGGCATATAGAGCGCAGCGTGCCAGTCGTTGAACCAGGCCATCCCCAGCAGGAACAGCAGAGGCGGAATGCCGCCACCCACGTTATGCGCACAGTTCCACACCGACACGATACCGCCACGCTCCTTTTGCGACCACCAGTGCACCATGGTACGCCCGCATGGCGGCCATCCCATCCCCTGGAACCAGCCACACAGGAACAACAGCACAAACATAATGGCGATGCTGGACGTTGCCCATGGCACAAAACCCATAAACAGCATCACCGCCGCCGCCAGGATCAGACCGGCTGGCAGGAACACGCGCGGATTCGAGCGATCCGACACCGATCCCATGATAAATTTCGAAAAGCCGTAGGCGATGGAGATCCCCGACAGCGCGAACCCGAGATCGCCACGTGAAAAGCCCTGCTCAACCAGATAAGGCATGGCGAGGGCAAAGTTTTTACGCACAAGGTAATACGCCGCATACCCGAAGAAGATCCCCAGGAAGATTTGCCAGCGCAGGCGGCGGTAAAGCGGATCTATTTCTGCCTCTGGCAGACGCGCCCGGTGCGGCGCAGGTTTAAAGATACTGAGCATGACAGCCTCCGTGGCCATGTATTGAATTTACAGGGGTTTAACTGCCCCAAACTCCAGTAAGGCGGGGATGTTAAGAAATCACGGTGATTGTTACTGTGAATCAACGCACAAATTGTTACAGAAATATGACAACATGCGCAAAAAAGCGCATTGAATCACGTTTCACTTTCGAATTTCGCTCGTTTGTGTTCGAAATCAAACAAACCACAGTTTTCATGTGGCTAAATGATAAAAAACGAACACAGAGGGATGACAATGACAATTCACGATCCACGCTACAGCGATGTGATTATCATTGGCGGGGGGGCGACCGGCGCTGGCATCGCACGCGACTGTGCGCTCAGAGGGCTGAGCGTCACGCTCCTGGAGCGCCATGATATTGCGACCGGCGCTACCGGACGCAATCATGGCCTGCTGCACAGCGGCGCCCGCTACGCCGTCACCGACGGAGAATCGGCACGCGAATGTATCGCCGAAAATCAGATCCTGCGACGTATCGCCCGCCACTGCATTGAACCGACCGACGGCCTGTTTATTACGCTTCCCGAAGACGATCTCGCCTTTCAGTCAACCTTCATTACCGCCTGTCAGGCGGCGGGAATTCAGGCGCAAGCCATTGACCCGGCCCTTGCGCGTCGCATCGAACCTTCGGTTAATCCGGCATTGACCGGGGCAGTAAAAGTCCCGGACGGCACCGTGGATCCGTTTCGTCTGACGGCGGCCAATATGCTGGACGCCCGCGAGCACAGCGCGCGGATCCTGACCGGCCATCAGGTTACCGGACTTATCCGTGAGGGTCATCGCATCGTGGGCGTGCGGGTCCTGGATACGCAGTACAACGAACACAGCGAGCTGTATGCCGCCGTGGTGGTCAACGCAGCGGGGATCTGGGGGCAACGCATCGCGGAATACGCCGATTTATCTGTGCGCATGTTCCCGGCCAAAGGCTCGCTGCTGATCCTCGACCACCGCATTAATAACCATGTCATCAACCGCTGCCGTAAACCGTCTGACGCAGACATCCTTGTACCCGGCGATACTATTTCGTTAATCGGCACCACCTCCACCCACGTGGACTACAGCGAGATTGACTACAATCGGGTCACCGCAGAAGAGGTCGACATCCTGCTGCGTGAAGGGGAAAAACTGGCGCCGGTAATGGCCCAGACCCGCATCCTGCGCGCCTACGCGGGTGTGCGCCCGCTTGTCGCCAGCGATAACGACCCAAGCGGACGCAACGTCAGCCGCGGCATTGTGCTGCTTGACCATGCCGCACGCGACGGGCTGGACGGCTTCATCACCATCACCGGCGGTAAATTGATGACCTACCGCCTGATGGCCGAATGGGCGACGGATGCCGTCTGCCGCAAACTGGGCAATAGCGAACCGTGCGTGACCGCAGAACAGCCCCTGCCCGGCTCGCGCCAGTCCACCGAAAAAACGCTGCAAAAAATTATCTCCCTGCCTGCCCCCCTGCGTGGTTCGGCTGTCTATCGCCATGGCGACAGAACACCGGTCTGGCTGGGTGAAGGGCGGCTGAGCCGCAGTCTGGTATGCGAGTGCGAGGCCGTTACCGCCGGGGAAGTGCAATACGCGGTGGAGAATCTGACGGTGAATAGCCTGCTCGATCTCCGCCGCCGCACCCGCGTCGGGATGGGCACCTGTCAGGGGGAGCTGTGTGCCTGCCGTGCCGCCGGGCTGCTGCAGCGTTTTCATACCACCACCGCCACCCAGTCGCTCGATCAGCTCAGCGATTTTCTGAACGAGCGCTGGAAAGGCATTCAGCCTGTCGCCTGGGGCGATGCCCTGCGTGAAAGCGAATTTACCCGCTGGGTGTACCAGGGGCTTTGCGGTCTTGAGAAGGAGCAACGCGATGAAATTTGATACGGTGATCGTCGGCGGCGGGCTGGCGGGTCTGCTCTGTGGCATCAAACTCACGAAGCAGGGACTGCGCTGCGCCATTATCACCCGGGGCCAGAGCGCCCTGCACTTCTCGTCGGGATCTCTGGATCTGGTGGATGAAACGTACCGCGAAAAACTGCCGGCCGAGCATCCTTATCACCTGACGGGCGCGCAGCACATTGACCGCTTTGCCCTGGAAACCGAAGCGCTGCTGGCGGATTGCGGCGCACGTATGCAGGGGAGCGCCAGGCAAAATCACCTGCGCGTCACCCCGCTCGGCACCCTGCGCTCGGCCTGGCTCAGCCCGGAGGAGGTGCCCGTTGCCCCGTTCAGGGCCACGCGCGTGCGGGTGGTGGGCATTAGCGGTTTTCTGGATTTTCAGCCCCATCTGGCGGCGGCCTCGCTCAGTCGCCAGGGGATCAGCGCTGAAACGGCAGAGATAGACCTTCCTGAGCTTGATGTTCTGCGCGACAACCCCAGCGAGTTTCGCGCGGTGAATATTGCCCGTTTTCTGGATAACGAAGAGAAATGGCCGCTGCTGTATGAGGCGCTCAAACCGCTTGCAGAGGGATGCGACGCGCTGTTTATGCCTGCCTGCTTTGGCTTGCAGGACAACCGGCTGTGGCGCTGGCTGTCCGACCGCCTGCCCTGCTCGCTCGGCCTGCTGCCAACGCTTCCCCCTTCCGTGCCCGGCATTCGCCTGCATACCCAGCTTCAGCGCCAGTTTGTGGCTCAGGGCGGTGTGTGGATGGCGGGTGATGAAGTGAAAAAAATCAGCCTGACTGACGGCGCGGTGAGCGAAATCTGGACGCGCAACCACGACGACATTCCGCTTCGCACGCGTTATGCGGTACTGGCAAGCGGCAGTTTCTTCAGCAACGGTCTGCTGAGCAGCCGGGACGGCATACGGGAAGCCATCATGGGGCTGGATGTCCGTCAGAGTACCTCTCGCGCGGACTGGTATCAGAGCGATTTCTTTGCCCCACAGCCCTGGCAACAGTTCGGGGTGATAGTGGATAAACAGCTGCATCCGCAACTTTCCGGAAAGCCAGTCACGAATCTCTACGCCATCGGCTCGCTGTTGGGCGGATACGATCCTATCGCCCAGGGCTGCGGCGGCGGTGTCTGCGCCATAACGGCGCTCTATGTGGCAGAGCAGATTTGCCAGCGCACGGAGGCTGAACAATGAACGATACCCGCTTTGAAAGCTGCATCAAATGCACGGTCTGCACCACCGTCTGCCCGGTCAGCGGCGTTAACCCGCGCTACCCCGGACCGAAACAGGCCGGGCCGGACGGCGAACGCCTGCGTCTGAAGGACGGCGCGCTGTACGATGACGCGCTGAAATACTGCATCAACTGCAAACGGTGTGAAGTCGCCTGCCCGTCGGATGTGAAAATCGGTGACATCATTCAGCGCGCCCGGGCACGCTATAGCACGCAAAAACCGTCCCTGCGCGATGCCATTCTCAGCCATACCGATCTGATGGGCAGCGTCTCCACGCCGTTTGCCCCGCTGGTGAACGCCGCGACTTCGCTGAAACCGGTGCGCCAGCTGCTGGATGCCACGCTTAAGATCGACCATCACCGCAGCCTGCCCAAATATTCCCACGGCACCTTCCGCCGCTGGTACAAATCGGTGGCGGAAGACCAGACGCGGTATGCCGATCAGGTGGCGTTCTTTCACGGCTGTTATGTGAACTACAACCACCCGCAGCTGGGAAAAGATCTGCTGAAAGTGCTGAACGCCATGGGGACAGGCGTGCAGTTACTGAACAAGGAGAAATGCTGCGGTGTGCCGCTGATCGCCAACGGGTTTACCGATAAAGCGCGCAAACAGGCCAGAAGCAACGTCTCGTCGCTGCGTGAGGCCATCGTCGATAAAGGCATTCCGGTGCTGGCCACCTCCTCGACCTGCACCTTCACGCTGCGCGATGAGTATCCGCACCTGCTGGACGTGGACAACACCGGCCTGCGCGAACACATTGAGCTGGCAACGCGTTTCTTGTGGCGCAAACTGGACAGCGGGCAGACGTTACCACTGAAAAATCTCCCCCTGAAAGTGGTCTATCACACGCCATGTCATATGGAGAAAATGGGCTGGTCGCTCTACACGCTGGAACTGTTGCGGTTAATTCCAGGGCTGGAGCTGACGGTGCTGGATTCACGTTGCTGCGGCATTGCGGGGACGTACGGCTTTAAGCGTGAAAACTACGAAACCTCACAGGCGATTGGTGCGCCGCTGTTCCGCCAGATTGAAGAGAGCGGCGCCGATATCGTGGTGACCGACTGCGAAACCTGCAAGTGGCAGATAGAGATGTCCACCAGCAAGCGCTGCGAACATCCGATCACGATGCTGGCGAAAGCGCTGGGTTAGGTATCGCCGGGGCCACCGCCCCGGCAAACCGGTCACTCAACGAACAGCGATTCCACCACGTTGATCCAGCCATGCTCGCTGGCCACTTCTTTCCCTGCCAGCCAGCGACGCAGCATGTTCAGCGCCATCATGGCGCAGACTTCCTGACGCACCGCCAGGCTGTGGCGGGTGATACTCATTTTGACTCTTAAAGCATGTGTCCCTTCCGGCGTCGCCAGCGCAAAGTTGAGGTATTCCTCATCCATTCCGCCGACAAACAGCGCCAGACCGGCAAAATGGTTAACCCTGCGTTCTGAGGCCCAGCGCGCCGTCTGCGCCAGCGTCTCCTGCTGGAACGGCACCACCTCGCTGGCCAGCAGCGGAGCATTCACGCGCGACAGCTGCAGTGCCAGCAGGCCACCGGTGAACTGTTCGCTTAAGGTGACGCTCAGCTGGCGCGACTGCAGATGCGTTGCAATCTGCGCCGGTAGCCCTTCTGTGCCCTCGAAAATCAGACTTTCCCCTGCCACACGCTGCACTTCCGGCCAGAGCGCCAGCATCGCCGCTTTCTGGGTGGCCGGCCCGGTGAGCTTGAGTTCAATGATCGGCATGGACGAGCGATAGCCCATGGATACCCCCGGCGGCAGCGGCAGGTGATCGAGGCTCTGTGCCAGATCGCTTTCCGAGCGGCCAAAGGTGGTCAGGCGCAGGCAGACTGGCGGTTC
The DNA here is from genome assembly GCF_052044775.1 of Enterobacter sp. 22466. NCBI lineage: Bacteria > Pseudomonadati > Pseudomonadota > Gammaproteobacteria > Enterobacterales > Enterobacteriaceae > Enterobacter > Enterobacter sp. 22466. Next base: position 286,300 of record NZ_JBQENX010000002.1, on the reverse strand, counting down.
AGGCAGGGTAAAACGCTGGCGAAGGCGCGGCAGGATCTGCTGTTCGACCATCACTTTAAATTCAGACGGGACACCCGGCGTGAAGAACATCAGGCAGCGGTTCAGTTGGACGGCGAATCCGCAGGCGGTCCCCACCGGGTTATCGACCAGTTCGGCACTGGCCGGGATTTCAGCCTGTTTGCGATTGCTGGGCGACATCACGCGGCCACGTTCGGAGAAGAAACGCTCCATGTGGGTCAGCCACTCTTCGTGCAACACCAGCCCTTCGCCTTTGGCGGTCGCAGCCGCCAGCGCGCTGAGATCGTCGCTGGTGGGGCCGAGCCCACCGTTCACAATCAGCACGTCGCAGTGTTCGCTACGCTCGCGCAGAACAGTGACCAGCGACTCAAGATTGTCGCCTACGGTATTGCGGCGCGTTAACGGTAATCCTTGCTCAAAGAAAAGATCGGCAAGCCAGGCCGCATTGGTATCAATAATCTGTCCATGCAGCACTTCGTCGCCGGTGGATAACATCTCCACGTTAATCATTGTGTTCTCCCGCTTATAAGGTGAAAACACTATAGCGCAATCAGCGGCATGGAGAGGAGAGAAACTGGCGCGACGGACGCCGCGCCGGGGTGATTAGAAGCCTGCGCTGACGCCCACGTACGGGCCGTCAGCCAACGCGTTGTCGCGGTTGCCGTCTTTGCCCGCCAGGTTCAGATAACGATAACCCGCTTCGATGGTAATCGGACGCATGATGGTCCAGCGCGCGCCGGCGTTAGCTTCTTCATAGCTGTCGATACCGCTGGAGAGGGAGTCCGGAGAATAGTAGTACTCACCAAACAGACCGAAGCTGTCGCCAATTTTCCACTGCAGACCGCCGCCCACAGCCGCCGCGTAGCCTTCGTCGCCGTCGTTCGGGTTGGTATAAATACCTTTACCGCCCACAGTCGCCAGGAACGGGCCGAGAGGAATGTTCAGACCCAGGCCGAGGCTTGCCGCATCGCCGTCGTCATCGTTATGCGTCCAGCCGCCGGTCATTGCCAGACCGGCAGTCTCGGTGCCCAGGCCAAAGCCCAGGTGGGTGTAATCCTGACCCGCCGAGCCGTTAAAGCTGATGGCGTTAGCCGCCGCCGAAACGAATATCAGGCCTAAGCCCATCAATGCCACTTTTTTCATTGTCGTGATCCCGCACAATTTTATAGAGAAGTCCCAAAAACCGCGAGATTTTAACCTGAGACACCAGGGGATCAAGCACTCTGCGTGCGGCCAGCAAGTAGATTGTAACGATTTGAAACGTGCGGCTTTTTTACGTCAGCAACAGAAAGCGCATTTTTACGCTCAGCCCGCCCAGCGTTTCGCTGCGGGAAAGCTGCAGATGGCTGCGGTGCAGCCGGGCAATGTCGCCCGCCAGCGCCAGCCCGATCCCTGACCCGGCGGCATCCCCCACGTTGTCCAGCCGGTGGAAAGGCAGCATGGCCTGATGTATCTGGTCATCGTCAATACCGGGGCCACTATCCTCTACGCTGAGCTCAACGGCGCCCTGGTCGGTGCACAAGAATACGGTAACGATGCCCCCTGCCGGGGTATATTTGATCGCGTTCTCAAGCAGGTTGGCACACAGCTCGCCCAGCAGTACCTCATCACCTTCCATCATGACGGGTTGCTGAATGCCGTCGTAACCCAAATCGATCGCCTTGCTGCGCGCCTGCGCCAGCCGGGAGAAGCAGCAGTTCTGCACCACCTGCACCAGATCCACGGGGGCAAACTGGCGCTCCCCCTGCTCTTTGCGCTTCACCGTCGAGAGTTGCAACAGCCGTTCGGTGAGCACAAGGGTGTTATCGAGCGTCACATTCATCGCCCTCAGGCTCTCCTGCCACAGGGCCGGATCCTCGCGCGTCAGGGCGACAGAGACCTGGGTTTTCAGCACGGCCAGCGGCGTTTTAAGCTGATGCGAGGCATCGGCGTTAAAGCGTTCCTGCCGTGAGAGCACGCCGCGAAGCCTGTCAATATAGCGGTTAAAGGCCACGATCAGCAGCCGGGTTTCGGACCAGGGCAACAGCTCCGGCAACGGTGCGAGCAGGCCAGGATCGCGTCGCACCATCAAAGATGAGAGCTGGCGCATCGGGCGCAGCACGCGGCGCAGCAGCCACGCGGTCAGCACCAGCGTCAGCAGCACCAGCAGCCCCTGGGAGACCCACGACGAAAAGAGTAACTGGCTGGCGAGATAGCGGCGGGACTGGAGTGTCTCCGCCACATATATCTCGGCCATGCCAACAATATTATCTTCATTGACGGGTTGCAGCAGGCGCGCCACCCGAATCGCCTGTCCGCGATACTCGGTATGATAAAACCAGGCCAGCGCCGGATAGAGGGTAGTGCGCGAGGTTGCCGGCGGCATCTTCGGCAGATCGTCATAGCCGGAGATCACCCGCCCGTCGGGATCGACCACCTTGTAATAGAGCCGGTCGTTCATATTCAGTTCAAAACTGTCGAGTACCACCCAGGGCACATTTACCCCAAGCTTACCGTCATGAACCACCAGCTGCTCCGATATGGTGCGCGCAGAGGATAACAGCGTGCGGTCGTATGCCTGCGTTGCCGCCTGCAGCGCGCTGACGTAGCTGTTAAAGGCCGATAACCCCCACAGCAACAGCAGTGGCAGGCCGAGAAAAAGCAGCAGCTGCAGATAAAGCGACTGAGGCTTAACCCACTTCATCGCCGCACTCCAGCACATAGCCCAGCCCGCGCAGGGTGGTGATCCGCACGCCGCTGCCGCTCAGCTTTTTGCGCAGACGATGGATGTAGAGATCGAGACTCTCCGGGCTGACGTCGTCATTCAGGCTAAACACCTGGTCGAACAGCTGCTGCCGGGAGACAGGCCGGGTGCGGCGATGCATCAGCACCTTCAGCAGCGACAGTTCGCGTGGGGTGAGCGCGAGCGGCTCATCGCGCAGCAGGAAAAAACCGTCGTCGTCATACTCCAGCTCCCCCAGGCGCTGACGCTCCTGGGTCCGCCCCTCGCTTCTGCGCAGCAGGGCACGCAGGCGGGCGTCAAGCTCCTCCAGTTCGAACGGTTTTGGCAGATAATCATCCGCTCCGGCGTTCAGCCCTTTCACCCGATCCGCCACGTTGCTGCGTGCGGTGAGAAACAGCACCGGCAAGGTCTGGCCGCGTTTTCGCAAACGGTGTACCACCTCCAGGCCGTCAAAACCGGGCATGCCGATGTCGAGGATCGCCACCGCGTAGTTTTCCCCCTGCAGAAGATGATCGGCCGCGCGACCGTCAGAAACGCAATCCACGGCAAAGCCCTCCTGCACCAGCGCTTTCTCCAGCCAGTGAGCCAGCTCACGATTATCTTCCGCCAGTAAGAGACGCATATCACATCCTGTAAAGTTGGTGTCGCGTTGAAAGGGAAATGAAAGGTTAATGTTTTAACAATCACGCAACGGAACCGCTACAAGGTGGTTCACATAATCAGAAAAAAACCCGTACCCGTACTCCCGGATCGCCGGCGTGAGGATAAACGATGAAAAAACAATTACTTTCAACGCTTGCTGCAAGCGTATTGATGATGAGTGCCTCTGTTGTCCAGGCGCAGGACGCCCCGTCCCGCACCGAATGTATCGCCCCGGCCAAACCGGGTGGTGGTTTCGATCTCACCTGTAAACTGATTCAGGTCAGCATGCTGGAGACGAAGGCCATCGAGAAACCCATGCGTGTGACCTACATGCCTGGCGGCGTGGGTGCGGTAGCTTATAACGCGATTGTCGCGCAACGTCCGGCGGAAGCCGGCACAGTTGTGGCCTTCTCCGGCGGCTCGCTGCTCAACCTTTCTCAGGGCAAGTTTGGCCGCTACGGCGTGGATGACGTGCGCTGGCTGGCCACCGTCGGCACCGACTACGGCATGATTGCGGTGCGCGCGGATTCCCCGTGGAAATCCCTGAAAGATTTGCTCACCGCGATGGAAAAAGACCCCAACAGCGTGGTGATTGGTGCCGGTGCCTCTATCGGCAGCCAGGACTGGATGAAAGCGGCCCTGCTGGCGCAGCAGGCGAAAGTGGATCCGCACAAAATGCGCTACGTGGCGTTTGAGGGCGGCGGTGAACCGGTGACGGCGCTGATGGGCAATCACGTACAGGCGGTTTCCGGCGATCTCAGCGAAATGGTGCCCTACCTCAGCGGCGATAAAATCCGCGTGCTGGCGGTCTTCTCCGAAAACCGCCTGCCGGGCCAGCTGGCAAACGTCCCTACCGCCAAAGAGCAGGGTTATAACCTGGTCTGGCCGATTATCCGCGGCTTCTTCGTCGGGCCAAAAGTCACCGATGCGGAATACCAGTGGTGGGTCGACACCTTTAACAAACTCCAGCAGACCGAGGAGTTTAAAAAGCAGCGCGATCTGCGCGGGCTGTTCGAGTTCAACCTGAGCGGCAAGCAGCTGGACGACTACGTTAAAAAACAGGTGAATGACTACCGCGAACAGGCGAAAGCCTTTGGCCTGGCCAAATAACCGGAGGTGCTATGAGCGATCGCATTTTTGCCGGGATCTGGTTGTTGCTCTGCATTGGCGGGATGTTCGTCGCCTGGCAGATCCACAGCGAATACAGCTATGAACCGGTGGGGCCACGCCCCTTTCCCATGGGCATTGTCGGCCTGATGCTGCTCTGTTCGGTGGCCTTGCTGTTACGCCATCCGGATACCGTAGAGTGGCCGCCTAAGCGCATTCTGCAGCGGCTGCTGGTGATGGTCATTGTCCTGCTGATGTACGCCTGGGGCTTTGAGTGGCTCGGCTTCCCGGTAGCGACCGCCATCCTGACGATGGTGATCGGCGTACTGTTTAACGCCAGCCTCCCGGCGGCGGGGATCTCGGGCGTGGTGATGGGCATTTTCCTCTGGTACGCCTTTGACCGCCTGCTGGATGTGACGCTGCCGCCTGGCGCCTGGCTTAATTAACGGAGCACGCTATGGATACCTGGATTTACCTCTCACAGGGGTTCGCTGTGGCGATGACCCCGGAAAACCTGGTGATCGCTCTGATCGGCTGCTTTGTCGGCACGATCGTCGGTCTGCTGCCCGGCCTTGGGCCCATCAACGGGGTCGCTATTTTGCTCCCGCTGGCGTTTGCCCTGCATCTGCCTGCGGAATCGGCCCTGATCCTGCTGGCGACGGTCTACATCGGCTGTGAATATGGCGGCCGTATCTCGTCAATACTGCTCAACGTACCCGGGGATGCGGCGGCCATTATGACCGCGCTGGATGGCTACCCGATGGCGCGGCAGGGGCGCGGCGGCGTGGCACTGTCAATCTCCGCCGTGAGTTCGTTCTTTGGCTCGCTGATTGCCATTGGCGGCATCATTCTGTTTGCCCCTGCGCTGGCCCAGTGGTCGCTGGCGTTTGGTCCGGCAGAGTATTTTGCCCTGATGGTCTTCGCCATCGCCTGTCTCGGCAGCATGATGGCGCAAAACCCACTGAAATCGTTTTTGTCTGCGCTGATTGGCTTAGGGTTAGCCACCGTCGGCGTGGATGCCAACACCGGGGTCTATCGCTTTACCTTCGACAGCGTTCACCTGTCCGACGGCGTGCAGTTTATCGTGGTCGTGATTGGTCTGTTCTCTGTCTCTGAGATCTTACTGATGCTGGAACATACCAGCAGCGGGCAGACGCTGGTGCGTAAAACCGGCCGGATGCTCTTTAGCGCCAAAGAGGGCGCGCAGTGTATTGGCACCACGCTGCGCTCTTCAGTGATTGGCTTCTTTGTTGGTATTTTGCCGGGTGCCGGCGCGACAATCGCCAGCGCCATTACCTACATGACCGAGAAAAAGCTCAGCGGTAACAGCGACAGCTTTGGTAAAGGGGATATTCGCGGGGTTGCCGCACCTGAGGCGGCCAATAATGCCTCGGCCTGCGGCTCGTTTATACCGATGCTCACCCTGGGCGTGCCCGGCTCCGGCACCACGGCGGTGATGATGGGCGCGCTGACGCTTTATAACATCACGCCGGGACCGGCAATGTTTACCGAGCAGCCGGACATCGTCTGGGGGCTGATTGCGGCGCTGCTGATCGCCAACGTGATGCTGCTGGTGATGAACATCCCGCTGATTGGTCTGTTCACCCGCATGCTGACCATTCCACTGTGGTTCCTGGTACCCGCAATCGCAGCCGTCTCGGCGGTGGGGGTGTATGCGGTACACAGCACCACCTTCGACCTGATCCTGATGGTGGCGCTTGGGGTGTTCGGCTACATCTTGCGTAAAATGCACTTCCCGATGTCGCCACTGATTCTGGGCTTTGTGTTGGGTGAGATGCTGGAGCAGAACCTGCGCCGCGCCCTGTCCATCAGCAATGGCAATGTCTCCATTCTGTGGGACAGCAATGTGGCGAAAGTTCTGCTGGCGATGGCAATCGTGGTGGTGGTCGTGCCGCCGGTGCTGCGCCTGCTACGCCGCCGTCAGCGTAAACCGCAGCCCGATATCGGCTGATTACCCTGACAGTTGGGCATTCACCCACTGTGTTAACGCCTGGCGGGAGATCTTAATCCCGCCATTTTTCAGCTCTGCTGGCAGCACCAGCCAGTGCACGGGCTGCTCAAATCGCGCCAGTTTGCCCTGAATCCATTCCGGGAATTGGGCGATATCCGTTCCCGGTTCACACTCCACTACCGCCACCGGACGCTGACCAAATTCGGCGTCATTCAGCGGGACAATGAAGACCTGGCTGATGTGCGGATGGGTCGCGATAACCCGCTCCAGGCTCTCCGGCTGGATCCCTTCGCCTCCGCTGAAAAAAAGGTTATCCATCCGACCGAGGATCGTCAGGCGGCCATCATGCAGCTCGCCGCGATCGCGGGTGGCGAACCAGCCCTCTGAATTCGTGAGCGACAGCAACGCGCCGTCGCGCCAGTAGCCTGAGGCCATGCTTTGCGCCCTGATCCACACTTCACCGTTAACGACCTGCACCTCCCTGCCCGGCAGCGCACTGCCCACGTCCGGCTCACCGTCAGCCTCTTTCGCACAGACGGTAGAGGCAAACTCCGTCAGACCGTAGCCGCAGAATGTGCAGATCCCCTGCTCACGCGCCTGTTGCGTCAGTTCAACGGGGATAGCGGCCCCGCCCAGCAGTACCGCTTTCAGCGCGATCCGCTGGTGGGTATTGAGCAGACGCCAGAGCTGGGTTGGCACCAGCGAGGCATGCGTACACCCCTGTAAAGCCTGCTCCAGCGGCTGCTTCTCGCGTACGGTTAAGCGCGCGCCAGCCTGCAGCCAGCGCCATAAGATCCCCTGCCCGGAGACATGAAACAGCGGCAGCGACAGCAGCCAGTCGTCATCGTCGCCGTAGGGCATCAGTGCGAGGACGCCCTCAGCGCTGGCAAGATGCGCCCTGCAGGTATGAACGGCCGCTTTCGCCAGCCCGGTAGAGCCGGAGGTGAGCGTCATTGAGGCCAGTCGCTCAGGTTGCCACGCCGCATGGTATTCACCAGACAGCGCATGCAGGCTCAGGGCAGCAAGCCCATCGTAGTGACCATCCAGCACGAGCGCAAAACGCAACGTCATCTGCGGAAGTAATACCTCCAGCAGCGGACGCGGCAGTTGCGGGTTAACGGGAAGGATACGCGCGCCGCACTGGAGCAGCGCCAGCCATGCCATCAGGGTCTGCGGGTGATTATGGGCGAGCAGCAGCACGCCGTCACCCGCCTCCACGCCCTGCTGCTGGAACCCCGCCGCAAGGCTGTCGATGCGCGTACACAGCTGTTGCCAGCTGAGCACCTCGTCATTCAGGCGCAGAGCCGGTTTATCAGCACGCTGCACGCGCCAGTGCCGCCACGGCCAGTCGGTAAAACTCATTGCAACGGCTCCAGCGCCTCAACGCCCGCGCACGGCAGCGCGCTCCCCGGCCACGGGCGAATGAGCTGGGTTTGCATCAGGTTTAGCGTGTCCAGCCCGGGGATGGTGTCGGGCGTTAACCAGGCGGCAATGCGTGCCAGCTGCGTCAGCCCAAGGCTGGATTCGATGGAGGAGCTGATCACCGCCGTCAGCCCTGCGGCATGCGCTGCCGCCACCTGTTCACGCACCTTTGCCAGACTGCCCGTCAGGGTCGGCTTTATGACCACGGCGCTGACGCCCGGCTCGGCGCTAAAGACAAAATCCGCCTCGCGCAGACTTTCATCCCAGGCGATGGCAATGCCGGTTTCTCGGGCAAAGGCGCGTGAATCCTCACGGGTTTTGCATGGCTCTTCCAGAAAGGCGATGCGGCTGCGGTACGCCGGGTTGACGTACTTTGCAAACTGCTGCGCCTTAAGCGGCGTCCAGGCGCGGTTGGCATCCAGACGCAGGCGCAGATCGGGGATCGCTTCCAGCAACAGGTTAGCGACCATCCCGTCGCGTACCGCTTCGTAAAGACCGACTTTGATTTTCGCCACTTTCTCGCCGGGCATTGCGCTGAGCAGTGCAAACAGCTCGTCCGGATCGCCCGTGCAGAGCGGCGCGGCACGGTAATCGGCCTCATCAGGCAGGCTACCGTCGAGCTCCGCAAGCGCGCAGCTGATGCCAAACGCGACGGAAGGCACATCCGGCAGCGGCGGATTCACGCCTGAACGCCATTCCTCTACCCATGCCACCAGCGCAGCCTGCGCCTCCTCCAGCGACTCCAGGCTAAAGCCCGGCAGAGGCGAAATCTCGCCCCAGCCCTGCCCTTCGCCCTGCTGCAGTTGCACGAAAAAGCCATCACGAGTTTTTAACCGCCGTTCACGCAGCACCACGCCCGCGTCCATCGGTATCTGCCAGCGGTAAACCTGCGCGCGACGCATTACGGGTTCCGTTTGTATTTGCTGAAGTCTGGCTGGCGTTTTTCGTTAAACGCGTTGCGTCCTTCCTGGCCCTCTTCGGTCATGTAGAACAGCATGGTGGCGTTACCCGCCAGCTCCTGCAGACCCGCCTGACCGTCACAATCTGCGTTCAGGGCCGCTTTCAGGCAACGCAGCGCCATTGGGCTGTTCTGCAGCATTTCGCGACACCAGCGAACGGTCTCTTTTTCGAGATCGGCAATTGGCACCACGGTGTTAACCAGGCCCATGTCCAGCGCTTCCTGGGCATTGTACTGGCGGCACAGGAACCAGATTTCACGGGCTTTTTTCTGACCAACAATGCGCGCCATGTAGGAAGCCCCCCATCCGCCGTCGAAGGAGCCGACTTTCGGGCCGGTCTGGCCGAAGATGGCGTTCTCTGCGGCAATCGTCAGATCGCACATCATGTGCAGCACGTGACCGCCGCCGATAGAATAGCCCGCCACCATGGCCACCACCGGTTTTGGACAGGTGCGGATCTGACGCTGGAAATCGAGGACGTTCAGGTGATGGGTACCCGCATCGTCCTGATATCCGCCGTAGTCACCGCGCACTTTCTGATCGCCACCGGAGCAGAACGCTTTTTCGCCTTCCCCGGTCAGGACGATGACGCCGATGTTGTCGTCATAGCGCGCATCCGCCAGGGCCTGAATCATCTCTTTTACGGTCAGCGGACGGAACGCGTTGCGCACCTGCGGACGGTTAATGGTGATTTTGGCGATGCCGTCAGCCGATTTGTGATAGCGAATGTCGGTGTAGCCTTCGGAGCAGTCTTGCCATTCAACCGGTGCATAGAGCATGTTTTCATCAGGATAGATCATAGTGTGTCCTTTATTCGACGACGCAGTATCTGAGCCAGACTCGCGCTAACCGCCCCGGGATTTTCCCGGTGGGCGTTGTGTCCGGCGTTTGGAATGACATGGCGAACCGCGTTCAGCTCAGCGGCCAGGGCCGCGAACTTCCCGTCACGTTCGCCATAGAGATAATCAAAAGGGAAATTTCGCGCACTGAGTGCGGCACGCAGGTCAGGCTGCACGGCAAGCGAGGTTGCCTCGAGCATCATCGCCAGGTTTGTGCCCGCGTTGCGACAGCGCAGGGTAATGAGTTGCCTGCGCTGGCTGTCCGTGAGGGAGGCAAAGACAGGTTGTTGATACCAGTCGGCAAAAACATTTGAGAGGGGCTGCGTGCGAAAACGCTGCGCCCACAGATGGTCGGATGCAGACCTTGCCTCTCGCGCTGCGACCCCCTGCAGACCCGGATGCCCGCCCTCCACGATGATGCCACAAAGCCCCGCAGGATCCTGGCAGGCATGAAACATCGCAATGCGGCCGCCAAGGGAGTACCCCACCAGCCAGTAGTTAAGTATGTTGTAACTAACAAGGGTTCGGGTGAGCACGTCACACATCTCTTCGAACCCCGTGACACCCATACTGGCGGACCGGCCGTGACCCGGCAGGTCGAGATAAAGCCGGGGGTAATCGCCGAGCGCCTCCCCGACCGTCTGCCACTCGTGGCAATCCCCGGAAAATCCATGCAAAAAGACCAGCCAGGGGTAGCCTGGCTTACCGGCCTGTTGCACGCCTGCGAGGATCACAGGTGGCTCACCTGCGCCAGCAGGCTTTGCAGCTTCTGCGCACCGTCAGCCTCGTTGACGACCAGTTCAATCAGCGTTGCACCGGGCTGTCGCCAGGCACTGCTCAGGGCGGCATCCAGCGCTTCCCAGTTTTCCGGGCGATGGTATTTCAGATTAAACATCGCTGCGGCATGTTCAAACTGCACGTTCTGCGGCATCAGATAGAAGCGCTCGCGTTCACTCTGCGGTGTCGGCAGCAGGGAGAAAATCTGCCCGCCGTTATTGTTGACCACAATCAGCACAAACGGCGCCGACACCTGACGCAGCAGCGCCAGCGCATTGAGATCGTACAGCGCCGAAAGATCGCCCACGATCGCCAGCGTGGATTTCGCGCTGGCTCGCTGCACACCCGCCGCCGTGGAGATCAACCCGTCAATGCCGCTGGCGCCACGGTTACTGTAGACCGGATAGCCCGCAGGCAGTTTTGAGAACGCATCAATCAGACGCACCACCAGGCTGTTGCCGACAAACAGCTGCCCCTGCTCCGGCAGATACCGGTGAATACGGTGCGCCAGCTCTGCTTCACCAAAACTTTCGCATTGTGCGCGGGTCAACTCCCACGCCTGACGCGACAGCGCCGGGATCGCAACGGCCCACGGGGTGCGCTTTTCCGCCGGGTGCAGCGCCAGCCAGGCATCGATCTCGCTTACCAGACGACGACCGCGATGGTGCGCCGGGTCGAGCCGCCCTTCCAGCGGATCCACCAGCCAGTACTCTTCCGGAGTGCAGGTTGCCTGCCACTGCAGTAACCGTTTGCCAGTCAGGCTTGAACCCAGCTGAACCACAATCTGCGCCTGCGCCAGCTCAGTGACCGCTTTCGCATTCCCGAGCCAGAGATCGGCACACGGCAGCGGCTGTCCGGTCTGGGACAGCACGTCGCCAATCAGCGGCCAGCCAAGGGTGTGTGCCCATTCGGCCACCTGCCTGCCTTCGGCGGCGCTCATGCGCCCGGCAATAACCACGCCACGCTTTTGCCGCCAGAAGAACCAGTCACGTTGCTTTACGCTCTCAAGGTGTGTCTGCTCACGCAGCCACGGCTTTTCGCTCTCCCACCAGTCGCCAAGCTGCTGCTGCCAGGCAAGACCGGTGTCGTCCATTTCGCCATACAGCGGCTCGGCAAACGGACAGTTAATATGTAACGCCCCGCTGCGCAACGTCTCCATGGCGTGATCGACGGTCGAGGCCAGCCAGCTTGCGGGAATGTCCTGCGTGGGTCGGGGTAACGAAACCGTCTGCGAAGGATGCGAGGCAAAGAGGCCCGGCTGACGAATAGCCTGGTTCGCCCCGCAGTCAATAAGCTCCGGCGGGCGATCGGCCGTCAGCAGAACCAGTTTCTCACCGGTCAGCCCGGCTTCAATAAGGGCCGGATAGAGGTTTGCCACAGCGGTACCAGAGGTGACGATCACCGCCACCGGTTCCTTGCTGACCTTTGCCAGCCCCAGCGCCAGGTGGCCCAGGCCGCGCTCGTCAAAATGGGTGTGGTGAATAAATGCCCGGTTCTCTGCTGCCGCCAGCGTCAGCGGTGTGGAGCGTGAGCCCGGCGCAATACACACATGCCTGACGCCATGGCGAGTCAGGGCTTCAAGGATCACCGTCGCCCAGCGTCGGTTAAAAGAACTTACTGACATGAGATTGTCCGGTATCAAGAATGCGACACAGTATAAATAATAGAAAAAAATAGAATTTTGATATGAATCGGGATTGCGCGAATCAGTACTAATCCTTCAGGAGCAGAGAGCGCAAGCCTGCGGCTTTATTTTCGATCTCCTGCCACTCCTGTTCCGGATCGGAACCGCTGACGATCCCCGCCCCGGCGTAAAGACGGACGATAGCGTCATGGACGCGCGCCGAGCGCAGGGCCACGCAGAACTCGCTTTGTTCTGGCGACAGATATCCGGCGGATCCGGCATACCATTCCCGGTCGAAAGGTTCAACGCGGTGTATGAATTCGCGTGCTGGCTGGCGCGGTAACCCGGCAACCGCAGCCGTCGGCTGCAGCACATGCAGACATTGCTCATCATCCGCATGCTTGAGCTCGGTCCAGATGCAGCGACGAAGATGCTGCACTTTACGCAACCGTACGACCTGCGCAGGCAGGACCTCCAGCGTCCGGGTGTGGTGCTGGAGCCGCTGGCAGATATCCTCCACCACCAGCATGTTTTCGCGCTGGTTTTTGTCGTCACTCATCAGCCAGTCGCCGAGAAGGCGGGCCTGCTTGTCGTCAGGATGGCTGGCGACGGTACCGGCCAGCGCTTCGGTACGTAGCAGGTTGCCGCGCCGCCGCCACAGGCGTTCAGGCGTGGAGCCAAGAAACGCGTTGCGGGCATCGAAAACCATGCAGAAATGATAGCAGTTCAGATTCAGGGCACGGCTGGCCGCCATCAGCGCCACGGCATTCACAGGCTGACTGAACTGCAGATCGGTTGCCCGGGCGAGCACCACCTTTTCAACATCACCGCGCGCGATGGTCTCTGTCGCCTGGCGGATAAGGCGGAGCCATTCTGGTTTTTGCGGCTGATGGGTCTCCTGCACCACCTGGGCTGATAGCGGGCGTATCGGCCGGGCATCGTGAAGCTGCTGTAAGAAATCCAGCGCCGCGCCCGCATCTTCCTGAAGGGAGCGATCACTCCACAGCTGCAGACGCAACGTGGCGGTCCCGGCAGAACGTCGCCACAGCAGACGGGGTAAAAAGAGACTGCCCTGCTCCGGGGTAAAGGCATTCAGGCCGCAGATCCGCGTGTCGTTCTCTACGGGGTTATTCTGTAAAAACTGCGAAGCCTGTGCCAGAGAGGAAAAATGGATAACGGCGCCCAGCGCGGCCAGCTCTTCATCACCGTTACGCTGCTGCCAGTAGAACTGAGGAAAACAGCGTTGAGCGCCAAGCCAGGCGAGAGGATCGAAAGCGTCGTTTAACGGGAAAGAGACGTCGAAATGATGTAAACCGGGTGTAGCGGGTAACGCTTGCGCAAGCTGAGTACGCAGACGTTCCAGCGCGGTAGAAATCGAATGCACGCGAACCTCTCCCTGTGAAAACACTTAGTATACGGGGTACCATCAGAAAGATCAGTACCCACGTATAGGGAGGGGTTAAGCGTCAGATTCCGGGCTTACCGACGGGCCAGAAGCAGCCCCAGCACCAGACCAACCGCCGCACCGACACCAATGCCTTGCCACGGTTTTTCGTGGACGTAATCATCGGCGCGATACACCGCTTTTTTCGCGCGGTAGTAGTAATTGTCGGACGCATGGCTGACGCGGGTTTTGACGTCATGTAGCGCCTGTTCGGCACGTGCTTTCAGTTCGATATATTTCTGATCGGCAGGGTCGCCCGACGAACGTAACACCTCTTCCAGCGTTTCGCTCAGCAAAGCCAGGTCGTCATCGATACGGGTATCCCAGGATTGAAATGACATATTTTTCTCCATGTTAGTACACCAGTCCGCTAACTATAGCCAACGACCTGCCATTACGCCTGTTTCACTTCCCGCGCCATACCGATATGAGGAATGCCGTCTTCGTCGTACACGTCCGTAACCGGCATAAAGCCAAAGTGGCCGTAGAAGGACTGAAGGTGCGCCTGTGCCCCCAGGTATAACGCCTTGTCTGGCCACTGTTTTTGGCATGCCTCCAGTGTTTTTTCCATCAACTGATAGCCCAGTTTTTCACCGCGCGCCTTGCCGCTGATAATGACGCGACCAATAACGACGGGCTCAAAATCGTCCTCGCTTTTCAGAATCCTCGCATACGCCACCAGCTCGTTATCCCTCCAGCCGAGAATATGACGGTTCTCGCCCACCAGATCATCGCCATCGATGTCCTGATACGGGCAGGTTTGTTCTACAACAAACACTTCGCAGCGCAGTTTGAGCAGGGCGTACAGTGTCTGAACGGTGAGTTCACTATGGTGTAAATCTTGCCACTGGATCATGTCAGTCTCCTTCCTGGGTTCATCACGTTATACTAAACCCTTCCCCATTCGGCAAAGGGCTGATTGTGTTATGGAACTGATTTTTCTGGGTACGTCCGCTGGCGTGCCAACACGCACACGAAACGTGACCGCGATCCTGCTGGATCTGCAGCACCCAACCCGTGGCGGACTGTGGCTGTTCGACTGTGGCGAAGGGACGCAGCATCAGCTGTTACACACCACTTATCATCCCGGTAAGCTGGATAAGATCTTTATCACGCATCTGCATGGCGATCATCTGTTTGGCCTGCCGGGCCTGCTGTGCAGCCGGTCGATGGCGGGTAATGCCAACCCGCTGACGATTTACGGGCCTGCGGGTATTTGTGAGTTTGTTGACACCACGCTGCGCCTGAGCGGGTCGTGGACGGATTATCCGTTGGAAGTGGTGGAGATAACCGAGGGGCTGGTCTTTGATGACGGTGACTATACCGTCACCGCCCGGCCGCTGAATCATCCGGTTGAGTGCTATGGCTACCGCATTGAAGCGCATGATAAGCCCGGCGCGCTCGACGCCGCCGCGCTGATTGCCGACGGTGTCAAACCCGGGCCGCTGTTCCAGCGTCTGAAGCAGGGCGAAACCGTCACCCTGGAAGACGGTCGGGTTATCAACGGAGAGGAGTATCTCGCCCCACCGCAGCCAGGCAAAAAACTGGCGATTTTCGGTGATACCGCTCCCTGTCCGGCGGCCCTGCATCTGGCGCGTGGCGTGGACGTAATGGTACACGAAGCCACGCTCGAAACGGCGATGGAAGAGAAAGCCAACAGCCGTGGCCACAGTTCCACACGTCAGGCGGCGGCGCTTGCCCGTGAAGCGAACGTCGGAAGATTGATTGTCACCCATGTCAGCTCGCGCTATGACGCCCGCGGCTGTGAAAAACTGCTGGCAGAGTGCCGTGACGTGTTCCCGGCATGTGAGCTGGCCAACGATTTCACTCAGGTCAGCGTTTAGTCCTTCATTTTTCTCTCAGGATGCCGATAACGATTAAAAGGGCAGCATTTCACTTGAGGGTAGAATGGATAATTTCCAGAAAGATATTGATGACAGGGCAAATCTCACCCTGTCGAATCGTTTTGAGCTGTTGCTGTTCCGTCTGGGCACGTCTCTGAATGAAAATAAATCCGAACTGTTTGGCATTAACGTTTTTAAGCTGCGTGAAATTGTGCCGATGCCGGAGTTCACCAAACCCGCAGGGATGAAGTCCCCGCTGATGGGGATGGTGAATATCCGCGATCAGGTGATCCCGGTGATCGACCTGGCCGCCGTGGCGGGCTGTAAGCCGACGACGGGGCTCAACATCCTGCTGATCACCGAATATGCCCGCAGCGTGCAGGCGTTTGCGGTGGAATCGGTTGAGAACATCATGCGCCTTGACTGGAAGCAGGTCCACGCGGCGGAAACCGCCGTCAGCGGACGTTACATCACCAGTATCGCCTGTCTGGACGAAAAGACCGATACCAACGAGCTGGCGATGGTGCTGGACGTTGAGCAGATCCTGTATGACATCACGCCGGCCAACCACGATCTGCACGCCACGAATCTGCAGACCACTAAGTTCCACATCAAGCCTGGCGCTGTGGCGATTGTGGCGGAAGATTCCAAAGTCGCGCGCTCCATGCTGGAGAAGGGATTACAGGCTATGGAGATCCCGGCGCAGCTGCATATCACCGGTAAAGACGCATGGGAGAAAATTGGCGTGCTGGCCGCGCAGGCGCAGGCTGAAGGCGTGCCGATCACCGATAAAATTGCCCTGGTGCTGACCGACCTCGAAATGCCAGAGATGGACGGTTTCACGCTGACGCGCAAAATCAAAACCGACCC
This sequence comes from Enterobacter sp. 22466, assembly GCF_052044775.1. Lineage (NCBI taxonomy): Bacteria > Pseudomonadati > Pseudomonadota > Gammaproteobacteria > Enterobacterales > Enterobacteriaceae > Enterobacter > Enterobacter sp. 22466. The sequence continues at coordinate 270,060 of NZ_JBQENX010000002.1, read as the reverse complement.
GCTGCTGAAAGATATTCCTGTTGTGATCCACTCTTCGCTTTCCGGCAACGCCAACGAAGATCATATTCGTAAAGTGAAGGCCGACGGCTACGTGGCGAAGTTTGAGCTGAACGAGCTGTCGTCCGTGATTGAAGAGGTGCTGGACCGTTCGATGAAAAAGATTGATGGGCCGTTGATTAGTCGCAAGCAGTTGGCTTAAGTACAAAGCAAGGATGCCTGTCTCAGGCATCCATAAGGAAATAACGATAACTAAAGTCGTTCAGAAGATCTTCTTCTGGATTTCGCTGCCGATACCGCTTTAATTCCTTTTTACGGCAATGTGCCCTGAGTGATGTATTAAGTCCGTAGAAATCAATAGTACATTGCGCACGTTGCTGATTATTTTCACTTGCAAGTGGATTTGGTTGGATCTCACCATTGGTATAATCTGCAATGAAAAAATCTTCAAAGCGGTAATCAACATCATCTGCAACAAGTAGGTTTATATCAAAAATTTTCTAATTTTTGAGTCTGACATTGATCGCAACATGGATAAAGGTTTTGCCACTGAAAAGCAAACCTCCTGAATTCTGGATGACTTTTCGGTCTGAAGTGTTCAATGGTCTCTCGGCTGACAGAGCCTAAATCACCACCATCGCAAAAAGCACAATGACCTTGCGTCATTTCATTGAGCAGCCGCCTGGTTTCATCATAACGAAATGCAGCATACCAACGGAATTTATAGCCAGGATTTCGATTCTTTGCCTCAACATAGCGCATCCCCAGCACTTCCCAACATTCGTTAAGATAATCAGGACATGGAGTCCTTTGAAAAGCGTACATCAAATTATCCTTGTTTTTTGCTCATCAATCGCTGCATCTGGCGAAGCTCAAGGCTGACAATCTCAGAAAGCTCCTCACCTTTATCACTCAGCCTTTTGGCAAGCCCATTAATAGCCTCACCATATTGCTCGGTAAGCAAATGCTGACGTATGAGAGCTTTAAACTTAGTGAGCTGTTCTTCAGTTTCCACATCAAACTCTTCGTCAATTCCAAATACATCAGACAGTATTAATTGGTAACTTTTCCCCGCTTTCGAATCAATAGCTTCAATGTTCTCAGCAATGGATGCATCTCGACACTCATTGCGATGCGGTTCAGGTAGACGATACACATAAGCATCCTCAACCGAACCAACAACGAATGGAGAATGAGTAGAAACAAAAATTTGAGCGTTCGGGAGAAGTTTTTGTATCGCGGGTAATATTCTTCGTTGCCATTTAGGGTGCAAGTGAATATCCACTTCATCGAGAAAAAGGATGATCGGTTGTGCGAAAATTTCGCGGCTGTTTTTCCACGGGATTGATTCCAGCCGTAACGCCAGATCAACAACCCAGGTGATCATTGACTTTAACCCTTCAGGCAGAGTGTCAAAAGCAATATCCTGACCTTCGACGCTAATAGCTACAGCCAGTGGTTTTCTTTTCAGCCTAAATGTTGTTTCAATATCACAAACGTTTTTTATGAATGCTGAAATCTGAGTTAGCGCTCGATCATATTCTTGCGCTTCGGCTTCACTACCTTCATTACGAGCCAATACAGCCTGTGTAATACTATTTGCTATCCACTGCGCCAGAAGCTTTGGTCTTACAGTATTTGAAAAAGATAGGGAATTATCAAATGGTGAAGCCTTAATTTCCTGAATAGCCCCAACATCGAAACTGGTCACTTGATCACGGGTACCTGAATAGGCAAAACCTGCGAAATCAAACGACGAACTGCTCATTTGCTCATGAATATTTAAATATGGTCGGTTGCGGAAAAGCTTACTGGAAGTTCCATTTTCAATAGAGCTATAATATGAATCATTACTATAAATAGGAGTGTAACGCTCTGGCTGCAAAGGCGCTTTGATACCAATAAGTCCTTCTTCACCTGAGAAAGAAAAACGAATAAAACTATCGGTTCCGTGATAGCGTTTCTTTACCAGTGCATCGCCTCCAGGTTGCGGATTGAGAATGCCAGCGAGAGCATACAGAATAGTACTTTTTCCACAACCATTTGGCCCCGTAAAGATATGAATTTCAGCCTTTTTTGCGTTCCGGGCTTCGTCGGTAATCTTCGGAAAATCAATATGAGTGTGTTCAAATACTCCCACTCCTATCAAGGTAAGACTCTCTATCCGGTAAAGCTGTTGCATTTTCATACCCTTATTTCAGCTCAATCAAACACATAATACATCGCAATCACCGGGAATTGTCATTTCCCTTTTTGTTATGCGTATATCCACGCAATTTTTCTGTTGATGAAAAAAAACCGCCGGGATAATCCAGCGGTTTCATTATAGATGATGCTGTTACATCAGCGGCATTGCTCGCTGCACGATATCAATCAGCGGCTGCGGATAGATACCGAAGATCAGCACCAGCAGCGCGGAGATCAGCACCACAATCCCCCCGGCGCTGTACTGCCAGTTGCCTGGTGCATCGCGGTTGAGCTGCTGAGGCGCGCTCAGGTACAGGCTCACGGCCACACGCAGATAGTAGTACAGACCGATTGCCGAGCCGATAACTACGCCTGCGGTCAGCCACCACAGGTGCGCCTGCACACCGACAGCCAGTACGTAGAACTTACCGATGAAGCCCAGCGTCATTGGGATACCCGCCAGAGAGAGCATCATCACGGTCATCACGGCAGACAGGATCGGACGGTGCCAGAACAGACCACGGTAGGAGAACAGTGAATCTGCATCCGGGCCACGGTACGGGCTGGACATCAGACTCACCACACCGAACGCGCCGAGGCTGCTGAACAGGTAACCGGCCAGGTAAACGCCTACGGTTTCCATCGACATCTCACCGCTCTGCAGCGCAATCAGCGCCACCAGCAGGTAACCCAGATGAGAGATAGAAGAGTAACCCAGCAGACGTTTGATGTTGGTCTGGCTCAGCGCCATCAGGTTACCGAAGATGATGGAGACGAACGCGATAATCCCCAGCACCGTGCGAACTGCTTCGCTGTCACCTACCGGTGCGTACAGGAACAGACGCATCACCACGCCGAAGATAGCGATTTTGCTCGCCGTCGCCAGGAAGGTAGACACCGGAGCCGGTGCACCCTGGTAGACGTCTGGTGTCCACAGGTGGAACGGAACCAGTGAGAGCTTAAAGCCGAGGCCAACAATCATCATGCCCAGACCCGCCAGCAGCAGCGGCTCGTGCAGCATGCCGTCGCCGAGGCTCTTGCCCAGCGCCATGAACGAGAGGTTACCGGTCTGTGCGTACAGCAGCGCAATACCAAACAGCAGGAAGGACGAGGCAGCAGCAGACAGGATCGTATACTTGATGCTCGCTTCCAGGGAGCGCTTCTGACGGAAGGCATAACCAATCAGACCGAACAGCGGCAGAGAAATAAGCTCAATGCCGAGGAACAGCGCAGCCAGATGGTTCGCATTCGCCAGCAGAATGCCGCCCAGCGCGGCAATCAGAACCAGCAGGTAAAACTCTTCTTTGTTGTCGTTGTAGCCTTCGAGCCACGGATAGGCAAAGGTACAGGTCGCCAGGCTCGCCAGCAGAACCAGCCCTGTGTACAGCATGGCATAGCCGTCAACGCGCATCAGCGGGGTGACGTCCATCGCCCCGCCCTGGCCAACAAACCAGAGAGAGACTAACGCAGCGTTCAGTCCGATGACCGACAGCGTGGCATTCAGGAAGTGATTGCGTCGCCACGCAATGGAGAGCATCACAACCACCACCGTCAATCCGACGATCAGCAGCGGTAGCAGCGCGATCAGTTGTTGTGGAGTTATTGTCATGGCGAATTACGGCCTTGTAGTAGAAGCAGAATTAACAAACCACTGCTGGATATTACCCATCGCGGAGTGCGAGGTATCCAGAATCGGCTGCGGGAAGAAGCCCAGCAGCACCAGCAGTACGACCAGCAGCAGGATGATGAACAGCTCACGCAGCGACATCCCCGGCAGTTCTTGTGCAGCAATTTCGCTCTTCGCTTTACCGAAGTAAGCACGGTGCAGCATCGCCAGCGAGTAGACGGACGCGAACACCAGACCAAAGGTGGAGATGACAGTAATCATCGGTACCACTTTGAAGCTGCCGAACAGAATCATAAATTCGCCGACGAAGTTACCGGTACCTGGCATACCCAGGGTCGCCACCGCGAAGAACATGGACAGCGCCGGCAGCCACTTAATTTTGCTCCACAAACCGCCCATCATACGCATGTCACGGGTGTGCAGACGTTCGTACAGCTGACCACAGAGGATGAAGAGACCGGCTGCGGACAGACCGTGCGCAATCATCTGGATCACCGCACCCTGGTACGCCAGCTGGCTGCCGGTGTAGATAGCAATCAGCACGAAGCCCATGTGGGAGACGGAGGTGTACGCAATCAGACGTTTGATGTCGTACTGCGTGAACGCCATCCAGGCACCGTAGAAGATACCGATCACACCCAGCCACATGGCAATCGGTGCGAACTCAGCGGACGCGTTCGGGAACAGCGGCAGCGCGAAACGCAGCAGACCGTAGGCTGCCGTTTTCAGCAAGATGCCCGCCAGGTCCACAGAACCTGCCGTTGGTGCCTGAGAGTGTGCGTCTGGTAGCCAGCCGTGCAGCGGTACTACCGGCATTTTCACCGCAAAGGCGATGAAGAAGCCGAGCATCAGCAGGTATTCCACACCGTGAGACATCGGGGTCTTCAGCAGGTCTTCGTAGTTGAAGGTCCAGACACCGGTCGCATTGTGGTGCACAAACACCAGCGCCAGAATGGCAATCAGCATCACCAGACCACTCGCCTGGGTATAGATGAAGAACTTGGTGGCCGCCGTGATACGCGTTTTACCGTCGGACGCCTTATGGCCCCACAGCGCGATCAGGAAGTACATCGGCACCAGCATCATCTCCCAGAAGAAGAAGAACAGGAACATGTCGATGGCAAGGAACACGCCGATTACGCCGCCCAGGATCCACATCAGGTTCAGGTGGAAGAAGCCCTGGTATTTTTCGATTTCTCGCCAGGAGCAAAGTACCGCCAGAACGCCGAGCAGACCGGTCAGCACTACCATCAGCAGCGACAGACCGTCAATCGCCAGGTGGATCGTAATGCCGAAACGCGGGATCCACGGCAGGATAAACTCAGACTGCCACTGCGGAATGCCCGCAGACTGGGTCAGGGAGTAGCCACCCTGCAACCAGAGTTGCAGACCAAGCGCGAGCGTCAATCCCATGGTGATCAGCGCGATCCAGCGCGGCATCTTCACGCCAAAGCGTTCAGTCTGCCAGCACAGGAAGCCGCCGATGAAGGGAATTAATATTAGCCAGGGTAGTAACATGGCGATTTACATTCCTTTTTAAGGCCCCCAGCAGGGGCCTGATTTTCAACGAATTCGAATAAAATTCACGTTACGATCAACGCAACACCATCAGCAGCGCCAGCACGACAACCGCACCGATGCTCATGGACGCCACATACCAGCGCAGGTAACCGTTCTCGCTGTACAGCAGGCCTTTGCCTGCAAAGCGGGAAAGGATCGCCGGGATATTCATCAGGCTGTTCAGTGGGTCGCGCTTCAGCAGCCACGCAATGCCCAGGAACGGCTTAACGAAGATCATGTCGTACAGCCAGTCGAAGCCCCACGCGTTGTACCACCAGGTGCCCAGCAGACGGCCTGTCGCACTGCTGGCAACAGCAGTCACCAGCGTGCGTTTGCCCAGCCACAGCCATGCAGCAATCAGAATGCCTGCGATAGCAACCACACCAGAGGTGATTTCAAGCGTCAGAACGCGACCGTGCTCAAGCTCGGTGGTGTCTGGCAGTACGCCCTGCAGCGGTGGCACAATCATCGCGCCAACGAAGGTGGAGAGTACCAGCAGCACAATCAGCGGCAGGTGGTGAGTAATCCCCTTCCCTGCGTGAGCGTGAATTTGTTCTTTACCGTGGAATACGATGAAAATCATACGGAAGGTATACAGGGAGGTCATGAACGCACCGACCAGACCCGCAACCATCAGATTGATATGACCATTCGCCATGGCACCGGCAAGGATTTCGTCCTTACTGAAGAAGCCCGCGGTAATCAGCGGCAGTGCCGCCAGCGCCGCGCCGCCCACCAGGAAGCAGACATACACCAGCGGGATGGACTTACGCAGTCCGCCCATCTTGAAGATGTTCTGCTCGTGATGGCAGGCCAGGATCACGGAGCCGGATGAGAGGAACAGCAGCGCTTTAAAGAACGCGTGCGTCATCAGGTGGAAAATCGCCGCGTCCCACGCCTGAACGCCCAGCGCCAGGAACATGTAGCCAATCTGGCTCATGGTGGAATAAGCAAGAACGCGTTTGATGTCGGTCTGCACCAGCGCGGCAAAGCCTGCCAGTACCAGTGTGACCGCACCGACGATACCCACCAGATGCAGAATTTCCGGGGTCATCAGGAACAGGCCATGGGTACGCGCAATCAGGTACACACCGGCAGTGACCATGGTCGCGGCGTGGATCAGCGCAGAGACAGGAGTTGGACCCGCCATCGCGTCGGCCAGCCATGTCTGCAACGGCAGCTGTGCAGATTTACCCACAGCACCACCCAGCAGCATCAGCGTTGCCCACCACAGCATGTTGTTGCCTGCGGCGAAGTGTGCTGGCGCCAGTTCCACCATTTCGCGGAAGTTCAGTGTGCCCAGTTCGTTGTAGAGAATGAACAGCGCGAACGCGAGGAAGACGTCACCCACACGGGTCACGACGAACGCTTTCATAGCCGCTGCGCCATTCTTCGGATCGGTGTAGTAGAACCCGATCAGCAGGTACGAACAGAGACCCACGCCTTCCCAGCCCAGATACATTAGCAGCAGGTTATCGGCCAGCACCAGAACCACCATGCTGGCGATAAACAGGTTGGTGTAAGCGAAGAAGCGGGAGTACCCCTCTTCACCGCGCATGTACCAGGAGGCGAACATGTGGATCAGGAAGCCCACGCCGGTGACCACGGAGAGCATGGTCAGCGAGAGACCATCCAGCACCAGGTTAAAACCGATGTTGAAATCACCGACCGACATCCAGGTCCACAGCGGCACGCTGAAGGCCTGACGTCCGTTGTTGAAGAAATCGATACCCGCATACGCTGTTACCAGCGCAGCCAGACCGACAGAGCCCATGCCGACGGTCGCAGACAGATTCTCAGACCAGCGGCCGCGAGAAAACGCCAGCAGCACGAAGCCAATCAGCGGAAAAATAATGGTTAAGGCAAGCATGTTCATCCACGCAACTCACTTACTGAATCGATGTTCAGGTTCTGGCGGCGACGATGGAGCTGCAGTAACAGCGCCAGGCCAATACTCGCTTCGGCAGCCGCGAGGCTGATGGCGAGAATGTACATCACCTGACCATCGGTCTGGCCCCAGTAGCTTCCGGCGACCACGAAGGCCAGCGCGGAGGCGTTAATCATGATTTCCAGACCGATCAGCATAAACAGCAGATTGCGGCGGATAACCAGACCGGTTAAGCCCAGAACGAATAAAATCGCAGCGAGGATCAGTCCATGTGTTAAGGGGATCATGCGCGTTCCTCCGTTTTTCTTTTCGCGCGGTCGTCAGTGCGGTTGCTCAGCACCTCACCAGCACGCTCTTCGCGGCCAACGTGGAAGGCAACAACCAGACCCGCCAGCAGCAGCATAGAGGCCAGTTCTACCGCCAGAACGTACGGTCCAAACAGCGTGATACCCACTTCTTTCGCGCCGATTGGCGTACCGTCGATGCCCTGGTCGTTCACGCCGAGAATGGCATAAACAATCACCACCAGCATGATGGCCGACAGAATTGCCGGGCCAATCCACACCTGCGGTTTTAACCACTGACGTTCCTGCTCAATTTCAGAGCCGCCCAGGTTCAGCATCATCACAACGAAGACGAACAGCACCATGATGGCCCCGGCGTAAACGATGATTTCCAGCGCACCGGCAAAGTGCGCGCCGAGCGCAAAGAACACCGCGGAAATAGCCAGCAGCGAAATGATTAAGTACAGCAGCGCATGCACCGGATTGGTGTGCGTAATCACTCGCAGCGTAGCCAGGATGGCGATAAGGCCACAGATATAAAAAGCGAATTCCATTGCCCTCTCCTTACGGTAACAGGCTCTTGACGTCGATAGGCTTGGCTTCGTTCTCCGCTTCGCCCTTATCTTTGCCGTCGATTGCCATACCCGCCATCCGGTAGAAGTTATATTCCGGGTATTTGCCCGGACCGGAAATCAGCAGATCCTCTTTCTCGTACACCAGATCCTGACGCTTGTACTCACCCAGTTCGAAGTCCGGGGTGAGCTGAATCGCCGTGGTTGGGCACGCTTCTTCACACAGACCACAGAAGATGCAGCGTGAGAAGTTGATGCGGAAGAACTCAGGGTACCAGCGGCCGTCTACCGTCTCTGCTTTCTGCAGAGAGATACAGCCTACCGGACACGCTACCGCACACAGGTTACAGGCAACGCAGCGCTCGGAACCGTCCGGGTCGCGCGTCAGCACGATACGGCCACGGTAGCGCGGCGGCAGATATACCGGCTCTTCCGGGTACATCCGGGTTTCGCGTTTGGCAAACGCGTGCAGGCCGATCATCCAGATACTGCGTACCTGGGTACCGAAGCCTACCAGTAATTCTTTTAAGGTCATGGTCTATAGCCCCTTATGGCTGCTGCCAGAGAATGACAGCCGCCGTTACCAACAAGTTGACGAGCGTCAGCGGCAGGCACACTTTCCAGCCGAAGGACATTACCTGGTCATAACGCGGACGCGGTAACGCTGCGCGAATCAAAATGAACATCATCATGAAGAACGCGGTTTTCAGCGCGAACCAGATGAACGGCGGTAAGAACGGGCCATGCCAGCCACCAAAGAACAGCGTTACCATCAACGCGGAAATGGTGACGATACCGATGTACTCGCCCACGAAGAACAGACCGAATTTCATACCGGAATATTCAATGTGGTAACCGTCGGCCAGTTCCTGTTCGGCTTCTGGCTGGTCAAACGGGTGACGGTGACACACCGCCACGCCCGCGATAGCAAAGGTAATAAACCCAAAGAACTGCGGGATAACGTTCCAGATGTCGGCCTGGTTGTTGACGATGTCGGTCATGTTGAATGAACCGGCCTGCGCCACGACGCCCATCAGGGAGAGACCCAGGAACACTTCGTAGCTCAGCGTCTGCGCAGACGCACGCATCGCACCCAGCAGCGAGTATTTGTTGTTACTGGACCAGCCTGCGAACAGCACCGCGTACACCGCGAGGCCTGCCATCATCAGGAAGAACAGAATGCCGATGTTCAGGTCAGCGACCACCCAGGTCGGGCTGACAGGAACGATAGCAAACGCCAGCAGCAGCGAGGTGAAGGCGATCATTGGAGCCAGAGTAAAGATCACGCGATCCGAGAAGCGCGGGATCCAGTCCTCTTTAAAGAACATCTTGATCATGTCCGCAACCAGCTGGAGTGAACCACCCCAGCCCACGCGGTTTGGTCCATAACGGTTCTGGAACAGACCAAGCAGACGACGTTCACCAAAGCTCATGAACGCACCACAGGTGACCACCACCAGCAGAATGACAATCGCTTTCAGAATGCTCAGCAGGATGTCGATAAGATCCGGCGTTAACCAACTCATGCTTTTGCCTCCTGCAGGTTATCAAGACGCGCACCCGCCAGTACCGGCGCGATGCCAGGCATACCCATCGGCAGACCAACCTGCCCTGCTGTCAGACCTTCAGAGATAATCAGCGGCAGGCTGATGGTCTGGCCGTCATAGCTAAAGGCGATGTTCGCACCCGCGTTGACGCCAAGCTTCGCGGCGTCTGCCGGGTTAAGCTTGATGTACGGCTGCGGCATACGCTGCTGGAATACCGGTGAACGCTGGGACAGCTCGTCGCTACCAAACAGATGGTAGTACGGCGCAATACGCCAGCTACCGTCCTGCGCCTGGAAGCTCGTCGGAACGGTCGTGAAGAAGTCCAGACCGGTTTCGGAGGCTTCAATCAGACGCACGCCCGGATCGCCGTGACGCAATGAACCGCCCACTTCCGCCTGGAACTTGTTCCAGGCCTGCGGGGAGTTCCAGCCCGGCGCCCATGCGAATGGGATTTGTGAACGCGGCGCAGACGGCTGGTTGTTCCCTTCCATAGAGAAGGCGAACATGGTGTCTTTATCCTGCGGCTGACGCGGTTCGTGCACGCTGATATTGGCACGCATCGCGGTACGGCCACTGTAACGGTGCGGTTCACGCGCCAGTTTCTGGCCGCGAATACGGAAGCTCGCTTCAGGCGCGGCATCTTTAATGCCCGCCAGCTGAGGCAGTTTTTCGACTACCGCATCGATAACGTGGTCGAGCTGCGTCCAGTCCACTTCACGGCTCTGCACGGTGCTGTGCAGGGAGTGCAGCCAGCGCCAGCTTTCCAGCATCACGGTGTTGCTGTCGTAGTACGCCGGGTCATAAACCTGGAAGAAACGCTGTGCGCGGCCTTCGTTGTTGATAACCGTACCGTCGCTTTCTGCGAAGCTTGCCGCAGAGAGCACCAGGTGCGCTTTATCCATAATCGCGGTGCGCTGATGGTCGATTACCATCACCAGCGGTGCTTTGGAAAGCGCAGCGTCAACGCGCGCGGCAGAGGCATGGCGATGCAGGTCATTTTCCAGCACCACAACGGCGTCAGCGGCACCGGATTCCAGTTCGCTTAACGCTTCTTCCAGCGAGCCGCCGCCAATCATACCCAGACCGATGCTGTTCACCGCACGGGCAATCATGGTGACGCCAACGTCCGCACCACGGCCTTTCAGGGCTTTGGCAACGTTCGCGGCAGCCTGAATGATCTCGGCGCTACCGGCATTAGTCCCGGAGATAATGAGTGGTTTCTTCGCCCCCGCCAGCGCCTGAACAATCACGTCGACCTTGCTCTGCAGGTCACGATCCAGTTCAACGGCCGGAGAGTTGCTGTCCAGCGCATGGGCAATGGCAAAGCCAAGACGCGCCTGATCTTCAACCGGCGCACAGTAGGTCCACGCGGCGATATCGTCCAGACGGGTGTTGTCAACGTTCGTCACAAACAGAGGATGCTTCGCGCGCTGGCCGATGTTGAGGATTGCCGCAATCTGCCAGTCAGCCACTTTCTGTGCCGCTGCCATTTCACGTGCTTTACCCTTCACCGCCTGACGCACCGCCAGAGCCGCGCGAGCGCCGGTCTGCGTCAGATCTTCGCCCAGCACCAGAACCGCATCATACGATTCGATTTCGCGCAGCGCAGGGGTATGAATACCGCCTTCGCGCAGCACTTTCAGTACCAGCTGCAGACGTTCCTGCTCGCCCTGAGCGATACCGGTGTAGAAGTTTTCCGCCCCCACCAGCTCACGCAGCGCGAAGTTGCTTTCGATGCTGGCACGCGGGGAGCCGATACCGATCACTTTCTTCGACTGGCGCAGAATATCTGCCGCACCCTGCATCGCCTGTTCAGCGTTCAGGGTGATGAAGTCGTCGCCACGGCGCTGAACCGGCTGACGCGGACGGTCTTTCAGGTTCACATAGCCATAGCCGAAACGACCGCGGTCGCACAGGAAGTAATGGTTTACGGTACCGTTGTAACGGTTTTCGATACGACGCAGTTCGCCGTAGCGCTCACCCGGGCTGGTGTTACAGCCCAGCGAACACTGCTGGCAGATGCTTGGTGCAAACTGCATGTCCCACTTACGGTTGTAACGCTCGGAGTGGGTTTTATCGGTGAATACACCGGTCGGACAGATTTCCACCAGGTTACCGGAGAATTCGCTCTCAAGCGTACCGTCTTCCGGACGACCGAAGTAGACGTTGTCATGTGCGCCATACACGCCCAGATCCTGACCGTCTGCGTAATCTTTGTAGTAACGCACGCAGCGGTAGCAGGCGATGCAGCGGTTCATTTCGTGAGAGATGAACGGCCCCAGGTCCTGGTTACGATGAGTACGCTTGGTAAAGCGATAGCGACGGAAGCTGTGACCGGTCATCACGGTCATATCCTGAAGGTGGCAGTTACCGCCCTCTTCACAGACCGGGCAGTCGTGCGGGTGGTTGGTCATCAACCATTCCACAACGCTTTCACGGAACTGTTTGGCTTCTTCGTCATCAATCGAAATAAAGGTGCCTTCGGTGGCTGGCGTCATACAGGACATCACCAGGCGACCACGCGTGTCTTCCGCGTTTTGATATTGCTTCACCGCACACTGGCGGCAAGCACCGACGCTGCCCAGCGCCGGATGCCAGCAAAAGTACGGAATATCGAGGCCAAGAGACAGACAAGCTTCCAGCAGGTTGTCCGCCCCGTTGACTTCGTATTCTTTGCCGTCTACATGAATCGTAGCCATTAGCATGCTTCCAGTTGGCTCGGCCGAAACCGAGCGTTAATCAAAATTCTGTTTTTACCAGCGTGCTTTCAGCAGGTTCGGCTGAATACCATTGATGGAATGGGTATTGCTGAACGGCTGCTTGATGCCTGCTTCGAATTCGTCGCGGAAATATTTAATCGCGCTCTGCAGCGGCTCGACGGCACCCGGTGCGTGGGCACAGAAGGTTTTACCCGGCCCTAAGAATCGACACAGTTGCTCAAGTGTCTCGATATCACCAGGCTGGCCTTCGCCGCGTTCGATAGCACGCAGGATCTTCACGCTCCACGGCAGACCGTCACGGCACGGTGTACACCAGCCGCAGGACTCACGGGCGAAGAACTCTTCCAGGTTACGCACCAGCGATACCATGCCGATCTCATGGTCGACGGCCATCGCCAGCGCCGTACCCAGACGACTGCCTGCTTTACCAATGCTTTCGAACTCCATCGGCAGGTCAAGGTGCGCTTCGGTCAGGAAGTCTGTCCCTGCCCCACCCGGCTGCCAGGCTTTGAATTTCAGGCCATCGCGCATGCCACCGGCGTAGTCTTCAAGAATTTCGCGGGCGGTAGTACCGAACGGCAGTTCCCAGACGCCTGGGTTTTTCACACGGCCGGAGAAGCCCATCAGCTTGGTACCGGCATCTTTACTTGAGGAGATGCCCTGATACCACTCCACGCCGTTGGCGAGGATCGCCGGAACGTTACACAGGGTTTCGACGTTGTTAACACAAGTCGGTTTACCCCACACGCCGGAGCTTGCCGGGAACGGTGGCTTGGAACGCGGGTTCGCACGGCGGCCTTCCAGGGAGTTAATCAGCGCAGTCTCTTCACCGCAGATATAACGCCCAGCACCGGTGTGCACGAACAGCTCGAAGTCGAAGCCGGTACCGAGAATATTTTTACCCAGCAGGCCCGCTTCGGTCGCTTCGGCAATCGCGCGACGCAGGTTTTCAGCTGCTTCGATGTACTCACCGCGCAGGAAGATGTAACCACGGTACGCTTTCAGCGCGAATGCGGAGATCAGCATGCCTTCTACCAGCAGGTGCGGCAGCTGTTCCATCAGCAGACGGTCTTTATAGGTACCCGGCTCCATTTCATCCGCGTTACACAGCAGGTAACGGATGTTCATGGATTCATCTTTTGGCATCAGGCTCCACTTCAGACCGGTGGAGAAGCCCGCGCCGCCGCGGCCTTTCAGACCCGACTCTTTCACCGCGTTAACGATGTCGTCCGGTGCCATGCCGCCCAGGGCCTTACGCGCCCCGGCATAGCCGTTTTTGCTCTGGTATTCGTCGAGCCATACCGGCTGTCTGTCATCGCGCAGACGCCAGGTCAACGGATGCGTTTCAGCAGTACGAATTACAGTTTTCATTTGTACTGCTCCAGCAGGTCAGGAATGGCTTCCGGCGTCAGATGGCTGTGAGTATCCTCATCAATCATCATGGTCGGCCCCTTGTCGCAGTTACCCAGGCAGCAGGTTGGCAGCAGAGTAAAGCGACCATCGAACGTGGTCTGGCCCGGCTTGATATTGAGTTTCTTCTCAATCGCAGCCTGAATGCCCTGATAACCGGTAATGTGGCAGACAACGCTGTCACAGTAGCGGATCACATGGCGGCCTACCGGCTGACGGAAGATCTGGCTGTAGAACGTGGCTACGCCTTCTACGTCACTGGCCGGGATACCCAGCACTTCTGCGATCGCATAGATCGCCCCATCCGGCACCCAACCACGCTGTTTCTGTACGATTTTCAGCGCTTCAATGGACGCCGCACGCGGGTCTTCGTAGTGGTGCATCTCGTGCTCAATGGCGGCACGCTCTGCTTCACTCAGCTCAAAAGCCTCGGTTTGTGGTTGTTGATTCTCGTGCATAATTAGCGGTCCACATCTGACATAACAAAATCGATACTACCCAGATACACAATCAGGTCGGAGACCAGACTGCCGCGGATGGCGGACGGGATCTGCTGCAGGTGCGCAAAGCTCGGCGTACGCACGCGGGTACGGTAGCTCATGGTGCTGCCGTCACTGGTCAGGTAGTAACTGTTAATACCCTTGGTCGCTTCGATCATCTGGAAGGATTCTTGTGCCGGCATGACCGGGCCCCAGGAAACCTGCAGGAAGTGGGTGATCAGGGTTTCGATATGTTGCAGCGTGCGCTCTTTCGGTGGCGGCGTCGTCAGCGGGTGATCCGCTTTGAACGGGCCTTCCGGCATGTTGTTGAGGCACTGCTCAAGGATGCGCAGACTCTGGCGCAGCTCTTCGACTTTCAGCATCACACGGGTATAGCAGTCGGAAACTCCGCCGCCAACCGGGACTTCAAAGTCGAAGTTCTCATAGCCAGAGTAAGGACGCGCTTTACGCACGTCGAAATCAATACCGGTCGCGCGCAGACCTGCACCTGTGGTCCCCCACTCCAGCGCTTCTTTCGCGCCGTAGGCGGCAACGCCCTGGGAACGGCCTTTCAGGATGGTGTTACGCAGCGCGGCTTTCTCGTAAGAGGCCAGACGTTTCGGCATCCAGTCGAGGAATTCACGCAGCAGGCGGTCCCAGCCACGCGGCAGATCGTGTGCCACGCCGCCGATACGGAACCAGGCCGGGTGCATACGGAAACCGGTAATCGCTTCCACCAGATCGTAAATTTTCTGACGATCGGTAAAGGCGAAGAAGACCGGGGTCATCGCACCGACGTCCTGAATGAACGTGGAGATGTACAGCAGGTGGCTGTTAATACGGAACAGTTCTGACAGCATGACGCGAATCACGTTAACGCGATCCGGTACGGTGATGCCTGCCAGTTTCTCAACGGCCAGCACATAAGGCATTTCGTTTACGCAGCCGCCGAGATACTCGATACGGTCGGTATACGGAATGTAGCTGTGCCAGGACTGACGCTCGCCCATCTTCTCAGCACCACGGTGGTGGTAACCGATATCCGGAACACAGTCGACAATCTCTTCGCCATCAAGCTGAAGAATGATACGGAATGCACCGTGCGCAGACGGGTGGTTTGGACCGAGGTTGAGGAACATGAAATCCTCGTTTTCGGTCCCGCGCTTCATGCCCCAGTCTTCCGGCTTGAAGGTCAGCGCTTCCATCTCCAGATCCTGCTTGGCTTTGGTCAGCTCAAACGGATCGAATTCAGTCGCACGTGCCGGGTAGTCTTTACGCAGCGGGTGGCCGGTCCAGGTCTGCGGCATCATGATGCGCGTCAGATGCGGGTGGCCGTCGAAGGTCATGCCAAACATTTCCCAGGTTTCACGCTCATACCAGTTAGCGTTCGGGAAAAGTTTGGTGAGCGTCGGCAGATGCATGTCGTTTTCAGACAATGCCACCTTGAGCATGATATCCGTATTGCGGTCTATTGAGATCAGGTGGTAGAAAACGGAAAAATCCGCAGCAGGGAGACCCTGGCGGTGCGTACGCAGACGTTCATCCATGCCGTGTAAGTCAAACAGCATGACGTAAGGTTTTGGCAATTTCTTGAGGAAATCGACAACTTCCAGCAATTGTTCACGCTTCACCCAAACAACGGGTACCCCGGTGCGGGTCGCCTGAACAGTAAAGGCATCCGGCCCAAAACGGTTGCGCAGTTCGCCAATGACGGGGTCATCCAGATGATCCCGGGTCTGCCAGGCGGCTTCTTGCGCGGTTAAGTCGGTCATATTGTTCACCATTGCAAATGGTCCGTGGTGACTGTTAAGCCTGGCTTCGCGCTATTTGAGTAGTGATATGCGAAGGTGTTCTCCAGGCCCACAGGCGCAAATTAAATTTCGTCAGGCGTACGCAGGTTGGTGACGGCAATACGTTCACCACGTTTACGCTCGCGCTCAGACTGCATGTTCGCGCGATAGACACCCTGATCGCCAACAACCCACGACAGCGGGCGGCGTTCCTTACCGATAGATTCCTGCAGCAGCATCAGCGCCTGCATGTAAGCTTCCGGACGTGGCGGGCAACCTGGGATGTATACATCCACTGGAATAAACTTATCTACGCCCTGCACGACGGAATAAATGTCGTACATACCGCCAGAGTTTGCACATGCGCCCATGGAGATAACCCATTTTGGCTCCAGCATCTGGTCATAAAGACGCTGAATAACCGGTGCCATCTTGGTAAAGCACGTACCGGCCACCACCATCAGGTCAGCCTGACGCGGGGATGCACGCAATACCTCTGCCCCAAAACGCGCAACGTCATGCACCGCAGTGAATGACGTCACCATTTCAACGTAGCAGCAGGAAAGGCCAAAGTTGTAAGGCCAGATGGAGTTCTTACGACCCCAGTTGACCATATCGTGCATGGCATGTTCGAGTTTGCCCATGTACACGCTTTTATTGACTTCTTGCTCCAGGGGGTCGGTTACGATCTCCTGTTTTTGCAGGGGGTAACGGTCATTCTCACCGTTAGGATCTATGCGGGTGAGCGTATAATCCATCTTATTGCCTCGCTGTTACTGCTGACGATTAGAGATACTGTTTTCCGGGTTGATGTGTTCACGACGTGAACGCGCAGGCGTCCAGTCAAGCGCGCCAATACGCACCAGATAAACCAGACCGGCCAGTAGCACTAAAATGAAAATTGCGGCCTCGACAAAGCCTACCCAACCACTTTCGCGGATGGAGGTCGACCATGCGAAAAGGTAGAGCGCTTCCACGTCAAAGATGACGAAGAACATGGCTACCAGATAGAACTTGGCAGACAGGCGTAAGCGAGCGGAACCTACTGAATCAATACCTGATTCGAAAGGGGTGTTTTTGTGCCTTGCGCGGGCGCGACCGCCCAGGAACCAGCCGCCGACTAACATCAGGCAGCACAGGCCAATGGCTACAATAAGAAAGATTGCGAATGCCCAGTGATGAGCGATGACTTCTGTGGATGTTGACATACTCATTGCTTACTCATCAAAAGTGATACCGACGACACTGCTCTTGCTGGCAGATGGGCATCACATCGATTCATGGGGAGGAACAAATAACCTTACACTAACTGTCAGAAATGAGACATAGACAGCAAAATGATGGGGTTTTTTACTCCTTTCTATAACCTTTTGTCAACTTTAACAAAGGTTTCTTCACATTAAATTACATCGAGCGATTCTCATTAACATTTGGTGCCCTTTAACCCTGGTGGCTAGCTGACTTTCCGTCAAATGCATGTTGTTGAATCGTGTCCGTTTTGGAAGTAAAAAAAATAACCCTCCTATTTTGACAGGATTTGCCAACGATTCCTCCCCCCAAATAGGAGTATTTTCTTGATCTGAGACACGCTTTTGTTAATTCAACCAAGAAAACGGCAACATCTTTCCTGTTTTATTAACATGCCGGGGGCGGGAAGGAAGTGGGAAAAGAATTTGTTCAGACTTTAACCAACCCTTGTTTATTGATTGATAAATAAGGATTCTCATCCAATCCCCCTCTTTCCCGGAGGGAATTTGTGCAAAAAAAAAGCCACTCCAGGCGAAATTCGCGCGAGTGGCATTTTTTTACACTTACATTTTGTTACCAGAATTTTGAGTTCTCGATCACTCAAAATCACCTTCAACAATCAGGGAATCATCCCCCCCTTCGTGGGTAACATGCTCAAACTGCCATGGATTATGGTAGTTTTCCATTGCCTCGAACACCACTTTCGCCAGCTCGTTATTGCTGGACGTATTGTGGCACAGCAGATACTCCGTATCCGGCAGGACGGGAAGCCCATCGGATTTACCCAGCACACGCAGATCCGGGCTCATCATCTCCACCGGACGAGCGGTTACGCCCAGCCCGGCTTTCACGGCTGCGCGAACGGCAGGCAACGTGGAGGCCACATACGCCAGACGCCATGGAATGTTGGCTTCGTTGAGTGCCGACAACACCATATCGCGGAAAGGGCTCGGATCATCCAGTAATACCAGTGGAATAGGCTCACCTTGCTGGAGCACATATTCTGCCGCGCAATACCAGTGCGTAGGAGAAGTACGCAGCGTCAGGCAGTTAAATTGGCCGGGACGATGCGTGGTGACCACAAGGTCAACCTCATTCTCTTTTAACATCTCAATCATAAAAGCATTACGCTTCACGCTAACGTCCAGCGCAAGCTTCGGATAAACCGAACTAATTCGATTGAGAAGGAACGGCAATATAGTATCCGCTGACTCATCAGATGCACCTAACGTTAGCACCCCCTGAAGGTTGCTAAACATTAATGACATACATGCTTCGTCATTAAAGCGAAGAATTTTCCTGGCATAACCCAGAAGCTGAATACCGTGTTCCGTTAAGAGCTTATTACGCCCATGACGGGCAAAAAGCTCTTTACCAACCAGTTGTTCCAGACGCTGCATTTGCTGGCTGACGGCGGACTGGGTTCGGCAAACTGCGGCAGCAGCTGCTGCAAAAGTGTTGAGGTCGGCGACCGCAACAAACGTTCTCAGCAGATCGAGGTCGAGATTCATTATCGGACGATTTGCATTTATCATATCTATTCACTTTCAGGTTGCTCGTGCGGAGCTGCCCGGGTTGAAGCTGTGTGTAACAGTTAAGCAATTCCCTCTGAAGGTTTTCCCTCGCATCCCGGCCCGGCAGACTGCCTGACAGATAGTTATTGTGCTGCCTTAATACACGTCATCATTCAAGCTGTCGAGGCAAAGGCTACGTCTGCTTCCCCCATCACTAACGTGAGTAAGCGTCAGCGGATGCTCAGACTTGCCGCCATGATCCAGCGTGAATGATTTTGTGTATTTATCAACAGTCAGAAAGCACGTTTCATGACGTTATTTTTATTCTCTTAAACGTTCAGGATATTTAGATGTTCGCAGGTTAATGTAAATTACATTAAAGGTAAGACACCTTTTCTGCCATCTATATCGCAGCGCTGTCAACGTTGCAGGTTGTGCTTCGCACACTCCAGCCAGAGATAACTCCAACAATAACAATCAATTAATTCAGAAAACCAGGCTCAGATATACAAAACACAGGTATCTTTCCTCTGCTTTCCTTAAAGACATCTTAACCCAAATCCACTTTATTTATAAGTCTTATTGCAATATTGAGGATTAAAGGGTGTTGTTAAGCTTCTAAACTAATTTTATTAAAATTAACTAAAGTTGCATTTTGTTGGTTAATAATAAATAAATTTTAATTTAGATTAAGGCCATTCATTAATAACACTTAACATTATTTTCACATGAGTAACTTTTAACCAAAGCAGACTATTCCCGTGTTTTGTCCCGAAGCATTCAGGTTTTACGAAAAGTCACTCAGGTAAACTTTTGACTGAGCGCTGGCCCTCATTTTATTTTTTAAAGCACAATATGCAATAAATATCAAAATTCACAGCATGATAAGCCTAATTACTCAAATCATGCATTACTTTATACCATAAAATTTCGATGCAGGCAGCGTAATAGATTCTTCAGAAATGCATCCATTGCACAAAATCTTCTTCTGTTTACCCTTCAAAACGAAGCGAGGGGGGAGTACATTGTTCCGTGCTGACTTCCACGGCAGGGAGTGGCAATAATAGCGAAAAGGTTAAAGGTTCATGTCCCCTATCGAAAAATCCAGCAAGCTAGATAACGTCTGTTACGACATCCGTGGCCCGGTTCTCAAAGAGGCAAAACGCCTGGAAGAAGAAGGCAATAAGGTTCTGAAACTCAACATTGGTAACCCTGCGCCATTTGGTTTTGAAGCGCCGGATGAAATCCTGGTTGATGTGATCCGCAACCTGCCTACTGCGCAAGGCTACTGCGATTCAAAAGGACTTTACTCCGCACGCAAAGCCATTATGCAGCACTACCAGGCACGCGGAATGCGTGATGTTACCGTTGAGGATATTTATATCGGCAACGGCGTCTCTGAACTGATCGTGCAGGCCATGCAGGCCTTGCTGAACAGCGGTGACGAAATGCTGGTACCCGCTCCGGACTATCCGCTGTGGACGGCGGCCGTGTCACTTTCCAGCGGTAAAGCGGTGCACTATCTCTGCGATGAGTCTTCTGACTGGTTCCCGGATCTCGACGATATTCGTGCCAAAATCACCCCACGCACGCGCGGTATCGTGATCATCAACCCGAACAACCCAACGGGTGCAGTCTATTCAAAAGAGCTGCTGATGGAGATCGTGGAGATCGCCCGTCAGCACAACCTGATCATCTTTGCTGACGAAATTTACGACAAGATCCTGTATGACGCGGCGCAACACCACTCCATTGCAGCGCTGGCACCGGATCTGCTGACCGTCACCTTTAACGGCCTGTCTAAAACTTACCGTGTGGCCGGTTTCCGTCAGGGCTGGATGGTTCTGAACGGCCCGAAAAAACATGCCAGGGGTTATATTGAAGGGCTGGAGATGCTGGCCTCCATGCGTTTATGCGCCAACGTTCCGGCACAACATGCGATCCAGACGGCGCTGGGCGGCTACCAGAGCATCAGCGAGTTCATCGTGCCTGGCGGGCGCCTGTATGAACAGCGTAACCGCGCCTGGGAGTTGATCAACGATATCCCTGGCGTCTCCTGCGTGAAGCCAAATGGCGCGCTGTACATGTTCCCGAAAATCGACGCGAAGCGCTTCAATATCCACGATGACCAGAAAATGGTGCTTGATTTCCTGCTGCAGGAAAAAGTGCTGCTGGTTCAGGGCACCGCGTTCAACTGGCCATGGCCGGATCACGTCCGTATCGTGACGTTACCGCGCGAAGATGACCTCGAAATGGCCATCAGCCGCTTCGGACGATTCCTCTCCGGATACCACCAATAACATCATCTTTCTGCCGGGTAGCGCTGCGCTTACCCGG
The DNA here is from genome assembly GCF_052044775.1 of Enterobacter sp. 22466. NCBI lineage: Bacteria > Pseudomonadati > Pseudomonadota > Gammaproteobacteria > Enterobacterales > Enterobacteriaceae > Enterobacter > Enterobacter sp. 22466. The sequence continues at coordinate 248,900 of NZ_JBQENX010000002.1, read as the reverse complement.
CCTCTAACTTCCGCAAATTTGCATCTTCCCTCCCCTCCCCGCACAATGAAGTTTGTCGCAGTGAAGACAAAAGGTAACCTATGAGTCAGAGTCATTTTTTTGCCCACCTTTCCCGCCTAAAACTCATCAACCGCTGGCCTTTGATGCGCAACGTGCGCACCGAAAATGTCTCAGAACATAGTCTGCAGGTTGCGATGGTCGCGCATGCGCTTGCCGCCATTAAGAACCGCAAATTCAACGGTCAGGTCAATGCGGAACGCATTGCCCTGCTCGCGATGTATCACGATGCCTCCGAGGTGCTGACCGGCGATCTCCCCACCCCGGTTAAATACTTCAACTCGCAGATTGCGCAGGAATATAAAGCCATCGAGAAGATCGCCCAGCAGAAGCTAATCGACATGGTGCCGGATGAACTGCGCGATGTCTTTGAGCCACTGATTGACGAACATCAGTACACCGAAGAGGAAAAGTCACTGGTGAAGCAGGCGGACGCGCTCTGCGCCTACCTGAAATGTCTGGAAGAGTTGTCTGCCGGGAATAACGAGTTTTTACTGGCCAAAACGCGTCTGGAGAAGACGCTGGAATCCCGCCGCAGCGAGGAGATGGATTATTTTATGCAGGTGTTTGTGCCGAGCTTCCATTTATCGCTGGATGAGATCAGCCAGGATTCTCCGTTGTAATTTTTCGCCGAGTAGCGGCTTCGCCTTACCCGGCCTACGTTTCTGCGCTCACGCTAAAACGGGAATAACACCGGGATCAGCACCACGCATACCAGCATCACCAGTATGGTGAACGGTACGCCAATCTTCACGAAATCGCTAAAGCGGTAATTCCCCGGCCCCAGTACCAGCGTGTTAACCGGCGAAGAGACCGGCGTCATAAACGCCGCAGAGGCCGCCATCGCCACCATCATCGCAAAGGGATACGGCGACACGCCCATGGATTTCGCCATCGCCAGCGCAATCGGGGCCATCAGTACTGCCGTGGCAGTATTGGAAATGAACAGCCCGATCGTGGCGCACATGACGAACAGGCACACCATCATCATGTACGGACCGTATCCCCCACCAACGTCCATAAGCCCTTTAACCACTAAATCCACCCCGCCGGTTTTTTGCAGGGCAAGGGCGAACGGCATCATCCCGACAATCAAAATGATGCTTGGCCAGTGAATCGCTTTATAGGCACTCTCGGCATCAATACAGCGAAATTTGCCCATCAACAGGCAGGCAATAATGGCCGCCACCGGATTTGGGATCTCGTCGGTAAGCATGAGCGCCACCATCAGCACCAGACAAAAAATGGCGTGAGGCGCCTGACTGTGGGCCGGAGAGGCATCGCTCTCCTCAACGGGCATGTTGAGAACGACGAAATCGCGGCCATTCTGACCGAGCTGGCTGATCAGCTTCCAGTTACCAACGACGAGAAAAATATCGCCTAACAGGATGGGCTCATCCACCACCGCCCCTTCCATTGCCACGCCATCACGCTTCAGGCCGACGACGTTCAGGCCATAGCGGGTACGGAACCCCATTTCACGCACGGTTTTACCCAACAATTCCGATTCCGGGATCAGCGACACTTCCGCCATACCCACATCGAGCGCCTGATCGGAGAAATATTCCCCGCGCAGCACCATCGGCTCCAGCATTTGCTCACTGCAAAACTCACGCAGATCCACCTCCGCGGTGGACATATCGATCAGCAGAACGTCACGCGCCCGGAATTCGGAGACCCCGTTCACGTTGACGATGACACGCCGAAAGCGACGCCAGCGCTCCACGCCGATCACGTTCGCACCATAACGTTCCCGCAACTTGAGATCATCCAGCCGCTGGCCGACCATCGGCGAGCCGGGACGAATGGCCAGACGGCGGGCGCGGCCGGCGAGACGGTACTCTTTGATCAAATCGCGAAACGTACGTCGTTTCCAGCCGTCTTTCGATTTATCCTGCTTCTCGCCTTTCAGAGCGAAGCGAGTCAGCAGCATATACACAACCCCCATCAACAAAATAACCAGCCCAAGCGGGGTGACGCTGAAGAAGCTAAAGCCCTCCAGCCCTTCACGTATCAGTTCGCTGTTGACCACCAGGTTCGGCGGCGTGGCCACCAGGGTCATCATGCCGCTGATAAGCCCGGCAAAGCTCAGGGGCATCATCAGGCGCGACGGTGACGTCTGCATTCGCATGGAGACACTCAACACCACCGGAATAAAGATGGCAACGACGCCCGTCGAACTCATAAACGCCCCCAGCCCGGCGACTGTCAGCATCAGATAGACCAGCATCTTGGTTTCGCTGTTGCCTGCTACCTTCACCAGCCATGACCCCACCAGCGTCGCCACGCCGGTTCGCACCAGGCCGTCGCCGATAATAAACAGCGCGGCAATCAAAATGACGTTGGGATCGCTAAACCCCGAAAAGGCTTCCGGCAGCGTGAGCGTACCGCTCAGCACAAACGCAACGATAACAAACAGAGCGACGGCATCCATGCGCACTTTGCCTGTAGCAAACAGAATGATGGCAATTAAAAGCAGGCTGAGAACCCAAATCAGTTCACCGTTCACAACATGTCCTTGTCAGAAAGAGAGGAAAAATTGTGCCATAAAAAAGCCCCAGCATCGTGGGGCTATGTCATGGGATTACATTTTTAGCGAGACGGTTACAATACCGTCTGGTGCCTTAGCGATATCAAGCGCGGTCAGCGTGTCGAGCACAAAGTCCGCCTCGTCCAGCCGGGGAGAATCGGCCGGAACGTTGACGGCAATAACGTGGCTGCCAGCGTTCAACCCGGCCAGCACGCCTGCTGCGGCATCTTCCACCACCACGCACTCCGCAGGGGGAAGGCCCAGCAGTTCTGCACCCAGTAAAAACGCATCAGGTTCCGGCTTTCCACGTTTGACGCGCTCAGCGGTAATGAACACCTCCGGCGTGGGTAAACCCGCCGCCTTATGACGGGCGTGGGCCACGGGAATGGAGCCGGAGGTAACAATGGCCCACGGTATTTGCGCTTCGTTCAGATGCTCAAGCAGTTCACGTGCACCGGGTAACGCGGTGATACCGTCCGTGTCCGTGGCTTCAATGTGTTCCAGATATTTGAATTCCGCCTGAATTTCGTCCTCAGAGCGTCCCGCCAGAAAATGCCGGAGCGAGGTTATGGCCTGTTTGCCGTGGATAAAATTCAGCACGTCCTGATGGTCGATGCCATGTCTGTCCGCCCAATGGCACCATGAACGCTCTACAACCGGTAGCGAATCCACCAGCGTACCGTCCAGATCAAACAGAAAACCTCTACACTGCACACGCACCTCCGTCAGGCATTAATGATTTGTTGAATTTCGTTGCTGCTTAAGTGGTACTGGCGCGGGCAGGCGTGCCATGCGCTCAGCATGCGCTGATACTTTTCCCACATGGGGGTCTGCGCGTTAAAGCCGTGGGTGCCCGCATCAAAGTGCGTATAGCGCCCTTCTGTATTCACCATAAAACGGACATAGCTCAGATAACGTGCTTCCGTCGCGGCATCAAAGCCTAAGAAAGTGACCCGGCGCTCGTCAATGGACTGCTGATCTTTGAGATTAGTCCATGACACATGCAGGGCGTGGTACATCTCCATAATGTCGATCACGATGCGGCAGGTTTCTTCTTTCAGCTCGCCAAAATCACGATCCAGTTCGCGCATCTGCAAACCAAAACCGCGTTCGACGATGGTCTGCAGGCGGCTGTAGCGCTCAGCGTTATCGGGATCAAGCATAGTCATCATCTTGTACTGGTTAGACAAAATCAGACGTTGAGCATGGGTCATTTCCATCTTTCGACTCCTGTAGCGCATGGCACTTAAAAAAAAGACACGGTAACGGTGTGTTACTGTGCCTTCTTTTATTCGTCGTTTCGATGATCAATCACAAATCATCGAGGAATGTTTTATCAAGTTGCTTAAAAGCTCGCTTAAGCGTGTCAGCCAGCGCCTGATAATCTGGCTTGCCTTCAACCGGAGCGAGCGCCTGACCGGCTTCTTCCAGTTTCCCGCGAACATCATAAAACCAGTGTAAAATAGAAGGCGGGAGTGGCGTAACAGAACGCTTACCTAACCACCACAGCCCCTGCATCGGCAGGCTTAACGCAAAAAGCGCCGTCGCGACGGCAGGGCCGAGCTGTCCGCCCAGCGCAATTTGCCAGCACAGGGTAAAGATGGCGACAGGTGGCATAAAACGAATCGCATAGCGCGTGGCGCGAATTGTGCGATTCTCAATGAACATGGGCGCAAGGCGTTTTTCCATCGGCCACGTCTTCGCGTAATGCTGTCCCCGACGAAACAGACTAAAAAAACTTACGGACGGGATCTCAGGTGTCGACATGGCATACCTCAACTTCACATATAAAAATTAAAATTTTCGTGCAAAACCACAACAAGCTATGACAACGTTCAAAATATTTTGTCATCACTACCCCGTATCGGGTATCCTGTGCCAGCCTGATAGGGCCATAGACGAGAATCGTTAACTCGTCAAATTATCGCATATTATGCCATTGTCTGAAAAATGTTCAAAATGGCATAAAATCATAGATATTTCTTCCATCCTGCCAGAATGTTCGTTTGGCATGATGTTAATCATAAATGTCTGGGTCAGCATGCGTTACGCTTTTAGACTCTTTGACGTTTTTTTAGCCACGTATCAATAATAGGTACTTCCATGTCGAGTAAGTTAGTACTGGTTCTGAACTGCGGTAGCTCCTCACTGAAATTCGCCATCATCGATGCGCTCAATGGTGACGAGTACCTCTCTGGTTTGGCCGAATGTTTCCATCTGCCTGAAGCACGTATCAAGTGGAAGATGGACGGCAGCAAACAAGAAGCGGCTTTAGGTGCAGGCGCCGCTCACAGTGAAGCGCTGAACTTTATCGTTAACACTATTCTGGCACAAAAACCAGAACTGTCTGCTCAGCTGACTGCGATTGGTCACCGTATCGTCCATGGTGGCGAGAAATACACCAGCTCCGTCGTGATCGACGACTCTGTTATCCAGGGCATCAAAGACTCAGCCTCTTTTGCTCCGCTGCACAACCCGGCGCACCTGATCGGTATCGCTGAAGCACTGAAATCCTTCCCGAATCTGAAAGATAAAAACGTGGCCGTGTTCGACACCGCGTTCCATCAGACCATGCCGGAAGAGTCTTACCTCTATGCCCTGCCGTACAGCCTTTACAAAGAGCACGGTGTTCGTCGCTACGGCGCACACGGCACCAGCCACTTCTATGTGACTCAGGAAGCGGCAAAAGTGCTGAACAAACCGGTTGAAGAAGTGAACATCATCACCTGCCACCTGGGCAACGGTGGTTCTGTTTCTGCTATCCGCAACGGTAAATGTGTTGATACCTCCATGGGTCTGACCCCGCTGGAAGGTCTGGTGATGGGTACCCGTTCCGGTGACATCGACCCGGCGATCATCTTCCACCTGCACGACACCCTGGGCATGAGCGTTGACCAGATCAACAAAATGCTGACCAAAGAGTCTGGCCTGCTGGGTCTGACCGAAGTCACCAGCGACTGCCGTTACGTTGAAGACAACTACGCAGAGAAAGAAGACGCAAAACGTGCAATGGACGTTTACTGCCACCGTCTGGCGAAATACATCGGCTCTTACACTGCGCTGATGGATGGCCGTCTGGACGCGGTTGTCTTCACCGGTGGTATCGGTGAGAACGCGGCAATGGTTCGCGAACTGTCCCTGGGCAAACTGGGCGTTCTGGGCTTCGAAGTTGATCACGAGCGTAACCTGGCTGCCCGCTTCGGCAAGTCTGGCTTCATCAACAAAGAAGGCACCCGCCCTGCTCTCGTTATCCCAACAAACGAAGAGCTGGTCATCGCGCAAGACGCGCACCGTCTGACTGCCTGATTCCACACCGCCAGCTATGCTGGCGGTGCTGTTTTGTCACCCGCCACAATCAGGCGGTAACGAAAGAGGATAAACCGTGTCCCGTACTATTATGCTGATCCCTACCGGAACCAGCGTCGGCCTGACCAGCGTCAGCCTTGGCGTGATCCGTGCTATGGAACGCAAAGGCGTTCGTCTGAGCGTCTTTAAGCCAATCGCCCAGCCACGTGCCGGTGGCGATGCGCCAGACCAGACCACCACCATCGTTCGTAAGAACTCCAATCTGCCAGCGGCTGAACCGCTGAAGATGAACCACGTTGAATCTCTGCTCTCCAGCAACCAGAAAGACGTGCTGATGGAAGAGATCATCGCCAACTACCACGCCAATACAAAAGACGCGGAAGTGGTGCTGGTTGAAGGCCTGGTTCCGACCCGCAAACACCAGTTTGCCCAGTCGCTGAACTTCGAAATTGCAAAAACCCTGAACGCCGAGATCGTCTTTGTGATGTCTCAGGGCACAGATACCCCAGAGCAGCTGAAAGAGCGTATCGAACTGACCCGCAGCAGCTTCGGTGGTACCAAAAACACCAACATCACGGGCGTAATCGTCAACAAACTGAATGCGCCTGTGGATGAGCAGGGCCGTACGCGTCCTGACCTGTCCGAGATCTTCGACGACTCTTCCAAAGCGAAAGTCATTAAAGTTGACCCGGCTAAACTGCAGGAATCCAGCCCGCTGCCGGTTCTGGGCGCGGTGCCGTGGAGCTTCGATCTGATTGCCACCCGTGCCATCGATATGGCGCGTCACCTGAACGCCACCGTGATCAACGAAGGCGACATCAATACCCGCCGCGTGAAATCCGTGACCTTCTGCGCACGTAGCATTCCACACATGCTGGAACACTTCCGTGCGGGTTCCCTGCTGGTGACCTCCGCAGACCGTCCAGACGTGCTGGTTGCTGCCTGCCTGGCCGCGATGAATGGCGTTGAAATCGGCGCTATCCTGCTGACCGGTGCTTACGAGATGGATCCACGCGTCAGCAAGCTGTGCGAACGCGCGTTCGCGACTGGCCTGCCGGTATTCATGGTCAACACCAACACCTGGCAGACCTCCCTGAGCCTGCAGAGCTTCAACCTGGAAGTGCCGGTTGATGACCACGAGCGTATCGAGAAGGTTCAGGAATACGTTGCAAGCTACATCAACGCTGACTGGATCGAATCCCTGACCGCAACCTCCGAGCGCAGCCGTCGTCTGTCTCCTCCGGCCTTCCGTTACCAGCTGACCGAGCTGGCGCGTAAAGCGGGCAAACGTGTTGTTCTGCCAGAAGGCGATGAACCACGTACCGTGAAAGCGGCTGCCATCTGTGCAGAGCGCGGCATCGCAACCTGTGTGCTGCTGGGTAACCCGGATGAGATCAACCGCGTTGCGGCGTCTCAGGGCGTTGAGCTGGGCGCTGGCATCGAAATCGTTGATCCAGACGTGGTTCGCGAAAGTTATGTTGCTCGTCTGGTTGAACTGCGTAAGAGCAAGGGCATGACCGAAGCCGTTGCGCGTGAGCAGCTGGAAGACAACGTGGTACTGGGTACGCTGATGCTGGAACAGGACGAAGTTGACGGCCTGGTGTCCGGTGCGGTTCACACTACCGCGAATACCATTCGTCCACCGCTGCAGCTGATCAAAACGGCTCCAGGCAGCTCTCTGGTTTCCTCCGTGTTCTTCATGCTGCTGCCTGAACAGGTTTACGTTTACGGCGACTGTGCGATCAACCCGGATCCAACTGCAGAGCAGCTGGCTGAGATCGCGATTCAGTCTGCGGACTCCGCGATTGCCTTCGGTATCGAACCGCGCGTCGCGATGCTCTCCTACTCCACCGGCACCTCTGGTGCAGGTAGCGATGTAGAGAAAGTGCGTGAAGCGACCCGTATTGCACAGGAAAAACGTCCTGATCTGATGATCGACGGCCCGCTGCAGTACGATGCCGCCGTAATGGCTGATGTTGCGAAATCCAAAGCGCCTAACTCTCCGGTTGCGGGTCGCGCTACCGTGTTCATCTTCCCGGATCTGAACACCGGTAACACCACCTACAAAGCGGTACAGCGTTCTGCCGACCTGATCTCCATCGGGCCAATGCTGCAGGGTATGCGCAAACCTGTGAACGACCTGTCCCGTGGCGCGCTGGTAGACGATATCGTCTACACCATCGCATTGACCGCGATCCAGTCTTCACAGCAGCAGTAAATAAGGTCTTGCCGGATGGCGCTTCGCTTATCCGGCCTACAGGACCGTAGGCCCGGCAAGCGCTAGCGCCACCGGGCAACAAAAAGGCGACCACTCACGGGTCGCCTTTTTTATTTACAGCAGCTCCCGCGCCGCCGATACAATGTCGTGTGCCGTCAGGCCATACTCCTTCTGCAGGAACTCCTGCGTCCCTACCTGGCCGTAACGCTCTTTCACGCCCACGCGACGCATCGGTACCGGGCAGGTCTCCACCAGCACTTCCGCCACCGCCGAGCCCAGCCCGTTGTGAATGCTGTGGTTTTCGCAGGTCACGATCCGCCCGGTTTTCTCGGCGTAGTTTTTCACCAGCATCCGGTCGATGGGCTTGAGGGTGAACATGTCTATCACTGCTGCGCTAACGCCCTCCTGCTCAAGCTGACGGGCCGCTTCCAGCGCTTCGGCCACCATAATGCCGTTGGCAATCAGGGTAATGTCGCTTCCTTCGCGCAGCACATTGCCTTTGCCGATGGTAAACGTTGAACCCGGGGCATACACGCTCGGCGCCTGTTTACGGATAGTACGTACCCAGTAGAACCCGTCGAGGTCGATAAGCTGACACAGTATGTCTTCAAACATCACCGCGTCGGTCACCTCCAGCACCACCGAATGCGCCAGGCCACGCACAATACCCATATCCTCAAACGACATGTGCGTGCCGCCGTTATGGCAGGCCGTCACGCCCGCATCCGAAGCAATGACCTTCACGTTATTGCGCTGGTAGTCCAGGGACATAAACAGCTGGTCGAAGCAGCGACGGCTGGCAAACGCGGTAAAGGTGTGGACAAACGGCTTACGGCCGGTGAGCGACAGCCCTGCCGCGGTACCGATCACGTTGGCCTCCATAATGCCGCAGTTGATCACGTGCTGCGGATAATCACGTGCCACGCCATCCATCGCCATGGAGCTCATCAGATCCGCCTCCAGGGCGATAATCTCGCTCCCGGCCTCAATCTGTTTCGCCACAAAACCGGCGTAAACCTTACGCATTTCTATGGCATCTTTCTGTCCTGCAGGTGCAACCTTAATCATGAGTTACCTCCAGCTGGCGGATCGCCTCGTTGAGGGCCGCTTTGCTCTCTGCTGTCAATCGCAGGTGGTGCGAGTTACCCAGCTGTTCCAGATACGCCACCCCCTGTCCTTTGATGCTGTCGAGGATCACCACCCGCGGACGCGCATCCGCTGGCGGAACCGGTGCAGTGACCTTCAGCAGTGCCGGTATGTCATCTCCTTTCACCGTTACCACGTCAAAACCAAAGGCGCGGAATTTCCCTTCCAGGTCAAACGCGCAGATGATCTCATCCAGCTCGCCATCGAGCTGCTGCTTATTCCAGTCTACAAATACCGTCAGGTTGTTCAGACGATGGTGGGCTATAAACTGGAACGCTTCCCAGCACTGCCCTTCGTTCAGCTCGCCGTCACCGACGATGCAAAAGACCCGATTTGACCGCCCGGCCAGCTTGTGCGACAGCGCCATGCCACCCGCGATGGAGATCCCCTGGCCAAGCGAACCGGTCGTGGCATCCACACCGCGTGTTTTTAGCCGGTCCGGATGGCTTGGCAGGCGCGTTCCGTTCTGGTTAAGCGTGCTCAGCTCTTCCATCGGGAAATAGCCTTTAATCGCCAGCGTACTGTACAGGGCCGGTCCCGCATGGCCCTTCGACAGGACAAAGTCGTCTCGTTCAGGCCAGTCCGGGTCTGCCGGGTCAATTTTCATTACCGCGCCGTACAGTACAGCCAGGGTTTCGACGACCGACATACTGCCGCCGTAGTGACCAAATCCCAGTTGCGTCAGCGATTTCAGGGTCTCGAGTCGAATTTGACGCGCCAGTTCGGTTATCTCATTCTCATTCATGATTTGGCTCCGGTGTTTTCCTGCGCATTACCACCCGCAGATTTGTTTTTCGCGAACACGTTGTACGCCACCAGCAGCGCGAACAACGCAACGACAAGCCCGGTGATGGCCAGCGGTGACAGGAAGCGCGCCAGGTTGCCAAGCACAATCCCGACGGCGCCGAAGTCAGCGTCCGAGAACGTGGTGTTGGCAAAGCCAATGGCTCCCAGCACAGGCAGCAACAGCACCGGCAGGAAGGTGATTAAAAGCCCGTTGGCAAAAGCGCCAATCATTGCCCCGCGACGTCCACCGGTGGCGTTACCAAACACGCCCGCGGTTGCGCCGGTGAAGAAGTGCGGCACCACGCCTGGCAGGATCAGCACCCAGTTAAACTGGCCGCAGATAATTAACCCCACAATCCCCCCGAGGAAACTGAACAGGAAGCCAATCAGCACCGCGTTGGGCGCATACGGATAGACCACCGGGCAGTCCAGGGCCGGACGCGCATTGGGCACCAGTTTTTCGGAGAAACCGGTAAAGGCCGGGACGATTTCTGCCAGAATTAAACGTACGCCCTGCAGGATGATGAACACCCCTGCGGCGAAGGTGATTGCCATGATAATGGCGTAGACCAGGTAGTTCTGACCGCCGCTGAAGGTAGCCTCGACGTACTCACGCCCGGCGCTCACCGCCATGATCAGGTAGATAATCGTCATGGTCAGAGAGATGGAGATCGAACTGTCGCGCAGGAAGCTCAGGTTCTTCGGCAGGTTCATCTCTTCGGTTGAACGTGAACCTTTGCCGACCTTGCTGCCAATCCAGCCGGACAGCACATAGCCCAGGGTGCCGAAGTGGCCGAAAGCAATATCATCGTTGCCGGTAATGCGCTTCATATAACGCTGCGCAATCGCCGGGAAGAAGGCCATGACCAGCCCGAGGATCAGCGACCCTGTAAAGACCAGCCCTACCCCTTCAAAGCCCGCAACCGTGAGGATCACCCCAATCATGCACGCCATGTAGAAGGTGTGATGCCCGGTCAGGAAGATGTACTTCAGTCGGGTAAAGCGGGCGACGATGATATTTGCCACCATGCCGAACGCCATAATCAGCGCGGTCGAAGCACCGTATTTTTCCAGGGCAATGGAAACAATCGCTTCATTATTGGGAATAATGCCCTGGATATTAAAGGCGTGTTCAAACATACCGCCTAACGGATTTAATGACCCCACCAGCACCGTGGCGCCGCCGCCCAGAACAATAAAGCCAAGAATCGTTTTAATTGTGCCTTTTACGACATCAGAAAATGCTTTTTTCTGCGCAACCAGACCAATTAAGGCAATTAACCCCACCAGTACTGACGGGACTTTTAAAATATCAACAACGAAATTCAGCGTTTCAAGGATAAACATATCCACCTCGCCTTATCAGGGTTATTGTCTTTCGAACCAGGCGCGCAGCTGCGCTTCGAGTTCGTTGATATCGATGATGTTGTTGATCACCACCAGCTGGCTTTCCGGCACGCTGGCGCTGGCGGCAATATCTTTCGCCATCACGAACAGATCGGCCGCACCGGGCGTGGCTGATGAGAGATCGGAGTGCTCAACCTCGGCGTCAATATCCAGCTTCTTGAGCACTTTTTTAATATTCATTTCGACCATAAAACTACTGCCCAGGCCAGAACCGCAAATAGCCATGATTTTCATTGTTGTCCCCTTTTTTTGCGTAGAGTATGTCCCATCACGCTTGCGCGTAATGTTGTGACAAGTCGGATTAAATAATTAAATCAGAAGCGGTCGATTACCGTTTTTATTTCCTCCAGGGTATTCGCCTGATGTAATTCAGCCATGTCCTCATCGCTTGAGAATAATTCGGCCAGCGCGGAGATCATTTCGATATGGCTATGTTTATCCGGTGCCGCCAGCATGACGATCACATCAACAGGATCGAATTCGCCCGCACCGAATGAAACGCCCTTCCTGAGTTTTAATAATGAGAGGCCCAGTCCTTTCGCCCCCTCTTCCGGCCGCGCATGCGGCATGGCCAGCCCTGGTGCCAGCACATAATAGGGTCCTAAAGTGTGGTGCTGCTCAATGATGGCCGTCACGTACTCCGGCGCAATGACCTGCAGCTCCAGCAACGGTTTCGCGCACATCTCCAGCGCCTGCGGCCAACTCTCAACGCTATCCTGCAGCGTGATGGTTGTATCATATATCCACTTTTTCAGCATTTTCCCTCCCGACACTGCGCTAAAGATGAGCAAACTTTATTCAACGCATAACGAATTGACTGCGATCGGGATCACAAAGATAGCGCTACCAAGATCTAACATTCAGAAATGTGATAGCGCTATCAAATTGACATCCTGGCGCGAAATCACAGCAAAAAAAGGGATTTAAGGCGTATACTGCCTGTCACGTGAAGCGAAGGATGAAATGAGTGGCGTCCTGTCAGCAGGAAGGTGTATGTCTCTAACCCGAAAACGACGCAGTACCGGTAAAGTGACACTTGCCGATGTCGCACAGCTTGCCGGTGTGGGCACAATGACCGTGTCCCGTGCTCTCCGCACGCCTGAACAGGTTTCCGATAAACTGCGAGAAAAAATAGAAGCCGCGGTACAAGAGTTAGGCTATATGCCCAACCTTGCTGCCAGCGCGCTGGCTTCGGCCTCGTCATGGACCATCGCGATGGTCGTTCCCAATCTTTCCGAAGCCGGTTGTTCAGAGATGTTCGCCGGGCTCCAGCAGGTGCTGCAGCCTGCCGGATATCAGATCATGCTGGCCGAATCCCAGCATCGTCTTGAACAGGAAGAGAAATTACTGGAAACGCTGCTGGCGTCGAATATCGCCGCCGCGATTTTGCTCAGCGTTGAACATACTGACACCGTGCGCCATTGGCTGAAGAACGCCTCGATTCCGGTCATGGAAATGGGGGCCATGCGCGCCGATCCCATTGATATGAACATCGGGATTGATAACGTCGCGGCCATGTATGAACTCACGGAAATGGTTATTAAACGCGGCTACCAGAACATCGGCCTGCTGTGTGCCAACCAGGAGCAGTGGATATTCCAGCAGCATTTGCAGGGCTGGTACAAAGCGATGCTGCGCCACCATATGTCGCCTAACCGGGTGATAAATGCCGCCATGCCGCCGAGTTTTTCTACGGGGGCCGCACAACTTCCTGAATTTCTGCTGGCGTGGCCGGAGCTGGATGCACTGGTTTGCGTCTCAGATGAACTGGCCTGTGGCGCGCTGTACGAATGCCAGCGCAGGCGTATCAAGGTGCCGGACGATCTGGCCGTGGTCGGGTTTGGCGACAGCGACGTCAGCCGTGTCTGTCAGCCGCCGCTGACGACGATGGCAGTGCCCCATCGTAAGATTGGTATTGAAGCGGGACGTGCATTACTGGAACGTCTGAATGACGGAGACTGGCGCGATCAGAAACCCATCGCATCCAGTCTGTGTCTGAGGGAGAGCTGCTAAGGCTTATTCAGCCTCTTCTTCTTTCTCGGATTTGGTCGATTCATTTTTGGCGTTGCGGGTCATCCACAGCGCCAGTGCTTTTAACGAATCCGGCGTGAACTCGTCACAACGCGCGGTGATCTCTTCCGGCGTCATCCAGCTCACTTCGCTCACTTCTTCTTCCTGCAGGGCGAACGGCCCGTGGGAAACGCAGCTAAACAGCCCGCCCCAGACGCGGCAATGTTCGTCTTCGAAATAGAACTGACCATGTTCGGCAAACGGTACGCCCGCAATGCCTAACTCTTCTTCCGCTTCACGGCGTGCGGAATCCAGCAGGACCTCATCCGCCTGAACGACACCGCCCGCAGTGGCATCCAGCATACCAGGGAGAAAATCTTTGGTGTCCGTGCGGCGTTGAACCAAAATTTTGCCCATGCCGTCATGAACAACAATGTACGTCGCACGATGACGCAGGCGTTCAGCGCGCATTTGTTCGCGGCTGGCCTGCGCGATCACTTCATTCTCTTCGTTGACAATGTCAACCCACTCTGTACTTGCCAAATGACTCTGCTCCACCATCGGGAAACCTTCTCGTCTAAGCGCTCTTACGGCGCGTTTACAGTTGAGGTGTAACTTACGGATTAATCGCTACCTGTGCAATAACTTGCTGATCATTAAGTGCGATAACGCTTAACGTATTCTCATCAAGCATGCCATAGCTCGCCGGGTATCCGCCTTTCGGGATGCTGACCGAACCGGGATTGAAGTGATAAATCTCCCCGCGTTTTTCTGCTACCGGAATATGAGTATGACCGTAAACCAGGACATCGCCAGCGGCCAGCGCCGGGAGATTATCCGGGCTAAAAAGATGACCATGGGTGAGGAACAGACGGCATTTTTCCAGCAGCACCTGTTGCCACGGAGCGGTCATGGGGAAGTGCAGCAGCATCTGGTCCACTTCGCTGTCGCAGTTACCGCGCACGGCGATAATGCGCGAGGCATACGGGTTGAGTTTTTCCGCCACCTGCGCAGGGGCATAGCCTTCCGGCAATGCGTTACGTGGGCCATGGTTCAACACGTCACCCAGAATAACCAGCCACTGCGCCCCACTTTGTGCAAACAGGGAAAGAACCCGCTCGGTCGCGGGCAGCGATCCATGGATATCCGACGCAAACATCAGTTTCATCAGTCACTCCTCAGAAAACAGACTGCCCTTATCATACCTTATGCGCCAGGGCTTATCAGCCGACGCGCTTAGCGGAGAGTGCCACATAGCGCTGCACCGATGCACGTTGCCACTGGAAAGTGGCATAATCCACCAGCAGCTGGGGCACCGCATCGCCGTTAAGGATCAAGCGGTTCAGCATCAGCGCAAGGTCGGTATCGGCAATACACCACTCGCCAAACAGGTTTGGGTTACCGTGAGCCAGCAGCGAGGTGGCGGTGTCAATCAGCTTTTGCGCGCTCAGCGCCCCCTCAGTACTCAGGGTGGGCTTTTTCACACCCGCAAATACCACATCCGTGGAGCGTTCAACGCGAATCGGCACCAAATCGCTGCGTAGCCACGCCTGGATTTGCCGTGCCCGGGCCCGCTTTTGCAGATCGTGAGGATAAATACGCTCCCACTCTGGTGGCGCGAACCGATCTTCCAGGTATTCATCGATCGCCGACGATTCGCTCAGGGCGAAACCATCAATGTCCAGTACCGGCACGCGCCGCGTCAGATCGTAGCCCTGCCACTGCGGTTTCAGGTGTTCACCGCCGTCCAGATCAACGGTTTTCAGGCTAAATGACAGCCCTTTTTCCGCCAGCGCCACGTACACGCTCATGACATAGGGTGAAAAGAATTGGGCATCGGACCACAACGTGATTACAGGCTGGTTCATAACATCCTCATCGGCTGATCGGTATTCACTCAACATATATTCTCTTTGCGTCGCTGTCACTTGATGAAAACTCACGATTTACAACAACCACCTATACTCATTGGTCATGGCATTACACTTCACACTGACAGGAGTTGAGAATGATCGACCTTTACTATGCCCCTACTCCAAACGGCCATAAGATCACCCTTTTTCTTGAAGAAGCCGAGCTGGATTACAGGATCATTCGCGTGGATATCAGCAAAGGCGATCAGTTCAGGCCTCTCTTTCTGGCCATCTCACCAAACAATAAAATCCCGGCCATCATCGATAACCTGCCAGCCGATGGCGGCAAACCGTTGAGCCTGTTTGAATCCGGGGAGATTTTGCTCTATCTGGCGGAGAAAACCGGCAAACTGCTGAGCGGTGAACTGCGCGAACGTCACCACACGCTGCAGTGGCTGTTCTGGCAGGCAAGCGGCCTGGGGCCGATGCTGGGGCAGAACCACCACTTTACCGCTTACGCCCCTCAGCCTATCCCTTATGCCATAGAGCGCTATCAGGTGGAGACGCAGCGCCTGTACGGTGTGTTGAACCACCGGCTGGAGAAAACGCCGTGGCTCGGCGGCGATCACTACAGTATCGCCGATATCGCCTCCTGGCCGTGGGTGAATACCCATGAACGCCACCGCATTGATTTAGCGTCTTATCCGGCAGTCAACAACTGGTTTGAGCGCATCCGTACCCGCCCGGCGACCGAGCGTGCAATGAAAAAAATCCACGAGATTTAGGCCTGCGCCCGATTGGGCGCCTGTCAGGCTCTCATGTATTATGGGGAGGAAATACTGACACGGAGAAGACCTGCAATGTCGCAGCATGACGCTATTATTCGTATAAAAAATTTACGCTTACGCACGTTTATCGGTATCAAAGACGAGGAGATCGCCAACCGTCAGGATATCGTCATTAATGTTGTTATCCACTATCCGGCAGACAAGGCGCGTGGCAGTGAAGACATCAATGACGCGCTGAACTATCGCACGATTACCAAAAGCATCATCCAGTACGTGGAAAATAACCGCTTCTCTCTGCTGGAAAAATTAACTCAGGATGTGCTCGACATCGCACGCGAACATCACTGGGTCACTTATGCTGAAGTAGAGATCGATAAACTTCACGCCCTGCGTTACGCCGATTCCGTCTCCATGACGTTAAGCTGGCAGCGCCAGGCGTAAACCTGGAGGTTGTATGAAGATTCTGCTGACCGGCGGTACAGGCCTGATTGGCCGTCATCTCATTGCGCGCCTGCAGGCGTTACATCACGACATTACCGTGGTGACGCGCAGCCCTGAGAAAGCGCGTCAGGTGCTGGGTGCCGGTATCGACATCTGGAAAAATCTGGCTGACCGGCAGAATCTGGACGGCTTTGACGCCGTCATCAACCTGGCCGGTGAAGCCATCGCCGACAAACGCTGGACGGAAGAGCAAAAACAGCTGTTGTGCAGCAGCCGCTGGAACATCACCGAAAAGCTGGTCGAGCTCATCCGTAACAGTCATACCCCGCCATCGGTACTGATTTCTGGCTCTGCGGTAGGCTATTACGGGGACCTCGGTGAGGTGGTCGTGACCGAAGAAGAGCCGCCGCACAACGAGTTTACCCATAAGCTCTGCGCCCAGTGGGAACGCATTGCCTGTGCGGCGCAGAGCGATACTACCCGCGTGTGCCTGCTGCGCACCGGCGTGGTGCTCGCACCGAAAGGCGGCATTCTGGCGAAGATGCTTCCTCCGTTCCGGCTCGGACTGGGTGGCCCCATCGGCAATGGGCGTCAGTATCTGGCGTGGATCCACATCGATGATATGGTCAACGGTATTCTCTGGCTGCTGGATAACGATCTACGTGGGCCGTTCAATATGGTTGCGCCGTACCCGGTGCGAAATGAGCAGTTTGCTCACGCTCTGGGCCATGCTCTGCATCGCCCGGCGATTTTACGCGTGCCTGCGACGGTGATTCGCCTGATGATGGGTGAAGCGTCGGTGCTGGTGCTGGGCGGACAGCGCGCGCTGCCTAAACGGCTGGAAGCGGCCGGGTTTGCGTTTCGCTGGTATGACTTAGAAGAGGCTCTGGGGGATGTAGTGGGATGAATATGTTACATTTGTACGCCATATCCCGATGAAATGGCGTAACAATGGCAACCATAACCACACCCCGTCTGCACCTCACCCCGTTCGAACCCACTGACTGGGCCTTCTTCCGCTCGCTGCGGGAAGATCGCAATATCATGCGTTACATGGCCGCCATCGCGCCGGAAAAAGAGACCCGGCGCGTATTTGCTGCGCGCTTAACGGCGGCGCACGTTTTTGTGATTCGTTTTCGTGATGATGACACGCCGCTGGGCGATATCGGTCTGCAGATCAGCCCAGAGAATCGTGAAGAGGCTGATATTGGCTATACGGTTGTGCCTGCTGCACAGGGGAAAGGTATCGCCAGTGAGGCGCTGCGCGCGGTATGTGAATATGCGTTTAACCAGACCGGCGTGAAAGCGATTAACGCCTACGTGCTGGCGGACAACGGCGGGTCGGTGCGGGTACTGGAGAAAGCGGGGTTTGCGCGCATGCAGGTGCTTGAAAAGGCGTATGAGATTGACGGCGTGCGGTACGACGACTGGGTGTATCGGCTGGAGTGCGGTGCGGTCTGATGCCCTCACCCCAGCCCTCTCCCACAGGGAGAGGGAAGAAAGGCAAAACCTACTTCAACGACCCCTTCAGGAACTGCTGCAAACGCGGGCTTTGCGGATTCGCCAGTACCTCATCAGGGTGCCCCTGCTCTTCGATTTTCCCCTGATGCAGGAAGATCACGTGGTTCGAGACGTTACGGGCAAAGCCCATCTCGTGCGTCACCACCACCATCGTTTTGCCCTCTTCGGCCAGCTTCTGCATGATGCGCAGCACTTCGCCAACGAGTTCCGGGTCCAGCGCGGAGGTCGGTTCGTCGAACAGCAGCACCTCAGGCTCCATTGCCAGTGCACGGGCGATAGAGACACGTTGCTGCTGACCACCGGAGAGATGCACCGGGTACTTCATCTGCTGGCGTTCATCAATCCCCACTTTCGCCAGATATTTCACCGCGCGTTCGCGGGCTTCATGCTTGCTTAACCCCAGCACCTGAACCGGCGCTTCCATTACGTTCTCCAGCACCGTCATATGGCTCCAGAGGTTGAAGTGCTGGAACACCATCGTCAGGCGCGTGCGGAGCAGACGCAGCTGATTCTTATCTGCCACCTTCAACTGGCCGTCTTTATCCCGCACCAGATTGATGTTCTGCCCACTGACCACAATCGAGCCTTCACTCGGCTTTTCAAGGAAGTTGATGCAGCGCAGGAACGTGCTTTTACCCGAGCCGGATGAGCCGATAATACTGATCACGTCGCCTGCATTTGCCTGCAGCGACACCCCTTTCAGCACTTCATGTTCGCCGTAGCGTTTGTGCAAATCAATTACGTTTAATTTGTTCTCAGCCATCATCATTCTCAGTGCGTCGAAGAGGGTTTTATATGCTGTAACCAGCGTTTTTCCGCCTTACGGAACAGGCTAATCAGGACGTATGAAATAATCAAATAGAGCACTGCCGCAATGCCAAACGCGGTAAACGGCTGATAGGTCGCGGAGTTAATGTCGCGGGCGATTTTAAGCAGGTCCGGCACCGTGGCGGTAAAGGCCAGCGCGGTGGAGTGGAGCATTAAAATCACTTCGTTACTGTAGGCTGGCAGCGCGATACGCAGCGCCGACGGCAGAATAATACAGCGGTACAGTTTCACCGACGAGAAGCCATACGCGCGCGCCGCTTCAATTTCCCCGTAAGGCACAGAGCGAATGGCCCCGGCGAAAATCTCGGTGGTATAGGCGCAGGTGTTAAGCGTCAACGCCAGTACTGTACAGTTCAGGCCGCTGCGGAAGAAGGCATTCAGCATCTCGGTGCCTTTCACAATCTCCAGCGTGTACATGCCCGAATAGAACACCAGCAGCTGTACGTACAGCGGTGTACCGCGAAACACATAGGTAAACAGCCAGATCGGGAACTGGATGAATTTATTGTTCGACACGCGGCCAATGGCAAGGAACACCGCCAGAATGCCACCCATTACCACCGAGGAGATCAGCAGCCACAGCGTAATGGCCACGCCGGTGAAGCGATAGCCGTCCGTCCACAGCAGCGATTTCCAGTATTCCTGAATAATCTCAATCACAGGTCAGCCCTCTTCACACCCACGGAGTAGCGACGTTCGAGCAGAAGCAGCACACCATTGGAGACGGTCGTAAAGACCAGATAGATCACGCCACACACCACCGCAAAGTAGAACGGCTCCCAGGTACTTTTACCGGCAAGCTGCGTGGCCTTCACCACATCTTCCAGCCCCAGCAGAGAGACCAGCGCCGTGGCCTTCAGGATAACCTGCCAGTTGTTGCCAATGCCCGGAAGCGCGTAGCGCATCATGGCCGGGAACATGATCCGACGAAACGTCTGAGAGGAGGTAAAACCAAATGCGGTGGCCGCTTCTATGTGCCCTTTCGGGACCGCCATATAAGCGCCGCGGAAGGTTTCGGTGAAGTACGCGCCGTAGATAAAACCGAGGGTAATAATACCGGCCACCATCGGGTCGATATCGATTTGTCCCATCCCCATGGCGTCCGTCACGCTGTTCAGCGCGATCTGCAGCCCGTAAAAGATGAGCAGCATCAGTACCAGGTCAGGAACACCGCGAATCAGCGTGGTATAGCCTTCAAAAATCAGCGCCAGCGGTTTATTAGCCGAAAGCTTCGCCCCTGCGCCTGCCAGACCTATCAGCACCGCCAGCACCACGGAGCTGATAGCCAGCTCAAGGGTGACAAGCGCGCCCTGTAAAATAACGCCAGAAAATCCGTACAGCATACCGCGAGCCCTGTCGTATCGTGAGTGGTGGACCGTGTCTTTTCCCCTCCCTGAGTGGGAGGGGCCGCACGTTATTTGACGGGGCGATTAGCCGCCGTAAACATTAAAATCGAAGTACTTTTTCGCCAGTTTGTCGTACGTGCCGTCAGCGCGCATTTCAGCAAATGCTTTGTTCAGTGCTTCGCGCAGCTCGTTGTCTTCTTTACGCAGACCCATACCGGTACCGACACCAAACAACTTCACATCCTTAATGGATGGACCGCCAAACTTGTAATCTTTACCTACCGGCGTCTTCAGGAAGCCTTCGCTCGCGGCGACTTCATCCTGGAAAGCGGCGTCGATACGGCCTGCCGTCAGGTCAGCGTAGATATTTTCCTGCCCCTGATAGGAGACGATTTCAATCCCCTTCGGTGCCCAGTGCTCATTACCGTAGGTTTCCTGAGTAGTGCCCTGCAGCACGCCCACGCGTTTACCCTTCAGTGATTCGAGGGTTGGCTGAATGTCAGACGATTTAGCCACCACCAGACGAGAATCTGCCGCGTAGAGTTTGTCAGTGAAGGCAATCTCCTGCTGACGTTTTTCAGTGATGGAAAGAGAGGACATGATAATGTCGATTTTTTTGGCTTTCAGCGAAGGGATCAGCGCATCCAGCGGGTTCTCAACGTAGGTACACTGTGCTTTGATGCGTTTGCACAGTTCATTAGCCAGATCGATGTCAAAACCGACCAGTTCACCCTTCGAATTCTTTGATTCGAACGGAGCATAGGTAGGGTCGGTACCAATACGAATTTTCTGCGGAATGGCTGCGAACGCCGCGGTAGCGCTGGAAAAGGCCAGCACCAGAGATAACGACAACACGAGTTTTTTCATATCTGTCCTCAACAAACTGTCTTCTTACGTGATTTTTACGACGACGGGGTGGTGCTAATGTGCCATCAATCCACGCCATCAGGCAAAGATTAATGCCTTTCAGACGGGAATTTTTGCATTATAAATGCGTAAGTATGCACATAGCGATCCAATACAGTGCACAAAACGCACCATATTGGATCAATCACACCCGCAACGCACCAGTCAGGTGCATCGCCATCGAACATCAATCACCATAGACGTTGAAGTCGAAGTATTTCTTCGCCAGTTTGTCGTAGGTACCGTCTTTGCGCAGCTCTGCAAACGCTTTGTCGAAAGCGGCTTTCAGCTCGGTATCATCTTTACGCAAGCCAATACCGGTGCCGTCACCAAAGTACTTTTTGTCTTTCACGGACGGGCCAGCAAAGGCGTAGTCTTTGCCTGCCGGCTGCTTCAGGAAGCCTTCACTCGCGGCAACCTCATCCTGGAATGCCGCATCCAGACGACCGGCTGCCAGGTCAGAGTAAATCAGATCCTGGTTCTGGTAAGCCACCACGTCCACGCCCTTCTCACGCCAGTTTGCATTGGCATAGCCTTCCTGAGTCGACCCCTGCAGCACGCCGACATGCTTACCTTTCAGGGACTCAATGGTTGGCTGAATGGGGGAGCCTTTTGCCGCAATCAGACGGGAATCCGCGGCGTAGAGCTTGTCAGAGAAGGCAATCTCCTGCTGACGTTTTTCGGTGATGGAGAGAGAAGAGATAATGGCGTCGATTTTCTTGGCTTTCAGCGACGGGATTAACGCATCAAAGTCGCTGCCCACCCATGTGCATTTCACCGCAATGCGTTTGCACATCTCATTACCCAGGTCGATATCAAACCCAACAAAGTCGCCTTTCGCATCTTTAGATGAGAATGGCGCGTAAGTTGCGTCTGTACCGATACGCACTGTCTGTGGAAGCGCTGCGTAGCTACCTGCTGCTGCACTTAACCCCACCAGCAAAGACAGAGCCAGAACCGTCTTCTTCATACATTTACCCTCAAATACCGTGATTTTATTATGTATTGTGTTGTGTGTTGTGTTGCAGGCTTCTCTTGCAGGTCTTATGCCACATTGCCGTCTGGTCAAAAATTCGACGTTAAATATGTTAATAAAACGTTGCGATATTGCCTTAATGGTGAAAGATAGCAGGTCTGCCGAACGAACCGGAGAGAGAAAAAGGGAAAAAACGAATTAAATGTCGAGGATATGATCGCCGTTGCAGTTTTGCCCTGAAACAGGGCAACATCTCTTTTCATGCACACTGTTTGTGCACAGAATCATGCACCCTGCCAGCGGGTGAAGAGGTCTTCGGGCAGGTCAATATCAAACTGATCCAGCACGCGGTTAACCGTCTGATTAATCACATCATCCAGCGAGGTCGGGCGATGATAAAACGCTGGCACAGGCGGCATGATCACCGCGCCCAGTTCAGCGGCCTGCGTCATTAAACGCAGATGCCCCAGATGCAGCGGCGTTTCCCGCACGCAAAGCACCAGAGGGCGACGCTCTTTCAGCACCACGTCCGCCGCACGCGTCACCAGCGTGTCGGTATAGCTGTTAACGATGCCGGAGAGGGTTTTAATTGAACAGGGCAATATAACCATGCCAGCCGTTTTAAACGAGCCGGAGGAGATGCTGGCGGCGATATCGCGGGCATCGTGTACAACATTTGCCAGCGCCTGCACATCGCGCAGAGAGAGATCGGTTTCAAGGGAGAGAGTCTGACGCGCCGCCTGGCTCATCACCAGATGGGTTTCTACTTCTGGTACGTCACGCAGTACCTGTAACAAACGCACGC
Organism: Enterobacter sp. 22466; assembly: GCF_052044775.1. NCBI lineage: Bacteria > Pseudomonadati > Pseudomonadota > Gammaproteobacteria > Enterobacterales > Enterobacteriaceae > Enterobacter > Enterobacter sp. 22466. The sequence continues at coordinate 225,976 of NZ_JBQENX010000002.1, read as the reverse complement.
CGTAGATTGCGCCACTGGCACCGCTGAGCCCAACAATGAGTCGTTTCATGATTTTCGCCCTTACTGATTTCAGGGCAGACTGTGCAGGATTTTGCGGGGAGTTGCAAGTGAGGGCGAAGGCCCTCACTTGCCTGCACAATCAACCTTCGTTGTGCATCTCTAAGCTTTCGAGATCGTTTTGCAGCTGGACGGCTTTGGCATCGTCGTTGCGCAGCGAATCAAGATAGTCGAGGTACTGCTGGTCCACGTCTTTAGTGACGTATACCCCGTTGAACACGGAACATTCAAACTGCTGAATATCCGGATTCTCGGCACGCACCGCGTCGATAAGATCGTTCAGATCCTGGAAAATCAGGCCATCGGCACCGATGATTTGGCGAATCTCGTCCACTTCACGGCCGTGTGCAATCAGCTCGTTCGCGGTAGGCATATCAATGCCATACACGTTCGGGAAGCGAATCTCCGGCGCCGCAGAGGCCAGATACACTTTCTTCGCACCGGCTTCACGCGCCATCTCGATAATCTGCTCCGAGGTGGTGCCACGCACAATAGAGTCATCCACCAGCAGCACGTTCTTGTCGCGGAACTCAGCGCGGTTAGCGTTCAGTTTACGACGCACGGATTTACGGCGCAGCTGCTGACCCGGCATGATAAAGGTACGGCCAACGTAGCGGTTCTTCACGAACCCCTGACGGTATGGCTTATCCAGTATGCGGGCGATTTCCAGGGCGATATCGCAGGAGGTTTCCGGGATAGGAATGACCACGTCGATGTCCAGATCGTCCCACTCGCGGGCAATCTTCTCACCCAGCTTGGTTCCCATGTTCACGCGGGCGCTGTAGACGGAGATCTTATCGATAAACGAGTCCGGACGGGCGAAATAGACGTATTCAAACAGGCACGGGTTGCTAACCGGGTTATCTGCACACTGACGGGTAAACAGCTGGCCCTTCTCAGTGATGTAGACCGCTTCGCCAGGGGCTACGTCACGCAGGAATTCGAAGCCCAGGGTGTCCAGCGCCACGCTTTCAGAGGCAACCATATATTCGGTACGGCCATCACCCAGGTCACGCTTACCGAGCACCAGCGGACGGATACCGTTTGGATCGCGGAAGGCGACCATGCCGTGACCGATAATCATCGCCACGCAGGCGTAGGCACCGCGGATCTGGCGGTTTGTCGCAGCAACGGCGGCAAAGATATTGTCCGCTTCCAGCGGATAATGGCGGAAGTTATCCAGCTCGCTGGCAAACACATTGAGCAGGATTTCTGAATCAGAAGTGGTGTTAATGTGGCGACGTTTCTCTTCAAACAGCTTTTTACGCAGCTCATGGGCGTTTGTCAGGTTGCCGTTGTGAGCAAGCGTGATGCCATACGGTGAGTTAACGTAAAAAGGCTGTGCCTCAGAGGCGCTGGAACTGCCAGCAGTAGGATAACGAACGTGACCGATCCCCATATTACCTTGCAGACGCTGCATATGGCGGGCTTCAAACACATCGTTTACCAGGCCATTCGCCTTGCGTAAACGGAAGCAGTTGTTTGCATCAATGGTGATGATACCCGCAGCATCCTGCCCACGGTGCTGAAGCACCGTTAACGCGTCATAAATCGACTGGTTTACCGGCATGAAACCGGCGATACCGACAATACCGCACATTCGTCTTTTCCTCGTTAAGCCACATCTCAGAGCGGGTTACGCTCTGGGCAAGAAACTCGACGAGCTTTGCAGATAGTCAAAGAACCACCTGATGATGAAGCTGAACTCCGGAATGAGCTGCGATTTCTGCCAGTCTTCACTTTTGGAGAACCCGGTAAAGGTATCCAGGAAGAACAGTATCGCGGCCACAATCAGCACGCCTCGTAATGCCCCGAAACAGATCCCGAGCACCCTGTCCGTTCCTGACAGACCGGTTTTCTCGACCAGCTGACCTATCACGTAATTCACGATAGCGCCAACAATCAGCGTCGCGATAAACAGCACCGCGATGGCGATTCCATTTCGGACCAGTTCATCTTCAAAGCCCGTGAACCAGACAGACAGGTAAGTGTAGTAATGACTGGCAACAAAGAAAGCACAACCCCATGTCACCAGCGATAACGCTTCACGAACAAAGCCACGGATCAGGCTAACCAGACAGGAAAAACCAATCACCGCAATGATGGCGTAATCAATCCAGACCATATGTGTCCCACGATTTAACGCCCTGTCATCCAGTTCGGGGCGAATTCTAACAGAAAAAGAAAACGTTTGCGTAGGGATTTCCTTCCCGCGCGTAAATAAAAAAGGCGCTGAAAAAATGTTCAACGCCCCCTCCGTTTGACGTCTCTGTGGACGCCTGCCATTCCCCCTCACCCCAGTCCTCTCCCTCAAGGGAGAGAGAGCAAACCGTCCCTTCGCCCCTCTGGGGAGAGGGTGAATGTGAGGTGAAGCCTTATCAGTTGGCGCTGTAGTTCATCACCACACCGCTCAGGCCAGAGATCTGCTTCAGCTCACCGAGCGAGCCTTTGAGCTTATCCTTAGACGCTTCTGGCCCCACAAGGATACGGGTGATTTTACCCTGCACTGGCGTGGAAGGTGAAGTGTACACGCGATAACCCGCACTGCGCAGTTTACCCACGACCTCATTGACCTTATCGGCATTTTTCAGCGCACCCAGTTGCACGACGTAGGCTTTCCCCGTCGGCGCGGCCTCTTGCTGAGCCGGTTTTGCCGCAGGCGGCGTCTCTGAAGCTGCGGCCAGCTGTTCTGCTGTTTTATCCCGCTGTGGTTTCGGCTGTGTTTTTTCCACCGGCTTCGGTTTTTCAACCGGTTTCGGCTGCTCTACCGGCACCGGATCGATTTCGATGTTGTTATTCGCCGCCAGACGAGACGGATCGAGGGACGGTGCGGCCGCATCTCCTGCACGCACCTCTTCAGCCGCCCCTTCCGGCGGCTGAGCAGGCAGCGCCTGGGTCGCCGCAGGCAGCATATCCGGTTCGTCGCGATCGCCCGGCTTCGGCACCAGCGGAATGGCTGCAAATTCATCCTGGTAATGCTTTTTCTGCCCGTCGAGCAGACCCGGGAGGATAATCACCCCGAGCGCGACCAGCACAATGGTTCCTGTTAAACGGTTCTGAAACTTACTCGCCACCGGTTCTCCCCGCGTCCATCACTTCCATGACATGTGCCACCGTGTGGAACGAACCACACACCAGCACGGTATCTTCTGGTTTAGCATCCGCCATCGCGGCTTGCCAGGCCTCAGCCACGCTATTGTAGATTGCGCCTTTGCCGAGATGTTCCAGCAACTGCTCAGCCGTCGCGCCGCGCGGCCCCTCCAGAGGAGCACAATACCAGCTATCGACAACACTCTCCATGCAGGCCAGCGTACCGCCGATATCTTTATCATGAAGCATACCGATAACCGCCAGCACGCGCCCGGTTTTTGGTAACGATTTGAGACGCGCGGCGAGATACGCCGCAGCATGCGGGTTATGTGCGACATCCAGAATCAGCCGCGGAGCGTCGCTGACAATCTGAAAACGCCCGGGCAGAATCGCATTCTGGATACCGTCGCGGATTGCCTGTTCGCTCACCGCCAGTCCGCTTGCGCGCAGTGCCGCCAGGGCGGTTGCCGCGTTAGGCTGTGGTACCTGCGGCAGCGGCAGGTTGTCCAGCGCACCCTGTGCATCGCTGAAACGCCAGCCGTTGTCCCGGACCTCATACTGCCAGTCAACATCACGTCGCAGCAGGTGAGCGCCCTTCTCTTTTGCCACATCGGCAATGGTGTGCGGCATATCCGGCTCGCCGACCACAGCAGGCTTATTCGTGCGGAAAATACCGGCCTTCTCACGGCCGATACTTTCGCGATCGGGGCCAAGCCAGTCGGTATGATCCAGCGCGATGCTGGTGACCACCGCAACATCGGCATCCACCATATTGGTGGCATCAAGACGCCCGCCGAGACCCACTTCCAGAATCACCACATCCAGCTGCGCCTGCTTAAACAGCCACAGCGCCGACAGGGTTCCGTATTCGAAATAGGTTAATGAAATTTCACCGCGCGCTGCTTCAATTTCCGCGAACGACGCCGTATGCGCAGACTCTGGCAGTTCGCGGTTTTGCACGCGAACCCGCTCGGTATAGCGCACCAGATGCGGAGAGCTGTAAACGCCAACCTTGTAACCGGCTGCCATCAGGATAGCTTCCAGCGTTCGGCAGGTGGTGCCTTTACCGTTGGTTCCGGCGACGGTAAAAACAAACGGCGCCGGTTTCAGCACATCGAGACGCGCAGCGACCTGGCTTACGCGTTCAAGCCCCATATCGATGGTTTTACTGTGCAGGTTTTCCAGATAAGAAAGCCACGTGGCCAGGGGCGACGTGGCTTGGGGAATGCTTTTATTTTCCATGATGCCCGGTTGTCATTAACAGTTTACAAAGCAAAAGGGCAGCGCCAACCGGCCCTGCCCTTTTCAGTTATCAGGCCTCGGGTTCCTGATCCGGTACCACCACGCCTTCGCGCGGCTCATCCGGGTTCGGCGCTGGCAGATTCATCAGCTTCGCCAGGATGCTCGCCAGTTTCAGGCGCATTTCCGGGCGGCGGACAATCATGTCAATCGCGCCTTTCTCAATGAGGAACTCACTGCGCTGGAAGCCCGGCGGCAGTTTTTCACGTACGGTTTGCTCGATAACGCGAGGGCCGGCAAAGCCGATCAGCGCTTTTGGCTCAGCAATGTTCAGATCGCCCAGCATCGCAAAGCTTGCGGAGACGCCACCCATGGTTGGGTCGGTCAGTACAGAGATGTACGGCAGACCGCGTTCCTGCATTTTCGCCAGCGCAGCAGAGGTTTTCGCCATCTGCATCAATGACATCAACGCTTCCTGCATACGCGCACCGCCAGAGGCAGAGAAGCAGATCAGCGGACAGTTGTCTTCCAGCGCTTGCTCAACAGCACGCACAAAGCGCGCCCCCACCACGGAGCCCATTGAGCCACCCATGAAGGAGAACTCAAACGCTGCGGCCACCACTGGCATCTCGTGCAGGGTGCCTTTCATCACGACCAGTGCGTCTTTCTCGCCGGTCTCTTTCTGTGCAGAGGCCAGACGGTCTTTGTATTTTTTGGAATCACGGAACTTGAGCACATCTTTTGGCTCAAGTTCGCTACCCAGTTCTACCAGAGAACCTTCGTCCAGCAGGCTGTGCAGGCGATTACGCGCCGTCATGCGCATGTGGTGGTCACACTTCGGACACACCTCAAGATTGCGCTCCAGTTCTGCGCGATACAGAACCTGACCACAGCTATCACACTTCGTCCATACCCCTTCAGGAATGCTCGCTTTACGCGTTGGGGTAATGTTGCTTTTAATTCGTTCAATCCAGCTCATTGATAACCTTTCTGCCTGAACCTGGTCGTATGCCAGTTTTGCTGTAAGAGGCGAATAATGCCATTTTTGCCTCCAACAGACCATGAATGTTGCACATTAAAACATAACAGCCCGAAACTTTGGATAAAAAAGTGGTCGAACCGCCTGCGTGCATTTACTTCGCTTGCTTTGCCGCCGCGCGCTTGTGGCGAATAATCTCGATAACACCCGGTAAAACGGAAAGCACAATAATCGCTACAATCAGTAACTTAAGGTTTTCCTGAACCACAGGGAGATCGCCAAACAGGTAGCCTGCATAGGTAAAGAGCAGCACCCACAGCAGCGCGCCAACTACGTTGTATGCCGCAAAATGACGATAGGACATGTGCCCCATTCCCGCCACAAACGGTGCAAATGTACGCACAATAGGCACAAAACGCGCAAGGATAATGGTTTTCCCACCGTGGCGCTCATAAAACGCATGGGTTTTATCTAAATAGCTACGACGGAAAATTTTTGAGTCCGGATTGCTGAATAAGCGCTCACCGAAGACCCGTCCAATGGTGTAGTTGACCGCATCACCGACAATTGCGGCGATCACCATCAGCACCACCATTATGTGCACATTCAAATCGTTGGTGGGCAGCGCGGATAACGCCCCCGCGACGAATAGCAGCGAATCCCCCGGCAGGAACGGCGTGACTACCAGACCGGTTTCACAGAACAGAATGAGGAACAGAATGGCATACACCCAGACGCCATACTGCGCGACCAGCTCCGCCAGGTGAACATCAATATGCAGAATGAAATCAATCAGAAAACGTATTACGTCCATATTGTCTAAGCCTTAATTGCACCTTTGTTTAGTCCGCCAGGAACAGCGGGCCCATTGGCGGTTTTGGCAGGTCAAACCGGTCCGGATAGTCCACCGAGACCAGATACAGCCCTTCCGCTTTCGCCGTTGCTGCCGCAAGCGTTCTGTCCTTCGCTGCCAGCAGTTCTGCAATCCAGCTCTCCGGCTGGTGTCCGGCGCCCACTTCCATCAGGCTGCCCACAATATTCCGCACCATATGATGTACAAAGGCATTGGCTTTGATATCCACCACCACATACGCGCCAAAACGGCTGACGTTTATGTGCATGACATTACGCCACGGCGTGCGGGACTGACACTGCACCGCACGAAACGAGGTAAAGTCATTTTCACCAATCAGACACTGCGCCGCACGGTGCATACGTTCTGCATCCAGCGGCTCGTAAAAATGCGTCACGCCCTGGCTTAATACCGCCGGACGAAGACGCTGATTGTAGATGACATAGCGGTAACGGCGCGCAGTGGCGCTGAATCGCGCATGAAAATCATCCGGCACAGCTTTCACCCAGCGCACCGCAATGTCACCAGGTAAATTCGCATTTACACCCAACGTCCAGGCAGCGTCCTTGCGCACGGCGGTGGTTTCAAAGTGAACCACCTGCCCCGTTCCGTGGACACCGGCGTCAGTGCGCCCTGCACACAGGACGTTAATCGGTTCGTTCGCCACCTGAGAGAGCGCTTTCTCCAGTTTTTCCTGGACACTGCGCACCTCATTTTGACGCTGCCAGCCATAATATTTACTGCCGTCGTACTCGATACCGAGGGCGACTTTATGAACCGGCTTTTGTTCCAGGTCTGACATCAGTACAGATACTCCTGCACCAGTTTTTCAGCGATCTTGACCGCCATCAGCGCGCCGCCGAAGCGCACGTTATCGGCAACGGACCAGAACTGAACCTGCTCCGGCATACCGTAGTCATTCCGCACGCAGCCCACCGAGAGGTGTGCGCTGCCGGTGGCATCGCCAACCTGCGTCGGGAATTCACTCTCTTCGGAGAGCACAATGTCTTCACCACGGCCGAATGCATCACGCGCTTCTTCTGCGGCCAGCGGACGCAGGGCTTCGAAACCTACCATCTGCGCATGACCGTAAAAGACCGGCGACTGCACGACGTTTGCGGAGATCATCAGCCCCTCGTCCTGCAGAATTTTGCGCGCTTCGTCAACGATACGGCGCTCTTCGCGCACGGAGCCTTCACGATCCGGCAGCAGCGGCAGCATATTGAATGCCAGCTGACGGCCGAAGAAATCGTCTTCATCAATCGGGATGCCGTTCAGGAGCTTCGCACTCTGTCCTGCCAGCGCGTCGACGGCCTTTTTGCCGTGCGCAGAAGCGGAAAGCAGGCTGGTCACGGTGATACGCGACAGACCGCCATCGTCGATTAAAGGTTTAAGAGCGGTCAGCAACTGGCTGGTCAGGCTATTGGGAACCGCAATGATATTGCGGTTACGGTAGTCAGCCAGCACAAACGGGTTCACGTCCGGCACCACCAGCGGGACATCCGGCTCCATCGAGAACAGGCCGCTCAGGTCGATCACCAGACAGCCAGAATTCGTCGCCTCTTCAATGTACGACGCGGTGGCTTCAGCACCTGCCGCAAAAAACGCCAGCTGCGCCTGCGTCCAGTCGAATTCGGTGGCATCCTGAACCATGACGGATTTGCCGCCAAAACGCAGATGCTCACCGGCGCTGTCGGTGCGGGCCAGTGCATAGATATCACCCACCGGGAACTGACGCTCAGCAAGGGTTTCGAGCAGGGCTTCACCCACGGCACCCGTGGCACCTAAAATGGCAATGTTCCAGCCTTCAGACATGGTGGTTTACTCCAGAAATAAAAAAGCGTCCCTGTCGGAGTATCCAACAGGGAGCGTTAAGAAGACATTAATGCGCCGGGTGATGAACGGCGTTAAAACCCAGTTTGTGTAACAGTGTTGCCGCCGCCGCGTCATCGCATATCACATACAGAGAAGACCATTCACGACGCTCAACGTAATTCTTGCGCAGCTTGTCAAACTCACCCGGGATCCCCGCCACTTTACGCAGCAGCGCATCATCGCGGCGCACATCATACACCAAATGTACCAGCCTTTTCAGCGTTGCCTGATCGAGCGGGCCATGGAGGGTAATACGGCCAAATTCAGGCGCGGGGAGTAAGGTGTCCAGCGCCACCTGCTGCGGATGACCAATAAAGGCGCTATAGGCCTCAAAGACCTGGGTGGTGCCGCGGGCCTTTCCTTCAAGCGTATAACCCGCGATATGCGCGGTCGCAACATCGACCTTGTTCAGCAGCGCAACGTTGAGATCGGGCTCCGGCTCCCAGACGTCCAGCACCACGCTGAGCTCCTGCCCCTCTTCCAGACATTTCAGCAGCGCGGCGTTATCGACGACCGGGCCACGGCAGGCATTTATCAGAATAGTGCCAGCCTTCAGACGGCGGATCAGCGCCTCATCAGCAAGATGAAGCGTCTTATAAGCCCCCTCTTTGAAGAGGGGCGTATGGAAGGTGATCACGTCGCACGCTTCAACCAGCTCATCCAGGGTGCGGAAGTCACCTTCATCACCGTTGTCTTTACGCGGCGGGTCACACAGCAGGGTGCGAATGCCTAACGCCTCAAGGCGTTTTTGCAGGCGTCCCCCCACGTTGCCCACCCCGACAATGCCTACGGTGCGGTCTTTCAGCGCAAACCCGTCGCGCTCTGCCAGCATCAGCAGGGAAGAGAAAACGTATTCCACTACCGCAATGGCATTACAGCCAGGCGCGGCGGAAAAACCGATCCCCGCCTGCTTAAGCCATTTGTCATCCACATGATCCGTCCCGGCCGTTGCGGTTCCAACGAATTTAATCGCTTTGCCGGAGAGCAACGCCTCATTTACTTTGGTCACCGAGCGCACCATCAGGGCATCTGCATCATCCAGCTCGTTTACCGGAATGGGGCGACCAGGGACAGCCTTAACATTACCAAGGCGGCTAAACAGCTCGCGGGCGTAAGGCATATTTTCATCAACGAGGATTTTCACGTCTGAGTACCTGTTTGAGAGGAAGAAAACCTGCCAAGTGTGCCATAATCTGGCCGCCAGGCATATACGCATGCCGGGTTTACGCTGAGTTTAGACTTTAAGGATTTTTGACGATGCAGCCTATTTCAGGTACGCCACCACGCCCTCCGGGTGAAGGCCCTGTCACGCCAAACGTTGCAGGTGAACAACCGCTATCCACGCAACAGCGCACCGTGCTGGAGCGCCTGATCACGCGCCTGATCGCGCTGACTTCCCAGCAAAATGCGGAAGTCTGGGCCGGGGTAAAGCATGATTTAGGTGTCAAAAACGATGCACCGTTGCAGTCGCGCCACTTCCCTGCGGCCGAGCAAAATCTGAATCAGCGTATTACCGCCGCGCAGCAAAATCACACCACCCGGCAGATTGTTTCACAGCTCACCGAGCTGTTAGGCCAGGGCAATAACCGTCAGGCGGTCAGTGATTTCATTCGCCAGCAGTTTGGCCAGACCGCCCTGAGCCAGCTGACGCCAGAACAGTTGAAAACCGTGCTGACGCTATTGCAAACCAATCAACTGGCCATCCCGCAACCGCAACAGCGTCCGTCAACCGAGCGTCCACTTTTGCCTGCTGAACACAATACGCTGAACCAGATGGTGACCAAACTGGCCGCCGCCACTGGCGAGTCAACGAAGCTTATCTGGCAATCGATGCTGGAGCTTTCCGGCGTGAAAGCGGGTGAGCTGATCCCGGCCAAACAGTTTACGCATCTGGTCACCTGGCTACAGGCCCGCCAGACGCTGAGTACCCAGAGTACCCCGACCCTGCATACGCTACAGGCGGCACTAAAACAGCCGCTGGAGCCGCATGAATTTGAGGTGATTCGGGATTACGCCCAGCAGACCTGGCAGGCCACGCCACAAACGGTACTGACCACCGCGCAGGTGCAGGATTTGCTGAATCAGATCTTTATCCGCCGCGCCGAGCGCGAAGGCGGCGTGCCGGAAGTCAGGGATATTCAGCCGATCTACAGCCCGCTGTTTGCGCCGGTGGTAGAGACCTTCAGAACCCTCTCTGCGCGTCCGGGATTACTGTTTATTGCGTTACTGATTGCACTCGCGATTTTCTGGCTGGTTGCCTGATGTTTTGCCCGGTGGCGCTGCGCTTACCGGGCCTACAACGACTCAAACCGTAAGCCGGGGAAGGCGCAGCGGCCCCCCGGCAACAACGGCTCAAGACCGGCGAAACGCCACCAGCGTCACCACAATCCCCACCACCGCGGAAACGGCTCCCGCCAGGAAGACAGAGGGATAGCCAAACGACGTGGCCAGGAGCCCCGCCAGCGGCCCGGTGACACCGTATGAGATGTCCTGAAACGCCGCATAACCGCCCAGCGCCGTACCGCGCACCTGTGGCGCGACGCGTTTTACCACCTCAACCCCCAGCGCCGGGAAGATCAGTGAACAGCCGCAGCCGGTCAGCGCCGCGCCAAGAAGCGCAACAGAGGCCACGGGCGCATTCCACAATAGCAGCAGGCCGATGGTTTCAATGACCAGTGACACCACCGCCACCTTCACGCCACCAAAGCGATCCGGCATCCAGCCGAACAGCACGCGCATCAGAACAAACGCGCCACCAAAGGCGGTTAGCGTAAAGCCCGCCATTGCCCAGCCGCGGCTCATAAAGTACAGCGAAACGAATGTCCCAATCACCGCGAACCCCACGCCCTGTAGCGCGAGTCCCAGACCCGGCTGCCAGATTTGACCTATCACGCTCCACAGGGAAGGACGTTCACCTTTATGGGCCGGGACTTTGCGCACCGAGCCGTTAAATGCCCATGCCAGCAGCGGTAACAGCATGGTGGTGGCCGCCAGCGCGGCAAAACCGAACTGGCTGTGGATCAACAGCCCCAGCGGCGCACCTGCCGCGAGTGCGCCGTAGATGGCCATGCCGTTCCAGGACATCACTTTGCCCGAGCGCACGGGGCCTACCAGCCCCATTCCCCAGGTCAGGGTGCCGGTCAGCAGTTGGCTTTCACCAAAGCCGAGAATCAAACGTCCCAGCACCAGCAGGGCAAATTTATACGCCGCGTCTACCGGCAGAAGCGCAGCCAGCAGCCATGCGCCGCCCGCCAGCCCGCAGGCAAACATGCCCTGCAGCGCCGAACGTTTGGCACCGTGCTGGTCCGCCAGACGTCCGGCGTAGCCGCGGGTTAAAACCGTCGCTAAAAACTGGATACCCACGGCGATGCCGACCATGGTGTTGCCATAGCCCAGCTCCTGGTGTACGAACAGCGGGATCACCGGCAGCGGCAGGCCAACGGTCATATAGGTCAGGAACACCGCAAAGGCGATACGAAACAGCGAGACGTTCGCTGACGGGATGGTTTCTGTTTGAGTGACTGCAGTCATGCTTTACTCCGAAATGAAGAGTAAGGCGGGGAAAATGCCACGCCCCCTCCACCTGAATATCAGGATTAAGGTGCGTTGGTTGACGTTAAACGCTTACGCATTATCGTGAGGATAATGTTGAGGTGTGAAGTTTGCCTGTGCGATCAGCCGCTTGTCAATGCATAAAAAAAGGGAGCCTGATGGCTCCCCTTTCTAATCAGACATAAAACTTATGCTTTCAGCTTGCGCATCACCAGCGTGGCGTTAGTCCCACCGAAACCGAAGCTGTTGGACATGACGGTCGTCAGTGTCGCTTCCGTTGGTTTGGTCACGATGTTCAGACCCGCCGCCTGCTCGTCCATCTCTTCGATGTTGATGCTTGGCGCGATAAAGCCGTTTTCCAGCATCAGCAGAGAGTAGATCGCTTCCTGCACGCCAGCCGCACCCAGAGAGTGACCAGTCATGGCTTTGGTTGCAGAGATTGCCGGGCTGTTATCACCGAAGACTTCACGGATCGCACCCAATTCTTTCACATCGCCTACCGGCGTAGAAGTACCGTGGGAGTTCAGGTAGTCGATTGGGGTATCAACGCCGTGCATCGCCATCTTCATGCAGCGCACCGCGCCTTCACCGGATGGAGCAACCATGTCAGCGCCGTCAGACGTTGCACCGTAGCCTACGATCTCAGCGTAGATGTGCGCGCCACGTGCCAGAGCGTGTTCCAGCTCTTCAACCACAACCATACCGCCGCCGCCTGCGATAACGAAACCGTCACGGTGCGCATCATAGGTACGGGATGCTTTATCCGGGGTTTCATTGTATTTGGTAGACAGGGCACCCATCGCGTCGAATTCACAGGCCATTTCCCAGCCCAGCTCTTCGCCGCCGCCAGCAAATACGATGTCCTGTTTACCCAGTTGGATCTGCTCAACAGCATTACCGATGCAGTGTGCGGAAGTGGCACATGCAGAGCTGATGGAGTAGTTCACACCGTGAATTTTAAATGGGGTAGCCAGGCACGCGGAAACCGCAGAACCCATGGCTTTGGTCACCACGTACGGACCTACTGCTTTCAGACCACGCGGGCTGCGCATGGCGTCAGCACCGAATACCTGCGCTTTGGACGAACCACCGGAACCGGCAATCAGACCCACACGCGGGTTGTTCTGGTAAACCTCTTCGCTCAGGCCGGAATCTTTGATCGCTTCCTGCATGGAGAGATAAGCATAAATAGAGGCATCGTTCATGAAACGAACCACTTTGCGGTCAATCAAACCGGTGGTGTCCAGTTTGACGTTACCCCATACGTGGCTACGCATACCTGAATCTTTAAACTCTTCAGAGAAAGTGATCCCGGAGCGTCCTTCACGCAGAGATGCCAGGACTTCCTGCTGGTTATTACCGATGCTGGAAACAATGCCCAGGCCAGTAATCACTGCACGTTTCATTCAATACCTCTGTAAGTCGCACTATAGTAAGTTTCGAGTCGCACAATAGCGTACACTTGTACGCCGAACAAGTCCGATCAGACATTTTCTGCGGAAATTTGCACCGATGGACTCACATCGTTAAGATCGTGCCACTGCCTGTCAGACGAGTAACTTACGTGAAACAAAACGCTATACAACCCGCCAACCTCGAATTCAACGCTGAGGGTACACCTGTTTCCCGAGATTTTGATGACGTCTATTTTTCTAATGATAACGGACTGGAAGAAACCCGCTATGTTTTCCTCGACGGAAATCAGCTCAGCGCACGCTTCCCCGTTCATCCGCGCAGTCTGTTTGTGGTCGCAGAGAGCGGGTTCGGTACCGGGCTGAATTTTCTGACCCTCTGGCAGGCTTTCGACCAGTTTCACGCTGCCCATCCTGAGGCTACGCTACAAAGATTACATTTCATCAGTTTCGAAAAATTTCCGCTCACCGCGCACGACCTGCGGCTGGCACATCAGCACTGGCCGGAGCTTGCCTCGTGGGCAGAACAGCTTCAGGCACAGTGGCCGCCCGCCATCGGCGGTTGCCATCGTCTGCTGCTGGACGGTGGACGCGTCACGCTGGACTTATGGCTCGGCGATATCAATGAACTGACCGATAAGCTTGATGATTCAATGAACCAGAAGGTGGACGCGTGGTTCCTTGACGGCTTTGCGCCTGCCAAAAACCCGGAGATGTGGAGTCAGCATCTGTTTAGCGCGATGGCTCGCCTGGCGCGACCGGGCGCAACGCTCGCGACTTTTACCTCCGCCGGTTTTGTTCGCCGTGGGTTGCAGGAAGCGGGCTTTACGATGCGAAAGACCAAAGGGTTTGGCCGCAAGCGCGACATGCTGGTCGGGACGATGGAACAGACGCTGGCGATCCCCGCCCGTGCGCCCTGGTTTGCACGCCGCGCCAGCGCATCCCGCGAGGTGGCGATCGTTGGCGGAGGGATCGCCAGCGCTCTGCTCTCTCTCGCGCTGCTGCACCGGGGCTGGCAGGTGACCCTCTACTGTGCTGACGCTGCGCCAGCCAGCGGGGCTTCCGGCAACCGTCAGGGAGCGCTCTATCCGCTTTTAAGCGCACACGACCCGGCACTGTTCCAGTTTTTCCCGGCCGCCTTTACCTTCGCCCGTCGCGTATACGACGCCCTTCCGGTGGCGTTCGACCATGACTGGTGCGGCGTGACGCAGCTCGGCTGGGATGAGAAGAGTCAGCAAAAAATCACGCAGATGCTGTCTCTGGGCCTGCCGGAAGAGATTGCCCGCGCGGTAAGTGCGCAAGCGGTGACAGACACCACCGACGTTGAGACGGGCTGCGGCGGTATTCAGTATCCCCTCGGCGGCTGGCTGTGCCCCGCCGAACTGACCACTGCGGCAATGAGCCTGGCGCAGTCACGCGGTCTGACGGTGCATTATGCTCATAAGGTTGCATCGCTTAGCCGGACAGCCCACTGGACCCTGCGCTTTGCCGATGACAAAGAGGCCACGCATGCCAGCGTTGTGCTGGCAAACGGACATCACATCAACCAGTTTATCCAGACAGAAACCTTGCCCGTTTATCCGGTCGGCGGCCAGGTAAGCCATATCCCGACCGCGCCCGCACTGAGCAAACTGCGCCAGGTGCTGTGCTATGACGGCTACCTGACGCCGCAAAATCCGTCTAATGCTCATCACTGCATCGGAGCCAGCTACCATCGCGGTGAAACGGACATGCATTACCGCGAGGAGGATCAGCAGCAAAATCGCCAGCGCCTGATTGACTGCTTCCCGGATGCGGCGTGGGCGAGAGAGGTTGACGTCAGCGAGGGAGAAGCGCGCTGCGGCGTGCGCTGTGCGACTCGCGATCATCTGCCGATGGCGGGAAATGTACCGGACTATGAGGCAACGCTTGAAGCGTATCAGGATCTGGCTGAGCACAAGGAAACGGCGGTGGCCGCACCGGTGCATCCGGAGCTGTTTATGCTGGGCGGGCTGGGCTCGCGCGGGTTGTGTTCTGCGCCGCTGCTGGCGGAAGTGTTAGCCGCGCACATGAGCGATGAGCCCATTCCGCTGGACAGAACTACGCTCGCAGGGCTGAACCCGAATCGATTGTGGGTGCGGAAATTGCTGAAGGGGAAGCAGGTTAAGTAGGGTGCCCTACCCCTCTCCCACCGGGAGAGGGAGGTGAAACGCTTACTTCGCTTTCGCCTGCTGGAACAGGTTGTCCCACATGCCCAGCACCAGAGACTGGTCGCGGGGAGAAAGTTCGCCGGCCTGAATGGCTTTTTCCAGGCTACGGGTCACTTCATCATGAATGGCCTCGGCAGAGTGATCGTCCCCGGCTTCCAGCTCGGCAACGGCCAGCGTCAGGTGACCACGCAGATAACCGCTGGCGAACAGCTCATCATCACTGGCGTGTTCCACCATGTCATCAATTAACGCCAGAATGCGTGATTCAAATTCTGCGATCATCTTCTTTCCTCTGTTAAAGATCTTCCGGCCACGGGAAGCATTCCGCCGTGATCTCCGGCGTATGGTAATAATTCTGTAAAGCCTTGATCAGGCGTGCCGGGCGTTCCGGGATGCCTTTCTCAAGATACTCCATCACCTGCGCATGCACGCGGCGCTGGAAGACAATGCGGTCTGGCTCAAAATCCCCTTCGAGGTTGTCACAGCTGACGTTGAACGGGAATCCTGCCGCCACGCAGAACAGCCACTCCAGCGCCTGCGGTTTGACTTCCACATCTTCAAACTGACCCTGCGTCGCCGCGTCACGTCCGTCCGGACAGTACCAGTAACCAAAGTCCACCAGCTCGCGACGCGCTTTTCCCGCAATACACCAGTGTGAAATCTCATGCAGACCACTGGCGTAGAAACCGTGCGCAAACACGATTCGGTTATACGGAACCTCTGCATCAGCAGGAAGATAGATCGGTTCGTCGTCGCCTTTAATCAGACGGGTATTAAAATCGTCAGCAAAACAGCCGTCAAAGATCTCAATCAGCTGTTCATAGTTATGCGTCCTGTTCATGCGTTCATCCCCAACCAGGTGAGGATCTCCTGTCCATGGCTGTCATAAAGAAGCTTGGCGCTCATCACCGCCGAAACGATGACGATCATCGGGCGAATCAGCTTCTGTCCTTTGCTTAATACCAGACGCGAACCCGCGCGTGCGCCTAAAAACTGCCCCGCCATCATCACAAACCCGGTTGCCCAGATAACCTTGCCGCCAATGATAAACAGCAGCAGGCCGCCGACGTTCGAGGTGGCATTCAGCACTTTAGCGTGGGCGGTCGATTTGGCGAGGTTAAATCCGGCCAGCGTGACAAACGCCAGGGCATAGAACGACCCGGCACCAGGGCCAAAGAAGCCATCGTAAAACCCGACGCAGCCGCCTGCGATAAGCGCGAACGGCAGACCATGCAGCCGACGCTGCCTGTCCTCTTCACCGAGCTTTGGCATCAGCAGAAAGTAGAGACCAATACAGATGACCAGCACCGGCAGGATCTGACGCAGGATGTCAGACTGCACGTGCTGAACCAACAGCGCACCGGAGGTCGAACCGATGAAGGTCATCAGAATATTGAGCTTCTGATCGGCAAGATTGACCACCTTACGGCGGATAAAATAGAGCGATGCGGAAAGCGACCCGCCACAGGCCTGAAGTTTATTAGTGGCAAGCGCCTGGGCCGGGCTCATGCCCGCCGCCAGCAGCGCCGGGACGGTTAACAACCCGCCACCGCCCGCGAGGGCATCGATAAAACCGGCCAGCATCGCAACAAAGAACAGCACCACCAGCAGCAGCGGTGACACCATAAACAGATCGACGAAATTATCCATTAAAGTACATGCTCATCCAGTAGCGCCTGGCAGGAAGGCGGCAACGGAGGCGGTGTCTTCTTCTCAGGCTTAGAGGTTCCAGGTTTTGCCGGTTCAAACCAGCTTTGCAGTTCCGCACCACAGCCATCGCCTGGCGGCGGTAACGGCTGATCCTCGCATTCCAGACTGTTCGCCGGGCAACGCAGACGCACGTGCATATGGGCACGATGCTGGAACCACGGGCGCACTTTGCGCAGCCAGTCACGATCGGTCCCTTCATCCAGGCAGAGCTGCTGTTTGATGGCCGGGTTAACGAAGATCCGCGTGACGTCGTTATCTTTGGCTGCCAGCTTAATCAGGCTGAAGACATCCGGCGTCCACAGCGACGGCACAACGCTTTTGCCGTCGCGCGCCACCAGATCCAGCGCCTGCGGCTTCAGCAATTGTGCAGAACTCCAGCGCGCTTTGGGCAACTGCAGGAAGATATCCACATCCAGCCCGGTCTGGTGGCTGGCATGCCCACCGTTGAAACGCCCGCCAGCAGGCATTCCCATATCGCCAATCAGCATCGTACCCAGCCCCAGGTTATGCACCTGGTTGCCCAGACGCTGGATAAACAGCACCAGATCAGGGTGGCCGAAGTAGCGACGCTGGTCGGTACGCATCACCTGATAGGTATCCGACTGCAGAGGCAGTTCCTGCGCGCCAACGATACAGCCGTTGGAAAACGCACCAATCGACTGCGCGCTTCCCGCCACCGGGTGGGTGATTTTTTGCCACGGCGTGGCGGCCAGACTGGCTCCACTGGCAAGCAGCGCCAGCAGAGCAATTGCGGTTTTTTTCATAGTTACCAGCGTGGAATGGTGGTCGTCACATCCGCATTCTGCGCACGCTGACGCAGGAAGTGATCCATCAGCACGATTGCCAGCATCGCTTCTGCGATCGGCACCGCGCGGATCCCCACGCACGGATCGTGACGTCCTTTGGTGATCATCTCAACTTCTTCACCAGAGCGGTTAATCGTGTGGCCCGGCACGGTAATGCTGGAGGTTGGCTTCAGCGCGATATTGGCGATAATCTGCTGCCCGCTGCTGATGCCGCCGAGAATGCCACCCGCATGGTTGCTCTGGAAGCCCTCTTTTGTAATTTCGTCGCGGTTCTGGCTGCCGCGCAGGGATACCACGTCAAAACCGTCGCCAATTTCGACCCCCTTCACCGCGTTGATGCTCATCAGCGCGTGGGCAATGTCGGCGTCCAGGCGGTCAAACACGGGCTCACCCCAGCCTGGCGGTACGCCGTCAGCCACCACGGTCACTTTAGCCCCGATAGAGTCGCCCTCTTTTTTCAGGCCACGCATCAGTTCGTCCAGCGCCTCCAGCTTATCGACATCGGCACAGAAGAACGGGTTCTGTTCAACCTGATCCCAGTCTTTAATGGCCAGCGGAATGTCGCCCATCTGGGTCAGGCAACCGCGGATCACGATGCCAAATTTCTGCTGCAGGTACTTTTTGGCAATGGCGCCGGCCGCCACGCGCATTGCGGTTTCACGCGCCGAAGAACGTCCGCCGCCGCGATAGTCGCGGAAACCGTACTTTTGCTCGTAGGTGTAGTCGGCGTGGCCCGGGCGGAACACATCTTTGATGGCGCCGTAGTCCTGAGAACGCTGATCGGTGTTTTCAATCAGCAGACCGATGCTGGTGCCGGTGGTGCGGCCTTCGAAAACGCCAGAGAGAATTTTGACCTGGTCCGGCTCGCGACGCTGCGTGGTGTAGCGAGAGGTGCCCGGACGACGACGGTCGAGATCGTGCTGTAAATCTGCTTCGGTAAGCTCGATGCCGGGCGGTACGCCGTCAACGATACAGCCCAGTGCCAGCCCGTGCGACTCACCAAAGGTGGTCACGCGGAATACTTGTCCAATACTGTTTCCTGCCATCACGGCTCCGATGTTGTTTTTTGTGTTTGAGCGTTGTGAAACGGGCCGAAGCCCGCTGGATTAATCTTTGTAGATGCTGAAATGTTCACGCGCGTCGAGCAGTTGCGCTTTGGTCAGCATAAAGACGCCGTCACCGCCGTTGTCGAACTCAAGCCAGGTGAACGGCACATCCGGGTACTGCTCTATCAGATGTACCATGCTGTTGCCCACTTCACAAATCAGAACACCGTCGTCAGTCAGATAATCCGGCGCGCAGGCCAGAATGCGGCGGGTCAGCTTCAGGCCGTCAGAGCCCGATGCCAGGCCCAATTCTGGCTCGTGACGGTATTCGTTTGGCAGATCGGACATATCTTCCGCATCCACGTACGGCGGGTTGGTCACGATCAGATCGTACTGCAACGTTGGCAGGTCACGGAACAGATCGGAGCGGATCGGCGTAACATGGTGGATCAGCCCGTGTTCTTCAATGTTGTGCTCGGTTACCGCCAGCGCGTCGGTGGAGATGTCCACCGCGTCCACTTCCGCTTCCGGGAAGGCATAAGCGCAGGCAATGGCAATGCAGCCGCTGCCGGTACACATATCCAGAATGTGTTGCGGTTGACGGTTAATCAGGCCTTCGAAGTGGTTGTTGATAAGCTCACCAATTGGCGAGCGCGGCACCAGCACGCGTTCATCAACATAGAATTCGTGACCGCAGAACCAGGCTTTGTTGGTCAGATAGGCAACCGGAATACGCTCGTTCACGCGGCGGATCACGCGCTCAACGATGCGGTGCTTTTCGCTGGAGGTCAGGCGCGCGGTGCGCATGTCTTCCGGAATATCGAGCGGCAGGTAGAGAGAAGGCAGCACCAGTTGAACAGCTTCATCCCACGGGTTATCGGTGCCGTGTCCGTACCAGATATTGGCGGCGCTGAAGCGGCTAACCGACCAGCGCAACATGTCCTGTATGGTATGCAGCTCGTTTACTGCTTCATCGACAAAAATTTTATCCACTCTTTCCTCCAGGGCATGCTCGCATAATTTTCGGCGGCTAGTTTGCCATGAAGACGGCGATAAATCAGCAATGACGCATACCGCTTGAGGTTAAAAAATGCGTTTAGTCGGGTACACTATCGGAAATACGAGATGAGAACGACGAATGAAAAAGAAAACATCGCTCAGCGAGGAGGATCAGGCGCTCTTCCGTCAGCTCATGACCGGGACGCGTCAAATCAAGCAGGACACGATTGTCCACCGGCCGATGCGCAAAAAAGTCAGCGAAGTGCCGGTCAAAAGGCTGTTGCAGGAGCAGGCGGATAATAGCCACTATTTTTCAGATGAATTTCAGCCGCTGCTTAACACGCAGGGTGCGGTGAAATATGTACGCGACGATGTCAGCCATTTTGAGCTGAAAAAATTACGCCGGGGAGATTATTCACCCGAGCTGTTTCTCGATCTGCACGGTTTAACGCAGATGCAGGCAAAGCAGGAGCTGGGGGCGTTGATTGCCGCCTGCCGCCGCGAACATGTGTTTTGTGCCTGCGTGATGCACGGCCACGGTAAACATGTTCTTAAGCAACAAACGCCGCTGTGGCTGGCTCAGCATCCACACGTGATGGCGTTTCATCAGGCACCTAAGGAGTACGGCGGAGATGCCGCCTTGCTGGTGTTGATTGAAGTTGAAGAGTGGCAACCGCCAGAACTGCCCTGAGAACACGGCGGGAGGCATAGTTGCTCCCGCCTTATCGCACGTCACCTCAGATTGCTTTCGCCATCCGGAGATTGCATGGACTCATTTGCCAGTTGAAGACCCCTTTGCCGGTTTCGTCGAGGGTAACGTTGGCAATGGCGGAGGTCGTAAACATCGGTGGCGTCTCGCCCGGGCACAGCTCAGATACCAGATAGCCAACCAGTGGCAGGTGGGAAATGACCAGTGCAGAAGCGACACCTTCATTGCACAGCGCCTGCAGGTAGGCACTGACAAGGCCGACATCACCACACGGCGTGAGTTCAGGGAGAACATCCACACTGGTCGGCAGGTTCATACACTCCCCTACCACATCCAGCGTCTGTTCAGCACGCAGGAACGGACTCACCAGAACGCGTTCAATGTCCACTTTTTGACCTTTAAGCCAGTTAGCCATCTGACGAGATTCGTCGCAGCCACAGACGGTTAAAGGACGTACTGAGTCACTGGCGGCATCGAGTGCCGCGTCGCCGTGACGCATGATAAAAACTTGCATATTGCACCGCTTTTGTTAACCAGAATCACCGGCGTTAACTACCCGCGATTAATGCTTGAGGTAGAAAACCCGATGGCCGGGCATTGTGCCTGATCCATTCGGTGAATGAAACGCTGTTTTTTACCTCAATGGCGTAAGTATAGTCAATCTCTGTTTACAAAATCGCCAAATCAGATTCATTCACCGACGGATTTACCCTTCTTTGACCTCAACTTACGAGGACAGTTTCCCTTGCTGGCCAAAATGTCTGGCCCCGTTCCGCCATCTGCAATAATTCGTCACAGGGTGTAAACCGGGGACCATACTGCGCGGCAAGACGTTGCAGAATCGCAACCACTTCACCCGCTCCGAGGGTGTCCATGTAACGGAACGGGCCGCCAAGGAACGGCGGGAAACCAATACCAAATACGGCGCCAATATCGCCATCGCGTGCGCTTTTAATCACCTGCTCGCCAAAACAGCGTGCGGCTTCATTAAGCATCATCATCACACAGCGTTCAGCACACTGAACGGCAGACAGTTTCGCCTGTCCGGTTGTCGGGATAAGCCCATAGACCGAAGGGTCGACCTGTTTCTTGCTTTTACGCCCTTTTGCACCGTAAAGATAGAAACCGCGTTCATTTTTTCTGCCTTTGCGATCGTCCTTCAAAATTGCAGAAACAATGTTTGCAGGCGGGCTAAAACGCTCGCCATATGCGGCCTCCAGCACAGGTATAATTTTAGTGCCGGTGTCTATTCCTACCTCATCCAAAAGTTGGATTGGGCCAACGGGGAAACCAAACTTGACCAGCGCCTCGTCGACGTGTTCGATCTTCTCCCCTTCCACCAGCAGGCGCATCGCTTCGTTGATATATGGCGCCAGAATCCGGTTGACGTAGAATCCCGCTTTATCCGCCACGACGATCGGGGTTTTCCCCTGCTTTTTCGCCAGTTTCACTACCGTAGAGACAGTCTGCGGGCTGGTTGACGCGTGTGGAATAACCTCCACCAGCGGCATTTTTTCGACCGGACTAAAAAAGTGCAGGCCAATCACCTGCTCAGGACGCGCGGCTTTCGCTGCGATATCACCGATCGGTAATGAAGAGGTGTTCGAGGCGAAAATCGTGTGCGGCGCACAATGTTGCTCAACGTCGGCGACCATCTGCTGTTTAAGCGCCAGATCTTCGAACACCGCTTCAATCACCAGATCGCGATGGGCAAAACCACGGTAGTCGGTAGTGCCGCTGATCATGGCCACGGTTTTATCCCGCTCGCTTGCCTTGATATGGCGGCGTTTAACCTTTTGATCAAGGTTCTGCCAGCTGTACTGCAGCGCGTGATTGATCCCTTTCGGGTTGATGTCTTTGATACGTACAGGCAATTTGGCTTTGCTGGCAGTGACAAACGCAATGCCGCCACCCATCAGTCCGCCCCCCAGGACGCCAACGGCGTTGAGCGGTGCTGGTTCAGCATCGCTACCCGGATCTTTTTTAACGTCAGTGCTGGCAAAGAAGATGCTGCGCAGCGCCTGCGATTGCGGTGTCATCGCCAGCTCACCGAAGGCTTTTGCCTCTGCGGCATAGCCGCTGCTGCTGCCCTGCGACAGCCCGGTTTCAATCACCTCAAGAATGCGCTTCGCCGCCGGATAGTTACCTTTGGTCTTTTGTTCGGTTTTCTTGCCCACCATGCTGAACAGCAACGTTCGTCCCAATGGCCCGGCCAGGATGCGCTCACGCACCGGCAGAACACGTTTTGCCTGACGTCCCTTCAGCGCCAGCTCCACGGCGGCTTCCAGCAAAATGGAGTGCGGGACGACGTCATCAACCAGTCCCGCTTTCAGCGCCTGACGGGCGCGCAGCTGTTTACCGGTTAAGATCATCTCCAGCGCCGTGCTGACGCCCACCAGCCGCGGCAGACGCTGCGTCCCACCGGACCCGGGAAGTAACCCTAACTGTACTTCCGGCAACCCGAGAACGGTTTTCGCGTCGTCAGTACAAATACGGCTATGGCAGGCCAACGCCAGTTCCAGCCCGCCGCCCAGGCATGCACCGTGGATCGCGGCGATCACCGGGATCGGCAGAGCGTGGATCTCCGCCATCACCTGCTGCCCCTGGCGCGCCAGATCTTCAGCTTCCTGCGCACTTTGCGCCCGGGCGATCATATTGATATCGGCCCCGGCTATAAAGTTGTCTGGCTTCGCCGAGATAAATACCAGTCCGCGAATCGCTTTGTTTTCGCGGATCTGCTTTAACATCTCGCGCACCTGAACGCCAAATTCTGCCTTCAGGGTATTCATCTTTTCATCGGGCACGTCAATGGTAATCACAGCCACGTTATCGAGGCGAACCGTCAAATTAAATGCAGATGCCATTGCCATTATTCAGCCTCCAGAACCATTGCTGCCCCCAGACCACCTGCGGCACAGGCGGTGACGAGGCCAAAGCCGCCGCCACGGCGACGTAACTCATGTAATGTTTGGGTGATCATCCTTGCGCCCGTTGCCGCAAACGGATGACCGTAGGCGATAGAGCCGCCCAGCACGTTAAATTTACTCTGATCCACTTCTCCGGTGGCATGGGCGCGGCCAAGCACATCACGCGCGAAACGTTCACTGGCCAGCAGTTGAACGTTAGCCAGAGTCTGCGCAGCAAAGGCCTCGTGCATATCAATCAGCGTTAAATCAGCGAGAGTCAACCCCGCACGCTCCAGCGCCAGCGGCGTGGACCAGGCCGGGCCTAACAGCATGTCCTGCCAGACATCAATCGCCGTGAACGCGTAGCTGCGCAGATAACCGAGCGGGGTAAGACCCAGCTCTCTGGCACGCGATTCCGTCATCAGGATCACCGCGGCAGCACCATCCGTCAGCGGAGTACTGTTGGCGGCCGTAACGGTACCGTGTTTACGGTCAAATGCCGGACGCAGTCTGGCGTAATCCGCCAGCGTCGAGGTGCCACGAATGTTGTTATCTTCCGCC
Source organism: Enterobacter sp. 22466 (assembly GCF_052044775.1). Lineage (NCBI taxonomy): Bacteria > Pseudomonadati > Pseudomonadota > Gammaproteobacteria > Enterobacterales > Enterobacteriaceae > Enterobacter > Enterobacter sp. 22466. The sequence continues at coordinate 201,993 of NZ_JBQENX010000002.1, read as the reverse complement.
AGCGGTTCGCGATAAGGCGGGATATACGCGGTCATCACCTCATCGGCCAGTTTGCCTTCCGACCAGGCTTTCGCCGCCAGCTGATGGGAACGGTGTGCCAGCGCATCCTGCTGCTCCCGAGTAATGCCGTAGGTTTTGGCCATCTGCTCGGCGGTATCGCCCATGCGCAGGCCGGTGGAATATTCAGCCACGGCGGGTGGAACAGGCATCAGGTCACGAAGGCGTAAACGCGAGAAGAGTTTGAGTTTTTGCCCGGCGGTGCGTGCTTTATTTGCATCCACCAGAATGCGGGCCAGCTTTTTACTGACCCCTATCGGCAGTACGGAGGAGGAGTCTGCCCCGCCGGCGATCCCGGCGCGGATGGTGCCCGCCATCAGGCTTTCGGCCACGTTTGCCACCGCCTGAAAGCTGGTTGCACACGCACGGCTAACGCTGTAGGCATCCGTATGCACGTTCATCCCGGTGCCGAGGACAATTTCTCGTGCAATGTTGGGGGCTTCAGGCATCTGAACAACCTGGCCAAAAACCAGCTGCTCAATGACGTCAGGCGGTATTTCGCTGCGAGCCAGCATCTCCCCCACCACCATTTTCCCCAGATCGACAGCCGGTATGCCGTGAAACGCTGTCGCCTGACGCGCAAACGGCGTACGCAATCCACTGACAATGGCAATGCGGTCACCTTGTCGGGTGATAAGCGGTAATGCCTGACTCATAACATTCCCCTGTAAAAATTTTTGCAAACATAAAGTGGTCTGACCTGATAAGTAGTCTTAACCATTTTTTTACATTCAGCCAATTGGGGAAACGAAAAAATGCGAACTAAAACACAGAGAAGAAAAAGAAAATGCCCCGAGGTAAAAACAAAACGGTAACCCAGAGGTTACCGTTTTGAGTGTTTATACCCTCACCCGTGGATAAGGCTGGGGTGAGGGCTCCAGACCGCAGGAATTAACGCAGGCCTAACTGGAAAATCAGCGTTTCAGCTTCGCAGGCGAAAACAAAGTCGATATCCAGCTTCACGCCGCCGTCCACTTCCGTGAAGGTGGACTTGATTTCACACGGATCGGATTCTACGTCGCGCGCACGCTTGCTCAGCGCCGCCAGGGTTTCTTCCGCTTCGGCACGGTTGGTGAACACGCGGCTGTAAGAGGCGGTGCAATCGGAGTTGTCCATAATGGTACCAACATCCATACAGCAGCAAACCGGGGTTTCATCAGCACTGCATTTACTCATATCTCAATTTCCTCTGTATTCGCGCAGGACGCGAGACAAACACGATGCTGATATTTTACGCCCCGATGCAGACGCTCTCCAGCCGTTAATGGCGCAAAACGGGATAAGTGACCAATATCACACTAAAAAATGATCTAAAACAAAATTCACCCGTTTGGGTGAGTCGGGGTGGTCACATTTTTGCCAACCAGATCTCGTTTCAAGAAACATGTTTGAAAATATTAATAAACAAACTTGCAACATTCTAGCTGGTCAGACCTATACTCTGGCCACTGGTCTGATTTGTATGTCATACCTCAGACCCTACACTTCGCGCTCCTGTTACGGTATGTAACAATTATTGAATAAAAATAACTCAATGAGGTTATGGTCATGAGCCAGAAAACCCTGTTCAACAAGACTGCGCTGGCAGTCGCAGTGGCAATCGTCTCTACGTCCGCCTGGTCAGCGGGCTTCCAGTTAAACGAATTTTCTTCCTCTGGCCTTGGCCGTGCGTATTCCGGGGAAGGTGCAATTGCTGATGATGCAGGTAACGCCAGTCGTAACCCTGCGCTGATCATGATGTTTGATCGCCCAACGTTCTCAGCGGGCGCTATCTTTGTTGATCCGGGTGTGGATATTACGGGCCGTTCCCCGAGCGGAGCCAGCCTGAATTCCGATAACATCGCGCCAACGGCATGGGTGCCCAACCTGCACTTCGTCGCGCCAATCAACGACCAGTTTGGCTGGGGTGCATCAGTAACCTCTAACTATGGTTTAGCGACCGAGTTTAATAACGACTACGCAGCAGGCGCCTACGGCGGTAAGACCGACCTTGAGACCCTGAACCTGAACCTGAGCGGTGCTTACCGTCTGAACAGTAACTGGAGCTTCGGCGTTGGCTTTGATGCCGTTTACGCTAAAGCGAAAATCGAACGTTACGCGGGCGATCTCGGCAAAATCGTTGCGGGCTCCGGCGCACTGCCGCCGCCTCTGGCACAACAGGTTGCAGGGATCCCGGCAGACACCCAGATCGCGTATCTGAAGGGTGACGAGTGGGGCTTTGGCTGGAACGCCGGTATCCTTTATGAACTCGATAAAAACAACCGTTACGGTTTCACCTACCGTTCCGAAGTGAAAATCGACTTTGACGGCGACTACAAGAGCAGCCTGCCTTCTGCTTATAACCAGATCCTCGGCACCTTCGGCCTGCCAATGGGCACCGATGGCCGTACCACTGGCGGTTCTCTGAGCCTGCACTTACCGGAAATGTGGGAATTGTCCGGTTATAACCGCGTGGCACCACAGTGGGCGATTCACTATAGCCTGACCTACACCAGCTGGAGCCAGTTCCAGGAGCTGAAAGCGACCAACAGCAAAGGCGACACGCTGTTCTATAAAGATGAAAGCTTCCGTGATGCCTACCGCATCGCACTGGGTACCACTTACTACATGGATGACAACTGGACGTTCCGTACCGGTATTGCCTTCGATGATAGCCCGGTTCCGGCAGACAAACGTTCTATCTCTATTCCGGATCAGGACCGCTTCTGGCTGAGCGCCGGTGCGACCTATGCATTCAACAAAGATGCCTCCGTCGATGCGGGTGTTTCGTACATGCACGGTCAAAAAGTCAGCTTCAAGGAAGGTCCGTATGAGTTCTCTTCCGAAGGTAAAGCCTGGCTGTATGGCCTGAACTTCAACTACGCGTTCTAATTCGCGCAGGGATCAAAAAAGGTGAGCATCGCTCACCTTTTTTATTTATTCCGAATCGATATCTTTTAATTCGTTCTCGATTGCCTTCGCGTTTGGATTCTCTTCCGGCTTCAGCTTGCCACCATTGGCAATAAAGTCATGATTCTGGAAGTAGGCTTCACGCACCATGATGTATGGATCGGAAGACTGACGCAGCAGACCGTCTGAATCGAGCAGTTGCGCACGTGTTTCAATCCCTTCTACCGTCCATTTACCAATCGACAGCGGCCAGGTCAGCCACGAAAGAACCGGATACAGCGTATCCACCATATCACCGCCATCATCACGCACGGTAAAGCTGCCATAGAACGGCAGATGAACGTAAGGGCCGTAACCGACGCCATAATGACCCAGCGTACTCCCGAAGCGGTGCGGCTGTTCACGCTGCAGTTTCGGGTTCGCCATGCCGGCGACATCGATAAAGCCCCCCATCCCCAGCAGGGAGTTCAGGAAGAAGCGAGTAAAGTGCACCATCCCCTGATACGGATCGCCTTGCAGGAAGTAGTTGACCATCACCGCTGGCTCTTCAAGGTTACTGGTGAAATTGCTCAACCCGTTACGCGCAGGCTGGGGAACATAATCACGCCATGCAACCGCCACCGGGCGAACCACATACGGATCCAGCACGTTATAGTTGAAGCTATACATTGAGCGGTTAAATCCTTCGAGAGGATCGGAGCGTCCCGTTTGCTCCCCGGAGCTGGCGCAGCCCACAAGCATCGTCGCGCCCAGCGCAAGCGCCGACAGCCGAAGTTTCATAAAATTCTCCCTGTTCAGTATGGCTATCGTTGATTGCCATCCGTAACGGAGCATTTGATGCTCCGTCTGTAAACGTGCAAGTGATTGTATCAGCACGTTTACCGATGTCTATGAGCACAATTACGGGCAGTAACCACCGTCACTCTGATCTCAGCATAGCCTGGCTTTTAGAATTCGTTTCGCTGGCAATTTTATAATGGCTTTGAATGAGATGTCTCACCTTTGTTGCCATTACCCTCACTTTAAGAGCATCCCCACGGGCATTTCATTAAAAGCCGCTACGCTTAAAAGAAAGAACACCCAACTGGAGCGGTTATGAAAGACGTGGGCGAAGAGAAAATTGGCGAGAGCAATGAAGAACTTGAAATTGAGAGCGAGGAAAAAGAGCGCGGTGAAAAGATAGAGATTGATGAAGATCGCCTTCCCTCCCGCGCAATGGCGATCCATGAACATATCCGTCAGGATGGGGAAAAGGAGATGGAGCGCGATGCCATGGCCCTGCTATGGTCCGCTATCGCGGCAGGCCTCTCCATGGGGGCATCGCTACTTGCAAAGGGCATTTTCCATGTGCAGCTTGAAGGTGTACCCGGTGGCTTTTTGCTGGAGAATCTGGGCTACACCTTCGGCTTTATCATCGTCATTATGGCCCGCCAGCAGCTTTTTACCGAAAACACGGTCACCGCCGTTCTGCCGGTCATGCAAAACCCGACCCTGGGTAACTTTGGCTTACTGATGCGCCTGTGGAGCGTTGTCCTGCTGGGCAACCTTATCGGCACGGGTATCGCCGCCTGGGCCTTTGAATATATGCCGATTTTTGATGAACCCACCCGGGATGCGTTTGTGAAAATCGGTATGGATGTGATGAAAAACACGCCAGTAGAAATGTTCTCTAATGCGATTATCTCTGGTTGGATTATCGCGACAATGGTCTGGATGTTCCCTTCCGCAGGCAGCGCCAAAATTGTGGTGATCATATTAATGACGTGGCTGATTGCGCTGGCCGACACCACCCATATCGTGGTGGGTACGGTAGAAATCCTCTATCTGGTATTTAATGGCACCCTTCACTGGAGCGATTTCTTCTGGCCATTCGCACTGCCCACGCTTGCAGGCAACATCTGCGGCGGAACCTTTATTTTTGCACTGTTGAGTCATGCCCAGATCCGTAACGACATGTCTAACAAGCGTAAAGCCGAACTGAAAGCGCGGGAAAATGATGATAAAGCGGCAAAAAAATCGGCCTGAATGGTGACTCTTTGAGCAGTCGGGCGGCAATGCGCTTAACGCAAAGTGTAAATAACGCTATACTCGTGCCGCCTCGTCCCCTTAGTTAAATGGATATAACGAGCCCCTCCTAAGGGCTAGTTGCAGGTTCGATTCCTGCAGGGGACACTTTAGAAACATCACTGCGCTTTCCATAACTCCACGCAGTTTCGCCCCCGTCGTTTTGCCCCATACAACGCCTCATCCGCAGCCTGAATCAGACGTTCGTAGTCAGGATGACCATTAAACATGGCCGCACCAATCGAAAGCGACAACGGTATTGGCTCGCCTGTCGGGGAATGAACCTTAATTTTTTCCACACGTCGGCGGATCCGCTCGGCAATGCGCAGGGTATCGGCTTCGGTGATTTCCGTTAGCACAATCAAGAACTCATCTCCGCCGTAGCGGAAGACATAGTCACAGGTGCGAACATTGTCATAAAACGCCCCGGCAACCTTTCTTAATATTTCATCTCCCGTGTTGTGCCCCCAGGTATCGTTGATTTGCTTGAACTTATCGACATCAATCAGCAACACCGACAGCGGCGAACCAGAACGACTTGCCTGGGTAATTTCACGTTTAAAAATGGTTGGCAGAAAGCGACGGTTGAGCAGACGCGTGAGCACATCCACACCTACCTCATGGCGGGCAACCTCATCAAATAGCTCATGCAGCAGGGTCACGATTTGCGAGAAGGTCGTTCGCGTCAGCCGCAAAAATTGCACCTGGCGCAGTCTGTCGTGAAGGGCATCGTCTGTCTGACGAACGTCATGAAAAGCCGCGTCGAACTCCTGTATAAGACGAGAGATATGCCCTGCTTCGGCAATACCACTGAAATAGTGACGTCCCTTATGACTGAACCACAGCCCAAAGTCGGACTGCCCGAGAGGCCGGCTGTTGTCGATGCTGGAATCCAGCATCACTTTATAGAGCAGCGACAGTTCCCACGTCAGTAATGCGGCGGTCTGCCGCTCCTTCTCGACTTCCGCATTTTCCATAAGGGAGAAGATTCGATAGTTCTCATCTTCTTTTGCCGCATTGTTCTCGCTAAAGACATAGGCGCGCGACATCACCTCCATGGCCAGATCAATGCTGTTAATGGCGTAGTGATAGATGCTTAACTTGGTCTCAGAAGGGTGTGGTGTGGCATTAATAAGGGGTAATAATAGCTTTTTCAGGATCCGGAAACCCATCTCAACCAGGTCGACCGAGATACCTATTCGGGCGTGAACGTCGGCGGCGCGCTGCTGAGCCCGTATCTGTTCATCAACCTGTTCAACCCGACAGGAGAGAACATCAACAAGCCAACGGCGCAACGCCTCCTGCAGTTGCCTTTCAACCTGTTCAGTGGTCAGAAACTCCGCTACGTGGGGATCGGCCAGTACAACACGATAAAACTCCGTAATCAGACCAGAAGCATGATCGCTGGCCAGTTGCGCAGTAAGTTGATGAACGAGGGGATCCGTTTCATTAATCAACTGAATCCACTCATCCCTTACGGTTTGTAAATAGGTTTCCATTTACACCCTCCAGGAGAAGATCGTTATCTTGCCCGGCATAAATTGAGCGCTCAGATTCACCGTCTGGCATGCGTGACAATCAACAACAGCAACAAAATCAACACCCTTTCCAGCTGTCGCTTTTTTAATCAAAAACGAGTAATAGCACATATCGTATAACGGTGCTACATTACGCCGCCCACCCAACGTCAGCAGTGGTCAGGCAACGCCGTAAAGATCGGTAAAGCCTGCAACCATGACCTTGTCCAACGGTCTAATTGGCACGTGGTATCGCTTTATGCGTTACTTTCACCGGCTTTACATAGGTTCACTATTTTGTCTCAATCCCAATTCAAACGTGAGTTTTTACACCCGCGTTACTGGTTTACATGGTTTGGTCTTGGCGTTCTCTGGCTGCTGGTTCAACTCCCATACCCTGTCATTCGTGTACTGGGTTCTAAGCTCGGCAGCGCATCCCGCCACTTCCTCAAACGTCGTGAATCTATTGCCCGTAAAAATCTCGAACTGTGCTTTCCCCAGTATAATGCGCAGCAGCGCGAAACATTGATTGCCGAGAACTTTAAATCTATCGGCATGGCATTGCTTGAAACCGGCATGGCCTGGTTCTGGCCTGATGAGCGCGTCCGCAAATGGTTTGACGTTGAAGGTCTCGAAAACCTGAAACGCGCGCAAATGCAAAACCGCGGCGTGATGGTTGTCGGTGTCCATTTTATGTCGCTGGAACTGGGCGGCCGCGTGATGGGGCTTTGTCAGCCGATGATGGCTACCTACCGCCCGCACAACAGCGCGCTGATGGAATGGGTTCAAACGCGTGGCCGCATGCGTTCCAACAAGGCGATGATCAGCCGTAACAATCTGCGCGGTATGGTCGGCGCCCTGAAGAAAGGCGAAGCCGTCTGGTTTGCCCCCGATCAGGACTACGGACGTAAAGGCAGCAGTTTTGCGCCCTTCTTTGCGGTTAAAAATGTCGCCACCACCAACGGCACTTTTGTGATTTCACGTCTGTCAGGTGCCGCGATGTTGACCGTGACAATGGTGAGAAAGGTTGATAAGTCTGGCTATCGTCTGCACATCTCACCGGAGATGGCTAACTATCCGGAAAACGAATGTGAAGCCGCGGCGTTCATCAATAAAGTGATCGAGACCGAAATTATGCGCGCGCCGGAACAGTATCTGTGGATGCATCGCCGTTTCAAAACGCGGCCGCTTGGCGAAGCGTCTCTCTATATCTAATGTGTAGAAAGGTTAGTTTCGCTAAGAAACTAACCTTTTCAATCACCTGTAATCACCCTGAGTAATTGTCTTTTCTTGCCGTCGCTCAACGCGGATTTATTGCGCTCTGAAATCAAACTGTCGCCGTTCCACGACACTCGTAAGTTACGGAAAGTATTTAAAAAATGCCTCTTGTCACCCCTCTTTTTTAGGCGTACATTAGCGCCGTCTGGCAACAGGAAAGCACAGAATTCTGAGCTGGAGTTTGCATCGTAACGGGATAATTCTCATTTCCGTCTCAGGCAAATGTCAGTTCTCTATAATCAGGTGGACTCTGTTTTTAAGTGCGTACCAGAAGATACGCGGAGCGATGAAACGTGAAATATTTCTTTATGGGCATTTCGGTGATTGTTTTAGTGTGGGCCGGAACCTTCGCCCTGATGATCTAGCGAAGAACATGCAGTCAAAAAAACAGGAGCCGTTGGCTCCTGTTTTTTTATGTTATGAAGATTCGTGCTGTTCAGCGGCACTCTTTGATGCGAGAAGCCCGTCGGCGCGGAACATACTCTTAATGCCCCTCACCGCCTGACGAATACGGTCGCTGTTTTCAATCAGCGCGAACCGTACATGGGTATCGCCATAATCACCGAAGCCAATGCCCGGCGAGACGCAGACTTTCGCGTCCTGCAACAGCTTTTTGGCAAACTCCAGTGACCCCATCGCCGCGTAAGGCTCAGGGATTTTTGCCCAGACATACATTGACGCTTTCGGCATTTCCACCATCCAGCCAGCCTCATGCAGCCCTTTAACCAGCACATCGCGACGGCGTTTATACTGGGCGGCAATATCATGAACACACTGCTGATCGCCTTCCAGCGCGGCGATAGCGGCCACCTGCAATGGGGTAAAGGTGCCGTAATCGTGGTAACTCTTAATACGCGCCAGTGCACTCACCAGCGTTTTGTTACCCACCATAAAGCCAATACGCCACCCCGCCATGTTGTAGCTTTTCGACAGGGTAAAGAACTCCACCGCCACATCACGTGCGCCCGGAACCTGCATGATGGAAGGCGCTTTCCAGCCGTCGTACACAATATCGGCGTAGGCTAAGTCATGTACGACCAGCACGTCATAACGCTTCGCCAGCGCGACCACTTTCTCGAAGAAATCGAGCTCCACGCACTGCGCCGTTGGGTTCGACGGGAAACCGAGGATCATCATCTTCGGTTTCGGATAACTTTCACGAATCGCACGTTCCAGCTCGTTAAAGAAATCGACCCCTTCCACCAGCGGCACAGAGCGAACCTGCGCGCCGGCAATCACCGCGCCGTAAATATGGATGGGGTAACTAGGATTGGGCACCAGCACCGTATCACCGTGATCCAGCGTAGCCAGCATCAGGTGCGCCAGCCCCTCTTTCGAGCCAATGGTGACAATGGCTTCACTTTCCGGATCGATATCAACCTGATAGCGATCCTGATACCAGCGGGAGATCGCACGACGTAATCGAGGAATGCCGCGAGACGTGGAGTAACCGTGCGTATCCGGGCGCTGGGCGACCGTGCAGAGTTTCTCAACGATATGCGCAGGCGTTGGGCCGTCAGGGTTACCCATGCTGAAATCAATAATGTCTTCGCCGCGACGACGCGCAGCCATCTTCAGTTCAGCAGTGATATTGAAAACATAAGGGGGGAGACGATCGATACGCGTAAAACGGCGTTCAGGACTGAATTCAGCCATAGATTCCTCAGAATAACGTTAGCGCCCGGACCGTCCGAGCGACGCTGCCACCGATGTGGCGTGTTTAGAAAATAACCTGAAAAAAAACATGCTGTCGAGGGGGAACGCAAAAAAAAGATGTTGCGTTAAAAACGGGAACCCTCTGATACCGAAAGCGGAAGCGTTCCTGCTCATTACGCAATTTTAACACCCAGTATTTAACATGATGATATCAAAGCCGTTACCTTGACGTTCTCCATGAGTAAAAAATCTGGAATCTTCAGGAACTCGCCTGCAATCCCCTTTGAAGATTATGGTTTTTCCTCATTTGATAAACCCGACGGATAGCTGGTCAACAGGCGTCAGGTTTTTTATCATTAGGCTTTCCTCTTTTCGCTGGTCGACTCGTGCACGAAATATTCGATATGCTGCTGGCGGTTTTTGACCGTGCGGCATTAATGCTGATTTGCCTGTTTTTCCTCATTCGCATTCGCCTGTTTCGCGAACTGTTGCACAAGTCCGCCCACTCGGCAAAAGAGCTGCTGGCCGTTACCGCCATCTTTTCACTGTTCGCCCTGTTCAGTACCTGGTCCGGAGTGCCGGTAGAAGGGTCGCTGGTTAACGTGCGGGTTATTGCCGTGATGTCCGGCGGGATCTTGTTTGGCCCCTGGGTGGGCATTATTACCGGCCTGATTGCCGGGACACATCGTTACCTGATAGATATTGGCGGCGTGACGGCGGTGCCCTGTTTTATCACCAGCATCATTGCCGGTGTCCTTTCTGGCTGGATTAACCGCAAAATACCGAAAAAACAGCACTGGCGCGCCGGGATCATCGCGGGCATGCTGTGCGAAACGCTGACCATGGTTCTGGTGGTCGTCTGGGCCCCTACTATCGCGCTGGGGCTGGATATTGTCTCTAAGATCGGTATTCCGATGATCCTCGGCAGCGTCTGCATCGGTTTTATCGTGCTGCTGGTACAAAGCGTCGAAGGGGAGAAAGAGGCCAGCGCCGCACGTCAGGCCAAGCTGGCGCTCGACATCGCCAACAAAACGCTGCCGCTCTTCCGCCATGTTAATGCTGAATCCTTACGGCAGGTCTGCGACATTATCCGTCGCGATATTCATGCCGATGCCGTCGCCATTACCAATATCGATCATGTCCTGGCCTATGTTGGCGTGGGTGAGCATAACTATCAGGACAGCGATGACACCATCAGCCCGACCACCCGACAGGCGATCAATTACGGTAAAATCATCATTAAAAACAATGATGAAGCCCACAGAACCCCGGAAATCCACTCCATGCTGGTGATCCCGCTGTGGGAGAAAGGCGTGGTAACGGGAACCCTGAAAATTTACTACTGCCACGCGCACCAGATCACCTCCTCCCTGCAGGAGATGGCCATCGGGCTGTCGCAGATTATCTCTACCCAGCTGGAGGTCTCCCGTGCGGAACAGCTGCGCGAGATGGCAAATAAGGCAGAGCTGCGCGCGCTGCAGAGTAAAATTAATCCTCATTTTCTGTTCAATGCGTTGAATGCTATCTCCTCTTCCATTCGTTTGAACCCGGATACCGCGCGTCAGCTCATTTTCAATCTGTCGCGCTACCTGCGCTACAACATCGAGCTGAAAGACGACGAGCAGATCGACATTAAAAAAGAGCTTTATCAGATCAAGGATTACATTGCGATTGAGCAGGCGCGCTTTGGCGACAAACTGACGGTCATTTACGATATTGATGAAGAGGTCAACTGTGTGATCCCAAGCCTGCTGATCCAGCCGCTGGTTGAAAACGCCATCGTCCACGGGATCCAGCCGTGTAAAGGGAAAGGGGTGGTGACCATCAGCGTGACCGAAAGCGGCAACCGCGTGCGGATTGCCGTGCGCGATACCGGCCACGGAATTGATCCTAAAGTCATTGAGCGCGTTGAGGCCAACGAGATGCCGGGGAATAAGATTGGGCTGCTGAATGTCCACCACCGGGTCAAGCTCCTGTACGGCGACGGGCTGCATATTAAGCGCCTTGAACCGGGCACCGAGATCGCCTTTTATATCCCGAACGAACGCTCTCCCGTTCATGCATCAACGTCCCTGTTACCTTAAGCCGGAGTAACCGATGAAAGTGATCATTGTAGAAGATGAGTTTCTGGCTCAACAGGAGCTGAGCTGGCTTATCAAAACGCACAGTCAGATGGAGATTGTGGGCACGTTTGACGATGGCCTGGACGTGCTGAAGTTTTTACAGCATAACCGCGTTGATGCCATTTTTCTTGATATCAACATTCCGTCGCTGGATGGCGTATTACTGGCGCAAAACATCAATCAGTTTGCCCATAAACCGTTCATTGTTTTCGTCACCGCCTGGAAAGAGCACGCCGTTGAAGCCTTCGAACTGGAGGCGTTTGACTATATCCTCAAGCCTTACCAGGAGTCGCGCATCATCACCATGCTGCAAAAGCTGGAGGCCGCGTGGCAACAGCAAACCGCGCCTGTCACCGCAAGCCCGACAGTACGTGAGAATGACACCATCAATCTGGTGAAGGATGAACGTATCATCGTGACGCCGGTTAACGATATCTATTATGCCGAAGCCCATGAAAAGATGACGTTTGTCTATACGCGGCGGGAATCGTACGTGATGGCGATGAACATTACCGAGTTTTGCAGCAAGCTGCCGACAGCGCATTTCTTTCGCTGTCACCGATCGTTTTGCGTGAATTTAAACAAGATCCGCGAGATCGAGCCGTGGTTTAACAACACCTACATTTTGCGCCTGAAGGATCTTGATTTTCAGGTACCAGTGAGCCGCAGCAAGGTCAAAGAGTTCCGACAGTTAATGCATCTGTAAATCCCCTCTCCCGCAAGAGAGGGGCTGGGTTTTAGAGGATCTGGCCGAGCACCTGACGCAGGTGGGCGCCCGAGCCAAGTAAACCCGGGTTGTCGTGCACAATCAGGTAAACAGGAATGTCCTGCACGTAGCTTTTAAAACGTCCTTTGTCTTCAAACCCACCGCGGAAGCCTGACGCTTTGAAGAACTCCAGGAAGCGCGGCACAATGCCACCGGCAATGTAAACGCCACCGAAGGTGCCGAGCGTAAGCGCCAGGTTGCCACCAAAACGCCCCATGATCACGCAGAACAGCGACAGTGCGCGACGGCAGTCGATGCAACTGTCTGCCAGTGCGCGCTCGGTCACGTCTTTCGGCTGCAGATTTTCCGGCAGACGGCCGTCAGATTTCACAATCGCCCGATACAAATTCACCAGCCCAGGACCGGAAAGCACGCGCTCAGCCGACACGTGGCCGATCTCAGCGCGTAGCTCTTCCAGAATAATGCCCTCTTCTTCGCTGTTCGGTGCAAAGTCCACGTGGCCACCTTCACCCGGCAGACTCACCCAGCGCTTATCGACATGCACCAGATGCGAAACGCCCAGACCCGTACCGGCACCGTAAACGGCAATCGGCTTGCCTTCTACCGGTGCGGTACCGCCAAACTGAGTCAGGTGCTCTGGCTTCAGCATGGGGATAGCCATCGACACCGCCGTAAAGTCGTTGATGATTTCCAGATGTGCAAAGCCGAGGTTTTTTTTCATCTCGGCGATGGAAAATGCCCAGGTATGGTTGGTCATCGCGACCCAGTCGCCGGTAATCGGGCAGGCAATAGCAATACAGCCATCGTCAACGCTGACCTTGTGCTCTTCCAGATAGACGCGGACAACGGCCTCAAGGCTGGGGTAATCCAGGCCTGAATAGGTTTTCGCCCGGGAAATTTCACCGCTACTTACATCGCATAATGCCAGGCGCGCGTTCGTGCCGCCCACATCTCCTACCAAAGCATACTTTGTCATTCTTCTACTGCTCCGCTAAAGTCAGAATAAATCTTTGGAACACTGTAAATTCAAGGCGTGATAACAACAACGACCGGAAGGTGAATGCCCCGGGATTATCGATCTTCGTCACAGAATAACTTTACCGTTTCAGCACCTTTTGCACTATTGCCACAATGCTGATTGTGCAAAGTAACGTAATACCTTTTTGTACAAGGAAATTATCATGCTCCACCCGCGAGCCAGAACCATGCTGTTGCTGGCAATCCCGGCCTTAATTATTGGTATTGTCTCAAGCCTGGTACTTATCGTCGTGATGAAAGTCGCCTCGGTGGTGCAAACGATGTTATGGACAGCGCTTCCGGCTCAAATGGGTATCAACGTTGATTCGCCGGCGTGGATCATTATGATGCTGACCCTCACGGGCGTTGCGGTGGGTCTGGTGATCCGCTTTAGCCCAGGGCATGCCGGGCCGGATCCGGCGCTAGAACCGCTGATTGGTGCCCCGGTCGCACCTGCAGCGCTGCCTGGGCTCATTATCGCGTTAATTATTGGTCTGGCGGGCGGCGTTAGCCTGGGGCCAGAGCATCCCATCATGGCGGTCAATATTGGCCTGGCGGTATTTCTCGGTTCACGCATTTTGCCCCGGGTCGGAGCCCTGGACTGGACGATTCTGGCGTCTGCAGGCACCATCGGCGCACTCTTCGGCACGCCGGTCGCGGCCGCGCTGATCTTCTCGCAAACGCTCTCCAGCAATAACGACGTCCCGCTCTGGGATAAACTCTTTGCGCCACTGATGGCCGCCGCGGCCGGCGCACTCACCACCAGCCTGTTTTTCAATCCGCACTTCTCGCTCTCCCTTCCCCACTACGGCCAGATGCAGATAGCCGATATCTTTAGCGGTGCGGTTGTGGTCGCTATTGCCATTGCGCTGGGGATGATCGCGGTCTGGTGTCTGCCGCGTCTGCACCGCCAGGTGCATAAGCTCAAACATCCGGTATTGATCCTCGGCGTCGGGGGGTTGATGCTCGGCATTCTGGGGGCCATCGGCGGTAAGGTCACGCTGTTTAAAGGTCTGGATGAGATGCAGCAGCTGGCCTTCAGTCAGGTGTTTAACGTGTCCGATTATCTGCTGTTTGCGCTGATAAAGCTGGCGGCACTGGTGGTGGCGGCAGCGTGCGGTTTTCGTGGCGGACGGATTTTCCCGGCGGTCTTTGTCGGCGTCGCGCTGGGGTTGATGCTGCATGAACATGTGGATGCAGTGCCGGCGGCGATTACTGTCTCCTGCTCTATTCTGGGGCTGGTATTGGTGGTGACGCGCGATGCCTGGCTGAGCCTGTTTATGGCCGCAGTGGTGGTTCCGGATACCACCCTCATCCCGTTACTTTGCATCGTGATGTTGCCCGCCTGGCTCCTGCTGGCGGGCAAACCGATGTTGATGGCCTGGCGTAACGACAAGTGATCAGGCGCTGTTACGCGCCTCCAGCGCTTTGGTAATCGCCCCCAGCAGCGGCGGGATATCCGCCTTTGGTAGCATCACCTCAATCAGCGAAAGCCGTTCGTGGTGCGCCACTTTTTCGAGCACGTCCGCCAGCTGTTCCGTTTCACTGACCCGCCAGCATTGCGCCTGAGGATCCAGGCTCAGTGCCTGCGGGATTTGGGTCCAGTTCCATAAAGCAATGTCGTTATAGCGCTGTTCCGGTCCGTGGATGGCTCTCTCTACCGTGTACCCTTCGTTGTTAAGCACCAGGATGATGGGGTGCTGTTTATCACGCAGCATCGATCCCATTTCCTGAATGGTCAGTTGGGCGGCACCGTCACCGGTGAGTACAATCACGCGCCGGTTCGGGCAGGCGGTTTGCGCACCAAACGCCGCGGCCAGGGTATAACCAATGGAGCCCCACAGCGGCTGGACGATGAAATTCACGTCTGCAGGCAGACGCAGATCAATCGCCCCGAAGGCCGAAGTGCCCTGGTCGGCAAGAATGATGTCACCCGGGCGAATAAAGGTTTGCAGCGTGCTCCAGAAATTCTCCTGGGTGAGTGAGCCCTCCGTCTGCGGGTAGGCCATCGCGCTCTGAGACAACGGTACAGGCGTATCGTGCACGTGTTGTTTGCACAGATCCATCAGCGTCTCAATCGCCTGAAGCATCGGGATCCCGGTAAACCAGACATCACCGACGCGGGCGGCATGCGGCTGAACTTCTATCGTTTGCGCCGGGGTTAACTGATGCGTGAAGCCGGCGGTCAGCGTATCGGTAAATCGTGTCCCGATGCACAACACCGTATCTGCGCCTTCAATCGCCTCTTTTACCGCGCCAGCACTCGCCGAGCCACTGTACGTACCGTAAAAACCGGCCTGCCGTTCATCGAATATTCCTTTGCCCATCAGCATGGTGGCGTGTGCCATCGGCACCTCTTTCACCCATTTTTGCAGCGCATGTTTATGACCGTGGCGCAGGACAAGGAAATCGGCCAACAGCGCAGTACGTTTGCTCGTTTTCAGCCTGCTCTCGGCGGCATCACGGAACGCTTTCAGGCAGGCATTATCGCCATGAACCGGTTTGAGAGTGAGAGCGCTTACAGGCGGCGTAGCCGATTTTTTAGCCACATCGGCAGGCAACATCAGGTAGCCGGGACGGCGCTCCCGCAGCATGGTGGTGAGCACTCTGTCGATTTCGTAGCAGGCATTTTGTTCGGTCAGGATCGCCTGTGCGACCGTGATCGGTTCACTCATATGGTAGAAGTGGCGGAACTCACCATCACCCAGCGTGTGGTGCAGCAACTCCCCTTTTTGCTGTGAGGCCGTACCCGGTGCCCCCACAATATGTAACACCGGAACATGTTCGGCAAAGCTGCCGGCCATGCCGTTCATGGCACTTAACTCCCCTACGCCAAATGTTGTCAGCAGCGCAGCAAAGCCCTTACATCGGGCATATCCGTCAGCGGCATAAGATGCGTTTAGCTCATTAGCACAGCCCACCCAACAGATATCCGGGCTGTCGATGACATGGTCGAGAAACTGCAGGTTATAGTCGCCCGGCACGCCAAACAGATGATCGGCACCACAATCTGTAAGACGGTCCAGCAGGTAATCGGCGACGCAGTATGGGGTTCGCATAACAGGTGTCCTTCTGACGTTGACCTCACTTTGAGTATTAAATAAGCGTGATGGCTGTCCAGAAATGACAGAAAGAAGGTCATGGAAAGAATGCTTTACAAAAACGGCTGCGCTATGCTCTTTTTTTTCGCATGAGTGTAAACGTATACACGGTTATTTCTTTTTAGCGCCAGAGGTCATGAGCATGAGTTATCAGCCAGATAAAAACCGTTATCAGACAATGCTGTATCGTCGCTGTGGGCAAAGTGGCGTTAAATTACCCGCCATCTCTCTTGGGCTCTGGCACAACTTCGGTGACGCCACGCTTATCGAAAACAGCCGTCAACTTTTACAGCGTGCGTTTGATCTTGGTATCACACACTTCGACCTTGCCAATAACTATGGTCCGCCTCCCGGTTCCGCCGAGCGCAATTTCGGCCGCATTTTGCAGGAAGATTTTCTGCCGTGGCGCGATGAACTGATCATCTCGACGAAAGCGGGCTACACCATGTGGGACGGCCCTTACGGTGACTGGGGATCGCGCAAATATCTCATCGCAAGCCTGAATCAAAGTCTGAAACGTATGGGGCTGGAGTATGTCGATATCTTCTACCACCACCGTCCTGACCCGGAAACGCCGCTGCAGGAGACAATGAAAGCGCTTGACCATCTGGTGCGTCAGGGGAAAGCCCTGTATGTCGGCCTATCCAATTACCCTGCGGCGCTGGCGCGTCAGGCTATCGACATCCTCAATGACCTTGGCACACCATGTCTGATCCATCAGCCGAAATACTCTATGTTTGAACGTGCGCCGGAAGCGGGTTTGCTGGACGTTTTGCAGGAAAAAGGGGTCGGCTGCATTCCGTTCTCGCCGCTGGCGGGCGGGCAACTGACCGATCGTTATCTGAACGGCATTCCGGCAGACTCCCGTGCCGCGAGCGGGAGCAAGTTCCTGAATCCGGATCAGATAACCCAGGAGAAACTGGAAAAAGTCAGAAGACTGAACGCGCTGGCAGAAAGCCGGGGACAGAAGCTGTCTCAGATGGCGCTGGCCTGGATTTTACGCCACGAGGCGGTAACTTCCGTACTGATTGGCGCCAGTAAAACCGGGCAAATAGACGATGCAGTGGGCATGCTGGAGAACCGCCATTTCACGGCGGAAGAGCTGACCACCATTGACGGGATCCTGAATAGCGCAAAATAAATCCTATTTTAGCAAAAAGTGCTATCACGTCTGAATTCGGAGTTGAGGCGATGAAACGAGCCTTTACCAACTCGTAAAATTGCGTTAACAGGCCCAACAAGGCCCCGATCGTGAAGGAGAAGAGTATGTTCAGGTCACTGATTCTTGCAGCGGTATTACTGGCTTCGGCCCCGCTGGTCGCCACTGCTGGCGAAATCACCCTGTTGCCATCAGTAAAATTACAAATTGGCGATCGTGACGACTACGGCAGATACTGGGACGGTGGCTACTGGCGCGACCGTGACTACTGGCACCGTCACTATGAGTGGCGCGGCGACCGCTGGTGGAAACATGATAATGGTTTGCACCGCGGCTGGTATAAAAACAACGCCTACGAGCGTGGTTATCGCGAAGGCTGGAACGACCGTGATGACCGCCGTGGCGGCTGGGATCGCGGCGGTAAAGGTCGCGGTGGACATGGCCACGGCCACGGCCACGGCCGACACTAATCATAAAAAAGGAGCCTCCCGGCTCCTTTTTCTTTTATAACCCCAATGCCGTGCCTATCAGTAACCACAGGTTCAGCATCACTACCACGACCACGATAGCCCATCCGATCCGTTTCACCATCGTAGTGTTAACCAGTTCGCCCATCAGGTCTTTGTTGCTGGTAAAAATCAGCAGCGGCACCAGCGCAAGTGCGATCCCAAAGCTCAGCAGCACCTGGCTCATGACCAGAATGCGTGTTGGGTCCAGCCCCATCAGGATCACCACAAATGACGGCAACATCGTGACGGCACGACGCACCCACAGCGGGATATGGAAACGAACGAACCCTTGCATGACCACCTGCCCGGCCAGTGTTCCCACCACCGTGGAGGAGAGACCTGCCGCCACCAGGCTTAGACCAAATATGGTCGCAGCTGCATGGCTCAATAACGGCTCCAGCGTCAGATAGGCCTGGTCGAGATCGGCAATACCGGTGTGGCCATTAAAGTGGAAAGCGGCGGCGGCAGTAGCCATCATCGCCAGATTCACAAAACCGGCAATCGTCATGGCGATAGCCACATCCCATTTGGTTGCCGAATAGCGCTCTTTACGCGTCCCACCGTGCAGGTGCTGGGTTAACGAGGAGTGAAGGTAAATCACATGCGGCATGATGGTCGCCCCCAGTACCCCGGCGGCGAGGAACACGGCTTCAGAGGTCGGCAGACTCGGGATCACCATCCCTTTACCGAGCTGCGCCAGGTTAGGCTGTGAGAAAATCAGTTCAACAATATAGGCCGCAGCGACAAACAGCAGCAGGCCGCCAATGACTTTTTCCAGCGGTTTTTGCCCCCGACGCTGCAGCATCAGAATCAGGAAGGTGGCGATACCGGTCAGCACGGCCCCTTGCAACAGCGATACCCCGAGGATCAGTTTGAAACCAATTGCCGCACCGATGAATTCGGCGAGGTCAGTTGCCATCGCGATGATTTCAGCCTGGATCCAGTACAGCCATACGGCAGGACGCGGATAGTGATCGCGGATCTGCTCGGCCAGGTTTTTACCGGTAGCTATCCCCAGTTTGGCCGAGAGCATTTGAATCAGCATGGCCATCAGATTAGCCCAGACAACGACCCACAGCAGTTTATAGCCGAAGCTGGCCCCGGCCTGAATGTTGGTCGCAAAGTTACCTGGATCGATATAACCAATGGCAGCAATGAACGCAGGTCCCATTAATGCGAACCGCAACTTGCGTGCTGCTCTGCCACTGCTACCCTCAACGCGACTGTTTGTCATTTCTGCCTCTGAAATATAGCCTTTGCTATGTTTAATGCTATCAAAATGAGAATGATTATCAAGATTATTTGTAAAGCTTACGGTGATTTCTCTGATAGCTTTGAACGATAGACGGGCGGGTAAGCGGAGGACGATCTAACAGAAACCGAAATCGCGCGCTCTTTTGTGAAGACTAGCACACAAACTTAACTTTTCACTCATTTACCTAACATAACGAAAATGTATTGTGGATCACTATTTTTGAGACTCGTCACAGGATGTAACTATAGTGTGTCCTTGATCTCGTTTTCTTTTCGCTTGTTACATAGAATGTGCACGAAAATTAAACCTGCCTCATATTTGGAGCAAATATGGACCGCGTCCTTCACTTTGTCCTGGCACTCGTTGTCGTTACTGCGCTTGCGTTACTGGTCAGCCATGACCGTAAAAAAATCCGCATTCGCTTTGTTGTTCAGCTTCTCGTTATTGAAGTTTTACTCGCGTGGTTCTTCCTGAACTCCAACGTGGGGCTTGGCTTCGTAAAAGGCTTCTCCGAAATGTTCGAAAAACTGCTCGGATTCGCCAATGAAGGGACTAACTTTGTCTTCGGTAAAATGAACGACGAAGGTCTGGCGTTCTTCTTCCTGAAAGTACTTTGCCCAATCGTCTTCATCTCTGCGCTAATCGGTATTCTGCAACACATTCGTGTTCTGCCGATTGTGATCCGTGCCATTGGTACCGTACTCTCCAAAGTTAACGGAATGGGTAAACTGGAATCGTTCAACGCCGTCAGCTCCCTGATTCTGGGCCAGTCTGAGAACTTTATCGCGTATAAAGATATTCTCGGTAAGATGTCCCGTAACCGTATGTACACCATGGCCGCAACAGCAATGTCTACCGTCTCCATGTCAATCGTGGGTGCGTATATGACCATGCTGGAGCCAAAATACGTGGTTGCTGCTCTGGTACTGAACATGTTCAGCACCTTTATCGTGCTGTCACTGATCAACCCGTACCGTGTTGAGGAAGGCGAAGAGAACCTGCAGATGGCGAATCTGCACGAAGGTCAGAGCTTCTTCGAAATGCTGGGTGAATATATTCTGGCGGGCTTCAAAGTGGCGATTATCGTTGCCGCCATGCTGATCGGCTTCATCGCTCTGATTTCTGCCCTGAACGCCCTGTTCGCCGCGGTGCTGGGGATCTCCTTCCAGGGCATCCTGGGCTACATCTTCTACCCTGTTGCCTGGGTGATGGGTGTACCTGCTCACGAAGCGCTGCAGGTGGGCAGTATCATGGCAACCAAACTGGTTTCTAACGAATTCGTTGCGATGATGGATCTGCAGAAAATTGCCAGCACGCTCTCTCCACGTGCTGAAGGCATCCTGTCCGTGTTCCTGGTTTCCTTCGCGAACTTCTCGTCCATCGGTATTATCGCCGGTGCGATTAAAGGTCTGAACGAAGAACAGGGTAACGTCGTTTCTCGCTTCGGTCTGAAACTGGTTTACGGCTCAACGCTGGTGAGCGTACTGTCTGCCTCTATCGCAGCACTGGTACTGTAACGCGTCGCGTTAAATAAGAACCGGGAGCCTGGCTCCCGGTTTTTTTATGCCTGAAGTGCGTCAAGCGGCGTCGGTTTACCTATCAGGTATCCCTGCAGGTAATCCACTCCGAAGCGCAGCAGCATGTCCCGTTGCTCCGGCGTCTCCACATACTCAGCCACCACACTCAGTGATTTTGTTTTCGCCAGATTACAAATCGACTGCACAATCATCGCGTCCATGTCATCGGTACAGATATCTTTAACAAAACAGCCATCAATTTTAATGATATCCGCCTGAAGGCGTCTGAGTCGTTCGTAGTTGGCATAACCGGTGCCAAAGTCATCAATCGCGATACGGAAGCCGTGATCCCGCAGTTGCTGGAGATTTTTGATGCTGCTTCCTGAGTTCGAGAATGCCTGCTCTTCGGTGATCTCCAGAACAACAGCCTGAGGTGCGATGCCATAGCGTTCAAACAACGCGCTTATCTCCGTCGCCACCTCTTTTTGCATCAGCGTCAGCGGCATCAGATTGACAGAAAAACGGGCGCCAGCCTGGGTGGCAGGATTGTCACGTAACCACACCAGTAATTTTTCCAGTACGCACATATCAAAGCGATGGCTCAGGTTAAACTGGGCAATCAACGGGATAAAACGGTCAGGCGTGATAATCTCGCCCTCACTTTCCATCCGCGCCAGTATTTCGTAGTAGCCGCTACCGTCCGCTTTCTGGATAGGCTGGGCGTATAAATGAAACTGACCGGCATCGAGGGCATGTTTGATACGCGCTAGCATCAGTACCCGATCGGTGGTTTGTCCCGACGCGGCTTCCAGGCTATTGGTAAGCGCAAGTACGTTGTGTGCGCCGCACGACTGCTCGGCCAGCCAGCTGAGTTGGCCCAGCGTATGGTGCAGTCTCTCGCCGTTTTCGACCATTCCCCATGACGCGCCGAATTCAATATCCAGACCCGTGTTGTTCCAGTAAATTTTACGACTGTTTAGCTGATCAACCATATGTTGCAGCCGTTCAGCGGTTTCTGGCCCCAGCAATACCACGACCAGTTCGCTTCCAGGCAGCTGGAAGAGCTTCTCATCTTTGTGTAACAGAGGTTGCAGCGACATGGTCACGCTGCGTTTGCAATGCACGCGCATGAGAATGCCGTAGTGGCGGCTTAAAAACTCGAGGTTGTCCATCCGCAGACAACAGACCTTCGCATCCGGATGGAGAGGAAGAAACTCCTCCAGTGCGCGAATGTTGGGTAAACCGGTCAGCGGATCGGTAAGCGCCCTGTCCTGCCAGCCCTGCTTCAGCCAGTTACTTCGCTGGTAGATCCGCGACATGTAAAGCAGACAGATAGCGAAAGAGATAAGCACGGACAGGATGAAAGAGAGTGAATGTCCTGATTCCACGCCTGTGAGGAAGTTGTAGTTATAGCTCAACAGCAGAAGCGCGGACGCCGCCCAGAACAAAGAGATGAGCGCATAGCTGAGGCGACTGATACCTAACGTAAAGAGAATAAAAATCACTGGCATCAAATAGCCTGCAATAACAGGAGACTCAAAAGGCGCACATAAAATTGCAAGGATGAAAATTAAAAGCGACAGCCAGATGAATATATACAATGATTTTTTGTGAAAAAACACCGGCTTCACACTCCGCAGCCAGAAGATCATGGCATAGCGGGGATTAATTATCATTCTTAATGGATAATAGAACATCATGGTAAAAATCAACGCCGCGCATATCAGGCTTTGAATATCAACGATGTTGTAAATTGCGGTGCCTTCGCCGAAGAACGTGGAGATAGTAACGGGAAAATCAAATAAATAACCAGCCAGATACATCGACACTTTAATGCCTATCGGCACCATAAAGCCCAGCCAGAATATACGCAGCCCGATGTGTTTGTTCGGCACGCAGTAGCGCCAGCGCTTGCCCAGCACAAGGCGGAGGACGCCACAGGCGGCAAAGACTGAAAACGTCTGACAGAACAATAATACTGAATATTGTAGTGGTGCTAAATTAATATTGAATATATTAGCAATAGTAAAACTTACCAGAATGGGAATGATCGCCCGACGCCCAAATAACAGGATCACGGCCAGCATAACGCTTAACGGCAACCATGCCAGATAAACATCATGACCATTTACGATAGCCCGTGGCGAAATATAACGGGAAAATGGCACTGTAATCAGACACAGTGCCAGAGCAATCATAAATATCTTTACATTATTGTAAGTTTTTCTATTCATTAAAGGTGGGTAATCTATTTTACCATTCAAATCATTGACCGGATGGATAATAGGTTTATTAATTGCGCGAATCAAGTTGAAGTCTATTTATAGACTCGTTTATTGTGATGGATTGAGGTGAGGTATAGAAATACCTCTAATTTGGCAACAAAAGTCATGGAAAGTGATTACAAACGCATAAAAAAACCCCCGTCTTTCGACGAGGGTTTAAATTTTGGTGGAGCTAAGCGGGATCGAACCGCTGACCTCTTGCATGCCATGCAAGCGCTCTCCCAGCTGAGCTATAGCCCCACATGTTACTTTACTTACCCTACTCTGTTGGGTTCAGAGTTTGGTGGAGCTAAGCGGGATCGAACCGCTGACCTCTTGCATGCCATGCAAGCGCTCTCCCAGCTGAGCTATAGCCCCATCGTAAAGCTGTCATGTTGACGGGCGGCATAATATGAATTCCGCTGCGGAGTGTCAACGGCAAAATCAATAGCCGCTGTTCAATCGCCGAAAAATCATGCAAATGAATCACTTTGCGAGCCGCCTCGCAGTCAGAAGTTAATCCTGTCACGTTTTCACCTAAAACGGTGCTATAAAATGAACCGTTAATTAACCCCACAAATATTCAGGAAATTGCATGATCAAGGAACGTATGACGCCAGAGGAGTTGGCCCTTCTCACTGGCTATAGCCGACAGACCATCAATAAATGGGTACGCAAAGAGGGTTGGATTACATCGCCGAAACCAGGAGTACAGGGCGGGAAAGCGCGCCTGGTACATGTGAACGAGAAAGTGCGTGATTTTATCCGCAGCGCGCGCCGGGCAACGGAAACATCTGATATGCCAGAAAGCGCTTTGCTGAACGGTTCACTTCACACTTTACTCCTGACGCTGGCGAATGAAATGACGCCGGAAGAGCAAAAGCAGATGACATCATTGTTACTGCGGGAAGGGATTACCGGATTGTTGCAACGTTTAGGGATTCGCGACCATAACTGATATGAAAAGATTACGCAGTAAGATGACCACGGAAGAGCTGGCGAACAGTCTGGGCGTGGCCAGACAAACCGTTAACCGCTGGATCCGTCAGCAGGGCTGGAAAACGGAAGGGATCAACGGCGTAAAAGGCGGTCGGGCGCGGCTGATTCATATTGATGCTCGCGTGAAGGAGCACATTATGAGCCTCCCGGCCATTCGTAACCGTCAGGCGGTTTACCATCTGGCGGAAGTCACGTCCCTGTATGGCGAGTCAGCATCGTCGAATCTGCTTCCCCAGATCGTCAACACGCTGGAAAATATGACCCGGCTTGAACAGGAGCGTCTTGACGCGTTATTAAAACGCGAAGGTATAAGCGGTTTTCTGACGCGCCTTGGTATTGCAGAATTGCACGCATAAAAAAACGGCAGGTCACCCTGCCGTTTTCGCATTTCAGCTTGAATTACTGCTGGTTTTCGCGTTCAGCGATAAAGCCCAGCGCCTTGTTAATGCGCGCCACGCTGCGTGATTTACCAATCGCGTGAACGGTAACATCCAGCGCCGGAGACTGGCCCGCACCGGTCACCGCTACGCGCAATGGCATCCCGACTTTACCCATGCCCACTTCCAGTTCATCAGCGGTTGCCTGAATCGCGTGATGGACATTTTCAGCGGTCCATTCTGTAATCGCGGCCAGTTTGTCACGCACCACTTCCAGCGGTTGACGCGCAACAGGACGCAGGTGTTTTTTGGCCGCGTCAGCGTCGAACTCATCAAACTCTTCATAGAAGTAGCGGCAGCTTTCAGCGATCTCTTTCAGCGTTTTGCAACGCTCGCCGAGCAGTTTCACCAGATCCGCCAGCTCCGGACCGGTGCGGGTATCAATATTTGCCTGCTCAATATGCCACTGCAGGTATGTCGCCACATATTCTGGCGGCATGGTATTGATGTAATGGTGGTTCAGCCACAGCAGTTTGTCGGTGTTGAACGCGCTCGCCGACTTGCTCACAGAGCTCAGAGAGAACAGATTGATCATCTCTTCACGGCTGAAGATCTCCTGGTCGCCGTGAGCCCAGCCCAGACGCACCAGATAGTTCAGCAGCGCTTCCGGCAGGTAGCCGTCGTCGCGGTACTGCATCACGCTTACCGCACCGTGGCGTTTAGACAATTTTTTACCGTCGTCACCGTTGATCATAGAGACGTGCGCGTAGACAGGCACAGGGGCGTTCAGCGCTTTCAGAATGTTGATCTGGCGCGGGGTGTTGTTGATATGGTCTTCACCACGGACAACGTGGGTAATTTCCATATCCCAGTCGTCAACCACCACACAGAAGTTATAGGTTGGAGAACCGTCGGTACGGCGGATGATCAGATCGTCCAGCTCCTGGTTGCTGAATTCAATCGGGCCACGGATCTGATCGTCAAAAATAACAGAGCCATCCTGCGGGTTAGCAAAACGCACCACGCAAGGCTCATCAGCGGCATGCTCACTGTGGTCGTGGCGGCAACGGCCGTCATAACGCGGCTTTTCACCGTTCGCCATCTGCTCTTCACGCAGCGCATCCAGACGCTCTTTGGAGCAATAGCACTTGTACGCCGTACCCGCGACCAGCATCTCGTCAATCACTGCGTTATAACGGTCAAAACGTTTGGTCTGGAAGTAAGGGCCTTCATCCCACTCCAGATTCAGCCAGTTCATCCCATCCATAATGGCTTCAATTGCTTCCGGCGTGGAGCGCTCGAGATCGGTGTCTTCGATACGCAGCACAAACTCACCTTTGTTGTGGCGTGCAAAAAGCCAGGAATAGAGAGCAGTACGTGCACCACCCACGTGCAGATAGCCTGTCGGGCTGGGCGCGAAGCGAGTTTTGATTTTCATGAAATGGCCTTACGTTATAAAGATGCCGGCAATCGGCAAATCCCGGGGAAAAAACAATGGGCAATATTCTATCACTGTGGGGCGATTCCTCAATGTTGTTCCCTTTATCGTGACCAGGTTTGCGATTTTTGTTTAGAAATCATGCGCCACAGCCCGTTTCGCGATCGTTTTGTTTAATTTTACGACGAACGAATAAAAACTTTAGAAAATGCGTTGACTCATTTTCAACTCTCCCTATAATGCGACTCCACACAGCGGGGGTGATTAGCTCAGTTGGTAGAGCATCTCCTTTACACGGAGGGGGTCGGCGGTTCGAGCCCGTCATCACCCACCATCTACTTCACGTAGACTCGCAGTGTAGATAAGTATTGAGATTGGGCGATTAGCTCAGTTGGTAGAGCATCTCCTTTACACGGAGGGGGTCGGCGGTTCGAGCCCGTCATCGCCCACCATTCTCACCTTATCGCAGCAGTTCCGAAATGGGCGATTAGCTCAGTTGGTAGAGCATCTCCTTTACACGGAGGGGGTCGGCGGTTCGAGCCCGTCATCGCCCACCATTTCGGGTCGTTAGCTCAGTTGGTAGAGCAGTTGACTTTTAATCAATTGGTCGCAGGTTCGAATCCTGCACGACCCACCAATGTAAAAAAGCGCCCTAAAGGCGCTTTTTTGCTATCTGCGATATGGATGATTCGAACCTGCTGCAGGTTCGAGCCGAACAAAGTGAGGCAACGGAGCCGTTTACGGCGACGGCCCGAAGGGCGAACGAAGCGAGTCATCCTGCACGACCCACCAATGTAAAAAAGCGCCCTAAAGGCGCTTTTTTGCTATCTGCGATAAAAACGCCCCGTCACATATCATATTCCTGGGATACGTCATCTTATCCGGGGAAGTAAGCAAACCGTATCTTATTAAAAAGAATGCGGTTTTTTTCACCTGAATGTTCCCTCTCCATACCAGGCAGCCACATATGGCTTATGCCTCTGTCGGCACAATGTCTCGTCTGGCGGGCGTCTTAATCGAATGAAGGATAAGATATAATATTTCGGTCTGGAACAAACATAAAAAACACAATATAAAATAAAGCTTTAGGTGAAAATCATGACACTCAGTGAACGAGCCAGACGCTTTGCTACCCAAGCGCATCGTGAAGCCGGTCAAAAACGAAAGTTCACAGGCGAACCCTACATTGTCCACCCGGCATCCGTTGTCAAATTACTTCAAAGCATAAACCCAACCGAAGAAATGGTCGCAGCGGCATGGCTCCATGATGTCGTTGAAGATACTGGTGTTACCCTTGAAACCATCAATGCGTTGTTCGGCGCGGAGGTCGGACAATATGTTGAAATGCTGACAGATGTCAGGACCCGGCGAACGGGAGGCTCGCGTATTGAGCGCAAGAACGCCAATCTCATTCATAGCGCGCAGGCAAATGCCGCAGCGCAGACCATAAAGCTATGTGACCTTATTGATAATGCGAGAGATATTGTGGCACGGGATCCGATTTTTGCCCGTGAGTATATTTTAGAGATGAAGCGGTTGTTAAGCGTCCTGACAGCCGGAGATAAAAACTTGTATGCACAGGCCCATGAGTTATGTCATGAAGGGCTTGCCCTGCTGTGTAAGCAGCAGGGAAGCGATGCGTGGTTTGTAGAAAGTTGGGCGCAGTATGAACAGCACACACCCCTTAGCTCGGTGACAATGTGGTCAGAAACAGAATTGCCGGAATTGTTACCGCCGCTAATACCGTCTGGACAGAAATAATGCCTGCTGACAGGCGGTAATCTCCACCAAGCAGTTTGGACATGATGTAGGCAGAGGGTGTGCAGGGAAGCGCGTTAAAGAGTACGACAGTTGCCAGAACAGGGCCGCTTATCCCTGACCCTATGCCAATAAGCAATGTCACCAGCGGAACAAACAGCAGCTTAACGAATGTTGACTGCAACACGGCGCTGTGAGAGGCACGGGCCGCTTTAAGGTCCAGACCTGCGCCAACAGCCAGTAGCCCCAGAGGCAGAGAAGCACTCCCCAGAATATGCAAAATGTCAGATACAGTCTGTGGTAACTGTAAACGCGCAATATTAAAGAGCAGCCCGGCAAGCACCGAAATAATGACAGGATTACGTACCAATGCCCTGATTATCTGGGCTTGTGCGGGCTTCGTACCCTGGCCGTAATACATCAGCACAACAATGGATGCCACATTCAAAAGAGGAATCGCGACAGCGATACTAATAGAGGTGACTGTCAACCCGGTGGTACCATAGGTTGCCGCCGCTGCCGCGACCCCAATATAAGTATTCGGGCGCAACGCCCCCTGTATAACAGAAGAAAATACAGGACCTGACTGTTTGCTTAATCCCCGCCAGACCCAGAGAGACAATGCTGCCAGCAGTACTGCCCCAAGGATAGACCAGGCGATAGGCTTGACGGGAAACACCCCCAGGTCAGCCGTAGCAACCTGGGAGAACATTAACGCAGGGAACAGCCAGAAGTAATTGAGCTTTTCGCAAGGCAACCAAAACTGCGCATCAATAAAGTTGCGCGAGCGGAGCATATAGCCCAGGGCAATCAGAAACATGACAGGAATAAGGGCGAACAGAGTCGTAATCATGATCGTCAGATATATCCCTTAGTAAGCACCAGGATGCCATATACCGCAATAAAGGCTGTCAACAGACCTTCGTATACGGATGCGCTGGCGCGACGGAAAAGCACATTCCCGACAACCCAGTAGACAAACAACGCAAGTGGTGCAGCCATAAATCCAGAAAGACTCAAGGAATGTGGTTTCAGGATAACAAGCGTAAGCAGTTGGATAATGCCAAACATCAGATAATAGCGTGAAACCTCTGCCCGTATGGCTGTCTTCTCACGTTGTTTGGTGGATGCATAAAGGGCCAGCAATGCACCTCCCATATTGGTTACCCCATGTAAAGCGCCCATTATCAGAACATACTGACGTTGATATTTAATGAGTCTGACACGGATAAACTGTCTGAAATTTGCGCTTAACCTCACCGCTGCAGAAAATATCAGCACCAGACCGACTAAGATATCAAGATTAACCTTAACTCCCGAGATAATAATGACACTCAGCAATAAAATCACGGCCGCCGCACAGATGACCATATTGACTATTTCGTTCCTTTCTACATTCCCTCCCCGGCATGTATACAGTTGAGTAAATGAAATCAGGACTGACGAGGGTAAAAGCAACCCGAGAACCGACGAAAAATCATATCCCAGCAGGAGAAGAGCCGGAGTACCGAAGACCAGAATACCCATACCGAAAATAGACTGAATCACAGAAAAAAGCATAATAACGGGCAGGAAGAGATATTCATAATCCATTTAAGCCACCTCTACCTCATTAAACTTTTTCGAATTATGCTGAAGCCAGGCATTTACATTCAGAGTATGAATTATATTTCCATTAAGACTCTTACTGTCCTGTTGTGCGGAGATAATCACCACATAATCATCATGTCCCAGATATCCACCATGGGTTAATTTTTTCAAAAGATGGTCCTCTCCCGACCCGGAAATTTCATCTTCATTATTAATATAAACGCTGGTGACATTCGGAAGAAGATTCCAGCTACGAGTAAGTTCTGGATGTGTTCCTACGGCTAATACAGGCAATCCGGCATCAGACATAGCAGCAATACGCACGGCGTAACCCGTTCGGGAAAGGACAACCAACCGGGTCAGCGGTAAAGCCTTTGCAAGCGCACGAATGGTATGTCGGAGATCATTGTCCGTTGGTTCTCTGCCTGAATGATAAGGCGAATGACGTCCGGTTGCCGCGAGCGTGGCAATACGGCTGATTCGATCCACCGCCTCAACCGGATAACGCCCCACTGCGGTTTCACCAGAAAGCATGACTGCTGAAGCTCCATCCAAAATGGCATTGGTGATATCGCTGACTTCTGCTTTGGTGGGTAAAGGATTTTCAATCATGCTGTGGAGCATTTCGGTCGCCACGATGGTGGGCTTACCTGCACGGGCTGCTTCACTCAGGATTTTTTTCTGATAAAGAGCGACATGATCAATCGATGTTTCTACGGCGAGGTCACCGCGGTCAATCATAATGACATCAGCCGAATCTACGATTTCAGCAAGATGAGTGATCCCTCCACTG
The DNA here is from genome assembly GCF_052044775.1 of Enterobacter sp. 22466. NCBI lineage: Bacteria > Pseudomonadati > Pseudomonadota > Gammaproteobacteria > Enterobacterales > Enterobacteriaceae > Enterobacter > Enterobacter sp. 22466. Next base: position 171,905 of record NZ_JBQENX010000002.1, on the reverse strand, counting down.
TTTTCAACTTTTGCAACAATACGCGGAACTGGTGCAGCAATCAGTTCACGAATGGCTTCAATATGCGCGCGACTTTCGACAAAACTGATTCCGATATAATCCACACCGATTGATTTAGCAAATTCAATCATTGCTCGATCTTTATCTGTAACCAGTGACTGTCCAAGATCAATGCCGGGTACATTTATTCCCTTGCGACTCCTTAATTTTCCATCCATGTTAGCCCGCAGATAAATATCTCGTCCCTCGATTTTTTCTACAACAAATGAGAGTGTGCCGTCGTCTGCGAAAACCCCGTCACCAACGGATAATTTCTCATGAAGGCGATCAAAACCGACAGGGACTTTTTCTGTACCATCATGGCTGCTATCTGTAGTAAGGATTAAGGTATCGCCACTGTTGAAAGAAGGTTCATGAGTCAGTTGCAGCGTCCTGATTTTTCTTCCTGGAATATCCAGAAGCACAGGGACATCAGGAACAGTATTGCGCAGAAGTTTAACCGTTTCTGCATGCCATTCAGGTGTATTATGAGAACCATTTAATCGTGCTACGGACATACCTGCCTTGCGTAATTTGAGTAGGGTATCCGTATTATTTGACGCTGGGCCGATAGTCGCAATAACGCGTGAACCTGTCATAAGTCACTCCTTTTATATAGAAAACTTTTTATGACAGTTTTGTGACACCTTGCTAAATCATATAAACATATTAAATATGCCGAATAATTATTACCGGGTTTTCATGGCGCGTCAGGCCTGTACTTTCAACATTTCCATAACCCGGGATTTCTTATATCTATTTTTAATAAGATGGGAAAAGACCTCGGACCGGGAATGAGCGTATGAATGTTCTGGCCACGACAGGACTATCTGATAAGGCCCCTGCCAGATATAGCAGTTTTCCTCAAGCTCCCACCATCGGTGCCGATATCTCTGTTTTATGGTAAGAGGAAAGACTATGACGACCATTCAGACATCAACCCACCCTATTCAAACCAGTAACAGTGGAGGGAGTGCTTCCAGCGGCAACGATATTGCAGCCCAAATCAGCCGCATTACGGAGCAAATCACCAAACTGACTCAACAGCTAAAAGAGCTGCCAGAGAGTGCCGGCAGCCCGGAAGAGAAGAAAAAACAACAGGAGCTCATCCAGGCACAGCTTAAAGTGCTGCAGACACAGCTTGCGCAGTTATTACGCCAGCAGGCAGAAGAGGCTCAGAAGAAACAGGATCAGAAGCAGGGCAAGGTGGAAGGGGTAAACAACCCATCAGATCAAAATCAGATCGATATCTACATCTAATCCTCTGCAGCATTAAACAGTGGGTCGCGTATACGGGCTTCGGTTAATCTTTGCGCCTGAATACGCACCACTTCCCAGATAGCCTGCGCCGCCCCCGAAAGAGAACGATTTTTTCGCCGAACCAGCATCAGCTTGCGCTCGATAGCCGGTATGAGACGCTTCACGGTCAGTCGGCTCCCCTGTGGCAACGGAAGCGCCAGGGCGGGTAATACGCTGATCCCAATGCCTGCCTCCACCATAGGAAACAGCGTGGCCGGGTGACCGATTTCCTGCACGATGGTTGCCTTTACCCCCTGAGTCACCAGCGCTGAGTCAATCAACGGACGGCTGCCCGATGCATAATCCTGCAAGACCAGATTCGCTCCCTGCAGCGACTGCCAGCTAACATGGGGTAACATTGCCAACGGATCGTCGTCCCGACAGAGCAGCAAAAACGGCTCGGAAAGAACGATCTCACACTCCAGATCACTGACCTGACCAGGATCGATGACGATACCAAAATCCACATCGCCCTGGCGGATGCTCTCCAGCACCCACTGTTGCGGCCTGTCGTGCAGCACAAAATCGATATCCGGATAGCGTTGATTACCCTCAGCAATACACTGCGGAATAAGATGCGCCGAAATCGTCTGGCTCGCCGCCACCCGCACGGTGCCCGAAAGCTGCTGTCCCAGTCGCCCGACGTCCCTGAGCGTACTGTTCAGTTCATCCAGTAACCGCTCCAGGCGCAGGGCCAGCTGCTGTCCGGCTTCGGTTAATACCACTTCACGCGTGGTCCGGTCGAGTAACCGGACGCCTGTCTGGATCTCAAGCTCTTTCACACTGTGGCTGACGGCCGACTGGCTCAGGCCAATGATCTCCCCTGCCCGGCTGAAGCTGCGGGCATGGGCCACGGTGACAAAAACGCGAAGCTGGCGGAGTGAATAATTCATCTGTTTAATTCATGAATGGATGCAATAAATCAATTTTATTTCTCAAAGGGAACAAAGCACAATAGCGACATCTGTTTTCAGGAGTCATTATGAAACTATTTCGTATTCTTGATCCGTTTACACTTACCCTGGTCGTCACCGTGTTACTGGCCTCCTTCTTCCCTGCGCGCGGCGGCTTTGTACCGTTTTTTGAAGGGCTAACCACGGCGGCCATCGCACTGCTGTTCTTTATGCACGGCGCCAAACTCTCCCGCGAAGCCATTATCGCAGGCGGAAGCCACTGGCGACTGCACCTGTGGGTCATGTGCAGCACCTTTATTCTGTTCCCGATACTCGGCGTGCTGTTTGCGTGGTGGGCACCGGTCAATGTTGACCCGGCGCTCTATACCGGTTTCCTGTATCTCTGTATTTTGCCAGCCACCGTCCAGTCCGCCATTGCCTTTACTTCGCTGGCAGGCGGCAACGTCGCGGCTGCTGTCTGCTCGGCATCGGCATCCAGCCTGTTAGGGATTTTCGTCTCACCGTTGCTGGTTGGCCTGCTGATGAATATGCACGGTGCAGAAGGTAACCTGGAGCAAGTCGGGAAAATCTGTCTGCAGCTGCTGCTGCCATTTGTCCTTGGCCATCTTTCTCGTCCGTGGACAGGGGCGTTTGTGGCGAAGCACAAGAAATGGATCTCAAAAACCGACCAGACGTCGATCCTGCTGGTGGTTTACTCCGCCTTCAGCGAAGCCGTGGTGAATGGTATCTGGCATAAGGTGGGCGCCGGCTCGCTGCTGTTTATCGTGGTGGTCAGTATCGTCCTGCTGGCGATTGTCATTGCGGTAAATGTCTTTGTGGCACGCAAGTGCGGCTTCAGCAAAGCAGATGAAATCACTATTGTGTTCTGCGGCTCGAAGAAAAGTCTGGCAAACGGCATCCCGATGGCCAACATTCTGTTCCCGACCTCGGTGATTGGGATGATGGTGCTGCCGCTGATGATTTTCCATCAGATCCAGCTGATGGTCTGTGCGGTACTGGCGCGTCGTTACAAACGTCAGACGGAAAAGCTGGCGCAGGAAGAGACCCGCGCCGCGAAGGCTTAAGGACGTTTCAGGGGCTGAACCAGCTGGGTCAGCCCCTCGGTTTTAATCAGTAGCGTGATAGCCATCAGCTCGCCCAGGCGTCCGGCAGGGAATTCATCCTTCCGGGCAAACCACAGCAGATACTCTTCCGGCAAATCAATCAGCCTGCGGCCCTTATATTTACCGAACGGCATTTCCGTATTGGCGATCTCGACGAGCTGCTCTTTCTCCACGTTACTCTCCTAACAGGCGCAGCATTTCTGCTTCATCGATAACCTCAATGCCGAGCTCCTGCGCTTTGGCCAGCTTGGAACCAGCGGCTTCACCGGCAATCACCAGGTCGGTTTTCTTCGACACGCTGCCCGCCACTTTTGCCCCCAGCGCCACCAGACGCGCTTTCGCATCATCACGTGACAGCTGGCTGAGACTACCGGTTAGCACCACCGTTTTACCCGCGAACGGGCTGTCGATCTCTTCGGCGTTGACAACAACCGGCGCAGGCCATTTGATGCCCTGTTCCAGCAGTTTGCCGATGACGTCGCGGTTGCTCTCTTCGGCAAAGAAGTTAAAGACGTGCGTGGCCACCACAATGCCAACATCCGGCACTTTTTGCAGTTCCTCAATGCTCGCTTTCTCCAGCGCGTCCAGCGTACCGAAGTACGCCGCCAGACCTGCAGCGGTGGCTTCACCGACCTCACGAATACCAAGCGCATAGAGGAAACGGGCAAACGTGGTCTCTTTGGCGGCTTCCAGCGCATTCACCACGTTCTGCGCCGACTTCGGTCCCATGCGGTCAAGGCCGGTCAGCTTACCTGCCGTCAGTTTAAAGAGATCCGCAGGCGTGTGGACGTACTCTTTCTCAACCAGCTGATCGATAATTTTGTCGCCCATGCCGTCAACGTCCATCGCCCGTCGGGAGACGAAGTGCTTGAGTGACTCTTTACGCTGCGCGCCACAGATTAATCCCCCAGTGCAACGGGCCACCGCTTCACCTTCCACACGCTCCACGTCTGAGCCACACACCGGGCAATGCGTCGGGAACTCAATGGCGCGCGTATCGTCAGGGCGTTCAGACTGAACCACGTTGACAACCTGCGGGATCACATCCCCCGCCCGGCGAATCACCACTTTGTCACCAATACGCAGGCCAAGACGCTCAATTTCATCCGCGTTGTGCAGGGTTGCATTGCTCACCAGCACACCGGCCACATGCACCGGCTCCAGACGCGCAACTGGCGTGATGGCTCCCGTACGGCCCACCTGGAACTCCACATCGCGGACAAAGGTCATCTGCTCCTGCGCCGGGAACTTAAACGCCACAGCCCAGCGCGGTGCTCGTGCCACAAAGCCTAGCTGTTCCTGCAGCGCAAGCGAATTCACCTTGATAACCACACCATCGATATCAAAACCGAGGGTCGGACGGTCTTCTTCAACCTTGTGATAGAACGCAAGCACCGCCTCCGGTGAGTCGCAAAGCTGCACGCGGTTGCTGACCGGCAAGCCCCACGCTTTAAACTGCAGTAAACGTCCGAGGTGGGTATCCGGCAGCGCCCCTCCCTCCAGAATACCGACGCCATAGCAGAAGAAAGTAAGTGGTCGCTTCGCGGTAATACGCGGGTCCAGCTGGCGCAAAGAGCCTGCCGCCGCATTGCGCGGGTTAGCAAACACCTTCCCACCGGTGCGACGTGCCTCTTCGTTAATTTTTTCGAAGCCCGCCTGCGGGAGGAACACTTCACCGCGGACTTCCAGACGAGCTGGAATATTGTCGCCATGCAGCTTCAGCGGGATCGCACGGATAGTACGCACGTTGGTGGTGATGTCTTCGCCGGTAGTGCCATCACCACGCGTTGCGGCACGGACCAGCACGCCGTTCTCGTAGAGGATACTGACGGCCAGGCCATCCAGCTTCAGCTCACAGCACCATGTCAGGGCGTCGCTGCTTTTGAGTCGATCCTGCACACGCTTGTTAAAGGCGAGGAAGCTCTCTTCATCGAAGACGTTATCCAGAGAGAGCATCGGCACTTCATGACGTACCTGACTGAACGCACCTAGCGGTTCAGCGCCGACACGCTGGGTTGGCGAGTCTGGAGTGATCAACTCCGGGTGTTGCGTCTCTAAATCGCGCAGTTCACGCATCAGGCGATCGTACTCCGCATCCGGCACTTCCGGTGCGTCCATAACATGATAAAGATATTCATGATGGCGAAGCGTGGTTCGCAGTTCAGTGATTTGTTGTTCGATTGAGTCCATATCGCACCATCAATGAGAAAAAACCCCCGACAGGCGGGGGTTGAGGAGGAGTTGAAGATAACGCGTCGGTTACGCGTTGGCTTCCTTAACTTCGCGGATGCGGTCCTGATACTCGCGCAGTTTCTGCGGCGTCATCATGCGACGCTGATCGTCGAGCACCACACCACCCACTTCGTCAGCGATGTGCTGAGCGGACTGCAGCATCAGCTTAAAGTTTTGCAGTTCATCACCGTAAGACGGAACCTGCATAAAGATTGTTACCCCCGGCGTCACGAAATCCCCCGTCATTTCAGGGTCGAAGGTGCCAGGGTTGACCATATTGGCCAGGCTAAACAGCGCCGGGCCGCTACCGTCCGGGCTCAGGTGACGATGGAAGATATTCATATCGCCAAACTTGAAGCCGGCCTGTTGAATACTGTTAAGCAGCACGTCACCGTTCAGATGGCTGCCGTGATGGGCGGCCACGTTCATGATGATCACCGCTTCTTTGCGCTGCGGTTTTTCAACAACCGGTTCTGGCTCTGCAACCGGTTCTGGCTCCACGCGCGGTGCCGGAGCTGGCTGTGGCGCAGGCTGCACATGAACAGGCTGTTGTGGCGCTTGCTGTACCGGCTGAGCAGGCTGTTGTTGCACAGGTTGCTGTGGAACAGGCTGCTGCACGGGTTGTTGTGGAACCGGCTGCGGCGCTGCTGGCTGCTGTTGAACAGGCTGCTGCGGCGGCTGCCGCACCGGCTCTTCCACAGGCTGCGGCGCCTGCTGGCGAGGCTGTGCAGAAGCATACGGCGGTTGATACTGGTGCTGCGCAGTGCGGGGGGCTTCATGCTCCCCATGAGCCGCGCCGGGCGCAGTATTGACCCGATGAACACGAACTTCACCCACGCCGTCGTCGTCGCTTCCATCGATGTCATATTCACTGTCATCGTCGTCACGACTGGACTTCATGCGCTTCAGTGGGCGATCGCGAAACATAGAAGAACGCTCTTTACGGCTGGTCCAGAAACCATGTACCAGTAAAGCGATTATGGCGATCGCGCCAACAATGATTAATATCAGACGCAAATCCTGCATCATTATATTCTCTGTTGTTCTAACACCTTGCCACCACGGCAAACATTTACTCACTAAGAGTATTTGCCGTTTACGTCAAGTGCAAGTGTGTGCAGAGCATTCACAGCATAAAGATGAACTAAATCGTGCTTTTTGCTGTTTTTTCGAACATTTCCGAACTGGTCATTGGTCCGTAACTGGATAATATAGGCGGGCAATTCCACTGGTTGTGAAAAAAGGAGTACAGCCTGGTTATGGTTTCAACATCTTCTCCCCCACGCAGCGGCGTCTGGTATTTTTCTCAGGGCTGGAAACTGGTCTCCCTGCCGGGTATTCGACGTTTCGTCATTCTGCCCTTGCTGATCAACATTGTTCTCATGGGCGGCGCCTTCTGGTGGCTTTTCACGAAGCTTGAAAGCTGGGTCCCGGCCATGATGAGCTATGTACCTGACTGGCTGCAGTGGCTGAGCTATCTGCTGTGGCCACTCGCGGTAATTTCTGTGCTGTTGGTGTTCGGCTATTTCTTCTCAACGATTGCCAACTGGATTGCGGCGCCGTTTAACGGACTGCTGGCGGAACAGCTGGAAGCGCGTCTGACCGGTGTCACACCGCCGGACACAGGCGTAATGGGGATCATGAAAGATATTCCGCGCATCATGAAGCGCGAATGGCAGAAATTCGCCTGGTACCTTCCCCGTGCGATTGTACTGCTTCTCCTTTATCTGGTGCCCGGTATCGGCCAGACGGTTGCGCCCGTGCTGTGGTTCCTGTTCAGCGCCTGGATGCTGGCGATTCAGTACTGCGACTACCCGTTTGATAATCACAAGGTACCTTTTAAAGAGATGCGCACCGCGCTGCGCACGCAGAAAGTGGCCAATATGCAGTTTGGCGCGCTCACCAGCCTGTTCACCTTGATCCCCTTCCTCAATCTTTTCATCATGCCCGTTGCGGTTTGCGGCGCAACGGCAATGTGGGTGGACTGCTACCGTGCTAAGCACGCGTTATGGAAGTAATGCAAAAATGTGTAAAAGAGGGGTGGCTTATGTCGCCCCTTATTCCATACTGATCCCCATTATTTCCTTGCAGTATATAGATATGCGAATTCCTTACTTCCCCCTACCTGCTTAGCAGGTATGCTGGGTCGGTATCCCAATTTCATACAGTTAAGGACAGGCCATGAGTAAGATTTATGAAGACAACTCGCTGACTATCGGTCATACGCCCCTGGTTCGACTGAACCGTATCGGTAATGGACGCATTCTGGCGAAGGTCGAATCACGCAACCCGAGCTTCAGCGTAAAATGCCGTATCGGTGCAAATATGATTTGGGATGCCGAAAAACGTGGCGTGCTCAAGCCTGGCGTTGAGCTGGTAGAGCCTACCAGCGGCAACACTGGCATCGCACTGGCCTATGTCGCTGCGGCGCGTGGCTATAAACTGACGCTGACCATGCCTGAAACCATGAGCATCGAGCGTCGCAAGCTGCTGAAAGCGCTGGGCGCAAACCTGGTGCTGACCGAAGGCGCGAAAGGCATGAAAGGTGCCATTCAGAAAGCCGAAGAGATTGTTGCCAGCGATCCGGCGAAATACCTGCTGCTTCAGCAGTTCAGCAACCCGGCAAACCCGGAAATCCACGAAAAAACCACCGGCCCGGAAATCTGGGAAGATACCGATGGTCAGGTTGATGTATTTATCTCTGGCGTGGGTACCGGCGGCACGCTGACCGGTGTGTCGCGCTATATAAAAGGCACGAAAGGTAAAAAAGACCTGATCACCGTGGCCGTTGAACCGACCGACTCGCCGGTTATCTCTCAGGCGCTGGCGGGCGAAGAACTCAAACCAGGCCCGCACAAGATTCAGGGTATTGGCGCAGGCTTCATTCCGGGCAACCTGGATCTGAAGCTGATTGATAAAGTCGTGACGATCACGAACGAAGAAGCCATCTCGACCGCACGTCGCCTGATGGACGAAGAAGGTATCCTGGCGGGTATCTCTTCCGGTGCTGCCGTTGCGGCGGCGCTCAAACTTCAGGAAGATGAGGCCTTTACCAATAAGAATATTGTGGTTATCCTGCCTTCTTCGGGTGAGCGTTACTTAAGCACTGCACTGTTTGCCGATCTGTTTACTGAAAAAGAACTGCAACAGTAATGCCAGCATGTTAATAACGCGTAAAAAAGCACCTTTTTAGGTGCTTTTTTGTGGCCTGCTTCAAAGTTTTACCCCTCCTGGCATTGATTCACCCCGTTGGGTCTGGTATTTAAACCAGCAATTATTTTGATGCGTGAAATTAATCAGCGAACGAAATAGCCTTGCTGAATCGATTTTATGATTTGGTTCAAGTCTTGCTTTCGCTGCATAATGTTTAATGACGATCGAAACGTCAGCGCTAACAATACAGGCTAAAGTTCAGTCGCCAGGCTAGACTTTAGTTCCACAACACTAAACCTATAAGTTGGGGAAATACAATGTTCCAGCAAGAAGTTACCATTACCGCTCCGAACGGTCTGCACACCCGCCCTGCTGCTCAGTTTGTTAAAGAAGCGAAAGGCTTCACTTCTGAAATCACTGTGACTTCCAACGGCAAAAGCGCTAGCGCAAAAAGCCTGTTCAAACTGCAGACTCTGGGCCTGACTCAGGGCACCGTAGTCACCATCTCTGCTGAAGGTGAAGACGAGCAGAAAGCAGTTGAGCATCTGGTAAAACTGATGGCTGAGCTCGAGTAAGTTTCCGGGTTCTTTTAAATATCAGTCACAAGTAAGGTAGGGTTATGATTTCAGGCATTTTAGCATCCCCGGGTATCGCTTTCGGCAAAGCATTGCTGCTGAAAGAAGACGAGATCGTCATCGACCGGAAAAAAATTTCTGCCGACAAGGTTGATCAGGAAGTTGAACGTTTTCTGAGCGGTCGTGCCAAGGCATCTGCGCAACTGGAAGCGATCAAAACTAAAGCTGGCGAAACTTTCGGTGAAGAAAAAGAAGCTATCTTCGAAGGGCACATCATGCTGCTCGAAGATGAGGAGCTGGAGCAGGAAATCATAGCCCTGATTAAAGATAAAGGCATGACGGCCGACGCGGCTGCCCATGAAGTTATCGAAGGTCAGGCAACTGCCCTGGAAGAACTGGATGATGAATACCTGAAAGAACGTGCGGCCGACGTACGTGATATCGGTAAGCGCCTGCTGCGCAACATCCTGGGTCTGGCCATTATCGATCTGAGCGCGATTCAGGACGAAGTGATCCTGGTTGCCGCTGACCTGACCCCGTCTGAAACCGCACAGCTGAACCTGAACAAGGTGCTGGGTTTCATCACCGACGCCGGTGGCCGTACTTCCCACACCTCTATCATGGCACGTTCTCTGGAACTGCCTGCCATCGTGGGTACCGGTAGCGTCACCTCTCAGGTGAAAAACGACGACTATCTGATTCTGGATGCCGTAAACAACATGGTTTACGTCAACCCAACCAACGAAGAGATCGAGAAACTGCGCGCCGTTCAGGAGCAGGTTGCGACCGAGAAAGCGGAGCTCGCTAAACTGAAAGACCTGCCAGCTATTACGCTGGACGGCCATCAGGTAGAAGTGTGCGCTAACATCGGTACCGTACGCGACGTCGATGGCGCTGAGCGCAACGGCGCGGAAGGTGTGGGTCTGTATCGTACTGAATTCCTGTTCATGGACCGTGATGCCCTGCCAACTGAAGAAGAGCAGTTTGCAGCGTACAAAGCGGTGGCTGAAGCCTGCGGCTCCCAGGCCGTTATCGTCCGTACCATGGACATCGGTGGCGACAAAGAGCTGCCGTATATGAACTTCCCGAAAGAAGAGAACCCGTTCCTGGGCTGGCGTGCAGTGCGTATCGCCATGGATCGTAAAGAGATCCTACGTGACCAGGTGCGTGCGATTCTGCGTGCCTCTGCTTTCGGCAAGCTGCGCATTATGTTCCCGATGATCATCTCTGTTGAAGAAGTGCGTGCACTGAAGAAAGAGATCGAGATCTACAAACAGGAACTGCGTGACGAAGGTAAAGCATTTGACGAGTCAATTGAGATCGGCGTGATGGTGGAAACACCGGCAGCCGCGACCATTGCGCGTCATTTAGCCAAAGAAGTTGATTTCTTTAGTATCGGCACCAATGATTTAACGCAGTACACCCTGGCAGTTGACCGTGGTAATGATATGATTTCACATCTCTACCAGCCAATGTCACCGTCCGTACTGAACTTGATCAAGCAAGTTATTGATGCTTCTCATGCAGAAGGTAAATGGACTGGCATGTGTGGTGAGCTTGCAGGCGACGAACGTGCTACACTTCTGTTGCTGGGTATGGGTCTGGACGAATTCTCTATGAGCGCCATTTCCATCCCGCGCATTAAGAAGATTATCCGTAACACGAACTTCGAAGATGCGAAGGTGTTAGCAGAGCAGGCTCTTGCTCAACCGACAACGGACGAGTTAATGACGCTGGTTAACAAGTTCATTGAAGAAAAAACAATCTGCTAATCCACGAGATGCGGCCCAAATTACTGCTTAGGAGAAGATCATGGGTTTGTTCGATAAACTGAAATCTCTGGTTTCTGATGATAAGAAAGACTCCGGAACTATTGAGATTGTTGCTCCGCTCTCCGGCGAGATCGTCAACATCGAAGACGTGCCGGATGTAGTGTTTGCTGAGAAAATCGTTGGTGATGGCATTGCTATCAAACCAACTGGCAACAAAATGGTTGCTCCAGTTGACGGCACCATCGGTAAAATTTTTGAAACCAACCATGCGTTCTCTATCGAATCTGATAGCGGTATCGAACTGTTCGTTCACTTCGGTATCGACACCGTTGAACTGAAAGGCGAAGGCTTCAAACGTATCGCAGAAGAAGGCCAGCGTGTTAAAGTTGGCGACCCGGTGATTGAATTCGATCTGCCACTGCTGGAAGAAAAAGCGAAGTCAACCCTGACTCCGGTTGTTATCTCCAACATGGACGAAATCAAAGAACTGATCAAACTGTCTGGCAGCGTCACCGTGGGTGAAACCCCGGTTATCCGCATCAAGAAGTAATTCTTGCCGCACAGAAAAATGGCGCCTTCGGGCGCCATTTTTGTTTATGCGGGGAGGATAAGCTCGTCGTAACCTTTCGACTGCGTATAAATCATGACGTCAGTCACCCGATCGCCTGCCATGCGTATGGCGTCAGCAACGGTTTTTCCCCCCACAATACCGCTGACCAGTTCTGAACAGAACAGATCGCCCGTGCCTTTCAGATCCGTCTCGACGCGCGGGTGCGCGCTTACGGTAACGCCCTCTTTACTCACCAGCACGACGTGAATATTCTGCGGGTCATCGGCCACTGGCGCACTGGTTATCGCCACCCATTTCAGCGTATCGGAAAGCAGCCCCTGCGCGGCGGCGATGGCGCTCTCTGGCGTGCGGCACGGTTTACCGCTTAACACTTCCAGTTCGAATACATTGGGCGTAATGCCCTGCGCCAGCGGCAGCAGATGCTCACGATACGCCTCTGGAATATCAGGTTTAACGTACATCCCGCTGTCGATATCCCCGATCACCGGGTCGACCAGCACCAGCAGGTCCGGATGCTGCACCTTGATCGCCTTCAGCCACTGTGCCAGCAGAACGATCTGGCTGGCGCTGCCCATATAGCCGGTGGTAACCGCCTTAAGCTCGCGCAGGATCTCGCGCTCTTCCAGCGCCTTCAGGTAGCCGCTGAACCACTCATCCGGGATCACCCCGCCGTAAAAGGTGTCATAGTGCGGCGTGTTGCTGAACAGCACCGTCGGTACGGCGGTGACGTTCAGCCGGTGGGTGCGAATATTCGGTACCGCAATGCTGTTCCCCACGCTGCCGTACACCACCTGCGACTGTACGGCGACAATATCGGTTTGCTGCGCCCGGGTGTTATCCCGGAATAGAATCATCTCCATGACGCTTAAATCCCCGCCCCCTGCGAATAACTCTCTTCACCAAAGACGCCGGTAGACAGATAGCGATCGCCGCGGTCGCAGATAATCGCCACCACCACTGCACCAGGGTTCTCCTGCGCCACCCGCATCGCGCCAGCTACCGCGCCACCTGAACTGACCCCGCAGAAGATGCCTTCACGTACCGCCAGCTCACGCATGGTATTCTCCGCCTCGCGCTGATGAATATCCAGCACCTGATCCACCAGCTGAGCATTAAAGATGCCCGGCATATACTCTGCCGGCCAGCGGCGAATACCGGGAATGCTGCTCCCCTCTTCCGGCTGCAGACCGACAATGGTGACCGGTTTTTCCTGCTCACGCAGAAAACGCGACACGCCGGTAATGGTGCCGGTGGTGCCCATGCTGGAGACAAAATGGGTGATACGTCCGTCTGTTTGTTGCCAGATTTCCGGGCCTGTGGTCGTGTAGTGGGCGTAGGGGTTATCCGGATTGTTGAACTGATCCAGCAGCTTGCCTTCACCACGCTCAGCCATCGCCAGCGCTAAGTCGCGCGCCCCTTCCATTCCTTGCTCTTTGGTCACCAGTATCAGCTCGGCACCGTACGCCCGCATCGCGGCGCGGCGCTCCTGGCTCATGTTGTCCGGCATCAGCAGCTTCATGCGGTAGCCTTTCAGCGCGGCAATCATCGCCAGCGCAATGCCGGTATTCCCGCTGGTGGCCTCAATGAGCACGTCGCCAGGCTTAATTTCACCGCGCTTTTCGGCCTGAACAATCATCGACAATGCCGCGCGGTCTTTGACCGACCCCGCCGGGTTATTGCCTTCGAGTTTGACCCAGATTTCGCTGCCGTTGTCCGGCCCCATGCGCTGGAGCTTGACCAGAGGAGTGTTGCCGATGGTGTGTTCGAGTGTATTCACGATTTTTACTCAATAAAAAAGCCGGGTGGCGCTTCGCTTACCCGGCCTACAAGACGCAGTTTTAGCTGTAGGCCCGGTCAGCGAAGCGCCACCGGGCGATAAACATCCTAATAACCTATCAGGCTGACTCCGCCAGAGCAACATCCTCACGCGTCTCGATGCGCTGGTTACCGTGATAAATACGGGCATGCTGCAGCCCCACAAACAGGCGTTCCCCCCGGTGTGGCGCCTCTTCATCGCGCATTACCACCGTCAGCGGCTCGGTATACCAGCCCAGCGGTTGTACCACCATTTGCGTGTAGTGCCCTTTAGGGCTAGCTTCCAGCACCTGCACCGGCAGCGGTGAATCCAGGCTGGTTCGACGGCTGACATCCACTTCCCACGGGCGCAGGAACAGATCCACCGGCCCCTGATGGGCTGGCGTGTATCCCAGCGGCCAACGGTGTGCCCCGACGTGGAATTGTCCACCCCGTACGGTGCCCTGCAGACGGTTAACTTCGCCCATAAACTCCAGCACAAAACGGGTCGCAGGTTCACGCCAGAGCTGCTCTGGCTCATCAACCTGCTCAATATTCCCCTGGCTCATTACCACCACGCGATCCGCGACTTCCATCGCCTCTTCCTGGTCGTGGGTGACGAACACGCTGGTGAATTTCAGCTCTTCATGCAGCTGACGCAGCCAGCGACGAAGCTCTTTACGCACCTGCGCATCCAGCGCCCCGAACGGCTCATCCAGCAGCAGAATTTGCGGTTCAACCGCCAGCGCGCGGGCCAGCGCGACGCGCTGTTTCTGCCCGCCGGAAAGCTGCGCCGGGAAACGGTCAGCCAGGTGGGCCAGCTGCACCATCTCCAGCAGTTTGGTCACCTTCGCTTTGATGGTTGCCGCGTCCGGACGCTCACGCTTAGGGAGAACGGTCAGGCCAAAGGCGATATTGTCGAACACCGTCATATGGCGGAACAGCGCGTAATGCTGGAACACAAAGCCGACTTTACGATCGCGGGCATGCAGCCGGCTCACGTCGGTGCCGTGAAAACGGATATGCCCGCTGGTCTGATGCTCAAGACCGGCGATAATACGCAGCAGCGTGGTTTTGCCCGAACCAGATGGCCCCAGCAGCGCCACCATTTGTCCGGAAGGGATATCCAGCGAGATATCATTCAGCACCTGGGTGCGACCAAAAGACTTCTTAATATTGGCAATCTCAATGCTCATGATTTCCCTCCTGATGCTGACGTTTTTCCTGATTCTCTAAACGCCACTGCACCACACTCTTCAAAAACAGGGTCAAAATAGCCATCAGCGTCAGCAACGCTGCGGCGGTAAAGGAGCCGATGGTGTTGTAATCCTGCTGCAGCAGTTCAATCTGTAACGGCAGCGACAGGGTTTCACCTCGAATGGAACCGGATACCACCGACACCGCCCCGAACTCACCAATTGCGCGCGCGTTGGTCAGCACCACACCATAGAGCAGTGCCCAACGAATATTCGGCAGCGTGACGCGGCGGAACATCTGCCAGCCAGACGCGCCCAGCAGCACAGCCGCTTCGTCTTCGTTGCTCCCCTGGCTTAACATCACCGGCACCAGTTCACGCACCACAAACGGACAGGTCACAAAGATGGTCACCAGCACCATACCCGGCCAGGCAAACATCACCTGCAGGTTATGCTCATCCAGCCAGCCACCCAGCGGCCCGTTGGAACCGTAAAACAGCAGGTAAACGAGACCCGCAACCACCGGGGAGACGGCAAACGGGATATCCAGCAGGGTCAGCAGCATCTGACGCCCCGGGAAGTTAAAGCGCGTCACCAGCCAGGCCAGCAGCGTACCAAACACCAGGTTGACCGGCACCGTGATCAGCGCAATCAGCACGGTCAGCCAGATGGCGTGCAGCATATCCGGGTCCGCCAGGTTTTCCAGCGCGGGCATTATCCCTTTACTGAACGCCTGAACGAAAATATAGATTGTCGGTACCACGAGGATAAGAGCGGAAACCAGCACGCCCGTACCAATCAGAAACCATTTCCCCCAGTTGATGCGGGGCGCGTCGTATCGCTTCAATTGAGTAACTTCCGCCATCAGTGACCTACCACACGTCGACCAAAGCGACTTTGCAGAGTGTTGATTGAGTAGAGCAGCAGCAACGATGCGGCAAGAATGACCGAGGCAATGGCGCTCGCCGCCGGGTAATCAAACTCCTGCAAACGGATAAAAATCATCAGCGATGTCACTTCTGTTTTCCACGCAATGTTACCGGCGATAAAAATGACCGCACCGAACTCGCCGAGGCTACGGGTGAACGACAGCGCCACCCCCGCCATCAGCGCCGGGGACAGCTCAGGCAGGACAACTTTACGGAAGCTCTGCCAGCGTGTAGCCCCCAGCGTTTCTGCCGCCTCTTCATATTCCGGGCCTAACTCTTCGAGCACCGGCTGTACGGTACGCACCACAAACGGAATGCTGGTAAAGGCCATCGCCACCGCGATACCAAGCCAGGTATAGGTCACTTTGATGTCAAACTTCGCCAGCCACTCACCGTACAACCCGTTGACGGAGAAAAGTGACGCCAGCGTTAAACCGGCAACGGCGGTCGGCAGAGCAAAGGGTAAATCCATCAATGCATCGAGCAGCGTGCGGCCCGGGAAGCGATAGCGGGTTAAAATCCACGCCATCAGCAGGCCAAACACGCCGTTGAAAATCGAGGCCACAAACGCCGACAGCAGCGTGACTTTATAGGCTGCAACGACCTGCGGGTTGGTGACCACTTCCCAGTACTGGGACCAGCTCATCTGCGCAAGCTGCATCACCAGCGCGCTGAGCGGCAACAACAAAATCAGGCAGACGAACAGCAGGCTGGTCCCGAGGCTTAAGGTAAAACCCGGCAGCACGCGTTTAGTCGATACGGCAAACATTACTTACGCCCCGCCGCCAGCAATTTGTCTAATTCACCGCCGCTGGCAAAATGCGTTTTCATCACCTCAGGCCAGGAGCCGAAATGATCCTCCACGCGGAACAGCGCAGTCTGCGGGAATTTATCTTTCAGTTTTTTCATCACGTCAGGGTTGTTCACGCGATAGTAGTAATCGGTAATGATGGTCTGCGCCTGTGGGCTGTACAGGTAGTTGAGATAGGCTTTTGCCGCTTTCTCGGTGCCGTTTGCCTGCACGTTTTTATCCACCCACGCCACCGGGAACTCGGCCAGGATGTTGGTTTTCGGGATAACGACCTCAAAGCCCTGCGCTTCATACTGTTTGCGGATGTTGTTCACTTCCGATTCAAAGCTAATCAGCACATCGCCCAGACCGCGTTCTGCGAAGGTTGTCGTTGCTCCGCGGCCGCCGGTATCAAACACTTCGACGTTTTTCAGGAACTGGGTCATGAACTGCTCGGTTTTGGCCTTATCGTTACCGTCAGCCTTGTCCGCCGCGCCCCACGCCGCTAAATAGGTATAACGCGCGTTGCCGGAGGTTTTTGGGTTCGGGAAAATCAGCTTTACGTCAGAACGAACCAGATCGCTCCAGTCGTGGATATTCTTTGGGTTGCCCTTGCGCACCAGGAAGCCCATGGTGGAGTAGAACGGCGAGCTGTTGTTTGGTAAACGGCTCTGCCAGTCGGCCGGGATGAGCTTGCCTTTGTCATGCAGGATCTGCACATCGGTCACCTGGTTGTAGGTCACCACATCCGCTTTCAGTCCCTGAAGGATCGCCAGCGCCTGTTTGGACGAACCGGCGTGAGACTGTTTGATGGTCAGCTTGTCACCGTTATTGTCTTTCGCCCACTGCTGCTCAAACGGCGGGTTAAGGGCGGCAAACAGCTCGCGGGAGACGTCATATGAGCTGTTCAGCAGCTCAGTCGCCTGCGCCTGTGCCACCAGCAGTAAACCTGCCAGTGCCAGGGATCCTTTTTTCAGTACAGTAACGGCCATTGCGCACCCTTATAAATGTGATGACTATCTTATAGTCATAATATTTATAACGAGGACGAAAGGAGTAACGGTTTTATATACCGTTTGGTGATTTACAAGCAGAAAAGGGAATAAGGGTGCGGCCTGTTGCCCTCACCCCAACCCTCTCCCGGAGGGAGAGGGAGAAAGGGAATTACAGCGCCAGCAGACGCTCAATGGATGGTGCGAAGTAGTAGCCGCCGGTGACCGGTTTGGTGAAGCGCAGCATGGCGTCACGCTTACCGTCGGTATCGCCGAACATGCTCAGCAACTGTTGCTCAATATTGTACAGACGCGCGCAGTAGGCACAGAAGTAGAGGCCATGCGTTCCGCTTGCGGTGCCATACGGCAGGCTCTGGCGAACAATCTTCAGCCCTTTACCGTCTTCCTTGAGGTCAACGCGGCTCAGGTGCGAGGTCACCGGGCGTTCGTCGCCGTCGATCTCTTCGTTGGCCTCTTTGGTACGGCCAATCATCATCTCCTGGTCCTGCACACTCATGCGGTTAAGCTGCTTAAGGTTATGCTCCCAGCGCTGAACAAATACGTAGCTGCCGCCTGCGTCCACACCGTCCTTGATGACCGCCACTTCACGGCGCGTCTCTTCACCTGCCGGGTTTTCTGTCCCGTCGACAAAGCCGCTCAGGTCACGCTCTTCCACCCAGCGGAAACCGTGGACTTCTTCCTGAACGTCAATGCTGTCACCAAACGCCGCTACCGCCGCCTTGGCAACGGAGAAGTTTACGTCGTGGCGCAGAGAGAGAATATGGATCAACACGTCGTACTGGGTTGCCGGTGCCAGGCCTTTACCGTAAGGGATAAAGTCTTTTAACTCTTCCGCCCCTTCGCCACCGCTCAGCTGACGCCAGACGTTATTGCCAAAGGCCACCACAGCACCCAGATGGGCATCCGGGAATTTGGCCTGGAAGGTGGCCAGTTTATCCACAAACGCTTTACTGGCCGCACGCAGGGCATCCACATCCCCTTTCACATTGGCTTCAATCCAAATCGCCGCGCGGCAATGTTCTGGCAAAATGCCACTCTGAACCTGAGACATCGCTCCTCCTGAAATAAAGATGCCACGACAACGTGGCATTGATGGCGGGTATTATACCCGGATTTCAGCGAGACGGATTGTTCAGGCGCAAATTACTGCTGCCAGAGTATTTTGCTCACTTTCCAGTTTTTCAGCGTGTCGTCAGACGGCATTAACCCTTCCGGGCCGCTCCAGGTTCCGGTAAAGAGGTAGCTGATGTGCTGGCTGTCCGGCGCTTTACATTGCACCGTCACACCATCGTCTGAAGGCGCGCTGGCACAGTTGCCGAAAGCCTGTTTATACAGATCGCTAAACGGCGTGCCAACCTTCACGCCGCTCGCTGTCGGGATGGCATCATCCAGCACGGCAATACGGTTTACCGTGCCTTTATCGCCGTTAATCACCAGCGCCAGTTTGTCCCCCTTCAGCGCTTCGAAGTAACGCACGATAGTGCCGTTTTCAGTTTTCATGCCGCTGCGCAGACGATAGTCGCTGCTCAGGGCCGCCTGAAGCGCGTCCTGATCCAGCGCCGTCGCGGCGGTAATGTTGCCCACGCCCTGCTCGGTCAGTTCCAGTGAAGAGCCAAACCAGTTCCACGGATAAGCGGCCGACCAGTTAATGGAGGAGAGCGTTGAACAGCCGGTTAACGCCAGCGGGAGAGCGCATAAAAGTAAACGCAGCGATTTCATTGAAACGTCCTTACGTGTTAAATCAACGCTTGTTGGAGTGCAGCATCGGCAAAAAGTGCCGCGTTAATCTGACTCATGCGTAAAACAGGCGCGTAAGCGGGGGTTAGTCAGCAGCCACAGCAGCGCCACGATATCGGCCACCACCAGCGCAATGCCGATGCCCGTAAGCGGTTCACCATACCACCAGAGCACAGGCTGCCAGCAGAGCAGCGCAATCTGGGCCAGGATCAGCAGCCAGCGAAGCGCACGCCAAAGCCGTGGGATCGCCTGTCGTCGGCCGCTGCACAAAAACGTCACCACCGCCGGTACGCCCGGTAACAGGCCGAGCCAAAAGGCGTCGTGATCGGGATAAAAGAGCGTCAGTAATGTATCGCCCTGCCCGCGGGACGCGGCGGCCATGACAAACAGCACCCAGGTGCGGGCCTGCAGCAACAGTACGCACCAGAATAAGAAAGGCAGCCTGACACGCCCCTGCGCGTCGTAATCTGCCGGGTGGATCTCAATACTCTTCATCTTCGATCAGACGCTTACCTAAGCTCAGCACGTCAGCGTGTTCATAGCCCAGACGTTCATACATGCCCAGCACCACGTCGTTATCTTCGCGCACCATGATCTGAATTTTAGGGCAACCGCGAGCGATCAGTTTTTTCTCAAGACGATTGAGCAGCGCGTTGGCAATGCCGCGCCCCCGGTATTCCGGGTGAACGCCCAGATAATAAGCAGAGCCGCGATGGCCGTCATAACCGCCCATCACCGTGCCCACCACTTCGCCGTTCACTTCCGCCACCAGAAACAGACTGACGTCGTGATTTAGCTTACGCTCAATGTCCATCTCTGGATCGTTCCACGGACGCAGCAAATCGCAGCGCTCCCAAAGGGTAATGACCTCTTCGAAATCTTCCTGGCGAAAAACGCGTATCTCCATGGTATTAACCGCCTTTTCGGGTTTAAAAACAGTGATTATGGCGCGAAGCGTGCATTTAGCCAATAACCGGGGAAAATCTCACCAAAATTTGGCATAATGTCACTTTGTCACGTATTGAAATGAAAAGTAAAACAATTCTCAATAAGGACTGTCGTAACGCTAAACGCGATACGATATAACACCAGGACCGCAATTTTTACTATTCAGGCCGCATGAGCACATTCAAACCATTAAAAGCACTCACATCGCGTCGTCAGGTTCTCAAAGCGGGGCTGGCGGCCTTAACGTTAACGGGCATCGCACAGCAGGCTCAGGCAAAAGAAGAGAGCACGCTTAAAACCAGTAACGGACACAGCAAACCCAAAGCCAAAAAACCGGGCGCGAAGCGTCTGGTGATGCTCGACCCGGGCCACGGCGGTATTGATACCGGAGCCATTGGCAAAAACGGTTCGAAAGAAAAACATGTTGTACTGGCGATTGCAAAAAATGTGCGATCGATTTTACGCAGCAACGGCATTGACGCCCGTCTGACGCGCACGGGCGATACCTTTATTCCGCTGTATGACCGCGTGGAGATTGCCCACCAGCACGGGGCCGATCTGTTTATGTCCATTCACGCGGACGGCTTTACCAACCCGTCGGCGGCGGGTGCGTCAGTGTTCGCCCTCTCCAACCGTGGGGCCAGTAGCGCCATGGCAAAATACCTCTCGGACCGTGAAAACCGCGCGGATGAGGTAGCCGGAAAAAAAGCGACCGACAAAGATCATCTGTTACAGCAGGTGCTGTTTGACCTTGTGCAGACGGACACCATTAAAAACAGCCTGACGCTCGGCTCGCACATCCTGAAGAAGATTAAGCCGGTGCATCGCCTGCACAGCAGGAGTACCGAGCAGGCAGCGTTTGTGGTGCTGAAGTCACCGTCAATTCCCTCCGTACTGGTCGAAACCTCTTTTATTACCAACCCGGAGGAAGAACGTCTGCTCGGCACCACGGCGTTTCGCCAGAAGATCGCCAGTGCCATCGCCTCCGGCATTATCAGTTACTTTAACTGGTTCGATAATCAAAAAGCGCACTCCAGGAAACGTTGATGAAACCGAATGCAAAGCGGGTCAAATCCTTCCTGCTGCAGTTGCAGGATGAGATTTGCCAGAAACTGGCCGCCGTAGACGGCGGTGACTTTCAGGAAGATAACTGGCAGCGCGAAGCCGGTGGCGGTGGGCGTAGCCGCGTATTGCGAAACGGCGGTATCTTCGAACAGGCTGGCGTCAATTTCTCTCATGTTCACGGTGATGCGATGCCTGCCTCTGCGACGGCGCATCGTCCTGAACTGGCGGGCCGGAGCTTCGAAGCAATGGGCGTTTCGCTGGTGGTACACCCGCACAACCCGTTTGTCCCGACCAGCCACGCCAACGTGCGTTTTTTCATCGCGGAAAAACCGGGGGCCGATCCGGTCTGGTGGTTCGGGGGCGGTTTCGACATGACCCCCTACTACGGCTTTGAAGAGGATGCCGTGCACTGGCACACCACCGCGCGCGACCTCTGCCTGCCGTTTGGCGAAGACGTTTACCCGAAATACAAAAAGTGGTGCGACGACTACTTTTACTTAAAACACCGCGACGAACAGCGCGGTATTGGCGGGCTGTTCTTTGACGATCTGAACACGCCTGATTTTGATACCGCGTTCAGCTTTATGCGCGCGGTGGGCGAAGGCTATACCGACGCCTATCTGCCCATTGTTGAACGGCGTAAAAACACCGACTACGGTGTGCGTGAACGCGAGTTCCAGCTTTACCGTCGCGGGCGCTACGTGGAGTTCAACCTGGTGTGGGATCGCGGAACGCTGTTTGGCCTGCAGACCGGCGGGCGCACAGAGTCGATTCTGATGTCGATGCCGCCGCTGGTGCGCTGGGAGTACTGCTACGCGCCAAAAGAAGGCAGCCCGGAGGCTGCCCTGAGTGAGTTTATTCAGGTTCGGGACTGGGTTTAACCCCCCTCACCCCGGCCCTCTCCCTTAGGGAGAGGGCAATAAATCACAGCGGCTGCGTCTGCGCCTCCACTACCGCCAGCGCCACCATGTTCACGATACGGCGTACAGAGGCAATCGGCGTTAACACATGCACCGGTTTCGCCACCCCCATCAGCACCGGCCCTACGGTCACCCCTTCAGAGCTGGAGACGCGCAGCAGGTTGTAGCTGATACGCGCCGCTTCCACGTTTGGCATAATCAGGATATTCGCTGAGCCTTTCAGCGGGCTGTCCGGCATACGTTCATTGCGGATACTCTCCACCAGTGCAGCGTCGCCGTGCATCTCACCGTCAATCATCAGCTCCGGCGCGCGCTCGCGAACCAGCTCCAGCGTCTGACGCATTTTGCACGCCGCCGCAGATTTAGAGGAGCCGAAGTTAGAGTGCGACAGCAGCGCCACCTTCGGTTCGATACCAAAGCGACGCACGGTTTCGGCCGCCATCACGGTGATTTCCGCCAGCTCGTCCGGGGTTGGATCGTCGTTGACGTAGGTATCGGCGATAAAGGTGTTACCGCTTGGCAGCAGCAGCGCGTTCATCGCCCCGGCCGTGTGCACACCGTCGCGATAGCCGAAGATCTCCTGCACCACGCTGAAATGCTCGTGGTAATCACCGATGGTGCCGCAGATCAGCGCATCCGCCTCGCCGCGATGAACCATGATTGCGCCAATCACCGTGGTGTTGCTGATTACCGCACGCTGCGCCTGCTCCTGAGTGATCCCGCGACGCTTCATGATCGCGTAGTATTCGCTCCAGTACTCTTTAAAGCGCGGGTCGGATTCGTTATTCACGATCTCAAAATCAACACCCGGTTTGATCTGCAGGCCCAGTTTCTGGATACGCATTTCAATAACGCTCGGGCGGCCAATCAGGATCGGCTTCGCCAGCCCTAAGGTGATCAGCTCCTGCGTGGCGTGCAGCACGCGCGCCTCTTCCCCTTCCGCCAGCACCACCCGCTTCGCATCGGTACGCGCCTGAGAGAAGATCGGCTTCATAAACAGGTTGGTTTTGTAGACAAACTCGGTGAGCTTATCCACGTAAGCATCGAAATCAGTAATAGGTCGCGTTGCCACGCCGGAGTCCATTGCCGCTTTCGCGACCGCTGGCGCGATTTTGACAATCAGACGCGGGTCGAACGGTTTTGGAATGATGTAGTCCGGGCCAAAGCTCAGATCCTGATCGCCATAGGCTGAAGCGACCACTTCGCTCTGCTCGGCATGGGCCAGCTCCGCAATGGCGTGCACCGCCGCCAGCTTCATCTCTTCGTTGATGGCCGTCGCGCCTACGTCCAGCGCCCCACGGAAGATGAACGGGAAGCAGAGCACGTTGTTCACCTGGTTCGGATAGTCGGAGCGACCGGTACAGATGATGGCATCTTCACGCACCGCTTTCGCCAGCGGCGGCAGGATTTCCGGCTCGGGGTTCGCCAGCGCCAGAATCATTGGCGCACGCGCCATCTTCTTCACCATCTCCTGGGTCAGCACTTTCGGGCCTGAACAGCCCAGGAAGATATCCGCGCCGTCAATGACCTCCTCAAGCGTACGCTTGCCGTCGTCGTCCACCGCGTAGGCTGCTTTGGTTTCCGCCATGTTCGGTTCGCGGTCTTTGTAGATCACCCCTTTGGAGTCGCAGACCACGATGTTGTGTTTCTGCATCCCGAGCGCCACCAGCAGGTTCATACAGGCAATGGCCGCCGCACCCGCGCCGGAGACTACCATGCGCACGTCAGAGAGATTTTTCTCCACCACGCGCAGGCCGTTAAGAATGGCGGCAGTGCTGATGATCGCCGTCCCGTGCTGGTCATCATGGAACACGGGAATGTTCATACGTTCACGCAGTTTCTGCTCAATGTAGAAACATTCCGGCGCTTTGATGTCTTCGAGGTTAATCCCGCCAAAGGTCGGCTCCAGCGCCGCCACGACGTTGATGAATTTATCGGGATCGTGTTCGTCCACTTCGATATCAAACACGTCGATACCGGCGAATTTCTTGAACAGAACGCCCTTCCCTTCCATCACAGGCTTACCGGCCAGCGCACCAATGTTGCCCAGGCCCAGCACCGCCGTACCGTTAGAGATCACGGCGACCAGGTTGCCGCGCGCGGTATATTTGTAGGCGGCCAGCGGATCTTTTTCAATTTCGAGACACGGTGCCGCCACGCCCGGCGAGTAGGCCAGCGCCAGGTCGCGCTGGGTTGCCAGCGGTTTTGTCGGGGAAACCTGGATTTTACCCGGGACAGGAAACTCATGAAAATCAAGGGCACTCTGTTTTAACTGATCGTCCATCTTGTTATTCCTTTTACGTATCGGTCAGATAGTATCGCCGCAGGCTGCCGCATAAACTTTGAAGGCTGCCAAACTCTCACCATCACACATTAAAAATTGTTATCAATTTATAACAGCCATGTTACCCGTCTCAAAAGCAATGCCTCCCCCGTCTGCTATGCTTTTTTGTTAAGTCCATCATGATTTTTCCAGAAGTGTGAACTAACGCACTCGTCTAACGCTTTTATTTTCAAGGAGTCATGACTTATGAACCAACTTGACGGCATCAAACAATTCACTACCGTGGTTGCAGACAGCGGCGATATCGAGTCGATTCGGCACTACCAGCCTGAAGACGCAACCACCAACCCGTCGCTGCTGCTCAAAGCGGCAGGACTTGCCCATTTCAGTCACCTGATTGATGACGCCATTGCCTATGGCAAACAGCGCGGTAAAACCCAGGAACAACAGGTTGCCGAAGCCAGTGACAAGCTGGCGGTTAATTTCGGTGCGGAAATTCTGAAAAGCATCCCGGGGCGCGTCTCCACCGAAGTCGACGCCCGCCTCTCCTTCGATAAAGAGAAGAGCATCAATAAAGCCCGCCGCCTCGTCGAACTCTACCAGGAGCAGGGGATCGACAAATCACGCATTTTGATTAAGCTCGCCTCCACCTGGGAAGGCATCCGCGCGGCAGAAGTACTGGAGAAAGAGGGGATCCACTGCAACCTGACGCTGCTGTTCTCATTTGCGCAGGCACGCGCCTGTGCCGAAGCGGGCGTATTCCTGATCTCACCGTTCGTCGGGCGCATCTACGACTGGTATCAGGCAAAACAGCCGATGGATCCGTACGTGGTGGAGGAAGACCCGGGCGTGAAGTCAGTACGTAATATTTACGACTACTACAAACAGCACCGCTACGAGACTATCGTCATGGGGGCCAGCTTCCGCCGTACCGAGCAGATCCTGGCGTTGGCAGGGTGTGACCGCCTGACCATCTCCCCTGACCTGCTGAAAAAGCTGCAGGAGAGCGACGAAACGGTGATCCGTAAGCTGGTGCCCACATCCACCGTATTACCCAAACCGAAAGCCATGACCGAAGCGGAATTCCGCTGGGAGCACAATCAGGACCCCATGGCCGTGGAAAAACTGGCGGACGGCATCCGCCAGTTCGCTGTCGACCAGCGCAAACTTGAAGATCTTCTCGCCGCCAAACTTTAACCTTGCTACGGAGTGAACTATGTCCCGTAAAGAGTTAGCCAATGCCATTCGCGCCCTCAGCATGGATGCCGTGCAAAAAGCCAATTCCGGCCACCCTGGCGCACCAATGGGCATGGCAGATATTGCCGAAGTGTTGTGGAATGATTTCCTGAAGCACACCCCTAACGACCCCACCTGGTACGATCGCGACCGTTTTATTCTCTCTAACGGCCACGCGTCGATGCTGCTCTACAGTCTGCTGCATTTGTCGGGCTACGATCTGCCGCTCGAAGAGCTGAAAAACTTCCGCCAGCTGCACTCGAAAACCCCCGGCCACCCGGAGATTGGCTATACGCCAGGGGTGGAAACCACTACCGGGCCGCTGGGACAGGGCTTAGCCAACGCCGTTGGGCTGGCCATTGCGGAACGCACGCTCGGCGCGCAGTTTAACCAGCCGGGCCATGACATCGTCGATCACTACACGTACGTCTTTATGGGAGACGGCTGTCTGATGGAGGGGATCTCCCATGAAGTCTGTTCGCTGGCGGGCACGCTGGGACTGGGCAAGCTGATTGGCTTCTATGACCACAACGGCATCTCCATAGACGGGGAAACCGAGGGCTGGTTTACCGACGACACGGCAAAACGGTTTGAGGCCTACCACTGGCATGTGGTGCATGAAATTGACGGCCACGATCCCGAGGCGGTGAAAAAAGCGATTCAGGAAGCGCAGAGCGTGAAGGACAAACCGTCGCTGATTATCTGCCGCACGGTTATCGGCTTTGGCTCGCCAAACAAGGCAGGTAAAGAAGAGGCACACGGGGCGGCGCTGGGTGATGAAGAAGTTGCGCTGACCCGGCAGAAACTGGGCTGGAAATATCCGCCGTTCGAAATTCCGAAAGAGATTTACCGCGCCTGGGATGCCCGTGAAGAGGGTGAAAAGGCCCAGCACGCCTGGAACGAGAAATTTGCCGCCTACAAACAGGCCTACCCGGAGCTGGCGGCCGAGTTCACCCGCCGCATGAGCGGAGGTCTACCGGAGGACTGGGAAGAGAAAACGCAGGCGCTGATTGAAAACCTGCAATCCAACCCGGCCAAAATCGCCACCCGTAAGGCGTCGCAAAACACCCTGAATGCGATTGGCCCAATCCTCCCTGAACTGCTGGGCGGCTCGGCGGATCTGGCCCCGAGCAACCTGACCATCTGGTCTGGCTCGACATCGCTGAAAGAGAATATCGCCGGAAACTATATTCACTATGGCGTACGCGAGTTCGGGATGACCGCCATTGCCAACGGCATCGCCCATCACGGAGGATTTGTCCCCTACACCGCCACCTTCCTGATGTTTGTGGAATACGCCCGTAACGCCGCGCGCATGGCGGCCCTGATGAAAGCGCGACAGATTATGGTGTATACCCATGACTCCATCGGGCTTGGGGAAGACGGCCCCACTCACCAGGCGGTTGAACAACTGGCGAGCCTGCGCCTGACACCAAACTTCAGCACCTGGCGTCCGTGCGATCAGGTCGAGGCCGCGGTGGGCTGGAAGCTGGCGGTAGAGCGCCATAATGGACCGACGGCGCTGATCCTGTCGCGTCAGAACCTGGCGCAGATTGAGCGCACGCCGGAGCAGGTAAAAAACATTGCCCGCGGCGGCTACATTCTGAAGGACAGCGGCGGCAAGCCAGATGTGATCCTGATTGCCACCGGTTCCGAGGTGGAGATCACCGTCAAAGCGGCAGAGAAACTGACTGCCGAAGGTCACGCGGTGCGCGTGGTTTCCCTGCCCTCAACCGACATCTTTGACGCACAGGATGAGGCGTATCGGGAATCGGTCCTGCCATCCAGCGTGACGGCCCGCGTGGCGGTTGAGGCAGGTATTGCCGACTACTGGTACAAGTATGTCGGGCTGAAAGGAGCCATTGTTGGCATGCGGGGATACGGTGAATCGGCGCCGGCCGACAAACTGTTCCCGTATTTCGGCTTTACCGTTGAGAACGTCGTTGAGAAGGCGTTAAGCGTACTTTAGTGCGGCCTGCGTGCCCGGTAAGCGTAACCGCCACCCGGCAAAACTAGCGTGTGATCCACAACGTGGGCCAGGCATCTGGCCCATTCCAGTTATCGCAGCTGGGCTCCTCGGCATAACGCACCAGACGGAAGCGCTGGCCGTCAAAACGCCAGCGCGTCTGGATCCCGCAGTCGGCAATCCCCCGTCCTAACGCCAGGGTGGTCAACTCACGCGTTTTCTCATCGAATCGGGCGTTCATTAACTCCATTTCACTGCTGCCGCTGGATGGCGTAAACGGCAGGCGCAGCCTGACGCTACGGGAAGAGAACGGTTTTTTACGTGACACCAGCCAGGCCAGATCGACGGTGTTATAGGCCCCCGCTTCGCAACTGACGATCAGCAGCGCTTTGTCATCAGTGAGCGCGGTAACACGCACTTCCCGCCGGTTGGGATCGAGCGAGCACTGGCTGTTATTCATCCGCCAGGTACCGTAGTCCAGCAGGTCGTTGAGTTCGGCATGGGAGAGCGGTGTCGGGGTAGGATTCACGACCGCCACCTTTTTCAGGGCCGGTGCGGGCGGTACGCTTAACGGCGGATCGTCACCTTTTTTAATCCAGGCGGTTTCGCTGCCGACACGCTTTTGCTGAGCATCGATAAACAACAGCGCCGCCTTCAGGCCGCTCAGGGAGATCGCCTGCTTGCCATCACGCAGGGTTAGCGCTTTCCCTTCCTGGATATGCTTGAGAAATGCGGTGATGGTCGCGGCATCGTCCGTTTTCAGATGCCATGGCGTTAACTGCCAGTGCTGACGGTCCAGCGTGACTGGCACGCCATCCAGCAGCAGGCGCGGCGCAATAGCAGGCTCTTTGACGGAAGGGGCTGAAAGGCCGCCGAGATCGAGACGCAGCGAGGCATCGGTTTTCGCCCCGGCGCTACGGCTAAGCGTCATCACCAGATCGCGGTGTTCACCCGTGTTGCGTGCCAGGCAAAAATTCTGGTTATTACAGGTCACCTGCCAGTCTGAGAATGATTGCTGGGCAGGTGCAGCCCACACCAACGGTGCGGGGAGCACGCAAATCAGGAAAAGAATAAAAACGCAGTAGCGCATGAATGGCACAGTCCCGGAACGAAAACGCTTAACTGGGCAGTATCTTCGTGTTCCCGCCGGGGTTGCTCAATCGGATTTATCGGATAGATTTATCCGAAAAACAAACTACACACGTTCGAAAGAGGGAGCCATCAGCCCGGTTGTTTGTAAATACTGCAGTAATATTACAGCCTTACCATCTTTAATTTCCCCGGAACGGATCATCTCCAGCGCCCGGACAAACGGTAACTCCAGCACCTCGATATCTTCATCTTCCACGCCACCGCCCTGATGGATACGATGCGCATCGCTGTATTCGGCGATAAAGAAATGGACGATTTCCGTCACGCCGCCGGGTGACATAAACAGTTCGAAAACTTTTTTAACCTCACCCACTTCAAAGCCCGTCTCCTCGATGGCTTCTTTGCGGATACAGACTTCCGGCTCATCGTCATCCAGCAGACCAGCGCAGGTTTCAATCAGCCGTCCGTCCGGATTGCCATTGACCCATGTCGCTACCCTGAACTGGCGGATCAGCACCACGCTCTGCTTTTCACGATTATAAAGCAGAATGGTTGCCCCATTGCCGCGGTCGTAAACCTCACGTTTGTGGCGGATCACGTCCCCGTTATTACGCGTTAAATCATAGGTGATGTTACGCAGGACAAAGTAATTATCAGAAAGGATTTTGTCTTTGATAACGTCAATTTTCAGGGTCATACGGGCTCCACGACACAATGAGTCTGCCTATATTACGCCGTGAACCCCGCTTTGTCGCCCACCCGATTTAATGCGTTTTTGACGCGCTGACGCCCAGCCAGTCGAGGATACCCTGCGCGGCATGTCGCCCTTCCGCCATGGCGGTGACCACTAAATCCGCGCCGCGTACGGCGTCACCGCCTGCGAAAATTTGCGGGTTAGAGGTCTGATAGCGATAGCGGCTCTCCACCGAGGCAATAATTCGCCCCCAGTTATCCGTCTCAACGCCCTGCGCCTGCAGCCACGGCATCTCGTGCGGATTGAAACCAAATGCCATGATCACCGCATCCGCAGGCATCACAAACTCGCTGCCCGCTATCGGTACCGGCCGACGACGCCCCTGCGCATCCGCTTCGCCGAGTTCGGTACGCAGCATGCGAATGCCGTTGACCTGCCCGTCTGGTGCCAGGGTTAACTCCACGGGCTGAACGTTAAATTCAAACGCGGCGCCCTCTTCCTTCGCATTCTTCACCTCTTTTTTCGAGCCCGGCATATTGGCTTCATCCCGGCGGTAGGCACAGGTTACCTTCGCCGCACCGTGACGTAACGCGGTGCGGACACAGTCCATGGCGGTATCGCCCCCGCCGAGCACTACCACGTTCAGCCCCCGGGTGTCGATAAACGGCGCTTTGGTTGTCGCCTCAAGCCCCATCACGTGGCGGGTGTTTGCCACCAGGAAAGGTAACGCGTCATAGACGCCGGGCGCATCTTCATGCGCAATACCCGCTTTCATGGAACGATAGGTTCCCACGCCAATAAACAGGGCGTCGTATTCGCGTTGCAGCTGCGACATCGGCACATCCTGTCCGACGTCGCAGTTCAGCACGAACTGGATCCCCATGGCTGTGAATATCTCCCTGCGCCGCGCAAGCAGCGATTTATCGAGCTTAAAGGCCGGGATACCAAACGTCAGCAAGCCGCCGATTTCCGGGTTCCGGTCATAGACCGTGACGCTCACGCCGCTGCGCGCCAGCACATCGGCACAGGCGAGCCCCGCAGGCCCCGCACCGATCACCGCCACACGTTTATCAACCGGCGTCACGCCGCTCAGATCCGGCTTCCAGCCCATCGCCAGCGCCTGGTCAGAGATATAGCGCTCGATGTTGCCAATGGTGACCGCGCCCGAGACATCACGCACGGTGCAGGCGCCTTCACATAATCGGTCCTGCGGACAGACGCGGCCGGTAATTTCAGGTAAACAGTTGGTCTGGTGTGAAAGCTCAACCGCCCCGGCGATATCCCCCGCTTTAACGCGTTCAATCCACTGGGGGATATGGTTATGCAACGGACAGGTCCATTCACAAATGCTGCGTTCGCCGCACTTCAGGCAGCGCGACGCCTCACGCGCGGCCTGCTCTGCCCGAAACGGCAGGTAGATCTCCTGAAAATGGCTGACACGTGCATTCGCGGCGAGTTTATCCGGCTCCCCGCGTGGCGGTGTGTTTCTCATCTGCTCAAGCCGGGTACGCGGCAGGTCAGGCCTGACCGCCTCGTCGTGCCAGGGCTGCGCGTCCTGACGGGCGGTGCGCTGGCGGCGGGTTTTCGCCAGGTGATTCAGCACGGCGGGCGTCGCCAGGGTAAGCACCTGTGCCGGACAATTTTCGATGCAGGCCGGGCCCTGTGGGCGCGTGCGGCAAAGATCGCATTTATGTGCCGAGGCTTTCACCTTGCCCTTGTCGAGAGGCGTAACAACGATCTCCATCGTGCCGAACGGACAGGCGACCACGCAGGCTTTACAGCCAATGCATTTTTGTTGATTCACCTGTACGCTGTCATCGGATTTGCTGATGGCCCCGTTCGGGCAGCTCTGCGCGCAGGGCGCGTTTTCGCAATGGTGACAGGTTACAGGCGTGCTCTTCGCGCCAGATTTCAGGACAGAAATGCGGGGATGAAAATGGCGCTCGCTCAGCACATGTTGTTCATCGTTGTGCGCCATCACGCAGGCCACTTCGCAGGCACGACACCCTATACACTGCTGGCTGTTGGCCATAATAAAACGATTCATAACGACACCTGTTTTTGGTTCAATAACCTTATTCTTTATAGGAATAGTGTATTTACCCACGGCGGCGCTATCAGGCAATGTACAAATGCCCAGGAAGCCGAACTATCTCCAGTGAACCTGTGGCAGATCAATTTTTTTCAGGAAGCTGTTCTGTGACCGTTAAACGACCCGTTTCCGGAAGCCTGGCCCGGGCTTTCATTTCCATTATTGTGCTGTCCGTTCTGACCAGCACCGTTGCGCTGTTGACGCTCGCCAGCAGCCAGCGCGACGCAGAAGCCATTAACATTGCTGGTTCACTGCGTATGCAGAGCTATCGTCTGGGTTATGAGATGCAGCGCAACAGCGACGCTCTTGCGGCGCACCGCGAAAACTGGCAGCAGACGCTGGGCGCCCCTGCGCTACAAAAGCTGAACCGCTGGTACGTGCCGGACGATGTTAAAGCGCGCTATCAGCAGCTGCATCTGGCGTGGCAGGAGATGGATAACCGCATCGCTCGCGGCGATATCGGGTGGTATCAGGCCCACATTGAAGACTTTGTCGGCCGGATTGACGCCTTTGTGCTCGCCCTTCAGCACTACACCGAACATAAAATCCGCGCGGTGATCCTCATCTCCCTGGCGGGCGGGACAGGCATCCTGTTACTGACGATCTTCACCCTGCGACGCATCCGCCGCCAGGTGGTGTTACCGCTGAATAATCTGGTGGCGGCCAGCGAGCGCATTGAACGGGGGCAATTCGATACGCCTGCACCGGATACCGCGCTGCCGAACGAGCTGGGTCAGTTATCCCGGGCGTTCAATCATATGTCGGGGGAATTGCACACGCTTTATCGCTCGCTTGAACACTCCGTGGCGGAAAAGACGCGGCATTTGAATGAGGCGCACCAGCAGCTGGAGATGCTGTTTAAATGTTCTCAGGCACTGAATACCGGCCAGATAGACAGCCACTGTTTCCGGCATATTTTGCAGATAGTGCATGAGTACACGCAGATGAACTACCTGGAGTTGCGCACCAGCGACGACTGGCGGCTCAGCGAAGGTACAGAGTCGAATGAAATCCCCCTGCAAACGCTACCCGTGCTGATGCAGGATACCCTGTACGGTGAATTGCGCTGGCAAAGCGAGACGGGCAACGTTCCCCTGCCGCTGATGAAAAGCGTGGCGACGATGCTCGGGCGCGGGCTTTACTTCAACCAGGCGCAAAAGCACTACCAGCAGCTGCTGCTGATGGAAGAGCGCGCGACGATCGCCCGCGAGCTGCATGATTCGCTGGCGCAGGTGCTGTCCTATTTACGGATCCAGCTGGCGCTGCTTAAACGCGCCATCCCGCAGGAAAATGCCCCGGCGCAGACCATCATCACCGACTTTTCCCGCGAGCTTAACAACGCCTGGCATCAGCTGCGCGAGCTGCTTACCACCTTCCGCCTGACGCTTAACCACGCCAACCTGCCAGCGGCCTTACAGGAATCACTGGACGGACTGCAAAGCCAGACGCAGGCGAAGCTGCACCTCGACTGCCGTCTCTCCTCGCTGGCGCTGGACGCCCAGAAACAGGTGCATTTACTGCAAATCGTGCGTGAAGCGGTGTTGAATGCAATTAAACACGCTCAGGCCAGCGAAATCACCGTCAGTTGCGTGACGTCTGCTGACGGCACTCACAGCGTCAGCATCCGCGATAACGGTATCGGGATTGGCGAGGCCAGCGAGCCGCCGGGACATTACGGGCTCAATATTATGCGCGAACGCGCGGCGCGACTCGGTGGAACGCTGCACTTTTCCCGGCCGCAAAACGGCGGGACGCTGGTGAGCGTGACCTTCCCGACAGGCGGTACCGACAGGTAAATTACGGTAAAAGGGGAGGCGCAGAGAAAAGCGCATGATAATTTACACTATCTCCTTTATTTCTCCACGTTTGGTCTTCGTCTTGCCGCTAAAGTGATGCGGGCAATAAACAATAATGACGTGCAGCAAAACGAGGTCTCTTTTTCATGGCGAATTTTTTTATCGATCGCCCCATTTTTGCCTGGGTACTTGCCATTCTGTTGTGTCTGACAGGTGTCCTGGCCATTACTTCACTTCCTGTTGAGCAATATCCCGACCTGGCACCGCCAAACGTGCGCGTTACGGCAAACTACCCCGGTGCTTCAGCACAAACGCTGGAAAATACCGTCACGCAGGTTATCGAGCAGAACATGACGGGTCTGGATAACCTGATGTACATGTCCTCGCAGAGTAGCGCCACCGGCCAGGCGACCGTCACCCTGAGCTTTACCGCCGGTACGGACCCGGACGAAGCCGTGCAGCAGGTGCAAAACCAGCTGCAGTCGGCGATGCGTAAACTGCCTCAGGCGGTGCAGAATCAGGGGGTTACCGTGCGTAAAACCGGTGACACCAACATCCTGACTATTGCGTTTGTCTCCACCGACGGCTCCATGGATAAGCAGGACATTGCCGACTACGTCGCCAGTAATATTCAGGATCCCCTCAGCCGTATTAACGGCGTCGGTGATATCGACGCTTACGGCTCTCAGTATTCCATGCGTATCTGGCTTGATCCGAACAAGCTGAACAGCTTCCAGATGACGGCCACCGACGTGACGGATGCCATTAAATCCCAGAATGCCCAGATTGCCGTGGGGCAACTGGGGGGAACGCCTTCCGTCGATAAGCAAGCGTTGAATGCCACCATTAACTCACAGTCGCTGCTTCAGACCCCGGAGCAGTTTCGCAACATTACCCTGAGGGTCAATCAGGATGGCTCGGAGGTCCGCCTGGGCGACGTTGCCACGGTGGAAATGGGGGCTGAGAAATATGATTATCTCAGCCGCTTTAACGGTAATCCGGCCTCCGGTCTGGGGGTTAAACTGGCCTCGGGTGCCAATGAAATGGCCACCGCGCAGCTGGTGCTGGATCGTCTGGATGAGCTGTCGCACTATTTTCCCCACGGGCTGGAATACAAAGTCGCCTACGAAACCACCTCCTTCGTTAAAGCCTCTATTGAAGATGTGGTGAAAACGCTGCTGGAAGCGATCGCGCTGGTCTTCCTGGTCATGTACCTGTTCCTGCAAAACTTCCGCGCAACGCTGATCCCGACCATTGCCGTTCCCGTGGTGCTGCTGGGTACCTTCGCGGTGCTTTACGCGTTTGGTTACAGCATCAACACCCTGACGATGTTTGCGATGGTGCTGGCGATTGGCCTGCTGGTGGACGATGCCATCGTGGTGGTCGAAAACGTCGAGCGCATCATGAGCGAGGAAGGGCTTTCCCCGCGTCAGGCCACGCGTAAATCGATGGGACAAATTCAGGGGGCGCTGGTCGGCATCGCGATGGTGCTCTCGGCGGTCTTTATCCCGATGGCGTTTTTCGGCGGCACAACCGGTGCTATTTACCGTCAGTTCTCAATCACCATCGTCTCCGCAATGGTGTTGTCGGTGCTGGTGGCCCTGATCCTCACGCCAGCCCTCTGCGCCACCCTCCTCAAACCGCTGCACAAAGGGGAACAGCACGGTCAGAAAGGCTTCTTTGGCTGGTTTAACCGCATGTTCAACCGCAATGCCGCGCGTTATGAATCCGCCGTCGGCAAGGTGCTGCACCGCAGCCTGCGCTGGATGATGATTTACGTTGTGCTGCTTGGCGGTATGGTGTGGCTGTTCCTGCATCTGCCTACCTCTTTCCTGCCGCAGGAAGACCGGGGGATGTTCATCACTTCAGTGCAGCTCCCGAGCGGGTCAACGCAGCAGCAAACGCTGAAGGTAGTTCAGAAGGTGGAGCAGTACTTCTTCACCAAAGAGAAAGATAACGTGGTGTCGGTCTTCTCCACCGTCGGCTCCGGCCCGGGCGGGAACGGGCAGAACGTTGCGCGTATGTTTGTGCGCCTGAAAGACTGGGACGCGCGCGATACGAAAACGGGTACCTCGTTTGCCATTATCGAACGCGCGACCAAAGCCTTCTCCCGTATCAAAGAGGCTCGCGTTTTTGCCAGCAGCCCACCGGCCATCAGCGGTCTCGGCAGTTCTGCCGGGTTTGACATGGAGTTGCAGGACCATGCCGGTGCGGGCCACGCTGCGCTGATGGCGGCACGCGACAAGCTGTTAGAGCTGGCCGGTAAAGATCCGGGGCTGACCCGCGTTCGTCACAATGGTCTGGATGACAGCCCGCAACTGCAGGTGGATATTGATCAGCGTAAGGCGCAGGCGCTGGGCGTTTCCATCGACGACATCAACGACACCCTGCAAACGGCGTGGGGTTCAAGCTATGTGAATGACTTTATGGATCGCGGTCGCGTTAAAAAAGTGTATGTGCAATCCGCCGCGCCATACCGCATGCTGCCAGACGATATTAACCGCTGGTATGTCCGCAACAATGCGGGCGGCATGGTGCCGTTCTCCGCCTTCGCCTCCTCGCACTGGGAGAGCGGTTCTCCGCGTCTGGAGCGCTATAACGGCTATTCCGCCGTTGAGATCGTCGGTGAAGCCGCGCCGGGCGTCAGTACCGGTACGGCGATGGACACCATGGAAAAGCTGGTGCAACAGCTGCCCGCTGGCTTTGGTCTGCAGTGGACGGCCATGTCTTATCAGGAGCGGCTCTCCGGGGCGCAGGCTCCCGCGCTTTACGCGCTGTCGCTACTGGTGGTCTTCCTCTGTCTTGCGGCGCTGTATGAAAGCTGGTCAGTCCCGTTCTCGGTCATGCTGGTGGTGCCGCTTGGCGTGATCGGCGCGCTGCTCGCCACCTGGATGCGCGGTCTGGAGAACGACGTTTACTTCCAGGTGGGGCTGCTCACCGTGATTGGGTTGTCGGCGAAAAACGCCATCCTGATTGTTGAGTTTGCCAATGAGATGAATGCCAAAGGCCATGAGCTGATGGCTTCCACGCTGCATGCCTGCCGTCAGCGCTTGCGTCCGATCCTGATGACCTCGCTGGCGTTTGTCTTCGGGGTGTTACCGATGGCAACCAGCTCAGGTGCAGGCTCCAGCAGCCAGCATGCGGTAGGTACAGGCGTCATGGGAGGAATGATTTCAGCCACGATCCTGGCCATTTATTTTGTGCCGCTGTTCTTCGTGCTGGTGCGTCGCCGCTTCCCGCTCAAGGAACGGCCTGAATAAGATAGTGAAAATAAAAAAGGCGGCTCAGTAGGCCGCCTTTTTACTGTGCGATTAATTCACACTATGGTTATTTTACTTATTTAAGTGCTCTTGCAATTCTTACTGAATGTCATTTACGAAGCATGCCTTCGATAAAATCTTTCCAGTTCCCCAGTTCACGTTCAATCATAACAACCTCTCTTATTATTATGCGCATTCTACGAAAACGTATCATCATTGTGAAGACACTTTAACCGATTGCTGTGATTGTACCCCGCCTGCGCGCTGGATTTATGATAAATATGAACGGAGAGCCTTACATTTTGTGTGACGGCCAGCAATATTTTGAAATAACCCTACCCACGGGTGAGTTTTATTTTACCCGCTGAGTTTACAGGCAATTTATACCTGATGGACATCTATGCTTAAATGATGAAAGAATATTCAGCGTACAGGTGTGAGTTGAATTAAAAAGAGGTGTTAATCCAGAGCGTTTCTGAATGTGTTATATTCCGTTTAAGGATATATCTTCGAATTTACTGAACATTTAATGGTCATAAGAACAAAAGGATTCAACATGGTTGTCATGTACGGCATTAAAAATTGTGACACGATCAAAAAAGCCCGCCGCTGGCTCGAAGCTAACAACATCGAGTACCGCTTCCACGATTACCGTGCCGATGGGCTTGATGCAGAATTTCTGCATACCGCCATTAACGAACTGGGGTGGGAAGCGCTGCTGAACACCCGCGGCACCACCTGGCGCAAACTGGACGAATCACTGCGTGCCAGCATCAAGGATGCCAACAGCGCAGCAAATCTGATGCTTGAAATGCCAGCAATCATCAAACGCCCATTGCTCTGCGCGCCCGGGCAGCCTATGCTGCTGGGTTTCAGTGAAACCCTTTATTCCGACTTTTTTCGTTGAGGTGTAGTTTATGTCATGCCCGGTCATTGAGCTGACTCAGCAGCTTATTCGCCGTCCTTCCCTTAGCCCGGACGACGCAGGTTGTCAGGCATTAATGATTGAGCGCCTGCGTGCCATCGGTTTTACCGTGGAGCGTATGGATTTTGGCGACACCCAGAATTTCTGGGCGTGGCGTGGCCAGGGCGAAACGCTGGCCTTTGCCGGGCATACCGACGTGGTTCCCGCAGGTGATGCGGACCGCTGGATCAACCCTCCGTTTGAACCCACCATCCGCGATGGCATGCTTTTTGGCCGCGGCGCCGCAGACATGAAAGGCTCCCTGGCGGCAATGGTTGTGGCGGCAGAGCGCTTTGTCGCTCAGCACCCAAACCATAAAAACCGTCTCGCGTTTCTCATTACCTCTGATGAAGAAGCCAGCGCCCATAACGGCACCGTCAAGGTGGTTGAGGCCCTGATGGCCCGCAACGAGCGTCTGGACTACTGTCTGGTCGGCGAGCCGTCCAGTACCGAGGTGGTGGGCGATGTGGTGAAAAATGGCCGCCGCGGCTCGTTAACCTGTAACCTGACCCTTCACGGCGTACAGGGACATGTGGCGTACCCGCATCTGGCCGATAACCCTGTTCACCGCGCAGCGCCAATGCTGAGTGAACTGGTGAGCATTGAGTGGGACAAAGGCAATGAGTTCTTCCCGCCAACCAGCATGCAGATTGCGAACGTGAAGGCCGGAACCGGCAGCAACAACGTGATCCCGGGGGATTTCTTCGTTCAGTTTAACTTCCGTTTCAGCACGGAACTGACCGATGAGATGATCAAAGCGCGCGTTATCGCCCTGCTGGAAAAATATCAGCTGCGTTACACCGTGGACTGGTGGCTTTCCGGCCAGCCGTTCCTGACGCAGCGCGGTAAACTGGTGGATGCGGTGGTGAACGCCATCGAGCACTATAATGAAATTAAGCCACAACTGCTGACGACGGGTGGCACCTCAGACGGACGCTTTATCGCCCGCATGGGAGCTCAGGTTGTCGAACTGGGACCAGTGAACGCGACCATTCATAAAATCAATGAGTGCGTCAATGCCGCAGATTTGCAACTGCTGGCCCGTATGTATCAACGTATTATGGAGCAAATCGTCGCCTGACGAGCGCTCTGAGAGGAATAGCGAATGGATTGGCTTGCAAAGTACTGGTGGATTCTGGTGTTAGTGTTTCTGGTAGGCGTATTGCTTAACGTGATTAAAGATCTTAAGCGCGTTGACCATAAAAAATTCCTCGCCAACAAGCCGGATCTTCCGCCTCATCGTGATTTTAACGACAAGTGGGATGACGACGACGACTGGCCGAAGAAAGACCAGAAGAAGTAATTCGCACTCCCTCTCCCCGTTGGGGAGAGGGAATGTTTCACTCATAAAAACTCAACAATATCATCATCGTCCGGCTTACCGCCGCTGAGCGCTTCATCAAAGTAGTGCTTCGGTACGGTATAACGCAGATGGTCAAGCGCAAACTGCATGCTGCGATCGTCAATCGCGTGGCCAAGATCGTCAACGATATCCAGCGTCACATCCCCGCCTTCCCGGATCAGGGCTTCCTGTGCCGCTACGGCGTGCGAAAGCTCAATCACCCGGTCTTCGCCACCGTGGATCAAGTGGATCGTCGTCTGCGTGGTTGCGCTCGTCGGCAGCGTCGCGAAACGGCCGTTAAAGGCAATCACGCGCGAAGCCAGACCCGGCTCTGCTTTCACGCTCTCCAGCGACATAATTGACCCCTGTGAAAAGCCAATCAGCGCGGTCGCGTCGGCACCGACGCCGCTCTGCTGCTGCCAGTAACGCACGGTTTCGATAAAGACCGGCATAATGGCATCAATGCGCGCCTGACGGTTCTCTTCCGTCACGCCCTGAACGGAGAACCACTGCCGTCCGTCAGGGCCACACGGCTCCACGCCGCCGATACTGACAATCAGCGCCTCAGGAAAAACAGGTGCAAACCAGCGACCTATCTCTCCCATATTGACGGCGTTATCGCCAACGCCATGAAACAGCAGCAGTAACTGTTTAGCCGGTTTGTCGGGGCTTTGAACAACAAAATGATCGTGTTTCATGGCGGTCTCCTTAATTGATGACCTGGATTCTACGCCTTGCGGGGGGAATGACCATGCCACTTTACTGAAGAAGTCATTGAAAAAATTGCCATTGCAATATGTCGCTTTTGAGCTGCTGGCTGCGTGCATTATCAAGACATTCAAGGGCCTGCGCCGTTTCAGCGCGTAATCTTGCCAGCACCGCTTTTCGCCCGGTGAGCGACAGTTCAGCACTGAGCGCGGCGTCCTCTCTTCGTGCCTCAATTTTACCGCGCAGGGCCGGAAGCGGCAGATCCACGGCGAGCAGCAAACGCGTCAACGCGGCAACGGACGTAGCAAAGGGCCGATGTGCAAAGGCAAAGCCTGCCAGCTCCAGCCAGTCGTCACTATTAAGGGTAGCTTCCCACTCATCTGCCACCGGGATCTTTTCGCCATTCCACAATGATAAGACACGCGCATCGCGATGCAGGCGCAGCCGGGCCTGTTCACACAGACGATGCCCCGCCTCACTTTGCGGCAATAACGCCATTGCGGTATAGCAGCCGCTGCTGGCTTCGCGGTGGCTGCCCATCCGTACCAGCACAAAGCCGCACCGCTGCCAGAAATGCCACAGCGCGTCGGTAAAGCCAAAACTTACCGAGAGATAATCCTCCCCGCAGGCCTCGCGGATAAGCGCCCGGCCGATCCCTTCCCGTTGCCGGTGAGGGTGAACAGCGATGCGCGTGACCCGTCGACCTTTCAGCGTTGCTGCCAGAGGCGTGCCGCCATGCGCGGCCAGAGACTGCGCGACAAGGTTACCGCGCGGACGGCGAAAACCCGCCCATACTGCGCGACTTAGCGCCGGGCTTAACCCGCCTTCGTCTACCAGCCACAACGCGCCCGCGATGACCGGATCCGTTTGCGCGACGGCAACGTGCTGACCGGGGGCGTCCATCATACGGCGCAGATCCAGCGGCGAGGTACGGTAATGGGCCGCACAAAGCAGCTCGTAGACACTCGCGGCGAGTGCAGGCGTGTGCTCCCATGCATCGGGGGCCAGAGAGGTCAGTTGTACCTCTCCTTTCGGCTGCTGGTCGATGAGCGTGTCGTCAAACAGCAGCGCGCTGGCGACTACCCGCTCAAGCGGACATCCCGCCGCCCAGCGAACGGGGGTGGATAAGCTATAACGCTGCAGGGCGCTGAACTGCGCGCAGAATTTAAGCAAAAACCCTCTTCCGGTTCCTTCATACCCTTGTACCGTCGTGGTTAACAGTACCCGTGGAAAGCGCGCAACCAGCTTCTCCAGCACAGGGCCGGGTATGGCCGCCGCCTCATCGACAATCAGCCAGTCGGCATGGTGTGATGAGGCAAGTAGCGCATCCGGTGCCATAAAGTGAAAATGTTCACCCGCAAACCGTGCGATGACCTCCGTTGCCCCCTTTGCCGGTGCGGTGACAACTGCTCTGCCCTCAATGCTTTTCAGCAGCATGCCGGCAAGCGCCGACTTTCCCCGCCCGCGCGGGGCGGTAACAGCCGCAACGCCTTTCGGCATTGCACGAAGCGCCTGCAGGATCTCCGCCTGCTCGCGCTGGGGCGCACCGTTAGCGGGTTGCCAGTCAGGGGCATCAGGAAACGGAGGAAGGGTTAACGGCTGGTTTTGCTGCCAGACGATTGCATCGGCGTCGCGGGTAATCGTCTGGCAAAAGTGGCGAATGAAATTCGGCGTGGGAATGGGTTCTGCGCTGTCGCTCCAGCGCAGGGAATCGCGGTCGGGCGTGTCTGCCCACACCGCAAGCGGGGGAGCCAACAGCACCAGCAGGCTCCCGGCACGCAGCGTTCCGCTCAGGGCGGCAAAGGCTGAGACATCAAACCCGGCGCGGGCATCAAAAACAGCGTGCCGGAACTCGCGCCCCAGCAGCCCGCCTGTCTCCCGGGAAGGGTTTTCATCCAGCCACACCCAATCCCCGGAAAGCGTATCACGCAGCGCCCCGGCCTGCGCCTGGGACCACTGCGCATCACCGCTGAGCACCACCAGCCGACGCTGGCCGGTGCGCTCAAGCTGGCTAATCAGTTGGTCAAACGCCACCATTACATGGCTTTACCGAAGGTGTTGCACTGCGCCGGGTCACCGCTGTCAAAACCGCGTTTAAACCAGGTGTAACGTTGTTCTGACGTCCCGTGAGTGAAGCTGTCCGGCACCACACGGCCCTGGCTCTGCTGCTGGAGACGGTCGTCACCGATGGCCTCAGCGGCATTTAACGCCTCTTCCAGGTCGCCTGACTCCAGCACGCCCTGCTTCTGCATGCTGTTACCCCAGACGCCCGCGAAGCAGTCCGCCTGCAGCTCCATGCGCACGGAAAGGCGATTGACCTCCGCCTGCGAGGCATTTTGCTGAAGCTGGCGAACCTTAGGCTCAATGCCCAGCAATTTTTGCACGTGATGCCCCACTTCATGCGCAATCACGTAGCCCTGAGCAAAATCACCGTCGGCACCGAGTTTGCGTTTCATGTCATCATAAAAAGAGAGATCGATATAGACGGTGCTGTCTGCCGGACAGTAGAACGGCCCCATCACCGACTGCCCGGTGCCGCAGCCGGTGCGGGTCGCACCACGGTACATCACCAGCTTCGGCTGCTGGTAGCTGCGCCCCATTTTCTCAAACTGCTGGCTCCACGTGTCTTCAGTGGTCGCGAGAATAACGGAGGTAAATTTGGCCGCTTCATCTTCATTTGGGTTGATGGAGCGCTGAGATTGCTGCTGTTGCTGCAGCGGCTGACCGGTCATTAACCCGGTAAGATCGACTCCGTAGTAGCCCGCGACCAGCACCACAATCAGCAGAATGATTCCGCCTTTTCCGCTGGGTAAACGGAAGCCGGGGCCACCCATGGAAGGGCCGCCACCGCTATCACCACGTCTGTCTTCTACATTGTCACTTTCACGACGCCCTTGCCAGCGCATAACTACCTCGAACTATTCCATTAATAATAGCTATGATCGTAGGCGGTTAACGGCAAGATTACCATAGGAAACAAAGGTAAGACGCCAAAGGATATGAACATCCTTTGGCGATGAGGGAGTTAGTCGAGCTTAACGCCTAAACGGTGAGCAACGGCTTCGTACGCTTCAATCAGGCCACCCAGGCTCTGACGGAAACGGTCTTTATCCATTTTATCCAGCGTTTCTTTGTCCCACAGACGGCTGCCGTCCGGTGAGAACTCGTCGCCCAGTACCACTTCGCCTTTGAACAGACCAAACTCCAGCTTGAAGTCGACGAGGATCAGGCCAGCATCATCAAACAGTTTTTTCAGCACATCGTTGGCTTTGTAGGTCAGCTCTTTCATGCGCGCCAGGTTCTCTTTATTCACCCAGCCGAAGGTTTCGCAGTAGGAGTCATTGACCATCGGATCGTGCATGGCGTCGTTTTTCAGGAACAGATCGAACAGCGGTGGATTCAGCTCGATACCTTCCTCAATGCCCAGACGCTTCACCAGGGAGCCCGCGGCACGGTTACGAATGACGCACTCAACCGGAACCATATCCAGTTTTTTCACCAGACATTCCGTATCGGACAGCAACGCTTCCATCTGAGTCGGGATACCCGCTTCGGCCAGTTTGGTCATAATGAAGTGGTTGAACTTGTTGTTCACCATGCCTTTACGATCGAACTGCTCAATGCGTGCGCCATCCCCTGCTGACGTATCATTGCGGAACTCGAGCACCAACAGATCCGGGTTTTCCGTGCTGTATACGGTCTTCGCTTTGCCACGATACAACTCAGCTTGCTTCTGCATCTTGATTACTCCTGGTGTGATGATTTGTGTTCAAAACTGGGG
Source organism: Enterobacter sp. 22466 (assembly GCF_052044775.1). Classification (NCBI taxonomy): domain Bacteria; kingdom Pseudomonadati; phylum Pseudomonadota; class Gammaproteobacteria; order Enterobacterales; family Enterobacteriaceae; genus Enterobacter; species Enterobacter sp. 22466. The sequence continues at coordinate 128,640 of NZ_JBQENX010000002.1, read as the reverse complement.
ATATTATGCCACGCACACGTTTGCGTAGCACGAAAATAAAAAGGGCTGGATTTACCAGCCCTCGTATTTATTTGCTGAATGCAGCCTGGAAGACCGCGACCAGCGCATCGTTCTGCGACTGGGTCAGCGTGTGACCTTTCGGATCGATAAACTGCAGGCTACTGCGGTTATCGAGGTCGCCTACCTGAATCTTGTAGTCGCCGGAAGCAAGCTGTGGATCGCGTGCGCCCAGCTCCTGCCATGCGCTGTCGGACAGCGGCTTATAGGTTGCCGTCATGCTACCGGTTGAACGCGTGCTGTCGGTCACTTTCATGCCCACTTTTTCCAGCGTCGCTGGCAGACGCTGCCAGGTCTGGTTAAACGGTGCACGAACAACCAGCATCGGCAGGCCGGTATCATCCGCGCCGCTCTGGACATCAAACGTCACACCGTTACGGCTCTGTGAGGCGTTAGCGGCGTCGGTGGCGTTTTTATCCAGGCCCGCAGCAATCACGTTCAGCATTTCAGTGCTGTAACGCTGCATGGCGGCGGCATCCGCAACCGGTTTACCCGCCTGCTCCAGGTTCAACAGCTTAACGGTAACCGCCTGCTGATAGCCCTGCGGTTTAACGGAGACTTGATAACGACCACGGTACTGCTGGTCTTCATCCAGACGATTCCACTCGATCCAGTCGGTGGTTAACGTCTGGCTGGCGTCATCGCGTTTATCAATCGTGTAGTTCTTCGACTGAATAACGCTCACCACCTGTGGCCACAGCGTGCTGCCACGTGCGCTTTCCACCATCAGAGACGCGGTATCACCGGTAAACTGGGTACGCGCCCCGCTCACCAGCGCCAGAGGCTGTGCTGGCGGACGAATATCAAGCGCTTTGCCCACCGGGCCGCTGCCGTTGGTCACGGGGATATTATAATCGCCGTTCTGAATCGGCAGGATCATGCCAGCCGGTGCATGAAGTTCAGCAAGCGGGGTCGCATCCAGATAGGATTCATCACCGCTCACCTGGCGCTTGTAGCGCGAGTCTGAACTACAGGCAGCGAGCAGCATAACAAGCGAAACACTCGCAACCTTCGCCAGGCGCGACTTCTGTACTGAATAAGCCATCAAATCTCCCTAAACTTTACAGCAAACCGGCATGCTTCAGCGCTGCAGTGACGATTTCACGACCGTGGTCGGTAATCGGTGTCATTGGCAGACGCAGCGTATCGGTTGCTACAAGTCCCAACTCCTTACATGCCCATTTCACCGGGATCGGATTGGGTTCGACAAATAATTTATTGTGCAACGGCATCAGACGTTTATTAATGAGACGGGCTTCATCAAAGTGACCTGCCGCCGCCAGCTTGCACATTTCCGCCATATCGCGGGCCGCAACGTTCGACGTTACGGAGATCACGCCATGACCACCGAGCTGCATAAAGTCCAGCGCGGTCGCATCGTCACCGCTCAACAGGATAAAGTCGTCTGAAACCAGCTCTTTGATCTGATGAACGCGGCTTAAGTTCCCTGTCGCCTCTTTAATCCCGATAATATTTTTTACTTTCGAGAGACGACCAACGGTTTCCGGCAGCATATCGCAGCCAGTACGGGACGGCACATTATACAGAATTTGTGGCAAGTCAGTATGTTCAGCGATGGCTTTGAAATGCTGGAACAAACCTTCCTGAGTAGGACGGTTATAATAAGGGGTGACCGTCAGACAGCCAACAACGCCGCTGTCGTTAAAACGTTGGGTCAGGCTGATCGCTTCCGCGGTTGCATTCGCGCCTGTTCCCGCGATGACCGGAATACGTCCGTCAGCCAGTTCGAGGGTCAACATCACCACATCGCCGTGCTCTTCGTGGCTCAGCGTTGCAGATTCACCGGTAGTCCCTACCGAAACGATCGCCGAGGTTCCATTGGCGACATGGTAATCAATCAGCTTCTTCATGCTTGACCGGCAGACATTACCTTTTTCATCCATCGGTGTTACAAGCGCGACAATACTTCCCGTGAACATGAGCCATCCTCTGTGCGAACAAGAGCCTCAATGGTACGTTTGGAACTGTAATAAAAGCAAGCGACCTGAGGCCCTCAGGCGGTTGTATGCATGTTTTTTTTATGCTTTCCTTAGGAAGACTTAACCAAGCAAAGGAAGAACAGGTTTGACAACCTCATCACAACATTACCTGGTTATCACTGCGCTGGGTGCTGACAGGCCGGGTATCGTGAACACCATTACCCGCCACGTGAGCAGCTGCGGCTGTAATATCGAGGACAGCCGTCTGGCGATGCTGGGCGAAGAGTTCACGTTTATTATGCTGCTGTCCGGGACATGGAACGCCATCACGCTTATCGAATCCACCCTGCCGCTGAAAGGCGCGGAGCTGGATTTACTGATCGTGATGAAACGCACCAACGCGCGTCCGCGTCCGGCCATGCCTGCCACCGTCTGGGTACAGGTTGAAGTTCCTGATTCCCCTCATCTGATCGAGCGTTTTACCGCGCTGTTTGACAGCCATCAGATGAACATTGCCGAGCTGGTTTCCCGCACACAACCGGCTGATGAGAGTGCCGTTCCTACCCTCTTTATTCAAATCACCGCCCACAGTCCTGCATCACAGGATGCGTCAAATATCGAGCAAGCGTTCAAAGCCCTCTGTACAGAATTACACGCGCAAGGCAGTATAAGCGTCGTAAATTATTCGCAGCATGAACAGGATGGAGTTGAGTAATGAACCCACTGAAAGCCGGTGACATCGCACCGAAATTTAGCTTACCGGATCAGGATGGTGAGCAAGTAAATTTGACCGACTTCCAGGGACAGCGTGTTCTGGTCTATTTCTACCCGAAAGCCATGACCCCGGGCTGCACCGTACAGGCCTGCGGCTTACGCGACAACATGGACGAGTTGAAAAAAGCCGGCGTAGAAGTGCTGGGTATCAGCACCGATAAGCCAGAAAAGCTGTCACGATTTGCTGAAAAAGAGCTGCTGAACTTCACGCTGCTTTCCGACGAAGATCATCAGGTCTGTGAGCAGTTCGGCGTCTGGGGCGAGAAGACGTTTATGGGCAAAACCTATGACGGCATTCACCGCATCAGTTTCCTGATTGACGCTGACGGTAAAGTGGAACATGTCTTTGACGACTTCAAAACCAGCAACCACCACGACGTGGTGTTGAACTGGCTGAAACAAAGTGCCTGAAAGTGAGTGTCGGGTGGCGGCTTCGCCTTACCCGACCTACAAGATAAATGCAAAACGGCAACCTGGTTGCCGTTTTTAGTGTTTCCCCCTCTCCCCGTGGGAGAGGGCCGGGGTGAGCGCATCAGGCCGCACAAAAACTACTTCTCTTCCACCGCCGGCACATCCGGCCACGCGTGGACGACAGCTTTAATCAGCGTCGCCAGCGGAATGGCAAAGAACACGCCCCAGAATCCCCACAGCCCGCCGAAAATCACCACCGACAGAATAATGACCAGCGGATGCAGATTTACCGCTTCTGAGAACAGCACCGGCACCAGCAGGTTGCCATCCAGCGCCTGAATAATCAGGTACACGGCGAAGCAGCTCCAGAACTCGGTGCCCAGGCCAAACTGGAACAGCGCGACGCCCACCACCGGGATGGTGACCACAAACGCGCCAATATACGGAATAAGGACCGATAACCCCACCAGCACCGCCAGCAGCAGTGAATAATTCAGCCCGAAGATCAGGAAGCCAATCCACGTCGCGACCCCAACCACAATCATCTCCAGCACCTTGCCGCGAATGTAGTTGGTGATCTGCTGGTTCATCTCTTCCCACACCTGCCCGGCCAGCCCGCGATTACGCGGCAGAATACGCCGCACGGCGTTGAGCATCTGATCTTTGTCCTTCACCAGGAAGAACACCATCAATGGCACCAGCACCAGGTAGACGGCGAGCGTGAGCAGCCCAACCAGTGACGCCAGCGAGTATTTGACCACCGAGTCGCCCATGGTCATGATGCGGGCGCGCATATTTTCAGCCATCGCATCGATGATCCCGGCATCCATTAACGCAGGATAACGACGCGGCAGCGTGGCAGCGAAATCAGAAAGCTTGTTCAGCATACCGGGCATATCGCGGATCAGGTAGATCCCCTGTTGCCAGGCGACGGGCATGACCACAAAAGCCATCAACAGCAGAATGCCGACAAACAGCACCAGCACAATGCTGGTCGCCCAGCGTCGGGAGCAGCCGATATTTTCCAGTCGCGCGGTTGGCCATTCCAGCAAATAGGCCAGCACAATCGCTACCAGCAGTGGCGCCAGAAGGCCACTGAAGAAGAACAGAATACCGAATCCGGCAACCAGAATAACCAGCAAAGCAATGGCCTCCGGGTCGCTAAACCGACGCCGGTACCACTGCATTAACATTTCGAGCATACAACCCTTCCCTGAATCGAATGACGGGAGTCAGAATGTGAATTGTATCGAACTGTCACAAAAAAGACTTTCGCTTTTTGTATCCCTGTCACAATCCGCAAAAGCCTGATGAATGGGATTTTCTTCATGCCGTAACACGGCTACACTCGCAGGGCAGTGGAGATGAACGATATGCGGGTTCATCGGTCAAATTAGCACATCCAAAATACAGGACAGTGGTTATGTTCAGGCAGTTGAAAAAAACAGTGGTCGCGACACTGATTGCCGCCGTAACGGTCGGTCAGGTGTTGCCAGCTTTCGCTGACTCGTCCGATTCATTGCCGGACATGGGCACCACAGCAGGAAGCACGCTCTCCATTGGTCAGGAGATGCAGATGGGTGATTACTACGTTCGCCAGCTGCGCGGCAGTGCTCCGCTGATCAATGACCCATTGCTGGTGCAGTACATTAATGGTCTGGGGATGCGCCTGGTCTCGCACGCCAACTCGGTAAAAACCCCCTTCCACTTCTATTTAATCAATAACGACGAAATCAACGCCTTCGCCTTCTTTGGCGGTAACGTGGTGCTGCATTCGGCGTTATTCCGTTACTCCGATAACGAAAGCCAGCTGGCGTCAGTGATGGCGCACGAAATTTCCCACGTGACCCAGCGCCATCTGGCCCGTGCGATGGAAGACCAGAAACGCAACGCGCCCCTGACCTGGGTGGGGGCGCTGGGCTCTATTCTGCTGGCGATGGCCAGCCCGCAGGCCGGGATGGCTGCATTAACCGGCACGCTGGCAGGCACGCGCCAGGGGATGATCAGTTTTACCCAGCAAAACGAACAGGAAGCGGACCGCATTGGCATCCAGGTACTGCAGCGCTCGGGCTTTGACCCGCAGGCCATGCCAAGCTTCCTGGAAAAACTGCTCGATCAGGCACGCTACTCGTCACGTCCACCCGAAATCCTGCTCACCCACCCGTTACCGGAAAGCCGCCTGTCGGATGCGCGTAACCGTGCCAATCAGATGCGTCCGGTGGTGGTGCAATCCTCACAGGATTTCTACATGGCGAAAGTGAGAACGCTGGGCATGTACAATTCCGGGCGTAACCAGCTCACCAGCGACCTGCTGGATGCCCTGGCAAAAGGCAACGTGCGCGAGAAGAACGCGGCGCAATACGGCCGAGCCCTGCAGGCGATGGAGGCCAGTAAATACGACGAGGCGCGCAAAGCCCTGCAACCGCTGCTGGCCGCCGACCCGAATAACCCGTGGTATCTCGATCTGTCGACCGATATCGATCTGGGGCAGAAGAGACCTGCCGATGCGATTAACCGCCTGAAAGGTGCCAAAGAGGTGCGGACCAACCCGGTGCTGCAGCTTAACCTGGCAAACGCTTATCTGCAGGGCGGCCAGCCGGGTGAAGCGGCCACCATTCTGAACCGCTACACCTTCGACAATAAAGACGATCAAAACGGCTGGGATCTGCTCGCTCAGGCAGAAGCCCAGCTGGGTAACCGCGATCAGGAGCTGGCGGCACGCGCCGAAGGTTTTGCCCTGGTAGGGCGTCTGGATCAGGCCATTTCGATGCTCAGCAGCGCCAGTTCGCAGGTCAAACTAGGCAGCCTGCAACAGGCCCGTTACGATGCGCGTATCGATCAGCTGCGCGCACTACAGCAGCGCTTCAAGCCGTACGAAAAGATGTAAAAAAGGAAGAAAATATGACTGACGCGGTAAAAATCTACCATAACCCTCGCTGCTCCAAGAGCCGCGACACCCTCAGCCTGCTGAAATCCAACGGCGTTGAGCCGGAAGTGGTGCTGTATCTGGAGACACCGCCAGACGCGCAGACGATCCACCAGCTCCTGCATATGCTGGGCATGGGCAGTGCACGTCAGTTGATGCGCCAGAAAGAGGATCTGTATAAGTCACTTAACCTGGACGACACGCGTCTCACTGAAGCTGAGCTCGTGCAGGCGATGGTTGATAATCCGAAGCTGATTGAACGCCCGATTGTGGTGGCAAACGGCAAGGCGCGCATTGGACGCCCACCGGAAGAGGTGCTCGACATTCTTTAAACCTCGCGCCGCAGCCCTTCCAGAAAGGCCTGCGGCGTACTTTCCCCCAGCTTTTTCTGCGCTTTACCCCGGTTGTAAAACTCGCACAAGGTCATCAATAATACACCCGGCGGTTCAACATTCACTCGCGGAATAATATCGCGTAAGGGCACCATCACCTGAAGTGCACTGCAGGTACGTTGATGTGCCTTCACCGTAATGTCGTTAACAGCCAGCGTCGCCTCAAAACCAAAAGTCTCAATAGATTGTATAGCAGCCGGACATGCCGCCAGCACCTCCTGCGTCCAGGTATTCAGTCGTTGAGTCGACAGCCCGGCGTAAAGCCGGGCATAGCACCAGCCGCTCACCGGCTCTCGCGCCCACAGCAGATGCTGCTCCCCGCCGTCGTCCATATGCAGCGACAACGGCAAATGGTGCAGTTCCAGCGTATGGGGCGTAATACCCGCTTTAAGCGCCTTTTTCCCCTGCAAGGGTGCCCCTTTTTGCTTAGCTGCGGCCGGTTTGAGATAGCGGTTCAGGGTAGCGCGGGAAACGGCGATTCCGAGTACGTCGTTAACCATCGACAGCAGTTCATCCAGCGGTGCCCTCAGGATGTCACGCAGGGCATTCACCAGCGCAATCTGCTCTTGTCTCATCGCTTTGTGTATCACTTTCGGCGTCGTATGATTATCCGACACCTGGTCGCGATTGCGCCAGCGTCTGACGGTAGTGACTGAAATACCCAGCTCGACGGCCAGCTCTCTGTCGCTCTTATCCGACTGCTGAAGATAGCGGCGGATGCGCGGCGTCGTGGTCGCATTGGCGTGCAGTTTGATTTCCATCGCAACGATTCCTGAAACTAATCTTATGAGATTTATCATGCATCAGCGATTGCTTTGTGACCGATTTCACCTTTCGCTCGCCACGCTTCACTGATAATCCCCACAGATAACACAAACAACACCTCTCAATCTTGTACGGAGTTCACAATGAACAATGTTCTGGGATTTCTTGAAGCAAAACTGATGCCGCTGGCGGCCAAAACGGCCCAGCAGCGTCATCTTGGTGCCATTCGCGGTGCCTACGTTTCATTCATGCCGTTTATCATCGTTGGCTCCATCCTGCTGGTGATCTCCTCCTTCCCCAATCAAACCTATCAGCAGTTTATGTCTCAGGCGTTTGGGGAAAGCTGGAGCGCGATTATCGAAATCCCGTTCAACGCGGTGTTCTCGACCATGTCGTTGTTTATCAGCTTCCTGGTCGCCTACCGCCTGGCTGAACACTATGGCGAAGACCGTATCTCCTGCGGCATTCTGGCACTGGTCGCCTTTCTGATCCTGACCCCTTTTATCAAAGTGGCGGAACAGGGTGGCATCACTGTCATGCCGGTAGAGTGGATTGGCAGTAAAGGATTATTCGTGGCGATGATTGGTTCTCTGCTGTGGACGGAGCTGTTCTGCTGGCTGAAGCGCAAAAAGCTGGTTATCAGAATGCCGGATGGCGTACCGCCTGCGGTGCAGGAGTCGTTCGCGGCGCTGATCCCTGCCCTGCTGGTGATGATCCTGGTGCTGGTTATCCGCATCGGCTTTGAAAACACCCATTACAACACCATCCACCAGTTTATTTACGAGGTGGTGGCAACCCCGGTTCGCCACTACGGTACCTCCTATTTTGGCGCGCTGATGACCGTATTCAGCATCACCATTCTGTGGTCTGTGGGCATTAACTCCGGTTCGATGATCAACGGCATTATCCGCCCGCTGTGGATGGAGAACCAGACCGATAACATCGCCGCCATTCAGGCCGGCGCCACCCCACCGCACATTATTACCGAACAGTTTTTTGACATGATCTGGATGGGTGGCGCAGGGGCCACGCTGTCGCTGGTGATTGCGATGCTGATTTTCGCCCGCAGTAAAAACATGCGCGAAGTGGCACGCCTGGGCGCGGGAGCCTCGGTGTTTAACATCAACGAGCCTATTCTGTTCGGCCTGCCGGTGATCATGAACCCGATCATGCTCATTCCGTTCAATCTGGTGCCGCTGGTGCTGGTCACCGTGCAGTACGTGGCAATGCAAATTGGTGCGGTCGCCGTCACCACCGGGGTGTTTATCCCCTGGACGCTGCCGCCTGTTATCAGCGGTTTTATCGTCACAGGGCATCTCAGCGGCAGCATCATGCAGCTTATCAACCTGCTGATTGGCGCCATGCTGTATCTGCCATTCATGCGTATCGTGGATAAACAGTATCGCGCCGCGGAGATTGCCACCGTGACGCAAACCGACACCACCCTTGCAAAACAGGAGTAAAGCATGTGGGGAATTATCGCCACCTGGCGAATGGCGCTTGAGGGCGTCACCGAGTCGGCCTCTGCGCTGGCAGCAGGGAAACCGGTGGCTGCCGCGGTCGTGGATGCCGTTGCCGCCGTCGAGGACTTTCCGTTCTATAAATCGGTCGGCTACGGCGGGCTACCAACCGAAAATGGCGAGGTGGAACTGGACGCCGCCTACATGGATGGCGACACGCTGGCCTTTGGCGCCGTGGGAAATCTGGTGGATATCGCCAACCCGGTTCGCGTGGCGCAGGCGTTAAGCCGCCAGCGCTATAACAGCCTGCTGGTCGGCCAGGGCGCGCGGGAGTGGGCATTGAGCCAGGGTTTTGCCGACAAAACGATGCTCACCGACCGGGCCATGCAGCACTACCGCAAGCGCTGCCGGGAGACGCTGGATAAAGGCTTAAGCCCCTACGATGGTCATGACACCGTCGGGATTATCGGTCTCGATAAACAGGGATCCATGAGCGTGGCAACCTCCACCAGCGGCCTGTTTATGAAAAAGCGCGGCCGCCTTGGCGATTCACCGATCATCGGCTCCGGCTTATACTGCGACAGTGAAACCGGCGCCGCCACCGCCACGGGCGTGGGCGAAGATCTGATGAAAGGCTGCACCAGCTACGAAATTGTTCGCCGCATGGCGCAGGGGATGTCTCCGCAGCAGGCGGCAGATTCCGTGGTGTTCGAGCTGGAAGACAAGCTGATGTCGCGTTTTGGCCGCGCGGGCGATCTCTCCGTGGTATGCATGAATAACAAAGGTGAATTTGGCGCCGCCACCAACATCAAAACATTCTCGTTTGTGGTGGCGACCGCGCGCCAGCCGCTGACCGTGTTTCGCGCCGAACGCCTGCGGGAAAAAACGCACTATCAGGCGGTGGATGATGAATGGATGCAGGCCTATGCCGCACGGATCCGCGCCCCGATTGAGGAGTAATAATGATGACGTATCAGCTAATAACGGACCTTTCAGAGGCAACTCCACACAGCCATCTCATCGCCCGCAGCGCGTGCCCGCTGCTGCCGGACACTCCGCTGATTGCGGAAATGCGCGAACAGGACGCCGTTGCCGACACCCGATTTGGCTGTGCGCCCTTTGCACGCATCACCCTGGTGCCGGATGCACTCTGGCATGACGGGCTGACTGAAGGATTACTGACCGCCCTCCGCCCGCTGCTGGCGACGCCCGTCAGCAACGACGTAGTGCTGGATGTCACCCACATTGACGACGTTGTGCTGCAACAGCTCCTGCGTTTTCTTTTTAATCAGTCGCACAGGCTTAGCGATCTGCAGCTGAAGAAAGCGGACGATGTCACTTTGCGCGTTGAGCACGTTACCGCCCTCTGCCTGCCAGAACAGCAGGCGCGGCTGGACGTTATCTTCCGCCAGCAGCTCGCCATTAGCCGTGGAATGGTCGCCGCACGCCGTCTGGCCGATATCCCCTCCGACCGCTGCACGCCGCAGTTTATGGTGCAGGAGGCGCAGACGTTGTGCGCGGCTTTCCCTGCCCTGCGCTGTGACGTGCTGGATGACAAGCAGATCGTTGAACAGGGTCTGGGGCTGCTTCACGCCGTTGGCAAAGGCGCCTCCTGCCCGCCACGACTGCTGGCTATTCACTATGACGGTGTTTCTGACGGCCCGGTGCGCTGCTATGTAGGTAAAGGCATTACCTTCGATACCGGCGGCCTGTGGCTCAAGGATGGCGCGGGCATGTACACCATGAAATATGACATGTGCGGCGCGGCAAATGTGCTCGGGCTGATGCTGACCGTTGCAGAGCTGGCGCTGCCCGTGCGCCTCATGGGCGTGCTGGCGCTGGCAGAAAACGCCATCGGCCCGGATGCCATGCAGCCAGGCACGGTGGCGACAGCCTGCAACGGCACCACGGTTGAGATTAATAATACCGATGCCGAAGGCCGACTGGTGCTGGCAGACGCTATCGCCTGGGCCAGCCAGCGCCATCCGCAGGCACGCTACATTATCGATATGGCAACGCTGACGGGTGCGGTGGTCAAAGCGCTGGGATATGAGCTGAGCGGGTTGATGACCCAGGATGAACCGCTGCGCCAGGCGCTGACACAGGCAGGAAAACAGAGCGGAGATGAAGTGTGGTCCCTGCCGCTGGATGCGCGGATGAAAAAGCAGACCGACAGCGCCATCGCCGATTTGTGCAATACGCCGCCCAACAATGCGGCGATCAGTGCCTCGGCGGCGTGGCTGCTGCATCACTTCTGCCCGCCGACAATTCCGTGGGCGCATCTGGATATTAGCGGTACGGCGCTGTGGCGTGAGGGTGGCAGAAGCGTGGCCTCAGGGAGGCCGATTCCGCTGCTGGTGGAGCACCTGATGGGGGATCTCTAGCCGGGTGGCGGCTGCGCCACCGGGCAAACAACCTCAAAGCTTCAGAATATCTTTCACAAACGGAATGGTGAGCTTACGCTGGGCAGTAATGGAGGCGCGATCGAGCTGATCGAGCGTGTCAAACAGCGTGCGCATCTCCCGATCCAGACGCTTGAGCAGGAAACGCCCCACGTCTTCCGGCAGTTCAAATCCGCGCAGTCTGGCGCGCAACTGCAACGCCTGGAGTTTGTCTTCATCTGACAGCGGCTGCAGCTTGTAGATTTGCCCCCAGTCGAGACGGGAAGCGAGATCCGGCAGCCCCAGGTTAAGCTGGCGCGGCGGACGATCGCCGGTGATCAGCAGCCGGGTTTTGCCCGACTCCAGGATACGGTTATAGAGGTTAAAGATCGCCATTTCCCATGGCTCATCCCCCGCCACGCATTCGATATTATCGATGCAGACCAGTGAGAGATGTTCCATTCCCTCCAGCACGTCAGGCACAAACCAGGTACGTTTATCCAGCGGTACATAGCCTACCGCATCCCCCCGCGCAGAAAGCTCCGCACAGGCGGCATGCAACAGGTGACTGCGCCCCGCGCCTTCGCGTGACCAGATATAGATGTATCCGCTGTGATCCTGGCGCAGCACGTTCTGGAGTGCAGCCAGTAAAGAGGGGTTATCACCCGGCCAGAAACTCGCGAAAGTTTCGTCGTCAGGGAGATAGAGTGGCAGAGAGAGCTGTGCCGGTCCGTTCAGAAGTACCTCAACCAGATCTTACATAAAATCGGAACGGAGTTTAGCACGGAACCTGCCAGGAGAGAACCGGGCGATCCCTCACCCGGCTTTACGATCAGTGTGACGCTTTTTCGCTTTCGTCGGCGTCCAGTACCACCTCTTCCGGACGGATCACGGAAATCAGCTTGAAAATCAGGCTCAGGCCCACACCAACGATGGTCGCCAGCGCCATGCCTTTCAGCTCGGCCGCGCCGATGTGAACCTTCGCGCCGCTCACGCCGATGATCAGGATAACGGAAGTCAGGATCAGGTTCTGCGCTTTGCTGTAGTCCACTTTGGACTCAATCAGCACGCGAATACCGGATGCGCCAATTACGCCGTACAGCAGCAGAGACACGCCGCCCATCACCGGAACCGGGATGATCTGGATCGCTGCTGCCAGTTTACCCACGCAGGAGAGCAGGATTGCGATGATGGCCGCGCCGCCGATAACCCAGGTACTGTAAACGCGGGTGATCGCCATGACGCCAATATTCTCACCGTAAGTGGTGTTTGGCGTGGAGCCAAAGAAACCGGAGATGATCGTCGAGAAGCCGTTTGCAAACATCGAACGGTGCAGACCCGGGTCGCGGATCAGGTCACGTTTGACGATGTTCGCCGTCACCACAAGGTGGCCAACGTGTTCAGCGATAACCACCAGCGCGGCAGGCAGAATAGTGAAGATTGCAAACCATTCAAAGCGTGGCGTATAGAAGGTTGGCAGGGCAAACCAGTGCGCCTGAGCGATTGGGGTGGTATCGACAACGCCCATCACGAAGGAGAGTGCATAACCCGCCAGCACGCCGATCAGGATCGGGATAATCGCCATAAAACCGCGGAACAGCACGGAGCCAAATACCGTCACGCCCAGCGTCACCAATGAGATGATGATGGTTTTGGAGTCCGGCGACTGCCCATCAGCAGGCAGCAGACCAGCCATATTCGCCGCCACGCCTGCCAGCTCCAGACCGATGACGGCAACGATGGCCCCCATCGCCGCAGGTGGGAACATCACGTCCAGCCAGCCGGTACCGGCCTTCTTCACAATGAAAGAGACCAGGCAGAACAGCACGCCGCACATGATAAAGCCGCCCAGCGCCACTTCATACCCCAGGGGTAGCAGCAGCAACACCGGCGAGATAAAAGCAAAGCTCGACCCCAGATACGCCGGGATTTTGCCTTTACAGATAAAGAGGTACAGCAGCGTCCCGATACCATTGAACAGCAGCACGGTAGCCGGGTTAATGTGAAACAGGATTGGCACCAGCACGGTTGCGCCAAACATAGCGAACAGGTGCTGCAAACTAAGCGGGATAGTCTGTAAAAGCGGCGGTCTTTCACTCACCCCGATAGCACGGCGCGTCATAGTGTTTTCCTCTGAGATGGTTAGTTATGTGTGTTTTATTCAAAAAAAAGCCGACTCTCAAAGTCGGCTTATTTATCGTTATTCGATTATTTCGTACCAAAGATCTTATCGCCGGCATCGCCCAGCCCCGGGATAATGTACCCGTGCTCGTTGAGCCCCTGGTCGACAGACGCGGTGTACAGCTCCACATCCGGGTGTGCTTTTTCCAGCGCCGCGATCCCTTCCGGTGCCGCTACCAGCACCAGCACTTTGATGCTGCTGCAGCCTGCTTTTTTCAGCAGGTCGATGGTGGCAATCATTGAGCCGCCGGTCGCCAGCATCGGGTCAACCACCAGCGCCATACGCTCGTCGATGTTAGACACCAGCTTCTGGAAGTACGGAACCGGCTCCAGGGTCTCTTCATTACGGTAGATCCCCACCACGCTGATGCGCGCGCTCGGTACGTGCTCCAGCACGCCTTCCATCATGCCAAGACCAGCACGCAGGATTGGCACCACGGTAATTTTCTTACCTTTGATCTGCTCAACCTGCACCGGGCCGTTCCAGCCTTCGATGGTCACTTTTTCCGTTTCGAGGTCAGAGGTCGCTTCGTAGGTCAGCAGGCTGCCGACTTCAGATGCCAGTTCGCGAAAACGCTTCGTGCTGATGTCATGCTCACGCATCAGGCCCAACTTGTGTTTAACGAGTGGGTGTTTCACTTCCACAATCTTCATTCTCTTTCTCCTCTGAGGTGGCGTCCGCAAAAAAATCGCGGGATTATACCGCTTTTTTCGGATTAGGCCATACCCATCTTGCTTGACGTATATCAAGCAAAGTGATTTAGAGACAAAAAACCGGAGGCGAGACTCCGGTTTGGGTGCGGGGTTCTGCCGGGTGGCACTAACGCTTGCCCGGCCTACAAATCCCGTAGGCCCGGTAAGCGCAGCGCCACCGGGCAATTATAGCTGCTCGCCGTTGCTCGCAATCACCTGCTTATACCAGTCGAACGACTTTTTCTTGCTGCGGTTCAGCGTGCCGTTCCCTTCATTATCTTTATCAACAAAGATAAACCCGTAGCGTTTCTTCATCTCGCCGGTGCCGGCAGAAACGAGATCGATACAGCCCCACGGGGTGTAGCCCATCAGATCCACGCCATCTTCCACCACCGCTTTCTTCATCTCGCGGATGTGCGCAGAAAGATAATCAATGCGGTACTGGTCGTTCACCGTGCCGTCGCTCTCCTGCACGTCAATCGCGCCGAAGCCGTTCTCAACGATGAACAGCGGCAGCTGGTAGTGATCCCAGAACCAGTTCAGGGAGTAGCGCAGGCCAACCGGGTCAATCTGCCACCCCCAGTCAGATTTCTGCACGTACGGGTTGGAGACCAGACTCTTGCTTTCATCGTAATCCAGTTCCGGGTTGTCCGCCGTCGCTTTGGTGGCGAAGGACATATAATAGCTAAAGCCGATGTAATCCACGCAGCCCTGCGTCAGCGCCGCTTTGTCTTCTTCGGTAATGTCCAGCGTGAAACCACGACGCGCAAAGTAGTTAAGCAGATGCTGCGGATACTTGCCGCGCACGTGAACGTCGGTGAACCAGTAGCGACGATGCATCGCGTTCATCGCCATCATGATGTCGTCAGGCGCACAGGTCAGCGGATAAATGGGGCACATGGCAATCATGCAGCCGATCTGCAGGGAAGGATTAATCTCGCGCCCGGCTTTCACCGCCAGCGCGCTGGCCACCAGCTCGTAGTGCGCGGCCTGGAACATCACCGGCTCACGGTCTTCACCCGGCGCATATTTCAGCCCGGAGTTAGTAAACGGCGCAAAATCTTCGTGGAAGTTAGCCTGGTTGTTGATCTCATTAAAGGTCATCCAGTACTTCACTTTATGCTGATAGCGCTGGAAGACCGCTTTGGCAAAGCGGACAAAGAAGTCGATCAGCTTACGGTTGCGCCAGCCGCCGTACTCGGTGACCAGATGATACGGCATCTCAAAATGCGACAGGGTGATAACCGGTTCGATGCCGTATTTGAGGCACTCATCGAACAGGTCATCGTAGAATTGAAGGCCCGCTTCGTTCGGCTCCAGCTCGTCCCCTTTCGGGAAAATACGCGTCCAGGCAATGGAGGTACGGAAGCATTTGAACCCCATCTCCGCAAAGAGTTTGATGTCTTCCTTATAGCGATGGTAAAAATCGATGGCTTCGTGGTTAGGGTAGTTTTTCCCAGGCAGCACGCCGTTGGTGATCTCACGCGGTACACCGTGGGCGCCAGCGGTCATGACATCGGCGACGCTCACCCCTTTACCGCCCTCTTTCCAGCCACCTTCCAGCTGGTGCGCGGCCACCGCGCCGCCCCACAGAAAACCTGCTTTAAATCCTGACATACTCTTTCCCTCATTCGATGTTGCTGATTGCTGACGGATACTGCTGTCTGAAGTGGTAAACCGCACCGACAAGACCGGCCCGGTTGCCGTGGCTGACGACATCGGCGATATCCGCGATGCCAAACCACGCAAGATGAGTGCGAAGCAGATCCATAAATCCGGGCCGCTCCGCGATACCGCCGCCAATGAAAATGGTCTGCGGATCGAACACATTCGCCAGGTTGTAGAGCCCTGTTGCAATGCCGTTAAGAAAATCATCAACCAGGCGGCGACACACCGCGTCGCCTGCGTCATAGCCATCAAAAATGGCTTCACCTGTAACGTCCTCAAGCGTCAGACCGTGAAAGTCGGCATAGCGCTTGCGAAGCGTGCGTAATGTGCAGTTTTCATTCATGGAGTGGCGGGCCACGCGCCGTGAGTCAGCCCTTTCCGTGAGCATGTAGCCGAACTCTCCGGCGCGAAAACGCGCCCCGTGAACCAGCCTGCCGTTGCAGAAAATCGCCCCGCCGATCCCGGTGCCGATGGTTAGCACCAGAAAGTTGTCCATCTCTTTTGCCTTGCCCTGCCAGCGTTCCGCCAGCAGCACGCAGTTGGCGTCATTCTCCACGGTGACCGGTAAACCCGTCTGCGTCTCAAGCCAGCCTTTCATCGCGAACTGGTCGAAGCGGCGAATGGCCCCGCCCATCGCAATAAACCCGGTATGCGGATTGACATACCCCGGCGCGCTGATGGCGATCCCCTCAAACCCGGGATGCGCCGCCACCCAGTTCAGCATCTGCGACAGTATAGCGTCGCCATCGCTGTTCTTAATGGCGGCCTTATCCGTCTGCAGCAGCTCGCCCTGCGCTGTCACAATACCCATTTTTAACGCGGTGCCACCGATATCAAATGCGGCGATGTTCATGACGTTCATCCCTCCTGAATGAAACTGAAACCGGTTTCAGTTTCATGATGTTCATTCGCTAAACCGCTTGCAAGCAGATCGCCGAAACCGGTTTCATTTTCGTGAACGGAGTCAAGTTTGCGCGCCACCTGAGGTGTCACAGAAAAAAAGATCCTCGCGCCGAGAATAGGCTCGCAAACGTTTGCCTGGACTGTTAGAATTGCGCCGATTTTTCTTACTAGCTATGCAATCGCGTGGGGACTTGAGCCGTGACCAACAAAACTTCTCTCAGCTACAAAGATGCCGGTGTTGATATTGACGCAGGTAATGCGCTGGTTGACCGAATCAAAGGTGTGGTGAAAAAAACCCGCCGCCCGGAAGTGATGGGTGGTCTGGGTGGCTTCGGCGCACTGTGCGCGCTGCCGCAAAAATATCGTGAACCTGTTCTGGTCTCGGGTACTGACGGTGTAGGCACAAAACTGCGCCTGGCGATGGATTTAAAACGTCACGACACGATCGGTATCGATCTGGTCGCGATGTGTGTAAACGACCTGGTGGTACAAGGCGCTGAGCCGCTGTTCTTCCTCGACTACTACGCGACAGGCAAACTGGATGTGGATACCGCAGCCAGCGTGATCAACGGTATCGCCGAAGGCTGTCTGCAGTCTGGCTGCGCGCTGGTTGGCGGTGAAACCGCGGAAATGCCTGGCATGTATCACGGTGAAGATTATGACGTCGCAGGCTTCTGCGTGGGTGTGGTAGAAAAATCAGAAATTATCGACGGCAGTAAAGTGGCTGATGGTGATGTGCTGATTGCGCTGGCCTCCAGCGGCCCGCACTCTAACGGCTACTCGCTGGTGCGTAAAATCCTCGAAGTAAGCGGTTGCGACCCACAAACCACTGAGCTTGAAGGTAAACCTCTGGCTGACCATCTGCTGGCACCGACCCGCATCTACGTGAAAAACGTGCTGGAGCTGATTGAGAGCGTTGACGTTCACGCCATTGCCCACCTGACCGGTGGCGGCTTCTGGGAAAACATTCCGCGCGTACTGCCGGACAACACCCAGGCGGTAATCGACGAATCGTCCTGGCAGTGGCCAGCGGTCTTTAACTGGCTGCAAACCGCGGGCAACGTGAGTTCTCACGAAATGTACCGCACCTTTAACTGTGGCGTAGGTATGGTGATCGCCCTGCCCGCGAGCGAAGCGGATAAAGCCGTTAAGCTGCTGACGGACAAAGGTGAAAACGCGTGGAAAATCGGTATTATCAAAGCTTCCGATTCCGAACAGCGTGTGGTCATTGAATGAAAAACATCGTGGTGCTCATTTCCGGTAACGGAAGCAATTTGCAGGCCATCATTGACGCCTGCAAACAGAAGAAAATCAATGGCACCATTCGGGCAGTATTCAGCAACAAGGCCGACGCGTTCGGCCTCGAGCGCGCCCGGGAAGCAAACATTCCCGCGCACGCGCTGGAAGCCAGCCAGTTCGCCGGCCGTGAAGCCTTTGACCGCGAACTGGTTCAGGAGATTGACGCCTACGCGCCGGACGTTGTGGTGCTGGCGGGCTATATGCGCATCCTGAGCCCGGCGTTTGTCGGGCACTACGCCGGGCGTCTGCTGAATATCCACCCTTCGCTTCTGCCGAAATATCCCGGCCTGCACACCCATCGTCAGGTGCTGGAAAACGGCGATGAAGAGCACGGGACTTCGGTGCATTTCGTGACCGATGAGCTGGACGGCGGACCGGTGATCCTGCAGGCGAAAGTCCCGGTCTTTGACGGCGACACCGAAGACGATGTCACCGAACGCGTGCAGAGCCAGGAACATGCCATTTATCCGCTGGTGGTCAGCTGGTTTGTCGACGGGCGTCTGGCGATGCGCGACGGTGCCGCCTGGCTGGACGGCGTGCAGCTTCCACCGCAGGGTTATGCGGCCGAAGAGTAGTGTGTGATGTCGGGTGGCGCTGCGCTTACCCGACTTCCTCACCGCAGTCTCAGACACGCCTCTCCTCCAACCCTCTAAAATCCTCAACAAAAAAAATAACTGTCATACTTTTCTGGCACTGTTGGACATATCGTGGAAATGCTCGCCATAATAAGGACGAGACGGATTTACCACGTCCTGTGATTGAACTGGAGTGTGAGCTGTAATGGGTCAGGAAAAGTTATATATCGAGAAAGAGCTAAGCTGGTTAGCATTCAACGAACGCGTACTCCAGGAAGCGGCAGACAAAAGCAACCCGCTTATCGAGCGCATGCGCTTTTTGGGCATTTATTCCAACAACCTTGATGAGTTCTACAAGGTTCGCTTTGCCGAACTGAAACGGCGGATCATCATCAGCGAAGAGCAGGGCTTAAACTCTCACTCGCGCCATCTGTTAGGCAAAATTCAGTCCCGCGTGTTGAAAGCCGATCAGGAATTTGACGGCCTGTATAACGAGTTGCTGCTGGAGATGGCACGCAATCAAATCTTCCTGATTAACGAACGTCAGCTCTCCGTTAACCAACAAAACTGGCTGCGTCACTACTTTAAACAGTATCTGCGTCAGCACATCACCCCTATTCTGATCAACCGCGAAACCGATCTGGTGCAGTTCCTGAAAGATGACTACACCTACCTGGCGGTGGAAATTATTCGCGGTGAATCCATCCGTTACGCGCTGCTGGAGATCCCGTCCGACAAGGTGCCACGCTTTGTGAACCTGCCGCCGGAAACCCCGCGCAGACGCAAGCCGATGATCCTGCTGGATAACATCCTGCGTTACTGCCTGGACGATATCTTCAAAGGCTTCTTCGATTACGATGCGTTGAACGCCTATTCGATGAAGATGACCCGTGACGCCGAATATGACCTGGTGCATGAGATGGAAGCCAGCCTGATGGAGCTGATGTCCTCCAGCCTCAAGCAGCGTCTGACGGCCGAACCGGTGCGCTTTGTCTATCAGCGTGATATGCCAGACGCGATGGTGGAAATGCTGCGCGACAAGCTGACTATCTCGCGCTATGACTCCATCGTGCCGGGCGGTCGTTACCATAACTTTAAAGACTTTATTGGCTTCCCGAACGTCGGCAAAGCCAATCTGGTGAACAAACCGCTGCCGCGCCTGCGCCACCTGTGGTTCGATAAGTTCCGTAACGGTTTCGACGCCATCCGCGAACGCGACGTCCTGCTCTACTACCCGTACCACACGTTTGAACACGTGCTGGAGCTGCTGCGTCAGGCCTCCTTTGACCCGAGCGTGCTGGCAATCAAAATCAATATCTACCGCGTGGCCAAAGACTCCCGCATCATCGACGCGATGATCCACGCCGCGCACAACGGCAAAAAAGTGACCGTGGTGGTTGAGCTGCAGGCACGTTTTGACGAAGAGGCCAATATCCACTGGGCGCGCCGTCTGACGGAGGCGGGTGTACACGTTATCTTCTCTGCGCCTGGCCTGAAAATTCACGCCAAGCTGTTCCTGATCTCCCGTAAAGAGGGTGACGACGTGGTGCGCTATGCCCACATCGGTACCGGGAACTTTAACGAGAAAACCGCACGAATTTATACCGACTACTCGCTGCTGACCGCCGACGCGCGCATCACCAACGAGGTGCGTCGGGTGTTCAACTTTATTGAGAACCCGTACCGCCCGGTGAGCTTCGATTATCTGCTGGTGTCACCGCAGAACTCGCGCCGCCTGCTGTACGATATGATCGACAAAGAGATCGCCAACGCCCAAAAAGGGTTGTCCTCCGGCATCACGCTGAAGCTCAACAACCTGGTCGACAAAGGACTGGTGGACAGACTGTATGCCGCGTCCAGCTCTGGCGTTTCGGTCAATCTGCTGATCCGCGGCATGTGTTCCCTGATCCCTGAACTGGAAGGCATCAGCGACAATATTCGCGTCATCAGCATTGTTGACCGCTACCTTGAGCACGATCGCGTCTATATTTTCGATAATGCGGGAGATAAACAGGTCTATCTCTCTTCTGCGGACTGGATGACACGCAATATTGACTACCGAATTGAAGTCGCGGCGCCGCTGCTGGATCCGCGTCTGAAACAGCAGATCCTCGACATTATCGAGATTCTGTTCAGCGACACGGTGAAAGCACGCTATATCGACAAAGAACTCAGTAACCGCTATGTACCGCGCGGCAACCGCCGCAAAGTGCGGTCACAACTGGCGATTTACGACTATATCAAATCACTCGAGCAACCCGATTAACCTATGCCGATAAATGATAAGACCCCACGACCTCAGGAATTCGCCGCGGTCGATCTTGGTTCTAACAGTTTCCACATGGTCATCGCCCGTGAGGTGGATGGCGCGCTGCAGATCATCGGTCGTCTGAAGCAGCGCGTACACCTGGCAGATGGTCTTGATGAACGCAGCATGCTCAGCGAAGAGGCGATGGAGCGCGGCTTAAACTGCCTGTCGCTGTTTGCCGAACGCCTGCAGGGCTTCTCGCCTTCCAGCGTCTGCATTGTGGGCACGCATACCCTGCGCCAGGCGCTGAATGCCCCTGAATTCCTCAAGCGTGCGGAAAAAGTGATCCCCTACCCCATTGAGATCATCTCCGGTAACGAAGAGGCGCGTCTGATTTTTATGGGCGTTGAGCACACGCAGCCGGAAAAAGGCCGCAAGCTGGTGATTGATATCGGCGGCGGCTCCACAGAGCTGGTCATTGGCGAAGACTTTGAACCGCGTCTGGTGGAGAGCCGCCGTATGGGCTGCGTCAGCTTTGCGCAGATGTATTTCCCGGGCGGTGCGATCTCCCGGGAAAACTTCCAGCGGGCGCGCATGGCCGCCGTTCAGAAGCTGGAAAATCTGGCCTGGCAGTACCGGATCCAGGGCTGGAACGTCGCGCTGGGGGCCTCGGGGACCATCAAAGCGGCCCATGAAGTGCTGCTGGCGATGGGTGAAAAAGACGGTTTTATCACCCCCGAACGCCTGACGTTGCTGACCGAAGAGGTGCTGAAACATAAAAGTTTCGACGCCTTAAGCCTGCCGGGTCTTTCCGACGAGCGTAAAGCGGTGTTTGTACCGGGGCTGGCTATCCTGTGCGGTGTATTCGATGCGCTGGCCATTAAGGAGCTGCGTCTCTCTGACGGTGCGCTGCGTGAAGGCGTGCTGTATGAGATGGAAGGCCGCTTTCGCCATCAGGATATTCGCAGCCGCACCGCGCAAAGCCTGGCAAACCAGTACAACATCGATCGCGAGCAGGCGAAGCGGGTGCTGGAAACGACCGTTCAGATGTACGATCAGTGGCAGGAGCAAAATCCGAAGCTTGCTCATCCGCAGCTTGCCGCCCTGCTGAAATGGGCCGCGATGCTGCACGAAGTGGGGCTGAACATCAACCACAGCGGCATGCACCGCCATTCTGCCTATATTCTGCAAAACAGCGATTTGCCGGGCTTCAACCAGGAGCAGCAAACCATGATGGCCACACTGGTGCGCTATCACCGCAAAGCCATTAAGCTTGACGATCTGCCGCGCTTCACGCTGTTCAAGAAAAAGCAGTTCCTGCCGCTGATCCAGCTGCTGCGTCTGGGCGTGCTGCTGAATAACCAGCGTCAGGCCACCACCACGCCGCCCACGCTGAAACTCAAAACGGATGACCATCACTGGACGCTGAGCTTCCCGCACGACTGGTTTAGCCAGAATGCGCTGGTTCTGCTGGATCTGGAAAAAGAGCAGCAGTACTGGGAAGCGGTCACCGGCTGGCTGCTCAAAATCGAAGAAGAGAGCGCTGACGTCGCGGCGTAACGGCTCAGGCGTCCGCTACGGACGCCTCTGCCTCCAGCAGTGACTCAAGTGCCACCGGCCGACCTATCAGATAGCCCTGCACATAATCGATGCCAAGCGCGTGCACCGCGCTACGTATCTCTTCAGTTTCCACATATTCCGCAACCACCAGCATCTTTTTCATTCGCGCTAAATGGCAAATAGAGGCCACAATCTGGTAATCCAGGCTGTTGCTGACGATATTGCGAATAAAGCTGCCGTCAATCTTGAGGATGTCCGCATCCACGCTTTTCAGCCGCGCATAGCTCGCATAGCCGGTACCAAAATCATCTATCGCAATGCGTACGCCCATTTTTTGTAGCTGCCGGAGGGTATGCATCGCCTGCTCCGCGCTGCCGAAGGTGCTGCACTCGGTCACCTCAAAGATCAACTGCCACGGCTCCACGGCGTAGGTGGTCAGGAGTCGACTCACCTCCAGCGGGAACTGCACGCGACAGACGGTTGAGGGGGCAAGATTAATGGCAAAGCGCTGGCCGGGCAGCCTGTCACGGTGTTCGGCCAGGAAGCGTAGCGTGCGCTCCAGCACCCACAAATCGACCCGCGACGACAGGCCAAACTCCTGAGCGACGGGCAGGAACCGATCGGGAGTAAGTAACGCGCCGTCCGCATCCGGCATCCGCAGCAGCACTTCATGATAGCGATCGCCACGCAGGCCGCGAACGGGCTGCGCCAGCAGGGTGAATTCGTTGTTGTCGAGCGTCTTTTGCAGGCGGCTCATCATCGCGACTTTATCCTTCAGGCTGCGCTGCAGATGGACTGCACCACGCTGCTGAAGATTTTCCGGATGGTTAGTGGAGAGCGACAGATCGGCAATCTCCCCCAGCTCTCCTAACACCAGATAGAGATGATTCACCGGTGAACGCACGTAGCAGTAACTCACCCCCACCTGCGGCTGCAGCGGCATACCATCCCAGACAAAGCGGAACTGTTTAATGTGCTCGTCAAGCGTATCAATGCGCTGCTGGTGTGATTCCGCGTTAAGCCGTACGGCCAGGTCACAGCCGGTCAGGTGATAGACGCGCTCGTTGGGCTGGAGCGTACCGTTAATCCATTGCGCCAGCTGCTGCTTGTATAAAATACGCAGTAACACACCGTAGTTTCGCCCCAGCACCTCCAGTTCAGGAATGCGCAGTAAACAGAGCGCCGACCACGGTTTTTTAGCCAGTTCCCGTGACAACGCCCGCAGGTTGGGCATATGTACGACCGGGTCAAGAAGCGCCAGTCTGCTGGCGCGCTTATTCACGGCGCGCTGGCGAGTCGCCAGCATCGACATATAAATCACCACAAACGAGAAGACCAGATAGCTGGAAGAGGTGATCGCCAGTTGAATGTCATATCCCTGGTTCACAGGAATATAGCGGTAATAATAATGAATAGAGACCAGCAGGACCGGCGTCCAGATAAGCGACGTCAGCCTGTAACCAAAGCGCATTGCCCCCCAGAGCATCACCGGCATCAGGAGCGACAGGGTGTAGTTGGTGGTGAAAATAGAGCTATTTTCATTCATCGGCATCAGCAGCAGTAACAGCAGCCCGCCAAGGACGAGAAACCAGAGCAGAAACTCGGTGACCGTCACCTTTTTGTCTATCTGGGCGCGGATCTGAGAAATCAGTGCCCGGAAATAACGCGGATGGCGAATCAGTCGGATCAGCAGGTAGCTCAGCGGTACGCCCGTCAGCCCACTCACCAGCAGCGCCTGATAGTTAACCAGGGTGCGAATATTAAGGGGATTGAGTCCCGCCAGGCTCTGGCGACTCTCGTACACGCCAAGATATACCGCAAACTGAAACAGCACCAGAAACAGCGTGGCAGGGCAAAAGACTTGCCAGAAAATGCGCTGCGCCATCAGTCGCACATCCCCGTAAGCCGTCATATTACGTCTGGGAGCAAAGACGCGATAACCGCCCCAGCTCAGCACTAAAGGAATGATAAAATGGAAAACCGCGGCGATGGTTTCAAACAGCCCAACTGACGCGTAGTAGCGAAGAAACAGCGATAACACCATTCCGGGAATGGCGGCGGCGCCGAAAAACAGCATTAACGTGAGCAGGAAAAACAGCGGCAGATAATAAAGAGCCACAATACCGTCGCCCAGTTGCGTCAGGGTATTGGCCGCGCTCAGCACGGGGAGCAACACCACCGGTAAAATAAGCGGCAGCGCCCACCAGCGGTCTTTATTCTGTTTCAGGAAAGCGATAGTGTTCATAGATGCCCGGTTAAACCCCTTTCTCCAGAGGGAAAATGAAGACAGGCATCCGACCTGACGTACGTGCTGCCCGGTAACATCCGGGGCAAACAGTGTGGAGGAGGGATTTTAAATACCACTGCGCGGAATCCGTTGACTTAAATCAAACTAATTAATTCAAAGTTTCCTTTATTCCGTTTTTTTCCGGTTAATTTTCTTCGTGTTATCAATATCGTAAATGCAATTATTATTTTTAATAACATCGGTTAATGTATATGTTGACGGTTATTTACACATTGCAGAATTGACCCACCCTTCCCGCTGTGCCTTAATATCCGCGTCGCCCAAAAGGGTATGTCCAGGAAAAACACAGTGAGTCAGGCCACACGTATGCGAAAACGACATCGATTTAACACTCGAATGACCCGCATCATATTGCTCATCAGCTTCCTGTTTTTCTTTGGCCGCTTCGTTTATTCCTCCATTGGTGCCTGGTATCACCATCAGGACAAACTCCAGTCGCAGCAAACCAGCCTGAACGTCGATACTGCCGATCGCTAATCCGCCGGTGGGTTTTGTATTATCCGAATAATGGCCGCGATCCCTTTGCTGAGGATCTTATCCTGACGCATCACAACAGCCAGCTGCCGCTGCAATACGGGTTCAAGCGACATGACGCTTAGTCCTTCGCGGTCAGCGGCATGTTCAACCGCCATTCGCGGTACAATGCTATAACCCAACCCCGCGCGAACCATCCGTTTGATGGCCTCAATGCTGCCAAACTGCATCACCGGCGCAATCGCTAACCCACATGCCGCAAACCAGCCATCTATCAGCGCGCGGGTGCCACTGCCGGATTCAAATGCAATCAGTGGCTGAAGGTGCAACGCCTCAGGGGTTAAACGCGAAAATCGCTCCTGCTGCATAAGCGAGGCAATAAAAACAAACTCTTCGTCCATCACCGTCATGACGTCCAGACTTTTACCACTGACCGGCAGGGTCACCAGCCCCAAATCGAGACGGTTTTCTTCTATCGCCCTGACAATGTCGAGGGTGTTGCCCGTGGTTACCCCCACTTTCAGGAGCGGGTAGTCGCTGCGTAACTGCTGCAACAACGGCGGTAAAAGATGGATACAGGCCGTTGCGCCAGTGCCAAGCGTCACGGTGCCGCTCACGTCGTGGCTGAACTCACTCACGGAACGAACCGCTTCATCTACCGCCTGCTGAATACGCTCTTCGTGGAGCAGCAGAGCCTGTCCGGCAGGTGTAGCCTTGATGCCGCGCCCGGTTCGTTCTACCAGCCGCGCTTGCAGAAACTGTTCCAGCTGACGTATTTGCAGACTAACGGCGGGCTGGGAAATACCGAGCAGATCCGCTGCAGCCGAAAAACTGCCGCGCTGGATCACCAGACGGAAGGTCGCAAGATGTCCCAGATTGAGCGTCGTCATGCAAAGTTTCTCTTATACGGGTCATAAAGATACGGCACTGCCAGCACAATACCGCGCCCGTTATGCTCAGGACAACTGAATAACGGAATGAAAACTCATGGAAACACCTGCACTTCCCCGCCGCCTCGCCCTCACCGCCGGATGTAATCAACTTATCAACTGGGGGATCTCTTTTTATATGCCCGGCACTTTTGCCCTCGCCATTATCGCCGACAGGGGATGGACATCGCCCCAGCTCTATCTCGGCCTGACGCTGGCGATGCTGGTGATGGCCGCCGTCTCCCCTTTTGTCGCCCGTCTGCTGGCACGCTTTGGCGGGCAAAACGTGGTGATGAGTGGAACGCTGCTGATCGCCGTAAGCTGCGCGGGGATGGCATACACCCAAACCCTTTTCGGCTGGTACAGCGCCTGGCTGGTGACCGGTATCGGGATGCGCCTGTCGCTCTACGATGCGCTATTCGCCGCGCTGGTAAACCTGTATGGACAGCAGGCGCGAAAAACGATCTCACGCATTACGCTGGCAGGTGGGCTGGCGTCTGCTGTTTTTTGGCCGCTGGGAGACACGCTGTTGAAGGTGATGAGCTGGCAGCATGCGCTGCAAATTTACGCTCTTTTTGGACTGCTGAGCGCGGTATGCATTCGAACCCTCCCCCAACAGCGTCTGGCGATTACCCGCAGCGTAAGTGCCCCCATCCCGGCCGGTGAACGGCGTAACGGCTGGCTTTACGCAACGTTTATCGCACTCATTACGTTCGTCTCTAACGGCACATCCACCCACCTGCCGGAGTTTATCGCCAGCGTCGGCCTGCCGATCGCCCTCGGCATGCTGTGGGGACTCGGCCAGACGGGGGCGCGCGCGATCGAGGTCATGGCGGGAGCCCGCTCAACCCCACTCTCCCTTACGCGCTTTACCGCCCTCGCGATGCCGCTCTGCTTTCTTCTTGGGCTAAGCAGTACCCTGTATGCCTGGTGTGCTGCCGGATTTGTGCTGGGCTATGGCGCCATCAACGGGCTGGTGACAATCGTCAAAGCCACGCTACCGCTGGCGCTGTTCAGCGCTGAAAGCTATGCCCGGCGCACTGGTTTGCTTCTGATCCCCGCACAACTGATGGCAGCAGCGTCGCCGTTTGCATACGCATGGCTTAACAAAACGCTGGGGATCGCGGGTGCTATGTGGGTTTCTACCGGGTTAACGCTTGTAATTGCCGGGCTGGCGATCGCCATTGTGCGCCGTTCGGGCACGCAGAATGTATCACACTGTATCGAGAACGCCCCGCAGACAAGCCGGTACAAAAAGCCGCCCGCAGCAAACATCTCTGATACATAAAAATGGTCTTCTGTGTTCGTTATCACTATGAACCGATAAGGAGACACAGATGATTCGCCGATATTTATTGCTCCCGGCCCTGGCCGTGGCATCGGTCAGCTCCTGGGGGGCACCACTGGATAATCTCAGCGCCGCCGACGTCAACGGTCCGGCTGCCGTTGCCCCGCTTGAGCAGCCCCAGCCGCCCGCCAGGCTGATTGTCGATCCGCCGCTGGCAGGCCCGCTGAGTAAGGGTGCCGTCTTTATTCAGTACCGTGTTGAAAACCTGCGCATTGAACCTGTCTTTGGGCCCGACGCGCTGAAAGTCACTCCGCGCATCGGCCATATTCACGTTGTGGTGGATGACGCCCCCTGGCACTGGGCGGACACCAGCGGTGAGCCGGTGATTCTGGTGGGACTGCCCGCCGGTAAACATAAGGTGACCATTATCCTGGCCGACCCGACGCATAAGCCTCTCGACCATAAAACCCTTGAGTTCACCGTGCCGCCGCATGCGCCGGTCCACCATTTCTGAGGAGTCTGAAGATGAAAACAGTATCGATACTGACGGCGGGTCTGCTGGCGATGTCGGCCAGCGCCTTTGCGCAGAGTGAAACCAGCGTGGTGCTGGTGCATGGCGCCTTTGCCGACGGCAGCAGCTGGAACAAGGTGATTTCCCGTTTACAGAAACGCCACACCGAGGTTATCGCCGTTCAGCTGCCGCTCACGTCGCTGAAAGATGACGTAGCAGCCACCCGGCGCGCCATCGCTCGCGCACACGGGGACGTAGTACTGGTAGGTCACTCCTGGGGCGGCACCGTGATTAGCGAGGCCGGCAACGATGCGCGGGTGAAAGCGCTGGTGTATGTGGCGGCGTTCGCGCCGGACGCCGGTCAGTCAACGGCAGAGCTGGCGAATAGCTACCCGGCGCCACCGGGGAGCGCGGGTATCGCGAAAACCGCGGACGGCTTTTTATACCTGCCGCCTGCGTCGGTCAGTAAGGACTTCGCACCGGATGTGAAACCGGGTGAACAACAGATCATCGCCGCCACGCAGGGGCCAATAAAGGGCGATGCGTTTGGTGAAAAGATCACTCGCGCGGCGTGGCACGCTAAGCCGAGCTGGTATGTGGTAAGCAAGAACGACCGGATGATCAATCCTGAGCTTGAACGCGCGATGGCGAAGGCCATCCATGCGAACACCACCGAGGTCGCGGCAAGCCACGTGTCGATGGTGAGCCAGCCGGAAGCCATTGCGCGCACGATTGAGCAGGCGAGGCAGATGCACTGAAGACAATTCGGCCAGCGGCGCTGTGCTTGCGCGAGCCTACGGTTTCGCAGGTCGGGTCAGCGCAGCGCCACCCGACAAGAAAGGCCGCTTCAGCCCCCACTCTCTGCGGGATAATCCCGGTTAATCCACGCGTGGTCCTCTTCCCACGTGAACATCCATTTGCGTACCGGCCCGGCCATTACGTTGAGGTAGTAGCTGTCATACCCCGCCATGGTTGCCACCGGGTGGTAGCCCTTCGGCACCATCACCACGTCACGGTTGTAGACCGCCATGCATTCATCCAGCGTTCTGTCGTCAGTGTAGACCCGCTGCATGCAGAAACCCTGCTCCGGGTTGAGGCGATGGTAATAGGTCTCCTCCAGATACGTCTCCTGGGGCGGATTATCCGTGTCGTGCTTATGGCTCGGGTATGAGCTGGTGCAGCCTTCGTTGGTCCAGACCTCCACCACCAGCAGGCTGTCAGCCGGTTTGTCTTCCGGCAGAATGTTGTGCACATAGCGCTGGTTATGGCCTTTGCCGCGCGCTTCAGCGTCGATATCCTGCGGTGCAATCAGCCGCGTCGGCCAGCTACCTTTACCCGGAGCGGCGCAAACCGCCAGTTCCAGCTTCGTGAGCGCCTTCACCTGCACCGTCTCCTGCGGGGTAACGTACACCGCCCACGGCTTGATGCGCTCGAACGGGCTCATCCGCTCGCCTATATCGTTAAACTGCGCGGAAGGCGTGCTGATGGAGGCGCGCCCGGCCACCAGTACCAGACAGCGCTCTTCGCTGACCGCGGGCAGCGTCAGCTGCTGCCCCTCCTGCAGCTCATAGGCCTCAAAGCCAACATATCCCCACCCGGCGCGTTCCGGCGTGACGGACTGGGTCCGCCCCTCAGCGTTCGGCTGTTGCCAGCGTGATAACAGACGTGACATGTCACCTCCTCAGATAAGCCCGGCGTCGCGCGCCAGGCGGCTCAGGTTGTTATACCCCAGACGGGCATAGGTCAGCGGATGGGCAATCGCCGGATCCTGCTCCGCCTCCACCACCAGCCAGCCGTGATAATCCTGCGCTTTAAGCAGCTGCATGATCGGCGGATAATCCACGCAACCGTCGCCCGGCACGGTAAATACGCCGCTCAGCACCGCATCAAGGAAGCTGGTTTTGCGGTTTTTGACATCCGCCAACACGTCGGCACGCACGTCTTTGCAGTGAACGTGGTTGATGCGCGACGCCCAGCGCTGCGCCACCGCCAGCGGATCGGCCCCGGCAAAAGTCAGGTGACCGGTGTCCAGCAGCAACCCGACCTCTTCGCCGGTATGGGTCATCAGGTTGTCCACGTCGTCGGCGGACTCAATTACCGTCCCCATATGGTGGTGATAGGCAATCTGCACCCCCTGCTGCTGGGTCTCGCGGGCAAATTCCGTGAGCTTCTCGCCATACTCCTTCCAGCGTGCCTGCGGGAAGCGCGGGCGCAGATGCACCGGCGTCTGCTGCTCGCCATGAATGCAGCCGCTCACCTCCGCAAATACCAGCACCTTTGCCCCCAACTCACGCAGCAGCGTCAGGTGGGACTGCACGGCGGCAATCTCCTCTTCCACGCTGCGCTCCAGCAGGCGACCGGAGTACCAGCCAGAGACCAGCTGCAGATCGTGGCGCTGCAAAATGGGGCCAAGCAGGCGCGCTTCACGCGGGAATTTGTTGCCCAGTTCGAAACCGGCAAAACCGGCCTCTTTCCCCTCGCTCAGACAGGTCTCCAGCGGCGTTTCGGCACCAAGGGAAGGCAGATCGTCGTTAGTCCATGTCAGCGGGTTAATGCCTAATTGCACACTCATTGTCGTCTCCATTATGCGTGTCCGCGCTCGCGCCACCAGGCGATAAGCTGCAGGTAATTGTCCCGGATGCGCGCCACCAGCTGCGCATCGTCGATATCGTGTTTCAGCCATGCGCGGGAAGCTTCGCCAAACAGCGTGCGCCCCACGGCAAATCCTTTCACCAGTTCGTGCCCTGCCGCGGCGTTAAACCCGGCACGCAGCTGCTCGGCAGGCGCATCCAGCCCGAGGATCACCACCCCACGGCAGTGCGGATCCCGACGCTGGATAATCTCGCTCAGTGCCGTCCAGCCATCGGATGTCAGCGGCGGCAGTTTCCACCAGTCCGGGTAAATACCCAGGTTGTAAAAGCGGGAGATGGCGCGCAGATAAAGTTCATCGCTGCGCGGCATGCTGGCGGGCAATATCACCTCCAGCAGCAGCTCATGCCCGGACTGGCAGCAGGCGTGGTAGACCTCGGCAATTTTCTGCTCCTGCTCCAGGCGCAGGCCGTGGGCGTCTTCCGGGTGGAAAAAGACCAGGCACTTCACCACGTGCTCCTGCGGCCAGCTGATAAGCTGGGTGCCGATGTTGCCGTGCTCCATCTCCAGCGGACGGGAGCCCGGCAGCTCAATGGGCCGCCCGATCCACCACCCTTCGCCGGTAATGGCGTTGAGCGCGTCCTGACCAAACGTACCGTCGCACAACAGGCCCGCTTTGCCTGCCAGCCCGGCACGGCTCGCCGCCTCGCGGCTGGCCTGCAGGATCAGCTGCTTGAGCGCCGGAATACGTTTAAGCGACGCCCCGCACTGCAGCACCATATCTTCAAGCTGGCTGCGGTGATCGAACGCCATTACGCACAGCTCCGGCCATTCGCGGCGACGGGTGGTGACCCGGTGCAGATGGTTCAGACGCGGGTCGAGATCCGGACGTGGGACGAGTGCGGCGCGCGAGAGATAGTCATCCAGCTCAATTTTGCTCGGCATCGCCGGGGCGCAGCCGTGGCGCGAAACCACCAGCGCGCCGCAGGCGTTGGCATAGCGACATGCCTGTTCCCAGCCTTCATCGTTCAGGTAGCCGCGCAGCAGGCCGGACATAAACGCGTCCCCCGCGCCGAGGACGTTCAGCACCTCCACGCGCACGCCGGTCACCGTCAGGCCGTCATCCAGACGGGCCGGAATGGCACCGGTATAGACCGAACAGCCAAGCGCGCCGCGTTTGCAGACCAGCGTGGCCTGGCTCACGGCACGCACCTGCGCCAGCGCCTGCAGGGTGTCGGTGCTGCCGCCCGCAATGTGGAACTCCTCCTCGGTGCCGACAATGACGTCGAAGAGGTGCAGCACCTCCTGCAGCTCGCGGGTGACCTGATCGGCCGCGATAAAGCGTGTTTCGCCGTCGCCTAAGGAGGTCAGCCCCCACAGCACCGGGCGGTAATCAATGTCCAGCACCGTGCGTACGCCGTGACGGCGGGCGTAACCCAGCGCCGTCAGCACCGCCTCGCGGGTCTGGGGATGAGAAAGGTGAGTCCCGGTGATGGCAAGACACCGTGCGGAGGCAATGTAGCTTTCATCCACATCGTTGGCCGTAA
This sequence comes from Enterobacter sp. 22466, assembly GCF_052044775.1. Lineage (NCBI taxonomy): Bacteria > Pseudomonadati > Pseudomonadota > Gammaproteobacteria > Enterobacterales > Enterobacteriaceae > Enterobacter > Enterobacter sp. 22466. Next base: position 96,761 of record NZ_JBQENX010000002.1, on the reverse strand, counting down.
TGGCCATATCCGCGCAGTTATCGCGATAAAAAATCAGAGGAAAGGTGTCCCGGTCTTTAATGCCGAGTAGCACCAGCGCCGTGAGGCGTGTTTTATCGGTGATCAGATGGCTGGTATCACAGCCCACCTGATTTAGCTCTTCGCGCAGGAACCGGCCCATATGCTCGTCGCCCACGCGCGCCAGCATCGACGAACGCAACCCCTGGCGCGCCGTGCCGTACGCCACGTTGCCGGACGAGCCGCCGAGATATTTGGCAAAGCTCGACACATCCTCCAGCCGCGCACCAATCTGCTGACTGTAGAGGTCTACCGCCACGCGGCCCATGCATATCACATCAAACTGCTTTTCCACGTTGATACCTCTTCAGACAATGTCATTCACGTTCAGCCAGCGGCCTTGCTGGTGTGAGAGTGCGATCGCGTCCAGGACGCGCGAGATCTTCCAGCCCTCTTCAAAGTCCGGCCACATCGGTGCGTCGGCGGCAATCCCGTCCACCAGGTCACGCACTTCCACCGTTTTTTGATCGTTAAAGCCAATACCGTGGCCAGCCCCCATACAGAACGCGCCGTAGTCCGGGTGTGCCGGGCCGACCAGCAGCGTGCGGAACCCCTGACGGTTGACCGGATCGTCATGCAGATAGAGCTTCAGCTCGGCCATGCGTTCCTGGGTGAAGCTGAGGGCGCCTTTCGTCCCGGTGATCACATACGACAGCCCCATCTTGCGGCCGCAGGCGACGCGGGAGGTTTCAATCACACCCTGCGCTCCGCCCGCAAAACGCACCATCGCGTGGGCCTGATCCTCGTTTTCGACGGCAATCATCTCCGACGACCCGGCCTTTGCCGGACGTGCCGGGACCACAATCTTCAGGTCGCCGCAAACCTGCTCAATCTCCCCCACCAGGTACTGCGCCATATTGACGATATGCGCCGCCAGATCGCCCAGCGCCCCCAGCCCGGCAGTCTCTTTGAAGCAGTGCCAGTGAATGGGCGAAAGCGGGTCAGCCATATAGTCTTCGTTGTGGGTGCCGTAGAAGTGGATCACCTCGCCTATTTCGCCGCGGGCGATAATCTCTTTCGCCAGCTGCGCCGTCGGGTTTTTCATGTAGTTGAACCCCACCAGGGTTTTCACCCCTGCCCGCTTCGCGGCCTCGACCATCTCACGCGCATCGGGGGCGTTCAGCGCCAGCGGTTTTTCCGAGTAAACGTGCTTGCCGTGACGGATCGCCTCCAGCGCCATCTCTTTATGCAGATGGTTGGGCGAGCAAATATCCACCACATCAATGGCCGGGTCGGCCACCAGCGCCCGCCAGTCTCCGGTTGACCGGTTAAAGCCAAACGCCTGCGCGCGCTCTGCCGCCAGCGTCGGGTTCACCTCGGCCACCATCTCACGCACCAGCTTGCCGCGCAGGTTGAACACCGTTGGGGCCTGGGCATAGGCGATGGCATGCGCCTTGCCGATATACCCGGTGCCAATTAATCCAATACGAACCTCTTTCATCGTGATCCTCACAGTGCGCCGCGACGGCTCTTGGCGTAGGTGTCAAACGCCACCGCCAGAACGATAATTAACCCGGTGATAATCTGCTGGTAGTAAGCCGAGACGTTCATCAGCACCAGGCCGTTAATCAGAATGCCCATAATGATGGAGCCGATAATGGTGCCGCCGATGCGTCCGTAGCCGCCCATCAGCGAGGTGCCGCCAATCACCACCGAGGCAATGACGCGCAGCTCAAAGGAGATCCCGGCCACCGCCTCGGCGCTCCCCAGACGCGCGCTGAGAATAAAGCCCGCCAGCCCCGCCAGACAGCCAATCAGCACATAGACGCTGACCAGTACGCGCTTGACGTTCACCCCCGCCAGTCGCGCCGCCTCCGGGTTGCCACCGATGGCGTAAACGAAGCGCCCCCAGCGGGTTTTGTGCAGCGCCAGATAACCGCCAATGGCAACGATGGCGAAGATCCAGATCGGAATGGAGATACCGAGCAACTCCCCGCGCCCCCACCAGCGGTAGCCCTGATCGAAACCGGCGATCGGCGCGCCGTCGTTAATCACCAGGGTCAGGCCGCGCCAGATGGTCATTCCCCCGAGGGTGACGATGAACGGCGGCAGGCGCAGGCGGGTGACGCCCAGGCCGTGCAGGAAGCCAATCGCCGTGCCCATCGCCAGACAAATCCCCAGCCCTATCAGCCAGCTCATGCCGCCCCAGGCGTTCGGGTCGACGGTGGTAAAGTTGTCGCCTTTAATCACGTACGCCGCGGTCATGGCGCACACCGCCAGAATGGATCCGACGGAGAGGTCGATCCCGGCGGTCAGGATGACGAAGGTCATCCCCACGGCCATGATCCCGTAGATGGAGACTTCGGTCAGGATGTTGAAAATGTTGCGTTCAGAGAAAAAATTGCTGTTCTGCGACTGGAAGAAGATCAGCAGCAGGATCATGAAAATCAGCACCCCAAAGCGCTCGAAGAAGGCGATGGGATCGATGCGTCCGGCGCGTTTGACCGGGGCCTGCGTTTTAGAAATCATCTGCGTCATGAGAAACTCCGTTATGCCGCGTTCAGGGCGTTGTGGTTGATGGCCATCATCGTCATCAGCCGCTCTTCGTTGGCATCATCGCCGTGGATCTCGCCGGTGACCCGGCCTTCGCTCAGGGTGATGATCCGGTCGGACACCGCCATCACTTCAGGCAGATCGGAGGAGATCACAATCACCGCCACGCCCTTTTTCGCCATGTCAAACAGCACCTGGTGCACTTCTGATTTGGTCCCCACGTCGATGCCACGCGTTGGCTCATCGACGATCAGCACCCGCGGGTTGAGCGCCATGCAGCGCGCGAGGATCACTTTTTGCTGGTTACCGCCAGAGAGCTTGCGCACCTCCTGCGCGCTGTTGACCATTTTGATCTGCAGCGCCTGGCGGTAGGACTCAATCAGATCGCCCTCTTTGCGGGTATTGACGAACCAGCGCCAGTGCAGCAGTGACGAAAGGCAGGAGAGCGACAGGTTGTCGCGAATCGACAGCCCCAGCACCGCCCCCTCTTTTTTGCGATCTTCCGGCACCAGCGCCACGCCCTGATCGAGGGCATACAGCGGGTCGCGCGGCTGGTACGGCACGCCGTCCAGCTCAAAGCTGCCAGAGGTAAACGCGTCTGCGCCAAACAGGCAGCGGGCCACTTCGGTGCGTCCTGCACCCACCAGTCCGGCGATGCCCAGCACCTCACCCGCGTGGACATGGAAGCTGATGTCATGCAGGGCAATACCGTGCGGATCCAGCGGCGGCTTTTCGCGGCTCAGCCCCTTCACGGCCAGACGGATGGGTTTATCCTCATGATGGGTTTCGCTGGCGGGACGGCGGTTAAACGCCACGTCGCGCCCGACCATCAGGCGGATCAGCTGCTCTACGTTCGTTTCTGCCACCGCGCCGGTGCCGGTGAAACGGCCATCCTGGAAAACGGTGAAACGGTCGCAGAGCTGGAAAACTTCATGCAGGCGGTGCGTCACATAGATAATGCTCACCCCGCGGTTTTTAAGCTCCCGCACCACACGGTGCAGGCTTTCTACTTCGCTGTCGCTCAGCGCGGCGGAAGGTTCGTCCATAATGATTAAGCGGGCGTTGAGGGTCAGCGCCCGGGCGATCTCCACCATCTGCTGCTGGGCCACGCTCAGGCGGGCAACGGGTGTGGTCGGCGCAACGTTCAGCTGCAGGTAATCGAGAATGACCTGCGCCTCCTGGTTTACCGCTTTTTCATCGACGATCAGGTTCCGCTTGCGCGGCTCGCGCCCCAGGAACATGTTTTCCGCGACGGTCATGTTGGGCAGCAGGTTAAATTCCTGATAGATGGTGATAATGCCCTTGTTCTGTCGTTCCACCGGGGAGTCATCTATCGGCAGCGTTTCGCCGTTGAACCAGATCTCCCCGCGCGTTTGCGGCTGCGCGCCCGCAAGCGCCTTCAGCAGCGTGGATTTTCCCGCCCCGTTTTCCCCCAGCAGGGCGTGGATTTCTCCCGGCCCGACGGTCAACTGGGCATTGCTCAGCGCCCAGACGCCGGAAAAGCTTTTCGCCAGCTCGGTCACTTTCAGTAAGGGTTGCGACATCAGTCTGCTCCTCCTCATGATGAGCCGCCAAAGGCGGCTCGGGACATGTTAGTTACCGGCCTCACCGATACGCTCAGCCTGCTGCAGGTTCTCTTTGGTGATAAGCGTTGGCGGGTAGTCCGCGCCGGTGATGGCTTTCTTCTCACGCACGTTGGCCACCAGCTGGCTCATTGCCGTTTGCACCGCAAAGCCCGGGCGCTGATCCGCAGTCACCGCCAGCCAGCCGTCACGCACGCGGGCCAATGCTTCCGGCACCGCATCGAAGCCGGTCACGAGGATCTCGCCCGGCTTCACGCCCTGGCTCTGCAGGGCTTCAATCGCGCCCAGCGCCATATCATCGTTGGCGGAGAGGATCACCTGCGGGCGTTTCGGCAGTGACGGCAGAACGCTTTCTACAATGCGCATCCCTTCAGAACGCATCCAGTTGCCGGTCTGATCGGCGACGATCTTGTATTTATCGCCACCCGCTTTCAGGCTGTCGCGGATCCCTTTGGTGCGTTCGATGTTGGAAGAGGAGCCCGGCTGACCGGTGAGCAGAATGATCTCTGCCCCGTCGGGGAATTTGCTTTTCACGAAGTCGCCAATCGCCTGGCCGCCTTTATAGTTGTTGGCACCAAAGTGCGGCACTTTCTTCTGGCTGTCGACGGAGCGGTCGAGCGTGACCACCGGCAGCTTCGCATCCTGAATTTCATCCACCGCGCTGGAGACCGCGTTCACGTCGTTCGGGGAGACGATGAACCCCTGCGCTCCACGGGTGATGGCGTTTTCCAGGTCAGCCACCTGTTTTGGTGAACTGCCCTGCCCGTCCAGCACCTGCAACTTGACGCCCATCTCTTTTGCGGCTTTCACCGCCGTGCGCTGCATGTGCACTTCAAACGGCATCGCCAGGTTTGGCGTACTGAAAACAATTTGCTCGTTTTCGGCGAGGGCGGCCACGGACGTCATGGCGATGAGGGCGGCTAAGATCAGCTTTTTCATTATTATGTCTCTCTGTGTAGGGTGGTTGTGTTTAGAGGACGATCTCGCGCTGGCTACGCAGCGACTCCAGCGCTTTATCCGCGAGGTACAGCGCACGTTCACCATCATCGCCGCTGCAGTCAGGCACCGCTTCGCCGCGCAATACCGCAACAAAGTGTTCCCATTCCGCGGCGTAAGCGGATTTGTAGCGCTGCAGGAAGAAGTGTTCCGGCAGCGCGCTGGTGCAACCCTGTTTGCCGTAGTGCTGCACCTGATTTTCAAGAATATTGCCCGCGCAGAGCAGCCCTTCAGAGCCGTGCAGCTCCAGGCGCTGGTCGTAGCCGTAAGAGGAGCGGCGGCTGTTGACGATGGTCGCCATTGCGCCGGAGGCATATTTCAGAACGATAAATGCGGTGTCGATGTCCCCCGCCTCGCCAATCGCCGGATCCACCAGGTTACTGCCCTGGGCATACACTGACACCGGCTCTTCACCCATGATGAAGCGCGCCATATCAAAGTCGTGAATGGTCATATCGCGGAACATGCCGCCAGAGACGCGGACATACTCCGCCGGCGGTGGAGACGGATCGCGGGAGATGATCAGCAGCGATTCCGGTTTGCCGATACGCCCGGCCTGCGCGTCGGTTTTCACACGGCGGAACTGCGGGTCAAAGCGACGGTTAAAGCCGATGAACAGCGGCACGTCGTACTCTTTAACCACTTTCAGGCAGTCACGCACGCGGGCGAGGTCGAGGTGTACCGGTTTTTCACAGAAGATGGCTTTGCCATGACGGGCGGCCATTTCTATCAGGTCCGCATGGGTATCGGTCGCCGAGGCGATCAGCACGGCATGAACGTCAGGGTCGGTCATCGCCTCAATCAGGCTCTGCTGGCGGGCCTGATACTGCGTGGCGAGACGGGTGGCAAATTCCTGATTCGGGTCAACCACGGACCAGAGTGTGGTCGCGCTGTGGCTGGCGATGTTAGCTGCATGTACCTGGCCAATTCGGCCAGCGCCCAGTAAAGCAATGTTAAACATAACGGCTCCCGGTGTTGGTGAATGCTGTGAACTAACGACCCTTTAAATAAAACATTTATTTCATTTTTATAAATAGTGAAAATTATGTTTTTGAGTGTGGGTTAACACTTTTGAGATGAATGAGATAAATTTTGTTATCAATCTCACAACATGAAAGAGAGGACCACTTCCCCTCACCCCAGCCCTCTCCACATGGGAGAGGGAGTAAAAATCGTACCGATCCGTCCCCTCTCCCGGTGGGAGAGGGTTAGGGTGAGGGGAAACAGGAAAATGAAATGAAAATTTCGTTACGGCGGGAATGCTTAATACTGACGTGCTTTTTTCACCTGCGCCTGCGTCTGCGCTGCGGCTTCGCGCACGGCAGGAGACGCCGCTACCTGCGCATCGCCGGTTCGCCACCATGAGGCGTAATCGTGGGTCATGGTTTTCGGCAGCACTTTGATGTCCAACAGCGTCGGGCCTGGATGGGCGCGGGACGCCTCCAGCGCCGCCAGCAGGGTTTGCTCATCATGTACCCGCCACGCGCGACAGCCGTAGCTTTCCGCGTTTTGTGCGAAATCGACCTTCACCAGCGGCCCGTCAAGCTGCCCGGTCTGCGGGTTACGGTGGCGATTTTCCGTGCCAAAGCTTCCCATTCCATGCCCCATCTGCAGGTTATTAATGCAGCCAAAGCTGGCGTTATCAAACAGCAGAACGGTGATCTTAATGCCCTCCTGCACCGCGGTTTGCAGCTCGGAGTGCAGCATCATGTAGGAGCCATCCCCCACCATGGCGTAAACCGGTTGCCCGGGTCGGGCAAGCTTCGCGCCAAGCGCCGCCGCAATCTCGTAACCCATGCAGGAGTAACCGTACTCCAGATGATAGGTATCAGGCGTTTTGACCTGCCAGAGGCGCTGTAAATCTCCCGGCAGCGAACCGGCTGCGCCCACCACGATGGCGTTATCTTCAACATGCTGATTAATCAGCCCCAGCACCCGCGTCTGGGTCAGGCGGGTGTTGAGCGTCTCGCCATATTCCGTCAGCTGGGCATCAAGATGGCCCGCCACTTCCGGTGCCTCATCCGGGCGCCACTGGCGATCCCAGAGACGGCGGCACTCGTCGTGCCAGGCGGCTTTCGCCTGCGCAATCTCCTCTCCCCAGCCGCTGCGATACTCCCTGAGCGAGTGGGTTAAGGCCTGCAGTCCGGTCCGGGCATCGGCAATCAGCGCGGTGGCGTCGAGCTTCAGGGCGTCAAACTCGGCCACGTTGAGCAGCAGAAACTCGACGTCCGGGTGGGAGAAGAGCGCCTTGGAGCCGGTGGTAAAATCGGTAAGACGTGTCCCTACGCCAATCACTAAATCGGCCAGCGGCGCAAGCTGGTTGGCGGCCATTCCGCCCGTCACGCCCACGCCACCCATATTAAGTGGGTGGTCACTTACCAGCGCCCCTTTTCCGGCCTGGGTTTCGGCAAACGGCAGCTGCAGCGTCTCGACAAATTCGCGCAACGCCTCATGCGCGCCGGAGTAGCGTACGCCGCCGCCGCACACCACCAGCGGACGGCGTTTGCGCGCAATTAACGCCTGCGCCTGCCCCAGACGCTGGGGATCGGGCGGTCGACGCTCGATGTGATGCACGCGACGCGCGAAGAAGCTCAGCGGGTAATCCCAGGCTTCGCCCTGCACGTCCTGCGGCAGGCAAAGGGTTACTGCACCGGTATCTGCGGGGTCAGTGAGCGTTCGCATCGCATTTAACATGGCGCTCATTAACTGCTCCGGGCGATTGATGCGGTCCCAGTAGCGGGAGACCGGGCGGAAGCAGTCGTTGGTGCTGATACTGAGATCGTGGTACTGCTCGATCTGCTGCAGCACCGGGTCCGGCTGGCGGCTGGCGTAGATATCCCCCGGCAGCAGCAGCAACGGAATACGGTTCGCCGTGGCGGTCGCCGCCGCGGTGATCATATTGGCGGCGCCCGGCCCGACGGAGGAGGTCACGGCGAAAATGCGCTGACGGCGATGCTGTTTGGCGAATCCCGTCGCCATGTGGGCGATGCCCTGCTCATTACAGCCCTGCATTACCTGCAGATGGCCCGGATCTTGTTCCAGCGCCTGGCCGATGCCCAGCACGTTGCCATGACCAAAAATGGTCGCCACACCCTCCACGAAGGGCGTTTCAATGCCATCAATGCTGACGTACTGTTGATTAAGGAACCGGACCAGCGCCTGGGCCATGGTCATACGTTCGGTTTGCATAAAACCTCCTGTCAGCCCAGCGTCGGCATGGAGAACGCAGCGCCTGTCTCCTGCTGCATTTCCGGCCAGCGTGCGGTGACGGTTTTCATTCGGGTGTAGAACCGCACGCCGTCGTTACCGTGAACGTTGAGCGCGCCAAAAATCGAGCGCTTCCAGCCGCCGAAACTGTGGAACGCCATCGGCACCGGGATCGGCACATTAACCCCCACCATGCCCGCCTGCACCTCTTCGCAGAAGCGGCGCGCGCAGCCGCCGTCGCGGGTGAAAATGGCTGAACCATTACCATATTCATGGCGGTTAATCAGATCCACCGCGCTGGCGTAATCTGCTACGCGCACCACAGAAAGCACCGGGCCGAAAATTTCTTCCTTATAGATGGTCATCTCCGGGGTGACATTATCGAACAGCGTCGGCCCGACAAAATAGCCCTTCTCGTGACCCTGCACGCTAAAGCCGCGGCCGTCCACGCGCAGTTTCGCTCCCTGCGCTTCCCCGCTGTCGATATAGCCCAGCACCTTGCTGCGGTGCGCGGAGGAGATAAGCGGCCCCATTTCGTTTTCTGGCGTCTGGTCCAGCCCTGGCCCAACACGCAGCGCGGCAATCTGTTTTTCCAGACGGGCGCAGAGGTCATCGGCGGTGTTATCGCCCACCGCCAGTACCACTGAAAGCGCCATACAGCGTTCCCCCGCCGCGCCGTAGGCCGCGCCCATGATGGCGTTGGTCGCCATCTCCATGTCGGCATCCGGCATCAGAATGCAGTGGTTTTTCGCCCCACCCAGCGCCTGACAGCGTTTGCCGTGGGCGGACGCGGTCTGGTAGATGTATTCCGCAATCGGCGTGGAGCCAACAAAGCTCACGGCCTGCACGCGCGGGTCGGTCAGGAGCACATCAACGGATTCTTTATCCCCCTGCACCACGTTAAACACGCCGTCCGGCAGGCCGGCCTCTTTCAGCAGTTTTGCCAGCGCGAGCGCCAGAGAGGGATCTTTTTCTGACGGTTTCAGCACGAAGGTATTGCCGGTTGCCAGCGCAATCGGGAACATCCACATCGGCACCATTGCCGGGAAGTTAAACGGCGTGATCCCGGCGCAGACGCCGAGCGGCTGCATCAGAGAGTGGCTGTCCACACCGGTGCCCACGTTGGCAGAGTGTTCACCCTTTTGCAGATGCGGAATGCCACAGGCGAACTCCACCACTTCCAGGCCACGGGTCAGCTCGCCTACCGCGTCGGAGAAGACTTTGCCGTGCTCTTCACTGATAAGACGGGCCAGCCGTTCCATATTCTCTTCCAGCAGCGCTTTGAAGCGGAACATCACGCGCGCGCGCTTAAGCGGAGCATGACGTGCCCACGCCGGGAACGCCTGCTGCGCGGCGGCAATCGCCTGCTCCGTTTCCTGGGCCGTACTCATCACCACCTGGCGGATCTGCTCGCCAGTGGCCGGGTTGAAGATCGCCTGAACGCGCTGGCCTGAACCGGTGACACATTCGCCGTGAATAAAATTCGCTACCGTCTCCATCCTTAACCTCTCGCTGTTGATACGTGACTGTTACCTGAACACTGTGTACTGAACACTATATATGAAACAAATATTCCATTTTAAGTTGAAATAAAATAAATGATGATTATTGTGATCAAGGATGGATTTTTATGTTAACAGCCAACAACACTGACGCACCGTGCGCTATTAAGGATTTTCAGGCGATGAAATGAGTGAAGTTTCTGTTTCATTTTTGCTGCCAGATGGATGGCCAACATTTAAAACACGCGGTTTTGCGTTTAGAATCATAAGACTGTATTTGGGGGATAACATGACGACAGCAACCAGCCTGAACGAACTGCAGCAGCAAATCCGCGATCGCTACGATAGCCTGAGCAAGAGGCTGCAGCAGGTCTCCCGCTATGTACTGGATAATACGAACAGTGTGGCGTTTGATACGGTTGCGGTCATTGCCGAGCGTGCCGATGTGCCGCCCTCGACGCTGATCCGTTTTGCCAATGCCTTTGACTTCACCGGCTTCAACGAGATGAAACAGCTGTTTCGTATGAACCTGGTGGAGGAGACCGCCAGCTACAGCGATCGCGCGCTGCTGTTCCGCGAAATGGAGAGCGAAGCCGTGCCGGAAACGCCGCTCGATATCCTGCAGGAGTTCGCCCGCTCGAACGCACAGGCGCTGCAGCAGCTGGCCGCCCGCGCCGAACCGGAGATGCTGGAGCGCGCGGTACAGCTGCTGGCCGACGCGGACACTATCTACATCGCCGGACTGCGCCGCTCCTTTAGCGTCGCTGCTTATCTCACCTATGCTTTAAGCCACCTGGAGTGCCGCCCGATTCTGCTCGACGGCATGGGCGGCATGCTGCGTGAGCAGATCAGCCGCATTAAGGCGCGCGACATCGTGGTGTCGATCAGCTTCTCGCCGTACGCGGAAGAGACGGTGATGGTCAGCGAAACTGCCGCCAGCGTCGGCGCGCGGCAGATTGTGATTACCGACAGCCAGATAAGCCCGCTGGCGACGTTTAGCGATCTCTGCTTTGTGGTGAAAGAGGCGCAGGTGGATGCGTTTCGATCTCAGTCGGCAACGCTGTGTCTGGTGCAGTCGCTCGTGGTGGCGCTGGCGTATAGGTTGGGTGAAGGTAAGTAAGGAAATAAAAAACCCCCTGCACAGGCAGAGGGTTTTGATGTTAACTCAGAGCGGGATTATTCCCACTCAATCGTAGCCGGTGGCTTACCGCTGATGTCATACACCACGCGGGAAATACCGTTCACTTCATTGATGATGCGGTTAGACACACGGCCTAAGAAGTCATACGGCAGGTGCGCCCAGTGCGCGGTCATGAAGTCGATGGTTTCCACCGCACGCAGGGAAACAACCCAGTCGTACTTACGGCCATCGCCCATTACGCCGACGGAGCGAACTGGCAGGAACACGGTGAACGCCTGGCTCACTTTGTTATACAGGTCAGCTTTATGCAGCTCTTCGATGAAGATAGCATCCGCGCGACGCAGCAGGTCGCAGTACTCTTTCTTCACTTCGCCCAGCACGCGCACGCCCAGACCCGGACCCGGGAACGGGTGACGGTAGAGCATGTCGTACGGCAGACCCAGTTCCAGACCGATCTTACGCACTTCGTCTTTGAACAGCTCACGCAGCGGTTCAACCAGACCCATCTTCATCTCTTTCGGCAGGCCGCCCACGTTGTGGTGAGATTTGATGACGTGTGCTTTACCGGTTGCGGATGCCGCAGACTCGATCACGTCAGGGTAGATGGTGCCCTGCGCCAGCCACTTCACGTCTTCCAGCTTCAGCGCTTCTTCGTCGAACACTTCCACGAAGACGCGGCCAATGATCTTACGTTTGGCTTCCGGATCGTTCTCGCCTTTCAGCGCGTCCAGGAAGCGCTGTTCGCCTTCCACGTGAACGATGTTCAGACCGAAGTGGTCACCAAACATGTCCATGACCTGCTGGGCTTCATTCAGACGCAGCAGACCGTTGTCCACGAATACGCAGGTCAGGTTTTTACCGATAGCGCGGTGCAGCAGCATCGCGGTTACGGAGGAGTCCACGCCACCGGACAGGCCGAGGATCACTTTGTCATCGCCAACCTGCTGACGGATACGCTCAACGGCGTCGTCGATGATTTTAGCCGGGGTCCACAGGGCTTCACACTGGCAGATATCGCGCACGAAGCGCTCCAGCATGCGCATCCCCTGACGGGTGTGAGTCACTTCCGGGTGGAACTGCACGCCGTAGAAGCGTTTCTCTTCGTTCGCCATAATCGCGAACGGGCAGCTTTCGGTGCTGGCAACGGTCACGAAGTCGGACGGGATAGCGGTCACTTTATCGCCGTGGCTCATCCACACGTCCAGCAGCGGTTTGCCGTCTGCAGTCAGGGAGTCTTCGATACCGCGCACCAGCGCGCTGTCGTTCACCACTTCGACCTGTGCGTAGCCAAACTCACGCTCGTTAGAGCCTTCAACGTGGCCGCCCAGCTGCATTGCCATGGTCTGCATACCGTAGCAAACGCCGAACACCGGTACACCCGCTTCGAACACGTACTGCGGTGCACGTGGGCTGTTATCTTCGGTGGTGCTTTCCGGGCCGCCGGAGAGGATGATGCCGCTTGGATTGAATTCGCGAATCTGTGCTTCCGTGACATCCCACGCCCACAGTTCACAGTAAACGCCCAGTTCACGCACGCGACGCGCCACCAGCTGAGTGTACTGAGAACCAAAGTCCAGGATGAGAATGCGATGTTTATGAATGTTTTCCGTCATTGACGCTAATTCCGAGGCAAGTGAAACAAAAACAGAGCGCCCGGCATGAGCCGGGCGCGGAAACTTATCAGGAGCCCAGACGGTAGTTCGGGGACTCTTTGGTGATCGTCACGTCGTGAACGTGGCTCTCCTGGATACCCGCACCGCTGATGCGTACGAATTCCGCTTTAGTACGCAGCAGGTCAATGGTACCACAGCCGGTCAGACCCATACAGGAGCGCAGGCCGCCCATCTGCTGGTGAATGATCTCTTTCAGACGGCCTTTGTAGGCAACACGGCCTTCGATACCTTCCGGCACCAGTTTGTCAGCAGCGTTATCGGTCTGGAAGTAACGGTCAGAAGAACCTTTGGACATCGCGCCCAGAGAGCCCATACCGCGGTAAGATTTGTAAGAACGGCCCTGGTAGAGTTCGATTTCACCCGGGGATTCTTCAGTCCCTGCCAGCATGGAGCCAACCATCACCGCGGAAGCACCTGCGGCGATCGCCTTAGCGATGTCGCCAGAGAAGCGGATACCGCCGTCAGCGATGACCGGAATGCCGGTGCCTTCCAGCGCTTCAACCGCGTCAGAAACCGCAGTGATCTGCGGAACACCTACACCGGTCACGATACGGGTAGTACAGATGGAGCCAGGGCCAATACCCACTTTCACCGCGCTGCAACCTGCGTCCGCCAGCGCGCGAGCACCTGCGCCCGTCGCCACGTTACCGCCGATGATCTGCAGATCAGGATATTTCGCACGGGTGTCGCGAATACGTTGCAGAACGCCTTCGGAGTGGCCGTGGGAGGAGTCAATCAGCAGTACGTCAACGCCTGCGGCAACCAGCGCATCAACACGCTCTTCGTTACCGGCACCTGCGCCAACCGCAGCGCCTACGCGCAGACGGCCATGCTCGTCTTTACAGGCGTTAGGTTTACGTTCTGCTTTCTGGAAATCTTTAACGGTGATCATACCGCGCAGATGGAAGTTCGCATCCACAACCAGCGCTTTCTCAACGCGTTTTTCGTGCATTTTTGCGAACACGACATCACGCGCTTCACCTTCACGCACGGTCACCAGACGCTCTTTTGGCGTCATATATACGCTAACCGGCTGGTTCAGGTCGGTCACGAAACGCACGTCACGGCCAGTGATGATACCCACCAGCTCGTTTTCTTCAGTCACCACCGGGTAACCGGCGAAGCCGTTACGTTCGGTCAGGGCTTTCACTTCGTGCAGGGTGGTGGTAGGCAGAACGGTCTGTGGATCGGATACGATGCCGGATTCATGCTTCTTCACGCGGCGAACTTCTTCCGCCTGACGCTCGATAGACATGTTTTTGTGAATAAAGCCAATGCCACCTTCCTGTGCCAGGGCAATTGCCAGGCGCGCTTCAGTCACGGTGTCCATTGCCGCAGAGAGCATAGGAATGTTCAGGCGAATGGTTTTCGTCAACTGCGTGCTGAGATCGGCAGTATTCGGCAGAACGGTGGAGTGAGCGGGAACGAGGAGGACGTCGTCAAACGTCAGTGCTTCTTTAGCGATACGTAGCATGGGCAATATCTCTGACCTGGGTGGTTAAATATTGCCGTGGCATTATACAGAGCGTAACCGATTGCATCCACACTTTTTTATAAAAAAACCTTGCACTCCCCTCTCAGCAGGTTACTATCGACTGAATAACTTGCTGATTTAGAATTTGATCCCGCTCACATGTTATCCTCTCAATCCCCCTCAATTTATACTGTCAGCCGCCTGAATCAGACGGTGCGTTTGCTGCTTGAGCAGGAAATGGGGCAGGTCTGGATCAGCGGTGAGATCTCTAACTTCACGCAGCCAGCCTCCGGCCACTGGTACTTTACGTTAAAAGACGACACCGCCCAGGTGCGCTGCGCCATGTTCCGTAACAGCAACCGTCGCGTGACGTTTCGTCCTCAGCATGGTCAGCAGGTGCTGGTGCGCGCCAATATCACGCTCTATGAACCGCGCGGCGACTACCAGATTATCGTCGAGAGCATGCAACCTGCGGGCGAAGGCTTACTTCAGCAGAAGTATGAACAGCTAAAAGCCGCGCTCTCGCAAGAGGGGTTGTTCGATCAGCAGTATAAAAAGCCCCTGCCCTCACCCGCTCACTGCGTTGGGGTAATCACCTCGAAAACCGGTGCCGCGCTGCACGATATTTTGCATGTCCTCAAGCGTCGCGATCCTTCCCTGCCCGTTATCATCTACCCGACCGCTGTTCAGGGTGACGATGCGCCAGGCCAGATTGTGCGTGCCATTGAGCTGGCGAACGCGCGGCAGGAGTGCGACGTATTAATCGTTGGGCGTGGCGGCGGCTCGCTGGAAGATTTGTGGAGCTTTAACGACGAGCGCGTGGCGCGGGCGATTTTCGCCAGCGTTATTCCCGTGGTGAGCGCCGTCGGGCATGAAACGGATGTGACGATTGCCGATTTCGTTGCGGATTTACGCGCGCCTACGCCGTCCGCAGCGGCGGAAGTGGTGAGCCGCAATCAGCTGGAGCTGCTGCGTCAGTTGCAGAACGGCCAGCAGCGTCTGGAGATGGCGATGGACTACTTCCTCGCGAATCGTACCCGCCGCTTTACCCAGCTTCATCACCGCCTGCAGCAGCAGCATCCACAGCTTCGCCTTGCGCGTCAGCAGACCGTGCTGGAGCGTCTGCGCCAGCGGATGAACGTCGCGCTGGATAATCAGCTCAAGCGCGTGATGACGCGTCAGCAGCGCGTGACGCAGCGCCTGAACCAGCAAAACCCGCAGCCGAAAATTTACCGTGCGCAAACGCGCATTCAGCAGCTGGAGTATCGTCTGGCAGAAACTGTACGGGCACGACTTAGCACCACCCGCGAACGCTTTGGCAATGCGGTGACCCATCTTGAAGCGGTCAGCCCACTTTCCACCCTGGCGCGCGGGTATAGCGTAACCACCGCCACTGACGGCAAAGTACTGAAGCAAACCAAACAGGTGAATGCCGGTGACATGCTGACGACGCGTCTGTCAGACGGCTGGGTGGAAAGCGAAGTGAAATCAATTAAACCGGTGAAAAAGCCCCGTCAGCGCAAAAGCGGATAATTCTTCGCCGGTTACTTACTATACTGCTGCTATTCCCTTTTTTAATAAGGAGAGCTGCATGCCACATCTTCAGAGCGTTATTCCCCCTTATATTCTTCGTCGTATTATCGAAAGCGGTTCAGAGCCGCAGCAGCGCTGTGCCCGCCAGACCTTAACCCATGTCCAGACGCTGATGGCCCATATGCCCGGCAAACCCGCCGCGCCACACGTCAATAAAGCCGGACAGCTGGAGCGTGATATTTACGATGCGAAACAGACCCAGGAGCTGCCGGGCACCCAGGTGCGCTATGAAGGCCAGCCGTCCAACGGGGATGTTGCGGTGGATGAGGCCTACGAGTACTTGGGTATTACCCATGATTTCTTCTGGAAAGAATATCAACGCGATTCTCTCGATAATAAAGGGCTTATTTTGACCGGCACCGTGCATTATGGCCGGGAATATCAGAACGCCTTCTGGAACGGCCAGCAGATGGTCTTTGGCGATGGCGACGGGGAAATATTTAACCGTTTTACCATTGCCATCGACGTTGTGGCGCATGAACTCAGCCACGGCGTCACCGAGACCGAAGCCGGGCTTATCTATTTTGAGCAGTCAGGGGCGCTGAACGAGTCGCTGTCAGATGTGTTTGGCTCGCTGGTTAAACAGTACCGTCTGAAGCAAACCGCCGATAAAGCAGACTGGCTGATTGGTGAAGGGCTGCTGGCTAAAGGGATTAACGGTAAAGGGTTGCGCTCCATGTCGGAACCGGGCACCGCCTATAACGATCCCCTGCTCGGTAAAGATCCGCAGCCGGCGCACATGAAGGATTTCATCAAAACGCGTGAAGATAACGGCGGCGTTCACCTGAATTCTGGTATTCCCAACCGGGCGTTTTATCTTGCCGCGACGGCCATTGGTGGCTACGCCTGGGAAAAAGTGGGTTATGCCTGGTACGACACAGTTTGCGATCGCAATCTGGCGCAGGATGCGGATTTTGAAGCCTTCGCCAGACTGACGATAGCCCACGGCGAGAAACGCTCCGGTGGCGACGTTGGGACGGCGATAAAACAAGCCTGGGAACAGGTGGGAGTGCTGTAAATGCAGGTACCGGAACTGACGGATGACGCCGTGGTTGAGCTGGCCCGCGAAGGCGGCGTCGCTTTTATTCCCAAGCTGAGCGGGCAGCGCACTATCACGCTCTCATCCCTCAACGAGGCGCAGCGTCAGCGCGTGGTAAGCATACTGGAGCAG
This sequence comes from Enterobacter sp. 22466, assembly GCF_052044775.1. NCBI lineage: Bacteria > Pseudomonadati > Pseudomonadota > Gammaproteobacteria > Enterobacterales > Enterobacteriaceae > Enterobacter > Enterobacter sp. 22466. The sequence goes on along the minus strand of NZ_JBQENX010000002.1, from coordinate 79,871 downwards.
GCCATTCCACGTGGACAACCGCCTGGTCAGGCCTCGTCGCCGGGGAGCGGCGATCAGCGTTATTTCCGTATTCAGATCTTCTGGACCCGGCACAACGAGGCGCAGTACACCGATATTATTGTGCTGGTTCCGGAGCAGGAAGCGCCCGAGTCGCTGATCGATCTCTGGCAGAAAGGCGAAGGCTGCGTGGGTGATTAAGCCCCGAGAGGGACAAACTCCACGCGTTTTTTAGAGATCAGGCCGTGGCCGTTCTGGCAGAAGTAATCCACCGCGCCGCAGGCTTTTAACACCTGGAGTGGCTGATGGCACTCCGGGCAGTGGGCTTCGAGCGCGATATCTTTATGACAATTGTCGCAGTGGGCCACGCCGTTTTGCGGCTCCAGCTCGGCATGGCAGGTTGGACAGGCAATCGACATGTTAACTCCTTAAGTTTGTTGCCGGGGCGTCGTGGTCGCCCCGGCAGATCGATTATACCGCCTCAGTGGCAGGTTTCGTCCGGGCATTTTCCAGCATGCGACGAACCGGCACAATGAGAACGATCAGGACTGCAGCACAAATCAGCAGTGCAATGGAGCAACGCGCGAAGAGATCCGGCAGCATATCCAGCTGGTCGGCCTTCACGTGGCCGCCAATCAGACCGGCGGCCAGGTTACCCAGCGCACTCGCGCAGAACCACAGTCCCATCATCTGACCACGCATTCTTTCTGGCGCCAGCAGCGTCATGGTCGCCAGGCCAATCGGGCTCAGGCAAAGCTCACCCAGCGTCAGCATCAGGATACTGCCCACCAGCCAGAACGGAGAAACCCCGGCCCCGCCGTTGTTAAGCACATTCTGCGCTGCCAGCATCATCAGGCCAAAGCCCGCCGCCGCACAGAGAATGCCGATAACAAACTTGGTGATACTGCTCGGACGAATATTCATGGTGGCAAGCTTCGGCCACGCCCAGCTGAATACCGGTGCCAGCAGAATGATGAACAGGGCGTTGATCGACTGGAACCATACGGCCGGAATTTCGAAATCACCGATCATGCGATTGGTGTAGTCGTTGGCAAACAGGTTAAAGGAGGTGGGTTTCTGTTCAAACGCCGACCAGAAGAACGCAGCGGAAACCAGCAGGATAAAGCAGACCAGCAGCCTGGCGCGCTCTTTACGCGTCAGCCCCGCGAAGATGAACAGGTAAATAAAGTAGAGCGCAACGGACGCCGCGATGACATAGACCAGCACGCTGGCTACCGCGACCGGGTTAATCACAATAACACCCTGGGCGATCAGCGTGACGAGAACCGCCACCCCTACCGCCAGCGCCAGCAACCAGGCGCCCACGCCCTTGCGTTTTACCACCGGGCTGTTCCAGGTGGAATCGAGGCCGACTTCGCTGTCGTAGCGTTTCATCGACGGCACGGCAAACACGCGGAAGATAATCAGCGCCACCAGCATCCCGATGCCGCCAATACCAAAGCCCCAGTGCCAGCCGTGGGTTTTAATCAACCAGCCGGAAATTAGCGGTGCAATGAATGAGCCCATGTTGATGCCCATATAGAACAGCGAGAAACCGCCGTCACGACGCGCATCGCCTTTTTTATACAAGGTGCCCACCATCACGGAGATACAGGTCTTGAACAGGCCCGATCCCAGCACGATAAACATCAGGCCGATAAAGAACAGGTTGTCGCCCATGATGGCCGAAAGCGCAATCGACAGGTGGCCGAGCGCAATCAGAATCGAACCGTACCAGACGGCTCTCTGCTGGCCGAGCCAGTTATCGGCCAGCCAGCCACCCGGCAGCGCGGCCAGATACATGGTACCGGCGAAGATACCGACAATCGCAGAGGCGTTTTCACGCGCCAGTCCCATGCCGCCGTCATAGACGGTGGCGGCCATAAAGAGGATCAGTAACGGACGAATGCCGTAAAATGAGAAACGCTCCCACATCTCGGTGAAAAACAGTGAACCGAGCGGATAAGGATGGCCGAAGAACGTTCGGCTTTCTTTTTGATTAACAGAGGATTGCATAATTCTCCCAAAAGGTATGTCGTTGTGCTGAAAGCACCGCGCGTACGCCGGCCAGTTACGTATCTGACCGATTTTTTACATGCGGCGAAAAGTTAGTTAACCATTTGATAACCAGGCGCTAGTTTTGTCTAGTACCAGACCCTGGACTTTAAGATGAAAATTCGACGATTGTCTACTTTCTTAGATTTAAACATGGTTAAAAACGAATAGTGATTGACATCACACAGGGAAGGCAGGCGTTTTGTATGGGTGAAAAAAACCCGCGACAGGCGCGGGTTTTTGTGAGATCGGCAACGCTTATTTGCTTTTCTTAATGTGCTTAATCAAACGCTTACGCTTACGCATCTGGTTTGGCGTCAGGGTGTTGCGCTTGTTGGCAAACGGGTTATCCCCTTCCTTGAACTGAATACGGATAGGGGTGCCCATCACGTCCAGCGATTTACGGAAGTAGTTCATCAGATAACGCTTGTAGGAGTCCGGCAGGTCTTTCACCTGGTTGCCGTGAATCACCACGATTGGCGGGTTATAACCACCGGCGTGGGCATATTTCAGCTTCACGCGACGGCCACGTACCAGCGGCGGCTGATGGTCTTCTGCTGCCATGTTCATAATGCGGGTCAGCATGGCGGTGCTCTGACGACGGGTGGAGCTGTCATACGCTTCACGCACGGAGTCGAAGAGGTTACCCACACCGCTGCCGTGCAGCGCAGAGATGAAGTGCACGCGGGCGAAATCGATGAAGCCCAGACGGAAGTCCAGCGTCTCTTTCACCTGCTCACGAACTTCATTGCTCAGGCCATCCCACTTGTTCACGACGATAACCAGTGAGCGCCCACTATTGAGGATAAAGCCAAGCAGCGACAGGTCCTGATCGGAGATACCTTCACGCGCGTCGATAACCAGCAGCACAACGTTGGCATCTTCAATCGCCTGCAGAGTTTTGATGACGGAGAATTTCTCCACCACATCGGTGATTTTTCCGCGCTTACGAACACCTGCGGTGTCGATGAGCACATACTCACGCTCATCACGCTGCATCGGGATGTAGATGCTGTCGCGGGTGGTGCCCGGCATGTCGTATACCACCACGCGCTCTTCACCCAGAATACGGTTAGTAAGCGTAGACTTACCTACGTTTGGACGCCCCACAATGGCCAGTTTAATCGGCAGATCCTGCGGGTTGAATGCCTCTTCAGGCTCTTCTTCTTCGCCTTCTTCACCGTCTTCGAACTGCGCCCAGTATTCAGCGTCTTCGTCCACCTCTTCCGGCGGGTTCACTTCGTCAACCCACGGCAGCAGAACGGTTTCCAGCAGGCTGGTCACACCGCGGCCATGCGATGCGGCGATTGGGTAGATGTCACCCAGACCTAAAGACCAGAAATCGGCGATCGCCTGATCGGCATCGATACCGTCAGTTTTATTCGCCACCAGGAAGGTCGGTTTTTCGCGCGAACGCAGATGTTTAGCGATGGCGGAATCCGCAGGCATCAGGCCTGCACGGGCATCCACCATGAACAGCACCACGTCTGCCTCTTCGATGGCCAGCAGAGACTGTTCCGCCATGCGGGTTTCAACGCCGTCTTCTGTCCCGTCAATACCACCGGTATCGATACAGATGAACTCGCGTCCTTCCACCTCTGCACGACCGTACTTACGGTCACGCGTCAGCCCCGGGAAATCCGCAACCAGCGCATCACGGGTGCGTGTTAAACGGTTAAAAAGAGTGGATTTTCCAACGTTAGGGCGCCCGACAAGCGCGACCACAGGTACCATGTTTGAAGCCTCATAAAATTCAAAATAACGTCGCTTTCGCGGCGTTTTTAAAAATGTCAAAACGGCTCCTGAGTGAACAGGAGCCGTTTAGTATACTACAACCGCCGGGTAATTAACGCGTGATCGCGTACAGCGTGCCGTCTTTTGCCTGAATCAGCAGTTTGCCGTCAGCCACAACCGGGTCGGTGAGGAAGCCAGAGCCGTCGACTTTTTGCTGCGCAGTAAAGCGACCCGTCTCCGGATCGATCCAGTGCATATAGCCTTCGCTATCTCCCACCACCAGGCTACCGTTGTACAGTGCCGGAGCGGTCAACAGACGGTGCAGCAGATCGCTTTGCGTCCACAGCGTCACGCCGCCATCGGTGCTCAGCGCCAGCAGACGGTCGTTCTGGTCAACCATATAGATACGGTTACCTTCAACAATGAAATCATTCACTGAGCCCAGTTCACGTTTCCACATGATCTGGCCACTGCGCAGATCCAGCGCGGTCAGGTTGCCGTTATACGCCAGCGCGTAAACCACACCATTCACGATGACTGGCGTCGTGTCGACGTCGTTAAGACGGTCAATTTCAGTTGAACCCGTCGCCTGAGAGATACGCTGCTGCCAGATCATCTGACCTTGCTGCATCAGTACCGCGCTCACGCGACCGTTATCCCCCCCCACAATGGCTGCACCAAAGGCTGTCGCCGGGGCAGATTCACCGCGCAGGGAAAGTGATGGCATATCCAGGTTTACGGTCCATTTCACCAGACCATCGGCTTCGTTCAACGCCTGCAGCTGGCCATTGCTGGTGTGGATCAGCACCAGGCCGTCGCTCACCACCGGACGAGACAGAGACTCACCGGCAACCGTCGTTTGCCAGGCAACAGAACCATCGCTGGTGTTCAGGGCATAGACCTGTGCTTTTTCGCTACCCACATACACGTGGCCACCGGCAACGGTCAGGCCGCCAGAAAGCAGTGCAGGTTTACGGGAGAACCAGCCGTCTTTCTCCGCCAGGTTAATGGACCACACTTCCTTCCCGTCATCGGCATTAAGCGCTTTTACGGTACCTTTGCGGTCAGCCGCATAGATAACGCTGTCAGCAAAAGCCGGATGCAGGTTGGAGTAGAAATCACCAATTCCATCACCGACGGAGGTGCTCCACGCGGTTGACGGGGTAAACTGGTTTTCAACAGTCGGCAGCGGGGACATTTTCACAACGTCTTCTTCGCCACTGAACAGTGAACAGCCACTCAATAACGTAACAGAAAGCAGTCCTGGCAGAAGTAATTTACGCAATTGCATCGGGTCCCTCTCAGACGGACAAATTATTTATTTTCATCTGCATCATTTCGCTCAGCGCAGGTGACGCTTTGCTATCCACACCAGCTTGCCACGCTTTACGCGCGCCCGCTTTATCACCTTTGCTCAGCAGTGCTTCACCGCGCAGATCGGCAACAATGGCAGCAAAACCTTCGCCTTTGATGGTATCGAGCGTTTTCAGCGCTTCATCAGCTTTTTTCTGCTGAACCTGGATACGGGCCAGGCGCAGATTGATAACCGCTTTCAGGTTGTCATCGCTGGCGGCCGCAAGCCCCTGCGACAGCTGGGCAGCCGCTTTATCCAGTTCGTTCTTATCAATGTACTGCTGAGCCACTTCCAGCGCGGCCAGCGCACCGTAGGTGTTTTTATTGTCAGCGGCAAATTTTTCTGCAGCCGTCAGCGTTTGTGGCTGATCGGCACGAATTGCGCTTACGGTATTTTCATAAGACAGAGACGCGCCGCGCGCGGAATCCGCCTGATGATTGTTCCAGTAGCGCCAGCCAATCAACGCACCCACACCTAAAATAACCCCAACAACCAGCGCTTTGCCGTTTTCAGCAAAGAAGCGTTTGATCGCGTCGACCTGGTCGTGTTCGTTCTCGTAAATTTCCACGCCGTCCTTCTCCTTAGCCCAATAGAGTGCGCAAGTGCGCCGCAACGCCGTCCTGCGTTACCGTTGTCTGCTCACCAGAGCGCAGGTCTTTCACCACCACTTCGCCGTTAGCCACTTCGGACTCACCCAGCACCAGTGCGATACTTGCGCCCCACTTATCGGCACGAGCAAACTGTTTTTTGAAGTTGCCGCCGCCATGGTTGGTCATCAGTTTCACGTCCGGCAGTGCATCACGCACGCGTTCGGCAAGCTGCATTGCCGCAGACTGCGTTTCCGCGCCTGAAGCCACCAGGTATATATCGACAACGGAATCTGCTTTAAATTCCGGATTAACTGCCTGAACCAGCAAAACAAGTCGCTCAAGGCCCATCGCGAAGCCAACCGCAGGCGCGGCACGACCGCCAAGTTGCTCAACCAGACCGTCATAACGGCCGCCAGCACATACGGTGCCCTGCGAACCGAGGCTGGTGGTAACCCACTCAAACACGGTACGGTTATAGTAGTCCAGACCGCGTACCAGGCGCTGATTAACGGTATAGGCAATGCCTGCCGCTTCGAGCAGTTTGCACAGACCGGCAAAGTGTTCGCGAGAATCGTCGTCCAGATAGTCGCCCAATGCAGGGGCGTCATTCAGCAGCGCCTGCACATCCGGGTTTTTGGAATCAAGCACGCGCAGCGGGTTGCTGTACATGCGACGTTTGCAGTCTTCGTCCAGCTTCTCTTTGTGCTGCTCCAGGAACGCCACCAGCGCGTCGCGGTAATTCGCACGTGCTTCCAGAGAACCGATAGAGTTCAGCTCCAGTGAAACATGCTCAGAGATACCCAGCGCGCGCCACCAGCGGGCGGTCAGCATAATCAGCTCAGCGTCAATGTCGGGTCCTTGCAGACCAAACACCTCTACACCCAGCTGGTTGAACTGGCGATAACGACCTTTCTGTGGACGTTCGTGGCGGAACATCGGGCCGATATACCACAGGCGCTGCTCCTGATTGTACAGGAGACCATGTTCGATGCCGGCGCGTACACAGCCCGCCGTACCTTCCGGACGCAGCGTCAGGCTGTCGCCGTTGCGGTCCTCAAAGGTATACATCTCTTTTTCAACCACGTCGGTCACTTCACCGATCGCGCGTTTGAATAACGGGGTCTGCTCTACAATCGGCAAACGGATTTCGCTGTAACCGTAGCTGCCGAGCACCTGCTTCAGTGTGCCTTCAATGCGCTGCCAGATGGCGGTTTCGCCAGGCAGATAATCGTTCATGCCGCGGATGGCTTGAATGTTTTTTGCCACGTTTATTCTCTTTCTATATACAAAAAAGAACCCAAAGAATGGGTTCAATCATACATGGGAAGCACTTCGCTTCCCATCACGTTATTTTTCAACCTGCTGAACGCTGATGCGCTGCGCTTCGTCCATCATCGACGCTTTGGCACGAATGCGCGCTTCAAGCTGGTCGATCATATCACTATTATCCAGACGATCTTTACGAACGCCATCTTCATAGAGACCACTTTTCTTGTTACCGCCGGTGACGCCCAGCGTTGACACCAGCGCTTCACCCGGGCCATTCACCACACAACCGATGATGGAGACGTCCATTGGGGTGATGATGTCTTCAAGACGCTGCTCCAGGGCATTCACGGTTCCGATGACGTCAAACTCCTGACGTGAACAGGTTGGGCAGGCGATGAAGTTGATCCCACGCGCGCGGATACGCAGCGATTTCAGAATGTCGAAGCCGACTTTGATCTCTTCGACCGGATCGGCCGCCAGCGAAACACGCAGGGTATCGCCGATCCCTTCCGAGAGCAGCAGACCCAGGCCGATAGCTGACTTGACGGAGCCACTGCGCAGGCCACCCGCTTCGGTGATCCCGAGGTGCAAAGGCTGATCGATCTGTTTTGCCAGCAGACGATAAGACTCTACCGCCAGGAAGACGTCGGAGGCTTTTACGCTGACTTTGAACTGATCGAAGTTAAGACGATCCAGGTGATCAGCGTGACGCATTGCGGATTCAAGCAGCGCCTGCGGCGTGGGTTCGCCGTACTTTTCCTGCAGATCTTTTTCCAGTGAACCGGCGTTCACGCCGATACGGATGGGGATGTTCTTATCGCGGGCGCAGTCCACCACCATGCGGATACGCTCTTCGTTACCGATGTTGCCTGGGTTAATACGCAGGCAGTCGACGCCGTATTCGGCGACTTTCAGCGCAATGCGGTAGTCGAAGTGGATATCTGCTACCAGCGGAACACTGACCTGCTGTTTGATCAGTTTGAACGCCTCAGCGGCGTCCATTGTCGGCACGGAGACGCGAACGATGTCCGCGCCTACGCGTTCTAATGCTTTGATTTGGTTGACCGTCGCTTCCACGTCCGTGGTGCGCGTATTGGTCATCGACTGGACGGCGATAGGGGCACCATCGCCGATTGGCACATTCCCAACGTAAATCCGTTTCGATTTTCTACGTTGAATCGGAGCCTGGTTATGCATGAAAAATCTCCCGCGTAGCCCGTCTGTTACTGTGCTGCTGATTGTTCGGCATTAACGGTAAGACGTGCAACCTGGTTAGTTCTGATAAAGCGGCTCAGATCGACAGGTTTTCCTTGATACTGGATCTGTACCGCTGCCGGAGCGCCGATTTTAAGTTTATACGGAGCCTGGCCGGTTAGGTTTAACGTGCCATCTTTACGCTGCAGACCGCTGAACAGTTTTTTACCTGTTGCGTCAGTGACTTCTAACCAGCAGTCAGCAGTGAAATTCATCACCAGCGCGTTTGGATCCGCCGCTGGCGTTGCCACGCCCGCCTGGTCAGTCGGCAGTGGTGCCGTGCTGTTGGCCGCCGGTGCGTTCGTTGCGGTATCCACAGGAGCCTGAGACGGTGCAACCACCGCGTTTTGATCCTGAGTCGGAGCCTGAGTCTGAGGCGCTGGCGTGTTGGCCGTTGCTGCTGGAGCCTGCGTCGCGTCCGTTGCTGGCGTATCGGTCGTCGCGGTTTGTGGTTCGCTGGTCGTTGCCGCGCCGTCGGTGCTCAGTGGAACGCTCTGCGCGTTGCCGTTTCCAGCCTGGTTAAGTTCCGCGGAGGATTGATCGGCCATTGTGGTGATCTCTTCCTGCTGCGCCTTGTGGTTTTGCCACCACCACGCGCCGGTCAGGCCGACAACCACAAACAGCACCAGCCAGGTGAAGCTCATCAGCCAGCCATCACGTTTTTTACGACGTTTCCCCAGGGAGAAAGTTTGCATCGGCGCAACTTTTGCTGCACGCACCGGTGCCTGCTTCTCCATCATCGGCAGTAATTCGTCTTCGGGGATATGCACCAGTTTTGCGTAAGAGCGGATATACCCGCGCAAGAACGTTGAAGCCAGATCGGCAGGCGCCTTATCTTCTTCAATATCGCGAACCGTGGAAACCTTCAGGCACAAGCGTTCTGCAACGGCTTGCTGGCTGAGTCCGAGTTGTTCACGGGCGTTGCGAAGACGAACGCCAGTGGAGAGTGCTTCATGTTGGTCGTGAGTGGCTTCAGTATTCATTCGCTACAACTACTGGTACGTGAAAAATAAGGGTTCAGGTGCCGGTGAGTCACAATGCCACCCGCACCGCGAAACTTCTGGTCAGTTAACCTTGAACAGTCAGTATAAGACTGTCAGCCCGGAGATGACAGTGCAGCCCTGCCCGTGAAGCTAAACTGTTGTTACGTCGTTACATACTGCCCGAAAGTCGTATGAAACGCACCGTAATTATTACTCAGTCATCACGAATCTGACTGATTATTCAGTAAGATTATGCTTCACGGCGCAATAATGCGCCGTGATTGCATAATAATCAAACAGCTTTGACCGCAATCGTCTCGCCCTGCATGCGTTTACGCAAGGTACGTTTGGTTCGGTCAATCACATCACCCGCCAGCTGTCCGCATGCGGCATCGATATCATCACCACGGGTTTTACGCACGATGGTGGTGAATCCGTACTCCATCAACACTTTCGAGAAGCGGTCGATACGGCTGTTCGAACTGCGGCCATACGGCGCGCCCGGGAACGGGTTCCATGGGATCAGGTTGATTTTGCACGGCGTGTCTTTCAGCAGTTCAGCCAGCTGATGCGCGTGCTCGGTACCGTCGTTCACGTGATCGAGCATCACGTACTCGATGGTTACGCGGCCCTGGTTAGCGTTGGATTTTTCCAGGTAGCGACGCACCGCCGCAAGGAAGGTTTCGATATTGTACTTTTTGTTGATCGGCACAATTTCGTCACGAATTTCGTCGTTTGGCGCATGGAGGGAGATCGCCAGCGCCACGTCAATCATGTCGCCAAGCTTATCCAGTGCCGGAACCACGCCGGAGGTAGAGAGCGTCACGCGGCGCTTGGAGAGGCCGAAACCGAAATCGTCCAGCATGATTTCCATCGCCGGAACCACGTTGGTCAGGTTCAGCAGCGGTTCACCCATCCCCATCATCACCACGTTGGTGATGGGCCTGGTACCGGTCACTTTCGCCGCGCCGACGATTTTCGCGGCACGCCAGACCTGGCCAATGATTTCCGATACACGCAGGTTACGGTTAAAACCTTGCTGCGCGGTTGAGCAGAATTTGCACTCCAGCGCACAGCCAACCTGAGAAGAGACGCACAGCGTGGCGCGATCGTCTTCCGGGATATAGACAGTTTCAACACGCTGATCGCCAACGGCAATCGCCCATTTGATGGTGCCATCTGACGAGCGTTGTTCTTCCACCACTTCCGGTGCACGGATTTCAGCCACTTCTTTGAGCTTGTTGCGCAGCACTTTGTTGATGTCAGTCATGTCATCAAAGTTGTCGCTGCAATAGTGGTACATCCATTTCATGACCTGATCGGCACGAAACGGCTTCTCGCCCAACTCTTTAAAGAACTCGCGCATCTGCTGACGGTTCAGATCCAGCAGGTTGATTTTTCCATTTTTATTTGGAACCGCAGGCGTGGCGACTTCGGAGGTATTCACTAATTCAGACATAATATTTTCCGGCCTCGTTGTTACACGTTATGGCCCATGGAGGGTTGAAAAGAAACGCCCCGGAAAGCGTTCTGCTCGTCCGGGGCGTTGCATTGTACAAAGTCTGGCGCAGGGATGCCACGTTTGCACGTGGCATTTACGAAAATAATGTGTAAACGAAACCGTTAAATTAACGGGTACGTGGACACACTTCGCCTTCTGCGAAGAAGAACGCGATTTCGCGCGCAGCAGATTCAACAGAGTCAGAACCGTGGGTGCCGTTCTCAGTGAAGCTGTCAGCGTAATCAGCGCGCAGCGTACCAGCCAGCGCGTTATCCGGGTTGGTTGCACCCAGCAGGTCACGGTGACGCTGTACCGCATTTTCGCCTTCCAGTACGGATACGACGATCGGACCGGAAGTCATGAATTCAACCAGACCGTCAAAGAATGGGCGACCTTCGTGCTCAGCGTAGAAACCACGCGCCTGCTCAACGGTCAGGTGCAGCATTTTGGTGCCAACAATTTTGAACCCTGCAGATTCGAAACGCGCGAAGATGCTGCCAATAACGTTTTTTGCCACCGCGTTTGGTTTGATGATGGAAAAAGTACGTTCAATAGCCATGATAACCTCTGTAAAATGTTCTGTTGTTTTGCATACCTGAGTATGGTGTGGCGCGGATTATAATGAGCAATGGCGCCATTGCCTATGGATTCGGGTAACATTTTTTTAAAATAAGACGAGTTTTAGCAACAGCTCACATCTGAGGCCGCTTTTACCGTTACTGCAGCGTAAAATTCACCGTCGCCACCTGACCCGTTTCATCCATGACCAGCAACTGATAATCGCCCGCTTTATCAAGCTGTAATGTATAGATTCTTCCTTTCACACTCAGCGGCTCTCCGTTTAAAAACCACCAGCGCTCACCGCTGTTACCGGTCGCCTGAAGCGGCAACGAAACGCGAGACTCACCGGGCAGCCGTTTGATAACAGCTCCCTCACGCACGCCAGTCAACATGAGCGGTGCAGGTGCATCCTGCGACAACGGCGGACACGTTGCTGAAGAGGGAGGCACCCTGACCGCACGACGCTCCGAGGCAGGCAGCCATGGCTCAAGCGGTAACGGCCAGACATCCAGCACCTTCTCTGTGGCATCCGGGCAATCTGCCGCAACGCGTTTGCCGGTTTTATCCAGCCAGACCGGGAAACGGATCCCGCGGATCCCCTCCTGCTCGGGCAGCAACAGCGTCGGCGGCTCACTTCCTTCCAGCAGCCAGGTCGACAGGCGCCGTCGACAGTTTTCACTGCCCTCCGGCAACGACTGTCCGCCAGGCCAGCAGATCACGCCCCGTCCGACGCTTTCCGGACGCGGGTCACGTGGCAGGCGCGCTTCGTCTATTGTTGAGCGCGACTGAAGCAGGTTATTCACCTGATTTAACAGCGGCACGGCACTGGCAAAACCAAACTGCCCGGCCACGGGCGTGCCGTCCGGCCTTCCGGTCCAGATGCCAATCACGTAACGCGCATTCAGGCCAATGGCCCAGGCATCGCGATAGCCGTAGCTGGTGCCCGTTTTCCACGCCAGCGGCGCAACCTGCGGCAGTGCGTTATCCGGTAACGGTTGGGCCTCATTCGCCAGAATACGGCGGATAATCCAGGCCGAGCCAGGTGACAACAGCGGACGCTCAACCAGCGCATCACCTGGCTGTAACCGCAGCCTTCCCGCTTTACCGTGCCGGGCAAAGGCGCTGTAGGCAGCCGTAATGTCTGCCAGCCGCGCCCCTGCCCCGCCCAGGATCAGCGACAGATTTGGCTGCGCGCCCGCAGGCAAAATAAGCGGCAACCCTGCATTGCTCAGCATGCCTGCAAAACGCTTTGGCCCGTAGGCCTCCAGCACCTGCACGGCAGGCAGGTTGAGAGAGCGCACCAGCGCTTCGCTCATACTCACCGGTCCATGAAATCCGCTGTCAAAATTACCGGGACGATAATCACCGGTTTTCCTGGGGACATCCTGAAGCAGTGAGGCGGGATGGATCAGACCATCGTCGAGCGCCATACCGTAGATAAAAGGTTTCAGTACCGATCCCGGGGATCGGATCGCATTCACCATATCCACATGGCTAAAGCGGGTGTCATCATTAATATCCACCGAACCGACCCAACCGCGCACCTTCATAGTAGTATGATCCACAACGATCATCGCCAGTGAACTGCGCGCCGGCATGCGGGATTTCCAGTTCATTGCCAGCTCTTCCAGCTGCCGTTGTAAGGCGGCATCCAGAGTGGTGACAATTTTGGTATCACGGCTTTTCCCCAGCATCATGCGTGCGAAGAGCGGCGCCAGCTGAGGCATCTGCCGGGGAGCCAGCCATACCGGCTCCTCACGGGATTCGTTAACCTGTCGGCCTGACCAGACGCCCTGTGTCACCATCCGATCGAGCACTTTGTTGCGCGCTGCTTCCGCGCGCGCCGGCCAGCGGTCGGGACGTAAACGGCTGGGGGCCTGGGGTAACACCGCCAGCAGGGCCGCTTCGGAATAGCTGAGCTGTGACGGCGGTTTCCCCAGGTAGGTCCAGCTTGCGGCACCTATCCCCTGGAGCGTGCCACCAAACGGGGCCCGGTTAAGATAGAGCGTGAGGATCTCGCGCTTGGAGAGGTGCCATTCAAGCTGCATCGCCCGCCAGAGCTGACGAATTTTTCCGCCAAAGGTGCGCGGATGCGGATCCAGCAGACGCGCGACCTGCATGGTCAGCGTGCTGCCGCCGGAGACCACCTTACCGGACGTCAGATCCTGCCAGGCGGCGCGCAGCACAGAGAAAGGATTCACGCCTGGATGATCCCAGAACCAGCGATCTTCATACTGGATCAGGGCCTCAAGATAGCGGGGAGAGACCTCTTCAATCGTGACCGGATAGCGCCAGATCCCGTCGTTGTCGGCAAAACGCCAGAGCGGTGTGCCCTTCTCATCCACCACCACCCGGGCGGGGTTAACCTCTTTCAGCGGCAACGGCCAGAGGCGGTCGGCGGCGACAATCAGCCCCCCTAAAATGAGAAGCGCCCCCGCCAGCCACAGCCAGCGGGAGCGTATCAGACGTGCAACTGACATATTACGGTACAACAATCAGCGGGCCACTGGCCGCACCCGTTGCCCGCCACTGCGGAACATACATGGACTCCACCAGCGGCACCGGTACCTGATACGTTCCCGGCGTCACGGCGCGCGCCAGATAAACCAGCGTCACCGGTTGCCCTTCGTTAACCGGCACGGCGGCCACAAAGCGGTCGTCACGGAACTCCATATGCTGAATATCCGCCTGCTGCATCTGGCTAAGCAGGTTCTGCACTTCGCTGCCGCTGTCCTGCAGGCTGGCGCTGCTGCTCGCCAGGTTCTGGTTCTCCAGCTCCAGACCCGCCGGGAGGAGATCCACCACCAGCGCATCTGGCACGTTCTGGCTGGCTTTCACTTCCAGCCATACCAGCACCAGCTCACCGCTCTTCAGCGAAGAGAGCGATTTCGAACTGCCGTCGGTTGCCAGAATATGGCGTTCAATCTGCAGCACATTCGAGGATGGCTGAGGGGCTGAGTCCGGGTAACCGGTGCTATCCAGACGCACCCACAGCGGGGCCGTGCCGGTGTTGGTGACCTGCAGCGCACCAAGCTGATCGCCATTCATATTCTGCACCAGCGCCTTGTCACCGCTCAATGCGGTACCCGAAAGTGAGGTTTCCGCCTGCCATGCTCCGGACAAAGTCTGCAGCGAACGTCCGGCCAGGAACAGCGCGTTACTCTCCTGTGTTGACAGCCAGCGCTGGCTGAAGGCCTGTTCAGACAGGGCATTCAGCAGCGTATTTTGCGCATCCGGCAGCAGCTTGTACTCCTCCAGAAGGGAGAGCATCAGCGCGTTATCGCGAAGCTGGCTGCCATAATCCGCCATCCAGTTTCTGCTGTCGTTGCGCGGCGTTTTAAGGGCCAGATCCAGCGCCTGCTGGCTGCGCGGGGCATCCCCCATCAGTTTGAGTGCCATACCGAGCTGCATCAGCGGCAGACCCGAAGCCGCCTGTCCGTGACGCTCCCAGATTTCACGCAACGCCCCCAGCGGGGCTTTTTGCTGGCGCGCCAGTACCAGTGCAGCATAGGCCTGCACGGCAAATTTGCTGGCCTGGGTATCGTCGCTGTAGCGGATGGACATCATGCCCGGATCCTGCAGGTAGCGGAGCAGTCGGCTATTGGCATTATTGACCGCATCCGTCGGCACGCTGTAGCCTTGCTCACCGGCACGTACCAGGAAGTCAGTGACATAGGCAGTCAGCCAGTACTCTTCCGGACCGTTTTTATCCCAGAGCGCAAAACCACCGTCGTCACGCTGCATCTGCAGCAGGCGGGAGATGCCAATATCAATGGCAGCACGACGCTTGTCGTCCGTGTCGCCTTTAATGCCAAGCGCCTTCAGCTGTGCCGCGTTGGTATAGAGCGACGGGAACAGGCCACTGGTGGTTTGTTCAAGACAGCCATAAGGATATGCCTGCAGCTCACGGATATAGCGCGCCAGATTAAGCGGCGGTTTGCCGCTAAGCAGCAGTTGTCCCTGCAATGTAGCGGGAGAGAAGCCGTTGATATGCTGCCCTGGCGCAGTCCAGGACTCACCCGGGTTCAGCATGGCCCCGGTATTCACCGTCTGCGCCGGGAACGCAGGACGGACGCCGATTTTCCAGCTCTTCTGCTGCGGAGCGAAAGTCTCGCCAGGCAGTTGAAGCCCTGTTACCTGCGCCGTCACTTCGCCATCACCGTAACCGTCCAGTGCACGCACCGGAATAAACAGCGTGCTACGCGCACCCGGTGGCAGTTTGACAGGCTGCGGCTGCGCCCCTTCCAGCGACAGCTTGCCGGTCGCAGTTAAGGACACATTGAGCGTTTGCGGCCGATCGGTCAGGTTGGTGAGATCCAGCGTCAACCGTGAGGTATCGCCGCTTGCCAGGAAGCGTGGCGTATTCAGTTCGGTAATGACCGGCGCGGCCACAATCACTTTGCTTTCGCTGCTGCCGAAATCCTCTTCCGTCCAGGCCTGCGCCATCAGACGCAGCTCGCCGTTAAAGTCTCCAATTGGCAGGGTGATGGACCCTTCACCATTCGCATCAAGCGTCACTGGCTGTGCCTGCTGGGCGATAATGGTGACATGGTTCACCGGTGGCTTACCGCCGCGTTTAAGCTCATCGCCGTCACCACCAAAACGCAGCGCGGCCATACGTCCCTGGCCTTCAATCACCTGGCCGTAGATATCGTAGATATCCGCGCCATAGCGCTTCTGACCAAAGAAGGCCTGCCAGGGATCCGGCGTGACGTAATCGGTAATGTTCAGCACGCCGCTGTCCACCGCGGAGACCAGCACGTTCACTTTTTGTGGTACCGGGCCCTCTTTCACGCTAGCTTTTACCTTCACAGAAAGCGTCTGGTTCGGGCGCATTTTTTGCGGGTTATCCAGCGCGATATTCAGACGGCGATTTTCATCCCCCATCGGCAGATGCAGCAGGCCAACCGCCCGCTTTGGCGTGGCGGATTTGGATTTATCGCCAGGACGAACCACCAGCGTGCTGAGATAGAGGTCGTGGCGTTTCCATGCTTTGTCTACCGGAATAGAGAGATCCAGCCCGTTGGCCGGCACGTCGATCTCTTTCCACCACAGCGGTCCTTCGCTGGATTCGATCATCGCATAGCCTTTACCCGCCGCCGGTGCGGCGATATGCAGCTGGATAGTGTCACCCGGCTGGTAAGACGGCTTATCCAGTTTCAGGGTCACGCGATCGGGCCGCGCGGCTCCCGTGCCGTCACTGTTATCCTGCCAGCTGTACCCGGCCCAGAAACGCACGCTGCTGACCATGTCATCAGGCGCTTTCACTTCCAGACGATAGGAGCCCCACTCTACCGGGAAAGTCACTTTACCCGTTTCATCGGCCTTGAGGGTCAGTTCCTGCTCGCCTTCAATGAGATCTTTTTGATCAAACTGAGACTGCCAGCCATCGCTTTCTGACCAGTTCCAGTAGTAGTCGCGGCGTTCGCGGATCAGGCGCACCTGTAACCCGGACACAGCCTTTTTCGCCCCGCTGGCATCGGCATAGACAATGTCGAAACTGGCGTTGCCGTTTTCATCGACGATAGGCTGGTTAACAGTGGTATCGGTGCGGTAATCATACACCGCCTTGCTGGCGAACTGAGGACGAATACCCGGTAATTCGGCTGCTGGCCAGATAGCCTGTTCAGCACGACGCGTCACCGGACGACCGCCTGATTCCAGCAGGCTGGCCTGCAGGATCAGCTGAAGCGGAGAGTGCACCTCTTTCCACTGGCTTTCTGTTGAGACCTGCCCACGCCCCTGTTCATCAAGCGTAAGCTGCACTTCATCCAGGCTGCGACTCAGGTTGTCTTCGGCGATATCACCAAACTGGAAGCCAGGCAATGCCGGAACCGCTTCACGCAGTGGACGCAGGAAAAGTTGCCCCTGCAGGGCATTACCGTTGGCCGGTGCGCCGTACAGGTAATATCCCACCACGTTAAAGTCGACGTTATCCTGCGGTGAAACCGGCGTTTTTTGTCCGCTGAGATTCAGCGCCATACGCTCTGGCATGAAATCTTCGACGTGGAAGTCCCACAGACGCTGCTGGTTATCGCCCGTATTGGCGCGGATATGCCACATGCCGGTTTGCGCCCCGCTGTCCAGCGGATAGTTAAAGCGATAGAGACCGTTCTCCGGCTGGACGACGACGGTACGCGCCACCTGCCCGTCCGGACGCAGGACATCCAGCTTCACCGGCTGCGCGGGCAGCGGTTTACCGTCGCTGTCACGCAGTAAGCCGTTCAGGATCACCGTTTCGCCTGGGCGATAGAGGTCACGCGGGCCAAACATAAAGAATTGTTTGCTGTAGCCAGGGCTACCGGCAATGTCGAACTCCGCCAGATCGAGCGCCGGCAGCTTGAGGTCAAGCAGCGTGGTCTGGCCGTCTTTACTGGCTAGCAGCAGCGCGGCTTCTTTGTCAGTTTCGAGCTTTGCATGGCCGTCGGCATCGCTGTTCGCCTCAGCCAGGGTCTGCCCTTTATCGTTTAACAGCGTGACGGTTACGCCGGATTGCGCCGCACCGTTTTCCAGGCTCTGGGTGAAGATATCGAGACGGTTATGATAACGGTGAGCGGACAGCCCAATATCGCTTAAGGTGAAGAGCGTGGCGGCATTGCTGTAGTTATAGTGCCCTGCCTGATTCATCACCGCGATATAAACGCCAGACTGCTGGAGCGGCTTGATATCTTTCAGCGGCAGCAGCAGTTTTTCACGCGTGTTGCGCGCCGGGTTAAGATCGAAACGGCCGGTATAAACCAACTCGGCCATCTTCAATAAATTGTCAGACTCCCAGTTGGTCAGCGAGTTACGGTATTCCCACTGGCTAACGAACGAAGCCAGCGATTCAGGCTTCACGCGGTAGAAATTCACGTCCACGTTGTTAACGTTAAGCGCCATCACCGGCAGACCTTCCACCACCTTACCCGGCAGCAGTGACCCGCGGCTGGCGAAGCCGACCGTCGGCTCGATATCCCGGGTGGTCAGGGCTTTTTCGTAGTCGATGCCAAAAGTCGCTTTGTTCAGCGCCTGCAGATCGCGTTCCACGGTGACGACCAGATTGCGGTTGGGCTCCAGATGGCGCAGACGAAGCTCTTTCAGGTTCGGCGCCAGTTCCCACGCCCCGTCAACCTTGCCGCTTTTCTTATCCACGACATGCACGGTTTTCGAGAAATCCTGATCCGGATTCAGTGGAACAGAGAATGTCAGCACCAGCGTGGCGGCGCCGTCCAGCTGCACTTCAGAGGCATCAAGCAGAGTGAGCGCTTTGCCCTGACTTTGTGCCGCCAGTTTTGCCAGCTTGTCAGCGTCTGGCTTTTCCGCCGCTTTTGGTGTGGTTGCTGTAGATGCCGCGGGAGCCGCAGCCTGAGGTTTATCGTCGCTGTTATCACAGCCGACAAGCGTAAACGTGGTGAGCAGCGCAAGAGAGAGCGCGGCTAAGCGAAACGGTTTCATCCTTTGTCCCTGGCCCATGGAGCCTGTTGGTCGTCTTCCGGATAAGTATTATCCGCAAGTTTCGTTAATACAAAAAGTCCATTTTTAGGATCTGGAAGGCGGCTCGCATCGTCAACGTGGTGATGTTACGCCGATCACAACGTCAAACGTCACATGTTACCTTTCACGTCATTTGTTTTTAAAACAAGAAGATAGCTGGATAAGCTCGCCGGGAGCCTGCTAGTTTTAAGCTCAAGACGCACCCCGAGTGCGCGGTTCAATAAGAGAGAAAGCCATGAAACGAGCCGTGAACGCCCTACAAAATTTCGGAAAATCATTGTACGGACCGGTACTTATTTTACCGATCGTCGGTCTGTTTATCGCCTTTGGCAATGTGCTGGGCAATGGCAACCTGGCCGAGTATCTGCCGTTTCTCGGCCATCCGCTGATCCAGAATATCGGCCAGCTGATCGCCAAATCTGCCGTGTCGGTGCTGGTTAACCTGGCCCTGGTGTTTGCCGTCGGCATCCCGATTGGTCTGGCAACACGGGACAAAGGCTATGCGGCGCTGATTGGGCTGGTAACGTTTGTGGTGTTTATCAACGCCATGAACGTCACGCTACAGCTTCAGGGCGAACTGGCACCCGCAGCACAGATGAAAGCCGCCGGGCAGACCATGGTGCTGGGCGTTCAGGTGCTGGAGATGGGCGTGTTCGCCGGGATCCTGACCGGCGCGCTTTCCGGATACCTGTACAACAAATACTCCGGCGTACAGTTTAACGGTGCGATGGCGATTTACTCTGGCCACTGTTTTGTCGCCATTGTGATGCTGCCCGTTTCCATGCTGCTCGGCGTAGTGATGAGCGAGCTGTGGCCGTTTGCTCAACACGGCATTAGCGCAATGGCGCTTGCTATCAAAGGTTCCGGTCCGTTCGGCGTGGCGATCTACGGCTTCCTTGAGCGCATTCTGGTGCCCACCGGTCTGCATCATCTGGTCTATACCCCATTCCTGTATACCGAACTGGGCGGCACGCAAGAGGTGTGCGGTACGCTTTATCAGGGCGCGCGCAACATTTACTTCGCGGAGATGGCCTGCCCGGAGGTGAAACAGCTCAGCAGCACGGTGGTATGGGATGCGCGCGGCATCAGCAAGATGTTTGGCCTGCCGGCGGCGGCGCTGGCGATGTACATGACCGCAAAGCCGGAGCGTAAAGCGGCAGCAAAAGCGATTCTGATCCCGGCGGCGCTCACTTCGCTGCTGGTCGGCGTCACCGAGCCCATTGAGTTCTCCTTCCTGTTTGTCGCCCCGCTGCTGTTCGTGGTGCACGCGGTGCTGACAGGTATCGGGATGATGCTGTTCTCCCTGCTGGGTGTTCACGCCATCGGCGCTAACGGGATTATCGATTTTATTCTCTACAACCTGCCGCTCGGCACGGAGAAGTCCAACTGGCCGATGTACATCGTGGTCGGGCTGATCATGTTCGCCCTCTACTTCGTGGTGTTCCGCTTCCTGATCCTGCGTTTCAACATGAAAACGCCAGGGCGTGAAGATGAGGACCAGGAGACGCGCCTTTACAGCAAACAGGAGTACCAGGCGAAGGGCAATAACGACGGGCTGGGTGAATCCATCGTCGTCGGTCTGGGCGGCCGGGAAAATATTGAAGTGGTGGATAACTGCTACACCCGCTTACGTGTGACGGTGAAGGATGTCGCCATCATTGATGAGCCGCGGCTGAAAGCGACCGGCGCGAAAGGGATTATCAAACAAGGTAACAACGTTCAGGTGGTCTACGGGCTGCATGTCAAAAAAATGCGAGAAGCCGTTGAGACGTTTCTCTGAAAGGAGCTAAAGATGTTTACACCCCCATTCATTCTGTCGATTGCTGGCGGCGGTAGCACCTACACGCCAGGTATTGTGAAAAGCCTGATGGTGCGTCTGCAGGACTTCCCGCTGGCCGAAATCCGCCTCTACGACATCGACGAGGCGCGTCAGAACACGATTGCCCCGGTGGTGGAAAAAGTGATCCGCGACCACAGCCAGAGCATCAAATTTACCGTCACCAATGACCCGGAAGTGGCCTTCAGCGGCGCACACTTCGTCTTCGCCCAGATGCGCGTCGGCCAGTACAAGATGCGCGAGCAGGATGAGAAGATCCCGCTGCGCCACGGCGTGGTTGGTCAGGAGACCTGCGGCCCCGGCGGGCTGGCGTACGGGCTGCGTACGATCCTGCCAATGGTCGAGCTTATCGATCTGGTGGATCGCTATGCGCATGAGAAAGCGTGGATCGTAAACTACTCCAACCCGGCGGCGATCGTCGCGGAAGGGGTACGCCGCCTGCGCCCGAACGCCCGCGTGTTGAATATTTGCGATATGCCGGTTGCCGCTATGCGTAACATGGGGGCGATTCTGGGGGTTGATCGCCACAAGCTGGAGGTGGACTACTTTGGGCTGAATCACTTCGGCTGGTTTACCCGTGTGTGGGTGGACGGCGAGGACAAGCTGCCGGAGCTGCGTAAACATATCGCGAAGTTTGGTCTGCTGACGGAAGATGCCGCCAAAACCGACCCACAGCACTCCGATCCGTCGTGGGTGAAAACCTGGCGCAACATCAAGCCGATCATGGATAACTTCCCGGAGTATCTGCCGAACCCGTATCTGCAGTACTACCTGATGCCGAACCAGATTGTTGAGCATCAGAACCCGGACTACACCCGCGCTAATGAAGTGATGAACGGGCGTGAGAAAAAGCTGTTTGCCGCCGCCGAAGAATATAAGCGTACCGGGATCCTGCCGGATGCCTTCCACGTTGGCGTTCACGGCGAGTTTATCGTCGATGTCGCCTGCTCGCTGGCCTTCAACCTGCGGAGCCGTCATCTGGTGATGGTGGAAAACCGCGGGGCAATTACCAATCTGCCGTACGATGCGGTCGTCGAGGTACCCGCTTATATCACCTCCGAGGGGCCAGAGCCTGTCCGCGTGGGCCAGGTGCCGCTGTTCCATCAGACGCTGCTGCAACAGCAACTCGCCTCTGAACAGCTGCTGGTGGAAGCAACTATTGAAGGGAGCTATGAGAAAGCACTGCAGGCATTTACCCTGAACCGCACCGTGCCGACCATGGAGCACGCGAAAGCGATTCTGGATGAGATGATCGAGGCTAACCGCGCGTACTGGCCTGCCCTGCAAAAAGCCTGGCTGAACGGCGAAGCGGTGAAAAAATAGGGGCTTGCTCGCGAGTTGAACGTGGTTTGCTTGTCGGTGTCAGAAAAAACACCGACAATCCTTTTTTACGGAAAAGAATGGAGGCAACCCATGTCCACCTCATATTTTGTCGCCGCCGACTGGCTGATTGAGCACGGCGACGATCCTGAAGTGCAGATTATTGACGCGCGTATGGCTCCTCCGGGCCAGGAGCATCGTGACGTTCCCGGTGAATACCGCGCAGGGCACCTGCCGGGCGCGGTATTTTTTGATATCGAAGCCCTCTCCGATCACACCTCCCCTCTGCCGCACATGCTACCGCGCCCGGAAGCCTTCTCCGTGGCGATGCGCGAGCTGGGCATCAGCAAAGACAAACACCTCGTTGTTTATGATGAAGGTAACCTCTTCTCTGCACCGCGCGCGTGGTGGATGCTGAAAAACTTCGGCGTCGAGAAGGTCTCGATTCTGGCGGGGGGTCTGGCTGGCTGGAAGCGCGACGAACTGCCGCTGCAGCAGGGGGACGTGACGCTGCCGGAGGGGGATTTTGACGCGACGTTTGACGCAAATGTGGTGAAACGCCTGACCGACGTGCTGGTCGTCAGCCATGAAAACACTGCCCAAATCGTCGATGCCCGCCCAGCCCCGCGTTTTAACGCTGAAGCGGATGAACCACGTCCAGGACTGAAGCGTGGTCATATTCCGGGGGCGTTGAACGTGCCGTGGGGCGATCTGGTGTTTGAGGGCGAGCTGAAAACCACCGATGAGCTACGCGCGATTTTTGATCGTCAGGGCGTGGATTTACACCGTCCGATTATTGCCAGCTGCGGTTCCGGCGTAACGGCCTGCGTGGTGATCCTGGCGCTCGCCACGCTCGGCGTAAACGATGTCACGCTGTACGACGGCGCCTGGAGTGAGTGGGGTGCGCGGGACGATCTGCCGGTTGAACCCGCGAAATAATGGATAACCGCCTGGCCACGCTGTTAACGCGCGGGGAATCGCTGACCCGCGCAGAGTATCGCGTACTCGCCCACCTCACGGAGCATCCGCTGCTGGTGGGTAACATCACGGTGCGGGAACTGGCGCAGGCGACATTTGTCTCTACCGCGACGATTATGCGGCTGTGTCAGAAGCTGGGGTTCAGCGGGTTTAGCGAGTTTATCTGGCACTGCAAACAGCTCCTCACCGACACGCCGCATATTACGAAGCAAGGAAACGCCCTTCCGCAGTTGCCTGCGCTGTTCAGCCAGTTTATTGCCAACTATCAGCAGACATTCCAGTGGGTGACCGATGAGAAGCGTCTGCAGTTTGCCGACCTGCTGCGTCACAAAGAGAGCTTCTTTCTCTACGGTGCCGGGTTTTCCTATCTGTTTGCCGAATACCTGACCAAAAAACTGCAGGTGCTGGGGAAAACGGCGTTTATCTCCGGGCCGGGTGACAGCCGGAACATCTTCCTCAGCAACGCCGCCCGTTATCAGGTATTTATTGCCGTCTCGCGCAGCGGCGAAACAGAGCAGGTGCTGGATAAAGCGCGGATCGCCAAAAACGTCGGGATGACGATTGTCGCGTTTACCCGCGCCTCGGCCAATACGCTGGCGGGTATGGCAGACGTGCACTTCGCTCTCTATGACGAGGCGGTGCATTACGCCGCGGAAGCCGCAGGGGTGACGTCGTTTGAATCGAATCTGGTACTGCTGATGGATTTACTGCTGCTGGAAGCAACGGGGTGACAGTCACCCCGCTGTAATCAGATGATGCGGTTGGTTTTGAGATCGCGCAGGAAGCCGCCCCAGCGACGCTCATAGAACGGTGTGATGTGCTCGGTAATAAAGTGGCTGATGCCCTTCTCACCATTCTTCACCTGGCAGATATCAATTGGCTCATCGCCCGGCAACGTATCGGTGGCCACGCTGCCCGCCGCCTGGATGATCTCGTCGATATCGCTGTCAGCTTCAATACCAATCAACAGTACCGGCTGTTCATCCGCTTGCTCTTTAATCGAACAGAGGAACGCGCGTCTTACCGGCTTCAGGGTTTTGAACAACGTGGTCAGGGAATCGATCATCTGCGCTGGCGGTTCGGCCACTTCAGAGAGCAGCAGCGTTTCGCCCCCTTCCAGCACTTCCTGGGTGCTGAGCGGGTTACCCTCTTCACCAATCAGATGGCTGATTTCACGCGGCGTGAACTCTTTCCCGGTCGGCAGTTTCGCGTTAAGGAACAGGGTCTGGCCCAGCGTCATTTCAAACAGCGTGCGCACCGGCATCACCACGAACGCCTGTTCGTCTTCAACGGCTTTCTGCAGTGCTTCCAGCGAGGTAAAGAACGGGATGACTGAGGTACCGTCGTCTTTCTCCCAGTGCAGCAGATCCAGCGCGCTATCTTCAACAACCTGCTCACCTTCCGCCGCGGTGCCCGGCACCCAGACGGTGGATTCCAGCAGCGTGCGGAAAAATGCCGGACGGTGGGCGGGCTCGGTCGCCGCCTGTTCCAGCAGGGTTTCTAATTCGTTTTTGGTTTCTGACATAACAATTCCAGATCTCGAATTTCCCCCTCACCCCGGCCCTCTCCCTCAAGGGAGAGGGAGCAAACCAACCCTCTCCCCGTGGGAGAGGGTTAGGGTTAGGGTGAGGGCAAAAAGCATTACTCAGCCGTCAGCAGGTTCGCCACGGTACGCACGCCCAGGCCGGTCGCGCCCGCAGACCACTGCTCAACCGCCGCTTTACGGTAGGTTGCGGAGCAGTCGATATGCAGCCAGCCTTCGTGATAGTTCTCAACGAAGTGGGACAGGAAGCCTGCTGCAGTGCTGGCACCCGCCGGGTACGCCGCGCTTGCGGTGTTATTCAGTTCGGCAAAGTTAGACGGCAGCTGGCTGCGGTGGAACTCTGCCAGCGGCAGACGCCAGAACGGTTCGTTTTCTGCCGCAGCGCTTGCCAGCAGGCGGGCCGCCAGCTTGTCGTCAAAGCTGAACAGCGCATGGTAGTCGTTACCCAGCGCCGTTTTTGCCGCGCCGGTCAGGGTGGCCATATCGATAATCAACTCTGGCTTCTGGGCAGAAGCATCGATCAGACCATCGGCCAGCACCAGACGGCCTTCGGCATCGGTATTCATCACTTCAACATTTTTGCCGTTGCGATAGCGAATGATGTCGCCCAGCTTGAAGGCATTACCACTAACCATGTTGTCAGCGCAGCACAGGTACAGCTTCACGCGTTTTTTCAGGCCACGGGTAATTGCAAACGCCAGCGCACCGGTGATGGTTGCCGCCCCGCCCATGTCGGATTTCATGGAGTCCATGAACGCGCTCTGCTTCAGGCTGTAGCCACCGGTGTCGAAGGTGATACCTTTCCCGACCAGGCAGGCAAACACTGGCGCGTCTTTATCGCCGGTTGGGTTGTAGTCCAGCGCCAGCAGCACCGGAGGACGCTCAGAGCCACGACCCACGGTGTGAATGCCCATGTAGTTCTGCTCGCGCAGGTCTTCACCTTTGGTGATGCGGTAAGACATGTTGTCGCCAGCCACGCCGCACAACAGGTCAACGGCGCGCTGTGCCAGCTGTTCCGGCCCCAGCTCTTCCGCCGGCGCGTTGATGGTGTCACGCACCCAGTCGATAATGGTCAGGCGGCTTTCCAGCTCTTTTTGACCGGCTTCATCAAGGTTGGCCCACTCAATTTTGCGGGTGCCTTTCGGCCCTTTATAACCAGCCCAGTACGCCCAGCTGCGGTCGGTGTCCCAGCCCTCGCCTGCCAGAGAGACATGCTTAATGCCGAGCCCATCAATTTTGCGCGCGGCGCGCTGGATCAGACCCAGATCGTCGTTGCCCGTCAGGTGCAGGGTAATACCGTCGTTGTTGATACTGTAAGTGGCTTTCTCGCCCCAACGCGCATCGGCGGGTTGCGTAGTGAGCGTAATCTTCATCGCTTCGGTCATTTTATTTATCCTTATTAGCAAACGGGCCGCCTGAAGGCAGCCCGTTACGTGATTTACTCTGCTTCATCTAACCAGACTAACAGAATCGCCTCCAGAATTTTTTCATTGGATGCGTTGGGATCGTCGTCGAAATCCTCTAAATCGCAGATCCACTGATGCATATCGGTGAAGCGTACGGTTTTTGGATCGAGATCCGGGTTAGCGTCGTAGAGCGCTTCGCCGATTTCACGGCTGTCTGTCCACTTCAGTCCCATATCAATGCTCGCGTGCGTGGTTGATGGTGTAACGTGGGAATTCCACGACCAGATCTTCGTCGGTCACCGCCGCCTGACAGCTTAAGCGGCTGTCGGGCTCCAGACCCCATGCTTTATCCAGCATGTCGTCTTCGTCTTCAGTGCTTTCGGCAAGCGAGTCGAAACCTTCACGCACGATGCAGTGGCACGTTGTGCAGGCACAGGATTTTTCACAGGCGTGTTCCACTTCGATACCTGCACGCAGGGCAACATCGAGAATGGTTTCACCGGTCTTCGCTTCCAGAACAGCGCCATCCGGACAGAGGTCCGCATGAGGCAAAATAACAATCTTTGGCATATTAAACCTCGTCCACGGACTGGCCTTTCAGCGCGACGCGGACAGATTTGTCCATGCGGCGAGCAGCAAAGTCCTGGGTTTGTTTATCAACGTTTTTGATGGCTTCTTCTATTGCGTCAGCATCATTGCCCTGGGCGACCACGCTTAAGTGCAAAGCAGCCTCGTCAATCACCTGACGCTCAGCGGCGCTTAACAGCGCGGCATCGGCAGCGAGCGCGCCGTTCAGGCTTTCCAGCACGCGTGCGGCTTCCACTTTTTGTTCGGCCAGCATACGCGCCTTCACATCCTGCTCGGCGTAGCTCATTGAGTCCTGAATCATGGAGGCGATTTCGCCATCGGTCAGGCCGTAGGACGGCTTCACCTGAATGGACGATTCGACACCGGTCGATTTTTCCATCGCCGTGACGCTCAGCAGGCCGTCCGCATCCACCTGGAAGGTGACGCGAATATGCGCCCCCCCCGCAGGCAGCGCCGGAATGCCCCGCAGCGCAAAGCGCGCCAGAGAACGGCAGTCCTGCACCAGTTCGCGTTCGCCCTGCATCACGTGGATGGACATCGCGGTCTGGCCGTCTTTGAAGGTGGTAAACTCCTGCGCACGTGCCACCGGAATGGTGGTGTTGCGCGGAATGACTTTCTCCACCAGGCCGCCCATGGTCTCTAAACCCAGCGAAAGCGGGATAACGTCCAGCAGCAGCATTTCACTGTCCGGCTTGTTGCCGACCAGAATATCGGCCTGGATTGCGGCCCCCACGGCAACCACTTTGTCCGGGTCAATGGAGGTCAGCGGCGTGCGGCCAAAGAATTCGCCCACGCGCTCGCGCACCAGCGGCACGCGGGTCGAACCGCCCACCATGACCACTTCCAGCACCTCGTTCGCCTCAACACCGGCATCTTTCAGCGCACGACGGCAGGCTAACAGCGTACGTTTCACCAGGGGGGCGATCAGATCGTTAAACTGTTTACGGGCGATTTCACCCTGCCAGCCCGCCACGTTCACACTGACTGACTCAGCATCGCTTAGCGCAATTTTGGCCTCGATAGCCGCATCCAGTAGTTCACGCTGTATGCGCGCATCGCTGCGATCGCTGATGCCCGCCTGCTCGCGGATGTAATCCGCCAGCAGATGGTCGAAGTCATCGCCGCCCAGCGCGGAATCCCCGCCGGTCGCCAGCACTTCAAACACCCCGCGGCTTAAGCGCAGGATCGAGATATCAAAGGTACCGCCGCCAAGATCGTAAACTGCAATGACCCCTTCCTGACCGGAGTCGAGGCCGTAGGCAATCGCTGCCGCCGTCGGTTCGTTCAGCAGTCGCAGCACGTGCAGGCCCGCCAGACGCGCGGCGTCTTTGGTGCCCTGACGCTGTGCGTCGTCAAAATAGGCCGGAACGGTAATGACTACGCCGTCCAGATCGCCACCGAGCGTGGCGGTCGCACGCGCCGCCAGCGCTTTGAGGATGTCGGAGGAAACACGAATCGGGTTCAGCAGACCGGCCGCAGTCGCAATCATCGGCAGGCCGTTTTCACTGGCCTGCAGCTGATACGGCAGATGCGGGTAGCGGGTCTGAATATCGGCCAGCGAGCGGCCCATCATCCGCTTAACGGAGCTGATGGTATTCGCCGGATCGCGCGCGGCGTTAGCGCGGGCATCAAAGCCCACCGCGTGGCCCTGCTGCTGGTAGTGGACCACGGAAGGCAGCAGATGGCGGCCCTGCTCGTCAGCCAGCGTCTCCGCCTGGCCGCTACGCACGGTCGCCACGAGGGAATTGGTGGTGCCCAGGTCAATACCCACCGCCAGACGGCGCTGGTGCGGTGCGGCACTTAAGCCAGGCTCACTAATTTGTAATAAGGCCATAATTGCTTCCGAAATTAAAAATCGAGCAGCTTTTCTTCGAGTTGTTCAGCACTGCTTCGCAGTTTATCGAGAAAACGGAGTTTGCGCACAGTGTCTGCCGCCACGTCCCAGGTCTCGTTGTTCAGTTGCTCCACCATCTGCTGATGGCGGGTATCGAACATGCCCTTCACGCGCGTGATGAAACTTTCCAGACGCGCTTCGTCTTTGGCCTGTTCAATCTCATCCAGCTCTTCGCGAAGCGTAAGCTGTTCCATCAGAAACGCCGTGTCGCGTACGGTGTGCTGTTCGCTCGCCAGATCAAAGCCGTGGAGCGAAAGCAGATATTCTGCACGCGCCAGCGGATGGCGCAGCGTCTGCCAGGCCTGGTTAATGGTCGCGGATTGCGACACCGCAGCCAGTTGTTCTGCCTGAGTACCGCTGGCGAATTTGTCCGGATGATACTGACGCTGCAGGTCCTGAAAACGGATCGTCAGCGCCTGGAGATCAATCGGGTATTGAGCGGGTAAACCGAAGAGAGTGAAGTAATCCATAACAATCTCAGGGGTAGCCTGTTAGAAGAAACCCCACGCGCAGCAGATAAAGCCACGGTGGGGTTTCGGATGACGCGCGATTAAACGTGGAAGCTTTCGCCGCAACCACACTCGTCTTTGACGTTCGGGTTCGTGAATTTGAACCCTTCGTTCAGGCCTTCTTTTACAAAGTCCAGCTGAGTGCCGTTGAGGAATTGCAGGCTTTTGCCATCGACCACCACCTTCACGCCCTTGTCTTCAAACACAGTGTCATCAGACGCTGGTTCGTCAACAAACTCCAGTACGTAAGCCATACCAGAACAGCCGGAGGTACGTACGCCCAGTCGCAGGCCAAAGCCTTTACCACGGTTCGCCAGAAAAGAGCTTACTCGCGCGGCAGCGCTGTCGCTAAGGGTAATCGACATACTCAAACCTCAATTATTTTGCTTCACGTTTGCTTTTGTAATCCGCAATGGCGGCTTTGATCGCGTCTTCTGCCAGAATAGAACAGTGAATTTTCACCGGTGGCAGTTCGAGTTCTTCAGCAATATCCGTGTTCTTGATTGCCTGTGCTTCGTCCAGAGACTTGCCCTTCACCCACTCGGTGACCAGGGAGCTGGACGCAATAGCAGAACCGCAGCCGTAGGTCTTGAAGCGCGCGTCTTCAATGATACCTTCATTGTTGACTTTAATCTGCAACTTCATCACGTCGCCACAGGCTGGCGCGCCAACCATACCGCTACCTACGCTCTCGTCGCTGTTGTCAAAAGAGCCAACGTTGCGCGGGTTCTCGTAATGATCGATAACTTTTTCGCTGTATGCCATGATTGAATTCTCCTTATGTACCGATTAGTGATGTGACCATTCAATGCTGTTCAGATCCACGCCCTGCTTGAACATTTCCCACAGTGGAGAAAGGTCACGCAGACGGCCGATGGAGTTGCGAACCAGCTTGATGGTGTAGTCAATCTCTTCTTCGGTAGTGAAACGACCTAAAGAGAAACGGATAGAGCTGTGTGCCAGCTCGTCAGTCATACCCAGCGCGCGCAGCACGTAGGATGGCTCCAGGCTTGCAGAGGTACAGGCAGAACCGGAAGAGACCGCCAGGTCTTTCAGCGCCATGATCAGCGATTCGCCTTCAACATAGTTGAAGCTCACGTTGAGGATGTTGGGTGCGCCCTGCTCGAGATCGCCGTTCAGATACACTTCTTCCATATCTTTCACGCCGTCCCACAGACGGTTACGGAGCGTGCGCAGGCGCGCCATCTCGGTTTCCATCTCTTCTTTCGCAATGCGGTAAGCTTCGCCCATGCCCACGATCTGGTGAACAGGCAGCGTACCGGAACGCATGCCGCGCTCGTGTCCGCCACCGTGCATCTGCGCTTCAATGCGGATACGTGGTTTACGACGAACGTACAGCGCGCCGATGCCTTTCGGGCCATAGATTTTGTGGCCGGAGAAGGACATCAGGTCGACTTTCAGCTGGCTCAGGTCGATAGGCAGTTTGCCCACGCTCTGGGTCGCATCCACGTGATAGATGATGCCGCGCGCACGGCACATTTCGCCAATGGTCGCGATATCCTGCACCACGCCGATTTCGTTGTTAACGTGCATGATGGAAACCAGAATGGTGTCATCACGCATGGCCGCTTCGAGCTCTTTCAGGTCGATGATCCCGTTGCTCTGTGGCGCCAGGTAAGTGACTTCAAAGCCTTCACGCTCGAGCTGACGGCAGGTGTCCAGCACGGCTTTATGTTCGGTTTTGCTGGTGATGATGTGCTTGCCTTTTTTCTGATAAAAGTTGGCTGCACCTTTGATCGCCAGGTTGTCGGATTCGGTCGCACCGGAGGTGAACACAATCTCACGCGGGTCGGCACCCACCAGGTCAGCAATCTGATTACGGGCGATATCCACCGCCTCTTCAGCATGCCAGCCAAAACGGTGTGAACGGGAAGCTGGGTTACCAAAGTTTCCGTCCAGGGTCAGACACTGCATCATTTTCTCGGCAACACGCGGGTCCACCGGCGTGGTTGCGGAGTAGTCGAGATAAATCGGTAATTTCATTGCTCTATAAACTCCGTACATCGCTTCAATGCAAGGAATCAGGCAACCGGCTGGATGTACGACCGAGTACACGGGGCAGCTTCGCCCCGGCCTGATTCTGAAATACTTATCTTTTTATTACGCGCGTAATTTAACGTCGATAGCGTCCTGCGCGCGGGTGCTGCGTTGAGATTCCTGGCTGTGCTGACGGCCCGATACATCCAGAACTTCCTGGTTATTCACCAGTTCACCGAGGGTGATGTTGTTCAGGAAGCCGGTC
The DNA here is from genome assembly GCF_052044775.1 of Enterobacter sp. 22466. NCBI lineage: Bacteria > Pseudomonadati > Pseudomonadota > Gammaproteobacteria > Enterobacterales > Enterobacteriaceae > Enterobacter > Enterobacter sp. 22466. The sequence goes on along the minus strand of NZ_JBQENX010000002.1, from coordinate 48,762 downwards.
AGGCGGTCGCTCAGATCGCGCCACAGCGCGTGGGTCAGGCACTTATCGCCGCCCTGGCAGCCACCTTTACCCTGGCAACGGGTCGCGTCAACGGATTCGTCAACCGCACTAATGACTTCGCCAACCGCAATACTGCCCGCGTCTTTACCCAGCAGATAACCGCCGCCTGGGCCACGAACGCTGGAAACCAGTCCATTTTTACGCAGTCTGGAGAACAGCTGTTCAAGATAAGAGAGGGAGATCCCTTGTCGTTCAGAAATATCAGCCAACGGAACCGGGCCCGCTTCGGAGTTGAGCGCAACGTCCAGCATCGCGGTTACGGCATAACGCCCTTTAGATGTCAGTCTCATGTCTTACTTAACCTCAAACTCGCCCCTGCCCGGGGTTTTTTATAGTAAAATGGGGTATTGCATAGCAGGGCCAAGTCTGACATTCCTGACTAAATTGGTCAACTATTTACTTGACTGTTTTAGTCAGGTATTTAACGTTCCGTGCCTTCATAATATAGGTGCGGCCTGATGCCCTCACCCCAGCCCTCTCCCACGGGGAGAGGGGGAAATCAACACTACTCTTTATTCTTCTGCTCAATCGACGCCAGAATCCCACGCAGGATGTTCAGCTCCTGGCTTTCCGGGCGCGCACGGGTGAACAGACGACGCAGCTTATTCATTACCTGGCCCGGATGCCCTTCACGGATAAAGCCGGTAGAGAGCAGGGTCTGCTCCAGGTGACCATAGAAGCGCTCCAGATCGTCAACCAGGGGATAGGCGGTCTCTTCTTTCGGTTCTACCTGCTGCTCCTGCGTCGCCAGCCAGGCCATCCGCACTTCGTAGGCAATGACCTGTACCGCCATCGCCAGGTTCAGGGAGCTGTATTCCGGATTCGCCGCTATCGCGACGTGGTAATGGCATTTCTGCAGCTCGTCGTTAGTCAGCCCGACGCGCTCACGCCCAAAGACCAGCGCCACCGGCGCCTGCTCCGCTTCCGACACGCTTTTCAGACCGCATTCGCGCGGATCCAGCATTGGCCACGGCAGCGTACGCGAACGCGCGCTGGTACCGACGACCAGGCTGCAACCCGCCAGCGCTTCGTCCAGGGTATCAACAATTTGCGCGTTGCCAATTACGTCACTGGCACCGGCGGCCAGTGCGATGGCCTGAGAGTCCGGTTTCACCAGCGGGTTAACCAGCCACAGATTCGTTAAGCCCATGGTTTTCATAGCGCGGGCAACGGAGCCCATATTGCCGGTATGCGATGTTTCGACCAGCACGATTCGAATGTTTTGCAGCATAGTTTTGGATGTCTGAATTCAGTGTCTAAAGAATATTCGGGCATATTATCATAAACGAGAGACATATTCCGATCCCGCTGCTATACTCTGCGCCGATTTTCCTGTTCTTTAACATCCAGTGAGAGAGACCGATGCATCCGATGCTGACCATCGCCGTGCGCGCAGCGCGCAAGGCGGGTAATGTAATTGCCAAACACTACGAAACGCCAGACTCCGTAGAAACCAGCCAGAAAGGCAGCAATGATTTCGTGACTAACGTCGATAAAGCCGCAGAAGCGATTATTATCGAAACGATCCGCAAATCTTACCCACAGCACACCATCATCACCGAAGAAAGCGGTGAACATGAAGGTACCGATCAGGATGTTCAATGGGTTATCGATCCACTGGATGGCACCACCAACTTCGTCAAACGCCTGCCACACTTCTCTGTGTCTATCGCAGTACGCATTAAAGGCCGTACTGAAGTCGCCGTTGTTTATGATCCAATGCGTAACGAACTGTTCACCGCTACCCGCGGTCAGGGCGCGCAGCTGAACGGCTACCGTCTGCGCTGCAGCAACGCTCGCGATCTGGACGGCACCATTCTGGCGACCGGCTTCCCGTTCAAGGCGAAACAGCACGCGACCACGTATATGAATATCCTCGGCAAACTGTTCACCGAATGCGCGGACTTCCGCCGCACCGGTTCTGCCGCGCTGGATCTGGCCTACGTGGCGACCGGTCGCGTTGACGGTTACTTCGAACTGGCGCTGAAGCCGTGGGACTTTGCTGCGGGCGAGCTGATCGCGCGTGAAGCAGGCGCACTGGTATGCGATTTCACCGGCGGTCACAACTATATGTCTACCGGCAACATCGTTGCAGGTAACCCACGCGTTGTTAAAGCCATGCTGGCAAACATGCGTGATGAACTGAGCGATGCGCTGAAGCGTTAATCCCGGTAATTCCCTCTCCCTGTGGGAGAGGGTCAGGGTGAGGGCATCAGACCACACCCTACTAAAACGGCCGCAATCCCCTTCCCACCGGCACCGCGCTCATCCACATCGTCACCGCCGCCACCAGCAGAATCACCCCGCCCGCCAGCGCGAGCGTAGTCCACCCTACCTGACGCCACAGCACCGGCGTTTTATTGCCGCTGAGTTTAACCGCCAGCTGACGGAAGCTGTGTACCAGCAGCGCTAAAGACGAAATGGTGAGAGACGTTCCTGCCGCCATCGCCAGCGCGGACAGCATTCCCCAGCCAAACACGCCGATTACCTTACTGAACAGCAGCACCATGATCGCCCCCGAGCACGGGCGCATACCCATCGAGAGAACAATCATCAGCCGCGCGCGCCAGTCGTCGCCGTTCTGTAATTGTTCCTGCGTGGGCAGATGCTGATGCCCGCATCCGCAGTTTTCATCATGAACGTGGTGCGGCGTAAAGGTCTTGAATTTCGGCTTTTGCAGCAGCACGCGCAGCTTTTTGAGCGCCCGCCAGCAGAGGATCAGCCCCAGCACGCCCACCAGCGCATAGCTCCCTTTTTCAAGCCAGAAGCTGCTCATGTGTAGCTGACGGGCAGGCAGCTGTAAGAGTGAAAGGACTATCACGACGAGCGCAATCGCCACGCCGCCCTGCAGCAGCGAGGAGGCCAGCGTCAGGCCAATGCTCGATCTCAACTTCGACGGATGGGTAGCAAGCCAGGTGGTGATGACGATTTTGCCGTGCCCCGGCCCCAGCGCGTGCAGAACACCATAGATAAAGCTAAACGCCAGCAGGGAACCGCCCGCTTTTGTCGGGTTCTCCGCCACCGCCTTCAGCAGCCCGCTCATCTGTTGATTGACTTCACGCTGCCAGATGATGCTTTTCATCATCACCTGCGGCCAGGCCTGCCATAACCACAGCGCGCCGCACACGGCCAGCAATAAAAAGAGCGCCAGCGGCCAGAGATGAAGCCAGCGACGTGGTTTGCGGGCGGGAGACGCGATCACTGACATTGTAATGTCACCTGCTGTGCAAACTGTTTACCCAGTTCCATATCTTCGGGTGGTGCATCCTCTTTATCCAGAGAGACGGCAAAGTTGAGCGTCTCTTCGCTGGGTTTTGGCGTATGAACAGCGAGTTTGCAGGTTTTTTGCAGGGTGGTCGGTAGCGTCACGTCACTCTCCTTCGCATAACTCATATCGACATAATAGGTGGGGTCGAAAGTGGAAAAGGTGTAGGTCTGCCCTGCCAGCGGCTGAGGATGCGCCAGCGGAAGAACAAACGTCAGCACCGCCTGATGGCCCTCACGCGACATGCCATACTCCGTCGGGCGATTCATAAACTTCACCTTTTGCCCGTTATGCCAGAACTCGGTGAAGTAGTGCTGTCCCAGCACGTTGGCCATGACCTCCGCCGCCAGCTTTTTCCAGATCTCATCGCCTGGCTTTGCATTTCCCGCGTCATACAGGAGATCGGCCGAGGTGATTTCATCCATCGTCCAGCGCATTTTCAGGCCGCTCAACTGGGTTCCGTCAGTCACCAGCTCGGTTTTGAGACTGATAAAACTGTGAGGATGCGCGCCAGCGGTGAAAGTGATAACCGCCAAAAATAACGCCATCGCGCTGTGTTTAACTGTTTGCATCAATTCCTCACGTCAAAAATTCTGTGATGTTCGCCAGCAATCCTGAGTGAAAGGCCTGCCGGTACGCTTTTCAGCGTCGATCCTTTAGCTATTCTTACCAGACATTCACACTGGATACCCAACAGATGATGACAACGCTTGAAATTCCATCTGTGCTTTCCAGTTCGCAGCGCCGCTGCCAGGTGCTTTTGATGCTTTACCTGCCCGATGCTGCCGTCACCGCACAGAGCATAATCGCTGCCAACGGCGTGGACGACGCCATGGCACGGCAAGATATAGCCGAGACGCGCGATGAAATCCAGCGCTATCACCGGCTGGACATCGTCACGCACCATGACGGCAGCTACCGGATTGAAGGTTCGGTCCTGAATCAGCGTTTATGTTTGCTGCACTGGTTGCGCAGGGCGCTCCGCCTGTGCCCGCAGTTTGTTTCGCATCAGTTTACCCCGGCGCTTAAAACCGCGCTTAAACAGCAGGGCATTGCGCGTCCGCTTTATGACGATACCAATCTGCGGGCGTTGATCAGCTTCTGTTCGCGGAAGCTACAGCGCCCCTTTGACTGCCGCGACGTGCAGTTTTTACAGCTCTTCTTGCAGTATTGTCTGATCCAGCATCATCTGGGCAATACGCCGCAGTTTTCCCCTGTTCAACGCAACTGGACGCAGTCGCGAGGGGAATACTTCACGGCGCAGGAAATCGTGCGTCACTGGAAACGCCGCGTGCCGCAGGGGACCCACAGCGACGAACAACTGTTCCTCGCGCTGCTGTTTATGATGCTGCGTACGCCCGATCCGGTGCTCGATAGACATCAGCAGGATCAACGTCTGCGCCGGGCCATTGTGCGCATGATTGCCCGTTTTCGGGCACAGACGGGGATGAACTTCAGTGATGAACAAGGGCTGACCGATCAGCTGTATATTCATCTGGCGCAGGCGCTGGATCGTTCGCTGTTTGAAATCGGCATCGACAATAGTCTGCCTGAAGAGATTCACCGCCTTTATCCCCGCCTGTTACGTACCACCAAAGAGGCGCTGTTTGAGCTGGAAGCGGAGTTTGGTCTGCGTTTTTCCGATGAAGAGATGAGTCTGGTGGCGGTGATTTTTGGTGCCTGGCTGATGCAGGAGTCCGATCTGCATGAAAAACAGGTGGTGTTGCTAACCGGAGAGGATAAATCCTGTGAGGAGGTGATTGAACAGCAGCTGCGCGAGTTAACACTGCTGCCACTCAATGTTCGCTATCTGACGCTGCAGGCTTTTCAGAAAGAGGGAGCCCCGCGCGAAGCGGCGCTGGTCATTACCCCTTATCCTACCGCCCTGCCCCTGTTCTCGCCACCGCTGATCCACGCCGTTGAATCGCTGAATGCGCAGCAGCAAGAACATATTCGCGCCATGCTGGAATCATAGTCAGGCGCGCGCGGTCACTTTCGGGCGAATGAACATCGCCGGCAGCGCGACCAGTGCCATTACCCAGAAGACGCCGTGCCCCAGATGCTGGTACAGGAAGCCCGCAAAGACCGTCATTACGGCAATGCTGCCGCCCATCGCCACCGCGGAATAGACCGCCTGCAAGCGGATCACATCCCCGCCTTCACGCGCAGCGATATAGCGCATGGCCGCCAGATGGCACACGGTAAAGGTGCCGCAGTGCAGAATTTGCGCCACAATCAGCCAGGGCAGTTCGGTCGTCCAGCCCATAATGCCCCACCGCGCCACGCCACACACGGCGGAGAGCAGCAGCAGATCCCGCGCGCCGAAGCGGCGGAACAGTTTCTTGCTGAGCGCAAAGATAATCACCTCTGCTACCACGCCAAGTGACCACAAATAGCCGACGGCGGAAGCTGAATATCCCGCGCCCTGCCAGTAGATGGCACTAAAGCCATAATAGGCCGCGTGCGCCCCCTGGAGCAGGCAGACACAGGCGAGAAAACGCCAGCTTTGCGCCACCAGGCTTCGCCAGGCGGGCCAGCCTGCGCTTTCCTGATGACGGCTTTCGCCTTGCGGCATCACCGATGGTCGCAGCAGCATGCCCAGCAGCATGGAGGCGATCCCGATACTCAGCAGAGCCAGGATTGCGCGGTAATCGTAAAGGCTGACCAGTTTACCCACCAGCGCAGAGCCAATCACAAACGCAATGGAGCCCCACAGGCGCACGCGGCCGTAGTCCATGGTGATCTGTTTTTGCCAGGTGTTTGCCAGGGCGTCCGTCAGGGGAACCAGCGGAGAGAAGAACAGGTTAAAGCCAACCATCACCACCATCAGCCAGGCAAACTGATGGCTGACCCAGAAGCAGGCCACAAAGACCAGCGTTAACAGGGCCAGTATACGCACCGCCTTGATCAGTAAGGAGGGATCGCTGACGCGCGGTGCAATCAGCAGGCTGCCAAGGAAACGCGCCACCAGCCCCGCTCCCAGCAGGACACCGATGGTCTCCGGAGTAAGGCCAATCCCCTTGAGCCAGACGCTCCAGAAAGGCAGAAAAATACCGTAGCTAAAGAAATAGGTGAAATAGCTGAGCGCCAGCCAGCGCGTGGAATGCAAGACCATGAATCCCTCCCGAAATGGAGGCCATAGTCTGGCGAGAATATAAAAATTAAGCAAGTAGATAGCCTGCTATAAATTAACGAAAAATTAACATTACATGCAGTCGTCTGGCTTATGGCAGGGAATGAAAATGTGTATTACGTTTAAATTACTCCACTTGCAGAGGTTTTCTGCCATGAACTCACTTCGCTATTTCGATTTCGGTCAGTCACGCCACCTGTTGTTGTTGATTGCCCGCATCGCACTTGTCGTGCTCTTTATTATCTTTGGCTATCCAAAACTGACGGGATTTAGCGGCACCGTGCAATATATGACATCCCTTGGCACACCAATGCCCATGCTGGCGGCCATTATTGCGGTGGTGATGGAAGTCCCTGCCGCGATCCTGATCGTGCTGGGCTTTTTCACCCGCCCTCTCGCCATACTGTTTGTTTTCTACACGCTGGGCACGGCGATTATTGGTCACCATTACTGGGATATGACCGGTGACGCGGTTGTGCCAAATATGATTAATTTCTACAAGAACGTCAGTATTGCTGGTGCATTTATTCTGCTGGCGATTGTGGGACCGGGAGCAATATCCCTCGACCGACGTTAAGCCATAAAAAAAGGCCGCAAGCGCGGCCTTTTTTATTTCTGCAAAGCAGAAGAATTATGCGTATACCGGGAAGCGTGCGCAGATATCCAGAACTTTACCTTTAACGCGCTCGATAACCGCTTCGTCATTGATGTTGTCCAGAACGTCACACATCCAGCCAGCCAGCTCTTTCACTTCCGCTTCTTTAAAACCGCGGCGAGTGACAGCCGGAGAACCGATACGGATGCCGGAGGTCACGAACGGGCTCTTCGGATCGTTTGGTACGCTGTTTTTGTTCACGGTGATGTTGGCACGGCCCAGGGCAGCGTCAGCTTCTTTACCGGTCAGGTTTTTATCAACCAGATCCAGCAGGAACAGGTGGTTTTCAGTGCCGCCAGACACCACTTTGTAACCACGATTCAGGAACACTTCCACCATTGCTTTGGCGTTTTTGGCAACCTGCTGCTGGTACACCTTGAACTCTGGCTCCATCGCTTCTTTCAGCGCGACGGCTTTTGCCGCGATAACGTGCATCAGTGGGCCGCCCTGTGCGCTTGGGAACACAGCGGAGTTCAGTTTTTTGTACAGCTCTTCATCACCGCCTTTCGCCAGGATCAGGCCACCGCGTGGACCCGCCAGGGTTTTATGGGTGGTGGTGGTCACAACGTGCGCATGCGGAACCGGGTTCGGGTAAACGCCCGCAGCGATAAGACCGGCAACGTGCGCCATATCCACGAACAGGTAAGCACCGATGCTGTCTGCGATTTCACGCATTTTTGCCCAGTCAACAATACCGGAGTAAGCAGAGAAACCACCGATGATCATCTTCGGCTTGTGCTCTTTAGCCTGCTTAGCCATGTCTTCGTAGTCAATTTTGCCTGACTCATCAATACCGTAAGGAATGATGTTGTACAGTTTGCCAGAGAAGTTTACCGGGGAGCCGTGAGTCAGGTGACCGCCCTGCGCCAGGTTCATACCCAGAACGGTATCGCCCGGCTGCAGCAGCGCGGTGTAGACCGCGAAGTTTGCCTGAGAGCCGGAGTGCGGCTGGACGTTAGCGTAGTCAGCACCAAAGAGTTCTTTCGCACGGTCAATCGCCAGTTGCTCAACGATATCCACGTACTCACAGCCGCCGTAGTAGCGCTTGCCCGGATACCCTTCAGCATATTTGTTGGTCAGCTGAGAACCCTGCGCCTGCATGACGCGCGGGCTGGTGTAGTTCTCGGAGGCGATCAGTTCGATGTGCTCTTCCTGACGTACTTTTTCCTGCTCCATAGCCTGCCACAGTTCGGCATCATAATCGGCAATGTTCATTTCACGCTTTAACATCCGCATCTCCTGACTCAGCTAACAAGTAAATTTTGGCCTGAAAAGGCAGTCCTGTTGGACGACGGGCAACAGTATAACTGAATAGTTCTGTGATAACAGGTCTTGACAAACGATTTTACGCAAACGTTTTCCTTCACGCCACGCAAGGGTTTGAGGAATAAAGCCCTCGTCATTTTCAACGGATTTCTTTTCAGGTTTGTGATGCATATATTTCATCTTGCAAAGAACCATTTACATCGCAGGGGTATTTTTATAAGATGCATTTAAAATACATCATTAAGTTCACATCAGAAGGACGCGCTCATGCTCGACGCTCAAACCATCGCTACCGTTAAAGCCACCATTCCCCTGCTGGTGGAGACCGGCCCTAAGCTCACCGCGCATTTCTACGACCGCATGTTCGCGCACAACCCGGAGTTGAAAGAGATTTTCAACATGAGTAACCAGCGTAACGGCGATCAGCGGGAAGCGCTTTTCAATGCCATCGCGGCCTACGCCAGCAACATTGAAAATCTGCCAGCCCTGCTGCCTGCGGTGGAGAAAATCGCGCAGAAGCATACCAGCTTCCAGATCAAACCCGAGCAGTACAAGATTGTGGGCGGTCACCTGCTGGCGACGCTGGACGAGATGTTCAGCCCGGGCCAGGAGGTGCTGGACGCATGGGGCAAAGCTTACGGCGTGCTGGCAAACGTCTTTATCAACCGTGAAGCGCAGATCTACAGCGAAAACGCCAGCAAGAACGGTGGCTGGGAAGGGACCCGCGCCTTCCGCATTGTTGAGAAAACGCCGCGTAGCGCGCTGATTACCAGCTTTGAGTTCGAGCCGGTGGATGGTCAACCCGTTGCCGATTATCAGCCGGGGCAGTATCTCGGCGTCTGGCTGAAGCCTGAAGGTTTCCCGCATCAGGAGATCCGCCAGTACTCCCTCACCCGCAAGCCAAACGGTAAGGGCTATCGTATTGCGGTGAAACGCGAGGACGGCGGTCAGGTTTCCAGCTGGCTGCATAACGAAGCCAGCGTGGGCGACGTGGTTCATCTGGCCGCGCCGGCGGGCGATTTCTTTATGGCTGTTGAGGCCAATACGCCGGTCACGCTGATCTCCGCCGGTGTGGGTCAAACGCCAATGCTGGCGATGCTGGACACGCTGGCGAAATCCAGCCACAGCGCGCAGGTTAACTGGTTCCACGCCGCGGAAAACGGGGATGTGCATGCCTTTGCTGACGAAGTGAAAACCCTGGGTGCTACCCTGCCGCGTTTTACCGCACACACCTGGTATCGTCTGCCAACGGATGCCGATCGTGCCGCGGCCCGCTTTGACAGCGAAGGGTTGATGGATTTACGCCAGCATGAAGGTGCGTTCAGCGCGCCGGAGATGCAGTTCTACGTCTGCGGTCCGGTGGCGTTTATGCAGTATGCCGCGAAGCAGCTGGTTGAACTGGGCGTCAATAAAGACAACATCCATTACGAATGTTTTGGACCGCATAAAGTGCTGTAATACAAAAAGCCCCTCGTTCGAGGGGCTTTTTTTGCCGGATGGCGGCTGCGCCTGACCCGGCCTGCAAAACCGCTGGCAATGTTAAATCGCGGCGTCGTCTTCTTCGCCGGTACGGATACGGATGACGCGCGCCACGTCAAAGACGAAGATTTTACCGTCACCGATTTTACCCGTTTGCGCCGTACGGATAATGGTATCCACACAGGTATCGACAATATCGTCGCTCACCACGATTTCAATTTTCACTTTCGGCAGAAAGTCCACCATGTACTCTGCACCACGGTAAAGCTCGGTGTGGCCCTTCTGACGACCAAAACCTTTCACTTCAGTCACGGTCATCCCGGTGATGCCCACTTCCGCCAGCGCTTCACGTACATCATCCAGTTTGAAAGGTTTAATAATCGCATCAATCTTTTTCATGGTGGGTCCTTAAACTCTTGCCTGTAAGCTGCTTCGTAATCGATTGCTCACAGTATCATATTCATTCGAAATTTGCGGTACTACTCTTTAAAATCGTTGGCTTCCAGTTCATGGCGTGACAGCAGCTTATAGAACTCGGTGCGGTTGCGTCCGGCCATGCGTGCTGCGTGGGTCACGTTGCCTTTGGTGATCTGCAGCAGCTTACGCAGATAGTTTAGCTCGAACTGGTTACGCGCTTCGGCAAACGTCGGCAGTGCCGTGTTCTCCCCTTCCAGCGCCTGCTCCACCAGCGCGTCACTGATGACAGGTGACGACGTCAGTGCCACACACTGCTCGATCACGTTGACCAGCTGACGCACGTTTCCCGGCCAGCTTGCGGCCATCAGCCGCTTCATCGCATCGGTGGAAAACGCCCGCACAAACGGTTTGTGGCGATCCGCAGACTGGCGCAACAGGTGATTCGCCAGCAAAGGAATATCTTCCGCACGCTCGGCCAGCGCCGGGATTTTCAGGTTCACGACGTTCAGACGATAGTAGAGATCTTCACGAAACTCATTGCGCGCCATCACCTTCGGTAAATCACGGTGCGTGGCGGAAATGATACGCACGTTAATGTCGATATCGCGGTTGCTGCCCAACGGGCGCACTTTTCGCTCCTGCAGCACGCGCAGCAATTTGACCTGCAGCGGCGCAGGCATGTCGCCAATCTCGTCCAGGAAAAGCGTGCCGCCTTCCGCCGCCTGGAATAACCCTTCCCGGCTGCTGACTGCGCCGGTGAACGCACCGCGGGCGTGGCCAAACAGTTCAGATTCGAGCAGCTGTTCCGGCAGTGCGCCGCAGTTAATGGCGATAAAGGCGTTCTTGCTGCGAGGACTGGCATTATGGATGGCCTGCGCCAGGATCTCTTTCCCGGTGCCGCTCTGCCCGTTAATCAGCACGCTGACGTCCGACTGCGCCACCATCCGGGCCTGTTCCAGCAGACGCAGCATGATAGGGCTACGCGTGACAATCGGCTCCCGCCACGCCTCATCGCTCGACGGGGCAGCATGTTCCAGCGCACTGTCGATAGCTTTATACAGCGCGTCTTTATCCACCGGTTTGGTCAGGAAGCTAAATACCCCCTGCTGTGTCGCCGCCACGGCATCCGGGATCGAGCCGTGCGCCGTGAGGATAATCACCGGCATGCCCGGCTGCTGCTTCTGGATCTCCGCGAACAGCTGCAGGCCATCCATTTCATCCATCCGCAGGTCGCTTATCACCAGGTCAATTTTCTCCCGGGCGAGAATTTTGAGCCCCTCCAGCCCGCTTTCAGCCGTCACGACGCTGTAGCCTTCACTGACCAGACGCATTCCCAACAGCTTCAGCAATCCGGGATCGTCATCCACCAGTAAGAGATGGGCAGGTTTACGGCTCGTCATGCTTCACATCCTCTTGTTTCGGCGTATCGCTGTCCGGTACTGCGGATGAACTCCCTGGCTGATATTTACGCGACGAAAGCTGTCTTTCGATATCGGTCAGGTTCTCCAGCTTACGCGTCGTGGTATCCAGTTGCGTACGCAAATGTTCTTGCTGTTGACGCAGGGTATCAAGCTCGCTGTCGGTTGACTGTTGCAGCTTGCTGTAACGGGTACGCTCTTCAGACAGCTGAAGTTGCAATGTCTGCCCATTACGCCAGAGCTGATATACCGGGCGGACCTGAGCGGGAAGATATGCCACGAAGGTGTCGAGCCGCGTGACGTTTGTGCGTCGTTCGACAGGGGTAATTTTGGCATCCCCAAGCAATATCCCGCGCTTGAAGGCGTCCTGCCAGGTATCGTCGTCCAGCATCGCCGCTTTTGAGCGGGCTTCAACCGGGGCCAGGCGCTGCGCGCAGTCTATTCCGCGTAGCCAGAACAGAGGATTGGTTTCGACGTCATGCCCCGACAGGTTCCAGATATCATCGCAGCGGGTTGAGAGAAAATCTGCCAGCTGACTCTCAGGCCATTTATCTGCCTGCTTATCGCTAATGGCGCTTTTCGGCACATGGGAAACACACCCCGCCAGCAATAAACAGGGCAGGCTCAGGCGCAACGTTTTACGGGAAAACACCGCGCATATGGCGCGGAAAAAGACGTGTGACATACTCACCAGACATAGCTTCATTTTATTGGTTTTTCCGGCTCTGGGGCAGTTCGATACGGAAGCAAACATCGGAACGTTCGTCCGTGACAATGTTTAGCTCCCCCTGCATGCGTCGTATGCAGTCCCGGGCGATACTCAAGCCCAGACCGCTTCCTTTAACCGCACCTTTTCGCTGATGACTTCCCTGGAAGAAGGGTTCAAATATCATCTCTCTTTCGTCATCGGGGATCGGGGTGCCGGTGTTGGCGACATCAATAAACACCCGTGAACCATTCGTATAGCTTCGGATATAAATGTTACCGGATTCAGTACCATAGTGCACCGCATTGGAATAAAGATTATCCAGAACGCTCATCAATAACATCGGTTCAGCCAGGCAGGTTGGCTCACTCAGCGCCACCCCGGTATGCATCATTTTAGCTCTTGCTGGCAAGCTATGGGCAGAGATCACCATATCCACCAGCGGCTCAATCTCCACATTCTCCAGAACGACCGCCCCATCCGCCAGTTTGCGGTTGTAATCGAGCAGCTGCTCAATTAATTTCTGCAGATTGCGGCTGCTGGCGTCGAGGATCTCGACAATCTCTTTCTGCTCCACCGTCAGCGGCCCCGCCACTTCGTCCGCCAGCAATTCCGTACCTTCGCGCATACTGGCCAGCGGCGTTTTAAGCTCATGGGAAATATGACGTAAAAACTGATGACGCTGGGATTCCAGCCACGACAGGCGTTCCGAAAGCCAGATAATTCGCTGCCCCACGGAACGTAACTCGCGCGGGCCCTTAAAGGCGACCGTATCACCCAGTGATTTCCCCTCCCCCAGACGATTGATCATTCGCTGGATACCCTTCACCGGGCCGATGATCATCCGGGTAAAGAGCAGCACCAGCGCGAGGCTCACCAGAAACAGCACCAGCGCCTGCCAGCCAAAGAACTGACCGCGTTCGGCAATCTCCTGCTGCAACTGCTGACCGCGAGAGAAAATTACCGCGCGGGTAGATTGCACCATCTCGGTGTTGGCATTCGCGAAGGCTTCAAGACGAGCGGCCGCGGCCGCATCCGGGCCACTGTTCTTACACTGTAGCTGGGCCAGGTCGTTCAAATCCTGACGTAATGCCTGGTAGAGTTTATCGTCCGGCAACACGCCGGCATGCGCATCCAGCATCTCGCTATAGCGTTTACGCTGATTCTGGTAGACCTTTTCCAGCGTGCGATCGTCCAGCACGCAATACTGACGATAGCTACGCTCCATCTCCAGCGCGGCGTTGGTCATCGCTTCACTGCGTCTGGCGTCGATGAGCGTCGTGCGGTTAGTCAGTGCTGCCTGGGCACTGAGCGCGTTCAGGCTTTGCCACGCCTGCCAGGCCAGGATCAGTAAAGGCAGCAGGATCAGCAAAAAGGCCATCATCACGAGTTGACGCAGGGAGCGGGGGAAAACGGGCCAGCGTTTCAACGCATTACTCTCTTTGAATGGGTTTGAGGAGAGCGTAACTGAGTCTGCCCTTCAGATACAACAAAGCCGGGTAAAAACCCGGCTTTGTCATGGAATGAGGCGGTGCCTAACTCGACGTTTCGCCCTGTCCTGATAAAGCAACGCTATGATCAGTAGTTGGACGGCAGGCACCTTTTTGTGCGTCATTCGAAGTTTATGTAGCACGTCCCGAAGGGGCTGACATAAGAAGGTGAATGAGCCACTGGTTAATATTATGCAATAGCTGTGCCAAAATGCAAACCAATATATTATCATATTGATATTTATATAATTTATAGGTTTGTACCGTTAATTGCTCGCTGAATGATTTCCAGGCTAAGTGTCGCTAATCAGCAACACCTTAACGGGAACCGCACCTGCCATATATAAATCAAAGAGTTAAATGTCTCCATTTGGAGACAGCGGCATTGCGGGTCTGTCGCGAAATTGCGACACACATAAAAAAGCCCGGTAGCGCTTTCGCGTACCGGGCTTTAAAGGGCAATACCGATTAACCCAACTGTTTACGCGCGTTGCGGAAGATACGCATCCACGGGCTGTCCTCGCCCCAGTTTTCCGGGTGCCAGGAGTTGCTCACGGTACGGAACACGCGCTCCGGGTGTGGCATCATGATGGTCGCACGGCCGCTTTCGCTGGTCACCGCCGTAATACCGTTGGCAGAACCGTTCGGGTTAGCCGGGTAGGTTTCCGTCACCTTGCCGAAGTTATCGACAAAGCGCAGCGCCACCAGGCCCTTGCTCTCAAGCTGAGCCAGATGGGCAGCATCACGCACTTCTACCTGACCTTCACCGTGAGAAACGGCGATTGGCATCTGCGACCCTACCATCCCCTGCAGCAACAGAGACGGGCTCTGGGTCACTTCCACCAGGCTGAAACGCGCTTCAAAGCGGTCGGACTGGTTACGCACAAAGCGAGGCCAGGCTTCGCTACCCGGGATCAGCTCGCGCAGGTTGGACATCATCTGGCAGCCGTTACACACGCCGAGCGCCAGGGTTTGCGGACGATGGAAGAAGCTTTCGAACTCATCGCGCACGCGGCTGTTGAAGAGAATGGACTTCGCCCAGCCTTCACCCGCACCCAGTACGTCACCGTAGGAGAAACCGCCGCATGCCACCAGCGCCTGGAAATCTTCCAGACCGGTGCGACCTGCCAGCAGGTCACTCATGTGAACGTCGATGGCATCAAAGCCTGCACGGTGGAAGGCTGCAGCCATCTCAACGTGGGAGTTAACGCCCTGCTCACGCAGCACGGCGACTTTCGGACGCGCGCCGGTCGCAATGTACGGCGCAGCGATGTCTTCGTTGATGTCGAAGGAGAGCTTCACGTTCAGGCCAGGATCGTTGTCGTTGGCCTTGGCATTGTGTTCCTGATCGGCACATTCCGGGTTATCACGCAGGCGTTGCATCTGCCAGGTGGTTTCCGCCCACCACATACGCAGCGTGGTGCGGCTTTCGCTGAACACCGCATGGCCGTCTGCTTCAATCACGAAACGGTCACCCTGAACGGCTTTACCCAGGTAGTGTACGCAGTCTGCCAGGCCATGCTGAGCCAGCAGGGCTTCAACCGCGTCACGATCGGCCGCACGCACCTGAATCACCGCGCCCAGCTCTTCGTTAAACAGTGCCGCCAGACGATCTTCGCCAAGCGTCGCGATATTCGCTTCAACACCGCAGTGTCCGGTGAAGGCCATCTCTGCCAGGGTCACCAGCAGGCCGCCGTCGGAACGGTCGTGGTAGGCCAGCAGTTTACGCTGCGCCACCAGCGCCTGAATGGCGTCGTAGAAGCCTTTTAACTGTGCCACATCACGCACGTCAGCCGGTTTATCACCCAGCTGACGGTAAACCTGTGCCAGCGCGGTGGCACCCAGCGCGTTGTGACCTTTACCCAGGTCAATCAGCAGCAGGGCGTTGTCTTCGGTCGACAGCTGTGGGGTCACGGTATGGCGCACATCTTCCACACGGGCAAACGCGGAGATGATCAGCGACAGCGGCGAAGTCATTTCGCGCTGCTCGTTGCCTTCCTGCCAGCGGGTTTTCATCGACATGGAGTCTTTACCCACCGGAATGGTCAGGCCGAGTGCAGGACAGAGCTCTTCACCCACCGCTTTAACGGCTTCATACAGGCCTGCGTCTTCGCCCGGGTGACCGGCAGCGGCCATCCAGTTCGCGGACAGTTTGATACGTTTGATATCGCCAATCTGCGTCGCGGCGATGTTGGTCAGCGCTTCACCGACGGCCAGACGAGCAGAGGCCGCGAAGTCCAGCAGCGCTACCGGGGTACGTTCGCCCAGCGCCATCGCCTCACCGTAGTAGCTGTCGAGGCTCGCGGTGGTCACGGCGCAGTTCGCCACCGGGATCTGCCACGGACCTACCATCTGATCGCGCGAGACCATGCCGGTCACGGTACGGTCGCCGATGGTGACCAGGAAGGTTTTCTCTGCCACCGCAGGCAGGTGCAGCACGCGATTCACCGCCTCTGCTACGGTAATGCCCTGACGATCCAGCGCGTTGCCCGCCGCTTTGCGGGTCTGTACGTCGCGGGTCATCTTCGGCGTTTTGCCGAGCAGCACGTCCAGCGGCAGGTCGATTGGCTGGTTGTCGAAATGGGTATCGCTCAGGGTCAGGTGTTTCTCTTCAGTCGCTTCACCGATGACGGCATACGGAGCGCGCTCGCGACGGCACAGCTCGTCAAACAGCGGCAGCTGATCGGCTGCGACGGCCAGCACATAACGTTCCTGGGATTCGTTACACCAGATCTCCAGCGGGCTCATGCCCGGCTCATCGCTCAGAATGTCGCGCAGGTTGAAACGCCCGCCGCGCCCCCCGTCGCTCACCAGCTCCGGCATGGCGTTGGACAGGCCACCCGCACCAACGTCGTGAATAAAGAGGATCGGGTTAGCATCACCCAGCTGCCAGCAGCGGTCGATCACTTCCTGGCAACGACGCTCCATTTCAGGGTTGTCGCGCTGAACGGAGGCAAAGTCGAGATCCGCGTCAGACTGACCGGACGTCATTGAAGAGGCCGCACCGCCGCCCAGACCGATGTTCATCGCCGGCCCACCGAGGACGATCAGCTTCGCACCGACGACGATCTCACCTTTCTGCACGTGATCGGCACGAATGTTACCGATCCCGCCCGCCAGCATGATCGGCTTGTGGTAGCCGCGCAGCTCTTCGCCGTTGTGGCTGTCCACTTTCTCTTCATAAGTACGGAAGTAACCGTTCAGTGCCGGACGACCAAATTCGTTGTTGAATGCCGCGCCGCCCAGTGGGCCTTCGGTCATGATATCCAGCGCGGTCACAATACGCTCTGGCTTGCCGAAATCTTCTTCCCACGGCTGTTCAAAGCCCGGGATACGCAGGTTGGAGACGGAGAAACCGACCAGACCCGCTTTTGGTTTCGCACCACGGCCCGTCGCCCCTTCGTCACGGATTTCGCCGCCGGAACCGGTCGCCGCACCCGGCCACGGAGAGATCGCCGTCGGGTGGTTGTGAGTTTCCACCTTCATCAGGATATGCGCCGGCTCCTGATGGAAATCATAGCGCCCTGCTTCGCGATCGGCGAAGAAGCGGCCCACCTCGGAACCTTCCATCACCGCAGCGTTGTCTTTATAAGCAGACAGCACGTGGTCAGGGGTTTTCTCCATGGTGTTTTTGATCATTTTGAACAGCGACTTCGGCTGCTGTTCGCCGTCAATAATCCAGTCGGCGTTGAAAATCTTGTGGCGGCAGTGCTCGGAGTTAGCCTGCGCGAACATATACAGTTCGATATCGTTCGGATTACGGTTCAGCTTAACGAACGCATCTTGCAGGTAGTCAATCTCGTCTTCTGCCAGTGCCAGGCCGAGACGCAGGTTGGCGTCAATCAGCGCCTGACGGCCTTGCCCCAGCAAATCCACGCTCTGTACTGGCGCAGGCTGATGGTGGGAGAAAAGTTTCTGCGCATCATCCAGAGAAGCAAACACGCTCTCCATCATGCGGTCATGCAGCTCTGCGGCCACCGCCTGCCACTGCGCATCGCTCAGGGTGGAGGCTTCAACATAGTACGCCACGCCGCGTTCCAGACGGTTAATCTGGTTCAGACCACAGTTGTGTGCGATGTCAGTCGCTTTGGAAGACCAGGGGGAGATGGTGCCTGGACGAGGCGTCGCAAGGATCAGTTTACCGGTTGGGGTATGGCTGCTCAGGCTTGGGCCATACTTGAGCAGGCGTTCCAGCTGTACGCGCTCCTCTGCATTCAGGGGGGCATTCAGGTCAGCAAAATGGACATACTCAGCGTAAATATTGCTTACCGGAAGGTCGGCTGCCTGAAAACGTGCCAGCAGTTTGTTAATACGGAAGGCAGACAGTGCAGGCGAACCACGCAGAATTTCCATCATAAGTCTCTCGTCTTCGAAGCGCCGGGGCGCTTACAGTGTGCGCAAGGGGGAAAACGGGCGTCATTATAGAGAATCCTGAGCGTCGACGAAACCGTTTGCGTCGAAATAAAATCGGCAAAGACATTTAACAATAGATG
Organism: Enterobacter sp. 22466; assembly: GCF_052044775.1. NCBI lineage: Bacteria > Pseudomonadati > Pseudomonadota > Gammaproteobacteria > Enterobacterales > Enterobacteriaceae > Enterobacter > Enterobacter sp. 22466. The sequence continues at coordinate 30,380 of NZ_JBQENX010000002.1, read as the reverse complement.
TGACCTGTCTCTCTAATTGGTTGCCAAGTGGCGTAACTTTACGCAAAATGCCGCTCAATCAATGGCAAACCTTATTTTTAACATGGCTACAGCAGACTAAGGCAACCGGCGTCGCAGAGAATTAACTAATTGAAAAAATTAAAGATTAATTATCTGCTCATCGGCATTGTAACGTTGCTGTTGGCAGTGGCCCTCTGGCCTTCCATCCCCTGGTTCGGCAAAGCCGAAAACCGCATCGCCGCTATTCAGGAGCGGGGGGAGCTGCGCGTCAGTACCCTCAGCTCTCCGCTGATTTACAGCGACATCAACGGCAAAACTATCGGTCTGGATTATGAACTGGCCCAGCAGTTTGCTGATTATCTCGGCGTGAAGCTCAAAATCACCGTGCGCCAGAACATCAGCCAGCTGTTTGATGACCTGGATAACGACGATGCCGATATCCTCGCCGCCGGGCTGGTGTACAACAGCGAGCGCAGCAAGAATTACCAGCCGGGCCCGACCTATTACTCCGTTTCACAGCAGCTGGTCTATCGCGTCGGAAGCCAGCGTCCGCGCACGCTCGCCTCGATCAACGCTCAACAGCTGACGATTGCCCCTGGCCATGTGGTGATTGACGATCTGCGTGAGCTGAAGGAGAAGAAATACCCCGATCTGAGCTGGACCGTTGACCCTAAACTCGGCACGACGGAGCTGCTGGACCAGGTCAAAGATCAGAAACTGCCTTACACCATCGCCGACTCCGTGGCGATCAGCCTGTTCCAGCGGGTGCATCCTGAAATCGCCGTGGCGCTGGACGTGACGGACGAACAGCCCGTAACCTGGTTTACCCATCTGGATGACGATCAGACCCTCTCTGCGGCCATGCTCGATTTTTATAACACCATCAATGAAGACGGTACGCTGGCACGCCTTGAGGAGAAGTACCTCGGCCATGGTGACGACTTTGACTACGTCGACACCCGTAGCTTCCTGCGCGCCGTAGATAGCGTACTGCCGGACCTGCAGCCGTTATTCGAAAAATATGCCCAGGAGATCGACTGGCGGTTGCTGGCGGCGATTTCTTATCAGGAATCACACTGGGATACCCAGGCCACCTCGCCGACCGGCGTGCGCGGCCTGATGATGCTGACCAAAAATACCGCGCAGAGCCTCGGGCTGACCGACCGTACCGATGCGGAACAGAGCATCAGCGGCGGCGCGCGCTACCTGCAGGATATGATGGACAAAGTGCCTGAGACGGTGCCGGAAGAGGAGCGCATCTGGTTCGCGCTGGCCGCCTACAACATGGGCTATGCCCACATGCTGGACGCCCGTGCCCTGACGGCAAAAACAAAAGGCAACCCCGACAGCTGGTCTGACGTAAAACAGCGTCTGCCGCTTCTGAGCCAGAAGCCGTGGTACAACAAGCTGACCTACGGTTATGCGCGTGGGCATGAGGCTTATGCTTACGTGGAAAATATTCGTAAGTATCAGATTAGCCTGGTGGGTTATCTGCTGGAGAAGGAAAAAGAGGCGACGGAGGCCAGGCAGCTGGCGCAGAGCTATCCCGTTGTGGCACCGGACGAAATTAATCGCCCGAGGACTTCAATTCTGCCTTTTGTTGCTTTTTCTGCTGACGGCGCATTCGAAAGAAATCACTTAATAGCCCCGAACACTCTGGTGCAAGTACCCCACCGATAGTCTTCACCTGATGGTTCATTCCCGGGTGTCCGAGCACATCCATCAGCGAGCCCGCAGCGCCGGTTTTTTCATCCCGCGCACCAAAGACCAGCGTACCGATACGGCTGTGCACCATCGCGCCGGAACACATGACGCACGGTTCAAGCGTGACGTACAGCGTGGTGTCGAGCAGACGGTAGTTTTGCAGTACCAGCCCCCCCTGACGAAGTGCCATGATTTCTGCGTGAGCGGTAGGATCGTGGCGGCCAATCGGGCGGTTCCACCCTTCGCCAATCACCTGATTGTTATGGACAAGCACGGCCCCCACGGGCACTTCCCCCTCGTCCCAGGCGCGCCGGGCAAGCGTTAGCGCATGGCGCATCCAGTATTCATGTGTGAATTCAGGGTTGGACAACGGTTGATACTCCAGTCGAAAAGCGGGCGGCATTATACACACCCACTATGGATAAAACTATTCGAGTTGCTGAAGTTCACCCGCAGGTGTCACGCGCCAGCGGTGCTGGCAAAAATAGAGCAGCGGGTTGTCCTGCTTACTGTCGCTGTAACCGCTGTACAGACGCAGCGGCGTGCCAATGCGCATCTCCAGCTGGGCCACCTTTTCGTGCCCCAGACAGCGCATGCTCAATACCCACCCGCCGTAACCACGGGAGGTCTGCGTGGCGATCAGATTCACCCTCGGCAACCACGGCGTATCAAAATAGACCTGCTCCACCAGCGACTGTGGCGAGCCGGTAATCAACCAGATATCGGCGTCGTTCGCATCGAGGTAGCTGGTCAGCCGTGCCTGCACAACCGGAAACGCCGTCACATGACCGCGAAACCAGTGCGCAAAGTCCTGCTCAAGCTGTTTGAGCCGGGCTTCACTGTGGCCAAAGGTGCAGCCCCAGAGCAGCAGACTCATTGGCCAGCGCGCAGCCCGGCCTTTCACCAGCAGCGCAAGGCCAATCACGGGTAACAAAGGTAAGACGAGCAGTGCGTTCAGGGGCTGACGCCGCAGCAGGTAGCGCATAAACGTACCAAACATATCCTGCTGATGCAGCGTTCCATCCAGATCGAAAAAGACAACACGACGCTCGTGATTAGCCAAACCTTACTCCTCTGGGTCGTTGAATCCCGCCAGCCAGGTAAACAGGAACCCGGCGATCACCGCTACCAGATAGCCTAACAGATAGAGCATGACTTTTCCGGTCACGATGGTAAGCGCCAGCGGTAAACCGGAGAGACCAAAGGTAATAACGGTGGCGACTTTCCAGTAGCTGATAAGCGCCCCGCCTACCGCGCCGCCCAGACAGGCCGCAAGGAAAGGCTTACCGAGCGGCAGCGTGACACCAAAAATCAGCGGCTCGCCAATGCCCAGCAATCCAACCGGTAGCGCCCCTTTAATCACTTTTTTCAACCGCGCGTTGCGGGTTTTCATCAGCACGGCAATCGCCGCACCGACCTGACCTACCCCCGCCATCGACAGGATGGGCAGCAGCGCGTTATAACCATGCGCCTGCACCAGCTCGACGTGGATCGGTACCAGCCCCTGATGCAGGCCGGTCAGCACCAGCGGCAGGAAGGTCCCTGACAGCACAGCCCCCACGAACAGCCCGCCGCGATCGATAGCCAGAGAAGCGCCGTGGGCAATCACCTCTGAGATCCAGCCGCCCAGCGGCTGCAGGGCAACAATCGCCACACAGCCGGTGATAAGCGTGGTCAGCAGCGGATTAAGGATCAGCTCAATTGAACCGGGGAGAACGGCGCGCAGCTTTTTCTCAATCCAGCACATCAGAATGACCACCAGCAGCACCGCAATCACCCCGCCGCGACCGGGCTGGAGGGCCTCGCCGAACAGGGTTATCTGCGCCAGCTGCGGGCTGGAGAGAATACCGGCCATCACCCCGCCCATGGCCATGGAGCCGCCAAACACTTTGGCGGTATTGACCCCAACCAGAATGTTCATGATGGCGAAGACGGCGCTACCAAAGATCCCCAGAATCCCGAGCAGGTTCGGATAGTGAGTGGCAAAATCGCCGACTATATCCGGGCGCTTGAGGATATTGATGATCCCGGTGATCAAGCCGGAGGCAATAAATGCCGGAATAAGAGGGATAAAGACATTTGCCAGCTGTCGCAGCGCATCGCTCATGGGGGCTTTGTATTTGGCCTTCGCCTGCGCTTTGGTGCGCCCGGCATCGTCAACCGGCACGGCCGCCCCTCCGCCCATCAATGCGCGCATGGCATCCACAACCTGCGCCGCTTTTCCCGGCCCGACAATCAGCTGATGCTGTTGCCCCTGCTTAACGTATCCGCTGACGCCAGGAAGTTGCTTAAGATGCGCGATATCAAGCTGGTCGTCGTCATGCACCTCGACGCGCACGCGCGTCATGCAGTTTTCCAGACGCTGAATGTTCTTCTCTCCGCCGATCCCCTGCAAAATATGGCTGGCGAGCGCTGCTGTTTTTTCCATACACGCCTCTTTTTAGTTTTCTAATGCCGCCCGTAAGAACCCATCATGCGCAGCGAGTTTAGCTCGTGCGGCGGCGGCATCCAGCCCGCTCAGGATCATCAGAATGGCCGGTTTCACATCGTGATCGGTTTGCGTGAGTACGGCTTCCGCCTCTTCGCGGCCTGCGCCTGTCGCTTCCATCACCATGCGACAGGCCCTGTCCACCAGCTTGACGTTGGTGGCCTGCATATCCACCATCAGGTTCTGATACACCTTGCCGAACTTCACCATCGCGCCGGTGGAGATCATATTGAGTACCAGTTTTTGCGCAGTCCCGGATTTGAGGCGCGTGGAGCCGGTAAGCGCTTCGGGCCCGACGACCGGAGAAATCGCGATGTGGGCCACCTGCGCAATGGGTGAGCCAGGATTACAGGAGATAGCCACGGTAGTACAACCCGTCTGGTTGGCATACTCCAGACCGCCAATGACGTAAGGTGTGCGCCCGGAAGCGGCCAGTCCGACGACCAGATCCTTTGCGTTGAGGTTAATCCCTTTCAGGTCATCTTCGCCGAGCTGTTTGTTGTCTTCCGCCCCTTCCACCGCCTTCAGCAGCGCACCAGGCCCACCGGCAATGAGGCCGACTACCAGCCCGTGCGGAACGCCGAACGTGGGTGGACATTCAGACGCATCCAGTACGCCGAGACGTCCGCTGGTTCCGGCGCCCATATAGATAATGCGGCCACCCGCCTTGAGCGCCTGCGCCGCGGCATCGACTGCCTTCGCCACCTCTGGTAATGTCTCTTTCACTGCCAGGGCGACCAGCGTATCCTGTTGATTAAAACGGTTAACCAGCTCCAGGGTGGAGAGTGCATCCAGATCCATGGTTTGCGGGTTACGCGTTTCTGATACAAGTGAGCCAAGATTCATCTTTTTTACCTCTGGAATTTTTAATTCATAATAATCGCACTATAATGGAATATAAAATTCATTCAGGCGAGCAAAATTCGTATTTGCGCAGACAATCACATTTTCGCCAGGAGAACGTATGAACTGTTTAATTCGCATTCGCCAGCGTTATGCCGGCTTTGCTCAAAGCGACAAAAAGCTGGCGGATTTTTTGCTTTCTCAGCCCGACCACGCCCGCCATCTGAGTTCGCAGCAGCTGGCAAGCGAAGCGGGTGTGAGTCAGTCCAGCGTGGTGAAATTTGCCCAGAAGATTGGCTTTAAGGGCTTCCCGGCACTGAAGCTGGCGATTAGCGAAGCCCTGGTGAGTAACCCCAATCCGCAATCCATGCCGGTGCATAATCAGATCCGTGGCGATGATCCCATGCGTCTCGTGGGTGAGAAGTTGATCAAAGAGAATGTCGCGGCCATGCACGCCACCCTCGATGTGAACACCGAAGAAAAATTACTGGAAAGCGTGGCAATGCTGCGTGCGGCACGTCGGATCATTTTGACCGGCATCGGCGCGTCCGGACTGGTGGCGCGCAATTTTGGCTGGAAGCTGACAAAGATCGGGTATAACGCCATCGTCGAGCAGGATATGCATGCCCTGCTGGCCACAGTGCAGGCTATGGATCCTGACGATCTGCTGCTGGCGATCTCCTATACTGGCGAACGTCGCGAAATCAACATGGCCACCGATGAGGCGCTGCGTGTAGGCGGGAAAATACTGGCCATCACCGGTTTTACCCCCAATGCACTGCAGCAGCGGGCAACGCGCTGTTTATATACGATCGCCGAGGAACAGGCCACGCGCAGTGCCGCTATCTCATCAACGAGTGCGCAGATGATGCTGACGGATCTGCTGTTTATGGCGCTGGTACAACAGGATCTGGAGCATGCGCCTGAGCGCATTCGTCACAGCGAAGAGCTGGTAAAAAAACTGGTTTGAGCAACGAATGAGCGTATAATGCCCGCCCTGTTTGTGTTGTTTCTGAGAATTTCCTGATGGCGCTGTTAATCACCAAAAAATGCATCAATTGCGATATGTGCGAACCGGAATGCCCAAACCAGGCGATTTCGATGGGCGACAGCATTTATGAGATTAACAGCGACCGCTGCACCGAGTGCATCGGCCACTATGAGACGCCGACCTGCCAGAAGGTGTGCCCGATCCCCAATACCATCCTGAAGGATCCGGCACACGTCGAAAGCGAAGAGCAGCTGTGGGATAAGTTTGTCCTGATGCATCACGCGGACAAACTTTAACTTTCGATAATCACCGTTGCGCTGGCATAGTGCCGTTCATCCGCGATTGTCACGTGCATGTGCGCCACGCCGAGTTTCTCTGCCAGCTTCAACGCCTCGCCCCATAAACGCAGGCGCGGCTTACCCAGCTCATCGTTAAACACTTCAAACTGGTTAAACGCCAGACCGTTACGAATACCGGTGCCAAAGGCTTTGGCCGCTGCCTCTTTAACGGCAAAGCGCTTGGCCAGGAAACGTACCGGCTGCTGATGCGCTTCCCAGATGCCCCATTCGTTATCGCTCAGCACGCGCCTTGCCAGGCGATCGCCACTACGGGCGATCACCGCTTCAATGCGGGCTATCTCGACGATGTCGGTACCTAAGCCCAGAATAGCCATTACTGACGCGCTTCCAGCATCAGGCGTTTCATTTCTGAAACCGCCTCTTTCAGGCCACTCATCACCGCACGGCCAATAATGGCGTGGCCGATATTCAGCTCATGCATTTCCGGCAGGGCGGCGATGGCTTTAACGTTGTGGTAGGTCAGTCCATGCCCTGCGTTTACCTTCAGACCCAGGCTCGCGGCATAAGTGGCCGCTTTCGCGATACGCTCCAGCTCTTTAGCCTGCTCGGCGTCGTTTTTGGCATCGGCATAGCAGCCGGTGTGAATTTCAATATACGGTGCGCCCACTTCAGCCGCCGCTTTGATCTGCTCCGCATCAGCGTCGATGAACAGAGAAACCAGGATACCCGCGTCCGCCAGACGTTTGCAGGCATCGCGCATTTTGTCACGCTGCCCCGCCACGTCCAGACCGCCTTCGGTGGTCACTTCCTGACGTTTTTCCGGTACCAGGCAGCAGAAATGCGGTTTGGTGTCACAGGCAATCGTCAGCATCTCTTCGGTGACCGCCATCTCCAGGTTCATCCGGGTATCCAGCGTCTGACGCAGAATACGCACGTCACGGTCGGTGATGTGGCGGCGGTCTTCGCGCAGATGAACGGTAATGCCATCGGCGCCAGCCTGCTCAGCGATAAACGCCGCCTGAACCGGATCGGGATAAGCCGTACCGCGTGCATTACGCAGCGTGGCGATGTGATCGATGTTGACGCCTAACAGTAATTCAGCCATGACAATCCTCGGTATTTTGATTCATTTCCCTTCCCCCTCTCCCTCCGGGAGAGAGTTGGGGTGAGGGGTAAAACGTTAACGTTTCGGCATAAACTGCCTGAATAATTCGCGGCTCTTTAAGGGCTTGCCGCCAAGATACGGCTTGAGGGCAATCCGGGTAAAGCGTTTTGCAGCACGAAGGGTATCCTGGTCCGGAAATTCTCGCTCATACAGCGCCCGGAGCTGGCGTCCGGTGAAGGTGTTGTTATCGATCACGACGCTGGCGATAAAGCCTTTTTCTTCACGGTAACGGTAGGTCATCGTCTCATCCACCTCTTCCCCACTGCCCGCACAATGCAGGAAATCAACGCCATATCCCAAATGACCCAGCAGCGCCAGCTCGAAACGGCGCAGAGCGGGTTCGGGCGAACCGGCGGCGCCCGCAAGAGCCTGGATACAGTGCAGATAGTCGAAGAAAAGTTCAGAGAAGCGAGTCTCATGTTCCAGAACACGTGAGATGAGTTCATTGACGTACAGACCGCTGTAAAGCGTGATGCCAGAAAGGGGAAGCGCCAGAGAGACGGCTTCAGCGCTGCGCAGGGTTTTGACTTCCCCTCGCCCGCCAAAACGGACCAGCAGCGGCGTAAAGGGCTGTAAGGCACCTTTGAGGTTAGAACGTTTGGAACGTGCGCCTTTTGCAACAAGGCGCACGCGACCCGACTCTTCCGTGAAGACGTCCAGCATCAGGCTGGTTTCGCTCCAGGGACGACTATGCAGAACAAATGCGCGCTGCCAGCCTTCCATTTGCGCGTCGTCTTGGTTTACTGATCTTCGCCGTAACCGAGGCTGCGCAGAGCACGCTCATCATCGGCCCAGCCAGATTTCACTTTCACCCACAGCTCCAGGTGAACCGGTGCTTCAAACATCTCCTGCATGTCTTTACGGGCTTCGATACCGATGGTTTTGATCTTGGCACCTTTGTTGCCAATCACCATCTTCTTCTGCCCTTCACGCTCAACAAGGATCAGGCCGTTGATGTCGTAACCGCCACGCTCGTTACTCTGGAAACGCTCAATCTCTACCGTCACGGAATACGGCAGTTCTGCGCCAAGGAAACGCATCAGCTTTTCGCGGATGATTTCAGAGGCCATAAAGCGCTGAGAACGATCGGTGATGTACTCTTCCGGGAAGTGATGAATCGCTTCCGGAAGATGCTTACGCACGATGCCAGCGATGGTATCCACGTTCAGGCCGGTCTCTGCAGACAGCGGAACGATGTCGAGGAAGTTCATCTGGCTACCCAGCCACTGCAGATGCGGCAGCAGATCGGCTTTTTCCTGCACGTTGTCCACTTTGTTGACTGCGAGGATCACCGGCGTTTTACCGTCACGCAGCTTGTTCAGGACCATTTCGTCGTCCGGCGTCCAGCGGGTGCCTTCAACAACGAAAATAACCAGTTCCACATCACCAATCGAGCTGCTCGCCGCTTTGTTCATCAGGCGGTTGATGGCACGCTTCTCTTCCATGTGCAGGCCTGGGGTATCGACGTAGATCGCCTGATACGCGCCTTCAGTATGGATCCCGACAATGCGGTGACGCGTGGTCTGCGCCTTACGCGAGGTGATCGAAATCTTCTGCCCAAGCAGATTATTCAGCAGGGTGGATTTCCCCACGTTCGGACGTCCGACGATGGCAATAAATCCGCAATAGGTTTTTTCTTCGCTCATTCCAGCTCCAGCATTTTCAACGCCTGTTCGGCGGCAGCCTGTTCAGCCTTGCGACGGCTTGAACCTGTGCCCACCACCGGTTCACTCAGGCCACTGACCTGGCAATGGATGGTAAATTCCTGATCGTGCGCTTCACCACGCACCTGCACCACCAGATAGGATGGCAGCGGGAGATGGCGGCCCTGCAAATATTCCTGCAAGCGCGTTTTTGGATCTTTTTGTTTATCGCCCGGACTGATTTCGTCCAGACGGGTCTGATACCAGTTCAGGATCAGCTTTTCTACGGTCTGGATATCGCTGTCCAGGAACACGCCACCGATTAATGCTTCAACCGTATCGGCAAGAATAGATTCACGACGGAAGCCGCCGCTTTTCAGTTCACCCGGTCCAAGACGCAGACATTCGCCCAGTTCAAATTCGCGTGCGATTTCCGCAAGGGTGTTACCCCGTACCAGCGTGGCGCGCATGCGGCTCATATCACCTTCATCCACTCGCGGGAAACGATGATAAAGCGCATTGGCAATCACGAAACTCAAAATAGAGTCACCTAAAAATTCGAGGCGCTCATTATGTTTGCTGCTGGCACTGCGATGGGTTAATGCCTGTTGCAACAGCTCCTGATGATGAAAAGTGTAGCCCAGCTTCCGTTGAAGCCGATTAATTACGATGGGGTTCATGCGATACCAATAAATGAATGCGTCAAAAATGCAGCACACGAAACCGACCTGAGAAACCAACGCGGTTTCGTGTGCCGTGGCACCCTTGCAGGGCCAACCTTAAACTTCGGGGGAATATTCTATACACAACGACAGGGGATGTCGTTAGTTCGAAGAGATTTATCGCTGAAATAATTCACGTAGCCGCTAATTAAAGCGACTACGTGTTCAATTATTGAGAATTAATGGATCCCGCCAATACGATTCAGGCGAACCCCGGTCGGCCATTCGCCTTCCTGCTTCTCAAAACTCATCCAGATTGCGGTTGCTTTACCTACCAGATTCGCTTCCGGCACAAAGCCCCAGTAACGGCTGTCCGCGGAATTATCGCGGTTATCACCCATCATGAAGTAGTGTCCCGGCGGGACGATCCAGCTGGCCAGTTGCTGACCCGGCTGTTTGTAATACATCCCCACCTGATCCTGGGCAATGGGTACGGTCAGGATCCGGTGCGTCACATCACCCAGCGTCTCCTTACGTTCGACCAGACGAATACCGTTCTCTTTGGTTTCATCTTTCGGCACCTGGAAGAAACCGTTGGTTGCTTCACCGCCGTTACGACGGGCAAAGGTCTGCACAAAATCACTCGGCTCAACGTTTGAGTAGGTGATTGGCAGCGCGTTTTCACACGCGGTACCAGAGCTGCAGCCAGGCTGAACGGTCACTTCTTTGGCAACCGGATCGTAGGTGACTTTATCACCCGGCAGACCCACCGCGCGCTTGATGTAGTCAAGGCGTGGATCGTCCGGGTATTTAAACACCACAATGTCGCCACGTTTCGGATGGCCCGTTTCGATCAGCGTTTTCTGGTAGATCGGATCTTTGATGCCATAGGCAAACTTCTCGACCAGAATAAAATCACCAATCAGCAGCGTTGGCATCATGGAGCCTGACGGGATCTGGAACGGCTCGTAAATAAACGAACGCACCACCAGCACAATCGCCAGCACCGGGAATACCGATGCCCCGGTCTCCAGCCAGCCCGGTTTCGGGCCAACTTTCTTCAGGGTTTTCGCATCAAGCCCATCACCTGTGGCTGCCTGCGCGGCAGCCTGACGTTCACGGCGTTTTGGGGCGAAAATAAACTTATCCAGACACCACAACAGACCTGTCACCAGGGTAGCGATGACCAGGATCAGGGCAAACATGTTCGCCATGCCAACTCCTTAGGGTTATTTGCCGTCTTTACCAACATGAAGGATGGCAAGGAATGCTTCCTGCGGCAGCTCGACGTTACCGACCTGCTTCATACGCTTCTTACCTTCTTTCTGCTTCTGCAGCAGCTTTTTCTTACGGCTGACGTCACCGCCATAGCATTTCGCCAGAACGTTTTTACGCAGCTGTTTCACGGTAGAGCGGGCGATAATGTGGTTACCGATGGCCGCCTGAATCGCGATATCAAACTGCTGACGTGGGATCAGATCTTTCATCTTCTCAACCAGTTCACGGCCACGGTATGGCGCATTGTCGTTGTGGGTGATCAGCGCCAGCGCATCAACACGTTCGCCGTTGATCAGCACGTCCACACGCACCATGTTTGAAGCCTGGAAGCGTTTGAAGTTGTAATCCAGTGACGCATAGCCACGAGAGGTAGACTTCAGACGGTCGAAGAAGTCGAGAACCACTTCCGCCATCGGGATTTCGTAGGTCAACGCGACCTGGTTACCGTGGTAAACCATGTTGGTCTGAACACCACGCTTCTCAACGCACAGCGTGATGACGTTACCCAGATATTCCTGCGGCAGCAGCATATGACACTCTGCGATAGGCTCACGCAACTCATCGATGTTGTTCAGCGGCGGCAGCTTGGACGGGCTGTCGACATAGACGATCTCTTTGTTGGTGGTCTGCACTTCGTAGACTACGGTCGGCGCGGTGGTGATCAGATCCAGATCGTATTCACGCTCCAGACGTTCCTGAATGATCTCCATGTGCAGCAGACCAAGGAAGCCGCAACGGAAGCCGAAGCCGAGCGCCGTTGAGCTTTCTGGCTCATAGAACAGGGAGGCATCGTTCAGGCTCAGCTTGCCGAGCGCATCGCGGAAGTTCTCGTAATCGTCAGAGCTGACCGGGAACAGACCCGCATACACCTGGGGTTTTACCTTTTTGAAGCCAGGCAGCGCTTTATCTGCCGGGTTACGCGCACCGGTCAGGGTATCGCCCACTGGCGCACCGAGAATGTCTTTAATGGCACAAACCAGCCAGCCCACCTCGCCGCATTTCAGCTCGGTACGGTCAACCTGTTTTGGTGTGAAGATCCCGAGACGGTCTGCGTTGTAGACCTGGCCGGTACTCATCACTTTAATTTTGTCGCCTTTACGCATGGTGCCGTTTTTAATACGCACCAGCGAGACCACGCCCAGGTAGTTATCGAACCATGAGTCGATAATCAGCGCCTGCAGTGGGGCATCCGGATCACCTTCTGGTGGCGGAATATCACGCACCAGACGTTCCAGCACATCGATAACGCCCACACCAGTTTTGGCCGAGCAACGCACGGCATCGGTCGCGTCAATCCCGACGATATCTTCAATCTCTTCCGCCACGCGCTCAGGGTCAGCGGCAGGCAGGTCGATTTTGTTCAGAACCGGCACTACCTCGAGATCCATTTCCATCGCGGTGTAGCAGTTTGCCAGGGTCTGGGCTTCTACGCCCTGCCCCGCATCCACCACCAGCAACGCGCCTTCACAGGCTGCCAGCGAGCGTGAAACTTCATAGGAGAAGTCAACGTGGCCTGGGGTGTCGATAAAGTTCAGTTGATAGGTTTCACCATCAGCCGCCTTATAATCGAGCGTGACGCTCTGCGCTTTAATGGTGATACCACGTTCGCGTTCCAGGTCCATGGAGTCCAGAACCTGGGCTTCCATTTCACGATCAGACAGGCCACCGCAAATCTGGATAATACGGTCAGACAGCGTCGACTTACCGTGGTCAATGTGAGCAATGATCGAAAAGTTACGTATGTTCTTCATATAGTTAAATAATTATGCCTTACGAATTCCTGGAGGCCGCTGTTCTTAGCCTGACGTTTTTCAGTGCGAAAACGCAGCATTCTACACTACATCCCCGTTACCTGGAAATGCACTTAGCGCCAGGTATAGCGTGAAGAAATGGCGTTTTCTTTTTTAAGATGTAAATAATGATAAAGCCCGATGGATCACCGGGCCTCAGAGGAGAGCGTCTCAACACGAAGTTGGTCTGGTGCCAGCCCTACGCTGAGAATAACAGGCTGCCACGCTTCGCGGGCTGCAAGCCTGGGGGAGAAACCTTTGGCAAGCCAAAAACCTCCCACACCACCCAATGCGGCTCCGCACATGGCGGCCACATCGGTACCAAACAGTGTCTGAAATACGCCGCCCATCACAAAGAGCCCCACCAGCGGGGAGAGGTAAACCAGCATTGCGGAACCCAGCAGGCTGCCTTCGGCAATGCCCAGTTCCACTTTCTGTCCAGCCACCAGCGGTTGTTCACTCGGCACGGTAAGGGTGTGCGACGTTTGCGGCCCAAGCTTATTCAGCACACGACTGCCGCAACCGGCTCTGGATGCACAACTATTACATGAGGCTTTCACATCACAGCTTACCAGCGCAATCCCCTCCTGCCATGATACAACCGTAGCCCACTCTTTAATCATTGCGCAGCCCTGAATTTAATGCTGTCGGAAATTCGCTTCGCCGTTTGCGGCGGTAATTCACCGACAATGGTGATCTCTGCGTTGTCACGTACCGTGGTGCTGACAGTCCGACGTCCGGTACGCAGCATTTGTTCTGAACTGTTTGCCGTCGCGCGATTGATGTTAACCGAGAAGCTGAACAACCCATCTGAGTAGAGGCGAGATTCAACCGGTGTTTCAATGGTAGGCAGTTGACGGCGGCTACTTGAGACTTCAGTAAAGCCTTGCGGGATCCAGGAAGGGACCCAGTTGAAATTCACGGAATCTCCGGACGGAACGGAAAGCAATGGCGGCAGGCTGGCTTTCGCCAGATTCTGCATGCTATTACCCACCTGATTGTTGACGCTAAAGGAGATCACGCGGAACTGTTCCAGCGTCTCACCGTCGCGGTCAAGCAGGTCTACGCGCATAGGGAGCTTGGTTTCAGCATCAACCCAGACAATGTAGCTGTAACGCGTCCCGTCGCGGGCGACAACGCGGATCACTTCACACAGTCTGTCGGCGATGCGCGTCCGCCCTACCGAAATAAAATCGTAGTAAGGGGCCAGACGCTTGAAGTCGGTGTAGATCAGCGATGGCAGGGAATCAACAATATAGTCGCCATTGAGCGTGAAAGGTTCCAGGCCTGGCTCGAAATAGCTAATTTCGTTACCACGCTGGACGACTTCCCGACGCGGGCCATCCATCTGTAAAAGTTGCGCGAGCGGCTGATTATCAAGACGGGCATGGCGATAGCGTAACGACTCGACACCCTGCTTATTGATGCTGATAAATGCCAACTCGTAGTTGAGTGACTGGCTGGCCAGATTCATTTGCTGCAACAACGCCCCGGATGAAACATCAGCCGAGGCGTTGGCAGAGAAGAACAGGCTACCCGCCATCAAAGACATGGCGAACCAAAGTTGCTTCATTACTGCGATTGCGTTCCTAAAGTTTGGTTTCCTGGCACCTGCACAGCAGCCTGCTGGGTTTGTGCCTGCTCAAACTGAAGCTGTTCAGAGTGCAGACGACGCTGCAACTCATAATCCTGCAACATCGCATTAATGCGACGGCGCTGCTCCTGAACCTGCTGTTGCTGACCGCCGCTGGCGGAGGCATCAGCCGGTACACCCAAACTTACCGGGCTGGCTTTGCCCATCATCGGCAGTGTGTTGAACACTGGCGCTTCTGGCTGCTGATTAGTTTCAGACTGAGTATTATAGTGCTGGACGCCAACGATAACTGCAAGCGATACGCATGCGGCCACACCCATTTGGGTAAGTTGACTGGCCCACGGGCGCACCTTCTGCCAGAACGGCATTTTCTGCCACTGGTGAGGCGCGGGTTGAGCTTCAGGAATCAGCGGAGTGGTCTGATGAACAGGCTCATTCTCGATGGCCGCCATCACGCGGGCTGAGATATCGAAATGGAGAACCTCGCCGGTGTCACCGCGAAGGGTGTCACGGATGAGATGGTAGCTCTCCCAGGTCTCTTGCATTTCGGGAGAATGAGACAGCTCGTTGAGCAGCTCACTATCCAGCGTTTCACCATCCATTAAAGCGGAAAGTTTTTCTTTCTGCATGCCTAATACCTTTTCCAGTATCCCGCTATCGTCAACGCCTGATAAGCGGTTGAACTTTATTATCAATAGCTTCTCGCGCACGGAAAATTCGAGAACGTACCGTGCCGACCGGACAATCCATGATAGCGGCTATCTCTTCATAGCTCAGACCATCAAGCTCCCGTAACGTAATTGCCATGCGTAAATCTTCCGGGAGCGACTCGATCGTGCGAAAAACAATTTGTCTCAGTTCTTCTGACAACATTAAGTTCTCAGGGTTCGAAATTTCTTTCAGCGCGCCGCCACTTTCGAAGTTTTCAGCGTCGATTGCGTCCACATCACTTGAAGGCGGACGACGGCCCTGAGCGACCAGATAATTCTTTGCCGTATTGACCGCAATACGGTACAGCCAGGTATAAAAAGCACTATCTCCCCGGAACGAGTCCAGCGCGCGATAGGCCTTAATAAAAGACTCTTGTACTACATCAGGCACATCACCTGACGGTACATAGCGGGAAACCAGACTCGCCACCTTATGCTGGTAGCGCACCACCAGTAGGTTAAAGGCTTTCTGATCTCCCTTCTGGACCCGTTCAACCAGGACCTGGTCCGTTAACTGCTCGCTCATCCGAGGTAATGTCTCCCCAAACCTAAATTCCACGCGCTATCGAAACGCCACTCTACAAATCCCGCACTTTTGAGCAAGCACCGAGTTTGAGTGTCTATTCTTCAATAAGTTCCGTAACGCCTTTGTTTTTGTTCATCGCGTCACAGACTGTTTATTTTCTCTCATTATAAGTCTGTTCACGATACACACCCACTTTCTGACTTCAAACATCTCATTTCCGGTCAGAAGAGTATCTCAACCCAGGCTTTATTTCACCACAAAATCTGAAGCTAACGATCTGCTTCGCAAAATATTTTCCTTCTTTTACACGCCAGAAATCTGAACCGCTGCGTTTAGTCATTGCAACGAGGATTAAAAAAAACGTGCGATATCTCGCATTCAGGTGCTATTCTGCCCAGACACTGTTTAGTAAATTAAACAAGAGTTATGAATACAACACCTGAACTTCATTGTGATGTACTGATCATCGGCAGCGGCGCTGCGGGTCTCTCGCTGGCGTTGCGTCTGGCTGAGCACCAGAACGTAATTGTTCTGAGTAAAGGGCCGATGAGCGAAGGTTCCACATTTTATGCCCAGGGCGGGATCGCCGCCGTGTTTGATGAAACGGACAGCATTGCGTCACATGTTGAAGACACGTTGGTTGCCGGGGCGGGGATTGTGGATGAACATGCTGCGGAATTCGTCGCCAGCAATGCACGTCACTGCGTTCAGTGGCTTATTGACCAAGGCGTACTGTTTGATACTCAGGTTCAGCCAAACGGTGAAGAGAGCTATCACCTGACCCGGGAAGGCGGACATAGTCATCGCCGGATCCTGCACGCTGCGGATGCCACCGGGAAAGCGGTGGAAACGACGCTGGTCAGTAAAGCGCTCAGCCATCCTAATATTCGGGTGCTTGAACGCAGTAATGCCGTTGACCTGATTATTTCCGACAAGATTGGCCTGCCTGGCACACGCCGCGTGGTGGGGGCCTGGGTCTGGAATCGTAATAAAGAGAAGGTGGAAACCTGCCAGGCAAAAGCCGTGGTGCTGGCCACAGGTGGCGCCTCCAAAGTGTATCAGTACACCACCAACCCGGACATCGCCTCCGGTGATGGTATCGCCATGGCCTGGCGCGCCGGCTGTCGTGTCGCCAACCTTGAGTTCAACCAGTTTCACCCGACCGCCCTTTTCCATCCTCAGGCGCGCAACTTCCTGCTGACAGAAGCCCTGCGCGGTGAAGGCGCGTATCTGAAGCGCCCGGACGGCTCACGTTTTATGCCGGACTTTGACCCGAGAGGCGAGCTCGCGCCACGTGATATTGTCGCCCGCGCTATCGACCACGAGATGAAACGCCTTGGCGTAGATTGCATGTATCTGGATATCAGCCACAAACCGGCTGAGTTTATTCGTCAGCATTTCCCGATGATTTATGAAAAGCTGCTCAGCCTGGGGATTGATTTGACGCGTGAGCCGGTACCGATTGTGCCAGCCGCTCACTATACCTGCGGTGGCGTCATGGTTGACGATCATGGCCGTACGGATGTGGATGGTTTGTATGCCATTGGCGAGGTGAGCTATACCGGTCTGCATGGCGCGAACCGCATGGCGTCCAACTCATTGCTGGAGTGTCTGGTTTATGGCTGGTCTGCAGCGGTGGATATCACTAAACGCATGCCGTATGCCCGCCAGGCTGAGCACTTACCGGCCTGGGACGAGAGCCGCGTGGAAAACCCGGATGAGCTGGTTGTTATCCAGCATAACTGGCATGAGCTTCGGCTATTTATGTGGGACTACGTTGGCATTGTACGCACAACGAAACGTCTTGAGCGTGCTCTACGCCGTATCACAATGCTGCAGCAGGAAATTGATGAGTATTATGCCAACTTCCGCGTCTCCAACAATCTGCTGGAGCTGCGGAATCTGGTGCAGGTTGCCGAGTTGATCGTTCGCTGCGCGATGATGCGTAAAGAGAGCCGGGGCTTACACTATACTCTGGACTATCCTGATCCGTTGCCGGAATCCGGCCCGTCGATACTCTCCCCGCAGCGTCACATAAACAGATAAAACGCCTGGGTCAGGGCAGTGTAATCGTCGGAGTAACGCTGGTCTGGCCCACGGATAACCATCCTGTCGTTAAAGCATTCCCCCTCTTTTGGCGAGAGCGCCAGCAGTACCCTGTGCGGCAAACGCCCTTCCGTATCCGAGATATCGGTACGCAGTCGTAAGTTCCAGCCTATCTCGCGGGCAATATCAATAAAGGTATTGCCGGTACTTTCGGGAAGCACCACGCAGAAGAAGCCTTCCTCTGAGATCAACTCCGCCGCGCTGGTCAGCAGTGCTTTATGATCGAGCGAACCGGTATAGCGAGCCTGTTCTCGCTCAGGCGTACCACACTCCACACCGGGTGCGTAGTAGGGAGGATTACTGACGATCAAGTCGTAACGCGCCGTTTGCTCTGGTGCCCAGGCCAGCACGTCTGCGCATTCAACCTTTATCCGGCTTGCCCATGGGGATTCGCGGGCATTTTCACTCGCCTGCCCTGCGGCCTGCGCATCCAGTTCAACCGCATCAATCGTGACAGGCTCTTCCGTGCGCTGCGCCAGCATCAGTGCCAGCAGCCCACTGCCGGTACCAATATCCAGAATACGCTTTACCCCTGCGACAGGCGCCCACGCTCCCAGTAGAATACCGTCTGTACCGACTTTCATTGCACAGCGGTCGTGAGCGACAAAAAACTGTTTAAACGTAAAACCATCGCGGCGCAACTGCGCTTTGAGTTGAGACATGTCAGGGCAACCTTCTAAGTGAAACTGGAGTAGCATAGGGGAAAGCGAAGTGGCCGAAAAGCGATATCCATACAAACAGATGAAGATTACAGCCGTAACGTCTATAATCAGCGCCCCACACAGAGGTAGAACATGACTGTAACGACTTTTTCCGAACTTGAACTCGATGAAAGCCTGCTCAATGCACTTGAGAGCAAAGGCTTTACACGCCCGACCGCCATTCAGGCAGCGGCCATTCCGCCTGCGCTTGAGGGCCGCGATGTGCTCGGTTCTGCGCCAACCGGCACGGGGAAGACAGCAGCCTACTTGCTGCCTGTGTTGCAGCATCTGCTCGATTTTCCACGTAAAAAATCAGGCCCGCCGCGTATTTTGATCCTGACGCCTACCCGTGAACTGGCAATGCAGGTTGCCGATCACGCACGCGAGCTGGCAGCGAATACCCATCTGGATATCGCTACGATCACAGGCGGCGTTGCGTATATGAACCACGCCGAAGTGTTCAGCGAAAACCAGGACATCGTCGTTGCAACGACGGGCCGTTTGCTGCAGTACATTAAAGAAGAGAACTTTGACTGCCGCGCGGTAGAAACCCTGATTCTGGACGAAGCCGACCGTATGCTGGACATGGGCTTCGCGCAGGATATCGAACATATCGCCGGTGAAACGCGCTGGCGTAACCAGACAATGCTGTTCTCAGCCACCCTCGAAGGTGATGCGATCAAAGACTTCGCAGAGCGTCTGCTAGAAGATCCGGTAGAAGTGTCAGCAACGCCATCTACCCGTGAGCGCAAGAAGATCCACCAGTGGTATTACCGCGCAGATAATCTTGAGCACAAGGTTGAGTTGCTGAAACACCTGCTTAAGCAGGAAGACGCCACCCGCACCATCGTGTTTGTGCGTAAGCGTGAGCGTGTGCATGAGCTGGCTGAAATGCTGCGTAATGCCGGGATCAACAATTGCTATCTTGAAGGTGAGATGGCGCAGGTGAAACGTACCGAAGGCATTAAGCGTCTGACCGATGGCCGCGTTAACGTGCTGGTCGCAACAGACGTTGCCGCGCGCGGGATCGACATCCCGGACGTGAGCCATGTGATCAACTTCGATATGCCTCGCAGCGGAGATACCTATCTGCACCGCATTGGCCGTACCGGTCGTGCAGGCCGCAAGGGTATTGCCATTTCTCTGGTCGAAGCACATGACTACCTGCTGTTGCAGAAAATTGGCCGCTATGTCGACGAGCCGCTGAAAGCGCGCGTCATTGATGGACTACGTCCGACCACGCGAGCACCGAGTGAAAAAATGACGGGCAAACCGTCCAAGAAAGCGCTCGCGAAACGGGCGGAGAGAAAAGAGAAAGAAAAAGAGAAGCCGCGCGTGAAGCAGCGTCACCGCGATACCAAAAACATTGGTAAACGTCGCAAGCCAAGCGCTGGAGCGTCAGAAACGAAAACTGAAGAGTAAAAAAAAGCCGGGAAATGTCCCGGCTTTTTGTTCCACCCCCGTGGCTAAAAACCTTACAGGCTTTCAGTAAAGGTACGCGCGATAACGTCGCGCTGCTGTTCCGGGGTCAGAGAGTTGAAACGCACCGCATAGCCAGACACGCGGATAGTCAGCTGTGGGTATTTTTCTGGGTGCTTAACCGCATCTTCCAGCGTTTCACGACGCAGTACGTTTACGTTCAGGTGCTGACCACCTTCCACACGCACTTCTGGTTTCACTTCCATCGGGATTTCACGGTATTCAATTTCGCCCAGTTTGTTAACCGGTACAATTTCATCTTCCGCAAAACCTGCTTTTGCTACCACACAGCGAGCTTCGTTTTTCTCGCTGTCCAGCAGCCAGAAAGAGTTGAGCAGATCGTCATTTGCAGCTTTAGTAATCTGGATACCTGTAATCATGTGTTGCCTCCCTTAGGCTACATTAACGGGTGTCGGCCTCTTGCGGCCAATTGGTAAAACCATTGTTTCTTGTGTGTATATATATCATTCACACTAAGGCGATTTATTGATTTAAATCAACAAAAACCCTAACCATACAAAGAGTGTGGTCTGAATTTATTGTTTCAGATCAATTTCACAGCCTTACCAATTCAACTCAGCCTGCATATATTCAACCTAAATTGAGTGACTTACGTGTATTTTCAACCTGTAATTTTGCACCCGGGAATTTAACGGTTAAGCTAGTCCCAGATTGAGATTCGCAGGAGAGCGAGATGACGACACCTTTAACCTGGCATGACGTGCTGGCAGAAGAAAAGCAACAGCCTTATTTTATCAATACCCTCAGCACCGTTGCGGCTGAACGTCAGTCCGGACAGACGATTTACCCGCCCCAGAAAGATGTGTTCAACGCATTCCGCTACACCGAACTGAGTGATGTGAAAGTGGTCATTCTCGGTCAGGATCCCTATCACGGCCCAGGGCAGGCACATGGACTGGCATTTTCCGTCCGTCCTGGCGTAGCTATCCCCCCTTCTCTGCTCAATATGTATAAAGAGCTTGAGGGAACCGTGCCAGGGTTTACCCGACCAAACCACGGCTATCTGGAAAGCTGGGCGCATCAAGGCGTGCTGTTACTGAATACCGTCCTGACCGTCCGCGCAGGGCAAGCCCACTCTCATGCCAGCCTTGGATGGGAGACCTTCACCGATAAAGTGATCAGTCTGATCAATGAACATCGCGAAGGAGTGGTGTTTTTACTGTGGGGATCGCATGCGCAAAAGAAAGGGGCGATCATCGATCGTCAGCGTCATCACGTGCTGAAAGCGCCGCACCCGTCACCGCTGTCTGCACACCGCGGTTTCTTTGGCTGTAATCACTTTGTTCTGGCGAATGAGTGGCTGGAAAAACGTGGCGAAACGCCGATTGACTGGATGCCCGTGTTACCGGCAGAAAGCGAGTAGGATATGAATGTGCCGGGCTGGCCCGGCACATAAAAAGCTTATGCTTTGTTCTGACGCCACCATTCCGCCAGCAGCACGCCGGTCGCGACGGAAACGTTCAGACTTTCCACATTGCCTGTCCCGTCAATAGAGACGCTCAGATCCGCACTCGAGAGTGCCGCGTCTGACAGACCATCGCGTTCCTGACCTAACACCAGCACCATCTTACGCGGCAGCGTCGCTTTAAACAGCGGCGTACCGGCATGGCTGGAGGTCGTCACAATGGAATAGCCCGCTTTACGGAACTGTTCAATGGCATCAAGGACGCTGTCGCCGGTGATCGGCTGAACGTGTTCGGCACCGCCTTCCGCAGTACGGATCGCGGCACCGGATTCCAGCAGCGCAGCATCCTGCAGCAGTACCCCTTTAACGCCGAAGTGCGCGCAGCTGCGCATCATGGCACCCAGGTTATGCGGGTTGCCCACATCTTCCAGCGCCAGCACACAGTCATCGGCTTCCACCTGGCTGACCCACTGCTGAACGGTAGTACCGTTACGTTTTTTGATCAGGAAGCAGACACCGCCGTGGTGTTCAGTCCCGGACGCTTTCGTCAGCTCAGCATCATCAACCACATGGTAGGCTTTGCGGTTCGCGGCCATCCAGCGCAGCGCTTCTTTAAAGCGCGGGGTGACGCTTTGGATAAACCAGGCACGAACGATACACTCAGGACGGCTCTGGAACAGGGCCTGGCAGGCGTTCTCGCCATACACGCGTGTCTCTTCCGCACGCTGACGGCGCAGCACTTCCGGATCGATAAAGCTTTTACCGCTGATGCCGCCGTGATCGGCTTTTTCCGGCGTCTCATCGCCAGACGCGCGGGACACGGTACGCCATGGTGACGAACCTTCGCGCACAAAATCATCGCGTTTGCGATCGTCACGCTTGCGGTCATCACGTTTGCGGTCATCACCGCGGTTATTTCTGTCATCGCGGGCGGGGCGACGGCCACCGTCTGCACGAGAGGACGCCGGACGCCCGCCACCTTTTCCGGTACGCGGATTTTGGGTGCGTTTATCAGAGTCATCATCACTGCGGACATACATCACTTTGACCTTGCCGCTTTTATTTTTCATTTCGTCGTTCATGCTTTTCTCCACCAGCGCTGCGCGAAGCGCGCAGATTACCCGATGTGCAAGCGCATAGCCATAATTTCGTACAAAAGCCTGTGACTATTGTTCTCATTGAATAAAACGCATTGTCGTTTCAAACAGGCTCATTGATAATATGTAACATATTAGAAACATTATCGGCATACTGCCGCTGTCCCATGGTTCTATCAGAGGTTAGTTATGAATACCGTATGTGCCAACTGTCAGGCTCTTAACCGCATTCCGGACGATCGGATCGAGGATGGTGCGAAATGCGGGCGTTGTGGCCATGAGTTGTTTGATGGCGATGTGATTAACGCTACAGGTGCTACGCTGGACAAACTCCTCAAGGACGATCTCCCGGTGGTTGTCGATTTCTGGGCACCATGGTGTGGCCCGTGCCGTAACTTCGCGCCAATCTTCGAAGATGTCGCCGAAGAGCGCAGCGGGAAAATGCGTTTTGTGAAGGTGAATACGGAGGCCGAACGCGAGCTGAGCGCCCGTTTTCGTATTCGTAGCATTCCGACCATCATGATTTTCAAAAATGGTGAAGTCATCGACATGCTCAACGGCGCGGTACCCAAAGCGCCGTTCGAGAACTGGTTGAACGAGTCGCTGTAACATTCACGGGGCACATCTTGTGCCCCGTTCCCGCCTCTGCGAAAATGGGGTTTTTCCTGCCCTTTCGCCCATGACTGATAACGCTGTACTTCAATTACGCGCCGAACGCCTTGCCCGCGCGACTCGCCCTTTTCTCGCTCGTGGCAACCGCATCCGTCGCTGCCAGCGCTGCCTGCTGCCGTTAAAAGTGTGCCTGTGCGACACGCTGGTACCGGCCACGGCGGAGAGCCGTTTTTGCCTGGTCATGTTTGATACCGAACCGATGAAACCCAGCAATACGGGCCGTCTGATCGCCGATATTCTGCCTGATACGGCCGCGTTTCAGTGGTCGCGCACGGAGCCTCCTCAGGCCCTGCTCGACTTAGTGGCAAGCCCGGACTATCAGCCAATGGTCGTTTTCCCCGCCTCCTATGCAGGCGTCGACCGTCAGGTACTTTCAGCTCCGCCATCCGGAAAACCGCCGCTGTTTATTATGCTGGACGGCACCTGGACGGAAGCGCGGAAAATGTTCCGCAAAAGCCCTTACCTTGATGCGCTGCCGGTCATTTCTGTCGACCTCTCTCGCGTATCGGCCTACCGCTTACGTGAAGCCCATGCCGACGGACAATACTGCACCGCCGAAGTGGCGATTGCCCTGCTGGATCTGGCGGGTGATACCGAGGCGGCTGGGGCGTTGGGCAGCCATTTCTCCCGTTTTCGCGAACGCTATCTGGCGGGAAAAACCGTTCATAAGGGCAGTGTCACAGCAACCGGGACAGAAAACGTTTAAAATCATCAGGTCGCTTGCATTCACAGGAGGCCTGCATGAGCCAGCGAGGGTTAGAAGCGCTACTACGTCCTAAATCCATAGCCGTTATCGGCGCATCAATGAAACCGGATCGCGCAGGCTACCTGATGATGCGCAACCTGCTGGCCGGGGGATTTAACGGCCCCGTCATGCCCGTTACACCGACTTATAAGGCCGTTCAGGGGGTGCTTGCGTGGCCTGATGTGCAGAGCCTGCCTTTCGTACCCGATCTGGCCGTACTTTGTACGAATGCGAAACGTAACCCGGAATTGCTGGAATCGCTCGGCAAAAAAGGGTGTAAGACCTGCATTATCCTCTCCTCTCCTCCTGAACAGCAACCCGAGCTTCTGGCGTGCGCCAGCCGCTATCAGATGCGTATTCTTGGGCCGAACAGTCTGGGGCTGCTCGCTCCCTGGCAAGGACTGAATGCCAGCTTTTCTCCAGTGCCGATCCGTAAAGGCAAACTTGCGTTTATTTCGCAGTCGGCTGCGGTATCCAACACGATCCTCGACTGGGCGCAGCAGCGTGAGATGGGGTTCTCCTACTTTATCGCCCTGGGTGACAGCCTGGATATCGACGTGGATGAACTGCTGGATTTTCTGGCGCGCGACAGTAAAACCAGCGCGATCCTGCTGTATCTTGAACACCTCAGTGACGCCCGTCGTTTTGTATCGGCCTCGCGCAGCGCGTCACGTAATAAACCCATCCTGGTCATTAAGAGCGGACGAAGCCCTGCAGCACAGCGCCTGCTGCATTCCCACTCCGGGATGGATCCCGCCTGGGATGCCGCGATCCAGCGTGCAGGTCTGCTGCGGGTACAGGATACGCACGAGCTTTTTTCCGCCGTCGAGACGTTGAGTCATATGCGTCCGTTACGCGGGGAGAAGTTGATGATTGTCAGTAATGGCGCAGCCCCAGCGGCCCTGGCGCTGGACGAACTGTGGTTACGTAATGGCAAGCTGGCCACGCTCGGTGAAGCGACGCTTCAGCGCCTGAGAGAGACCCTGCCCGCAAGCGTAGCTCCCGGCAATCCCCTCGATTTACGCGATGATGCCAGTAGCGATCGCTATATCAAAGCCATCTCCATTTTGCTGGATAGTCAGGATTTTGACGCGCTGATGATTATCCACTCCCCCAGCGCGGTCGCTCCCGGCAGTGAAAGCGCGAGAGCGCTCATTGAGGCGGTGCGTAACCATCCACGTGGTAAATACGTCACTCTGCTCACCAACTGGTGCGGTGAGTTCTCTTCGCAGGAGGCCCGACGCCTGTTCAGCGAAGCCGGGCTGCCAACATACCGTACACCGGAAGGTACCATTACCGCCTTTATGCATATGGTGGAGTACCGCCGTAACCAGAAGCAGTTGCGGGAAACGCCAGCATTACCCGGTAATCTGACGGCGAATTCCGTCGACGTTCACCGGTTGTTGCAACAGGCTATCGATGAAGGTGCAACATCGCTTGATACTCATGAAGTGCAACCCATTCTTGGTAGTTATGGGATGCAGACCCTGCCGACCTGGATCGCCAGCGACAGCGCTGAAGCGGTGCATATTGCCGAACAGATTGGCTATCCGGTCGCGCTTAAGCTTCGCTCACCGGATATTCCACACAAATCCGATGTGCAGGGGGTGATGCTGTACCTTCGAACCGCAGCAGAAGTTCAGCAAGCGGCAGATGCTATTTTCGACCGCGTAAAAATGGCCTGGCCACAGGCAAGGATCCACGGACTGCTGGTGCAAAGCATGGCTAACCGCGCGGGCGCACATGAACTGCGGGTGGTTGTGGAACACGATCCTGTATTTGGCCCGCTCATCATGCTGGGCGAAGGTGGCGTTGAATGGCGCCCTGAAGAACAAGCCGTGGTGGCCTTACCTCCGTTGAACATGAACCTTGCTCGCTATCTGATTATTCAGGCCATCAAAAGCAAAAAAATCCGTGGCCGGAGCGCCCTGCGTCCGCTCGATATTGCGGGGTTAAGCCAGTTCCTGGTGCAGGTCTCTAACCTGATAGTCGATTGCGCGGAGATCCAGCGGCTGGACATTCATCCTCTGCTCGCCTCCGGCAATGAATTTACGGCGCTGGACGTCACGCTGGTTATCGCACCATTCGACGGCGACAGAGAGAGCCGTCTGGCGATCCGTCCTTATCCTCTGCAGCTGGAAGAGTGGGTGGAGATGAAGAACGGTGAGCGTTCGCTGTTTCGCCCCATTTTGCCGGAAGACGAACCGCAACTGCGGACGTTTATCTCTCAGGTCACGAAAGAGGATCTTTACTATCGCTACTTCAGCAAAATCAACGAATTTACCCATGATGATTTAGCCAATATGACCCAGATCGACTACGATCGAGAAATGGCCTTTGTCGCCGTTCGTCGTTCCGACAACGGTGATGAGATCCTTGGCGTGACGCGTGCTATTTCAGATCCGGATAACGTCGATGCGGAATTTGCTGTGCTGGTGCGCTCCGATCTTAAAGGCCTGGGCCTTGGGCGGCGGCTACTGGAAAAACTCATCAGTTATACGCGCGATCACGGATTGTTACGCCTGAATGGCATTACTATGCCAAACAATCGCGGTATGGTGACCCTGGCGCGAAAACTCGGTTTTGACGTTGATATTCAGCTGGACGAGGGTATTGTTGCCCTCTCCCTCAGTCTGAAATCGCCGGATAAACCCGAGTAAGCTACTGGAAATGTTACCCACTTTGGACGGGACTGGTGGTATCATTGTCCGCTTATGTTGTTTGCATGGTACAGACAACCCTTCAATGAACAGAGAAGAAACGCACTGTGATGTTGTCAAAATTTAAGCGTAGTAAACATCAACAACACCTTGCTCAACTACCGAAGATTTCTCAGTCAGTTGATGATGTAGAGTTCTTTTACGCTCCCGCTCATTTTCGGGAGACGCTTCTGGAAAAGATTGCCAGCGCCACGCGACGCATTTGCATTGTGGCACTCTATCTTGAACAAGATGAAGGTGGGCGCGCGATCCTGAATGCGCTCTACGAAGCCAAACGTCAGCGTCCTGAACTGGATGTTCGCGTGCTGGTTGACTGGCACCGCGCTCAGCGTGGCCGTATTGGCGCTGCCGCCTCAAATACAAACGCAGACTGGTATTGCCGCACAGCGCAGGAAAACCCTGGCGTTGATGTCCCCGTTTACGGGGTGCCGGTGAATACCCGTGAAGCGCTTGGCGTACTGCATTTCAAAGGATTCATCATTGATGACAGCGTCCTTTACAGTGGCGCGAGTCTGAATGATGTTTACCTCCATCAGCTCGATAAGTATCGCTACGACCGCTACCATCTGATCCGTAATTCGCAGATGGCCGATATCATGTTTAACTGGGTGGATAAGCATCTGGTACATGGCCGCGGTGTGAATCGCCTTGACGATCCCCATCGTCCGAAAAGCCCGGAAATCAAAAACGACGTTCGCGCGTTCCGCCAGGAGCTGCGCGATGCGGTGTATCATTTCCAGGGGGATGCAAACAACGAAGAGCTGTCCGTTACGCCTCTGGTGGGGTTAGGCAAATCCAGCCTGTTGAACAAAACGATTTTCCACCTGATGCCATGTGCGGAGCAGAAACTCACTATCTGTACGCCGTACTTTAACCTTCCCGCCGTGCTGGTGCGCAATATCATTCAGCTGCTGCGCGACGGTAAAAAAGTGGAAATTATTGTCGGTGATAAAACGGCTAATGACTTTTTCATTCCTGAAGATCAACCCTTCAAAATCATCGGCGCCCTGCCCTACCTTTATGAGATTAACCTGCGTCGTTTCCTCAGTCGTTTGCAGTACTACGTGAATACCGACCAACTGGTGGTGCGTCTCTGGAAAGATGAAGATAACAGCTATCATCTCAAAGGGATGTGGGTTGATGATGAATGGATGCTGCTGACCGGCAACAACCTGAACCCTCGTGCCTGGCGTCTTGATCTGGAAAACGCGATTCTGATCCACGATCCACAGCATGAACTGGCCGCGCAGCGTGAACGTGAGCTGGAACTTATTCGTACACATACGACGGTGGTTCGTCATTACCGCGAGCTACAGAGCATTGCCGATTATCCGGTGAAGGTCCGTAAGCTTATTCGCCGTTTACGTCGCATCCGTATCGACCGTCTTATCAGCCGTATTCTGTAATATCCAGGCCCTGCCACTCGCAGGGCTTTTTTTATGGAGCTGTTGATGCGCCTTCCTTTGTTACTCATGACCCTCTGTTTAACCGGCTGTAGCCATATGGCGAACGATAGTTGGTCCGGCCAGGATAAAGCGCAACACTTTCTCGCATCCGCGATGTTGTCCGCTGCCGGTAATGAGTATGCCCAGCACCAGGGATATAGCCGGGATCGTAGTGCAGCAATCGGCCTGATGTTCTCAGTCAGCCTTGGGGCATCTAAAGAGTTGTGGGATAGCCGCCCCTCAGGGAGCGGCTGGAGCTGGAAAGATTTTGCCTGGGATGTCGCCGGTGCTACGACCGGCTATGCCGTGTGGCAGATGGCGCATTATTAAAGACGAATACCTTTCCCTTTACGATGCAACATCAGGGATACGATAAAGGCCAGCGCCCCCATGATCGTCACATACCAGAAGAATGTCGTTTCGCTTCCCCATGATTTAAGAGACAGCGCAACGTACTCTGCTGATCCACCAAACAGGGCATTGGCGACCGCATAAGAAAGCCCTACCCCCAAAGCACGCACCTGTGCCGGGAACATCTCGGCCTTGAGTATCCCGCTGATCGAGGTATAAAAACTCACAATCACCATCGCCAGCATCACCAGGGCAAATGCGGCATACGGTGATGAGACGTGCTGAAGCGCGGTTAAAATGGGGACGGTACATAAGGCGGACATGCCACCAAAAATCAACATCGATGTGCGACGGCCGATCTTATCGGAGAGCGCACCAATTATCGGCTGGATCAGCATAAAGACGAACAGCGCGACGGTCATGATGACGCTGGCGACGTTGGCGTGCATTCCCGTGGTATTCACCAGATACTTTTGCATGTAGGTGGTAAAAGTATAAAAACTGAGTGAACCACCGGCAGTGAAACCCAGAACCATGAGGAAAGCTTTGCGGTTTCGCCACAGTCCTTTAAACGATCCCGCTTCCTTCAGCGCCCTGACCTCTTTTTGCGAGGTTTCGTCTAACTGACGGCGCAGCCAAAGCGCCACGATCGCCAGTGCAGCCCCCATCGCGAAAGGAATCCGCCATCCCCATTCATGAAGCTGGCTGTCTGTAAGGATCTGCTGCAGGATCACGACAACCAGAATGGCCAGCAGCTGACCACCAATGAGCGTGACGTACTGAAAAGAGGCATAAAAACCCTTCCGACCTTCAAGTGCAATTTCACTCATGTACGTGGCGCTGGTGCCGTACTCTCCCCCAACGGAGAGTCCCTGGAATAAACGAGCCAGCAATAAAAGGGCGGGAGCCCAGGTTCCGATAGCGTCATACCCCGGCAGACAGGCGATGATAAGGGAACCAAAACACATCATGCAGACCGAGATCAGCATGGAGGTTTTACGCCCGCGACGGTCTGCGATACGGCCAAATAACCAGCCACCAATCGGCCGCATTAAGAATCCTGCTGCAAATACACCTGCCGTTTGCAGTAGCTGCGTTGTGGTGTTTCCTGACGGGAAGAAAATATGTGCGAAGTAAAGTGAACAGAATGAGTAGACGTAAAAGTCGAACCATTCAACCAGGTTCCCGGATGAGGCACTAACGATTGCCCATACCCTTCTTCGGGTATCACTGGCAACCAGCGTCCCGTTCGATGTAATGCTTTCGGTCATTATGATTATACTCCTGCCATAAACAACGGCATGTTGAGTTCTGAAGGAACTCAATACCTTGTAAATTAAATGTTATTATTTTGTTATAAACAACATTGCGAGGGAGATCACAAATTTCGTTAGCAAGGTAAGTTCCAGGAGAAAGCCCAGGAGGGGAATAGTGCGGTCTGATGCCCTCACCCCGCCCCTCTTCCGCAGAAAGAGGGAGAAACAAAAGCAAAAAACCCCGCACCTTACGGTACGGGGTTCTTCTTAATTGATGCCTGGCAGTTCTCTACTCTCACATGGGGAGACCCCACACTACCATCGGCGCTACGGCGTTTCACTTCTGAGTTCGGCATGGGGTCAGGTGGGACCACCGCGCTAAAGCCGCCAGGCAAATTCTGTTTAATCTGTATCAGGCTGAAAATCGCGTCTCTTCGCCAAAACATCTTCGGCGTTGTAAGGTTAAGCCTCACGGTTCATTAGTATCGGTTAGCTCAACGCATCGCTGCGCTTACACACCCGACCTATCAACGTCGTCGTCTTCAACGTTCCTTCAGGACCCTTAAAGGGTCAGGGAGAACTCATCTCGGGGCAAGTTTCGTGCTTAGATGCTTTCAGCACTTATCTCTTCCGCATTTAGCTACCGGGCAGTGCCATTGGCATGACAACCCGAACACCAGTGATGCGTC